>NZ_JAGJEC010000017.1 GCF_018100785.1 Maribacter sp. MMG018 | reverse complement strand
AAAGACGAAAAAGTGACCGAGGCTCAACTTTTTGCACAACTCGGTGGTGACCCAGATACCACTGGAACATGGAGCCCCGCCCCTGACGGAGCGGGCACCTATACCTATACCGTACCGGCTACCGCACCCTGTACCGAGGATGCCACTGCACAGGTGGTGGTCACCGAACAGGCCAAGCCCAATGCGGGCAGCGATGGTACCCTGACGATCTGTAAAGATGAAAAAGTGACCGAGGCACAACTTTTTGCACAGCTGGGCACTTACGACCCGGGAGGAACATGGTCCCCAGTCCCTGACGGCGCCGGAACCTATACCTATACCGTAACCGCC
>NZ_JAGJEC010000016.1 GCF_018100785.1 Maribacter sp. MMG018 | reverse complement strand
GCATTGGGCTTTGCCTGTTCGGTGACCACCACCTGTGCGGTGGCATCCTCGCTACAGGGTGCGGTAGCCGGTACGGTATAGGTATAGGTTCCGGCACCGTCTAGGGCGGGGCTCCATGTTCCAGTGGTATCTGGGTCACCACCGAGTTGTGCAAAAAGTTGAGCCTCGGTCACTTTTTCGTCTTTACAGATCGTCAGTGTCCCATCGCTTCCCGCATTGGGCTTTGCCTGTTCGGTGACTATCACCTGTGCGGTGGCATTTTCGGTACAGGGCGCGGTAGCCGGTACGGTATAGGTGTAGGTGCCCGCTCCGTCAGGGACTGGGGACCATGTTCCTCCCGAGTCGTAAGTGCCCAGCTGTGCAAAAAGTTG
>NZ_JAGJEC010000015.1 GCF_018100785.1 Maribacter sp. MMG018 | reverse complement strand
ACCGTTAGCTATAATTATGAAAATAAAAGTCATCCTAATTTCAGTTTTATTATCATTTAATCTTTGTTCCTGTCAAAACAAAGAGGGGAAGACAAAAGCTAGTATCGATTTTAGTGAATCTGGACTTCCAGAAATTGGAAAAGAATGGACAAATGAAGACTTGCAAAAGGGATTTGAAGTTCTCCAAGGACTAAAGAAAATGGACACGTTTTCATTACCGCGGTTAAGGGACAAAAAAACTTCAGCTGCTTTCAAAAAAATAATGACTTCACTACCTAGTATTAATCCAACGGACTCTTTAAACATGTTGGAGCAGTTCGACAATTTTGGAGAGTTTAAAGGCTCATTACCAAATTTGTTTAGCTTGTATGGAGGTAGTTCCGAAAGTGAAAATAAATTTTATAGTAATGAAATAATTGAAATTTTGAAAAGAGCCATAGTAGAAACGACAAATACCTCGGAGCTCTACTTTCAACATTATGTACCTGACTTGGAGGAAACAGAATCTAATAAGAAAAAAGTCAAATCATTTAACGAAGGTTCATTCAAAATTTATCTTGGCTCCATGAATATGATTGAACCGAACTATAAATATCTTGCGGCAGATAAACTTGAATTGGCTAATACTATATCACAGAATTTAAGCAAAATATGGGGGAACCTAAACCAAGAATACAGTTCCCAATTATTGGAAAAAATAGAATACTTTTCCAAAGAAGGCGAATCTCCTGAAGTTAAAAAAGTCTTCTCAAAATTAGCTGTGGAATTGAACGC
>NZ_JAGJEC010000014.1 GCF_018100785.1 Maribacter sp. MMG018 | reverse complement strand
CGTATACTGGGTATCGTTATCGGGTGCACTTGCCAGTGCTTCGATTGCCCCCTGTACATCCGTTGCACCTAGTGATGCGCTACTATCATCGAAAGCAACCTCATCGGCGTCCTGATCATCTGTATCTGTAGCATAAATACCATTGCCACGAACTTCCAAGGCATTGTTAGCATCCGGACTGGCTACTGCCGTGAACTCATTGCTCACATCCAGGTTCAATCCGTCGCCTGCCGTATACTGGGTATCATTATCGGGTGCACTTGCCAGTGCTTCGATTGCCCCTTGTACATCCGTTGCGCCTAGTGATGCGCTACTATCATCGAAAGCAACCTCATCGGCATCCTGGTCATCTGTATTATCCAAATAAGGACTCAAACTTACATTATTTGAAACCACTCCATTTACAGTACTTACCAACTCGTTACTTCCATTTATACTTAATGCATTACTATTTACCATAGGAACTCCTGTTCCGGTGACACCATTTACCGTTGTAGTCAAAGTATTTACACTACTTGTATTGGATACCGTTGTTGCCGGTATTAACGTACTTGGAGCTACATGTTCCCAATTGGTACCGTTCCATTGTATTAAATCTCCCGCATTAGAACCTGCTGCTATGTTTTCTAAGCCTACAGCACCATTTGCCAGCTCATCAGTGGTAATGGCATCATCAGCCATCTTCGCATTTGTGATCGCGTTATCCGCTATGGTCAATGTTACATCATTCAATGTGGAATTCACACCTCCTGTAACATCTATATCGCTAGAAGTGATACTACCATCTCCCGTCAAAGCAGAAACATCCACATCCAATGCACCTGATGCATTCTGTACCAATCCCGTTCCAGCTACATCGCTATTTATCTTTTCAGCATTTACAGCATCATCGGCGAGCTGCACCGCAGAAACACCACCTGCCGTTATCCCCAATGTTAAAGGACTCACCGTCGTTCCTAACCCAGAGAGCGTCAATGTACCATCTGTAGCCCCGGTTACCTCGTTACCGATTACACCATCGTTTTCCGTTACCGTTACCGAACCAAGGTCTACCAAGGTCCAGGAAGAGGTTGTATCATCCCATTGCATTACTTGGCCGTCCGCTGTTCCGTTCGCCAATTTCTCTAAAGAAACGGCATCATCGGCAATATCAGTTGTAGTTATTGTACCATCCAATATATCACTGGACTGAACTGCGCCTGTTGCCAACTCATCGGTGGTAATGGCATTGTCCGCCATCTTCGCATTTGTAATCGCGTTATCCGCTACATCCAAGGTCACATCTCCAAGGGTAGAAGCATTTCCGCCTGCAATAGCTATTGTTCCATCGGTAGATGTTATATCCCCATCTCCAGTTAATGCCGAAACATCCACGTCCATAGTTACATCCTCGAAAATTGAATTCGCAGGCGTACCACCCAATGTTATTGTACTGTTTGGCGACGTAAGACTTCCATCGGCCAATACGGATTCATTAACCTCCAAAGCACCTGTTGTGGCATTTTGTGTTAAACCTGACCCAGCCACATCGTTATTTATAGTGACTGCATTTACCGCACCGGCAGCGATATCGCCCGAGGCAATCGTTCCGTCCAATATTTTATCACTGGTTACCGCATCCGCTCCAAGCTCAGTATTACCTACTGCTCCCGCAGCTATCTCCAATGTAACATCG
>NZ_JAGJEC010000013.1 GCF_018100785.1 Maribacter sp. MMG018 | reverse complement strand
CCTGGCTATGATTCTGTTTTGGTTGAGCAGTTTTGTGCCAAGGGCCCGCGCCGAAATCGAACCGCAAACTTGCTGAGGCGCGCTAGGATGGCGAGCAAAACTGACCTGTACTAAACTATCAGCCTGTTATTAATGTTCAAGGTAGTAATTCTTTTGAAGTTTGCAGTAAGGCAAAATGAATTATAGGCATTGTTACCTGTAGTTATTTTTTCTTATAAACTTTTAAATTATATTCTAATTCCGTTCCATCACTTTCTAAAAATTCAAATACTTTCAATTCCGTTTGAGTGATTTCCGCTATTTCTATTTCGTTTTTCGTAAACTCAATTAATGAACCAGATTTTTTTAATTGTTCCAAAAGTCCAGGTGCGAGTTTGTCAATCGGTACGTTGTATTTCGGTTTGTCAAAAGTCATTCTAAAAATCTTTGCATATGAGTCATATTCCCATTTTCCACTTTCACAATTTTCCGCATTTTCACAACCAAATAATTCGTACGTTTTGTTTTTTTTAATTCGCATATTTGGTCGAAAAACATATTCCGTTGCAGTAATTGTGTCGTTCACGAAATGTTTTACTTCCGCAATTACTTTTCCATTTTTATCCGTCAATTTTTGAAATTCCCACGTTCCGATTATTAGTTTCTCAATCTGTTCCGCGCTTTTCTTTGTCTTTGCGTCATCAACTAATTCCAAATAGGTTTTCGATGACTGGGAATAAGTCAAAAATGGAATTAGTAATATGGTTAGCAGGATTTTTTTCATAATTACAGGTAACGGTTGGGCTATGAACAGTACGGGAGCAAACTAGCGTTTGCTTTCCGCCACGCACATAGCGAAATCTTTTTGTTTTGATTTATTTTTTTCTGTCCAGAGCAAAATCCCAAAGATTTTGCGGACTTTATAAAAATACGCAAACCTTTGGTAAAGCCCTAAGCGCGTATTGTTTATAGGTTGTGTTGTGGTGCGTATTTATTCCACAAACTCTATTTCCTCTATATCTTCAGGTCCTTCTGGCGGTGGTGGTGGCAGTTCGAAATAGGGCACATAATCCGTGAGCCATATCCTTAAGTCTGAATTTATAAAATTCCGTTCGTAAGTTCTGCATAGTTCCAAAAAAATTGGTTGGAGCTTATTTACGCTATCATCTGAAACAGAAATCGAAAGTATATGTTTGGCAGGACTTTCACTCCAATTTTCGTCTTTTCCATTATTTGATATATCTTTTTCCAAAACAGATCCTAATTTGGAAAGCCCAAACTTTTTGCACATCCAGGGATTAGTGAATCTTTTCTCAATACTATCATCATGCACGATCAGTACATTTTTTTGTTTGATAAGGATATCACCTATTTTGTCCCAACAAGGCGTTGATACTTTGTGGATAAATGTAGCATCATTAATCCTCATTTTGACAACTGGGACGCTATCATTGCAAACTATCTCGTCAACACGTTTTAAAAGACTTAGATAATCGTCAAATTCAGCAAATTGTAAGGCAACCGTATTATCTTCATTATTTGACTCAACTTTTTCAATCAAATTAATGTTTTTGCCCTGTTGCTTTTCGTTTTTGCAGCCAGAAACGACAATAAGCAATATGGTGATAAAGTATTTATACAGTTGTCTTTTCATATGCACCACAACGGTCTCGGCTATGATTAGTACGGGAATAAAAGTGCGCTTTTGTTTCCGTTTAAGCGATTAGCCAAATCTTTTTGTTTGTTTTTATTTTTTCTATTTAAAAAACCAAATCCAAAAGATTTGGCGGACATCATAATTATACCTAAACTTGGCGTTAAGCCCCAAAACCCGTATTAATTATAGGCATTGTTAGCATACGTTTTTATTCCGCATTATCTTTGAGTTCTGTCAATTTTCCGATAGTCAACTTTTTGGATTTAATTAAATTATCAATTACTGATTTTTCGTTGTTTTGATACAATAATTCGAGTACTTTTTCTTTTTCTTTATCCTCTTTGACTATTATGTGACTAATATTTTCAATGTCTATTTTCAGTCTGTAATTTTCTTCACTAAAATGAGGTTTACATTTGGATTTCCAATTAACGAAATCTTTGTTCTTTTTTCCGTTTATGTCCGTTTCCATAACATATCCCAACTCTTTATATCCAAATCTCCACTCTCGTTCATTATACGCTATTCTTGTATCTCCCGCTTTATTTTTCACTTTATACGGTTTAGATAGTAATAGTTGGTAATACGCATTTTCATATATTTTAGTTGCTAATTCATTGAGTGAATCAATTAATTCAGGTGAAGTTTCTTTACTTATCGAATCAAGTAAATTTTTAACTTCTGAAATTGGCTCTGGTTTTAACTTTATAAATTCAAGAATTTTCTTATCTGAATTAACTTTGTCAAGAATACTTTCCTTAGCTAGTTTGATAATTTGTGGTACTATTGATAAATCGTGTAGATTTTTGATTGTATTTTCAACAATGCTATTTTCGTAAACATAGCAAACAGGATTTATAGCAATTTCAGTAGCATAATCTCTACGAATACCAATTCCATAACTTCCATAATCCACGACTTCATTCTGTCCAACATCTCTTAGTTGAACGTTCATAAATGAGACCATCGGAACTAAAATATTCCTTTCTCCAAATTTTTCAGAGGTATATGATGGTTTAAACCCATCTAATAGGATTGATGATATTACGCAGAATCTATCTGTGAAATGATAAAGGTGATTAATTTCTTTCAATTTTTTTTAAATGTATGCTAACGGTCACGTATAACCGTCAGTTACGGGTTGATATGCGTTAATTTTCGGTTTAGCACAGACTTTAGTAATTCCGAGTGGATTCGGACGTAGTCGAATCCGCCGTAATTGCGGTTATACATTGTTGTGTGCTGGCTTTTCTCACTTTATTCTTAAAATTTTAGCGTCAAAGTCAGCCATTAAATATACTCGGTCAAACTTTGATTCCATTTGATAATTTTCTGATTCGTTTAATTCATAAGATACAGAAGAAAGTGAACCCATTAATAGGACTAACCATAATTCAGTTAGTTGTTTTTCACTTGTTTTATATCCTGAAATTTTGGATTCTTTTTTTTCTATTTCTGTTTTCAGACGTTCTCTTGTTAAGTATTCCGCTTGCCAATTTTTTTCTTTGTATGAAAATGAAACTTGGGAATGTCTTGTTGTTCTTATTTTTGTTATTTTTTCGGGTAATTCAAAGTCCTTTTCCAGTCGAGTCCATTCTACATAATCAGCAATTTGTTCCGCCAATTTTGGTTTGTCCTTTTGTGAGTAATTCCATTCGTCATTTTCTACTGAAATAGTCGCGTGAACGTTTATATTCGGATATTTTTGTTCAAATTTTTGTTCCGCATAGTCCAAGAGTGTTTTAACTCTAAAATATCTTTGAGCGTCTTCTGTCAGAATTTGAGTGTGTTCAAGTCCAATTAGCTTATCGTTTAGTTCAATAATGAAATCAGGATTTGGTGGTTGTGGTTTATCAACAATTCTAATATCAGAATCAATTTTGAACGCAAACTTTCCAATTTGGCAAACTTCAAGTGTTTCTTGTTTATTCAAATCGAAATTGTCAAGTATTGGGTTTATTACATTTCCCAATTCAGCCGATTCTTTCTTGAAGGCTTCAATTTGCTTTTTAAATTGTTCTATGTCGATTTTGAAGTTCATTTTTCAGCTTGCACACAACTTGTTATATCACCCCTAATTTACACTTTTATCCTTTTTTGTGCCGGGCTATCGAGACATTTTGTTCTCGCTTAGCGGCTTTTGTTATTTTTTCTACGGCAATGTCCAACGGGCTTCTTACCTGCAATAGGTCCTTTTGCGCAACATGTGTGTAGATCATGGTTGTTTCTGGCTTTGAGTGGCCCAGTAGTTCTTGTATATACCTTAAACCAACACCGTTTTCTATTAAGTGGGTGGCAAAAGAGTGTCGTAATGTATGGGGTGTTATTTTTTTGGTAATGCCCGAGGCCAAGCAGGTCTTGTTAAAAAATTTTCGAACGCTCGAAGCGGTGTATTGTCGTCCTTGGTTTCCTTCTATGAAAAAAGTGGTGGGGGTGTAGGTGGCCAAGTAATTTTGCAATAGTGGCAAAAAGCTTTTGGCTAAAACTACGTAGCGGTCTTTTCTACCTTTTCCCTGGTTTATTCTTACCTGCATCCTATCAATATCAATGTCGGCTAATTTAAGGTTTATACATTCGCCTATTCGAAGGCCTGCCGAGTAGAGTAGGGCAATTATCGCCCTATGTTTCAGGTTGGGCGTAGACCTTATGAGCAGAATTATTTCTTGTTGGCTCAGAACCGTGGGCAACCTCTTGTTTTTCTTAGGTCTTTTAAGGCCATTATCGTTAAATGTACCGTTTAAAAAAAGAGAGCAAAAATGATTGAGGGCGCCGATAAGCTGCCGGTGGCTACTAATACTGTAACGCCGCTCTGTTACGATATCTTCGATAAATTTCCGAAAGTGGTCGTTGGTAATTTGGGTATTGGGCAGGTCGCCTACATGATCCAGAAAGAGCTTGGTAAAATTCGAATATACCTTGATCGTGCTCGGGCTAAGGCGAAGACCTTGTAAATAAGACACATATTGCTTGAACCGCTTTTGGTTTTGTGCCGATAATACGACCGTCTTTTTTTGAGCTTTTTGAGGCCTGGGCGTACCTTTTGCTACGTTGGTATACTTTTTAAGCTGGCTATAATCGATATAATATGCCCCTTTTCTTAAATACTGAAAAAGAGCGTGCGTGTTGGTTTTGGAATAGGGTAGATAAAAGCTTGTGAACGCTACGCTCCAACGAATACCGTTGAACTTTTTTAGGTATTCGTTCAGTTCTATATCATACGGAAACTTTATCAAGAGCAGTTTTTCCCCCTTCTCTGAAATTTTTAAAAAAAAGACAATAACAGGTTTCATGTACACTTGTTTGGTAACAATGTAGCCCGATTAATCAATTTAATCGTATCTTAAGCGAATAATATTCGCATAATGAGTCGTTTAAGTATGGTACAGATGAGAATACAGCACGAGTGTCTTTATTGTTCAAAACGACTACATGGAAGAACCGATAAGAAATATTGCGACCTACATTGTAAAAGTGCCTACCAATACCAAAGATCAAAAGAAAGTCCAGAACGCTTTTATAACAAGGTAGATAACCAATTAAAGCTGAATCGAAAAATATTAAAAGGGTATAATAAAGGTGGTAAGGTAACGGTGAGGTCAGAGGTATTGTTAAAGCTCGGTTTCGACCCTAAATTCTTTACCCATTATTGGAAAAACAAAAAGGGTGATGTTTACCTGTTTGTTTATGAGTTCGGTTTTTTTAAAATAAAAGAACAGGGAAAAGAAAAATACCTACTGGTTAAATGGCAGGATTATATGGTATAAGTGAAAATTTTCTTTTGCTTTTCGATATACTTTCTGGCTC
>NZ_JAGJEC010000012.1 GCF_018100785.1 Maribacter sp. MMG018 | reverse complement strand
GCATAAAAAAACCCCCTTCACAAAAAGTGAAGGGGGTTTCGAAGAAGGCGGCTACCTACTCTCCCACTTGGTATAGCAGTACCATCGGCGCAAACGGTCTTAACTTCCCTGTTCGGAATGGTAAGGGGTGTGCCCCGTCGCCATGGCCACCTAAGTTTTCAATATCTTAATCCTTGGCCCTAGGGCATCGGAGATAAATGACATAATAATGGAACAGGTACCTTGAAAGAAGGAAGCACGATGCCTTGCGGCAAAGAAATACGTTTTAAAAAAAGGAGTCTGTGCCCCCGCCCGTGGACGGGGGCATGCGCAAGCCTGACGGGCAATTAGTACCACTCGGCTGCGTACATTGCTGCACTTCCACCTATGGCCTATCGACGTGGTCATCTCCCACGGCCCTTTAAAGAAATCTCATCTTGTGGCCGGTTTCGCGCTTATATGCTTTCAGCGCTTATCCAGTCCCGACATAGCTACCCAGCAATGCCCCTGGCGGGACAACTGGTGCACCAGCGGTCAGTCCAACCCGGTCCTCTCGTACTAGGGTCAGATCCACTCAAATTTCTAACGCCCGCAGTAGATAGAGACCGAACTGTCTCACGACGTTCTGAACCCAGCTCGCGTGCCACTTTAATGGGCGAACAGCCCAACCCTTGGGACCTTCTCCAGCCCCAGGATGTGACGAGCCGACATCGAGGTGCCAAACCCCCCCGTCGATATGAGCTCTTGGGGGAGATCAGCCTGTTATCCCCGGCGTACCTTTTATCCTTTGAGCGATGGCCCTTCCATGCGGAACCACCGGATCACTATGCTCTTGTTTCCAACCTGGTCGACCTGTATGTCTCTCAGTCAAGCGCCCTTGTGCCATTGCACTCTACACACGATTGCCAACCGTATTGAGGGCACCTTTAGAAGCCTCCGTTACTCTTTTGGAGGCGACCACCCCAGTCAAACTACCCACCACGCACTGTTCCCTCTTGGAGGGTTAGGCCCCGATCAAACAAAGGCTGGTATTTCAACAACGGCTCCTCCACGCCTGGCGACGCAGATTCAAAGCCTCCCAGCTATCCTACACATTGTTTGACCAAGGTCAATACGAAGCTATAGTAAAGGTGCACGGGGTCTTTTCGTCCCACTGCGGGTAACCGGCATCTTCACCGATACTACAATTTCACCGAGCTCATGGCCGAGACAGTGTCCAGATCGTTGCACCATTCGTGCAGGTCGGAACTTACCCGACAAGGAATTTCGCTACCTTAGGACCGTTATAGTTACGGCCGCCGTTTACCGGGGCTTCAATTCAATGCTTCGCCGAAGCTGACATCTCCTCTTAACCTTCCGGCACCGGGCAGGTGTCAGGCCCTATACTTCTTCTCTCGAATTTGCAGAGCCCTGTGTTTTTGATAAACAGTCGCCTGGACCTCTTCACTGCGGCCCCCCATAAGGGGGCGACCCTTCTCCCGAAGTTACGGGTCTATTTTGCCTAGTTCCTTAGCCATGAATCTCTCGAGCGCCTTAGAATACTCATCCCGACCACCTGTGTCGGTTTACGGTACGGGCCGCCTCGCTTGCTTTTCTTGGAAGTCGATACTCTGGATTATCACCTTGGCCGTAGCCTCGGTGTACTATCGGGGCGTTACCGCTCCCTTCAACGTGCTATTCCGTCAGCACGCACCAAATTCTCGCCTCCGTCACTTTTAGCGCGGGCGGGTACGGGAATATTAACCCGTTGTCCATCCACTACCCCTTTCGGGTTCGCGTTAGGTCCCGACTGACCCCCAGCTGATTAGCATAGCTGGGGAAACCTTGGTCTTTCGGCGTGCGGGTTTCTCGCCCGCATTATCGTTACTTATGCCTACATTTTCGTTTGTAGCCGCTCCAGCATCCCTCGCAGGTACACCTTCAACGCAACTACAATGCTCCCCTACCCCTTGTATAAATACAAAGCCATGGCTTCGGTAATATGCTTATGCCCGATCATTATCCATGCGGAACCGCTCGACCAGTGAGCTGTTACGCACTCTTTAAATGAATGGCTGCTTCCAAGCCAACATCCTGGCTGTCAATGCAGTTCCACCGCGTTTTGTCAACTTAGCATATATTTGGGGACCTTAGCCGATGGTCCGGGTTCTTTCCCTCTCGGACATGGACCTTAGCACCCATGCCCTCACTGCGTTACATCATTTCATAGCATTCGGAGTTTGTCAGGAATTGGTAGGCGGTGAAGCCCCCGCATCCAATCAGTAGCTCTACCTCTATGAAACTAATAACACGCTGCACCTAAATGCATTTCGGGGAGTACGAGCTATTTCCGAGCTTGATTGGCCTTTCACCCCTACCCACAGGTCATCCCAAGACTTTTCAACGTCAACGGGTTCGGTCCTCCACTATGTGTTACCACAGCTTCAACCTGCCCATGGGTAGATCGCACGGTTTCGCGTCTACTACTACTGACTGTGGCGCCCTATTAAGACTCGCTTTCGCTACGGCTCCGTTCCTGAAGAACTTAACCTTGCCAGTAAAAGTAACTCGTAGGCTCATTATGCAAAAGGCACGCCGTCACCCCGAAGGGCTCCGACCGCTTGTAAGCGTATGGTTTCAGGATCTATTTCACTCCGTTATTCACGGTTCTTTTCACCTTTCCCTCACGGTACTGGTTCACTATCGGTCTCTCAGGAGTATTTAGTCTTGGCGGATGGTCCCGCCGGATTCATACAGGGTTTCACGTGCCCCGCACTACTCAGGATACCACTATCTAAATGTCCTTTACCTATACCGGGCTATCACCGTCTATGGCCGCTCTTTCCAAAGCGTTCTAGTTCATCGCATCTCGAATGTCGTGGTCCTACAACCCCAATATTGCCGGAACAACATTGGTTTGGACTAATCCGATTTCGCTCGCCGCTACTATCGGAATCACTTTTGTTTTCTCCTCCTCCGGCTACTTAGATGTTTCAGTTCACCGGGTTTGCTTGCCTTACGGCATGACATGTCTTCAACATGCCGGGTTGCCCCATTCGGATATCCGCGGATCATATCGTGTGTGCCGATCCCCGCGGCTTTTCGCAGCTTATCACGTCCTTCTTCGCCTCTGAGAGCCTAGGCATTCCCCATACGCCCTTTTCCAGCTTGTCGCCTTTCCTTTTATTCTATTCGTACTCTTTACTCTTAATAAAGATTCGTGTTTCTTTCTTTTTAGGTCTATACAAGGACCTATGTCCCTATATATTCCCTGTTCCAATATGTCAATGAACGTTCTTCCGCTTCGCGGATCGTGGAGAATATCGGAGTCGAACCGATGACCTCCTGCGTGCAAGGCAGGCGCTCTAGCCAGCTGAGCTAATCCCCCGTTTCCTGCAAGTGGCCCGTTGCCGCTTTACAGTTGACAGTTGACCCAACTTCCAGAATTTCCAATACTTCAATCAATGAACGTCTCCCCTTTCAGGGGGCTCGTAGTCCCAGGCAGACTCGAACTGCCGACCTCTACATTATCAGTGTAGCGCTCTAACCAGCTGAGCTATGGGACTGTCCCTACTTCACTCCCCGTAAGAAGATCCGTATTTGTATATATCGTTATCGCGGAGAAACTTTCTTTTTAAAAAAACAACAAATCATTGTATAAATCGAAAAAACGGGACCGAAGACCTCTTCCGACAGTCGTCGGGGACCGTCCTTCAAAAGGACAATCTCTAGAAAGGAGGTGTTCCAGCCGCACCTTCCGGTACGGCTACCTTGTTACGACTTAGCCCTAGTTACCGATCTTGCCCTAGGCCGCTCCTTGCGGTGACGGACTTCAGGCACTCCCGGCTTCCATGGCTTGACGGGCGGTGTGTACAAGGCCCGGGAACGTATTCACCGGATCATGGCTGATATCCGATTACTAGCGATTCCAGCTTCACGGGGTCGAGTTGCAGACCCCGATCCGAACTGTGACAGGTTTTATAGATTCGCTCCTGGTCGCCCAGTGGCTGCTCTCTGTACCTGCCATTGTAGCACGTGTGTGGCCCAGGACGTAAGGGCCGTGATGATTTGACGTCATCCCCACCTTCCTCACGGTTTGCACCGGCAGTCCCGTTAGAGTCCCCATCATGACATGCTGGCAACTAACGGTAGGGGTTGCGCTCGTTATAGGACTTAACCTGACACCTCACGGCACGAGCTGACGACAACCATGCAGCACCTTGCAAATTGCCCGAAGGAAAAGGTATCTCTACCCCTGTCAATATGCATTTAAGCCCTGGTAAGGTTCCTCGCGTATCATCGAATTAAACCACATGCTCCACCGCTTGTGCGGGCCCCCGTCAATTCCTTTGAGTTTCATTCTTGCGAACGTACTCCCCAGGTGGGATACTTATCACTTTCGCTTGGCCGCCCAGGTCTCAAGGACCCGGACAGCTAGTATCCATCGTTTACGGCGTGGACTACCAGGGTATCTAATCCTGTTCGCTCCCCACGCTTTCGTCCATCAGCGTCAGTATATGGTTAGTCAGCTGCCTTCGCAATCGGTGTTCTATGTAATATCTATGCATTTCACCGCTACACTACATATTCCGCCAACTTCACCATAACTCAAGACCAGCAGTATCAAAGGCAATTCTATAGTTGAGCTACAGACTTTCACCCCTGACTTACCGGCCCGCCTACGGACCCTTTAAACCCAATAATTCCGGATAACGCTCGGACCCTCCGTATTACCGCGGCTGCTGGCACGGAGTTAGCCGGTCCTTATTCTTACGGTACCGTCAGTAGGGTACACGTACCCTTTTTTCTTCCCGTATAAAAGCAGTTTACTACCCATAGGGCATTCTTCCTGCACGCGGCATGGCTGGATCAGGCTCCCGCCCATTGTCCAATATTCCTCACTGCTGCCTCCCGTAGGAGTCTGGTCCGTGTCTCAGTACCAGTGTGGGGGATCCCCCTCTCAGGGCCCCTACCCATCGTAGCCATGGTAAGCCGTTACCTTACCATCCAGCTAATGGGACGCATGGCCATCTTCTACCGGCCGAAGCCTTTAACCTATAAGAGATGCCCCCTATAGGTACTACGGGGCATTAATCCAAGTTTCCCTGGGCTATTCCCCTGTAAAAGGTAGGTTCCATACGCGGTGCGCACCCGTGCGCCGGTCGCCGGCAAGAAAGCAAGCTTTCTCCCGCTGCCCCTCGACTTGCATGTGTTAGGCCTGCCGCTAGCGTTCATCCTGAGCCAGGATCAAACTCTTCATCGTTGTTCTGTATATATTCGTCCCAACGACTACCGAATCCGTCCACGGCCCCGATTCTCTCGATCTAATTCTTTGTTATCTTTTTCTACCGTCGCCCTAGAAGACCTAAACCTCCTAAAAACGACTTTTCTCCACAATATTTCAATGAACTTCCACTCCTGTAAAAACGTCTCCCGGACTGCGCCGTTCCCCGTTTTACCACTCGGCCAATTGCCTAAGCGGGTGCAAATATACAACTGTTTTTTAAACCGGCAACCTTTTTTGAAAAAAAATATTTTTTCTTTTCCGGCCCCCGTAAAACTTCAAAAAACAATGAACGTTGCGATCCCCAGGACCTTCCCGCGGAACCCCTATGGGTATCCGTCTAACGGGCTGCAAATGTAAGACCCTTTTTTAAATTAAAAAGAAAAAAATCACTTTTTTTTGACACAAAATCCACGCCCCTTTTCAAGACCCTATAATAGAACAACTTACA
>NZ_JAGJEC010000011.1 GCF_018100785.1 Maribacter sp. MMG018 | reverse complement strand
GTCTGCGATATCGGCAGGAATGTTGTTCAAGCTTGTCCACTCGCCATCAAAGTCGTCGGTGGCATCGGTATCCAGGTTCGGGAATTCGTTATTAACTGCCGTTGCTACTTGAGCATCGGTCAACTGTGTATCGTCATCGCCATCTGCAATGTCTGCAGGTACGTTGTTCAAGCTTGTCCATTCGCCATCAAAATCATCGGTAGAGTCTGTATCCAAGTTCGGGAACTCATTGTTCACTGCCGTTGCAACTTGCGCATCGGTCAACTGTGTATCGTCATCGCCATCGGCAATGTCCGCAGGAATATTGTTCAAGCTTGTCCATTCCCCGTCAAAGTCGTCGGTTGAATCGGTATCCAGATTAGCGGGAACCCCTGTGATATTTCCCCATTCGGGATTCACTTCTGAATCGTTCACGGAAAACTCCGTATCGACAAGGGTGAGACCCGTACCAGCGGTATAGGTTGTGTCGTCATCGCCATCTGCAATGTCTGCAGGTACGTTGTTCAGGCTTGTCCACTCACCATCGAAGTCATCAGTGGAGTCGGTGTCCAGGTTCGGGAATTCGTTGTTCACGGCTGTTGCTACTTGCGCATCCGTCAACTGTGTATCGTCATCGCCGTCTGCGATATCGGCAGGAATGTTGTTCAGGCTGGTCCACTCACCGTCAAAATCATCGGTGGAGTCGGTGTCCAAGTTTGCGGGCACATCGGTTAAATCATTAAAACTTCCACTAAAATCATCGGTAGAGTCGGTGTCCAGGTTCGGGAATTCATTGTTCACTGCCGTTGCTACTTGCGCATCGGTCAATTGTGTATCGTCGTCACCGTCAGCGATATCCGCAGGAATGTTGTTCAAGCTTGTCCACTCGCCATCGAAATCGTCGGTGGCATCGGTATCCAGGTTCGGAAACTCATTGTTCACGGCAGTTGCTACTTGCGCATCCGTCAACTGTGTATCGTCGTCACCATCTGCAATGTCTGCAGGAATATTGTTCAAGCTTGTCCATTCGCCATCAAAATCGTCGGTGGAATCCGTATCCAAGTTTGCAGGGACGTTTGTCAAATCATTAAAGTCACCGGTAAAATCATCGGTAGAGTCTGTATCCAGATTTGGAAACTCGTTATTAACTGCCGTTGCCACTTGTGCATCGGTCAATTGTGTATCGTCGTCACCGTCGTCCAATCCAGCGGGTCTGTTGGCAAGGCTTGTCCACTCACCATCAAAATCGTCAGTTGAGTCTGTATCCAGATTAGGGAACTCATTGTTCACTGCGGTTGCCACTTGTGCATCCGTCAACTGTGTATCGTCATCGCCATCGGCAATGTCTGCAGGTATGTTGTTCAAGCTTGTCCACTCACCATCGAAGTCATCGGTGGAGTCGGTGTCCAAGTTTGCGGGCACATCGGTTAAGTCATTAAAACTTCCACTAAAGTCGTCGGTGGAGTCGGTATCCAGGTTCGGGAACTCATTGTTCACTGCGGTAGCCACTTGTGCGTCCGTCAATTGTGTATCGTCGTCACCGTCGTCCAATCCAGCGGGTCTGTTGGCAAGGCTTGTCCACTCACCATCGAAGTCATCGGTGGAGTCGGTGTCCAAGTTTGCTGGCACATCGGTTAAGTCATTAAAACTTCCACTAAAATCGTCGGTTGAGTCTGTATCCAGGTTCGGGAACTCATTGTTCACGGCGGTCGCCACTTGTGCATCCGTCAACTGTGTATCGTCGTCACCATCGGCAATGTCCGCAGGAATGTTGTTCAAGCTGGTCCACTCGCCATCAAAGTCATCCGTACTGTCAGTATCCAGATTCGGAAATTCGTTGTTCACGGCAGTTGCTACTTGTGCATCGGTCAACTGTGTATCGTCATCACCATCTGCAATGTCTGCAGGAATATTGTTCAAACTTGTCCATTCCCCGTCAAAGTCGTCTGTGGAGTCAGTGTCCAAGTTTGCGGGCACATCGGTTAAGTCACTAAAGCTTCCACTAAAATCATCGGTAGAGTCTGTGTCCAGATTCGGGAACTCGTTGTTCACTGCCGTTGCTACTTGTGCATCGGTCAATTGTGTATCGTCGTCACCGTCGTCCAATCCAGCGGGTCTGTTGGCAAGGCTTGTCCATTCACCGTCAAAGTCGTCGGTGGAGTCGGTATCCAGATTGGCGGGAACCCCTGTGATATTTCCCCATTCGGGATTCACTTCTGAATCGTTCACGGAAAACTCCGTATCGACAAGGGTGAGACCCGTACCAGCGGTATAGGTTGTATCGTCATCGCCATCAGCAATGTCTGCAGGAATGTTGTTCAAGCTTGTCCACTCGCCATCGAAGTCGTCGGTTGAATCGGTATCCAGATTCGGGAATTGGTTGTTCACCGCCGTTGCGACTTCTGCTTCGGTCAACTGTGTATCGTCGTCACCATCTGCAATGTCTGCAGGAATATTGTTCAAGCTTGTCCATTCACCGTCAAAATCATCGGTAGAGTCTGTGTCCAGATTCGGGAACTCATTGTTCACTGCCGTTGCTACTTGAGCATCCGTCAACTGTGTATCGTCATCGCCATCGGCAATGTCTGCAGGTATGTTGTTCAAGCTGGTCCACTCGCCATCGAAATCGTCGGTTGAATCGGTATCCAGGTTCGGGAACTCATTGTTCACTGCGGTTGCCACTTGTGCATCGGTCAACTGTGTATCGTCATCACCATCTGCGATATCCGCAGGAATGTTGTTCAAACTTGTCCACTCGCCATCAAAATCGTCGGTGGCATCGGTATCCAGATTTGGAAACTCATTGTTCACGGCAGTTGCTACTTGTGCATCGGTCAATTGTGTATCGTCGTCACCGTCGTCCAATCCGGCAGGTCTGTTGGCAAGGCTTGTCCATTCGCCATCAAAGTCATCGGTAGAGTCTGTATCCAGATTCGGGAATTCGTTGTTCACGGCGGTTGCAACTTGAGCATCCGTCAACTGTGTATCGTCGTCACCATCGTCCAATCCGGCAGGTCTGTTGGCAAGGCTGGTCCATTCTCCATCGAAATCATCGGTAGCGTCTGTATCCAGATTGGCTGGAACGTTTGTCAAATCATTAAAGTCTCCACTAAAATCGTCGGTGGCATCGGTATCCAGATTTGGGAACTCATTGTTCACTGCGGTTGCCACTTGCGCATCCGTCAATTGTGTATCGTCATCACCATCTGCAATGTCCGCAGGAATGTTGTTCAAGCTTGTCCATTCCCCGTCAAAGTCGTCGGTGGAATCGGTATCCAAGTTTGCTGGCACATCGGTTAAGTCATTAAAACTTCCACTAAAATCGTCGGTTGAGTCTGTGTCCAGATTCGGGAACTCGTTGTTCACGGCGGTTGCCACTTGTGCATCGGTCAACTGTGTATCGTCATCACCATCTGCGATATCCGCAGGAATGTTGTTCAAACTTGTCCATTCCCCGTCAAAGTCATCAGTAGAGTCTGTATCCAAGTTTGCTGGAACGTTAGTCAGATCATTAAAGTCTCCACTAAAATCGTCGGTTGAATCGGTATCCAGATTAGCGGGAACTCCTGTAATATTTCCCCATTCAGGATTGACTTCTGAATCGTTTACGGAAAACTCCGTATCGACAAGGGTGAGACCCGTACCAGCGGTATAGGTTGTATCGTCATCGCCATCAGCAATGTCTGCAGGTATGTTGTTCAAGCTTGTCCATTCACCATCGAAGTCATCGGTGGAGTCGGTGTCCAAGTTTGCGGGCACATCGGTTAAGTCATTAAAACTTCCACTAAAGTCGTCGGTGGAGTCGGTGTCCAGGTTCGGGAACTCATTGTTCACGGCGGTCGCTACTTGCGCATCCGTCAATTGTGTATCATCATCGCCATCTGCAATGTCCGCAGGAATGTTGTTCAAGCTTGTCCACTCGCCATCGAAATCGTCGGTTGAATCGGTATCCAGGTTCGGAAATTCATTGTTCACGGCAGTTGCAACTTGTGCATCCGTCAACTGTGTATCGTCATCGCCATCTGCAATGTCTGCAGGTATGTTGTTCAAGCTTGTCCACTCGCCATCAAAGTCATCGGTGGAGTCTGTGTCCAGATTCGGGAATTCGTTGTTCACTGCCGTTGCTACTTGTGCATCGGTCAACTGTGTATCGTCATCACCATCAGCAATGTCCGCAGGAATATTGCTTAAGCTGGTCCATTCCCCGTCAAAGTCATCGGTACTGTCCGTATCCAGGTTCGGGAACTCATTGTTCACTGCCGTTGCTACTTGTGCATCGGTCAATTGTGTATCGTCATCGCCATCTGCGATATCCGCAGGAATGTTGTTCAAGCTTGTCCACTCGCCATCGAAATCGTCGGTGGCATCGGTATCCAGGTTCGGGAATTCGTTGTTCACGGCAGTTGCTACTTGCGCATCCGTCAACTGTGTATCGTCATCGCCATCTGCGATATCTGCAGGAATGTTGTTCAAGCTGGTCCATTCTCCATCGAAATCATCGGTGGCATCGGTATCCAAGTTCGGGAATTCGTTGTTTACGGCGGTTGCCACTTGTGCATCGGTCAATTGCGTATCGTCGTCACCATCGTCCAATCCAGCGGGTCTGTTGGCAAGGCTTGTCCACTCACCATCAAAGTCATCGGTGGAATCCGTATCCAAGTTTGCAGGGACGTTTGTCAAATCATTAAAGTCTCCACTGAAATCATCGGTAGCATCCGTATCGTATCCAGATAGATCAATGGCAGTTGCATTTGGGTCGTTCGATAATGATATTACATTACCGGTAAAGTCCAAGCTTTGTATTTCGTTTTGGTCGTCCGCATCACCATCCTCCACATTAATGGTCAGTGTATTACCATTGGTGATACCAATGTTGCCGGGTGTATTGTCGGTTTGAAGAGTTTGGTTGTCAGAACTTGCGATAGAAATTACAGTTTCCACGCCGTTCTCGTTGGTATAGGTATAAGTGCCGTCACCATTATCGGTAAGTGTGGTGATGGTTTGCGCTGCACCCTCAAAAGTTACGGTATTGCCGTTTCCATCAGAAAGGGTAATGGTGCCGTCGCCATTGTCGGCAAAAGAGAACGAACTTGTGGTATTGCCGTCACATAGATTGATCCAGCCACTGCCATCGTAATAATGAACACATTGTGTATCGGTGTTATAAACAACAGCTCCGTTCAACGGAACGATCGCTTGCATTTGTGCAGTGGTCAGCCTTGTAAGAACCAAGGCCTTATCTGTACTTTCGAGCTCGATGATCGAGGCCGAATTTATACTGTTCGGGTTTTGACCAATTTTCACCTGTGAAAATGCAAATTGAGCAACGAACAGAAGTATTAACGGTAAAATTCTTTTTACTTGCATGTCAACAGAGCTTAGGGGTCACTTTATATCCTTGTAAAATTACCTTGTAAAGTCTAGGAAGATTTAATTTTGTTGTGTACTAGGGTAAAGTTGTGGTCAAAAACAGGAAATGTTGTAGGGGAGCAATAGGGTAGGGGCATTAAAAATTATAAGGCATTGAAAATCTATCGTTTAAAGGCCAAATTGTCGGGTAAACGAGATGGTGGTGTAAAGTGCTGTGAAACAGTGGTGTATGTTACCTGGCAAGGTAGAGGAAACCTTGGTAGTTTAAATCTAGATCGGCCATATAGATCGTATAAAAATAAACGCCCACAGGAAGACCTTCTTCTCTAGAGATTACAAAATTATCAATATTGGAAAAGCCATTGAACTCATCTATATAATTGGATTTTTCAAATACCTTTAAACCAAAACGGTCGAAGATACGAACAATGTTGTTCGGGGATTCCTCTACCAGTTCTGGAATGTAGAAATTATCGTTGATACCATCGCCATTGGGTGATACAAAGTAATTTTCGAGACTTAGTATTTCTTTTGACAAAGGTTCGTACGGTATTTTAGAAACACCAAAGGTGATGATCTCATATTCGTTGGGAACAAAGGTTTCGGAAACCACAAAACCTTCCTCGAGGGTACCTAGGGTACCAGTCGATTTTAGATTGACCCATTTTTGGGATTCCTTGCTCCAACCTACGGGAACTATGGTGGTGATATCATCGGTAAGCACAGCTAGGTCGCTTCTGGAGTTCCAACTTAAATTAATGGTACTGGGGATGTTGCCCTCTAAATGCCAGAATTCTTTGTTAGAAACATACTCTAGGTCCCTGTCTAGTTGAAAGGTGTCGAAATTTCCGGAAAAGGTGGACTGTGAAGCGGGACTCTCATAAAAATAGGCGCATTTGGCAAAAAGATTTACATCTTGCGAGTTGAGCACCAAGGGCCGTAACTGTTCTGAATCCCCTACGGGAAATATAAATTGAGCCTTATTGGTGATGGCGGCATAGCCGTCTATTTTTAAAAAATCGCCCTCACCGGTGTAAAAACCGTTCTCCAAAAAATTATAGTACACGGTAGCATTGTTTCTGGGGGTTCTTATGTCGCCCACCACAAAATTGGTGTTGTTGGTATTGTCCACTCCCAATTGCAGTTCTAGTCCATTTCTGGTAAATACCTCCGCGTCGTAGAATTCGGGTACCACGGTGCCGGAAACCGAAAGGATAGAAGTGCTATAAAACCCTGTTATTCCACGGTTTTGATCAAAAGGGGCATCGTTGATGAGGTCGGTGTGAAAACCGATTTTTCCCCCTTCGTGAATACGAATATTGCCCTCGTTGTACAGGGCGGTCTGCGCCTGGGCAAAACCCAACGAAAAGAACAGCAATATGTAGCAGCATTTTCCCATGGTCTATTCTTGTGTCTTTTCTTCCAACATTTTTTTGATGGCCGCTACCTGTTGTTTTAAGGCCTCCATTTCTTGTGAAAGGGTTTCGTTTTGGGCCTTTAGGCTTTCTATTTTCTTTTCTTGCTCTATGGTGTGTAGAAAAAGCTCCTCAATTTTTTCTAGATTGATTAGGGCTCCTTCAGTAAGATTCCATTTGCCGTTGTTTTCAGCAATTTCTTCGGCTGATTTTATCCCGGGTAGATGGTGGTTTTTCTTTATAAAGCTTTCTACACTTTTCAATGTTGAAAATTTGTAATCTTTATTTAGCGAAGAATTTCCTAAAAAGTATTGTTGGAAAACGTAATCAGGATAGGTAGCAGTTGCTGAAATGAAACTATTTGCACTTACGTCACCTGTGGTGACAACGTTTTGTGCTCCAAAATCTGGAATTATTTTAGCTCCATCAATTCCAGGGCCAATATCATCATTAAGTACAGTGCCATCTTCTATTTCATCAGAAGATACCGCATTAGATTGAATTTCCCCTGGACCTATAGCTCCATTGCCTATATCCGCTTGTCCTATGGTACCCGGTATTATCATACTTGTACCACCAAAGCTTCCTTGAATTGAACTGGGACTTATAGATACAGAAAGGTCGAAA
>NZ_JAGJEC010000010.1 GCF_018100785.1 Maribacter sp. MMG018 | reverse complement strand
GGCGAGCTGCACCGTAGAAACACCACCTGCAGTTATCCCCAATGTTAAAGGACTCACCGTCGTTCCTAACCCAGAGAGCGTCAATGTTCCATCTGTAGCCCCGGTTACCTCGTTACCGATTACACCATCGTTTTCCGTTACCGTTACCGAACCAAGGTCTACCAAGGTCCAGGAAGAGGTTGCCGCATCCCAACGCATCACCTGTCCGTCAGCGGTTCCGTGGGCCAATTTCTCTAAAGAAACAGCATCATTTGCCAGCTCGGCAGTGGTAATGGCATCATCAGCCATCTTTGCATTTGTGATCGCGTTATCCGCTATGGTCAATGTTACATCATTCAATGTGGAATTCACACCTCCTGTGACATCTATATCGCTAGAAGTGATACTACCGTCTCCCGTCAAAGCAGAAACATCCACATCCAATGCACCTGATGCATTCTGTACCAATCCAGATCCCGCTACATCGCTATTTATTTTTTCGGCGTTTACAGCATCATCGGCTATATCAATTGTGGCAATTGTACCATCCAATATCTTATCACTGGTTACCGCACCATCTATAATCTCATCCGTTTCAACAGCATCGGCCGTCAAATCTATAACCCCAGTATTGGATATGGTCGCATCTCCCGATGCTGTCACACCTACAGCATTGTTGCCAGCATCGCCAACATATATTTGTCCGTCGTTAAGGGTAGTCGCCGCAGCTATTTCACCATCAACATAAGCTTTTGTAGCGGCATCCTGTGCATTGGAAGGGTTGGCTATATTGGTGATGGCCAATCCGCCACCATCATTACCATCTGCCAACACCTCACTCAAATTTTGGTTGTCCGTAACCATATTCCAGTTGGTACCATCGTAGACATACAGCTCATTTGTACTTGTATCAAGATAGGTTACCCCGGGATTATCGTTGGCAGGTGCTCCTGCAGGAACGCCGCTTCCGCTGGTGGTAAGTTCGTTCGTTGGATCAATGTCCAAATCAAGGGCATTGTTTGCAGCCAAATCGGCTAAAGCTTCCTCTACCGTTGTCTCGTTGGCACTATCACCATCAACATCGATGGGGTTCAAAAGGTTTACCTCAGTAGCATTTTGGTTATCCGTAACCATAGTCCAGTTGGTACCATCGTATACATATAGTTCGTTCGTACTTGTATCAAGATAAGTTACCCCAGGATTGTTATTGGCAGGTGCTCCTGCAGGAACGCCGCTTCCGCTGGTGGTAAGTTCGTTTGTTGGATCAATGTCCAAATCAAGGGCATTGTTTGCAGCCAAATCGGCCAAAGCTTCCTCTACCGTTGTCTCGTTGGTACTATCACCATCAACATCGATGGGGTTCAAAAGGTTTACCTCAGTAGCATTTTGATCGTCTGTATTCACTTCTGCAGCTATGTCCGTCAATGGAACCGATACTATTCCCGCATCTGAATCTACAATATCCAATGTACCTGTTGTAGTATTAACCTCGAAGGTTACATTGGTAGTGTTCGTATCAACTTCTGCCGCTATGTCCGCCAACGGAACCCTAACTTCATTCGAATCACTATCGGTTATTACAAGATCACCGGCAACCGAATCTATTGTAAAACTAGTATTGGTCGTATTTAAATCGGTAGCGGTCAATTCCCAAGAATCACCATCCCAAAAATAAATAGTACCTGTAGTGGTATTCACGTATAAGTCTCCAAGATCGGCACCCGCTGGTGTAGTTACCCCTGGGGCAGAAACATCGGTACCTTGTAAAACTTCACAATTACACTGATCTTCTAAAGTAACGGTAGTTTGCGCAAATGCAAAACTAGACAATAGTAAGGTGAAAATTGCCAGTGCACTTTTTAAAGCACTACTTTTAGTTGTAATAATTTGACTTCTCATACTTTTTAATTTCAATTTCATTTTCAGAAATTTCTATAGTCTCTAAAGTTTTATTCTTTGTTATGATATTCATAGCGAATTGATTTTAATGAAATCAATGCAGACTTATCGTAACCATATCTTACAAAGATTGATTTTAAGGTCTACCTT
This sequence comes from Maribacter sp. MMG018, assembly GCF_018100785.1. Lineage (GTDB taxonomy): Bacteria > Bacteroidota > Bacteroidia > Flavobacteriales > Flavobacteriaceae > Maribacter. Next base: position 8,377 of record NZ_JAGJEC010000010.1, on the reverse strand, counting down.
CTAAAATAAATGTTGTGTACTGAGTTATTTGTACAGTATAGGTAGACAAATATGAGGTTTGCATTCCTCCCATTTATTTACATTTTATCGAAAACACCCCATCATAATTAGCGTTTCAAAGGGTTTTATATTTAATACATTTCCAGGTAAATTTTCACAAAAACTATGTAAAAACGAGCAATCTACCACTTGAATACATGTAGCTCGTTAACATTAAACCGAACCTAAAACAACTTTAAGCCATACATTAATTTGAAAATGTTCTACACATTATCTGTATTAAAAAACTGTTGCTATTTAATCTTTACGAATTCTGTAGGTTATTCTTCGATTGGTAATGACGGTAGCACTCTCAATCGTGAGAGTAGCCGTACTTGAAATTGGAGCACTACATACGAATATTGAATTGGCTACAACAACCCTATATTGATTTCCGTTAGCAGCACCCGATGGATTGGTAATAGTGAGAACGTTTGTAGTTGTTCCACTATGTATGCCGGTATCGGTTAAATCCTCCCATGTACTACCATTAAACAACTGCCATTGATAAATATCCGTATTGGATGCCGATACCTCCATGGTTGTGCTACAACTACTACAAATGGTACTATTTTGAGGTTGCAATGTTATTATAGGTGCTACACCCGCTTGTAAAAAATCATAATTACCATCAGAATCGCCATCCTCTGGAACATCATAAGAAGCCGCTGCCACCGAACCGTCCGAATTGACCGTTGGGCTACCGGAGCCGTACATGCCATTGCCATCAGAATCCGTTCCAGATACCCCATAAGCCTCATCAGCATCGTTACAGCCATCACCATCGCTATCATCATCTAAATGATTAGGGGTCGTATCACCGTCGAGATCACCACTTCTACAAGCTATAAAACCAAAAGCAATATCATCTAAAATTGAATAGGACTCGGAAGAATCGTCCATTTGCCCATATGCATAAAATCTAAATGCATATTCGGTATCCGCATCCAAGTAAAGGGGTCCGGTCGCCAAATGTTGAAAAGTAGCATAACCACTTCCGTCATCAGTATGTAAAACATCTTCTGACAAAGTTGTCCAAACGTTAGAGCCTACCTTGGTAAAGGCCGTTGCCGTATAATAAGAATCGCCCTGATTAGGTTGGTACCAACCTGATCTGATTTGGTTCAGCAGAATAGAAGAAAGTTCAGACCCGGTCGTGAAAGACACTTCTACATAATCACCATTGGCAATAGCTTCCTCTTTATTCTGGGCAGACATTGAGCTTATTCGCAAATTACTGCCACTAATACTGAATATAGGGCTGTTCAAGACCATGGTCTTGGTTTCGTCCAATATCCAATCATTAATTTCAGGAGTATAATCAGTATCCATTTCCAGGTTGCCCGACGGTGTGTTCAGTGTCCAAGCGAACTCATTCGATACGCTTTCGGTAGATTCATCGCAATCGGAGATACCATCATTATCATCATCTACGTCACATCCATCGGGTATACCGTCATTGTCACTATCAATGGCGTCATCGAAATACGGACATTTATCGTTTGCGTTGTTCACTCCATCGCCATCATCATCGCATAAACCGGAAGTTACCGTATAATCGGCACTGCTTCCTTTTCCCTGTCCTCCACTGGCCGCTATTGGAACTCCATTATTATCTACTGTCCCAGCAATAGTTCCATCACCATTTAAGTCGGAAAAAGCTAAACTACCGGCCCCTTCCAATGCATCAAAACAACCATCACCATCACTGTCCAAATCGTAAACAGCTGTAATACCATCACCATCCAAATCCCCACAACCGGTACTTAACATTACATTGTCTACATATAACAAATCGTGATTATTTACCGGCGAAGATCCATCGAAACTTAATGTTACGGTATTAGACGTTGGTGTAAAAGAGAAGCTTCTAGAAACCATGTATAACGTCTCATTTCCATTTTGGGCATTACCTCCATTAGCAACCGCTATCTGGGTCGAGGTTTCCGTATAGTATACTACACCATCTATCTTGACTTCGAGCGTTGACTCCCCAGAATAGTCGGCATAGGCACCAACGTCAAAAGTTATGGTATTTAAAATATTGGGAGATACGTTGATGGTTTGATAAAATGTAGCCGTACCGGCACCATTCCATTGTGCATAATAGGCACGGTTGGCATTTTTATTCCAACTTTGCCCAGAGCCTGTCCAACTGTTATAAAATATCCAATCGGTAAAATCGCCATTTTCAACAAGTGCAGAAGAGTCGATACATTCATCGGTGTCCAAAATACCATCGTTGTCGTTATCCAGATCGCACACATCGTTGATTCCGTCACCATCGGTATCTATACCTGTCGGATCTGCACAAGGCTCATAAACGGTTACCGTCGCCGTGTCACTTTTTCCCTGTGCCGGACAAATAGTTGATGTGGCATCGGTAATGGTATACTCAAAGGTAGTTCCTGGAAAAGGTGTTGCGCCACTATAAGTATAGGTTACCAAACCGTTATCCGCATCGTCTATGCTTACATTTCCTATGGCCGGTTGAACCACACTTTCTATAAAAAAGTTTTCCCCATCGGGTTCAGAGTCGTTGGCGAACAAATCGATTTGAACAGAAACCGTATTTCCATAGGAAACGACCTCCAAATCATCGTTGGCAACGGGAGGATTGGGGTTTTCTATAGTTTCGGCATCCGTAGTGGTCATTGAGTAATGATTTGTTCCGGATATGGTACTAGGCTGGGCTACAGTAGTGGCGACCAATCGGGTAACACCATTGGTAGGGTGTACAAAATTGGGGTATCTAACTTCTATGATATACGTTTCATCTTCCCCTAAGGGCAAGCCAAAATGAACCTGCTCCGGTTGCTGGGTGCCGTGGCCGTAGACCCCGTTGACCTGTCTGAGTCCACTGACGATGTTACCTGCACAATCTTTTATAATTACATTGGTACCAATGGCCACACGACCGGGAAAAGCACCTGTGCTACCATCTGCCGAACGGTCTTCGGTCACATTTACTATAAGGTGGTTTTTTCTGTTTGCCGCAGGTAAGTTATTAATATAAAGTTGGTTAAAGTGATTGTTGATGTTCATGTAGATATCGAGGTCACCATCGTCATCCACATCGACCATGGTAGTACCCTCGCCATCTCTACCGCTATTAAAGGTCTCTGGATCCAGACTAAAGGTCATCGGGGATCCACTACCTACGACACCTGGTGCGGGAGTGGGACTATTTAATTGATTGATATACAAATAACTTCTACTATTACCAACCAAGAGTAAATCGATATCACCATCGTTATCGATATCACCACCGGCCAAGGCATCTATTCGTGCGGAGGAGGACCCATTATTGGTATTTGAGGGTTGTGGCAGACCGGGAAAAACGCTCGATCCCAATGCCGTCCAAACACCAGCCCCATCATTCCGAAATATTTGGGTTAAACCGTTTTCCGTCCAAACGGCATCCAAGTCCCCATCATTATCTAGATCCCACAATCCGTTGCCGCCCTTGTTACTATTATATGCCTGACCCAAGTCTGCCCCATTCGCGAACATCCCTCCTTGATTGAGAAAAAAATCGTTTTCATCACGTTTTCTCATAAAAATATCTACCCACCCATCATCATTGACATCTGCCGCCGTACCATAATCTCCATCGGTCGCATATTGGTTGAGGCCATACTCGGTAACTCCACTACCACTACCTGGGGTAATATGAGTAAATAAACTGCCAGGACCGGGATTAACAATGCTATGGGTGGTGTGATCTATAAAGTTGTTCCTTAACAGTTCTATCCCAAAATTGTGGCTATCAAAAAATATATCCAAATCGCCATCCCCTTCAAAATCGAAGAAACCAGCTCCTTCTGTATTTAAACTGCTTATGTTAATCGTAGCTCCCGATCTTCCTATAGTTATAGGGCTAGTACCTCCCACCCCATTTCCAAAAGTACCGTTCGCATTTTGTATAAAGATCTGAATTGCTACCCCCGATCCGTAACTACCGTGGGAATTGATCATAAAATCGGGTCTGCCGTCGTTGTTTAAATCTCCCCAAACCGCTTGCCTTTCCGCTCCATCACCAAGCATTCCAGGAGCCAACGTACTTTGTACATTGGTAAAAGTACCAGCCGGGGATTGGCGCATCAAAAAACTCTTTACTCCATTACCACTGTTGTTTTCCAATACCAAAACATCTAAAAGGCCATCGCCATCAAAATCGGCCCAAGCATGTCCTCCATCCTTCTTTTTTCCCAAATTCAAACCAAAAGAAGCCGCACTTTCCGTAAAGGTTGTTTGGGCACTTGATAGTACCGTGCCAAACATGATCATTACTAGAAGACTTTGTTTTACCGAAAAATAATTCTTGATTTCGGAAAATTTCATCATTGATATTTAAAATGCTAATTTATGGGGAGTCCTTAGCTGATTATTAAGTATTTCAAAAATCAACCATTCATTAAGAAGAGAAAAAAAAATGTTGTAAACACCCATAAACCAGAAGTATGGAAATGAAAAACTGATGGCAAGCCCTTAAACCTACCTTAAAAACAGGGCTTTTGAGCTTAAATGAAAGAATTGTAGTCTATTACAGACCCATAAATTCAGGATTTTCTTTCTTCGGTGATTTTCCTATTAATTCTAGACCACGATAAAAAAGAAACCTATGCAACCAGGAAATTCCTTTTTATTTTAACCTATCCAAATGCTCAATACCCAATATAGATATTGAATCATCTTAAAAAAAGGAAAATGACATTGGCTTTATGCTGTTTATAGAACTACACTATAGCCCGTTGATTAAAAAACTATTTATTTATTCCAGAATTATAAACTCGGAACGCCTGTTATATTCGTGTTTTTCAGCAGAACATTTAACCCCGTCGGCACATTCGTTCAAAAGTTTAGATTCCCCATAACCTTCTGATACCAAGCGATCTGGAGATATTCCTTTTTTAATCATATAATTTACGGTAGATTCTGCTCTTTTTTGTGACAGCCATAAATTATAGGCTGCAGGGCCTCTACTATCCGTATGCGAATTCACTTTTAATCTTAAACTAGGATATTTTTCCATCGCCGCAATTACCTTTTCAATTTCTACTTCAGAATCTTTGCGAATGTTATACTTATCAAAATCGAAGTAAATGGTGCTTAATTGCAATAATTTAGCTAAATCATCTCCAAAACCAGCTGTAACCCGGTCTCTTTCAAGGTAAAAATCAATGATTTTTGGCTTACCATCAGATTCACCTATATACTCTTCATGTGGTACATACCCCTCCATAAGAGCCCTTACAAAATTACCTTGATTACAATCCAAGGTCAGGCTATATTCTCCTTCCGAATCAGTTATTGTAGATAACAATTCTTCATTTTCCTCATCAATAACCTTTATGGTCGCACCTACCAATACTTGATTGGAAATCTTGTCTCTAACAGTACCGGTAACTTGTTGGATACAATCAAAAACGAGTGGTTCTTTCTCCAAAAAGCCATATATATCGTCATAACCTTGACCTCCATCCCTATTTGAAGCAAGATAACCTTGCTTTGTCTCTTCGTTAAAGATGAAGGTAAAATCATCTTTAATACTATTAACAGGTTCGCCCACATTCATGACCTTACCGGTGAAATCGTTTCGTTTAATCTTGGTTGCAAAAACATCCAACCCACCTAAACCTGGGTGCCCATCAGAAGAGAAATATAATATCTCATTATTGGTCACAAAAGGAAAGGTCTCCCTTGCCTCTGTATTTATATTTGAACCCAGATTTATAGGAGGGCCAAAAGTTCGGTCATTGTTGATCGCAACTTTAAAAATATCGGACTCACCTATAGATCCCGGCATATCAGAAGCGAAATAAAGTGTTTTTTCATCAGGGCTCAATGCAGGGTGGGCCACAGAATACGAATCGCTGTTAAATGGTAAATCCTCTATTTCACCCCATGTGCCATCTTCCATTAATTGAGCTCTAAAAATCTTTAACCTAATTATACCTTTATCGTCCTTTTTATACTTGCCTTCTACAACATTGTTTCGTGTAAAGTACATGGTTTGCCCATCTTTGGTTGTGATGGACGTGGATTCATGTAATCGAGTATTTACATTATCATCAAGCTTAACAACATTATCTATCGAGGAGCTATCGGAATTCACCTTATACAAATCCAAAAAATCTTTTGAGTTCCATGTATGACGATATCTGGCAAAATTACCAGTATCCCTATCAGAAGAGAATATTAGTCCCTCCTTATAGTACGAAGGGGCAAATTCTGTGTAGGGAGAATTATACTCAAAAGGTTTAAGTTCGTATCTGCCCGAGTTTGCCTTTATTTCCGCAAGGTAATCGCGCTCGGTTTTGTATTCACTAGCCCTTAAATCATTTGAAGTAATCTCAGAAAATTTTGACATAATAATGCCGGCCTTTTCATAATCTCCCAATGATTTTAGTGATTGGGCATACTTGAAATAATCTTCCGCTGTAATTTCTGTTGGGTAATCGGCAACAAGTTTGGCATAAGTTTCACCAGCTTCCTTATAATCTGCATTATAATAATAAGAGTTCCCAAGCTTTCTTAATAGGTCTGCAGAGGCATATCCTTTTTCCAATACCTTTTTATAGATATCTATTGCTGGCCTAAAAGAGTACTCCTCATATTTTTCGTTCCCTTTATTAAGCAATCTTTCTTGAGCAAAAGTGCTGTTTATATTGATTATGAGCCCAATAAAAATGAGAAACTGTATTTTTTTCATCATGTGATTGTTCATATTTAGAAGAAACGGGGTGACACTAATCTTTGGAAAGATTTTACCAATTCGAATCTTAAAAAGACCTCAAAAGAACCATCATTGAACTGGGTACCTCCCAATTCAGTTGTTTCCCTGTCATAAGCCAAACCTAGCATAAACTGTTCTGAAATCTGAAACCCTGCCATGGCACTTACGGCAGCATCCCAGCGGTAAGCAGCACCAAAAGTGAATTTTTCGTTAAACATAAAATTTGCGGATAAATCTACTTGTAGAGGTGCACCGCCAACCACTTTGGTCAGAAGTGCAGGTTTAAACTTAAGATTACCATTTAAGTCAAAGACATATCCTGTAATAAAATAAAAGTTTATTCTTTCTTTGGATAAAAACTGAACCGAATTAGCATCTGTTTCAGAATTGTCGAAATGCTCCGTCTGTAATAGGTTTGGTGCAGATAAACCTGCATAAAATTTATTGGAATGATAATAAAACCCAAGTCCGATATTTGGCGAAAACTTGTTTTCTATATTATTGGAATTAACAGGTTCCGCATCGAAATTTCTCAGCTTGGTAAAATCAAGGTTCAATAAATTACCACCGGCCTTTAACCCAAAAGATAGTTTCCCTTCTCGTGAAACATCAATAGTATAGGAAAGAACTGCATCAAAATATGTTTCCTGTACCGTACCATTACCAATTTCATCATTAACGATGGACAGTCCGTATCCTAATTTACTATTACGGATCGGAGAATGAAGGTTTAAGGTTTGAGTAGTAGGGGCACCATCTAGACCTACCCATTGGGAACGATATAAAGCGGCAATACTCAATTGTCCCCTAGAACCCGCATAGGCAGGGTTCACACTCATCGTATTAAACATATACTGAGTATATTGGGCATCTTGCTGCGCATTTATCACTCCTAAAAAAAGTAATGAAACTGCTAATAAACTAAGAACTTTATTTCTGATATTCATACTGTTATGATGTTATCTATCAATGTAAATATACTCACTATCCACAAAATGCTCTCCATCTAATGTGGTATAGTCAAAAATGTAATAATAGATACCCGCCGGTAGATATTTCTCAACATTGAATGTTGACCTTCCTCTAGACCTACCATCGAAAACATTATTTTGGTTATTATAATTTTCACCTTCATATACCGCTACACCCCATCTGTTGAAAATTCTCAACTTACTATATCTGATATTTTCAGTACCTCTAATAAATAAAAAGTCGTTTTTCCCATCTCCGTTTGGTGTCACCATCTGGTTTACCTCAATTTTTTTAGATATAGACTCTTCTACAGTTATGGTAACCGTTGCGGTATCACAATTACCAAAAGAATCACATATGGTATACTCAAAACTATCCGTACCATAGAATCCATCGTTAGGTGTATATGTAACCGTATCGTCACTGATATCATCGGGAGTACCTCCGTCATCGACCACTAGGGTTCCATTCGATGGATCAGTGAATGTTAATGTTCCATCCGCGGGTATATCCGTATCGTTTGCCAGTATATCAATATCTAAAGGTGTATCCTCAGAAGTTGAAACATCATCATCAACAACATCCAACAATTCATTGCTCGGATCCAGATAGTCCGGCGTTCCGTCA
>NZ_JAGJEC010000001.1 GCF_018100785.1 Maribacter sp. MMG018 | reverse complement strand
CAGGTGGTGGTCACCGAACAGGCAAAGCCCAATGCGGGAAGCGATGGGACACTCACGATCTGTAAAGATGAAAAAGTGACCGAGGCACAACTTTTTGCACAGCTGGGCACTTACGACTCGGGAGGAACATGGAGCCCCATCCCTGACGGAGCGGGCACCTACACCTATACCGTACCGGCTACCGCACCCTGTACCGAGGATGCCACCGCACAGGTGATAGTCACCGAACAGGCAAAGCCCAATGCGGGAAGCGATGGGACACTCACGATCTGCGAAGGCGAGATAGTGACCGAGGCTCAACTTTTTGCACAACTGGGTACGTACGACTCGGGAGGAACATGGTCCTTCCCTACCGAAGTGGCAGGTACCTATACCTATACCGTAACCGCCACGGCACCTTGTACCGTAGACGATACGGCAACGGTTGTCGTGACGGTGCAAGCGGCACCAGAGGCAGGTTCCAATGGAGCCCTGACAATCTGTAAAGACGAAAAAGTGACCGAAGCACAACTTTTTGCACAACTCGGAGGTGACCCGGATACCAACGGAACATGGTCGCCAGTCCCTGATGGTCCGGGTACCTACACCTATACCGTACCGGCCACGGCACCCTGTACCGTAGACGATACCAGTACCGTGACCGTCATGGAACAACCTAAAACAAATGCGGGAACCGATGGGACATTGACGATTTGTGAAGGGACCAAAGTGACCGAGACACAACTGTTCGCTCAACTCGGCGGTACTCCCGATACAGACGGAACATGGAGCCCCGCCCTAGACGGTGCCGGAACCTATACCTATACCGTAACCGCCACCGCACCCTGTACCGGAAACGATACCGCCCAGGTGGTGGTGACCGTGCAGACAGCGCCGAATGCGGGCAGCGATGGAACCTTGACGATCTGCCAAGGCGAAACAGTGACCGAGGCACAACTTTTTGCACAGTTGGGCGCCCACGATTCGGGAGGAACATGGAGCCCCGCCCTAGACGGTGCCGGAACCTATACCTATACCGTAACCGCTACCGCGCCCTGTACCGAGGATGCTACCGCCCAGGTGGTGGTCACCGAACAGGCAAAGCCCAATGCGGGAAGCGATGGAAGTCTTACCATATGTGAAGGCGAGACAGTGACCGAGATCCAACTTTTTGCACAACTGGGTGCCCACGATTCGGGAGGAACATGGAGCCCTGCCCTGGCCGGCGCCGGAACCTATACCTATACCGTAACCGCGACCGCACCCTGTACCGGAAACGATACTGCACAGATTGTGGTAACGGAACAAAAGAAACCAAACGCGGGTAGCGATGGAACCCTGACAATTTGCGAAGGGACCAAAGTGACCGAGGCACAACTTTTTTCACAGTTGGGCACTTACGACTCGGGAGGAACATGGAGCCCCGCCCTAGACGGTGCCGGAACCTATACCTATACCGTAACCGCCACCGCACCCTGTACCGGAAACGATACCGCCCAGGTGGTGGTGACCGAACAAGCTGCACCGAACGCCGGAACCGATGGAAGTCTTACCATATGTGAAGGCGAGACAGTGACCGAGGCACAACTTTTTGCACAGTTGGGTGCCCACGATTCGGGAGGAACATGGAGTCCCGTCATGGCCGGCGCAGGAACCTATACCTATACCGTACCGGCTACCGCACCCTGTACCGAGAATGCCGCCGCACAGGTGGTAGTGACCGAACAGGCCAAGCCCAATGCGGGCAGCGATGGAGCCCTGACGATTTGTGAAGGAACCAAAGTGACCGAGACCCAACTTTTCGCACAGTTGGGTACCCACGATGCGGGAGGAACATGGAGCCCTACCCTGGCCGGTGCCGGAACCTATACCTATACAGTAACCGCCACCGCACCCTGTACCGGAAACGATACCGCCCAGGTGGTGGTGACAGAACAAGCGGCACCGAACGCCGGAACCAATGGAAGTCTTACCATATGTGAAGGCGAGACAGTGACTGAAGCACAACTTTTTGCACAGCTTGGCGCCCATGATTCGGGAGGAACATGGAGCCCCGCCCTAGACGGCGCCGGAACCTATACCTATACCGTAACCGCCACCGCACCCTGTACCGAGAATGCCACCGCACAGGTGGTAGTGACCGAACAAGCGGCACCGAACGCCGGAACCGATGGAAGTCTTACCATATGTGAAGGCGAGACAGTAACAGCTACACAGCTCTTTGCCCAACTCGGAGGTACGCCCGATACAGGGGGTACATGGAGCCCTGCCCTGGCCGGTGCCGGAACCTATACCTATACCGTAACCGCGACCGCACCCTGTACCGGAAACGATACCGCCCAGGTGGTGGTGACCGAACAAGCGGCACCGAACGCCGGAACCAATGGAAGTCTTACCATATGTGAAGGCGAGACAGTAACAGCTACACAGCTCTTTGCCCAACTCGGAGGTACGCCCGATACAGGGGGTACATGGAGTCCTGTCATGGCCGGCGCAGGAACCTATACTTACACTGTTAAGGGGAACGCATGTGAGGATGCGACCGCTATCGTAACCGTTACCGAGGACATACAACCAAATGCCGGAACCGATGCCACCCTCTCCATATGTCCCGACGAGACGGTAACCCAGGCCCAGCTTCTTGCACTCTTGGGAACGGACACCCCTCTAGGAACATGGAGCCCAAACCCTGAAGGCGCCGGAGCCGGAGCCTATACGTACACCGTAACAGGCAATGTTTGTGGTGCGAACTCGACCGCTACGGTTACCGTAACCATTTCAAACTTGGATTCAGATGGAGATACCATATTGGATTGTAAGGAAATGATGGACGGAACCGATCCTTTTGACGACTGTGATTCTATTGGAGGTACCCCATTACCCACCAGTGATTGCGATAATGATGACCTAACAGAAGAAGAGGAAGCCCTATTAGGTACTGACCCTATGAATCCGGATACGGATGGAGATGGTGTAACCGACGGGCAAGAAGTTACCGACAATACCGACCCAATGGATCCTTGTGATTTTATTTTAGAAAACCAGACCATAATACCTACCGCGGAATGGGGTGAAACCGATTGCGATATGGACAATCTCACCAATGCACAGGAAATAAACAGAGGTACAGACCCCAAAAACCCCGATACAGATGGTGACACCATTAATGATGGCCAAGAAGTGAGCGACAACACAGACCCTCTCGACCCTTGTGATTCCATTGGGGGAACACCACCAAATGGGGTTACATGCGAAATATATGTAGAGTCAGACTTGGTAAAACCAGGAGATTCTATGGATGGGAGTTTCAAAATTATCAATATTGAAAGATATCCCAACAACAAGGTTGAAATCTACAATCGATGGGGTGTAAAAGTATGGGAAACCCAAGGGTATAAAAATGGCATTAATGCCTTCAATGGATATTCAAATGGAAGAACCGTTATCATGAAAAATAAAGAACTGCCGACTGAGGTATATTTCTATGATATACGATATGAAGTGGATGGAAAACAGAAATTATTAACTGGATATCTCCATGTAATTCGATAAAAGATGAAGAACATCAATAAAATCGCCTTTTTATTCTTAATCATTGTTATAGGCTCGCATTACATTGCTTTTGGCCAACAAGATGCCCAGTATACGCAATATATGTACAATACTTTATCTGTAAATCCGGCCTATGCAGGATCTAGGGAGGTGTTGAGTATCGCCGCACTTCATAGGTCTCAATGGGTTGGCCGTGATGGCGCCCCAAATACCCAAACATTGAACATTCATGGCCCCACTTCAAATAAAGTTGGCCTAGGATTATCTATAGTAAATGATGAAATCGGAAACAACACCAATCAAAACACCTACTTTGATGCTGCTTTTTCCTATTCCATAAAAACATCAGAAACACACAAGTTATCTTTTGGAATTAAAGCGGGCGGTCACTTATTAAATATTGATTTTAACAATCTAAGAAATTACAATGCCAGTACAAGCACCGTCACCTCCACTGAGCTATACAAAAAATTTGTTCCGAATTTTGGTGCCGGCATCTACTACCACAGCAATAATTTTTATGCGGGCCTATCTGTACCAAATTTTATGAAAACAGAGCATTTTGACAGTTCTTCGGGAAGTGACAACAATATTGTTTCTGTAGATGAAATGACATGGTACCTAATATCAGGATATGTTTTTAATATGTCGTCATCATTAAAATTTAAACCGGCCTTTTTATTAAAAGCTACCCCTGGAGCTCCGTTACAGGCCGATGTATCCGCCAACTTTTTATTAAATGATAGATTTACTATGGGGGCCGCCTACAGATGGGACGCCGCGATAAGTGCTCTTTTCGGGTTTCAAATCACCAAGCAGTTAATGTTAGGCCTTGCTTATGACAGTGAAATCTCTGAATTGGGAGGCACCAAATTCAACAATGGTTCTTTTGAAATATTTCTTAGATACGAATTTCTTAAAAACACCAAAATTGACCTAACACCTAGATTCTTTTAAACGACCAAAAATGAGATTCAATTTATCGTACATATTTTGTTTACTATTTCTTATCCCCAAGGTGGGAACTTCCCAGGACAAGAAAAATAAGTTGACCGAAGATAATTTTGAACATTATGGATACATGGTGGACATGTCCACTTATGAGGAGCTTACAAAACAAGGATTGTCGGATGAGAAAATATGTAAAAACCTTGGCAATACGGCCTACCTAAAAGCAGAATATCAAGAAGCGACCTATTGGTATGCCAAACTTTTTGAATTAAAGAACACTTCTATTGAAACGGATTATCTCTACAGATATGCACAGGCATTAAAATCAACCAAAGATTATGAGGGTTCCGTACGTTGGATGAAAAAATTCAGAAAGAAAAAAGAGAACGACATAAGAGCTCAAAAGCATAATAAGGATGTGGAATACTTTATGGAGCTGATGGCCCCCTCAGAGGAATATACCGTTGAAAACTTAACAGCCATTAATTCTAAAGAATCGGATTTCGCACCTTCTTTTTACAATAACGATCTTGTCTTTTCTACGGCAAGAGATCTAGAGACAACCTCTAGAACCACTACTCCATACTTAAATCTTTACACCGCTTCCAATTTTTCGATAAAGGAAAATAGCACCCCATCACCTTTTTCAGAAGAACTTAAATCGTTGGCCAACGAGTCCTCTACAAGTTTTTCTAAAGATGGAAAAACCATATATTTTACAAGAAACAACTATAAAAAAGGTTCTTTTGGTAGAGATAAAAAAGGAATAAGTAGATTAAAAATATACCGTGCTACCCTTAAAGATGGCATATGGGGGAATATTGAAGACCTACCTTTTAACAGCGACAAATATTCGGTGGCACACCCTGCCTTGAACAGTGATGGAACCAAATTATACTTCTCATCCGATATGCCAGGAACTTTGGGGGCATCAGACATATTTGTGGCAACCATAAATGCAGACGGTAGTTTTGGTCAACCAGAAAACCTAGGACCTCAGATCAATACCGAAAGCAAAGAAACCTTCCCTTTTATCTCTGATTCCGGAATTTTATATTTTGCTTCTGACGGACACCCAGGCTTAGGGGGATTGGACCTTTTTTCCATCGATCTACAAAAGAAAGATTCTGTAAAGAATCTTGGTAATCCCATCAACAGCCCCAATGATGATTTTTCATTGATTTTTGATGAAAAAACAAACTCCGGTTTCTTTGCCTCTAACCGTGCAGGCGGTGTTGGAAACGATGATATTTATTACTTAAAAACTATAGACTGTACCGTTGACATAACCGGTATTGCGGTCGATAAAGATTCTAACAAAGCTCTGCCCAATACACATATTTCTGTATTGGACGCATCGGAAAGTAGTATAGGCGAAACTTTCACAAATGAAGAAGGCGCTTTTAAAATTGAGGTTCCGTGTCAAGAAAACGGATACAATATTGTCGGTAATTTGGATGGATACGAAGAAAGTCTTCTCCCCTTACCTCCTTCAGAAGACAACAAAGAACTAAGTAATGTACGGTTAGAAATGGAGGAGACCAGTAAAGTGGCCGTAGTAGGTGCCGATTTGGTCAAAGTACTAAAACTTGATCCTATTTATTTTGATCTGAACAGTTCATATTTACGTAAAGATGCTTTTGAAAATTTGGACAAGGTAGTTGCATACATGCAAAAAAGACCCGAAGTAAAAATAGAGGTAGGCTCCCATACCGATAGTCGTGAAGAGGACAATTATAACCTTTGGCTATCAGAGCGTAGGGCACAAAGAACGGTAGATTATATTATTTCAAAGGGTATAGATAACAGTCGGGTTACCGGTAAAGGTTATGGAGAGACACAACTAATAAACAGATGTGCCAACGGCGTTAAATGTTCAGACAAAGAACATCAACTAAATAGGCGTTCAGAGTTCATAATAAGAGAATGATAGCATAACCTCCTAAAAAGCAAGATTGACAGAGGAATTTTAGATAACAAGAGTTTTCTTATATTTTAAAAGAATGGTAATTTTGTATAAACACTTTACCATGACCAAATTCTTCCGAAAACTGGCGAAGTTATCGCTTATACTGGTATATTTAGTTATTCTAGCAGGTGCAGTAGTGCGTATGACCGGCAGCGGAATGGGCTGTCCGGATTGGCCTAAATGCTTTGGATACTATATACCGCCCACACAACCTTCAGAATTACAGTGGGAACCCAATAGGGAGTTTAAAAAAGGCCAAGTAATTATTGTCAACGAGACCTTACAAGTAGCTAAAAAAGATTTTCAGACTTCTTTAAAATATAACAAAGGAAACTGGGAAACCTATACAAAACATGACTACGCCATTTTTAACCCTTGGCATACATGGGTAGAATATATAAACCGTTTATGTGGTGCTTTGGCAGGTTTGGCCACACTCGCCCTTGCCTTCGCCTCTTTCAAATTTTGGAAAACAAGAAAACGGATCACCATACTCTCATGGCTGGTAGTTTTTTCTATGGGTTTTCAGGCATGGCTCGGTGCCACGGTGGTATACTCAGTGCTAGAACCCGTTAAAATCACGATTCATATGTTAATGGCCTTGTTCATTGTTGCCCTGCTACTTTATATAATATATATGGCGAACAACGAGGACAAAAGGATTATATATGATAAAAAGACATTGATCATGGCCATTGTTGCCCTATGTTTCACCCTTGTACAAATCGCAATGGGTGCCCAGGTACGGCAATTTGTGGACCATCAAATAGACTTGTTCGGGGAAACCGCAAAAAGTATGTGGTTGGAAAATCCTTCGATCATATTTTATGCCCATCGCTCTTTTTCTATTTTGGTAGTTTTGATCAATGGCCTGTTGGCCTACCGCATCTATAAGTTAAAACTGGGCCACTTTAAAATGTATTGGGTACTTTTTATTCTTATTGTAGAGATATTTTCCGGAATTTCTATGTATTACCTTAACTTTCCCTTTACAAGCCAGCCTTTACATTTGGTTCTGGCCTCCATTTTGTTCGGTGTACAGTTCTATTTGGTATTAGATGCCCTAAAGCCTAAAATAAGTCCTAAAACTTTGTAACTTTGCCTTCCCGCAAAAAATAAGGCATGGTCTATAAAATAAGGATAATATTAGACGCTGAAGAAGACATCTTCAGGGACTTGGAAATAGAGGCTCATAACTCTCTAGAAGAATTTCATAACGCAATTACACAAGCTTTTGGCTTTCTTGGAAACGAAATGGCTTCTTTCTATACCTGCGACGAGGACTGGAAGCAAGACGAAGAAATAGCACTGTTCGACATGAGCGAAACCGGTTCTGACGTTAGGTTGATGAACGAAACATTCTTAGAGGATGTAATGACCGAAAATTCACCAAAGCTTATCTATGTTTATGATTTTCTAAATATGTGGACCTTTTTTGTAGAGCTGGCGGATATTGTAGAAAAAGAAGATGGTAGGGCCTACCCCAACGTATTGTTCAGTTTTGGGGAACTCCCAGAGTCACCTCCAGAAAGAAAGTTCGAATCCGAAAACAGCGCCTTTGATTTTGATGATACTTTTGAGAATTATGACGATTTAGATTTCGATGAGAATTGGAATTAATTTTCTAAATAAACAAAACACTTTTTTAACTCCCGATATATACCCATGATAAATTTATATGCAACCCAAATTGAACATATTTCCATACATAGAGTAGGAAACAAAAACAAAGGTGAAAGTGTGTTTTTATCCGCGGAACCTTTTTCGTTAAACGACGAAACTACAGGGTTATTAAAAGAGTATTTCTTTAAACCCTTCAGAGAAAAAGAAGAAAACTATTATAAGCTATCTCATGAGGTAGATGTAGAATTTAACGAAATATACAAGGTTGCTATAGAGATGTTCTCAGATGCATCAAATACACACTTGTCCTCAAAAAAAATAGCAACTCATTTATTCGAACAGTCGAACCATCCACATATTAAAAGTGGTGAAGTGTATGTCACTTATTTATCAAACGTGCTATTGGATAATGAAAAGGTAGAGGCCATTGGTATTTTTAAAAGTGAGCTAAAACACGATTTTCTTCAGTTTCAAGAAAATGAATCCAACTTGGACATTATTGTACAGCAAGGGATCAACATTAACAAACTGGACAAAGGATGTCTTATTTTTAATGTCAACCAAGAAGAAGGGTACAAAGTACTTTCTGTAGATAGCAATAAGTATGACACCAAATACTGGTTAGACCATTTTCTTGGTGCCGTACCACTCTCAGATGATAATTTTAAGACAAAAAACTACTTGAAGTTTTGCCAGAATTTTGCAAAAGATGTGGTTTTGCCCGCGGAGGACAAACAACAAGAAGTATTGTTCATGAACCGTGCGGTAAACCATTTCGCAAAAAACGATTCTTTTGAAGAAAGCAACTTCTTGAACGAGGTAATGGACAATCCGGAGCTTATACCGGAATTTAAACATTACAAGGTAGAAAAAGGACCTAAATACAGTATCGAGGATGTTTCTAACTTTGACATAGCCAACAAGGCAGTATCGGATGTTAGGAAGAAAATTAAGAACGTCATCAACCTCGACACCAATATTCAGATAAAAATGGATTTCATAAATCCTGAATCTGCCGAAAAATTCGTAGAAAAAGGATGGGACGAAGAGCGTCAAATGTACTATTACCTAGTATACTTTAACAAAGAACAGAAGAGCTAGACCTTAATTCTGTTCTCTATAATCTGTCTCATACTAACATCTTCGTAATTACGACGAACAAAATCAAGGGCCAAGTCCAAGACTTCCCCCATGGTCTTGCATTTGTTAAAATTGGGGTCGGACGTCAATACAGCTATTTCCTCTTTTAACATATTTATGTTTTCATCTGTAGAAATATGATCTTTTTTACAAATGGCCCTTAATTTTTTTATCCTATTACCAGAGCTCAAAATACGTTTTGCGACCATAGACCTTTCTTCTAGCTTATACTGGTCTACGGAATCCCGTAAAAGTTTATCCCTCACCAACTCGACCATTTTATAGTTCTCTTTAAAAAATTGGGGCCGGTATACTTTCAGTTTACCCTCATAACACTGTTGGTCAAAATCTATCGCACGTATTTTATATGCTACATGGTCAAAATCATGGATTGCCACAACTACATAATTATACGACCTCATGTCCCCCAACAATCGGATCATACATCGTTCATTGAATTTTACGAACTCCTTGGCCAACTGAGCCTTTTCCCGTTCAGAACAAGATGGAAGATTGTTCTTTATAAACTCATCACCAGGTATGCCGGCAATATGCTCTTCTATCAAAGTATCTTTATACACCAAAAAACTAAGGTTATAGGGAGACAACATGTGCTCCAATTCTAGTCCGTAAATACGTGATGCATCCGTTTTTTTAATATAAAAATTGGTGAAATTATCGTTTAGAATGTTCCTTACCTTAATTCTAAAAGGTTTGGAGTTTCCGAAAGTGCAATAATCGACAGAATCCACATTCAGGTATTGGTGAATGTTTTCATTACCATCCGAAAGTAAAATCGAATAAACCTTTTTTAAACTTTCGTCTATTTCCTTTCTTTCAAATTCGGAGTAGAACACCCGTATCCATAAAGTATCCTCATCATTTTTATCGTACACGGAAACTGAACCGGAAAAACGAAGTAGATCATCATAAAATATGGGTATCTCAATTTTTCGATTGTAATATTCCAGGTACTCGTCCAGTTCTTTACTAACCGGATATGCTGGCTTTTTCTTGGACATTAATCGTTCTTCCATACTGGGCATTTCTTTCTATAAAGATACAATAAAGAGATTGTAAGTTAAAAGTACCGATAGTCGATAAAAGGTATATTCTTAAAGGAATCACAAAATGTTGTCAACATATATATTGATTAATACCACAGCTAACACCCCGTTGGCAACAATTCATTGCCAGGCCTAACAAATTGTGGTTTTTTAGGGGCGAAATTTACCTTTAATAGAACAAATGATGAAAAAATTGTTTTGTGTCCTAATTATGCTTGCCGGAGTTTTCGGACACTCCCAATTAAGTGACCTTCATTACTTACCACCATTAAAACAAGGTCAAAACAATCAAGGTATACAGAACCAAGCAGTATATTTATCTACTCCAGAAACAACGCCTTTTACGGTAAATGTGTATCGCGGGACCAATACCACCCCCGTACAGACTTTCAGTATAGATAACCTTAACCCGGTAGTGTGGACACTTGGCAATGGGGACAACAACATTACACTGGTAGACAATAACCATACGGGAGTTGTACTTAACAATAGTGGATTGCGTTTTGAGTCACCCAGCGGTAAAGAATTCTACGTAAACTATAGAGGTAAATCTGGGTCACAGGCCGCTTCGTTAACCGCCAAGGGACGACAAGCACTAGGCCAACACTTTAAATGGGGAGGAGTTCCCAACCTAGGTAGCCATTCATCAAAATCTAACACCTTGGGTATCATGGCCACCGAGGACAATACCACTATTACTCTATCTGGTTATGATCCGGGTTGTGAATTTAGGGTCGGCGGTGACAGAGCCGGTATAAAAGCCAATATTCACACTATAACATTGGATGCCAACGAATCTTTTGTTTATGAAACCTATATAGGTAACAACCCCACCCCGGCACATGAAGATGGCTGGATCGGGGCTTCCATTGATGCCGATAAAGATATTGTGATCAGTAACGGTATGATCAACTTTGGTAGCCAAGCAGGACAGAGCCATAGAGATGCCGGTATAGACCAACCTGTACCCGAAAACAGACTGGGTAAAGATTACGTTTTCATAAGAGGTAATGGTAACTCTAACGGATACACCGAGTTCCCACTGATTATAGCTACTGCAGATAACACCCAAATATACATTAACGGTAGCTCAACCCCAGTGGCCACCATAGATGATGGTGAATACTACAAAATACCTAGTTCTTATTATTCCTCTAATACGGTAGGTGCCAACATGTTCGTACATACCTCAAAAGATGCCTATGCCTACCAATCTATGGCGGGATCTAGTGCTTTGTACACACAAGGTTTAAACTTTGTGGCCCCTGTAAACTGTTTGTTACCAGATGTAATGAACAACATTCCGGATATCCGAAACATTGCGGGTTCCACCGTTACGGGTGGACTCACCATTACAGCATCCACGAACACCCCTGATGAAAACATCAAGGTATACGAAGACGGTGTAGAAGTGACCAAACCTGCTTCTAACCCTGTAACCGGATCCGCGGATTGGAAAACATTTTTTATTCCAAATTTGGACGGTGATATCAGCGTAACGTCTACTGGCCCCATGGCTATCGGTTTTTTCGGATATAATGGTGCCCAAGGTGTAGCCGGTTATTTTTCCGGTTTTGACACCGTTCCCGAAGTAGTACTAAAAATTAATGGAGGTGCCGAAGGGGATTGTTTTTCTGGAGCTACGATTTTTGAAGCTTCGGACGACAACTTTGATGCCTACCAATGGTTTTATGACGGTCAGCTGATCGAAGGGGCAAATTCGTTTGAATATGCAGCAACTGCCGCTGGCGATTATTTTGTTAGGGGAACCAAGGGGCCATGTACCTATGACTCCCAATCCGTTACCGTTTTTTATTGTGAAGAAGATATCGTAGTCAATAAAACCGTGGACAAGCCAGAAATTGTAGAAGGTGAGACCGCGACTTTTACGATTAGGGTAGAAAATCAAAATTTTGAACCGGTCACCAATTTGAAAGTTACAGACAACATTCCAGCAGGATTGACCTTGGTAGACGGAACTACCACTACCGGAACATGGAATGGGTCGGTTTGGGATATTGGAACATTAGAACCGGGTGAGCCCGTATTTCTATACCTTGAAGTAGTAGGGGATGAAATTGACATAGCTCCCCTGATCAATGTCACCAATACCGTTTCGCATACCCAGGACCAGGTTGATGAAAATATTACGGAAGACATTCTTTCCGCTAGCATCATTGTACATAATGATTTTGACAATGATGGGGTTATAGATATTGTGGATGTCGATGATGACAATGACGGTATTTATGATAGTGATGAATGCGAAGGTGCTTTTTGCTTTGAATCGATAGTCAACGAAAGTTTTGAAGATCCAAATGTTTCCGGATATTCCATTCTAGATGAAAGTAGTGTTCCCGGATGGTATTCGACCGCCACCGACAAAAAAATCGAAGTCTGGGAATCTGGTTTCTACGGAGTAAATTCTTACGACGGTAACCAACACGTTGAACTTAATGCCAATAGTTACGGTGCATTATACCAAAATTTATGTTTGACCCCAGGTACAGAGATGAGCTGGTCGGTTAGACACAGGGGTAGAGCCGGTACCGATGTAATGCAACTGAGGATCGGGGCCGATCTTGCCAGTGCCACCGTACAAGAAACAATGACCACGGATAATACGGCCTGGGTGTTATATTCAGGAACCTATACCGTACCTGTTGGCCAAACAAATACCGTGTTTATTTTTGAGGCGGTATCTACCGCCAATGGCAGTATTTCTGTAGGTAACTTTATCGATGATGTAAAAATAGACATTCTTGTTCCCGAAACCTGTATAGATTCTGATGGTGACGGATACCCTAACAATCTAGATTTGGATAGCGATGACGATGGTTGTACCGATGCCGATGAATTTTACAAGGACAACAGCGCCGACGGCGATGATGGAGGCGAATACGGTACAGGTGCGCCTGCTGTCGACCCCAATACAGGTGCTGTAATCGGAGCCTCGTACACCTTGGTCTTAGCTCCACAAATTGTTTTGGAAAATACGGCCGAAGATTTGGCAACAAATGATATTAACGGCCAAGAGATTGGTCTTGGTGATACTTTTGATTATGTACTTCGTTTCCAAAACACAGGAAATGACAATGCGACATCATACACTATTAGAGATATATTACCTGCCAATGTAAGCTTGGACAATGTTGATTTGTCGGGAGCATCCAGTAGTGTAACATATAGCCACGACCCAGTAAGCAATATCATAACATTTCAAATTCCTGATAACCTAGTAGAAGTCAACGACCCCGAATACACTATTCGGATGACGGTCACCTTGTCCTCTAACTGTTCCGAATTTGTAAATGCCTGTTCAGAGACTATAGAAAATTTCGCATACTCCACCTACCAAGGGGTTACGAACACCAATACTTATAGTGACGAACCGGGATCCACACTGACCCCTACCTGTAACACTGATACAGCCGTGGCCACAAACAGTCTATCAAATGCACTACAAGGTTGTAATACGGCCAGAACCGTACAGTTATGTGGTGATTTCGCCACCTTGAGTGCAGGTTCCGGATTTACAACGTACACATGGGCCATAGATGCCAATGGCAACGGTCAAATAGACGCAGGGGAAACACCGATTGATGATGGCGATAGTGACCCGAGTACCTTGGTAATTACCGAAATTGGTAATTACATCGTTGAAAAAAGTGGCGCTACGGGATGTGCCGACCTGGTTGAACTGATAAACGTTGAACGTTTTGGAACAACACAGACCAACCCTATAATAACATACTTCAATCAAGTAAACTCCGATGTAAATACAGATAATGATTTACAAGGAGAAATTGTTTCCTGTTCTATTGATGGTAGTCAAATGCCACATATATTCTTATGCGGCGAAAACGACGAAGCCACATTACAATTGGGAATAACCGATGCCGAAAGTATCGTATGGCAACAATTGGATGAAGCCAGTTGCACAGGTATTGAAGATGACTGTGCTACCACCAACTCTGGTTGCTCATGGACAGAGCTAGCCATTCAAAATAATTATACCGTAACCGATAGTGGAAAGTACAGGGTAGTGATCAATTATGAAAATGGTTGCTTCAGTCGTTTTTACTTCAACGTGTACAAAAACACATTGGACATCGATTATATTTCTTCTGATATCTTGTGTAACACTTCTGGAAATATCAGAATTACAAATCCAAGTTCCAACTATGGTTATCAACTTGTAAATGCGACTACAAATGATATCGTAATACCTTTTTCCGATAACAACGGTCCTAATTTTGACATTACTACCAGTGGAACCTACAAAGTACAGATTACTACATTGGATCCTTCAACTGGAGACCCTATAGACAATGCCTGTATTTTTGAGACCGAGGATATTGGTATACAGGAAATGGACTATGAAGTAAACATAGAAACAACTCCTGCAGACTGTAGTGGTTTTGGAACCATTTCAATTCAGGCCCTAAATGTATTGCCAGATTATAGCTACGAACTTCGTTTGGATGACGGCACTAATAGTGGAGCTGGAACATTTTTCCAAGAAATGGTTTCTGTGGAAGATAACACCTATACATTTGATAGTGTACCTGCCGGCGACTATATCGTTATTACCACTACAGAAGATGGTTGTACCGATTCTCAAAACATTACGGTAGACGAATACCCGGCACTTAATTTAACGGCCAGTGTTAGCGAAAACATCACCTGTAATTCGGGTATGATAACATTGACACCTAGCGGCGGTAATCCCGACCCAAATTATGACATGGCCATTTGGAGCGTTGGTGGAGTCGAACTTTATGCAAGTCCAGAGGATGTACCTGCCTCCGAACTTCAAACGACCAATGATTTCGTATTTACCGATAGTAGTGACGCCAATGACTATGTATTTATCGTTTTTGACGACAACGGATGTAGCACCTTATCGAACAGCGTAACCTTACAAGACCTTGGTCCTGTAACCATTTCCGCATCGCATACGGATATTATTTGTGCAGACTCGGCCACCTCAACATTGACGATTACAGCAAGCGGAGGTACGGCTCCTTATGAATATAGTTTAGATGGTGGCGCTAATTACCAAAGCACCAACACTTTTACCAATTTAGGTGGAGGTAACTATACAATCACCGTTCGGGATTCCAGTGGATCTCCAACCTCAAGATGTATTGCAACATTGGACTATGAAATCGACCAACCTTTTAGATTAACAGCTTCTGCCTCAATCGTTGAGGATGTTTCTTGCGATCCTTCGGGGGCATTGGTTAAAATACTGAATCCTAATGGAGGTCAGGCACCTTACTCTTATAGTTTTGATGGTGGATCTAATTACACCGGAACAAATGAACAACGATTAACTGCAGGTACCTATAATTTGTCCATTATGGACAACTTAGGTTGTACTTATGACATGGAAATAACGGTGGATGCCCCTATGGCCGACCCAAGTTTCGACAGTGCGATCGATTATGCTTGTGATGGAGCTGGAACCATAACCATTACACCGAGCAACACTACTGACTTTGATTACACGTATACTATTGACGGTACCACAAATACCCCTGAGGACAGTAATGTGTTCAATAATGTAGGGGCTGGTACACATACGGTTACCGTAGGCTATTCAAGCTCTATTACACCCACTCAAAGCACCTTATTCCTAGAAAACTTTGGCACGGGCATTACTACTCAAATAGGAGAAGTAGGTCCAGGGTATTGTTACGAACCACAAGATGGCAGTGCCACAGCCTGTAACCTAGGTCCCGCAGGTATTTTGGTGAATGGTGAGTATGCCGTTACCTCGGTAGTTACCAACCCCAATACCTCATGGAGAAGCCCTAACGACCGTACCGGTTTAACGGATGGCAGGTTCATGGCCATAGGGGTAAGTACCTCGGCCGGCAATAATAACGTTTTATGGTCCAGAACCGGATTGGAAGTTTTGGCCAATCAAGATATTACCATTTCGTTCTACGCATACAATATACTAATCAACAGTGCTTCAGGCAACGACCCCGAGGTTCTTGTAGAACTTATAGATGGATCGGGCAACGTAATCAGCAGTACGGCTACAACAGCAATACCTAAAAACAATAATGCCGATGATTGGCATTTAAGGGAAGTCACCTTTAACCCTGGATCAAATACGGTCGTTGGCGTTGTCTTACGTACCAACTTGGATAGCGACGACGGAAACTTCTTGGTCTTGGATGACATTCAGGCTACCCAAATACCTGAAGTATGTGAGACCACACAAGATCTGACGATAATCGTAGAGGAGAATCAAGAATTTAGCGTCGGTATTTTAGGTAGTACAGACCCTACCTGTAACGGTAACAGCGACGGTAACATTCGTTTTGAGGTCAAGAATTTTGATGCAGCGACAGGTTATGAATATTCGACCGATGGTGGTACCAATTGGACGGTAGAAACGGCGGCCATCGTCACCACACCTTCCACATTGGCGGACGGGACCTATAACATTATGGTCCGCAAGGTAAGCGACAATTCTTGTACGGCTACTTCGGCGACATCGGTGACCTTGACAGCTCCTACAACTATAGCTCCCAGTTTAACACAAACTGCAGAATATACGTGCTTTAATACCGGTGCCACTTTAGAGGCTTCCGCTACAGGCGGTACACCAGGGTATGAATATCAGTTGGAAAGAGCTTCAGATAATTCTATTGTTAGGGCATACCAAACAAATGCTGATTTTGTAAATGTTACCGAGGGCGATTATGTTTTACGTGTAAAAGATGATAGAGGTTGCGAGGTTGTTTCAACAGTAGCTGTAACAGTAGATAAATTTGAAGATGTAGATTTTGATTTAACCGCTACTTCTTGTTATGACGGCGCAAACAATGCTACCATTACCGTGAATGTAACCTCTGGTAATGGCAACTATACCTTTAGGCTAAACGGTGGCGGCTGGGTTACCCCTACCCCAACAACCAATACCACTTATACTTTTTCCGGTTTATCTAATGGTAGTTATGATATTGAAGTTACAGATGCTTTTGGATGTGCATCGACATTAAAAACAATAGTTATACAACCAAACTTAAACGCAACTGTAAAAGTTGTAGACGTTAGTTCTTGTGCGGATGGTAGTATAACCGTAGATGCTAGTGGTGGAGATGGTAATTTAGCGTATGCTTTTGTACCAACAACAACGCCTGTTACCGCAGCAGATTTTTCAGTAACAGATACATTTACTGTAGCAGCAGCAGATGCAGGTACTTATGATGTTTATGTATGGGATAATGGTGCAGCAGACCCACATTGTGAGTTTATGGAGACCGTGACCGTGAACCCAGCAACACCTATAACATTCACAGCAACACCAACAGACCCGGAATGTCATGACGGCTTAGGAACAATTGAGGTAGAAGTAACATCTGGTATTGCTCCATACACCTATGAAATTATAGACATAGATAACGCTGGTGCTTCTAACCAAACAGTTACCAACGTAATCAACAATACAAAAACTTTTTATAACCTGAACCCAGGAAATTATACAATTAATATTACAGATGCCAGTGGTTGTACGGTTACTACAACCCCTAATGTAACTATTAATAATCCTGATGAGTTAACGGCAGATATTATAGGTGTTACCCCTAATACCTGTACTGGTACTGCTAGTGACTTTGGTTTTAGATTTGATGCTTACCCAACTACTTTAGGAACTATAGAGTTTAGTGCAGATGGTGGTGCTACTTGGACTGGGGACAACTCTGTACCTGGAACATCGGATAGGTTAACCGGTTATTTATCTGGAGAAAGTGTTTACCCTTCTATGAGAACGGTAGATGGCTCTGGAAATACTATTTGTCAAACAGATTTCCCAAGATATACAATTCCTTATCCTTTGGATAATCTAGATATTACTATAGACGCTGTTGTTGTAAATTGTAATGAGCTACAAGTTAAAGTGCAAGGTTCTCAAGGTACTCCAGGTTATGAGTATGCATTTTCTGATGATCCAGCAAACTTTAACCCTGCTACTGCTACTTGGATAGCTGGTGGGTCAGTAAACGATTCTTCAGGGTCTCCTGTCGCAGTTCCGGCAGGACACGGTAATTACTTATGGACAGGCTTAACACCTGGTAGAACTTATGTTTTTTATGTACGTGATTTTAATGGTTGTGTACGCCAGAGTGATGTGAACGTGAACGATATTGTAGATCCCCTTCCTTTAGATGTTGACTTTACCTCAGCTCCTTCTTGTGATGGTGCAGATAATGCAACAATAGATTTTACAATTACAGATCATGAAGCTCCATTTGGGTCTCAATACAGATGGGAGCTGTATAATATAGCAGGTAACATTATTAGATCTAGTGGCAATGGTACAACTCCTGGTATGGCAGGTACAATAGTTACTTTTGATAATAATTTACAAATAACCGATTTAGTGCCAGACGAATACTACATTGTAGTAACAGAAATTGACGGTGTTACCGATACGTGTATATCCGCATCGGAGAATGTGTTGTTAGAAGAATTAGATCCTATTACTGCAACTTTAAGTAAATTAGAAGATATTACTTGTGCTAGTCCTGGACTTATAGCTGTAGAAAATATCGCAGGTGGTGGAGGTACATATACATTTACTCTAACAGATCCTTCTGCAACAGTAATTGCTACTGGTACACCAGATAATCCTTTAGAAATTCCTGCAGGTTCTGTAGCTGGTGATTATGCGGTAAGTATAAGCGACCAATATGGCTGCGAGTATCCTTTGGGAACAATTAATATGTCATTAGCTGCTAATCCAACCATAGATGGTGTTGATGTAGATAATTGCGGTACTACTGCAACTGTAACTGTTAATACAACACTTGGAGATTCTGCTACACTTGTATATTCTATAGATGGTGGTGCAAATTACGTTTCAAACGGAGGTGTGTTTAATAATGTAGCTGTGGGTACATATACTGTTTTTGTAAAAGATGGTAATGGTTGTACAGATTCATTCGCTACAGAAGTTTTCCCCACTTTACAAGCTACTGCAACTTTAAAAGAAAGTTTAGGTTGTACCAATGATGCAGAAATTTTAATAAGCGCATCAGAAGGTTCTGGAGATTATGAGTATCGGATTGAAAATTCATCTGCTACAGAAATTGTTGCCAGAACAGCATTTACAACATCTGTTAGCGCAGTGGTAACAGTTGCAGATACTTATACCGTTCAGGTTTTTGATGCAAACACATCTACACCAGAATGTTTTAGAACGTTCACTGTAGAGGTACCCCCCGCTATTCAACCAAACTTCACGGCAACCCCAACAGACGTTACTTGTAATGGAGGCTCGGATGGCGCCATCAAAATAACGGAAATAAACAACGGCAACAACCCTTTGAGCTACGTCTTAAGTCCGGCAAGTGCCACCTTCAACACTACCTCAAATAGTTTTGAGGGCCTCGCTGCAGGCACGTATGATGTTATAGGTACAGGGCCAAACGGTTGTGTAACCACTAGATCGTCTATAGTGGTAGGGGAGCCAAATGTAGTAGCATTTGCTACACCAAATGTAACCCAGTTTGGTTGTACATCGGATAATACTACAAACAATGCAACTATTGTTTTAGATAAAACTAGTATAACCGGAGGTAGTAACACCTATTCACGTTATGAGTTTGAAGATGTTGCCACTGGTACAATTTTACAAAGTGGAACAAGTCCCACATATACCTATACGGATTATGCCGGCGGTGATGTCATTGTCCGTGTATTTGATGATGCCGGATGCTCTGCCGAACAAACGGTTACCGTTAACTCTTATGACCCATTGGTTTCAGCTTCGACAAATGTGCTTACACCTATTAGCTGTTCAAGCACCAACACAGGAGAAGAAATTAGGGTTGATGTGGTAACCAACAACAATACCTATACGTCGAACCCTGGAAATTATGAATATAGGCTATTACCTTCGGGTACTGCCCAAGCGTCAAATATTTTCGCAGATCTACAAGTGGGTACCCATACCATTGAGATAACCAATACGACGACAGGATGTTCAATTACAACGGAACATGTTGTAAAAGAGCCCAATACTTTTGACATTACAGTAGATGTACTGTCCAATGTTATCTGTTATGGTGAAGATGGCAGTATACAAATAACCTTTGCCGATGCTACCTATACAGGTGACTTTGACTGGGAAATTTTAAATGCCGATGGTACTCCGACCACAAGAACCGATGATGACGGTACTTTCTCTGGAACAGGAACATCTGCCGCAATACCGGTAGCTGCAGGTAATTATATTGTTAGAGCGGTACAAGCTGCATTCCCAGAATGTAGCCAAGAACGTACTTTTACGATTACGACACCGGCTGCCGCATTAACTTTGGATACTATAGATACTTCCAGCGTAGGTTGCTCCAATAGTCAGGGAACGGCCCAAATTACCCCTCTTGGAGGCGAGGCCTTATATGACATTCATTTGGAGAACACCATCACTGGCTCCGCATACGACATCACACAGGTGAACGCACATCTTTTCCAAGGATTAGAGGCCGGTACTTACAACGTTCAGGTCACCGATGCCCTTGGGTGTGCACAAATTTTCACTAGTGCCTTTGAACTTATAGAGCCAGATGCCATAACCGGTACCATTACCAATACAGAACTTGAGTGTACCGGTGATACCGATGGATCTGTTTCATTTACCATTGACCCAACAAGAAATGTAATACCTAATTATAGTTATAGCCTTAACACCTATGATGATGCGGCGGGTACAACGCTATTGCGTAATTCCGCAGCACAGACAAGTCCAGATTTCCTTAATCTAAGCGCAGGCTTCTATAGTATTAGTGTTACCGACGATATTGGTTGCGAATACGAAACCGCAATTGTGGAAATCGAAGATCCAATACAGGTAGATGCTATTTTAATTACCGATAGCCCCAATAGCTGTCTTGATGGCGCAGACCTATTACTTGTTGCCTCTGGTGGAACAGCCCCTTACACTTGGAGCGAGGATGGTATTACTTACAATAGCATGAACCAGATCAATGGTACAGATACCCATCTGTTCCAAAACATGCCTGTTGGTACCTACAGCTATTTTGTTAAAGACGACTTTAATTGTGTCTCTGTAATTTCGAACGAAATAGCCGTAAACGAAATTGAAGATCTTACAATGACCTTGGACACCACCGCAGCAAAAATCAATTGTTCGGGCGATAGTACGGCCGTGATCATTGCAGATGCCGATGGTGGACTTGGCAGTTACGAATATGCATTATTTGCCGATGCGGCCTTGACTACGGAAATAAGGGCCAACCAGACCAACGGAACTTTTACCGACCTTCCAAGCGGAACATACTATGTAAGAGTTCAAAGTAGGGATTGTGAAATTGTCTCTGAAGAGATCTTTATTTCAGAACCTGATCCTTTGGTAGTGGTGCCTACCGTAACCGATGTAAGCTGTAATGGTGCGGATGACGGTAGCGTTCAAATTGATGTAACAGGTGGTACGGGAGATTATCAATTCGCCATTACCCCTAACCTTAATAAGTTTTATGACGAAAACATCTTTGATGCGCTTTCTCCTGGAGATTATTCTATCATCGTACAAGATAGTAACGGTTGTTACGAGCTTGTTGAGTTTACGATAACAGAGCCATCTCCCCTTGATGTTACTTTAACCGCCACGCCCGAAATATGTGCGGGTGACGAAGATGGTACCATTTCTGTCAGCATAACTGGTGGAACGGCACCCTACAGCACCAGTATCAATAGTAATGACGATGCAGATTTTGTTCAAGATAGATTAAGCTTTGACTCATTGCCTAGTGGTGACTATATCATTTTTGTAAAAGATGCCAACGGCTGTACCCTGAACGATATCATTAGAATAGAGAACGGGGCCAACCTAAATGCGTCCGTAGAAGTGGTATATGAATGCACCGGTGATACACCAAACAATTATATCGACCTTGTTTTAGAGGACGAAACCGTTTCCTCTGAAGTGATGTATGCCTTAGACTCAACGGACCCTAACGATTATATGCTAGAAGCTGATTTCAGGGATTTAACACCAGGTAGTCACTACATCACCATTGCACACTCCAACGGATGTATAAACATGTTGGAATTTGAAGTAGAAGGTTTTGAACCTTTAGAGTTGATAGCGATTCAAGAAAACCTGAATGAAATAACCGCTGTGGCGACCGGAGGAAAAGAAGGATACACCTTCTATTTTGACGACCAAGACAACGGGGACGACAACACGTTCTATATTAGAAGAACTGACACCTATACGGTAAGGGTTGTAGATGCCAATGGTTGTGAATCGGTTACAACGATTTTCATGGAGTTCATCGATATAGAAATACCTAACTTCTTTACTCCCGATGGTGATGGTCAAAATGATATTTGGACACCTATCAACATCGAGATATTCCCTGATATATTTATCACAATTTTCGATAGGTACGGACGTGAAGTATATAGGTTCAAGGACAACCAAGACGGTTGGGACGGATTCTATAACAATTCAGAATTACCTACCGGGGATTACTGGTATATCATAAAATTGAACGGAGAAGAAGATGAACGGGAGTTCGTTGGCCACTTCACCCTGTATAGATAACCAAATACTTTTTCAACCAAAGAAGCCATCTTAAAAAAGATGGCTTCTTTGGTTATACTATAGACAGTTACAAGAAAAATGTTCTTATACTTAGTATAGCATTAATAATGCTATATAGGCCTTTTACAACACTACACCGTCGGTATACAACAAACTATTGTACAACCACAATACATGGTCTTACTTTGAAAATTAAAGTAAAAAATTCCCCATATTGAGTCATATGTCATTTTTTAAAAATAGAATTGTATTAGCACTCCTTTTTTTATGTGCTATAAATGGATATGCCCAATTAAGTGATTTACACTATTTGCCCCCATTAAAACAAGGAAGCAACAACCAAGCTATTCAACAACAAGCGATTTATCTATCTACACCGGAAACAACGGCTTTCACCGTTAATGCCTATTTAGGTACTTCCACTACTCCACTTACTACTTTTTCTTTATCAAAGACTACTCCTGTTACCTATAACCTTGCCAACGGAGATAATAATATAACTTTAGTTGTAAATGACAGTACAGGTGTCGTTTTAAGAAATAGCGGATTACGTTTTGAGGCCCCGAGCGGCAAAGAGTTCTATGTAAATTACAGAGGGGTATCCGGTTCCCAAGGAGCATCGTTAACCTCAAAAGGTAGAGCCGCCATGGGAACTCGTTTTAAATGGGGCGGTGTTCCCAACCTTGGCACACATCTATCAAAATCCAATACCTTAGGTATTATGGCTACGGAAGATGGCACAAAGGTAAAACTATCCGGCTATGACCCAGATTGTGTCTTTCGTTTGGGAAGTGACTCAGCAGGGATAACGGCCGATTCCTATGAAATTACATTGAATAAAAATGAATCATTCGTATTTGAAGCCTATCTGGGCAATACATTCTCAACTGCACAAAGCCAAGGCTGGATAGGTGCTTCAATAGAGTCCGACAAAGACATCGTAATCAGTAATGGATCTTTGAACTATGGTAGACAAGCCAATTCTTCCAATAGGGATGCTGGGATAGACCAACCAGTGCCAGAAGACAAACTCGGAAAAGAATACGTTTTCGTAAGAGGTAAAGGTGGAACAACGGGCCCAACGGAATTTCCGATTATCATCGGAACCCAAAATAATACGGAAATCTATGTCAATGGATCTGCCACAGCCATTGCAACGATCAACAATGGGGATTTTTATGAAATTCCCAGCAGCTATTACTCTTCTAATTCAGTGGGCGCCAACATGTACGTAAGCACATCTAAAGATGTATATGCTTATCAATGTTTGGCAGGCTCAAGTGCTGTTTATACCCAAGGATTGAATTTTGTTGCCCCAGTAAATTGCCTATTACCTGATACCATGGACAACATCACGAATATAACGGATGCTGCCGGCACAACAATTTCTGGAGGTATCACTATAATCGCTTCGACCTCAACACCCGATTCGAATATTGTAGTAACCGATGACACGGGAACGGTGACTCTTCCTAGCTCCTCATCCGTGGCAGGGACAAGCTTATGGAAAACTTTTTATATTCCCAATTTGACGGGAGATGTTAGTGTAGAATCTACGGGACCGATTGCAGTTGGCTTCTTTGGCTATAATGGTGCACGTGGAGTCGCAGGATATTTCTCGGGCTTCGATACTGTACCGGAGGTAGATTTACAGATTACGGGTGGTGGTTGCTTGCCAGGTTCTGTAATAGAGGTGGTAGATGCCAATTACGATGCCTATCAATGGTTTCAAAACGGTACTATAGTTCCAGGAGCTACGTTGTCAAGTTACACCCCAACCGAAGCAGGTGATTACTATGTTAGAGTTACCAAAGGCGGCTGCACCTATGATTCACAACCAATAGCGGCTTACTATTGTCTACCGGATATCGTAGTCAAAAAAACGGCCGATAAGAATACTATTTTAGAAGGTGATATTGTAGAATTCACGATTACCGTAGAAAGCTTGGGTATCAATGATGTTACTAATCTTAAGATTACCGATGTTATTCCCGATGGATTAACGTTGTTGTCCGCTAACCCTAGTGTTGGTAGCTGGACTGCTCCCGAATGGACCATAGGTACGCTTTCACAAGGTGAATTGGTATCTCTTGTATTAGAAGTTCAAGCGGATGAGCTTCCGTTTGATTCTACTGTTTCATCATACACTAATACCGTTTCCAACAGCCAAGATCAGGTGGATGCGAACATCACATCGGACGACCTTAGTGAAACCTTGACAATTTCGAACAATGAGATTACCCTTACAAAAGTGGCCTTACCAGCTCCTGATGGTTCCTATGACAGTTTAGGAGAAGAGATTACATATGAATTGGTCGTTACCAATAACGGCCCCTCTACATTAACCAATGTAACCATAACCGACCCCATGGCAGATTCAGGAAGTATCAGTCCGGCATCGGTCGCATCATTGGCACCGTCCAATTCTGCAACGTTTACACTTACACATAGTATCACAAACCCAGAACTTAGTAGCTTAAGGGTAACCAATACAGCTACCGTTCAGGCTTTGTTACCCAACGGGTTTAGTATTTCCGATACATCCGATGACCCCAATAACAGTTCCGATGTAGATAGCAACGGTGATGGGGAACCCGATGATCCTACGGTAATTACCCTAGGAAGACCTAAAACGGTGATCACCAATAGAAATACGACCTACAGGGTGAAACTAAATTAATTTATAAGGTTCTGTAACAAAACCTTCTTGTTCTCGTCAAGTAAGTAGAATCAATCAAAAACTACTTGCTTTGAGCACAATACTAACCGTAAACAACCTTACCAAAAAGTTTGGTCACCTAACTGCCGTTAAGGATTTATCATTTACTATAGAAAAAGGCAATGTCTATGGCATTCTGGGCCCTAACGGAAGTGGCAAATCCACCACATTGGGCATTGTATTGAACGTGGTCAATAGAACAAGTGGTAATTTTCATTGGTTCGACGGCTCCGTTTCTACCCATGAAGCCCTTAAAAAAGTTGGTGCCATTATTGAAAGGCCTAATTTTTACCCCTATATGACAGCAGTCCAAAATTTAAAATTGGTCTGCAAGATAAAAGAGGTTAGTGAAGATAAAATTGAGGAAAAACTGGAACTGGTAGGTTTACTGGACCGTAAGAACAGTAAGTTTAAGACCTATTCTTTAGGTATGAAACAACGCTTGGCCATTGCCTCTGCCCTACTCAACGATCCCGAAATTTTAATCTTGGACGAGCCTACCAATGGGTTAGATCCACAGGGAATTCACCAAATACGCCAAATAATCACCAAGATAGCCGCTGAAGGAACTACCATTTTGTTGGCTTCTCACCTATTGGACGAAGTGGAAAAAGTGTGTAGCCATGTAATTATACTCCGAAAAGGAGAAAAACTATATGCCGGCCGTGTAGATGGCATGTTGGCCAGCCATGGTTTTTTTGAATTAAAATGTGATGATATGGAAAAGTTGGCCTCCAACCTAAGGTCCAACCCCAGTTTTCTTGAGGTCAAACAAGAAAACGGCCTTATTACCGCTTTTCTAAAAGAAGAAATGGACGCCAAACACCTCAATGAATCCTTATATAAAAACGGTATTGTACTATCGCACCTGATCAAAAGAAAAGAAAGCTTAGAAGAACAATTCTTGACCTTGACCAAAAATCAATCAAACTAACCGACCAAGAAATGATACGTTTACTACAAATAGAATTTATAAAACTTTGGAACAATAGGGCCAGCAAGGTCTTGATCATATCCTACTTTTTTATATTGACCTCTATTGCGCTGGTCGCGGCCATAAAATTCGATATAGGTCCCGTTAAGTTCCACATGGCGGAAATAGGTATTTTCAATTTTCCCTACATCTGGCATTTCAACACCTTTATTACCGCTTTTTTTAAATTATTTCTCGCCATAGTGATCGTGTCTATGATGGCGAACGAGTATAGTAATAAAACCATAAAACAGAACTTGATAGACGGGCTTTCTAAAAAGGAGTTTATTCTTTCCAAGTTCTTGACCGTTGTTTCCTTCGCCCTGATTTCTACCATATTCGTATTCGTAGTATCGTTAATTCTAGGGTTGGTGTATTCGGATTATGACGAACTCTCCATCATATTTTCAGATCTGGAATTCATCGTGGCCTTTTTCTTTAAACTTTTGGGTTTCTTTTCTTTTTGTCTTTTTCTAGGAATTTTGGTAAAACGTTCCGCTTTTGCCCTTGGGTTCTTAATTCTATGGCAAATATTGGAAGGCATTATTAGAGGACTGATACGCTGGAAGTTGTTTGACGGGGATACCACGGAGACAATTATGGGTTTCTTTCCTTTACAATCCATGTTCAACTTGATTAAAGAGCCTTTTACCAGATTGGAAGCCGTACAAACGGTAGCAGATCAGGTAGGTGAACATATCAATCTAAATTACCAAGTACATTGGTACGAGATCGCAATAGTGATGGCTTGGACCGGCATATTTATTTACCTATCCTACGCCTTGCTCAAGAAACGGGATCTATAACCCACAAACTAGATTCATTTTCTGCAATTAACCCATTTTCCAAATACTATTACAAGGAGTGTTTTGTACTTTTATTGAATGAAGTTTAAAGTAGTATCCGAATTTAGTCCGACAGGGGACCAGCCAAACGCCATCAAAGAATTGACGACCGGTCTGGAAACAGGGGAAAAATACCAAACATTATTGGGTGTTACGGGTTCTGGAAAGACCTTTACGATAGCCAATGTTATAGAGAAAGTGCAACGACCTACTTTGGTGCTTGCCCATAACAAGACCTTGGCCGCCCAGTTATATTCCGAATTCAAACAATTTTTCCCGGATAATGCTATCGAGTATTTTGTTTCGTACTATGATTATTACCAACCTGAAGCCTACATTCCTACAAGTGGGGTCTATATAGAAAAAGATCTTTCTATAAACGAGGACATCGAAAAATTACGGCTCAGTGCTACTTCATCGTTACTTTCGGGAAGACGTGATGTTTTAGTGGTCGCCTCGGTTTCTTGCCTTTACGGTATCGGAAACCCGGTCGAATTTCAAAAAAATGTTATTTCTATACAAAAAGACCAAATAATCTCTAGAACCAAATTCTTGCATCAATTGGTACAAAGTCTCTATTCTAGGACAACAGCAGACTTTAGAAATGGAAACTTTAGGGTAAAGGGAGACGTTGTCGATGTTTTTCCGAGCTATGCCGACCACGCATTTAGAATTCATTTTTTTGGGGACGAAATAGAGGAAATAGAAGCTTTCGACCCTTTTAACAATAAAGTGCTGGAGGTATACGAAAACTTGAACATATATCCGGCAAACATGTTCGTCACCTCTCAAGATGTGCTACAAAACGCTATTCATAGCATACAGGACGACCTTGTAAAACAGCTCGATTATTTTAAGGAAATCGGAAAACCCTTGGAAGCAAAACGTTTGGAGGAACGTACAAACTTCGACCTTGAAATGATCAGGGAACTTGGTTATTGTTCCGGTATCGAAAATTATTCCAGGTATCTGGATGGCAGGGAACCGGGCACACGGCCCTTCTGCCTATTGGATTACTTTCCGGACGATTATTTGATGGTAATAGACGAAAGCCACGTAACCATTCCACAAGTACACGCTATGTACGGTGGAGACCGCTCAAGAAAGATAAATTTAGTAGAATATGGTTTTAGGTTACCGGCCGCCATGGACAATAGACCGTTGAAATTTGAAGAGTTCGAGGCACTTCAAAATCAGGTAATATATGTAAGTGCCACCCCAGCAGATTATGAGCTACAACTGAGCCAAGGGGTGTATGTAGAGCAAATTATTAGACCCACAGGCCTGTTGGACCCGATCATAGAAGTACGGCCAAGCCTCAACCAGATAGATGACCTTGTGGAAGAAATTCACCAAAGGGTAGAAAAAGATGAAAGGGTATTGGTTACCACACTTACCAAACGTATGGCTGAAGAACTTGCCAAATACCTGGATAGAATAAGTGTTAGGTGTAGATATATTCATAGTGATGTAGACACCTTGGAACGTGTGGAGATTATGCAAGATCTAAGAAAAGGTATTTTTGACGTACTGATCGGCGTAAACCTTTTGAGAGAAGGTCTGGATCTTCCGGAGGTATCGTTGGTAGCAATTTTAGATGCCGACAAAGAAGGTTTTCTTCGTAATACCAGATCACTTACACAGACGGTAGGAAGAGCTGCAAGAAACTTAAACGGTATGGCGATCATGTATGCGGACAAGATAACGGACAGCATGCAAAGAACCATTGACGAGACAAATTACAGAAGGGAAAAACAGATAAATTACAACACGGAACACAACCTTGTACCCAAAGCATTGAACAAAAATCTTGACAGTGTGCTAGTTCAAAATTCAGTCTCTACATACCATTTTAAAAAGGAAGAATTAAGAGCTGCGGAACCCGACTTGGAATACCTTACAAAAGACCAGATCAACAAACTGATCAGGGAAAAAAGAAAGGAGATGGAAAAAGCGGCAAAAGAACTCGATTTTATGCAAGCCGCAAAACTACGAGACGAAATAAAAGCACTCCAAGAACAAGAAAATTAAAAAATATTCCGTAAAAAAGATTCATGTGCCTCTTTTTAAAAAATATAAACAAACACTAAACATAAATACCTGTAAAAATCTGAATAAAAGTGATTTATAAATATTTTTAGATTAGACTAAATTTGTTGTTTTCTTTATTTTTCAGAAAAAAACAGGAATCAAAATACTTTTTAATACGTGCGGACGCCTCTAAAAAAAATTTCGGTTTTTAACGCTGAAGCCGTTTCTCAATTTTAGTAGAGCACAGAGAAATTACTTGCTGAAACCATGTCGAATTTACAACATTTTTAGAGATAAAAAAATGCAGTACACCCCTTCGGCAAAATGCCAAAAAATCACCTCGAACTCAGGTTGATTCCAACAGGCAAAAATCAAAAAACAAAATCATGAAAACGAAACGTCCACTACCCTATTTTCATGAATAATTTTAGACACAAAATTTGAACGCAACAGAGCGGATCTTTAAATAAAAAATATTGAGAAATAGGTTTTGAAACATTGAGGTCTTGTTCTAACATTTACTTTTTTTTCAAAAGCCTTTGGACCTATTACGAACATAAAAAAAGCGCCTTGATTTCTCAAGGCGCCCTAACCAACCAACTATTCAACTATTACAAAATCCAAATTATAGGATTTATGTCTCTTCTTATTAAGACAACGATATCATTCTTTTTGGTTTTGGTAAAGCTTCTTTCTTTTTAGGTAATGTAAATTTTAAGATACCATCTTCATAAGTAGCCTTAATTTTATCACTGTCTACAGAATCCGGTAGAGTGAAAGATCTTTTAAAGGAAGAATAACTAAATTCCCTTCTAGTATAATTATCTTCTTTTGTTTCCTTATCGGATTTTACCTCAGAGGAAATTGACAATAGACTATCATCTATTTCAATATTAAAATCCTCTTTAGACCTACCGGGAACCGCTAGTTCCATTTCAAATTCTTTCTCCCCTTCTTTAATGTTCACCGCAGGAACATTAGTACCAAAGTTTTCCATTCCGCCAAACCAATCAGGTTTAAAAATTTCGTTCATCAATGAAGGAAATAAAACGTCGTTTCTTTTTACTAAACTCATAACTATATATTTTTTTTGATTAAACATTGTTACGCCTAACCAAAGACAAATCCTATACCAACCCACAAAACAAGACAATATGTCGCTTTTTTGCAAATTTGAAATGACATATTGACACTTTTGTGTTTTTTTAATAAGCTAAAATCAATTATCGTCCAAGGCACCATGACCAATTTGACATATAAAATACAAGAGAACTGACGCCATAAATAAAAAAAGCATGGTATAGCCACTACAACAGTGCTACACAAATGGTAAGAGACCCTATAAAGGAGAGTAAAGCAAAAGAGAGGTATTCTTTACATTAATTATCGTAAGCCTTAAAAATATTGATGAGTACCTCTGGGGGAACGATCTTGTTGGGGTATTTGTGCATAATGGCCAAAACCTGCTCTATTGCAGCGGGCGGCAACCCCATTCCCAATCCAATATCGTGTAAACGTTTTATCTCGGTAAGATCATTACTATTGTCAACGTTCATGAGCAAGATCAACCTATTAAACTGCACCAACCTATCGGCCTGCGATTTTGGTATTACGTGTTCTACCTTTTTGCTGAACAAAGAATCGAACTCTTTTTTACTGATCTCCAATTGTTGGGCTACATTAAAAAGAAAATCGTATTCCGATCGCTTTAAGGTATTATCTATTCTGGCAAAAGCGATCATTTCAGAAAGAATACTCAATTTTTCTTTTTTTGTACTCATTTTGATACTACCTATTGGTTATAAAGCTATTTAAAACAGGATAAAGAATAGCAAAAAGCTACAAAATAACCTATTGGAGTACAAGATCTTAAAAAAGTCCTAACAAGGCTTAATTTTATAACTAATTAACACTTAAAAAATCATTGACATTATTTGACGATAAATTGGACTTTGACGATTTGTATATACTATAGAGTGTTTTTCTAACAGATTTGGGATTTAAGCCCATTTCCACTCCCTTTTGATACAATGTTCTTATGTTTTTGTAATCTATCTTTTTTCCTTGATCATAGTAAGACAATACAAATCGGTAAAACTTAATTATGCATTCTGAGATAGAAGCTGGCAAAACATAGACCCTATGTTCCTTCAATAGAGCATTGAATTCTTCTTCGCTTAGACCCAAGTGCTTTCCAACTTTTAACAAAAAATCATATTCCGATTCTTTTAAAGTACTATCTACGGTCGCAGCCATTAACATTCCAGAAACAATATTACGTTTTTCGTTCTTACAGTCCATACATTACTTTTCCAATTGCTTAATTACGTTCTTCTTTTTTGTAAAAAATATTGGCCCTGTAAGTGACAGGGCCAATTATCCAGTTAGATTACAGCCATTGCCATTCTTAATCGAAAGTCTGTTTTACCAGTTCGTCTTTCTTCTTCTTAAGAATTATAAAATCGGATCTTCTATTTATCAAATGTTCTTGTTCAGAGCATTTAACACCATTCTTACATTTATTCTTTAGTTGAGTTTCTCCATAACCAATGGCACTTTCTATACGATCAAGCGCTATGCCCTTAGAAAAGAGATAGTCTCTAGTGGATTTGGCCCTGGCATCCGATAACCTAAGATTATAATCATCCGATCCACGAGAATCTGTATGCGACTCTATCTTGATC
Organism: Maribacter sp. MMG018; assembly: GCF_018100785.1. Classification (GTDB taxonomy): domain Bacteria; phylum Bacteroidota; class Bacteroidia; order Flavobacteriales; family Flavobacteriaceae; genus Maribacter. The sequence continues at coordinate 1,889,821 of NZ_JAGJEC010000001.1, read as the reverse complement.
TTGATATCGGGAAACTCGTTCATTGCGAACAATACTTTTTCCAACTCTATTTCCGCTCTCGCGGTTATATCGCTCTTATCATAATCAAAATAAATTGGGTCTACCTTTATTTTCTCTACATCGCCCTCTTTTACGATTAAGCTATCATAGGGGGTCAGGTACACTATATTGTTTTCCGAATCCGATTCAGGATTTTCGGTCGTTGCAACAAAAACTGTTTTTTCAGAAAACCTCTGTTTCGAAAACACCATTCTATTGCGTCTATTACAGGGTAAAGACAGTTCATAATACCCCTTTTCATCGGTCTTTAAAATTTCTATCAAACCATCTTCAGGGTTTTTCAACTCAACGTTGGCATTGGCAATGGGCTCATTCGTTGTTTCATTCAACACATAACCCGAATACACCAAGCAATCGGTCGGAGCTACTTTTTCAAAATAGTATATATCATCGTCTCCCATACCCCCCATTCTATTAGAGGCAAAATAACCCGTATTGGTTACCGGATCTTTAATCAATGAAAAATCATCCATATTACTATTAAACGGGGCTCCCATATTCAATGGTATCGAATATTCGTCTTTTGAGAATATCTTTGATTTGAACAGGTCAAGACCGCCCATTCCGTAATGTCCGTCTGACGCAAAATACAATACATCGTTAACTACATACGGAAACATTTCCCGACCTTTTGTGTTTACAGAAGGCCCCAAATTCATGGGAGGGGAAGTAACCTCTCCGGTCGTGGACAAAGAGACCACATAAATATCGCTGTCCCCATAGCCGCCGGGCATATTGGAGGTAAAATACAGATACTTACCATCTGTACTTATAGCAGGATGCCCACAGGAGTATTCGATATTGTTAAACGATAAAGACGTACTGTTCACCAATTCTCCATTAAAAATTTCGGCCCTTACTATTTGCATATTGGAAAGCCCTTCGTTATTTGTCTTTAACTTGCCCTTTTTTAGGTAGTTTCTTGTCACATAAACAGTCTCCATATCTTTACCGAACACCACGGAAGCATCATGATAATCGGACAAAAGGCCCTGCACAAATTTTTCGGGCACAAATTCATCGAACATTGTGTTGGTCACAAAAAGATCTAGATAAGGTTGATTGTTCCAAGGGTATATTTTACCTCCTGCCTTTATGCTATCTCGCGTACTTGAAAACACCAATTTATTATCTCTGTAGAAGGCGGGGGAAAAATCGGACTTTCGACTATTGAACGGTACGTTCTTTATAGCAAAAGCAGGCTCCTCTAGCAATAAGCTATCCAAGTTCTTTTGTTGCGCCAAAATCATGTCCAACCTATCTTTATCCTTATAAAAGGACAGCAACACCTCATCTGCACGCTGTATATCGTTACCTGCTTTTAGGCATTGTACCAATTTTATGATATTGTTCTCTCCAACATCCTTTCCTTTAAGAAGATAGAGTTTTGCATACCAATCTTTGGCCTGGGTATAGTTACCTATATTAAAATAGCTATCGGCCAGCTTTTGTAGTATTTCCTCATCGGTTCTTTTTTGGGCTATTTCCGAATAAAGCTCAATAGCCTTATCAAACTTAAAATCCTCAAAATAGGTCAACGCACGTGCTTCCTTGGTTTGGCCCTGCATCATCAAAAAAGAACCTAAAGCAATAATTGTATATTGTAGTTTTAAATTCATGGTCTTATTTTTTAGAAGAATCTTGGAGATAGGGCTCTTTTCTTCAAGCCATCCAAATTGTAGGTTAAAATTATCTCATGTGAACCGTCGTTATAGTTTTGCAACCCTGTAACGGAGTAATCATAGGCATAGCCAAGAAAGAATTTATCGGACAGGTATATTCCGGCCAAGCCACTTATGGCATCGTCGTACCTATAGGCAACACCCAATGCCACTTTTTCTTGAAGCAGAAAGTTACCGGACACGTCTACCGTTAAAGGAGAGCCCGATACATGTTTTGTTAACACTGCTGGCTTAAACTTCACGGTCGAGGACAAATCGAAAACATACCCTCCCATAAAATAATATTGGCTTTTACGGTCTACTACCGTGGCAGAATCGTCGTTATATAACTTTGAATTCAACAAGTTGTTACTGGAAACGCCCAAGTACCATTTACTGCTATAGTAATATACTCCCGCCCCTACGATAGGCCTTACCTCATTTAGGTTCTGCTGAAAAACGGGATCTAGGTTGTTTGAAATATTTCCTTTTGACCAATCTATATTTAAGATATCCAGACCTGCATTTATTCCCAATGCCAACTTGGTATTCTCACCTGTCGGAAGGTGATAGGCAAAATTACCGTTTATCTGAATAGTATTTGAAGCCCCTAGGTTATCGTTAATGGCCGTTAACCCCAGACCTATCCTATCTTTAACCAAACCATGTACAGCAAAGCTCTGTGTTTCGGGAGCCCCTTCTATACCCGCCCACTGCGAACGATACAGCAAACTTGCGGCAAGCTTACCGGCAGAACCGGTATAACCCGAGTTAATAACCTCTGTATTGTACATATATTGGGTATACTGTGGTGCTTGCTGTGCAAAAGAATTTACCATACTTAGGCCAAAAACAAAGCATACTAAGTATTTGATATTATATATATTTTTTTTCATGTTATTTATTTTAAAAGTTTGGACGAATTTTAAGCGTGGACTATCTGGCCAATTGTAACCAACCAACAACATCCCTATCTAATTCTGGAAGGTGGATCACATAATAATAGGTGCCGGAGGGCAAATGATCACCCTTGTTTAAAACACCACCTACATTGGCGATACCGTCCCAATTATTTTGATAATTAGCGGTTTCAAATACCTTGTTACCGTTTCTATTGTAGATGGTAACCGTATTGTCAATGAAATTGTCGATACACTGTATCTCAAAATAATCGTTAAATCCGTCTCCGTTCGGCGAGAACACATTGAATACCAATAGACAAAAATCTTCTCCTAATATTTCACCGCAACGAACCACTTCTACCTCTAATAGGTTTTCTTTTGATGCTTCACAGGCGGCGGCATCGGAATAAGAAACCGCAACGCTTGCCTCTTCCATACTAGTCCAGACTACACTCACAAAATCATCTGTACTTTGACCGCCATCTATAACGGTACCACCAATGACCGTCCAAACATAATCTGTCTTACCTTCATCGGTATTGTACGTATAACTTCTATCTACACAGGCATTTTCTATTTGCCCTGCCAAGGTTGCCGGCTCTCCGTCCAAAACTTCTACCGTTATCAACAACCTATCTTCGCTCTCGCAAGAAGACATTGTTTGGGCCACATAATAATCGCCACTGGTTAACGCCACGCCCGGGTCTAAAATATTACCACCGGTAGCACTATCATAAAAAACAACATTGGCCTCATTTACTTGAATATCACCAACCACTGGATCGGTATCGGAACAGAACGATTGAAAATCACTATCGGTCGTTGCCATCGGTACATCTATGATATCAACATTGATCTGCACCCTTGCAAGTATGTCTATGGGAATATTCAAAAGTCCTAGAAAATAAGACCCTCCATCTACCAAAGAAGCATTTACATCCAATAGGCTTCCTCCTACAAGTGCATCAAAAAACACCCCATTATCAACCAATAGTTCCAAATCCGCAACAGTAGGATCATCCAAAGCACAGAATACATAATCGACAACATCTGTAGGTAATTCTGGAATTGGAAGCGGTATTAAATCTGTTATGGTACAGATTCCTCCGTTTAAGGTAATTTCTATAATAGAATCTACATCTTGCAATATATCAAGGCCATCAACATCTATGGCAAAATCAAGGTTGGAATCCAATACTCCCGTATATTCCTGTCCATTGACCTGAATGGCCACCGTATCCCCTTCATTGGCATCACCGGAAACCGAACCTTCTAAAGTAACAACCGTATCGCCATTGTTTATATCGACAAGATTCTCAATTGTCAATGATGTATCTAAATTGATAAGGGCATCCAAACTAGAATCAACAACAGACACCACTACGTCTTTTAAATCACCGGGCGCATTCACACATGTACCACCTTCCGTTTCTATGGCGGCATAAAAATTATTCGACGTACCACCCGCAAGCCCCGAAACAGAAAGTATACCAGATTCGGAGATATTATAAGTAACATCGCCTATCGTTAGACCATCGGTAATCTCATTGAGGGCATCACCATCTAAATACCAGTGAAAATCTCCATTTATATCACTTGAAGGAATCAAGACCACATCACCTGAACTACAAACACTATCTTCCGCTCCGGTAACATCAATGTCATCGGCAGTAATGCTCAAAACAACATTTACATTTATCGCCACTCTTGAAGATTCTAAAGAACACCCTTCTCTACCTACCGCCAAATAATAGGTGGTAGAAGCTGCTAAGCTTCCGGTATCGAATATCTCACCAGAATCTAACGTTGCCAATAGATTTCCTCCTATAGCAGCGTCATATAACCGAATTTCGTTATTTTCACTATCACCGATAGAAGCCGATAGATCAATACTGCTACCTGCACAAACGGTAATCATTTCGGATAAGGACGGGCTAACAATACCATCTGTAACATCTATTAAATCTAAAATAGAGTCTAGCACATTTAGTGTAATCAATGCATTAAGCTCATTGTCCTCCAATGTAACCTCTACCTCTTTCAAGTCTCCCGCCACATTCGCACAAGAAGCCATACTTTCCTCTAAACTGGCATACACACTATACCCCACATTACTATCGGTCAGACCACCAATAATCAATGACCCATCTCCGACAACCGTATATGTAATACCATTGGAAACCAAGCCGTCAGTAATTTGGTTTGTTCCATTGGCATCCAAGTACCAGTTAAAATCTCCACTAATGGAACTTGAAGGAACAAACTGCATCTCACCTGCATTACAAGTGGTATTTAGAGCAACATCAATATCATCTGCCGTTGGGGGATCTATAACAGTAACCCTTACGGCCACTCTTGGCGATTCATATGGGCAGTTAGTATTTTTTGCCGCTACATAATACGTAGTCGTTTCCGTTAAATTGGGAGTTACATATGCTTCACCGGATGACAACGTAACCAAAAGATTACCATCTTCGGCCGCATCATACCACCTTAACTCTTCTTCTGAAGGGTTCTGTACCGTTGCTATTAAACTAGCGGAAGTTCCTGGACAGGTAGCTGCATTTTCGGTTCCGGCGTCAAGGACAGGTAACATCGGAGCATTATAAACACCATACACCTGTATACCCTGACTTACACTAACATTTAACAATGATGAAAGTTCTAAACTTATTCTATCTATCGAAGAAGAAGGTGTAAAAGGTATATCTACAGTACCATTGGCTCCCAAAAGCCCCAGTAAATCTACATCTAAAAGACTGGACAAAGACAGGTTATCCACATCTGCGGAGGACCCATTTTTTGCACTCAACTGAATATTTGACAAAAGACCGACCTGTACAAGATCCGGATCAACACCTACCTTAAGGTAAAAAACCTCGCCTGCTACCGAAGGCCTATTCAAGTAGAAAGTTTGCCCTATACTCGCAGCAACCCCTATTACCCCCAGACCTATATTAGAATAGGTATCCAAGTCATCATCTATTGCCAAATGCGGATTATCTACCCCTGCCCCTCCTAGACCAAGAAGATCTAGAGTAAGGCCGCTTCCAAAAAACGAAGTATACTCCGCCCCTATACAATCGTTTGTAGTATCTACATAAAATGAATCATAAAATCCCAATCTCTTGGTACTGCTCAATCCCAATAAAGATCCTCCAGTCCTATTTGTAATCCTTATTCTATTGTAAGGCATACTTGGAGAGGCCGCAATAAAGTATTCTTCATTCTTATCCATAACAACCTTTACCTCATCTGTTGAAAAAGAATTTACCGTACCCGAATCTTCTTCAGAAACAACGGTCGACCCATTTTTTAATTGAACATTAAATTCTTGGTTCCCGATTAAAACCACCCCTACCACATCGGATAACAAACCACCTAAGCTACCTCCGAGCAAAGGAGTCAGCAAACCATCTTCGGTTTCTATTTTTGTGTAAGTTGTTTGAAAGGCTGGCAAAGTTGAGGGAAACTGCAACTCTAAAAATCCTGAATACGACCCTAACCCTGCAACCAGCCCAGAGTTGGCTCGAATTTCCGCCTTCGTCAGAAGGTTACTATCAATAGAAAGGTTGGAATTGTCTACATTACTTTCTCCAACAATGTTTTCCGCATAGACAGTAGTTTGTGAATTTCCTATGAAGCACCCTAAAAAAATTATTAAAACAAGAAATTTTAATAAGGAACTTTGAAAGTAGGTTTTCTCCATCTTTTTTAATTTATAAGTTTTTTCTTACAAAGAAAACGGAAAATACTACTACTTAGTACTAACTGCTTTATATATATGACAAATCGCTTACATTTATCGATTAAATACCTCATTTTATCGATAAAATGCATTTTTTCACAACTACACACCTATAATATTCAGAGAATTTTCTTACAAAAAATAATCGAATTGATTAATGTTTCACTAAAAAAATGAGAGAAAAGATACTTTCTTATAATTAAAAGATATGCAGCATAAAAAAGCCCCGTTGGTTACAACAGGGCTAATTAACAATGCCAATTGTTGATTTTAGCAATACAACTACTACTGTTTTTATTTTATAAAAACTTGGGTAAAATACTGTCTACCTTCCGCATCGGTATCTACCGAAATAGCTGTTTCCGTAAAATCTCCTATTATATTCTTTAAATGGGCAGCACTTAACAACCAGGCATTAAATACCTCTTCTGCCGTATCAAAATCACGTGCAACGTTCTCGGCTACATGTATAGCGTTTATTTCAAGGGAAAGATCAGATGCTCGCTGTAAAAAATTATCATGGCTAATCTCATCTTTAGAAATCATATACTCATTATGGGCAGTAGCGTATTTTTTAGCGGCCGAATTGACCTCTAACACAACTAAACCTTTACTGACCCTGTACTCATTTACAAGATCTAAAATTTGCTCTTCCATATCTGAGGTTGTGGCTGTAAGGGCTACTTTCTCATACACCTCGTTCGCATCTTTAGAACAAGAAGTTAACAAGACTACGACCATAAATAAAATAAGAATTGGGGACTTCATAAGCTAATATTAATTTTTGCGAGTGCAAAACTAGCTTCATAACAAAATCTCGAAATACAAAAATCGAGCAATGGATCCTTCTCTAGATAAAGAGCTTATTTTCACACTTTTTGCTCAAAAAGTTAAATATTTGAAAAATCAAAATCGGAATTTTAATACCTTTCATCTAGTCTTTACAACCTATAGCAATAATAGATTTATAGGTTATGTCACCAATACTTCCCCAATTCTTGATTTTATGTGATAACTTGCGCTCAAATTTGTGAACAATGACGAACAACGATGTACTTAAGAAACTAAGAGTAGCATTGAAGCTAAGGGATGATGAAATCGTAGATATACTTAAGTTGGTAGATTTCAAAATTTCTAAAAGCGAACTCGGTGCATTTTTCAGAAAAGAAGACCACCCCAACTATATGGAGTGTGGAGACCAAATTTTGAGAAACTTTTTAAACGGATTGATCATACATTTAAGGGGAACAAAAGACAATCCCAAAAATCCCGGCGAAGTATTATTAAAAGGTATGGCTCCGGAGAAAAAGAAACCAAGAGCTTCTTTTAAGGACAAGCAAATTAAAAAAGTGGACAGGGCTATCGACCCGGTTAAATATAAAAACAAAAAAAAATCCTGAGAACATTGAATGCCTCAGGATTTTCTAAATATTATGTTTCTCTCTTAAGAAGCTATTCTAACCGGCACAGTATATAATTTGCCTTCTTCTACTTTAGAAACGTCTACCTTTTTATAATTAAGTCTGCTTTTTACAAATCGTTCTAGATCTGTATGGTCAGTATCAACTGAAAGTACCACTATTTCTCCTTCCCCATTAAGAGTAAATCTTACTTGAGCTATCAAATCAGCTTCTTCATCCGTAAATGAATTATCCTCTAATAATTTTGTGATTTGTGCAGAAAGATTCTTAGATGGTTTAACCCCATCGATATCAGAAGCTAAAATGTTTCCTGTTGACAATAGCATTGCAGCTACAATAATTAAACTTAGTTTTCTCATGACTTTTTGTTTTTTCCTCCATAAAATGGAGATTGATTAATAATAGATTGATGATGATTTATTAAAAAGACGCCTCAAAAAAGAGAATGTTACAACAAATAGTCGCTTTAACATTTATTTCACTAAAATCATCTTGTCTTCCGACAGATCAAAGGTAAAATGATAAATGATCCATAAAACGTGTAAAACAATGTTTAACCGTTATTTTAAACGCTTAACATTTACCTTAAATAACCAGAAAAAATCTAAAAAGTGATGGACAGATATTATCTGTTAAATACCGAAAAAAGATTAAAAATAAAGAAACACCACGCAGCAAGAGTTGTATATAAAATACGAAAATCTATATTTTGTTCAATTAAACGCAAAAAAGGCAATGTTAATAAAACATTGCCTTTTTACATATTATAGATGATGTTTCTATAGAGTTACATCAATACTTCTTTAACCTTATCAGCTGCTTCTTGGAATTGAACGGCCGAATGTACCGCCAAACCAGAATTATCTATAATCTCTTTTGCCATTTCGGCATTTGTACCTTGCAAACGCACAATTATAGGAACCTTTATACTGTCTCCCATATTTTTATAGGCATCTACAACACCTTGCGCTACACGGTCACATCGTACGATCCCTCCAAAAATATTGATCAGGATAGCTTTTACGGCCGGATCTTTTAAAATAATTCTAAAAGCTTCCTCTACCCTTTTGGCATCTGCCGTACCACCAACATCCAAGAAGTTGGCTGGCTCTCCACCGGCCATCTTAATTAAATCCATAGTGGCCATTGCCAAACCGGCACCGTTCACCATACAACCAACGTTACCATCCAAATCCACATAGTTTAGACCTACCGCACGTGCTTCTACTTCAATCGGGTTCTCCTCACGAAGGTCACGCATTTCGGCATATTGCTTTCTTCTGTATAAAGCATTGTCGTCTATGGATACTTTGGCATCTACGGCCATGATCTTGTCATCCGAAGTTTTTAATACCGGATTTATCTCAAACATACTAGAATCGCTCTGAACATATGCTTTATATAGTGCAGAAACGAATTTTGTCATCTCTTTAAAAGCCGTTCCTGAAAGACCAAGGTTAAAAGCAATTTTTCTTGCTTGAAAACCCAATAGCCCCGTAGCAGGGTCAATTTCTTCGGTGAAGATCAAATGTGGCGTCTTTTCCGCAACTTCCTCTATATCCATACCACCTTCGGTAGAATACATGATCATATTTCTTCCTGTAGCCCTATTTAATAGAACGGACATATAAAACTCGCTGGTTTCACTATCCCCTGGATAATACACATCTTCGGCAACCAATACTTGGTGTACCTTTTTACCTTCGGCAGAAGTCTGAGGCGTTACCAAGTTCATTCCGATGATCTGACCTGCGATCTCTTCAACTTCCTTTAAATTCTTTGCCAGCTTTACACCGCCTCCTTTTCCACGACCACCAGCATGTACCTGTGCCTTTATTACATGCCATCCCGTACCTGTTTCTGCTGTCAGTTCTTTAGCAGCCTCAACTGCTTCTTTTGCATTATGTGCTACAATTCCTCTTTGAATGCGAACGCCAAAGCTTGCTAATATCTCTTTTCCTTGATACTCGTGAAGGTTCATATGTTATGGTAGTTTTATTTGTTGGCAAAAATAGGAAAGACACGGTAATAATAGAAAATTATCAATGATTAATTGATCAAAGAACCTTGAGATTATCAAATAATACAACAAAAATTAAACATTGATCAATAGATAATAGGATTAAATTTCCAAATTATTAAAGTCCAAAGGATCAAAATTCTTGAAATGCCCGTTCAGCTCTATCCGTTTTTTGGTTCTTTCTACCTGGGTCAATATTTTAATGGTAGCCAGCAAATGATTGTAGATATATGTTAACCTATCCATTTCTTTGTGCATTTGCAATAATTCGTATTCTTGCCTAAACGACAGTCCTATTTTATGGGCCAGTACATAACTATTGTACTTATCGAACTCAATACCGGGAGAAGAAATTTCCATCACATCGTACAGTTCCTGTATTTTATTGATCACTGCCATCTTAAAACTAGGTTCAGATATATAATCATAATCTAACAGTGCCACCGTTCCGCCTGCATATAACTTACCTTTCATCTCATTTTCAAAAGAGACCATCTTAAACACCTGTCGGGCCACGCACAAAACATCCATCTCTCCACCTTTATAGGTATTCACGACCTCTACCAGTTGCACCTCTGTTCCGTACTCCAACTTATTGTCTATAACTACCGGAATACCAAATGTAATGGCCTCCGACCTACAGTCATTGATCAATTGTTTGTATCTGGGCTCAAAAACGTGCAACGGAACAGTTTCGCCCGGAAAAAAAACCGACTTTAATGGAAACAATGGTAATTTCATAGTTCTAAAAATACAAACCTCTTACAAGAGAACAAAGTATTCCCTTTATTAATTGTTATATTTATCACATTTTGTTGTATTTTTTATTTTTAAGTTATTTTTTTTGTACGAAACCAACCATAGCCCTAGCTTTGCGCAAAAGCTATTATAATGAACACCTCGGATTTATTAAAAATCTCCAAGAAATACGGAGACCCTGTATACGTTTATGACTCGGAAAAAATTATCTCACAGTTCGATAGATTAACAAAGGCTTTTGGCTCAGTAAAGAAGTTAAAGCTTAACTATGCCGCCAAAGCTTTGTCCAACATTACCATACTTAAATTAATGAACAGTTTAGGAAGTGGTTTGGACACCGTTTCAATACAGGAAGTACAATTGGGACTATTAGCTGGTTTTAAGCCAGAAAGTATCATTTTTACACCGAACGGGGTTTCTTTGGAAGAGATAGAAGAAGCGGCAAAACTTGGGGTGAGAATCAATATAGACAACTTGTCCATATTGGAACAGTTTGGAAGCAAACACCCGAACATACCTGTTTGCATACGTATAAATCCGCATGTTATGGCCGGGGGAAACTCTAACATCTCCGTAGGTCATATCGATTCTAAATTTGGCATCAGCATACATCAAATACCACATTTGTTGCGTATTGTAGAATTGACCAAAATGAACATAAACGGTATTCACATGCATACCGGTAGTGATATTTTAGATATCGATGTTTTCCTATATGCCTCTGAAATTCTTTTTGAAACCGCCAAAAACTTCAAAAATCTAGATTTTATAGATTTTGGAAGTGGTTTTAAAGTACCTTATAAAGAAGGTGATATAGAAACCAATGTAGAAGAGCTGGGGAAAAAATTAGGTTCTCGTTTCAACGAGTTCTGTAAAGAATACGGTAAAGATTTGACCTTGGCCTTTGAACCTGGTAAATTTTTGGTCAGTGAGGCCGGTTTTTTCTTGGCTAAGGTAAACGTGGTCAAACAAACTACCTCTACGGTATTTGCCAGTATCGATTCTGGCTTCAACCATTTAATAAGACCCATGCTGTACGGCGCTTCTCATACCATTGAAAATATTTCCAATCCAAACGGTCGTGAGCGTTACTACTCTGTGGTAGGGTACATCTGCGAGACAGATACCTTTGCGAGCAACAGAAGGATCAATGAAATAAAAGAAGGGGACATTCTATGTTTTAAAAACGCAGGGGCCTATTGTTTTACTATGGCCAGCAATTACAACTCCAGGTTTAGACCACCAGAAGTTCTTTGGCATCAAGGCAAGGCCATCCTTATTAGGGAAAGAGAAACCTTTGATGACCTCATCAGAAACCAAGTAGACCACAAAGAGCTATTTGCCCCAAAAAACAAAAAGGTCGCGGTTGAATAACAATCGTGGCCTTTGGCCTTTTATAGGGTTCTATTTACCGCCCTTAACAAGTATTACAAACATACTTTCATCATCTGTACTAACAAATCCTCAAAAAATTACATCTTTAAGGCAATATCCTTTGCTTAAAATAAAAGCGTTTTTATCCTCACCCACCTTATTTTCAACCGGTTTATCCACTTAAAACAAGTAAAACCAACCATACTTTAAAAATAAAGAGAGAAAAAAATCGTTAGTTTTGATATAGTTATGAGACTAACCCTAACAAATGCTTTAAAACTACTTTTACTATGAACCCTAAATATATTCTTGTTCTTGTCTTTGGTCTTTTATTTTTTCAGGGCAATGCCCAAGAGGTAAATTGGCTCACCTGGGAAGAGGCCGTAGAACATACAGCGACCGACAAGAACCCTAAAAAGGTCTTTATAGACGTATACACCGATTGGTGCGGTTGGTGCAAGAAAATGGACAAAGATACTTTTCAAAATCCTGAAGTGGCCGCATACATGTCAGAGAATTACTATATGGTAAAATTGGATGGCGAAGGTCCGGACCCTATAGAATTTAAAGGAAAGACCTATAAGTTTGTTCCATCCGGTAGAAAAGGCTATCATGAATTGGCCGCTGCTCTTATGCAGGGCAGGTTAAGTTACCCTACCACCATCTTTTTAGATGAGGAGATGAACATGCTTTCTCCGGTTCCAGGATATCAAAAACCAGAACCTTTCTTAAACATCGCCAGATATTTCGGAGATAATATCTATAAAGAAAAAGATTGGAAAACATATTCCGGTCAAGTAAAATAATTCTTTAATAACGGCCTACCATGAGTAGGTCGTTTTTTTTATGGCCCTTCAACAAAATAAGCACAATACCCTTGTATTCGCTTAAGTATTTGCCTAATTTTCGTGTTTGATACACTATCGAACACAAACAATTATGCGACCCTATTACTTTTTCTATTTAGCCATATTTTTACTGTGCAGTTGTAACAACAAGACTTCCGACAGCCTTAAAATAGCGGATGGCGTTCCGCTAGAACTTGCAGAATTAAGAAAAGTGCAAGTTTCAGATGTTATTTACAATTTAAGTTTTAACATACCTGACTCTAAAAACGACCCCATACCATCCAAATTAAAATTGGAGCTCACTATCAACGACCTAAACGCTCCGTTATATCTAGATTTCAAAGAAGACTCCGACCATCTTAAAAAGATAACTATCGATAACAAGGAGATCGACATGGTTCATAAAAATGAGCATATCGAAATTTCCCCAACTTATTTACAAAAAGGCACCAATGTCATCGAAATAGATTTCTTGGCAGGTGAGCTTTCATTAAATAGAAACGATGATTTTCTTTATACCTTATTGGTACCCGACAGGGCCAGAACACTTTTTCCATGTTTTGACCAACCCAATATTAAAGCTACCTACATACTAAATATCACTGCTCCTAAAGATTGGCAAGTGTTATGTGCCGCTCCAGAAACGGACCAACAAGAAACAAATGGTTTTATAACACATCAATTTGCCCCTTCGGACAAAATGAGCACCTATCTGTTCTCATTTGTAGCAGGTGTTTTTAACACCGCAGAAAAGAACATCGATAATTTTCCCATGACCATGTTATATAGGGAAACCGACTCCAGCAAAGTAGCCTATAGCACCAACGATATATTTGAGTTGCACCAACAATCAAAATCATTTTTAGAAGAATATACGGCCCATGCTTTTCCTTTTCAAAAATTGGATTTTGCCACCATTCCCGGTTTTCAATATGGAGGCATGGAACATGTAGGAGCCATCCAATACAAAGAAAGCTCCCTTTTCTTGGACGAAAGTGCCACTACGAACAGAAAATTAGGGAGGGCCAAACTGATTGCCCACGAAACATCGCACATGTGGTTCGGAGATCTGGTGACTATGGACTGGTTCAATGATGTATGGATGAAAGAAGTCTTTGCCAATTTTATGGCCGACAAAATAGTAAATCCGGCATTTCCTGAAATTAACCATGAACTTGCTTTTATGGCAAGTCATTACCCAAGAGCCTACGGCGAGGATAGAACAAAGGGTACCAACCCGATTAGACAAGACCTTGAAAACCTTAACAATGCAGGATCGCTTTATGGCAGCATCATTTATAACAAAGCGCCAATAATGATGCGCCAATTGGAAATGGTCTTGGGCAAAGAGAGTTTTAAAACAGGGATTCAGGAATATATAGACACCTATAAAAATGGGAATGCGGTATGGAACGACCTAATTCAAATTCTGGACAAAAACACTACTGAAGATCTTTTGAAATGGAGCCAAGTATGGGTAAACAGTGCTGGTAGACCTATTTTTACGGACAGTATCACCTATACCCCAAAAGGAGAAATCGCTTCTTTTGAAATAAAGCAAATGGCCGAAGATGGTACAGACCATATTTGGCCCCAAACCTTTGACCTCACTTTTATCTATAAGAACAAAAAAGAGGTGTTCAAAGTAGACATGAAAAATGGCACCTTAGAACTCTCGGAAGCCATTGGAAAACAAAAACCCACGGCTATCATATATAACTCTAACGGAATGGGCTATGGGGTTTTTCCGTTGCGCTCCACTACCCTTAAAAACATACACTATTTAGAAGACGAGGTCACCAGAGGTTCTCTATACATTAATGCCTACGAGAACACCCTTAACGGCACCATAAACCCCGTAACGATCCTAGATTTTTATTCAGAGGCCCTATATAGAGAAAAAAACGAACTATTATCAAATCTTGTTTCCGGTTACCTAAGATCTATCTTTTGGAAGTACCTGACACCAGAAGACCGATTACAACAACAAGAGGCCGTTACCAAAAAATTATGGACAGAACTACAACGGAAAGATATTTCACCAAACATAAAAAAGACCTTATTCTCTACCTTTAAATCGTTGGCCTACAAAGGTGATTCCAGAGCCCTTTTATATAAAGTATGGAACAAAGATGTTGAAATCGCCGACCTAAGGCTAAATCAGGATGATTTTACACAAATGGCCATGGATCTTGCATTGTATGGTCATCCAGAACAACAAGAAATTCTTGCTATCGCAAAGAAGACCATTACAAATCCTGACAAACTAAAAAGATTCGACTACCTGCTACCCTCCTTGTCTGCAGAAGAGCAAATAAAAGACGATTTTATAGCCTCGCTAAAAGAGGAAAAAAACAGGGCCAAAGAAGCATGGACGGTTACTGCCATGAACAATATAAACCACCCTTTACATCAAAAAAAATCTATAAAATACCTTAGGGCAAGTTTAGACCTGTTGGATGAGATCCAAAAAACCGGAGACATTTTCTTTCCAAAAAGATGGTTAAGCAGCACCATTGGCAATTACACCTCTGCGGATGCTTATGAAATTCTAGAGAACTATCTGTCGGAAAACCCAGACCTTAATCCATCCTTAAAAAATAAGGTATGGCAGGCCGCCGATGATTTGCGCCGTGTACAAACACTGCACAAAAACATCGATAGATCCAGCAACTAAAATCTTAAACTGTAAATATTACCTACTGTAGTTAGGAGACTCTTTGGTAATGGTAACGTCGTGCGGATGACTTTCGTTGATTCCGCTGGCCGTTATTTTCACAAAGCGCCCGGTCTCTTTTAAGGTATTAATATCCTTGGCACCACAATAGCCCATACCTGCTCGTAAACCTCCTATAAATTGATGTATACTTTCGAACAGGTCTCCTTTATAGGGCACACGCCCAACGATACCTTCGGGAACCAATTTTTTAATATCATCTTCTACATCTTGAAAATAACGATCCTTACTACCTTGCTTCATGGCCTCTACAGAGCCCATTCCACGGTAACTTTTGAATTTTCTACCTTCATAAATAATAGTTTCCCCAGGAGACTCTTTGGTACCTGCCAATAAGGATCCTAACATTACTGTATCGGCTCCGGCAGCAATTGCTTTTGGAATATCGCCGGTATATCTAATACCACCGTCCGCAATTACAGGTACACCCGACCCTTTTATTGCCGCTGAAACTTCCAATACCGCTGAAAATTGTGGAAAACCTACACCGGCCACTACCCTGGTCGTACATATTGACCCAGGGCCAATACCCACTTTCACAGCATCTGCACCAGCCTCCACCAAATACTTGGCGGCATCACCAGTCGCAATGTTACCTACGATAACCTCTAGCTCTGGAAATTTACTTTTTACCTCTTTTAATACCGAAACCACCCCTTTGGTATGGCCATGTGCGGTATCTATAACCACGGCATCAACACCGGCATTGACCAAGGCCTCCGCCCTATCTACCGCATCACCGGTAACCCCTATAGCGGCGGCTACGCGCAACCGACCATATTGATCTTTGTTGGCAATTGGTTTCTGTGTCAATTTCGTGATGTCCCTAAAGGTAATAAGTCCGACCAATTTATTGTCGGCGTTTACAACCGGAAGCTTTTCTATTTTGTGTTCTTGCAGTATATCTTCAGCCTCCGAGAGCGAAGTACCCTCACCGGCGGTCACCAAATTTTCAGAGGTCATTACCTCGGCAATTGGTCTATTATTATTTTTTTCGAAACGTAGATCTCTATTGGTTACAATACCAATAAGCTTACCTTCATCATCAACGATGGGTATACCTCCAATGCTATGCTCTTTCATATTAGCCTTGGCATCCTTTACCTTAGAGTTCAATGGCATGGTAACGGGATCAAGGATCATTCCGCTCTCCGCTCTCTTCACCTTACGAACCTTTAAGGCCTGTTGCTCTATGGTCATGTTCTTATGCAATACACCGATACCACCTTCTTGTGCCATGGCAATGGCCATACGCGATTCGGTAACGGTATCCATGGCCGCAGAAATGATAGGAACATTAATGGTAATGTTTCTAGTAAATTTCGATTGAATATTAACTTCTCTAGGTAGTACTTCGGAGTACGCAGGAACTAAGAGTACGTCATCGTAAGTAAGACCTTCTCCTAGTATTTTGTTTTGGTGGGCTTGCATAGCAATTAAGGATTTAATTGCGTGCAAATATAGTGTTTTTAATTGGTTTTAAGGCATAGAAAAGTACATAGCTTTATATTAAACTTTCGTACAATGAGAACGCACTTTATTAGGTTCTTCATATAACACCCTTTTTATCTAGGCGGTAGCATTTTGTGGAGCCCAATGGCTACATGACATACCCGGAGCCGCTTTTTGTGGATTGGCACAATCGCTGGTCTCATAGCGTACACAGCTCACACAATTTTCTTTATCCTTGAGGGTCGCTTTCATTTCAAAACTATCGCATGTATAACTATTTCCCACTTTGACAGCATGGATCTTACATATGTTTCCTTCTATCAAATTTTCGCAGTTAACACAACTATTACCTAATCTTATCGACATAACATTTTGTTTTTTGATTCATATTAAACTTAAAAGAAAAAACAGATAGAAACAATATAAATAACTGAAAAACAATTGTTTATATTTAGATTGATTTAAAACAAAATTACACTGGAACAGTTCGCAGGGGGGGGGATCCCAACACTATCTATCATAAAGACTCGCCATATAGTACCATTCTCCAAAAAAAAATCCGGCTACTTATTACGTAGCCGGATTTTCATTAAATCTATAATATTACCACCTATTCCAATGCCGTCTCTCCTTCATTCGGATTATAGGTATAGTTAAATGTATATACCCTAGATTCGTCTGAAAAAGGATCCGGTTCCGCTGGTGCATCTCTATAATAGCTTATGATTTCCACTTTTGCATACTTACCGTCATGCGTACGGAACACTAATATTTTTCCGGGTATAGGCGCAATAGTATAGGTTGCGGAATTGTAATTATACCAGCCATTATCGCTCCCTGTGGCGATGGCAAAAGCTCCTTCCGAATCTTGAGTAAAAGTAAGACCCTCAGCACTTGTGATATCAGAGAAAACACCGCTTTCAATAGAAACCCCTGCTTCACCATTGCGAACAGGTTCATCTTCGGTACCGGTAGCAGTTCCTCCATTTACAGCAATAGTAGTTCCTCTAAAGGCAATGTCCCAATCGGTTTCACTATCGGTTACGGCACCTGATTCGAAACTGAATTTTGTAAAAGGCCCTCCAACAGGCTCTCCTTGTCCTCCTGTTTGAGGCGCTTCCAAGTTGCTTACCGTCTCTGAGACCAAATCGGATAGCACTGTAAAATCTGTAGGAAACGATTTTGTATAACCATTAGCAACCAATAGTAACTCTCCGGTCGAAGCACCGGACGGTACCGTAGCAACAATTTTTGTACTGGTAGCAGAAACGATAGTAGCCTCAACACCATTAAAAGTCAAAGAAATATCGGAAGTATCGGTAGGGAAATCTGTTCCTGTAATAACGATTTCTGCCCCTACGGTTGCCGAAGTTGGCGAAACCTCTGTAATAACGAACTCCGAAGCCGAATCGCCATCGTCATCGGAACAGCTAACAAATGCCGTAAAAATAAATAGTAAGCTAAATAACTTTAATGTGGTTTTCATGGTATTTAAAATTTAATATTAAGTTTTGTGAATAATTGTCTTCCCGGATTAATTAAAACTTCTGTACCGCTAGCGGCCAATGGGTTTGACCCCTGGTAATCTAAAAGGTTCAAAGCCCCTGCCTGAAGTTGAAAATGATCATGAAAGGTTTTGGCAACAGTGAGGTTTAACAAGGCATAGCCATCGACAAAAGAATTATCGAAAGTGTCCAAAATATCATTACCATTACGGTCTGCCATACCAAACTTGCTCCTATAGACGATCCTTAAGTTGGCATTTGCATTCCATGCAGGAATTTCTTTGAAAACCTTGAAATTAATCGTGTGACGCGACCTGTTTTCCAATCCAAAATAATCGGACCTGGATACACTCACCGTTTGTAACGTCTCTGAATCTCGGGCATATACATTCCCGTTGTCTATTTCTGCTTCTTTATCTTTATCGTAGGCATATAGTAATTGATATCCGGCAGAAAGATCTAGATTTTGAAAAGGCCTATATTTTATATCAACTTCCAAACCTTGGGTATAAACACTTTCCCTATTTATATATCCGAATACATTCTGACCATTTGTTTTAGAGGCCAATATCCTAGTATCTATAAGGTTCTTAAAATCATTTCTGAAAAAGTTCAGCTCAGAACTTACTTTTCCCTTTTTTACAACAAATCCGAGATTATAACCTACCGAACTCTCGGCATTCAAGCGCTCGCCCAACTCATTTGGAGAAACCTGTAACGTAGCAATTTCACCATTGTCCTCTAATCGTTGAATACCTTGCTCTTCCACTTCTTTACCAAAAACAGAGTAACCTCCGCCGACGGCATTGGTAAAATCTAAATATAATTGCCTAAAATCGGGCGCTTTAAACCCACTACCTACCGATGCCTTGATGGCGAAAGATGGGGTTACATCATATTTTGCAGAGATTTTTGGACTAAATTGTGAATTGTATTCACTATGATGGTCGAACCTGGCGCCCACAATTACGTTTACGTTCTCCAAGGGCTTAAAATCGTACTGGGCATATAAATATTGGGAGTCAAAAGTAACCTTGTCAGAAAATAAAGAGCGTGTAAGTATTTCAAAATTATACCCCCCACCAATAGTTAAAGTGTTATTTTCCTTAAATGCCAGATTATAGCGTATTTCAGGTCTTAACAGTTTTTGGTTAAAATCGTTTTCCAATAATATTTCACCATTATCGGCATCGACAGAACTTTCATCGGTTATATAATTGGTATAGTACAACTCATATTGAAAGTTGCTTTTATCGGAAACCTTATGGTCTATTTTTAACTGTGCATTGCCATCCTTTTCTTCACTGGCCCCGGATGCCACATCAAATTCTTGAAAGAAGTAACGGCCTGAGGCAAAAAACTTCCATTTATCATCTAGATCATAATACACCCGCCCATTAAAAGTATAATTAAAGAACGGATCTACGGTCTGCCCTTCTTGGTCAGGCGTCAAATCATAACCATTGGTACTTAACCTATCAACAAATATCGAATAGCCAAATTTTTTGGCCCGTTGACTTAAACTAAGGTTCGTATTCTGATTGTTAAACGTTGCGATGCGGTGAGATACCTCTCCGGAGAAAATCTCTTTTGTCGGTTTTTCCGTTATTATATTGATGACCCCTCCTAAAGCTTCGGACCCAAAAAGACTGGAAGAAGGCCCCCTTACCACCTCAATTTGCTTAACGTTGCCAATAGCGAATCTACTCAGGTCCAAATTACCTGAACTTCTCCCCACCATAGGTACACCATCTATCAGTACCAAAATATAATCTGAAGCGATACCTTGCATTTGTACCCCTTCGCCTCCTCCCGTAGTGGCATCGGGAGTTAAAATTACTCCGGTCTGTTCTCTTAATATTTGATCCAAACGGGTTACACCGGTCTGTTGTAGTTGTTTTTTATTTATTAAGGTGACAGGTAATGGCAACGAAGACATTTGCCTAATTGTTCGGGTAGCGGTGACTACCACCTCATCAAGATCTTGTACAAGTATCGAATCTTTGGAAGTTTCGTACTTCTGAGCAAAACCAACAGCCGCACAAACAAAAAGAAGAACAGATACAAAAACCTTATTTAGATTCATTCCTAATAATTTTGAGCAAATATAGTCCCTTATTTTTATTCAATCTAAATTAAATTTATATTTTTGCTTTCGAATTTCTAATACTTAAAGAGTAACATGATAATGAAAAGACTACTATACCTCGTATTGTTTACCGGTATCACCGCATTCGCACAAAATGCCGAGAACAAAAAACAAAAAGACCAAGACGCCATTAAGAGCATGTGCGGTTGTTTTGAAGTAACCTTCAATTTTGCGGAAACATTCAATTATAGCAACGATTCTTTATATCGTCCATCTAAAACAAAAATTGACAAGGGCTTGGAATGGGCTCAATTGGTAACCGATGAAGACGATAAAATATCGATACAGCACTTACTGCAAGTCGGCAACCCATCTAAGCCTATGATCGTAAAACATTGGAGACAAGATTGGTTGTACGAGAACACTGATTTTTACCTATATAATGCCGACAACGAATGGACCTATAAAAAGGAAGATCCTTCTCAAATAAAAGGGCAATGGACACAAAAAGTATATCAGGTAGATGATAGTCCACGTTATGAAGGCTCGGCGACATGGGTACATGTAGACGGTAAAAGTTTCTGGGAAAACACCACCCCGGCCCCATTACCTAGAAGAGAGTATACGACCCGTGGCGACTACAACCTTACCATGAGAGGGAACCGCCATGAAATTACCGATAACGGCTGGGTGCACGACCAAGACAATGAAAAAATAATAAGAGAGTCCGGCAAGGAAGACATAGTATTGGCAAAAGAAAAAGGATATAACACCTACGTAAGGGTTCCTGACGAACGTTGCCAAGCCGCTTCTGACTGGTGGAAGGAAAACCAAGACAAATGGGCCTTGGTGCGCGCTAAGTGGGATAAGGTTTTTGCACGAAATACAGATTTGACACTAAAGGAAAAAGTAGACCACAAAGTATTGTACAAACATCTATTTGATGATGAAGTAACTACCGACAAAAAGATAGAGTCCATTATAGATTCCTTTGTAACACAATAAAAAAATGAGAAATAAGATCATAAACACCGTCGCGTTTTTTTTATTCATAACGACCCTAACATCGGCTCAAGAGAATAAATTCTTGAATAGAAATTATTGGAAAACAAACCCGTCAATAGAGCAAATCGAAAAAGATATTGCCGCAGGCAATGACCCAACCGAGCTAACAAGTTCTATGTTCGACCCTGTTTGTTTTGCCCTATTGGCAAAAACGGACAACAGTACCATTAAATATTTGTTGGGCAAAGAAGGAAACAATGTGGATAAATTGACCCATGACGGTCGAACCTATGCCTTTTGGGCTGCTAACACCAGCAATTTGGAAATATTAAAATACTTGGTACAAAAGGGGGCCAAGGTAAATATTGAAGATAGCCATGGGTATTCCGTTGCAAATTTTGCTGCCGTAACAGGTCAATTAAACACTGAAATGTATGATTTTCTATTGGCGAATGGTGCTGACCTAAAAACCGAAAAAAATCATGATGGGGCCAATGCCCTTTTATTGGCAGCTTCTTTCGCGAAAGACTTTGAAATCATAGATTATTTTGTAGAAAAAGGACTTAGCATAAATAGTATAGACATATATGAAAACGGTATTTTCAACTATGCGGTCAAAGGCGGAAACATTCCGGTGTTAAAGAAATTGGTAGAAAAAGGGCTTCCATATAACACTATCAACAAAAAAGGTGGTAATGCCATGCTTCTAGCCAGCCAAGGTACAAGGCGCACCCAAAACACTTTGGAAGTGTATAAATACCTAAAAGAACTGGGTATACCAGTAAATATTGCGGATAAGGAAGGTAAAACCCCTCTTCATTATATCTCTGGTCGCAACAAAGATATTGACACCTACAGGTTTTTTATTGAAAACGGTGTCGATGTAAAAAAACAGGATGCATCCGGGACAACGCCATTTATGAACGCCGCAAGAACCAACGACTTAGAGGTTGTAAAATATTTGTTCAACTATGTTGAGGATATTAACGCCCATGACAAGAACGGACGCTCTGCCCTAGCTATGGCCGTTGACAAAAACAAGGTTGAAGTTATCGATTTCTTACTGGAAAAAGGAGCGGATATCAATACGACCGACAAGAAGGGGAATAGTCTAGCATTTTATCTTCTTGGAAATTATAATGCCAAGAATCCAGAAATTTTCGAAAGCAAACTTAACTTGTTACAAAAACATGGCTTGGACTTAACCAAGACCCAAAACAACGGAAATACGTTACTGCATTTGGCCGCCAAAGAAAACAACCTTGAGCTACTAAAACGCCTAGAAGAATTCGACATTGACATCAACAAAAAAAACAACGATGGCAATACTGTCTTACATATAGCCGCCATGACCTCTAAAAATGATGATATCTTACGATACCTTATTAAAATAGGAGCGGATAAAAACATAAAAACAGATTTTGAAGAAAGTGTCTATGATTTGGCGAATGAAAACGAGCAATTAAAAAAACATGGAATAGGTTTAACATTTCTAAAGTAGCCCCAAAAATTTAGTTCTAAGACACATACATTATCAATTATAGAAAATTGTTGGTATATGCCAACAGCGGAAAAAACATGAAAACACATATAAAAAATTTAATTGTAGCCATAGGTTTAATTTTTGTTTTAGGAGCTTTTACCATCCCACCTAAAAACATCAACTATAAATGTATGATACAGCTGACCAATTACACTGGAGAAGGTGCATATATAGTAGTATCTATTTTAGATAAGAACAATGACTATATAGAAACACTTTATGTACAAGGAGATGACAATGAATGGTACCGCGACCTTGAAGAATGGTGGAAAAAGTACTACGGCCAAAAGAGACCCGACATCGATGCCATTACAGGTGAAACGGTTACCGGAGGACAACGTAAAATGACAATTCTCCACATACCTGAAGATAAAATTGATTCGGGCTATAAAATCAGGTTCGAGTCTGCCGTAGAGGACCAAGAATATTACAAAGATGATGTAGAGTTCGACCTTACCCAAGAAAATCTAAACTCAAAAATAGAAGGCAAAGGTTTCATACGATACATACGTATGATTCAACAATAAAAAGGTTTATGACCCTATCTATTTGGAGGTACAGCCATTTACTTTTGGCCTTAATTTCATCACTTTTTTTAATTCTAGCATCGGTCACTGGGCTCATCTTATCATTTGAGCCGATCCAAAAGGCCGTATTACCCTATGGTACGCACGATATTGAAAAAATCTCATTGGCCCAGACCATTGACGTCTTGAACAGTACCTACGATGAAGTTCTCAGTATAGAGGTAGATGAAAATGATTTCGTACTCGCTTCCTTAGTAACGAACAAGGGAAATAACGAGACCATCTACATAGACCCCTTAACTGGGGGCAACCTAGGCAGCCCAAAACCCGAATCCGCTATTTATTCCTTTACAAGAACCTTGCACCGTTCTTTGTTCTTAAAGGGTTTAGGGCGGGCCTTTGTTGGCATTGCCTCTCTTTTATTGTGTCTTATCGCCTTTACCGGACTCTTATTGATCATAAAAAGACAAGGGGGGGTATTACGTTTATTTTCTAAAGTACAGAAAGAGTACTTTGAAATGTACTACCATGTAGTTTTTGGTAGATGGACTTTAATTCCGATTATAATTGTCTCTGTAACCGGCGTCTATCTCTCGGCTGAAAAATTTAATCTACTACCATTAAACCGACTTAAACATCAAATATCAATATCAGAAACCAAGATAGACCTGGACAAAAAACCTGCCGATCTTGCCTTGCTAAAGCAGCTAAACCTGCATGAAGTCCGTTTCGTGAACTTCCCGTTTTCAGAAGACCCTGAGGACTATTTTGAAATTTCACTTAAAGACAAAGAACTATACGTACATCAATATACAGGTGAAATACTAAGCGAAGTATATTACCCTTTCAGTTTTTTGGCCAAGCAGTGGAGCTTGGTTTTACATACAGGGCAAGGATCTATCATATGGTCCATAGTGCTTTTTATAGTGAGCATCTCTATACTCTTTTTCATTTATTCAGGGTTTATAATGTGGAGAAAAAGAGTCAATAACACCAAAATAGACACTGCCGCAACCCATAAAGATGAATCTACACATATTATTTTGGTGGCTTCGGAAACCGGTTCTACGTTCAACTTTGCCAAACAATTAAAAAAAGCCCTGATAAATGCGGGAGAAACAGTTTATATGGCGCATATGAACGAGTACACTACTTATAACAAAGCCGAACATCTGATTATTTTAGCAGCCACCTACGGCCATGGTGAGTCTACGAGCAATGCCAGAAAATTCAAGTCCAAATTTGAAACCATCTCCCCCTTGAACGAACTAAAATATTCTGTAGTAGGTTTTGGTTCTAAACAATACCCCAATTATTGTGCCTATGCAATAGAAATAGACCATTTAATAAGCAAAAAAGATGGTTTTGAAGAAACACTGCCTATTCATAAAATAAACAATCAAAATTCTATCGATTTTCACCGTTGGACCAAAAAATGGTCTGAAAAAACCGGGTTGCAGATTCAATTGGAAAATACAATCATCAAAAAGAAACCCTCAAAACCATCTATTTTTAAAGTAGTAGAAAAAACCAGTCCGAACGGGGACAATACCTTTCTATTAAAATTACGACCAGAAAAAAAACCGTCTTTTAAATCTGGTGATCTAGCGGGCATTATACCCGATAAAGATGGGATAGAGCGGTCCTATTCCATCGCAAGAATCAAAGATGATATCCTCTTAAGTATAAAAAAGCATGATTTAGGCGTCTGCTCCAATTACTTAAACGAATTGAAAATACACACTAAAATACCGGTGTACATCAACAAGAACGAGAAATTTCATTTTCCCCAAATATCGCCTGTGGTAATACTAATCGCCAACGGAACAGGATTAGCCCCGTTTCTTGGCATGTTACATGAAAACAAAAAACATATTCCCATTCATCTATTTTTAGGGGTCAGAAACAAAAAATCCATAGAAATCTATAAAGACGAATTGGACAATGCCCTTAAATCGAATAAATTAACCCAATTACATGTTGCCTATTCCAGAGAAAATTCCAATAATTATGTTCAAGACTTAATCAAAGAAAATCTAACCTTGGTGCTGGATACTTTTTCTACCGGCGGCCATGTTATGGTCTGTGGGTCTATACAAATGCAAAATGCCGTTCTGGATATTATAGAAAAAAGCACGCAAACCTCCTTAGATCGACCGTTGAGTGAATTTGAAGAAAATGGACAATTAAAATTAGACTGTTACTGACAATAAAACAACCTGATACACCAACCGGACCATAAGACCCTACCTCATAAAAAATCAGTGGTATTTTGAGAACAACTCAGTAGCCTTGTTATAGGCCGCCTCAAAGACCATCCAATTAACGCCCGTTTCAGCTTTTTGCTCTGTTAAATAAGAAAGAAGTTTCTCTGTTGGCATGTTGCCCGTTAACTCGTCTTTAGCCATAGGACAACCCCCGAAGCCCTGAACCGCTCCATCAAATCTTCTACATCCCGCCTTGTAGGCCGCATCTACCTTTTCGTGCCATTTGGTAGGGGTAGTATGTAAATGTGCACCAAACTCTATATGCGGATATTTAGGTATCAGATTAGTAAAAAGGTAATCGATAGTTTCGGCGTCCGATGTTCCTACGGTATCGGACAAGGATAATATTCTAGCGCCCATAGAGGCTAATTTCTCTGTCCACTCCCCTACTATCTCCACATTCCAAGGGTCTCCGTAAGGGTTTCCAAAGCCCATAGATATGTAGGTAACTACCTCTTTATTTGCCTTATCGGCTATATTGAAGATTTCTTGCAGCGTTTCTACCGATTGTGCTATGGTTTTATGGGTATTACGCATTTGAAAGTTCTCTGAAATCGAGAATGGAAAACCCAGGTAATCTATTTCCGGATGTTGCACGGCATCTTGCGCTCCACGTACGTTTGCAATAATGGCCAAAAGTTTACTCTTGGTCTTTGACAGGTCCAACATTGACAAAACCTTTGCCGTATCCACCATTTGTGGTATGGCCTTGGGAGAAACAAAACTGCCAAAATCTATGGTATCAAAGCCACAGCCTAGCAACGACTGAATATACCTGACCTTATCCTCTGTAGGAATAAAATCCTTAATGCCCTGCATGGCATCCCTAGGGCATTCTATTAATTTTACTTTTGTGTCGGACATATATATGTAAAAATACAAACTAGCTTTTACAAGAAAGCAAAATTGACAACAATACTACTCACCTAACACCAGGTAAAACGCTAAGCTAACAAAAACTATTATTTGTAACCATTTAAGATAAAAACCTGTTTTTCCGTTTTGTTTCAAAAAGTCACCTATACTACCAGAAAGTAAAGCTATGGCCCCGAATACAAGGGACGAAACCAAAATAAAAAGCAGGCCCAATACATAAAATTGAACCACATTATCCAATTCTTTGGAGAATAAAAATCCCGGAAAAAATGCAAGAAAAAAAATAGTGACCTTAGGGTTTAGAACGTTCATGACAAATCCTTGGCGATATAAGGTAATCAGCTTTTTATCGGTTTTCCCTACATTGTCCAGATATATATCTCCATCACTCTTAAAAACCTGATACGCCAAATAAAGTAGATAAACGGCCCCAAAAACCTTTATCCCAAAAAACAAAGATGGGGTATTCCTTATCAGGGCAGACACCCCAAAGGCCAGTAAAGAAGTGTGCACCAAGCAACCGGTCATTAAACCGGCCACCGTGGCCAATCCATATTTTTTGCCATTAGAAATACTTTGCACCAACACATAAATATTATCAGGTCCGGGAGCAATGGCCAAGGTAGCGGTAGCTAAAGAAAAAGCAAGTAATATAGAATAATCCAACGTGTTTTACATTCTTATAGATTGCAGAAAATTACGAATAATAAGCTAATTGTATTTTCCTTATCTTGTAGAAAATATAAACCGATGAAATACAAATTTATAGCAGCTTTCGCCTTACTGGCCTTTACCTTATT
This sequence comes from Maribacter sp. MMG018, assembly GCF_018100785.1. Classification (GTDB taxonomy): domain Bacteria; phylum Bacteroidota; class Bacteroidia; order Flavobacteriales; family Flavobacteriaceae; genus Maribacter. The sequence continues at coordinate 1,862,227 of NZ_JAGJEC010000001.1, read as the reverse complement.
TAGCTTTAAGACATATGACAAATACACCAACAATAAAATGGTAGAAAGCAATATGACACAAGCCAACGACAGTGTTTTAAGACACGTTGTTTTGTTCAAGTTCAAAGAGGGCACCTCCCCATCCGATATTAAGAAAGTAGAAAAAGCTTTTTCCGCATTACCTTCAAAAATTCCACAAATTTATGGTTATGAATGGGGTACCAACAATAGTCCCGAAGGTCTGGACAAAGGTTTTACCCATAGCTTTTTTCTAACGTTTAAAAGTGAGGAAGATCGTGCAGTTTACTTACCGCACCCCGACCACAAAGCGTTTGGCGATGTTCTTGGCCCTCATTTAGACGATGTACTGGTTATAGATTATTGGACCAAACATTAAGCAACATGCAATGTATTTAAACCAAGTTGAGCAGTAGGGCGGCTATTAAGCCCTATCTAAAATGGCTTGGTTTATTTTTTTTACCAAACTGGGACCTTCATAAATAAAGCCTGTCCAAATTTGAACCAAATCTGCCCCGGCATCTATTTTTTCCAATGCATCTTGTGGAGAATGAATACCTCCAACCCCAATAATGGGAAATGCCTTATTACTCTTCTCCGCCAAAAACCTTATGACCTCGGTACTTCTATCTTTTAAGGGCTTTCCACTAAGTCCCCCCGCTTCTGCCAATAACGATTGGTCAGATTTTAAACCTGTACGCTCAATAGTAGTGTTCGTAGCTATTACCCCATCGATCTTTGTATCTTCTACAATATCGATAATGTCCAATAATTGATCATTGGTCAGATCAGGGGCTATCTTTAATAGTAAAGGTTTCCGTTTTTCTCCTTTTTCAGCGGACAATTTGTTGTTTTCCTCTTCTAACCTCATCAGCAAAGCCGTTAACGGCTCCTTATCCTGTAACTCTCGTAACCCAGGGGTATTGGGGGAACTCACATTTACAACAAAATAATCTACATAATCGTACAGGGCGTTAAAACAGATCAGATAATCCTGTACAGCCTCGCTGTTCGGAGTTACTTTATTCTTACCGATATTACCCCCGATCAGAACTTTATGTTCTTTTTTTAATTGTGCCACCGCATTGGCCACCCCTTCATTGTTAAAACCCATGCGATTTATAATAGCATTATCGGCCTTTAACCGAAACAGTCTTTTTTTGGGGTTCCCGTCTTGGGGTTTTGGTGTTAGGGTCCCTATTTCGACAAAACCAAACCCAAAATTCGACAATTCGTTATAGAGTACGGCGTTCTTATCAAAACCTGCTGCCAAACCAACCGGGTTTTTGAACTTAATTCCGAAGACCTCACGCTCCAATCGTTTGTCATTTAATACGAACATTGGCTTTAACAAACCTAAAACACCGATTCTCGAAAAAATCTTGATCAAAGAAAAACTGATATGATGAACTTTTTCGGGATCAAGCAAAAAGAAAATAGGGCGAATTAAGGATTTGTACATGCGAGTTTGGTTTGCGGCAAAAATACGAACTGAAAGGGATATACTTTTTTGATATTAGACAAAATATGATCAAAAATAGAAATCATTGTTTTTTTATGATACTGTCGCCGTACACCTTAGGCTCCACTACATACGGTGTACGGTTCGCCTCTTTACATAAAGATAAATACCGATCATATTGTTTTTGATTAAAAGTAGCCAAAACCCTCTTATCTATTGTTGCCTGCACCAATCGCATACTGTCCATGATACCATTATATTTACCAGCCAACTCGGTAAGCTCTTCTACCGTACTTTGTGGGTGGCGCGTGGCAATATCCTCTAATTGGGCATTTAAAAGTTCGTTCCTATGCTTCAGTTCCCCCTTAAAATCGGCCAGTTGCTTTTGTTGCATCTCACTCATCTGAAAAACATCTATAAGAATGGCATCATCGGTAAAACCGACCCCCAAAACACAATCTTCTTGGGCCATTAATGTCGTTGAAAATAGTATAAATAATACCCCTAAAAAGAGTTTCTTTAAAAAAATCATATCGTTTTTCAATCTTTTCTTAGGTACGAAAATACAATTTAAAACCTATTTTTGATTCAAAATCCAGTATATGAAAAACATCGTTGATCGTTTTATCAGTTATGTAAAAATAGATACCCAAAGTGACCCTGCATCGGACACGACCCCAAGTACGGAAAAACAATGGGACCTTGCCAACAAACTCGTATCAGAACTTACCGAGATCGGCATGCAAGACGTACATATTGACGAAAATGCCTATATAATGGCTACGTTGCCCAGTAATGTTGATCATGACGTACCCACTATTGGGTTCATTTCCCATTTTGATACTTCCCCCGATTTTTCGGGAAAAAATGTTAATCCGCAGATTATTTCTGAATATGACGGAAAAGATATTGTACTGAACAAAGAAAAAAACATTGTACTATCTCCCGATTATTTTGAAGATTTATTACAATACAAAGGCAAAACACTGATCACTACAGACGGCACTACCCTGCTGGGCGCCGATGACAAGGCCGGAATCGCAGAAATAATCTCGGCCATGGAATACCTCATCGCTCATCCAGAAATAAAACATGGCCCCATTAAAGTAGGGTTTACCCCCGACGAAGAAATTGGAAGGGGAGCCCATAATTTTGATGTTGCAAAATTTGGCGCCGATTGGGCCTATACGATGGACGGAAGTCAAATTGGAGAGCTGGAATATGAAAATTTTAACGCTGCCGGAGCCAAGATCACGATTACGGGAAAAAGTGTGCATCCGGGCTATGCAAAGAACAAAATGGTCAACGCCATTTTAATAGGTAATGAGCTTGTTTCGCTACTCCCCAAAAATGAAGTACCCGAAAGAACCTCGGGCCGACAAGGTTTTTTTCACATACATCATTTTACCGGAACCATAGAAAATGTTGAAATAGAACTGATTATTCGCGACCACGACCGTCAATTGTTCGAAGAACGCAAAACCACATTGGAAAACATCGTTCGAACGCTAAATAAAACACATGCCAATGCTATCAGCATTGAGATCAAAGACCAATATTACAACATGAGAGAAAAGGTAGAACCCGTTTTTCATATTGTCGAAATAGCGGAACAGGCCATGAAACAGATAGGCATCGAACCTATCATAAAACCTATAAGAGGAGGCACAGACGGGTCTCAGCTCAGCTTTATGGGACTACCATGCCCTAACATTTTTGCTGGCGGCCATAATTTTCATGGCAAGTACGAATATGTGCCCGTAGAAAGCATGGAGAAGGCCGTTGAAGTTATCGTCAAAATTTGCGAACTTACAGCTGCCAAAAGCTAACATCATGGAAAAATCGGAAAAAATCGAAGCTTATTATAATGAAGAGCATCGTTATAAAAAAGCTATTTCCCTTTTAAGGGATCGCGTATTAAAAACCGATTTGGAAGAAACCTTTAAATGGAGTTTCCCCACCTACACACTGAACAATAAAAATGTGTTGGCCATATGTAAGTTTAAAAATCACTTTGGTATCTGGTTCTTTAACGGTGTCTTTTTAAAAGACCCCCATAAAGTATTGGAAAATGCCCAAAAAGGTAAAACCAAGGCTATGAGGCACTGGAAGTTCAACGGAATAGACGAGATAGACAAAACTGTTCTTGACACCTATATCAACGAGGCTATAGAAAATCAGCGAAAGGGAATAGAACTGACTCCCCTAAAAAAAGAACGCACATCCAGACCAAAGATACCTTCACTATTAAGCAATGCCTTTATCGATAACCCAGATACAAAACAGGCTTTCAATTCTCTAACGCCATATAAGCAAAAGGAGTATATCGAATATATTACCAGTGCCAAACAGGAAAAAACAAAAACTTCCAGGCTTGCAAAAATCTTACCTATGATTATAGAAGGCAGAGGATTGAACGATAAATATAGATGACCCTATTTTATCCCATAAAAAAAGCACCAACTTTAAAATTGGTGCTTTTTTATACTTTAAAAATTCAGCTATTTTTTCTCGGGAGCGGATAATTTCTTACTCATCTCCATTGATATGGCCGATCTATCAAACTTTAATTTACCTGCCATAGTCTCCAAGACACATGAAAAGTCTTTATCATTTAATTCCACAACTTTTCCGTGCAAACCACTTTTAGTTATTACACGATCGCCACGTTTTAATTCCGCTGCAAATTTCTTCTCATCCTTTTGTCTTTTCATTTGAGGTCTGATCATAAAAAAATATGCGACCACAAATATCAAAATCATTGGAAGAAACTGTCCTATATCACCCATTATCTAAATATATATTAAATTAAAACTTACTTAACAGGTCCTAGTGGAGCTGCTCCTTTAGGGTTTACAAAAGCCTTAATTCTAAGAACTTCAGAACCTTTTTCCGTATTTGCCGTAACCGTTATGGTTTTTGTAACCTGGTTTTGCCCAGAACCGTTAAACTTAACGATCAACTCACTAGACTCCCCTGGTGCAATAGGATCTTTTGGAGGATTTGGCACTGTACAACCACAGCTACTTTTCGCATCTGTTATGATCAACGGGGCATTACCTGTATTTGTAAATTTAAAAGCGGTTTCTTGTGGTGTACCTTGTTCGATAGTACCAAAATCATGTTCCGATTTCTCAAATGACATAACTGGTAACGCTTTGGCCGCCTCATCTCTGGCTGCTGCCTCTGCAACATTATCGGATTTAATTTTACTTGATGCATTATCTTTACAGGAAGTAAAAGCAAATAACGCTACCGCACTAAGGGCAAAAACTACTTTTTTCATTATTTATTTTTTTTATATTTCGCACAAAATTAGAAAATATTTTCATAACAGCCCCCTACCCAGTTTATTTAGCTTCCCATCTTTCTTATATTCTTTGGTAAGTTTATCTAAAATACCATTGATAAAAATACTGCTCTTAGGGGTAGAATATTCTTTTGCGATCTCAAGATATTCGTTGATCGTAACTTTTTCCGGAATCGAAGGAAACTCTAAAAGTTCGCATATCGCCATTTTTAAGAGAATGGAATCAACCTCCGCAATACGGTCCTTGTCCCAATTTGGTGTCTTACCTTCTATCTCTTTTTCAAAAACGTCATTTTTCAACAATGTCTTGGAAAGTAGCTTGTTGGCAAAGGTCATATCCTCATCATCTTTCAACAGTTTAGGCAAAAAGTACCCGTAAGATTCATTTCCCTTGGCCTTCTTGAATAATTTAAGAATAAAGGTGTTTACAATAGGAATATCATCAATCCATGTAAGTTTATCGTCCTCAAAGTATTCGTAGATCTTATCGTTAGGGGCGATTATATTCTTAAAAAGCTCTATTATGAGTTCTTTATCCTCTTTATAGCTACTTTCTGGTTTTGACATATATTCATCATATAAATCACTTTCTACGATAGCTTTGTAAATAAGTTTTACGTACTCCTCGTTCAAATACCAGTTGTCCAATTTTCTTTTAGACAACTCATCCTTCAACAATTGATTTTGCCCCAGTTGAAGAAGCAATCCGTTCTTTATGAATTTTTCTTCGTTCGGATAATTTTGTTTTGTATCATTAAGATATTTTTTGGCAGAAAGCCTATACTGTTCGGACGCTCTCTTCTGTATCTCAACAAAAAGGCTTAACCACAACAAATAAAGTGTATATGTGTTCTCTATACTTACCTTTAAAAATTTTTCCTGTTTTTGCAGGGAATCATCCTTGGATTGGATCAAGGCGTAAATACACTGCATTACCTTCACCCTAATGTGCCTTCTTGTAAGCATGTTAAAGAACTTTTGTTATGATTGATTATTTCTGCGCAAAAGTAAGCATCTATTTAAAGTGCCACAAAACCATTCCCATCTTATTTTTAAGTTTCGTCCATTTCTATATTAATATCGACAACAAACCGCATTCATAATTATCTTAGGTTATTTATAACACTTGATTTATAGTCAAAAACCTATCTTTGGCAAATCTAAAATTTAACTTTGCTACTTAGCTTTTTTGCATGAAGGAACTCAGGCACCTGAACAAATATTTTAAGAAGTACTGGCCCAAGCTGTTTATTGGAATCATTATTACCATAATCGCAAGACTTTTTCAACTTGTAATGCCGTCTTACGTAAATAAGACCATTACAGTGGTAGAGCAGTTTATAAATTCAGAAATAGCCAAGACCGAAGCCAAGTCATTCTTATTAGAGTACATTTTAATTATTGTGGGCGCCGCCTTGCTCTCTGGTTTCTTTACTTTTTTAATGCGTCAAACTATCATCAACGTATCTCGCTATATTGAATATGACTTAAAAAATGAGATTTTTGACCACTATCAAAAATTAAGTCTCAATTTTTATAAAAAAAATAGAACGGGTGATTTAATGAACCGTATCAGTGAAGATGTTAACCAAGTTCGATTATACGCAGGTCCTGCAATTATGTACGGTATACAAACACTTACCCTTTTTTTTTGCCTTGTACCCTTAATGTTCATAAAAGCCCCAACGCTGGCGGCCTACACCCTGATTCCACTTCCCATTTTATCCGTATTGATATATAAGATAAGTAAGGTAATACATAAAAGAAGTACCATAGTTCAAGAATACCTTTCTTCACTTTCGACCTTTACACAAGAGGTTTTCTCAGGGGTTTCTGTAATAAAGGCTTATGCCCTTGAGCCACAGACCAATGAAGAGTTGGTAGTATTGGCCGATGAAGGAAAAAATAAAAGCATGAGCCTGGCCCGGGTGAACGCTTGGTTCTTTCCGTTAATGATTCTTTTGATCGGCATCAGCAACATCTTGGTCATCTATATCGGGGGCATGCAATATTTAAGGGGAGAAATAGGTGTGGGCCTTATTGCAGAATTTATTCTTTATGTAAATATGCTCACATGGCCCGTGGCCATTGTTGGTTGGTTAACATCTATTGTACAACGTGCCGAAGCTAGCCAAAAAAGAATAAATGAATTCTTGAAACAAGATTCTGAACTTAAAAATGGTTCTATACAACTGAAGGACATTAAAGGCAAAATAGAGTTTAGAAATGTAAGCTTCACCTATGAGGACACTGAGATTACAGCCCTTAAAAACATATCTTTTACGATAAATGCCGGTGAGACCGTAGCTATAATAGGCAAGACAGGTTCAGGAAAATCTACCATACTCGATCTGGTCGCAAGGTTATACGATGTTAGTTCTGGTGAAATTCTAATAGACGGCATACCTATAAAGCAAATAGACCTGACCAGCTTAAGAGAAAGTATAGGGGCGGTACCGCAGGAAGCCTTTTTATTTTCGGACAGTATAAAGAACAATATCAAATTCGGTAAACAAGATGCTTCTGACGAGGAAGTGATGTCCATTGCAAAAGAAGCCGTTGTTCATGATAATATTATTGGCTTCAGTAAAGGTTACGATACCGTTCTGGGCGAAAGGGGCATTACCTTGAGCGGAGGTCAAAAACAAAGGGTCTCCATAGCCCGCGCCCTTATGAAAAATCCGAAAATATATCTTTTTGACGACTGCCTATCTGCGGTAGATACAGAGACGGAAGAAGAAATACTGTCCAATTTAAAAAAGGCCTCAAAAGAAAAGACTACCCTTATTGTAAGCCACAGGGTTTCTTCCGCTAAAAATGCTGACAAAATACTGGTTTTAGAAGACGGCCGACTTATACAAGAAGGTACTCATGACCAATTAAATTCTAAGGAAGGCTACTATAAAGAACTTTACGAGAATCAACTATCTGGTAAAGAAAATTAAAAAATTGTTGTTGAATAGTTTTTTTTTTTTCATTTTTGGTAGACTAACCATAGAATTATTATAGGAAATGAGCGAAAGAGATTTAATGGATCAAGAAGAAATTCACTCTAAAGTCTTAAGAGCAGGCAGAAGGACTTACTTTTTTGATGTAAGAAGCACAAAAGCAGGCGATTATTATTTAACCATCACAGAAAGTAAGAAATTCACTCATGAAGATGGTTCTTTCCATTACAAAAAACATAAAATCTACCTTTACAAAGAGGATTTTGAGGCCTTCAAGGAAAATGTAGAAGAAATGATGGAATTTATTATTAATGAAAAAGGCACTGAGGTAATTTCTGAAAGACACCAAAAAGACTTCAAAAAAGAGGAGCCGGCAGCAACTAATGCAACAAGCCCGGAAACTTCTAGCGGTAGTTTTACCGATGTAAGTTTCGACGATATTTAATCGTTTTCCTAAAAATGAAAAAAAGGCTCTTGAAAATCAAGAGCCTTTTTTTTGTACCTTTTTATATCGGCATTCTATGAACGGGCCAGATATTTTATATACATCCAATCAAATAGAAAAATAGCCGCTATGATCAGTATTGCGACCTTAAGGCTTACCCATAAGGAAAAGCCTATCAATAAAACCACACAATAGACCGTGAACCCTAACAAGGCCGTTGCAAACCGTAATGTCCCCGTAAATTCCAACTCCCAAACCCTTGGTTTCATAAAATAATGCCAAAAGGCCCATACAGGTAAATTCAACAACACAAAAAGGGGATACAACAAAGATTTTTTTTGTTTCGTAGTTACCATGGTCGTACTTGGCAAATTACCGGGCTTAATATTAGCCACCAATTGGTTTACTGTGTTCGGCTTTAAGAAATCTGCCTTCTGCTTGTTTAGATATGTGATTATTTCATCATAGTTCTTCTCTGAAGATATATGTGTTGTTAATTGCTTTAGATTATCTACTACCCTCTCTTTAACCTCTTTTTCCGTTTTTACTATATCGTTTTTTAGATACATGGGTTTTAAGGGAATGGCCTCTCCATAACAAATGGCTACCGAGTCTGGAAAACTGGTAGCATTCTTATAATTTAATCCTACCGGTACAATTTGTATGTCCAGATCTGGGTTTCTCTCCATAGCCCTAAAAAGTATTCTTGTAAACCCTTTGCTCAAGGGCCGAACCCTACGTTTAAGGTTATGATTGGCTTCTGGAAACATTACTATGGACTCTCCCGCATTTAATATTTCGGCACACTTATTAAAAATCAAATCATTTTTACTCAAAGTGTTTCTCCCGTCCCGCATACGGTATACGGGAATCATTCTGAAATAATTAAAAATATAATTCAACAAGGGTTTGCCAAAAACATCTGCACGGGTAAGAAAATAAGGTTTTCTATTACAATCTACCGCAATCAGCAGTACGTCCATTAAAGCACTTTGATGGTTTGGTAAAAAAAGTACCGGTTTATTTTTTGGCACATTCTCCAGACCAGTAATTTCAATTTTTCTGTGATGGGTATGAAGCCCCGTTTTTACATAGAGCTTAACTAGGTTATAAATAAAATTCTTCACACTAATTTTTTATCCTCAACAGGTTTAATACTCCAATAACTAGCCAACAAAAGACCAGATACTATATGCCAAATCCCCCAAAAGGCAGCTAAAAGTGCCATTCCCCCCAAACCGTCAAAAAAAGTAAATATCAATAAAAGTCCCAAACCAGAATTTTGGATTCCTGTTTCTATCGTAATTGATTTTACATTTTTATCGCTCAACAAGAATATTTTAGAAACACTGAAACCTGTTGCAAACGCCAGTATATTATGCAGCAAAACGATCCAAAAAACATACAAAATATAATCCATGAATATTTCCCTATTCTTAAAAAGGGCCAGAAATATCAAAAACACAAAGAACACTAAAGAAGCTATTTTAAATACTTTAGCCATTTTTAAAGCCATGACGGGCTTCCATCTATTTACCAACATCCCCAAAACCAAAGGCAGGCCCAACAACAATGCCACTAGTTTCACCATTTCTAAAGGCTCTATATTTACAGATGCCAGCAGCTTTGAAGTGGGCTCATAAAACGAACCCCAAAACTGAAGGTTAAAAGGGGTCATAATTATGGCCAATAAGGTGGCAATGGCAGTTAAACAAACAGACAAAGCTGCATTACCCCCACTTAAATGTGTTATATAGTTAGAGATATTACCTCCAGGGCAGGCGGCCACCATAAACATACCTAAAGCAATACTAGGGTATGGCTCTATCATCCAGACCAATACAAAAGTCAGTGCCGGCAGCAAAAGAAACTGACTTACAACACCTACCAAAACAGGTTTCGGGCCTTGCCAAAGTTGTTTAAAATCTTTTACAGAAATTTCCAATGCTATTCCGAACATAACAAAAGCCAAAACAATGTTCATTGTCCAAAGAGCCCCGCTATCAAAATTGATCTGAACGTTATCCAATAAATTTTCTGTCAAATATCTTTATCTTAAATGAATGCTACACCAATAATTTGTCCCCAAAAAATATCGTTTCCAATGGAGACAAATACCAAGATAATATTTTTCTAATGAAACCACCCCCTATTCATTGACATCAACAATTCTTTATTTTCATACCCCCTGACTAAGAGCTCAATACATATAAACTACAGGCACGTTGCATGCACCTCTTCTCTCTATAATATAACCTATATCGATAATCGTTAAGGCGAGCAAGCCGCCATAAATAACAATAGATTATCATTTTATTATAACTTTGAATTTATTTACACACAAAATGGCAAGAACCGAAAGCAACATGTTAAAATTGGGAACCATAGCCCCCAATTTTAAAATAAAAGATACTGTTAGTGACCAAATGATCGAACTGAACGAGATAAAAGGGCCAAAGGGCACCGTAATAATGTTTATCTGTAACCACTGCCCTTTTGTTGTTCATGTAAACCCCAAAATCTCTGAATTGGCCAAAATTTACCAACAGAAAGGGATAAAGTTTGTTGCTATTTCAAGTAATGATATTGAAAAGTATCCCCAAGATGCACCGCATTTGATGAAATTAAAAGCCGAGGAAGAAGGATATACGTTTCCTTATCTGTATGATGAAACACAGGAAGTAGCCAAATCGTACGATGCCGCTTGTACCCCCGACTTTTATTTGTTCGATTCGGACATGAAGTTGGTGTACAGAGGCCAGCTGGACGATTCTAGACCAGGAAACGGTATCGATTTGACCGGTTCCGATTTAAGTGCGGCCATGGATTCACTGATACAAGGAACCAAAATTAACGAACTACAAAAACCAAGTATTGGTTGTAATATAAAATGGAAGGCTTCTTAAACTACCAACCTTTTCTTTTCAACAAATTACCAATATGGGCCATATGATGGTTACCATGCCATGCGTATTTGCCTATATTTTGTGCTACAGAAACCCTTGTGTTCCCCTCAGGATGGTAATAAACCTTCTCTAACTCTTCTTGCGTCAGGTTTTTTAACAAAAAAACAAGTTTTGCATGCAAGGCATCCAAATAAACCAAAGACAACTCTATAGGAGCAGTTTTAGCATCTTGCAGAGAGCTCCATTCTTTCTCTTGGTATACCTTGATCAAAGGTTCGTTCTCGGTCAAGGCCCACTTAAATCTGGTATAACTATTATGATGGCTATCGGCAATATGATGCACCACTTGTCGCACAGTCCACCCACCAGAACGGTAAGATGTATCTAACTGCTCCTGCGTTAAGCCCGTCACCAATCCTCGAAGTTTGCCCGGTAAGGCCTCCAGATCCGAGATCCAAGCATCAATATTATTTTCCGTTACCTCATCGGGGCATTCAAAATGTCCAATGGGATAGCGCAAATATTCAAGATCTTCCATTCTTCAAATATAAACTTTAATAGACTTTTAACCATAGAGAACAACAAGATCCATGATAATCTACTAAATTTGTAGGGTAATTAAATTCAAATAAAATGGCAACAATACGATTAGGTGACAAAGCACCGGATTTTACAGCAGACAGTTCTATGGGTACGATAAACCTATATGACTACTTAGGAGATTCATGGGGTATCTTATTTTCGCACCCTGCAGATTTCACCCCTGTATGTACTACAGAATTGGGTACGGCGGCAAACTTTAAGCCCGAGTTCGACAAAAGGAACGTTAAAATGTTAGCATTGAGCGTTGATGGAGCCGCTTCGCACAAAGAATGGATCAAAGACATCAACGAAGTACAGAATACGACCGTAAATTTTCCGATAATTGCGGATGAGGACAAAAAGGTATCTACCCTTTATGATATGATCCACCCCAATGCGGACAACAATTTAACAGTACGTTCTGTATTTATTATAGCTCCGGACAAAACCGTAAAATTGATTCTTACCTATCCTGCTTCTACAGGCCGTAATTTTTATGAACTATTAAGGGTAATAGATTCTTTACAATTAACCGCTTATCATAAAGTAGCGACACCGGCTAATTGGGAACATGGAAAAGATGTAGTGGTAAGCCCGGCCATACCGACCGAAGAAGCTAAGGAAATGTTTGAAAAAGGAGTAGACGAGGTAAAACCATATCTAAGAATGACCCCCGACCCTACCGCGTAAACGGTAAAAGTTTGAAATAATGGTCATTAACAAATCGTTCACCTCATAATATAACTTTATAAAATACTATCTATTAAATATTTAAACACTATCTTCGCGCTTTAATTAATATATAATTTTTCTATTATGAGTAAAGGAACAGTAAAATTCTTCAATGATTCCAAAGGTTATGGTTTTATCACTGAAGATGGTTCAAACGAAGATCATTTTGTACACATTTCTGGCTTAATCGATGAAGTTCGAGAAGGTGATGTTGTAGAATTTGAACTACAACAAGGTAAAAAAGGATTAAACGCCGTTAATGTGAAAGTTGTTGACTAGGTAACGATTTAACTTTTTTATAGTTCTAAAAACCCGGACAGATATGTTCGGGTTTTTTATTGAAAAAAATCCGCTGAAGAATTTTTTAAATTTTTTACGCAACCTTTTATAGGTTTTGAATCTTAATCATAAACTTAGACTTCCCCCATCTAATTAATTCAAATGACCTATGAATACATTTCTTGGAGTTCTACTTTTTCTTGTGTTATTGAACGTTGCCATCTTAGCTGCTAGTATTATTCGTAAAAAACATTAATTCTTTTATTGAAAAGTAGGGTTTTTTAAGGTGTGGCTGTTTCTATTAAAAAAACAGGCCATAACCTTAATTTGACCATATGACTATTTTTCTATTTATCATTTTATTACTAGTAGTTCTAAATGTTGCCTTGTTGCTCTTTAGTTTAAACAAGGCTAAATAAAAACACCCTGATAAAAATTATCAAGGTGTTATATATTTTTGTCTTAAAAAACTAAGGTCTACCCCACGTTCATTAGCTCTACATCAAAGATCAATGTAGCATCCGGAGGTATTACTCCACCTGCACCGGCACTACCATACGCTAAATCGGAAGGAATTACAAAACGGGCTTTATCCCCTACCTGTAACAACCCTATACCTTCATCCCATCCAGGAATCACTTGCCCTACGCCTAACTGAAAATCTATAGGTGCATTTCTTTTATATGAAGAGTCAAAAACCTGACCATCTAAGAGGGATCCTTCGTAGTGTACCGATACCTTTTTTCCTTTTTCAGCTTTTACACCATCACCTTTTTGAATCAACTTGTAGCGAAGACCCGATTCGGTTTTTTCAAAACCGGCAGCTACTTTATTCAATGCCTCTTCTTGCGCAGCTTTAGCCGCCGCCAAACGTTCCTCTCTTGAAGAAGCAAATTTTTCAAAGGCTTTCATTGCGTCCCATTTCTGGGCTTCTTCACCTACCCTTACTATTTCTAACGATTCTATCTCATCACCTTGTTCAATCTTGTCGACAACCTCTTGCCCAGAAGCAACATTACCAAAAACAGTATGTTTACCATCTAACCAAGGAGTCGGCACATGAGTTATAAAAAACTGACTTCCGTTGGTTCCGGGACCGGCATTGGCCATAGACAGTACCCCTGGGGCATCATGCTTTAACTCAGGGTGAAACTCATCATCAAACTTGTATCCTGCATCTCCCGTTCCCGTTCCTAAAGGACATCCGCCCTGAATCATAAAATCAGGGATTACCCTATGAAATTTCAATCCATTGTAATAGGGCTCTCCAATAGGTTTGGCTGAATTTTCTCTTTTACCCTCGGCCAAGGCCACAAAATTACCAACTGTTCCAGGTGTCTTATCATAAGTAAGTTTTACCAATATCTCACCTTTGGTGGTATTGAACTTAGCATAAATTCCGTCTTCCATTTTACTATTTTTAAATGAGGCGCAAAGGTATGGAAAAGTTAGGAGTTTATCGTCTACTACATTCTTCCCTAACCTTCTACAAGAATAGAGCTACACCCGTCTATTGGGCAGATACTCCATATTTATCGACCAGATAAACCAACGCCGCCATTGACGCCGCGCCAAGTTCCAATTCTCTTTTATTTACATGTTCGAACGTATCGTTCTCTGCATGATGATAATCAAAATAACGCTGCGAATCCGGTCTAAGACCTGCCAACATTATAGCATCGTTCTTAAGAGGCCCAATATCGGCACCACTGCCGCCTTTCTCGAACATATGAACTAGATAAGGTTCAAAAAGTTTTTTCCAACCCAATATCTTTTCAAAAGCTGCATCCGGCCCGTCAAAAGAAAATCCCCTGGGCGTAAAACCTCCAGAGTCGCTTTCCAGACCAAAAATATGTTTCTCTTTATTGTTCTTTGCCACTTTTGCGTATTCTTTACCACCTCGCAATCCATTCTCCTCGTTCATGAACAAGACCACCCTAATGGTTCTTTTGGGCCTATAGTTCAATTTCTTGAACAAATGCAAAACCTCCATACTCTGAACACAACCTGCACCATCATCATGAGATCCATCCCCTAGGTCCCAAGAATCTAAATGCCCTCCAACTACAATAATTTCATCGGGATGGGTACTACCTTTTATTTCACCGATCACATTGTACGATTTAACATCATCGAACTGTTTGCAGTTTTGCTTAAAATAAAACTGGATTTTCGGATTCAATTTAAGAGCTGTACTTAAAAGCTCTGCTGAATTTGTGCTAATAGCGGCCGCAGGTATTCTCTCGCTCACCGGTAAATCTCCATACGACATACTGCCCGTATGCGGATAATCGTCCAAACGCAAGTTCATAGACCTTACGATCACCCCTAGGGCTCCATATTTAACAGCTTCTTTAGCTCCGGCATATCTTTGGTCCACACAACCGGAATAAGCTGTAAAAGTATTAATCTGAGCAGGGTCCATAGGCCTATTAAAAAAAACTATCTTTCCCTTTATTTTCTCTGTACCCAATTTGGCCAATTCTTCTACCCCCTGCACCTCAACGACCTCAGCCTTGATTCCCTTTTGAGGAGTAGCCACCGAACCGCCCAAAGCTACGATAGGTACATCGGTAGTAACACCCGGAGAGGTCTCAAAATAAGCAAACTCCGGTGTACCCCGTACCCATTTGGGCACCATTACGGGTTGTAGCCATACACGATCGAGCCCCAAAGAATCTAATTCTTGTTTGGTATAATCAACGGCTTGCTGCGCCTGTATAGAGCCGGACAGCCTACCCCCTATCTGATTGGACAGGTAATTTAACCAATCATATGATTTGCCCTGCGTAAGTGCTGTTTTATAAATTTTATCGAGTTGTTCTTCGTCGGTACTTTGAGAGTATCCAAATTGAAAAAGCAACACACATAAAACAACTAATCTAATCATTCTTCTCGCTCTGTAATTGGTTTTCATAGTCAACTAAATTAGCCAATATTTTATCTTCCAACATAGGCTCCCTTATATCTTTGTATTTTTTTAACCTTTTAAGCAAAATAGATGCAACGATAACCCTTGCTGCCTTTTTACTGTCCGATGGTACAATATACCAAGGCGCATGTTCTTTGGTGGTATTATTAATGGCCTCTTCGTAACAATATTGATATCGGTCCCATAGTTTTCTTTCTTTTAAATCTCCGGGAGAAAATTTCCAGTGCTTCTCCTTTACTGCCAGCCTTCTTAACAACCTTTGCCGCTGTTCCTCTTTTGACAAATGAAGGAAAAATTTAAAGATTATAGTCCCGTTTTCATGTAGGTGCCTTTCAAAGTTATTGATCTGTTCAAAACGTTTGTCCCAGAATTTTTGGTCAATATCATCAACCTCATGTATACCGGGTATTCTCTCGTTTAAAATATACTCTGGGTGAACCCTAGTAACCAGAACATTTTCATAGTGCGTTCTATTGAACACACCAAATTTACCTTTTGCAGGTAACGCCAAATAATGGCGCCAAAGATAGTTATGGTCCAACTCCAGTTCTGTTGGCACCTTAAAACTATGAACCTGAACCCCTCTTACATTAAAGTCTTTAAAGACTTCTCTAATAAGACTGTCTTTACCAGCCGTATCCATACCCTGTAAACATATAAGTACGCTATACTTGTTATGCGCATACAGTGTATCTTGAAATTCACCCAGCTCTCTTCTTATTTTGCTTAAATCTTTTTTTAATCGCTTTTCGGATTTACCGAAATCCTCATAGGTAGGTACTTCAGAAATTTTCACACTATCTGCGACCCTATATTTATCAGTTTTTATATAATCCATAAAGGAAATATAAAGTATATATCGTTGAACTACACTTTAAATGTTAAAAAAATAACAGTTCAGCTGATGATATGGACCATTTACCCCAATAAACGACTCTTCAATGTGACATATCGAAAAAGTTGTTCCTAAACTAAATCTATTATTAATTTTACCATTGTAAAAGTCCCATATTTTACACTTTAACCTACAATACAGATGAACAAGTACTACATAGTCTTATGCTGCGTATTTTCTATCTTTCTTTTCTCGTCTTTTAAGACTGGTAGTGAGTGCCAATATGCAGGTGCCAATATCGACTTTGCAAAGAACCAAACAGAAAAAGCCCTTGACATTTCTGATATCAACATTGTGCGCTACCATGCCTACAAAGCCATAAATGCTATTGAAAAGTCACAAGAAAAATTGACTGAATGTGGTTGTGAATATGCCATACAAGACTTAAAAAGAGGTTTATCAAACCTAAAACTGGCGACCAAGGCCACCGATTTGGACAGTACACGGATCTTGCTTTTAAAGTCTTTAGAGAACATAATGGGAAGTTTAAACGCTCTTGAAGACCACCATTTACATCAAAATAAAGAAAAGAAAGATTTAATAGCTATAAACTCTACCAGCACCAACAATGAGGCTACTTTAATAAAGAGAAAACCCACACCTACTATTTACAACAAAATCGACAGCTCTTTGGCGAAATATAAAAACTCGCTAAACAAGGTAGTGGAAACGGTAAATTGTAAGGAAGCAAGAGCTTTTGTAGTAGACATCATAGACCAATGCCAAAACGAACTTCTTAGGGACGACCTGTCTGAAGGAAAAAAATATTACTACCTAAGAACAAAAGAAATTACGGCCAAAGCACTTGTTAAAATTGGCACTTGTGAGACCAAGTAATTACTTTTTCACTAGTATTACTTACTTGCAAAAAGCTTTACATCATCTTCTGACACTTCTTTGCCCCCTAGAATAATAAGACGCTCCACTACATTTCTGAGCTCCCTAATATTACCGGTCCAATCATAGGTTTTTAGCAATTCTACCGCCTTATCCGAAAACTTTTTAATTGCTATACCTTGCTCTGCCGCTATTTTTTTAGAGAAATGTTCTATCAAAAGAGGAATATCATCTCGCCTATCGTTCAACGAAGGTACTTTTATAAGAATAACGGCCAACCTATGGTAAAGGTCTTCTCTAAATTTGCCTTCTTCAATTTCCTTTTTAAGGTCTTTGTTTGTGGCGGCTACAACGCGTACATCAACTTTTATATCTTTATCGGTACCTACTCTTGATATTTTACTTTCTTGCAAAGCACGTAACACTTTTGCCTGTGCAGAAAGGCTCATATCACCTATTTCATCTAAAAAAATAGTTCCCTTATTGGCGGC
The DNA here is from genome assembly GCF_018100785.1 of Maribacter sp. MMG018. Classification (GTDB taxonomy): domain Bacteria; phylum Bacteroidota; class Bacteroidia; order Flavobacteriales; family Flavobacteriaceae; genus Maribacter. The sequence goes on along the minus strand of NZ_JAGJEC010000001.1, from coordinate 1,844,411 downwards.
CTCAAACTTTCCGGCCCTATCTTTTACGGCGGAGGTAAAAGCTCCTTTTACATGACCAAAAAGCTCACTTTCTATTAATTCTGAGGGAATCGCCGCACAGTTCACCTCAATAAAAGGTCCTTTACTACGTGCACTTTTTTCATGAATCCAATGTGCGACCAGTTCTTTTCCAGTTCCGTTAGAACCTGTGATCAGTACACGTGCATCTGTTGGTGCTACCTTTTCGATCATGTCTTTGATAATGGTAATCTCTTCACTCTCACCGATCATCTCATAGTTCTTACTTACTTTCTTTTTCAGGTGTTTATTCTCAACGACCAAACTCTTTCTATCCAAGGCATTTCGTACCGTTGTCAACAACCTATTTAAATCGGGCGGTTTTGATATATAGTCAAAGGCTCCCAAACGCATCGTATTTACGGCGGTATCCAAATCTCCATGACCAGAAATCATAATAAAGGGAATCTCTGGCTTGATCTTTCTGGCTGCCTCCAACACTTCTACACCATCCATTTTTGGCATTTTAATATCGCACAGCACAAGATCATAATCATTGCCCTTTATAGCCTCTAGGCCTTTAAGTCCATCTTCGGCCTCTTCAAGGGTATATCCACTATTTTCTTCTGAAAGAATTTTAACCAAAACCCTTCTAATAGCAGCTTCATCCTCTATTACTAAAATCTTTGACATAATTTATCTTTAAATTCCTATTCGAAAACCTGTTCTAAAATACAATCCGGCCTCATCGTTCAACGTAAAAATATCTTTTCTCTCGTCGTCTCTTAAAGCCCCATTCTGAAAAAGGGTGTGTCCTCCTACAAAGTATAACGACATATCTTTTGTTATTTTATACTGATAACCCAATGCCAATAATAATGCCGTTTGTGAAATATCTGTCGACAAATTGTTTCCCGAAAGTAAAATATCATTTTGAATATTGACATAATAACCATCTACGAACAACTCGGCTTGAAAAAAATGTCCTTTTGGGGTAAAATACTTGAGCCCCGATTTCGGAACCCCCAATACATACGCCCAATCGGGGTGAAATCTTTTTTCAAAATATAGCACGGGCAATGGTACCTGCACAGGGGAACTAGAGTTATAGGATATTCCCAAGACCAGTTTATAAGGCTTATCCACATTTTTTTTATCTTGATAGGCCCCAGCCGTATAATTAATATTGAAATCTTCTTCTTGCAGGTCATCCACAAAATTAGATGACCATCTGGGGGTCACCACCCCTACCAACCGCCATTCTTCGGTCATTTTATAGACATAGCCCAGATTAATATCCAACACATGTAGTTTTTTCAGATCATCAGAATTTTCAAACAATCCTTCCGGCACCTCAAAGTTGTACCTATTATACTCACTACCTATAATAATGAAATCTTTTTTATCCCTCACCGGAATAGGTATGTTTGCCAACAATTTTATCCTAGATGTTTCAACATTAGAGCTGTTGCGCGGCATCAACATATATTCTGCCCTAAAAACATCGGGAGTTTGGGAAATACCTAGATAACATGCCATTAAAAGCAAATAAAGTAGTAGCTTTCCTTTATTTCTCATTCACAATCATAGTTTTCGTCATCACTGAGAAGATTTTTTTTGGTAGATATGCACATCTCTTTGCGGAAAAGGTATGCTAATATTATTCTTTCTAAACTCGGCATCTATTTTATAACGCAACTCACTTTTTATTCTTGGGTCGGAAAAACTATCCCCTATATAAAAGTTTAAGGAAAAAAGTAATGCGGAATCACCAAAATCATCAAAGGTAACAAAAGGCTTAGGACTGTTTAAAATACCTCTATGGCCCTCTACTACGGTCTCTAAAATCTTGGTCACCAACTGCACATCACTACCATAGGCCACCCCTATTTTTATATTCTCGCGCGTAGTTTTATGGTTTTGGGTGTAATTATATATTATATCGCTTATAAAATGATGGTTAGGAATAATAATAACCTTATCGTCTCTGGTTATTGCCCTGGTGGTTCTAAGTTTAATTTCAAAAACTTTACCCACCCTACCGTTTATCTCTATAATATCACCTACTCTTAAAGATTTATCTATGATAATAAAAATACCTCCAATAATATCTTGAAATAATTCTTGCAAGGCCAGGCCAAGACCAACGAACAATGCAGCGGAAGCGGTAATAAGAATGGTAATATCTATACCCGCCGCACTCATGGTAATGAGTACTACGACAATATATACCACATACTTGATAAACTTGAAGACGCTAATAAACTTCAACTTATCATCGCTCTCCATTTTCCGCGTGAAGAACTTACGTACCAATCCCAATAAAAAATTGCTTACAATAAAGGCTGCTATCAACAACAGCAATAGGCCAATGGTAATGTTGATAGATTTATCCCCATTGGTGAATCTAAATCCAAGTTCTAAAAAATCCTTAATAGACCCCCAGATGTTATCTTCTATAATCTCTTTGATTTTTTCAGCCTCTTCTTGAGCCATATTTAGTACTTAAGCCATTTAAGCAATTCTTTATAACTAGGTTTTTTACCATACATAAGTATACCTACCCTATAAATTTTTGCCGCCAACCAAACAATACCAATAAAGGTAGCTATTAAAATCAAGATCGAGGATACCAATTGCCAAATTGGAACACCACCTTCTCCAATGCCTCCGGGAAGCCTCATTAGCATAACGATAGGCGATGTTAAAGGAAAAAGGGAGAAGCCTACTGCTATGGGTCCGTGGGGATTGCTGAATACAGAGAAAAAGCCCACATAAATAGCCAACATTAACGGCAATATTATCGGAAATATAAACTGTTGTGTATCTGTTTCGTTGTCCACGGCCGCCCCGATAGCCGCATAAATAGAGCTATATATCAGGTAACCTAGAACAAAATATACCATAAAGAAGAACAGTAACATGGCCCAAGGAATATCGAAGATTTCTTGCGCATACAATTGCATGGTAGTATCGGCAGAAGACAAAATAGGATTGGCTCCATTTCCTATACCACCGCTCACCCCACTATCTGTAAGGGTAGAAGGTTCTATATTAAAAATGGCCATTGCCACGAACAGTAATATACCTCCACAAACGATCCATATGGCAAACTGGGTTATTCCGGCCAAAGAGGTGCCAATAATTTTACCCAGCATCAACTGAAAAGGTTTTACGGAAGAAATGATCACTTCTATAATTCTGCTCGTTTTTTCCTCAATAACGCTTCGCATTACAAACCCTCCATAAATGATTATGAACATCATGATCAAATACCCGAAACCACCACCAATTACCGCCTTGATCTCGTTAAGGCCCTTTAAATTATGCTCACCATCAAAAGTTGATATGTTCAGCTCATATTTACTATCCATTTCGGCATAATCACGGGCCGATATTCCCAGTTCACGTAAGCGTTCTTGCCTTAGACGTTCTTTAAAAATTCTTTCAAGTTTTTCCAGAACGGTCGTACTAGGAGATTCTTTACTGTAGAAAAAAGAACGTTGTGCCACTTTCTGCAAGTTGTCCTCATCTGGTATATAGACCAAGCCATAGTAGCCCATATTCATTGTAGAATCTTTCGCCTCTTCGAGGGAAATATCTTTATACTTGACATAAGACGTTGTTTCCGAAGTTAAAAATTCATTGCTAAAAAAATCACTTTCGTTCAACACGGCTATGATTCTCTTCTCATTATCGTTTAATTCGGTCAAATAGGCAATAAGCACGATCATACCCACCATAAGAATAGGGCTCAGAAAAGTCATTATCACAAAAGACTTGTTTCTGACTTTCGCCAAATATTCGCGCTTAATGATCAATGGTAGCTTACTCATGTGCAATACCTTTGTTTTCTACGGTTCGTATAAAAATTTCGTTTGTGGAAGGAATCGTTTCTATGAAGCTATTGATGTTCCCCTTGGTGCCCAACAAATTAAGCAGCGCTCCAGAATCTCCCGAAGGCAACTGTACCGAAAAATTCAACTGATTCTCTTCGGTATCAACATCAGAGGAAAGCACCTTAAACTTATCCTTTAGCTCAAACAATAAATTTTCTGTTTCCGCAGCTTCTATCCCCACTTCAAATATATTGTTCTTATATGCTTTCTTAATATCGGACAACCTACCGTCCAATATTTTTTCAGATCTATGGATCAAGGCTATATACTCACATAATTCTTCTACGGATTCCATTCTATGGGTAGAAAATATTATAGAGGTTCCGCTGTCTTTCAACCTTAAAATCTCGTCTTTGATAATATTTGCGTTAATGGGATCGAAACCACTAAAAGGTTCATCGAAAATAAGCAGTTTTGGTTCGTGCAAAACCGTCACGATAAACTGTATTTTTTGTGCCATTCCCTTTGAAAGTTCTTGGATCTTTTTGTTCCACCAATCCCCAATCTCCAAACGATCGAACCAATATTTTAATTTCTGCTTAGCATCATTTTTGGACAATCCTTTTAATTGGGCCAAATACAGAGCCTGCTCCCCCACCTTCATACTTTTATAAAGTCCCCGTTCCTCTGGCAGATATCCAATTTTAGCTATGTGTTCCGGTCTCAAAGGCTCTCCTTCAAACAAGACCTCCCCTTGGTCCGGATATGTGATTTGATTTATAATCCGGATCAATGTTGTCTTACCTGCACCGTTAGGCCCCAATAAACCGTATATACTGTTCTTTGGAATTTCTATAGAAACATTTTGAAGGGCAGTATGATCACCATACTTTTTGGTGACCTTTTTCGCTACCAAAATATTATTCATGTAAGCAATTTGTTCAAAGATATTGAATTGTTTTCAAAGCATTTTCGAAGCCCTTATTTTTTGGCAAAAACTTGCCTAAACAGTTATAAAAACAAAACCCACCCTTAAAAAAGAATCAAGGATGGGAAAAAAATTGCTATGAAAAAGAAAATTAATATCGGTCTCCCAATATTATCTCAAATATACGTTTTTTATTTAAAAACATAACTTATTGAAAATCAAGAGAACATATCCTTTACTTTTTCAAAAAACGATTTATCCGATTTTTCCGGTTTGGGTTCAAAATTCTCGTTCCCCTGCATACGTTCAAAGAAATCTCGCTGTTCTTTATTAAGTTCTTTTGGTGTCCAAACGTTTACGTGCACCAACAAGTCGCCACTTCCATAACCATTTAAACTAGAAATACCTTTGCCCCGTAACCTTAGGATCTTACCAGACTGAATCCCTGACTCTAACTTAATCCTCACTTTACCTCCAACGGCATCAATTTCTTTAGATGTACCGAGAATAGCTTCTGAAATACTAATGTAAAGATCGTAGTGCAGGTTATCCCCTTCTCTCTTAAGGGTAGGGTGTTCTTGGGTTTCTATTGCGACCAATAAATCACCAGGTACTCCATTACCAGGTGCATCGTTACCTTTTCCGGGCACTTTTAACTGCATACCTTCTTCTACACCGGCCGGAATATTTATAGAGACCGTTTCCTCTACAACCTTTAAACCCTGTGCATCCGTACCACTTGGCCTACCATCCAGAATCTGCCCACTACCACCACAAGTACTACAAGTGGCAGACGTTTGCATTCTTCCTAAAATTGTATTTTGGATCTTGGTCACCTGGCCTCTTCCGTTACAGGTAGTACAAGTTTTATAAGTAACCCCTTCTGCCTGTATCTTTCTCTTTACCTTAACCTTTTTCTCTACTCCATTGGCTATTTCATCTAAGGTAAGTTTCACCCTAATGCGCAGATTACTTCCCTTTACCCTACGCTGTCCACCGCCAAAACCGCTGAAACCACCAAAGCCTCCACCACCAAAAGCGCTTCCGAATATGTCACCGAACTGGCTGAAAATGTCATCCATGTTCATACCTCCACCACCAAAGCCACCGCCTTCAAATGCAGCGTGGCCAAACTGGTCGTACTTCGCTTTTTTATCGGGGTCACTAAGGATTTCATAAGCCTCGGCAGATTTTTTGAACATCTCCTCAGCTTTAGTATCCCCTGGGTTCTTATCCGGATGGTATTGCAGGGCCTTTTTTCTATAGGCCTTTTTTATTTCTGCCGCAGATGCATTTTTGCTTACACCCAGAATTTCATAAAAATCTTCCTTCATATTGCTTTTTTAGTTTGCTACTACAACTTTTGGGTGTCTTATAATTCTATCTCCCAACTTAAAGCCTTTTTCGATTACATCAACGACCTTACCTTTCATTTTTTCATCAGGTGCGGGAATTTGGGTAATCGCCTCATGAATATCCGCATCAAAGGCATCTCCTGCTTTAACCTCAACATCTTCCAACCCCTTAGACTTAAGCGTTTCTCTAAATTTACCTCTAATCAGTTCAACACCCTTGAACATTTCTTTATCCTCAGATTTGGAAAGTTCTTTTAAGGCTCTATCAAAATCGTCCAGAACAGGCAGAAGAGACACAATTACCTCTTGCCCTGCCGTCTTAAACAACTCCATTCTTTCTTTTGATGTACGTTTTTTATAGTTTTCGAATTCTGCAAAAAGTCTTAAAAATTTATCTTTTTCCTTTCCGACTTCTTCCCGTAAACGCTCTTCTTCTGTCATTTCGTTTTCTTCTTGTTCTTGAGCGTCTTCTCCATCATTAACATCTTGATCTTTTTGCTCCGATTCTTCTTGTTGCCCTAATTCTTGTTCTTGCTCTAATTCTTCCTCTTCTATTTTTTCGATTTTATCTTTATCGCTCATTTCTATTACTTTAATATAATAATCTCAGAATCTGAGTCGGCAAAAGTACTGCCAAATCTCTAAAAATGTCAAAATGTCACCAAAGTTTATAAAAAAATCCGCCAAAAGCGGATTCTTAGATACTAAAGTATTTTTAAGCAGGATTATGAAACATAGTCTTTAGCCGTATTGTGTGACCTCTCATCACTGCTGTTACCATATATATTTTCTAGTGCAGAACATACGTTCTGATGATGGAACAAGAAACCTTCTTCCTCGATTGCCTTACTACTAACTCTCTGACTAGCAAATAACAACTCTGACATCTCGCCCAAAACAACTTTCATAGCAAACCTCGGAACATTTGGCAGAATTAACGGGCGCTCCATCACCTTGGCAATTTCTTTCACCAATCTACTATTGGTCACAGGGTTTGGCGATACCCCATTAAAAACACCGGCTATTTCATTTTCTACAACAAACAGAAAAATCCTCGCCAAATCCGACAAGTGTATCCATGATTGCCACTGAAGACCAGAACCAAAAGCAGCCCCTATATAATTCTTAACAGGCTTTGCCATTTCTGGCAGGGCGCCACCTTTATCCGAAAGCACCAATCCGATTCTAATTTTAGCAACCGTCAGTCCCAAGTTTTTAAACTCATCCGCCTTTTCTTCCCATTTCTTAACCACCATACCCAAAAAACCATCGTCTACATTGTTTTCCTCTTCTGTGTAGTAATTGGAAAGTGAATTGGGGTAAATACCTATTGCCGATGCCGTAGCAATAGTTTTAATATTGTGTCTTTGAAGTTGATATATACCCAACAACAAAGTATCCAAAGAATCGACTCTACTGGCAAGAATCTCTTTCTTGTACTGTTTGGTCCAACGTTTTGAGATACTGGAACCCGCCAAATTTATAATTGCCGAAACCCCCTCAAAGGATCTTAGGTCAATTTCCTTTTTTTCGGGATTCCAATAAAATCCCTTATAATTTGGTTCTGAAACCAATTTATTTTTGCTTGTCGTCAGAAAATTGACGTCGTATCCTTTTTCATGACATTGGGATACCAATTCTTGCCCAACCATTCCTGTCGCCCCAGTTATCAATATCTTCATACGACAAAGATATCGGTTTACAAGAAGGGACATAGCATGTTTAATGCCGATTTAACACTGCGAATTGATTTTTAAGAAATTTTAACCTCAAACAACTACATTGCAACTACTTACAGGCCCGTAACATCTCTCTTTTTCCAGGAGGCCCCGGTAATCTTTCTACAACAAAACCTACTTCTTGCATAGCGCGCCGTACACTTCCCTTTGCGGAATAAGTGACCAATACCCCACCTTGCTTTAGAGACTTATACATCTTGTCAAAAATTTGCACTGTCCACAATTCTGGTTGCACCCTTGCGCCAAAAGCATCAAAATAGATAAGATCAAAATCGTTCGTATTCTCTATCTGGTCAAAAAATTTCTTTTCCTTCGTTAGCGAAAAGCAATTATTGATTTCTACCTCTTCGTTCCATGGTACACTATGCAACAATTCAAATTCTCTACTACGGGGGGTAGCGTCCAATTTTTTCACATAGTCCAACTCCCGAATCTCCACTTCCGATACTGGGTACGCCTCTACCCCTGTATAACTGACGGTCAGTTTTCTTGCCTCCGCCTCTAACAAGGTTATAAACGCGTTGAGCCCCGTACCAAAACCTATTTCTAAAATTCGAAGTTCTTGGTCTCTATATAAATCCAGTCCATTCTTGATAAAAACATGATACGCCTCTTGTACGGCACCATGTTTAGAATGATACTGCTCGTCCCAATCTTTTATATGGATTGTTTTGGAACCGTCTCCCGTAGTTATGATCTCCCTTTCCAAACTACTCCAATATCAAAACACCATTGGCCTCAAACCCATATGTTTTTTTAGGTTTTACAATTTTTGCTATCTCTGTTTCTGAAGCACCACCATCTTTGGCAAAATGTTTTTGGTCGGCAACACTCATTTCCTCGACAAAAGCCTTGCCCTCGACAACCACTTTTTTACCTTCGATATCCTTTGGCATAAAGAAACCATAATCCTTAAACCTTACCATGGTTTCTTCCCCACCGTCCAACTTCAATTTCATCCAGCATCCCTTCACCTTACAAACTTCTTGTACTTTGCCCGTAAACTTGGTATTTAAGGTATCTGCTATGGACATGGCCGTATATTTTTCTTTCATTGCGGCAGAGCTAATAGCATTCTTTTCATTTATCTTCTCTCCAAAAGAGTTAGTTACAGACGTATCCTGCCCCATGCAGGCAAAACTTATCATAAAAAACACGATCAAAATGTTAAAACCTTTCATATTGCATAAAAATTAAGTTAGAACTACAAAACTGGTCATTTTTAAACTAAAAAAGAAGTGGCGATTGGGATAATTGATTAATTTTAATCAATTAAATTATAATTTAGATGAGTACCGAGATCAATAACATTATAGTAGAGAAGGCAAAAACCTCTAAAATTGACCAAGTTGACTTTGACAATCTTAAATTTGGCTCTGTATTTACAGACCATATGCTAGTCTGTGATTATAAAAATGGCTCTTGGCAAACACCAAAAATTGTTCCCTATCAACCAATAACCCTAGATCCATCATCTAAAATATTCCATTATGGCCAATCTATCTTTGAAGGTATGAAGGCCTACAAGGACGAGAAGGGAGATATTTTCTTGTTTCGACCTTTGGATAATTATAAGAGATTGAATATTTCGGCAAAAAGGATGGCCATTCCGGAACTGCCGGAAGACTATTTTATGGAAGGACTCACCACACTTTTAAAATTGGACCAAGCGTTTATTCCAACCAATGATGGGTCGTCTCTTTACATCAGACCTTTTATTTTTGCATCTGGAAATGGTTTTCATGCATCGCCTGCAGATGAATACAAATTTATTATCGCATGTGCCCCTTCCGGTTCTTATTTCTCTGGAAAGGTAAAAGTATTGATAGAGCAGACCTACTCAAGATCCGCGAACGGAGGGGTTGGTTACGCAAAGGCCGGAGGTAATTATGCAGGTCAATTTTACCCTACTCAATTAGCTATAGAGAAAGGATACAATCAGGTTATATGGACCGATGACACCGAGCATAAATATATTGAAGAGGCCGGCGCCATGAACATATTTATCCGTATCAACGACACTTTGATCACCGGGCCTACAAGTGATAGAATTCTGGACGGTATCACAAGAAAAAGTATCTTAGAAATAGCCAAAGACAACGGCATCCCAACAGAAGTAAGGAAAATTACGGTAACCGAAGTTGTTGATGCTGCAAAAAACGGAACCCTTAAGGAAATGTTCGGTGCCGGTACGGCAGCGGTCATATCCCCAATTGCAGGTTTCGGGTATAACGAAACAGATTTTGACCTGCCAGAGTTAAATGATAGCTACGCCACAAAACTAAAGAAATTAATTACTGACATACAGTACAATAAATCTGAAGATAAATATGGCTGGCGTTTTAAAGTGACAGAATAAAAAAAGAGCCTCATTGAGGCCCTTTTCTATTTTCGTTTATTTTTCTAAAATAGCGGCGATATCGGGTTTAAAATAATTGGGCCCTTTCAAGACCTTTCCATCTTCCCTATAAATGGGTTTACCATCCGCTCCCAATTTGCTCATATTACTTTTTTGAATCTCATTAAAGACCTCTTCTATCTTATATTGCATGCCATGTTCCAAAATCGTACCACATAATATATATAGCATATCGCCCAAGGCATCGGCGACCTCGACCATATCGTTATTGGTAGCCGCCTCTAGATATTCTTTATTCTCCTCATCCATCAGGTTAAATCGCAATTTATTTTTTGCCTCACCTAAATCTGCCTTCATTTCATGCGAAATTCCCAATCCAAAAGATTCGTGAAACAATTGAACAGCATTGATTTTATTTTTCATTTACGTAATTCTAGTTTATAGATTAGCTTTGCGTAAAAATATAAAATATGTTCAGCACCGGACAAATTGTTTTTGCCATCCTATTTATAGTCTCTTTTTTCTTTATTATTGTCTTTACTTACAAAAAAGACCTAAAACTTCACAAAAAAAATTACAAAGGTGTTAAGTGGGTAGGAATATTCTTTATAATATTCATAATAACCCTCTTTTGTATTAAGTATTTCTTTAAGAAATAGCCAATATTTTACGTTCACCACAAATCTTAAAGCTTTCACAACAAAAAAAAGGATTTCCTCGTATAATATAACAAATAGCGTAATTTTGCGTTATGCATCTATAAAGGGGCTTTTAGTTATGATGACATTCTTTACAATTTTACTGGTATTAATAGGATTAAATGTGGCTATGGTCATTGCAAGTATGAAAAATATAAGCAAAAAGATGAAAAAACCTACAGCCAATATTTCAGAAAGCACAAATACCGTTATTTACCCTATAGATTTAATTACATCCAGCTACAAGAAAGCTGTATAGTTTTTTACCTTTACAAGGTATGAAACAGTTTTTACTAATTTTTATGGGTGGAGGTATAGGCAGTTTTCTTCGCTATATTATATCCAAATCCCTAAATAACTATTACCATAATTTTTACTTAGGCACTTTTTTAGTAAATGTCGTTGGCTGTTTAATAATCGGCCTCTTGATCGGTCTTTCATTAAAGAACAATTATTTATCAGAGAATCAAACCCTATTGTTGGCCACTGGGTTTTGTGGAGGCTTTACAACCTTTTCCACTTTTGCCCTTGAGAGTAACTTACTCTTAAAAGAACACTCCATACTATATATGTCCCTTTACGTGGGATTTAGTGTAATCTTAGGCATCCTAGCCATTTCTGCAGGCCTATGGATCAGCAAAATGTTATAATTCTAACATTTCAACACTTCTTCTTTAAAATTACAGAGTTTATTCTCTTTTTACCTATTTATTAAACAATTACCAAATATTACTTGCTAATTACTGCATAATTATCAATTTACACCCCTATACCCACAATTTCGCACCCTTACATTCTCAAAATAACATCAAATAAACACTTATACCTATAATTTTATAGGGTATAATTTGACATATACATAAAAATCATATCATACACCCCTAAAAAAATAGGGTGTTAAATATTTTAACATACATTTGAGACATCAAAAACAATTTAGAACAATGAAAAAAATCGAGGCAATTATCAGAAAATCCAAGTTTGACGAGGTCAAGGCGGCATTGCATCAAATCGAGGTCAACTTCTTTAGTTACTGGGACGTAACAGGGGTTGGAAATGAAAAACAAGGTCATGTATATCGTGGCATATCGTATAGCACTACAGATATTCAAAGAAGATATCTCTCTATAGTCGTATCCGATGAATTTACACAAAAAACGGTTGACACCATTTTAGAAGCAGCGTACTCCGGAAATGTCGGAGATGGTAAGATATTCGTTTCAGATGTTATTGAAGCCTATCGTATTAGGACCAAAGAAAGCGGTCAAGCAGGAATCAATTAACCAATCAACTAACTAAAAAAATTTATTATGACTGAAGTAACACAAGAATCGATGGATAAAGCGCTGGAGGCTATAAATGGAGATATGGGCGCGTTATGGATAACGATCGCCGCCATTTTGGTTTTCTTTATGCAAGCTGGGTTTACCCTAGTAGAAGTTGGTTTTACCAGAAGTAAAAATTCCGGTAACATAATTATGAAAAATATAATGGACCTAGCGGTAGGTTCTATCATGTTCTGGGCCGTAGGTTATGGCATTATGTATGGCAGCGACTTGGTATTGGGAGGTTTATTCAGATCTAGCCCATCTGATCAAGGCTATTTCTTTTTTAGCGCCACAGATTGGTACAACCTATTTTTTCAGACTGTTTTCTGCGCAACTGCCGCCACAATTGTATCTGGTGCTGTAGCAGAAAGAACGAAATTTTCCACTTATTTAATTCTGTCCGCTGTATTGACCACCTTGATTTATCCGATTTCAGGTAGTTGGTACTGGCCATTTGACGACGACGCATGGCTAAACACTGCCGGTTTTGTCGATTTTGCAGGATCTTCCGTAGTACACGCCGTAGGTGGTGGTGCCGCTTTAGTAGCCGCTATAATGGTGGGGCCTAGAATTGGAAAGTATGTAGATGGTGAAGTTAAAGTACTCCCCGGACACAATATGATGTATGGTTCGCTCGGTGTATTTATTCTTTGGTTAGGATGGTTCGGATTTAACGGAGGATCCCAGTTAGCATGGGGAGGAGATGATACCATTGCCGCCGGAAGCGTTATTATCAATACAAATTTGGCCGCAGCGATCGGTGCTATTTCAGCATTGGTACTTACATGGCTAAGATATGGCAAACCTGACCTATCAATGACACTTAACGGTGCTCTTGCAGGCTTGGTAGGCATAACGGCCGGTTGTGGTGCAGTAAATGCTTATGGATCATTGGCAATAGGCCTTGTTTGTGGATTGGCAGTAGTAATCTCCATTGAGTTTTTAGATAAGAAATTAAAGATAGACGACCCAGTAGGAGCAATTTCAGTTCACGGAACATGTGGCTTTTTAGGCACCGTGCTCGTAGGTTTATTTGCTTTGGACGGAGGTCTTTTATATGGTGGCGGAGCCAAACTTCTATGGGTGCAGACCTATGGATCGTTAGCCTATATTCTTTGGGCCGCTTTCTGCACTTTCGTAGTGTTGATCATATTGAAGAAAACGATAGGTCTTAGGGTTTCTAAAAACGACGAAATCGAAGGATTGGACTTAACCGAACACGGTACAGAATGTTACCCTGAACATATATCCAACGACAAATAAGAAGAAAATAAAAACGGAGCGTTTTGCAGAACGCTCCGTACAATAACCTCTTCAAAAAATCTAAATAATTTTTCTAAATACAATCCCTCCCAGGATTTAAAATTTAAACTTATGAAAATGATTATAAATACAAAATTCGTAAAAAATTTAATCTTTAGCACAATTTTCCTTTTTTCTATTGCGGCAGTCGTTGCCCAAGAAGAAGAGGAAACCTCTCCAAAGTTCAGTTTAAGCGGATCTATAGATGCTTATTACAGAGCCAATCTAAATGCCGGTAACGGCGTAGACGCCCAAGCCCCAGGAAGTTCATTTGCAAACTTGCCCGGTTTTGCTTTGGGCATGGCCAATGTGGTAGCAACCTATGAAGGGGAAAAAGTCGGATTTGTAGCCGACTTGGTATTTGGCCCAAGAGGTACAGATGCCATATTCGCCTCCCCCATGTATTCCGCAACAGGTGATATCGTAAACCAGTTATATGCTTACTGGAACGTATCGGACGCCGTTACATTAACTTTTGGTAACTTCAATACTTTCTTAGGTTACGAAGTAATTTCTCCGGTAGCGAACTTTAACTACAGTACATCTTACCTGTTCTCCTACGGTCCGTTTTCACACACAGGCCTAAAGGCAGATTTCGCAATATCAGACGATTTCAGCTTGATGCTAGCCGTGATGAACCCTACAGATTTGACCGAGTTTAACCCAACAGGGCAATATGCGTACGGTCTACAATTAGGTTACAGCGGACAATACGCAAACCTATTGATAGACAATGGTTCATATGAAATAGACTATACAGGTGGGTTTGATTTGTCCGATTCTTTTTTCCTTGGATTAAACGCCGCTTATTTTAGTGGAGATGAAGATGACAACATAGGCAGTTTTGCAGGGGTCGCGGTATACCCACAGTTAGCCACATCCGACACTTTTACTATCGGGTTAAGGGGCGAGTACTTTACCGAAACCGATTTCTTTGGTGCCATCGGCTCCTCTGATGCTGACGGTGACGCCAGTGTCTTTGCCGTAACATTAACAGGTAGTGCCACAATAGGTGACTTGATCATTAAGCCAGAATTAAGATTGGACAGCACTTCAGAGGACACAACATTCGTAAATGGTGACGGAGAAGCTATGAGCAGCTTATCTTCCTTTGTTTTGGCCGCTGTTTATTCTTTTTAAGAATTCTTACACAATTGATTTTATAGTTTTTAGCATTAAAAACCCGACATAAATGTCGGGTTTTTTACTATTTATCAAATTTTTTGACTCCCGCCAAAATCTTGGTCTTCAAATTATTTACCGGTGGAACGATAGGACACGAATACTTCTTATTGTAGACACAATAAGGATTATAGGCTCTATTGAAATCTATCGTAATCTCCTCACCCTCAGGAATTCTTAAATCTAAATAACGGCCTCCCTCGTAAGTTTCATTTCCATTGGTAAGATCTGAAAATGGCAGAAAAAGATAATCCTCATACCCATCTTCTAACATAAGTTCTTCATTTTGATAAACTTGAAGTTCAAAATTTTTCCCGTTCAAGGTAAATTTCAACACTCCGTATACCATTTCTTTAGATTTTTCACCACCAGTAGTAGACATTAAAAAAGGAAGGGCACTGGGCGTTCTGACCAGACGCGCCCGTACAATATAATTGGTGTCAGGAGCAAAAAAATCAAGTCCTTCAAAATCTTTACGATACCTATCGGGCAAAGGGGATTTGTCCGGGTCTTTAAAGTCTTCGTTAAGCTGGTGTTGAAATTTAAGTATATCCGCAATTTTATCTGTTACCACCTCTACCTGAACATCTTTTTGCTCATCGTGATATTTTTTTTCACCCTTACAACCTATCAGAAATAGGACCAGAAAAACGGTTGCCAATATATGTATTCTCATTGTCATAATATTTACCACAAAAATACGCAATCTGCGTGTTTAACATTGACAACTGTCATCTTATAAAGAAATACCGCAAGACAAACGATTAGCAACATATATTCTATACAACCCATAAACAAAAAGGTCTATTCCTCAATTACATCGTACCGCGCATCTTTTAGGTATTTGTATACCAACTCGTTAAACTCTGGGGTAATCCGCAATAGAGCGGTATCTTCTAACGCATATAGCTTCTGTTTATCTTTATATCCCGTTTTTAACAACTCCTCTAAATAAAACAAGGCCGTACCAAAATCTTCAATTTTAGAACTCAGCGATATAACATGTAGGTAACCGTCGGGGTTTTTAGGTTCCGTAATCGTCTTAAGCATGTATAAAAAGTTCAACGCCTCTACATCCACCTCCTTATCGCCAGATATCAAATTAATATTATCGGAAATTAAAGCATTAACATAGCCTCTTAACCTACTTCCCATTCTCTTTTCGAACTTATTGGAACTCTCCTTCATCTTGTCCAGTTCTTCCATTTGAAAATTCCACCATCCCAAATTATTATAATTATAGGTCATTATATCCTCTTCCAGGTAATAATTATAATCTTCCTTTATCAAAGATTCTTTTAAAAAATAATTGTTTTGATTCCTTTTTCCATCCTTGTAAACCTTACTACGACGTAATGATTTTCTGATGGTCTTAAGGGAATCTAAATCGCCAAAGGGGTGATACACCTGAATCGTATTTTTTAAAACGTTATCGGCCAATAAAGGATTTCCTTCAGAAAATAAATTGTTCGCCCTGATCAAAGAACTTTTATAAAAACTCTCGATAATACTATCATTTTTCTCAAGATGTCCCTTTGCCATTTCAGACAAGCTAAAGATTCTTAAGGCCCGCGAAATCTCGCTATTTGGTGCCCACTGTTGGTCCCCTTCAAAAATCATGGCCAGATTAGAAAACTTTAACCTGTCCAACACCTGTTTTGTTTGCAGCACTTCTCGGTAATTGTAATCTCCCCTACCAACTATACCTATAAAATAGAACGGATTCTTAGAACTGAGCACTTCGACATTAGCCATAGATGCGCCACAGACAATAACCCCGTTAATGTCTTTTATAAACGTTGGCAACAAAGAAGCAAACCTACCACCATCGCCTATACCCGCAACATAATTACGCTCTTTATGTATAGGGACCATTTGATAAACAGCGTTCAACATTCTATTGGCAACAAGTACATTTTCTGAAAGACTTAAGGTATCGCTCGTACTATTTGACCCCGCCAAAATATAACCTTCCTCTTCCGCCGCTTCCCTAAACATAGAAATACTTTGTTTCGCCCTACCCTTCATATCCATAACAAACAATACGGGCCATGTTTTAGACATTTCAAAGTATGATGGCAGATAAAGAGCAAAAGTTTCTTCTGTACCATTTACCACCAAACTATCGTTAACAGCTCCTTTAGCAAGTTTTAATTGTTGCGAAAAAGTAACAAGAGGCAACAACAGCGAAAATATAAATACGTATTTTTTCATATAATTGAGAACATCAAAAATCTAGCCAAAAACTTATGACTAAAAGTAACCATTTATAGAGTTATAAATTTATTAGATCGGCCGATTAAACTTACGTCAATTATCACAACTCCCTATAAATCGCTCTTAACTTTAAGTATTGGGGCATTGGAAATCACTTGAGAAAGAACAATATTGGTTCTGGTTTCCCCATATTGTATCAGCTTATCTATAAATCTTTCTAGATGAAATTGATCCTTGAGAACCACTTCCATTACAATATTTTCGTTTCCTGTAATCCTATAACAATTTACGACCTCATCAAAAGTATGTACTAAAGCCAAGAACGGTTTTAACTTCCCCATAAAAGCCCTTAATGTCACGATCGCCTGTAGTTGATGCCCGGTAAGGGAATGTGAAACCTCTGCATGATACCCCTTTATAACACCCAAATCCTCCATTTTTTTTACACGTTCACCAACGGCCGGTGCCGTTAATCCGATTGCACGACCAATATTCGCAAAGGATTCTCTAGCATTACTCTGTAGTTTTTGAAGTATCCTCCAATTTAACTCATCTATCTTTACACTCATACCCTAAATTAAAAATAATATTTAGTATCGAAAGCAAAATTACAAAATAGCTTTCTAATCAAAAGTCAAATATGAATATTCTGTGGTAATTTTATATGGTCATCCATTAAATAGAACTGAACGTGTCAAACAAAAATCTAAGACATATTCCTGTATACAAAAAAGCCCTTGAACTTTGTAAAATTAGCAGGGAGATAGCTTCTTATGTCACATTCAACAAAGATTTGCTTAGACTATACGAATCTAATAGCCTACGGGATATTATGGCAAACTCTATTTTAACCGACAGTATTTTAATACCTCAAAAAATTGCGCTTGCCGAATCCTCGAAGTGCAGCACCGAGCGTTTAAAAAGTATTTCGTTCATAAACATTATGATCAGAAATATAAACTCTTATTGTACCGGTCTTGAAAAAGACGGGGTCAAAGAAATAGAATACCTTAATCTGCTACGATCAGAAATAAAGAGCTTTAGGAAGCATTATCGTAAATGGAAAAAATCTTTAAGGTAATACGGCTTATCAATATTTTTAGGCACTTCAACTGGTAATGCATACAAGTCACAATATTGTATGATATTATGAGTTATTTTTGAAGCCTAAAACTTCAAGATTTGAAAGTAGTCATACTTATTAATTGTCCCGACCAAAAGGGAATCATCAGTTCTGTCACCAGTTTTATACACGCTAACGATGGCAACATCATTTACCTGGATCAACATGTTGACAAATCTGACGATGTATTTTTTATGAGGCTAGAAAGCGATTTTGAGGGAGACGGCTTCGATTTAGGTCCCTTAAAACAAAGTTTCGAAAAAGAGTTGGCCACTAACTATAAGATGAAATGGAGCTTACATACAGATTCATCTAAACCGAAAATGGCACTTTTTGTCTCTAAATACAATCATTGTCTATATGATTTGTTGAGCAGGTTCAATTCTGGTGAGCTGTCAGTAGAAATCCCATTTATTTTAAGCAACCATCCCGATCTAAAATATATTGCGGACCAGTTTAACATTCCCTATTTCCACATTCCTTTTTCAAAGGAAAACAGGGAAGAAGATGAAGCGAAGCAATTAAGCCTATTAAAGAAATACAAGATAGATTTTATTGTACTTGCAAGATATATGCAAATAGTAAGCAGTACATTAATAAATGAGTACCCTAACAAAATTATAAACATCCACCATTCTTTTTTACCCGCATTTGCCGGAGCAAAGCCTTACCATGCTGCCTTTAAAAGGGGCGTTAAGATTATTGGGGCAACAAGCCACTATGTAACCGAAGAGCTAGATGCCGGACCGATCATAGAACAAGATGTCACCACCGTATCGCACACCCATACCATTTCAGACTTTATAAGCAAGGGTCGCGACCTTGAAAAAATAGTACTTTCAAGAGCCGTTAAATTACATGTATTAAGAAAAACGATGGTCTACAACAATAAAACGGTGATTTTCTCGTAACCCTATTTAGTATCCTATAATTTAAAGAACATGATAAAAAAATTAAGTTTCGTCTTTACACTATTTATGGTGGTATCTTGTAACGAGTTGCAACAAGTAGTTAACCAATTACCTACGGGCACCACTTTGGGCAACGAAGAAATTGCAAATGGATTAAAAGCCGCATTGGACAAAGGCATTACAGAACAAGTAAGCAAACTGACCAAAACCGATGGCTTTTACAAAAATGAACTGGTAAAAGTTTTATTACCCGACGAGTTGGCCAAAGTAGACAAAACATTGAGAGATATTGGCCTTGGAAATTTAGCGGATGAAGGCCTAAAGGTTCTGAACAGAGCCGCTGAAGATGCCGTTTCAGAGGCTACTCCAATTTTTGTTAACGCCGTAAAGGAAATGTCGTTCAACGATGCCAAATCTATATTGCTGGGTGATGACAAAGCCGCCACGACGTATTTAATGGATAAAACACAAACAGAACTTTACAGCAAATTTAACCCCGTGATAAAATCGTCTTTTGAAAAAGTAGGGGCAGATAAAATATGGAGCAACTTGATCAATAAGTACAATTCTATCCCCCTTACAAACGATGTAAATCCAGATTTAACGGATTATGTTACCAATGAGGCATTGGAAGGAGTTTTTACAATGATCGCACTGGAAGAAAAGGAAATTAGGACCAAAGCATCATCAAGAACAACGGATTTACTGCGTAAAGTTTTCGCCCTACAGGATTAAGAATATTTTTTTTAACATTTACAACAATATATCTATCTATAATACGTTAAAAATTTAAGTATCAACTATTTATTCACCTGATACTTTACATGAGCAAAATTCTTATTTTCAGTTTTTGAGTTAGTATTTTTTGAGTTAGTTAGTTAAAAAAACCGATGGGAGCATCGGTTTTTTTTATTTGGAGACTTTCTCTTTTATTTATGATCCTGGGCTATGCCATTACACTTTGCGCATGGTTTTCCATTCCAACAAAGTACCCGATTACCATTCTATTGAACAAATCTGGTTGCTCAACATTTACGACATGTCCGCAATCTTGAATAATAAAAAGGTTTGCATTCTCTTGATCGGCCGAAATCTTTTTTATCGTAGGCAAAAAGAGATAATCTTCCTCTCCCATTATATACAAAGTGGGCACCCCAATATCCTTAAGCCTAAAAACTTCTAAAAGAGGTCGTACATCTGCCGTAAGCTTAAACCACCTGTCAAACTCATCTTGACAGAGTTTCTTTGCTTCATTAACGAACAGCATTCGTGATTCTTTATGGTTTCTATGCGGCATTATTATAAAAGCAAAAAGTTTATATAACCATAAATAGGGTACTACCGGCTTAAAAAAAGTACCTAAACGAATTAGAAAACGAGATCGAAGATCAATTTTCATAATAGCTCCTCCCATAACCAGACTCTCTACCCTATGCGGATGATGTTCTGCAAGATTCCTTATCAATATCGTTCCCAACGATATACCTATGAAATGAGATTTATCTATAGACTCATGATCGATTACCCTTAAAATATCATCGGTAACGGCATCGAAAGTATAATCCGGTTGCAACGAGTCTTTTGGTTTTGATTGCGAACCGCCGTGTCCTCTTAAATCTAACAACAATACGTTATAGTATCTTTTAAACTCTCGCACTTGTTTGTACCATATAGAAGAGCTTCCACCGGCACCATGAACAAACGTGACCCACGTATTAGATTCCCCATGTATGTACTTCGTATAATTTAACAATGTATGCGTTCTTGCCTTGCTTAAATTTAATGCAGCGTACAATGTATAGATTCTTTTCTTAATGTAAACCTGCTGATATCATAATTATATGCTAACACCCCTCTTTTTGAAGATAATACGAGGTTAATGTTAAAAAAAAGACAAATTACATCATTATTAGATGTATAACACTACCTACCAACATCCAAAACCCTGTTCTGCACGTATATTTGTAAGAACAAATTATTATTATGGAAAAGCAATATTGCAAAGTAGGATCGGTTACCCCAATTACGGCAAAGGCAGATGCCGTGACAATGTTAGAATATCAATACCAAAATTTTTTGGACAAAGCCTCTAATATTGAGCATACCAATACAAAATTGGGCGATTTTTTTGAACAAAAGGCAAAGAAACTTCAAAAGGCCTTAGAAAGCCTAGTATAGATTATTTTAAATTGTTGAGTTCCTCTTGCATCTGCATTTGTAGTTCTTCAGCTTTCTTTTGGGCGGCAATAGTGAAATCTTTTCCGTTCGAGGCATAAATTATACCTCTGGAAGAGTTTACCAATAGACCTACCTCTTTGGTCATGCCATATCTACAAACCTCTTTTAAACTACCCCCTTGTGCGCCTACCCCAGGAACCAAAAGAAAACTCTCTGGCACTATTTCTCTAATTTCCGATAAGTATTCGGCTTTCGTTGCACCGACCACATACATTAGATTTTCTGCCCCTTTATAAGTTTTAGAAACCTTCAACACCTCTTTGTACAGTTCATCACCTTCAATTTTCTTTGTTTGAAAATCAAAAGCACCAACATTGGAGGTTAGGGCCAAAAGAATGGTGTGCTTATTTTTAAATGACAAAAAGGGCTCTACCGAATCTTTTCCCATATATGGGGCGATAGTGATAGAATCGAAAGCTAAATCCTCAAAAAAGGCCTTAGCATATCTTGTTGAAGTATTACCGATATCACCACGTTTGGCATCGGCGATGGTAAACTGCTCCGGGTATTGGGTATTTAAATAATCGATAGTCTTTTCTAAAGATTGCCACCCCTTTATACCGTACGCCTCATAAAATGCGATATTGGGCTTATACGCGACGCATAAGTGATGTGTAGCATCTATTATAGCTTTGTTAAAGGAAAAGATAGGGTCTTCTTCATCCAATAAATGAGAAGGTATCTTGTCTAAATCCGTATCAAGGCCGATACATAGAAAAGATTTCTTTTTATGTATCTGTTCAATTAAATCTTTCGTCGTCATAGTGTTGTATATAAACCCGTTACAAGTCAAATAGCAATGAAAACCGGTTTTTGAAGGTCTAATTAAAAAATATCGGAAGCTTCTTTCAATTTCTCGGTATTTTCCACCAAACTTAGCTCGTCGATTATTTTTTGAATATCCCCATCGATGATATTGGAAAGATCATAAAGCGTAAGCCCTATTCTGTGATCGGTAACCCTACCTTGAGGATAGTTATACGTTCTAATTTTTGCCGATCTGTCGCCACTGCTGACCTGAGAGTTTCTTTTTGCGGCATCTTCCTCTTGCTTTTTGGCAAGCTCTAGATCATATAATCTTGAACGCAATACACGAAAGGCCTTATCCTTGTTCTTATGTTGCGATTTCTGATCTTGACATTGTGCTACAAGACCTGTAGGAATGTGGGTTAAGCGCACAGCTGAATACGTCGTGTTCACCGACTGCCCACCAGGACCCGAAGAACAGAAAAAATCGATTCGAACATCCTTGGGATCTATTTGAACATCAAAATCCTCTGCTTCGGGCAATACCATGACCGTTGCTGCACTCGTATGCACCCTACCTTGGGTCTCTGTCTGTGGCACCCTTTGCACCCTATGGACTCCGGCTTCAAATTTTAAAGTACCATAAACGTCTTCGCCCGTTACCTCGAACTGTATTTCCTTATAACCTCCACTTGTACCTTCGCTAAGATCAATCACATTTGTTTTCCAGCCTCTGCTTTCACAGTATTTTGTATACATCCGAAACAGATCACCGGCAAAAATACTAGCCTCGTCACCACCTGTTCCTGCCCTAATTTCCATAACCACGTCTTTTGCGTCTTCTGGATCTTTAGGGATCAGCATTAATTTAATTTCGTCCTCTAGTGCAGGTAGTTTCGATTTAGCTTCTTCCAATTGCATTTTAGCCATCTCCAACATTTCCTCGTCACTACCATCTGCAATAATTTCTTCGGCTTCGGCAATGTTATTGGTCAATTCCAGATATTCATCACGCTTTGCCATTAGATCTTTAAGATCCTTATACTCTTTCGTCAATTTTACATAACGAACCTGATCCGAAATAACATCGGGTTGAATAATGAGATCGGAAACCTCATCAAAACGTTGTTTTACAATGTTTAACTTATCTATCATGTGCTTACTTCACTTGTCTTGCGAAATTACGACAAATTTGTTGATCCCTTTAATTTGAAATAAATCTAGTTTTGATTTTCATTCATGTCTCAAAACCAAAATTCAATGACCATACGCTATCGCAACATTTAATGGAAGATATTCTGAAATTATTAAAAAAGACGACTATAAATTAAAGCTACTTCTATAAGGCAAGAAAATTACCGTCGTAAATTTTACGGTATTTTATCCAACAAAAGACCATCACTTTTATACAAGGTATTGTTAGAATCCACGATTATAACATCTGTGCCGCCTAGTTGGTTTACCAACGACAAACCCGCATCTTTGCCCATGACCATAATAGCCGTTGCCAAAGCGTCACATAGCTCTGCACTTTTTGAGAAAATGGTCACATTTTGAATGGTTTTCTTAATAGGATAACCCGTTCTAGGGTCTAGAATATCTTTGTACTTTACCCCGTTTATCTTTATAAATTTTTCAGAGTTTCCGGTCGTTGCCACTGATGATTCCAACAACGGCAACCAAGTAAATATTTTTTTTCGGTTATTTGGGTTGGCAATCCCCAGCAACCATTTTTCGCCACTTGCCTTTGTTCCCCATGTGGTTATATCACCAGATGCATTTATAACACCAGCTATTACCTGTTTAGAAACCAACAGCTCTTTGGCCTTATCTACCGCATACCCTTTTCCTACAGCCCCAAAAGATATTTTCATACCCTTTTTGTTTAGATAGACACTATTATTACTAGGGTCTAAAATTATATTGTGATATCCTACTTTTGACATAGCATTGTCAATCTCGTCTTTAGTAGGCATTGATGTCATAGAACCATCAAACTTCCAAACATCGTTCAAAGATGAATATGTAATATCAAAAGCTCCATTGGTAATTTCAGAAATCTGTTTACATCTTTCTATAAGTTTAAAAAGTTCTAAACTTACGGAAACCGGTTTTACACCAGCGTTCTTATTGATCAGGGAAGTTTCAGAATTTGGGTCCCAAGAAGAAATCAGTTTCTCTATTCTTCCTATTTCACCTGCAGCTTCTTGAATATTTATGTACCCTAGATCTTCGTTCTCTGAAACCACGGTAATTTCAATTGAACCACCCATTAGCGGCACAGACTGTTTTACGGTCAAGTAATTCTTTTCTTGCCCAAAAACACAGAATGTAAAGAATATAAAAAATACAGTTAATTGTCGTTTCACTTATCTACATTTAAAAGTGAAACATTCTGCCCAAGTGCAACCACGGTGGAGCACAAGATACCCCAAGCGGTCAAGCCCATAAAATTAATCGCATTATTAAAGTAAGGAAACTTTTGTTTCAAGGTTATTAGATTTGGGAACTAAAATCATGATTATTCGAATACACGGAGAATATTACCTTCCAACGCTGTCTGATAGATTTTTAATGGCTTTGGCGTTTTACTATCTACCTGGTTAAGGTTACTACCGTCTTGTGCAAAACGTGATCCATGAACATCGCAATAAAAGAATCCGCCTTCTTGATCCACGAACCTCACTTCATCATAGCTCTGATGGCTACAAACCTGACTTGCGGCTACAAAATTGCCTTCCAGGTTTCTGGCCACGACCACTAAATTCTTTAAAATAAATCCACCATTTTCAGCCAAATCGGCGGCCTCGGGAGAGGTTAAGTCTATTGTAAAATCCACACCCGTGGGTTCTTCGACAATATCACCTTCTACCCCATCATCTTTTGAACAACTCCCCAAGCAAGGAAAAGTAACGGCAAAAGCCGCTCCAGCCCCAAGACTTTTTAAAAACTGTTTTCTTTCCATAGCAAGACATTGACATTTATAATAAAAGAACGCAGTTATTGGGCAATTCGTATGCCTTAATATTCAAAGACGCCGTATTCGCTTTCGATAGTAAGTTTTTTGGTCGGCGAAGCCTCTACTTTTCCTATTATTTTAGCCTCAACCCCAAAACTGTTGGCTATAGATATCAAATCTTGCGCAGTGTCTTTGTTCGTGTAGATTTCAAGACGATGACCACAATTAAAAACTTGATACATTTCTTTCCAATCCGTACCCGATTGTTCTTGAATTAATTTGAACAAGGGCGGTATTTCAAAAAGATTGTTTTTTATGATATGTAACTCGTCGATAAAATGAAGAATTTTTGTCTGCGCCCCACCACTACAATGAACCATACCATGAATATCTTTTTTGTTGTATTTCGACAATATTTTTTTCACGATGGGAGCATATGTTCTAGTAGGAGACAACACCAATTTTCCTGCATTTAGAGGAGAACCCTCCACCTCGTCCGTTAATTTTACTTTCCCCGAATACACCAATTCTGTCGGCACTTCGGCATCGTAGCTCTCCGGATATTTTTCGGCCAGATATTTGGCAAAAACATCATGTCGGGCAGATGTAAGCCCGTTACTGCCCATGCCGCCATTATATTCACTCTCGTAATCTGCCTTGCCATAAGAAGCAAACCCCACGATTACATCCCCTTCGCTAATATTCGCGTTGTCTATTACATCTTCCCTTTTCAACCTTGCGGTTACGGTAGAATCTACAATTATTGTTCTTACCAAATCTCCGACATCTGCAGTTTCACCACCGGTAGATTTTATGGTAATACCGTAGCTTTCCAACTCCTTGATCAATTCTTCGGAGCCATTTATGATCGCCGATAAGACCTCTCCGGGAATTTTATTCTTATTTCTTCCTATGGTAGACGAAAGCATAATATTATCGGTAGCCCCCACACAGATCAAATCATCAATATTCATGATCAACGCATCTTGGGCAATGCCTTTCCAGACCGACAAATCTCCCGTTTCCTTCCAGTACATATAGGCCAAAGACGATTTGGTACCTGCACCATCGGCATGCATAACCAAGCAATAATCCTCATCACCGGTCAAATAATCAGGAACAATTTTGCAAAAAGCCTTTGGAAACAGGCCTTTATCTATGTTTTTAATGGCATTGTGCACATCTTCTTTTGAGGCAGAAACGCCCCGTTGATTGTATCTTTCGCTATGGGATGAGGACATAAGTTGGTATTTGTGGCAAAAATATAGTAATTGTACGAAACTCCAAGCCCAAAGCGCTCTTCAGGCAAAAAAGTCGATTCTTATTTTTAATATTTATTTGATGAACAGAAGCTCACTATATTTTGTAAGTGGCCACAGCTGATCTTCTATCAATTTTTCTAGTTTGTCAGAATAATTTCTAATATCGTCAAAATAAGGTTTAACATCATTACAATATGCCATAGCCTTTTTTTCAGTATCGGTTATTGCATTGGCCTTTTTCTGGGCATCGGTCAAAGCATCGGTCATTTTTTTCAATCCTGTCAGGTACTCCCCTATCTCCTCTATCATTGCCAACTGTATAACCGTAAAATTCTTATGCGCCGCACCATAAATCTCTTTTAGACCGGTAACATTTTTTATCAACTTGTTCTGATAGGCAATGGCCGCCGGAACCACACTGTTATATACAAGTTCCGCATACATTCTACCTTCTATTTGTAAATGCATCACATAAGCCTCCAGCTCCACTTCCTTTCTTGCCATCAACTCTACTTCGCTCATCACCTTCATAGACTTAAAGAGTTCTATACTGGCACTTGACGACAATACCTTTAAGGCATCGGGAGTATTTCTGTTATGACTTAATTTTCTTTTTAGCGCTTCATTTTCCCATTCTTTGCTATATCCGTCACCATCGAACCTGATTCTTTTAGAGGTTTTGATATATTCTCGCAATACATTAAAAATGGCCTCATCCTTTTTTAGGCCCTTTTTATCTATCAACACATCTACTTCCTTCTTAAAATCTTTTAACTGCTTGGCCACAATTGTATTAAGAACAGTCATAGGTTTGGCACAATTGGTCTTAGAGCCGACCCCTCTCATCTCAAACTTATTACCGGTAAACGCAAAAGGAGAAGTACGGTTACGATCGGTGTTGTCCAAAAGAATTTCTGGAATCTTGCCCACTACGTTCAACTTTAATTCCGTCTTTTCTTCCGGTGACAGTTTACCTTTTGAAACACCCTCCAATTCATCGAGTACATTACTAAGTTGCGTACCTATAAAAATGGACAAAATTGCGGGCGGAGCTTCATTGGCCCCCAATCTATGATCATTACCGGCCGAGGCTATAGACGACCTTAACAACTCTTCGTACGTATCAACCGCCTTTATCGTATTCACAAAAAAGGTAAGAAACTGCAGGTTCTTCATAGGTGTAGAACCAGGGCTCAACAGATTAACCCCTGTGTCTGTAGACAATGACCAGTTATTGTGCTTGCCCGAACCGTTGACCCCTAAAAAGGGCTTTTCATGAAAAAGTACTTTTAAATGATGACGATCGGCAATTTTATCCATTACATCCATCAATAAAAGATTATGGTCTACGGCAAGGTTCGCCTCTTCAAATACGGGCGCCAGTTCGAACTGGTTAGGAGCCACCTCGTTATGTCTTGTTTTAACCGGAATACCCAATTTGGTACATTCTTTTTCCAAATCGCTCATAAAGCTCAGCACTCGTCTTGGTATTACACCAAAATAATGGTCATCTAATTGCTGGCCTTTTGCAGCGGCCTCGCCCAACAAGGTTCTACCGGTTAAAATAATATCGGGCCTAGAATGCGCCAATGCCTTATCGACCAAAAAATATTCTTGCTCCCATCCCAAGGTAGCGTTTACCTTGACAACGTTTTTATCAAAATATTTGGCAACGTTGGTGGCCGCTTCATCTATAGCGCTCAACGCCCTTAACAATGGAGCTTTATTATCTAGTGCCTCCCCTGTGTACGAAACAAATATGGTAGGTATACATAATGTTGTACCATATATAAAAGCCGGTGAAGTAGGATCCCAAGCGGTATACCCCCTAGCTTCAAATGTATTTCTGATACCGCCATTTGGAAAACTGGAAGCATCGGGCTCTTGTTGCACCAACTGTCCACCCCCAAACTTTTCTAATGCTATACCATCTACGGTAAGATCAAAAAATGCATCGTGCTTCTCTGCCGTAGTACCCGTTAATGGCTGAAACCAATGGGTATAATGAGTAGCCCCCATTGATATGGCCCATCCTTTTATTGCCTCCGCTACTTGGTCCGCTATTTTACGATCTATCTTAGATCCCGAGAAAATTGCCCCTTTTAAACTCTCATAGGCATCTTTGGTCAAATATTGAAGCATTTTTGCTTCGTTAAAAACGTTGACGCCAAAAATTTCTGAACGCCTTCCTTTTTCCTCTACGGAAATAGTTTCTCTTTGAAAACTTTGAGCAATTGCATCAAATCTGGGTATGGACATAGTATTTCGTATTATTAATTTGTCAAAATTACGTTGCAAAAATAACTATTTGACAAAATACCCACTAAAAAATGGGGGTAAAACATAATTATTGCATTTTTTCGAGATTTACCCCCTAAAAAATGAATATAATACCACAAAAAAGGTATTTTTGTTTGTCATTTTTTCATTTAAACATAACGATCACATTATGAGCAAAACAAAATTAGAATACATCTGGTTAGATGGATATTACCCAACCCAAAACATGAGGAGTAAAACCAAAGTGGTGAACGACTTTGGCGGAAAATTAGAAGACTGTCCTATGTGGTCTTTTGATGGCAGTTCCACAAGACAAGCCGAAGGTGGTTCTTCTGACTGTATATTAAAGCCTGTTGCATTGTTCCCAGATCCAGCAAGAAAAAACGGTTACTTGGTTATGACCGAAGTTCTTAATGCGGACGGAACACCACATGTATCTAATGGTAGAGCTACGATCGATGATGATGATAATGATTTCTGGTTCGGTTTTGAACAAGAATATTTTATAATGGATAGCGCCACAGAACTTCCATTAGGTTTCCCAAGAGGCGGTTACCCTGCCCCACAGGGAATGTACTATTGTTCTGTTGGTGGAAAAAACACACACGGAAGACATATTGTTGAAGAGCATGCCGATTTATGTATAGAAGCCGGAATCAACTTTGAAGGAATAAACCAAGAAGTTGCCTGTGGACAATGGGAATTTCAGTTGTTCGCCAAAGGAGCTAAATTGGCAGGAGACGAGTTATGGGTTGCACGTTACCTATTAGACAGGCTAACGGAATCTTATGGTTACTACATTGAGTACCACCCAAAACCTTTAGGTAAGGATATGGATTGGAACGGTTCTGGAATGCATGCCAACTTCTCCAACTCTACTTTAAGAACTTGTGGCGATCAAGCTACCTATGAAAAAATATGTGAAGCGTTCAGACCCGTTGTTAAAGAGCACATAGAGGTTTACGGTGAATTTAACGACCAACGTTTGACAGGTCTTCATGAAACTGCGGCCATTACTGACTTTAGCTACGGAATATCTGACCGTGGAGCTTCTATCCGTATTCCTATTGCAACTGTTGAAAGTGGTTGGAAAGGATGGTTGGAAGACAGAAGACCAGCATCTAACGCCGACCCATATAAAATTGCAGGCAGAATTGTTGAGACAGTTAAATCTGCCAACATATAATTTTAATTAATTGTTGATATCATGAAAAGCGCCTTGGAAATTTCCAAGGCGCTTTTTTATATCTTAAATATATGTTTACACTAACCAATAGTGCTATACACAAAGCCCAAATAAATACCTATAAGCAACAAACCATCTCGCCAGCCCAAACGAAGACCTTTCGGAAAAAAGACCAACGGCAAAATGAGGAAGGAAATTCCGAGCATCCAAAAAATATCACTCGACAACAAACCTTGGTCCACTACCTTTACCGGGGTAATTATAGATGTAATGCCCAGAACGGCCAAAAGATTAAAAATGTTGGATCCAATCAAATTACCCAAAGAGATGGCCTTTTCCTTCTTTATTACAGCTATCACCGAGGCCGCCAGCTCAGGAATACTCGTGCCGACGGATACTATGGTAATAGCAATGACACGCTCACTTACACCAAACGCCGTAGCCAAGCCCACAGCTCCATTAATCAATAATTCTGAACCGCCCCATAACGAAACACCTCCCAATCCAAGAAAAAGTACCGTTTTATAGGTAGGTAACATTACATCCGGCTCATCTTCAAGATCTATAACAGCCGGTTTCTGAAAACGAAGAAGGTATACCAAGAACAGAAAAAGAAAAACAACCATAACAATACCTTCGTATTGCACCAGAACACCATCAAAATATATAAAGAAAAAGAAAAGCACAGAAGCCAACATCATCACGGGCCAATCTGTAGTATAAAAACTTCTACTTACATTAATAGGACTTAAAAGTATGGTAACCGCCAAGACGAGTCCTAAATTAGCAATATTCGACCCTACTACATTACCCAAGGCCAAATCGGGAAAACCATCTAAGGCCGCATTTACACTTACAATTAACTCTGGTGCCGAAGTTGCAAAAGACACCACGGTCATACCCACTACAATTTTTGGTATACTCAATTTTAACGATAGATCTACCGCCGATTTCAGCAACCAGTTACCGCCCGCTATCAGCAATACCAAACCGGCCACTACAAAAAGAAAATTATGCATAACAATTATTTGATTGCAAATATAACAGAACGGTCTTGGTTTACCCCTCCGACAAAAAAGCTTTAAAAACGAGTAAAATAGTTAAATAACTATTTTTATAGTTGTATAACTAAAAAAATAGTTTATTTTCGAAGAAACATTATTCAATAATGCAGAAACTAACAAACAAGGAAGAAGAGATAATGAAAATACTCTGGCGCTTAAAAAAGGCCTTTGTAAAGGAAATAATGTCGGAGATAGAAGGCGAAAAACCCCATTACAACACACTTTCTACTATTGTACGAAATTTAGAGGACAAGAATTATGTAGCCCACGAAGCTTTTGGTAAGACCCATAGGTACTACCCAATAATTTCTAAAGAGAGTTACCGTAAAAAGTTCGTGAACGCTAGTATTGTGGACTACTTTGATAATTCATACAAAAATCTGGTATCCTTCTTTGCAAAGGAGGAAAAAATATCGGTTGAAGAACTTCAAGAGATAATAGACCTAATTGAAAAACGTAAGTAAATGGAATCATTTTTAATCTACCTTCTAAAATCTGGTGGTGTACTAATACTATTTTATGGTGTGTATCAACTCCTATTAAAAAAGGAAACCTTTTTCTTTTTCAATAGGATATTCCTATTTACCGGAATCATTATTTCTACAATATTACCGCTGATCCATGTTACAAAAACAGTAATCTTAAAACTAGCTTCCCAACATTCCGTAACAAATATTGCCACCACCACAGTAAATCAAAGCTGGAACCTTAACTACGCCTACGCATGTATTACATTCATATATACATTTGGTGCCATGCTGTTTTTTTATAGACTGTTCAAAGAAATAAAACATCTTAGAAAACTAATTATCTCGGGGACCAAAAACGCCAATAAGAACAACTTATATATTACCACCGATAAAAATATTTCTCCATTTTCATTTTTTAGGTGGATCGTTTACAACCCAAACCTTCATTCGAAAAAAGAATTGGATACCATACTAGACCATGAAAAGGTACACGCCACCCAATACCATTCCATCGATATTATAGTAATGGAGCTGTTTTTGGCATTACAATGGTTCAACCCAATTGCTTGGCTGTACAGAAAATCCATAAAAGAAAACTTAGAGTTTTTGGCAGATGCCAACACCTGCAAATTGCATATCAACAAAAAGGAATATCAATATTTTCTTTTAAAACAGGTAATCGGCCAAGGCAATATATCTATAGTAAATCCATTTTTTAATTCATTAATCAAAAAACGAATTGTCATGATCAATCAACATCCTTCAAAAAAATCAAGAGCATTAAAAAGCCTTATTATTTTACCTTTTTTGGCGTTGTTCCTTTTAAGTTTCAATATTAAAAACGACTACAAATTTGAAAACCTTACTACTAATAACAGTACTGAAAAAAGTATTGAGATAGTCATTACCAAGACCACGACCGACCAAGAACTTATCAAAATTAAAAACGACCTAGCAAAAGAGAAAATAGATTTCTCTTACACGACGGTAAGAAACAAGAATGGGGAAATCTCGGCGTTGTCCCTAGACATCTCAGGAGGAAAAAATAGTGCCAATGAGTTCAGTAACAGCTTTTCCACAAATCTAGATACCGATACGATATCACCTACATATGTAGTAATAAACCCTGAAAACCACACTGTTTTTATAGGGAATAAAGAATACGAAGTTGAAGAAATGACGGAAACCGAAGAGCACAGTTCTATTACATATAAGTCTCCAGATAACAAGGAGCCATTATTCTTTATTGACGGAAAAGAAAGCAACACTAAAGACGTAAATGACCTTGATCCAAATAAAATTGCTTCGATGAATGTCTTAAAAGGCAATAACGCTACTAAAAAATATGGAGAAAAGGCTAAAAATGGCGTTATGGAGATAACCACAAAAAAGGACATTGACTCAAATAAAGAAGAGCATGATATAGAAATAATCGAGATTAGAGAAAACGACTCGGCCTTTGTAAATTATATTTCTATAAACGGCCAAGAACCGCTATATTTTATAGACGGAAAAAAGAGCTCATCTAAGAAAGCAAACCAACTTAATCCAAATAATATTGCCTCGATGAATGTTTTAAAAGGAGACTACGCCATCAAAATATATGGTAAAAAGGCTAAAAATGGGGTCGTGGAAATAACCACTAAAAAATAAATTATCGGTCTCAAAAAAAACTGTTTTAAAAAAGCCGCTATATAAAGTAGCGGCTTCTTTATTTTTACAAATAACGAAACGTTGCGAATAGAGCATTTTTACAACGAAACAGCTCTACAAAACAGAAAATATTCACTATAGCCCCCTTCATATGTATTAGAAATAAACAATACACCCTATTTTAAATTCCATATTAAAACATTTTACAAGAGCGACACCTACAATTAAAAACTAGATTCATTATTTAACTTACATTTTTGTATTCAAAAATATTAATTTATCTAAAATCTCTTGTAGCAAGGCATTCATCCTATATATCTTACACAAACTTAGATTGAAACAATAATTTCATCAACCTTAAACCATATAGATGATCACCTTATTAAAAATTATTCTCTTACTCCTCATAACGCTTGTTGTGCAATACGTCTAATACCGAAAAACGAATTTGTTTATAACGGACCATAACCAGTAAACAGACCTGAAAGAGCAATAGATGCTACATTCCCCTTAAGCAGCAATATATTGTGTAGACAATGGAATCGCTTTCAATTTTGTATGTTTGTCAAAATCATTTTCTTTGAAAAAGACATTCTTCAAGATTTTGGCAACATTGAACAAGGCTTTGCTTCCCTCCTACTCAAAAAGAGGGCTAAATCTATCAAAGGCCAGTAAATTGCAATTGGCCATTATTGGCTGGCGGTATTTTGTTACCACCAAAGCCATATCTTAATATGTTATCAAAGAATTAATCGGGTGAGATTTTATCTTTTCTCTTCCTTTTAAAAAAGAAAGTTCTATCAAAAAACTAAATTGAACAATTTCGCCTCCTAATTTCTCCACCAATTTACCTGCAGCCATTGCTGTTCCGCCAGTAGCGAGCACATCATCATGAATCAATACTTTGTCTCCCCGTTCTACACCATCTATATGAATTTCCAAAGTATCGGTACCATATTCCAGGTCATAAGCTTCGCTCAAAGTTTTATAGGGCAATTTGCCAGGTTTTCTAATGGGTACAAAACCGGCCTGCAGTCGTTCGGCCAGCATAGGCCCAAAAAGAAAGCCCCTACTTTCCATACCTACTACCTTATCTATTTTGGTTTCAAGTAGGCCATCCACTAAATATTCCGAAGCAGCTTTTAAAGCCTTATAGTCTTGAAGTAAGGGAGTTATGTCTTTAAAAACAATACCTTTTTTAGGAAAATCGGGTACATCTCTTATATAGCTTTTAAAATCCATGTATTATAAAGGGTCTTAATTTTGTGGTAAATGTAAAAAGAAATATATTTGCACCCCGCTATTGATAAAATAGCTTAAAATGGCCTCGTGGCGCAACTGAATAGCGCATCTGATTACGGCTCAGAAGGTTACAGGTTTGAATCCTGTCGAGGTCACTACTTATAAAACAAAAAACCCCAGTATTTACTGGGGTTTTTTGTTTTATGTACACTTTTCCCATTAAGTCATTAGGCTTTTTATAAGCAAAATCCCCGTCAAGTTGCCATCTAACTTTTATCCATATAACTATAGAAAACCTTCACTAAGTCAAGTATTACCCTTTATCCCCTTAAAGAGACCAACTTTATTATAGCTAACTTCTTTTATCCACATCGTATTCATTAACTTAATAGACCAAATAAACTAGCGTTAATGAAGCTTATTAGAATAGGAAATATTGAAAACGAAAAACCAGGCGTAGAACTACCTAACGGTGATTGGGTGGATGTATCAGGTTGCACCAAAGATTTTGACGAGGATTTTTTTAGTAACGATGGTCTTGAAAAATTACAGTCGTATCTAACCAAGAAAGAACATCAACTACCTAGATTCAATAAGAAAGACAGAATAGGCCCCCCAATAAAAAGACCCTCTAAAATAGTTTGTGTTGGATTAAACTATGCCAAACATGCGGAAGAAAGTGGTATGCCCCTACCAAAAGAACCTGTACTGTTTTTTAAGGCCACCTCTGCCATTGTAGGTCCTAATGATGATTTAATTATTCCAAAGGGAAGTACCAAAACAGATTGGGAAGTAGAATTGGCCTTGGTCATAGAAAAAAAAGCAAGTTATGTGGCAAAAAAGGACGCAATGCAGCACGTAGCCGGATACATTTTACACAACGATTATAGTGAACGGGAATTTCAATTGGAACGTGATGGACAATGGGTAAAGGGTAAAAGTTGTGATACCTTCGCCCCTATTGGGCCATATATTGTTACCAAAGACGAGATAAGGAATCCCCACAACCTAGACCTATGGTTAACAGTAAATGGTGAAACGATGCAAAAAAGCAATACCTCCGATCTGGTCTTCGATGTTTCTCATATAGTTAGCTATATAAGTCATTATATGACCTTGCTCCCTGGAGACATCATATCTACCGGCACCCCTTTTGGGGTTGGCCTCGGCTTTAATCCTCCTAAATATTTAAAACCCGGAGATGTCGTAGAACTTGGCATAGAAGGCCTAGGCTCCTCTAAACAAAAAGTAAAAAACTTATTATGACCACTAAACCATACCTCTTCATTTTTATATCTGCACTTTTGTTTTTTTCATGTAAAGAAAAACAACCTGTAAAAAGTATTGTTACCACTGCTTCCAATGCCCATTTAAAAAGTACTTTGAACAATGTCTTAAATACTGGAGTGGCCCAATACAAATACATGGCCGATCAACTGCGAAAAGGAGAATTTCCCAAAACCTATAATTCAGAGAAAAACAAACTAGAGACAAGCGGTTCAGATTGGTGGTGCAGTGGGTTTTATGCAGGAAGCCTACTTCTTTTGGATAAAGGTATTGGAGCCCCCACATTAAAACAAGAGGCCCAAAAATCTATGGCACATCTAAAAAAAGAGCAATTCAACTCCTCTACCCATGATTTGGGATTTATGATGTATTGCAGTTTTGGAAACGCCCTCGCAATGCAAGAAAATAAGGAATATGAGCAAATTTTGCTGAACAGTGCCAAATCTTTATCCACTAGGTACAATGACAAAGTAAAGGCCATTAGATCATGGGACAATGCCCCATGGAACAAAGGTAACGAAGGCGACCTGATTGCCATCATAGACAATATGATGAACTTAGAACTACTCTTTTGGGCCACAAGGCACACTAATGATAGTACTTACTACAACATCGCCGTAAATCATGCAAATACAACAATGAACAATCACTTTAGAGACGATTACAGTTCTTATCATGTGGTGATTTATGATGAAAAAACAGGTGCGGTACAATCACAAATAACAAATCAAGGAGCTGCAGATGAATCATCTTGGTCCAGAGGCCAAGCATGGGGCCTTTATGGTTACACGGTTATGTACAGGGAAACCGGTGATCTAAAATATCTTCGATTTGCCGAAAATATCGCCGATTATATTTTAAACCATCCGAACTTACCTTCCGATAAAATACCCTACTGGGATTTTAATGCTCCACAAATACCAAATGCCTTAAGAGACTCTTCGGCCGCTGCTATAATAGCCTCGGCACTATTAGAACTCAGTACCTTTGACGAGGTTGGCCCAAAAGATAAATACCTGCACAATGCCGAATTAATATTACAACAGCTATCAACCCCAGAATATATAGCCAACAATGGCGAAAACGGCGGTTTCCTGTTAAAACATGGTGTTGGCAATATGCCTAACAAAACAGAAATAGATGTCCCATTAACATATGGTGATTACTATTTGATAGAAGCTATTTTAAGATATCTAGAGGTTAACACATAGTAATCGTGTATTAACACTCCCTATATTAAAAGAAAAAAACCAGGCCATAAGCCTGGTTTTTCGTATATAATTGGATATTAGTGGTTCTTAATAATCCTTTTATTTTCCATTAAAGAAAATCATTACCCCTATTACGATAATAACCACGATTACAGAAATAGCGATATCTACCCAAGAGTAACTACTCTTATTGTTTTTCTTTTCCTCTTCTGTGATGGTCCCAAAAGTCAAATTAACGATCTGTTCCCTATCCGGGGCCTTTGTTAAATGACTTACGACTATAATAAATAGGATACAGAACAGGAAGAACCACGCTCCAAAGCTTAAAAAGTTCATATCGCCCAATTGATACAGAAAACTATCCGTATCAAAATTGCCTTTGGTAAGCTCTAAAGTAATTCTTAAAAACGCTACAACGATACCCATGATCAATGTGGCAAAAGCACCTGTGGCATTAATTCTTTTATAGAAAATACCCAATAAGAAGACCGCCGTAATCGGAGGGGCTATATAAGACTGTACACTTTGCAGGTATTCATAAAGAACCCCAGAAATATTTGCCATGATAGGAATCCAAATAATTCCGATAATCACTACAAAAACCGTAGCTATCTGTCCGGTTCTGACCAATTTTTTCTCCGGGGCATTCGGTTTCAGCTTTTTATAAATATCCACAGTAAACAATGTAGAGCATGAATTAAAGACCGAGGCAAGCGAACTCATCAACGCCGCCAATAAACCTGCCGCTACCAATCCCCTTAAGCCTGAGGGCAACAAATTGCTCATCAATACAGGAAACGCTTCATCTGCATTTTCCCAATGTAACTCTCCCCTCATTTTTAATGTAAGGGCGATTACCCCCGGTATCAAGAACAGGAATACGGGCAAAAGTTTAAGCAAGGCCCCAAAAATAGTGCCCCTCCTACCCTCTTTAATGTTTTGCGCTGTCAATGCCCGTTGTACTATATATTGATCTGTACACCAATACCAAATACCCACAATGGTACTTGTAATCAACAATGAAGGCCATGGAAAATCTGGATCTGTTGCCGGTCTCCACATATTAAAATATTCAGGACCCAAGGTATCTACCATACTGCCCCAACCACCAACTTTATCTAAACCTATAAAAGTTAGCACAGCTGCACCGATAATCAAAAGTACGGCCTGCAAAGTCTCTGTATATACAACGGCACGCATGCCACCCAAAACGGTATACACCCCTGTTAACAATACGGTGGCAATGGCACCCGTCCAAAAATCTATGCCCAACAATGCGGAGACCACTACGCCACCAGCATAAATGGTTACCGATATTTTCGTAAGCACATAGGCCACAATGGAAAAGATAGAGAGTACCCATCTAGAGCGCGCATCAAACCGCTTCTCTAAAAACTCGGGCATGGTAAATACACCGCTACGGGCATAAAAGGGTAAAAACACCCAGCCCAAGATCAAGACCACCCAAGCCTGTATCTCATAAATTAACAAAGGCAACTTATTACTTGCCCCTGTACCTGCCAGCCCCACAACATGTTCAGAACCAATATTGGATGCGAATATAGAAGCCCCTACTACAAACCATCCCACATTTCTTCCTGCCAGGAAATAGTCTTCTGTATTTGCCTTCTTCTTACGGATAACCCAAATGGCTATACCCACTAGAAGTAGAAAGTATAACGATATACTTATCCAATCTAAAGTATCTAATTGTTTCATAATAATTGGTTATTTGGTTGCTAGTTTAAAGGTTGTTTTAGTCTTATATTTTTGACCTGGCTCTAGAACTACGGAAGGAAATCCAGGTTGGTTAGGTGAATCCGGGTAATGTTGGGTCTCTAAACAAAAGGCACTTCTTTTAGCATAAGTTCCCCCATTTGGAGCAGGTAGTGTTCCATCTAAAAAATTACCTGAATAAAATTGTATTCCGGGCTCTGTCGTTAAAACCTCCAGCGTACGCCCCGTACCTGGATGGTATGCCTTTGCTACCGAACGATACCCTTTTTCAGCCCCCTTAAGAACCCAACAATGGTCAAAACCACCGCCCAACTTTATCTGTTCGTCGTTAGCATCAATATCTTTGCCTATAAGCTTCGGTTCCCTAAAGTCGAAAGGAGTTCCTTCAACAGAGGCCAAATCTCCCGTAGGAATCAACCCGCCATCGACTGGAACATATGTATCGGCTGCAATTTGCAATTCATGGTCTAAAATCGGTTGTGAAAAATCACCTGAAAGATTAAAATAAGAATGCTGTGTAAGGTTCACCACAGTAGTTTTATCGGTAGTAGCCTCGTACAGAACATCTAAACTATTATCCTTGTTCAACGTATAGGTAACAACGGTTGTTAGGTTCCCCGGAAAACCTTCTTCCATATCCTTACTTAGGTAACTTAATTTTAAAGAAACATAGGAATCGGATTCCTCCGTACCCTCTACTTGCCACACGACTTTATCAAAACCTTTTATTCCTCCGTGCAAGTTGTTCTCGCCGTTATTCTTTGCCAAAGTATATTCAGTGCCATTCAAAGTGAATTTCCCTTTCGCTATTCGGTTGCCGTAACGCCCTACCAATGCCCCAAAAAATGGATTTTCTTCTTCATACTGCTCCAAATTATCAAACCCAAGAACAACATTTTCCATCTTCCCTTTATTATCGGGAGCCTTTAAAGAAGTGATACGGCCACCATAGGTGATTATATCAACAGATACCCCTCCTTTATTTATTAAAGTAAACAGCTCTACCTTTTGCCCTTCATTGGTTACACCAAAATCATTTCTTTCGATACTTATCGGCTTTGTTTTAGGCACCGATACTTCTTCGTTACTTTTCTTCATGGTTTTCTGTTTACAATTAACGTTAAGAACAAATATTCCCAGTAAGATAATCGAATAACTTAATTTAACGAATGGTTTCATGGTTATGGATTTTACAGATTATTCTTGAACAAATGATAATAGGCCTCATTGGCGTTTAATTGATTTTTTAAATCTCTGACAGTTGTATTTTTATCTATCACCACCAACTCAATTCCTGCCATTTCCGCAAAATCTTCGATAAACTCAGTGGTCAAAGCCTGCGTATATACTGTATGATGGGCTCCACCCGCCAAGATCCAAGACGTAGCGGCAATCTCTAAATCGGGTTTGGGGTCCCACAATACCCGTGCAACGGGTAAATTAGGTAATTTACCCATAGGATTTACTGCTTCTACCTCATTGACCACCAACCTAAAACGATTTCCTAGATCTACCAGAGATACGTTAATGGCCGGACCGGCTGGGGCGTTGAAAACCAAGCGAACCGGGTCCTCTTTCCCTCCAATTCCTAAGGGATGTACTTCACAAGAAGGTTTTGCATCAGCTATCGAAGGGCATATTTCCAACATATGCGATCCCATTACATACGACTTCTCGGGGGTAAAATGATAGGTATAATCCTCCATAAAAGAAGTTCCCCCGTTAAGACCTGTGGCCATCACTTTTAAAGCTCTTAGCAAGGCAGAAGTTTTCCAATCGCCTTCACCACCAAAACCATAACCGTCCGCCATTAACCTTTGAACAGCAATACCCGGCAATTGTTTCAATTCGCCAAGATTCTCAAAAGTATCCGTAAATGCCTTAAAGCTACCTTGATCCAAGAAAGCCCTTAAGCCTAATTCAATTTTTGCCGCATCTACCAAAGACTGTCTTTTAGCTCCCCCTATTTGTAAATCCTTACTTAATTCATACAGATTGCCATACTCTTCCAGCAGGGCATCCACTTCTTCCTTTGTTACCTTTTTTATGTGATTTACCACATCAGAGGAATCATAGCCATTGACCGAAAACCCAAATCTCAATTGGGCCTCTACCTTGTCGCCATCGGTTACAGCAACCTCTCTCATATTGTCTCCTAGCCTTGCCACTTTTAGATGTTGAAATTCATCCCACCCCAAGGCTACGCGAGCCCAGTTACCAAGTTTTTTTTGAAGTCTTTCCTCTTTCCAATGCCCAACAATAATTTTCCTGTCCTTGCGCATTCTGGTCATCATATGGCCAAATTCCCTATCGCCATGGGCAGACTGGTTTAGATTCATAAAATCCATATCTATAGATTTCCAAGGCACCTCAGCATTAAATTGTGTATGTAGATGGCATAGCGGTTTATTCAACATACTTAACCCTTTTATCCACATTTTTGCTGGCGAGAAAGTATGCATCCAAGCAATTATACCAATACAGTTTTTTGTTGAACTTGCCAAAAGACAGATATCCGTTATTTCAGCAGGAGTTTTAACGGTGGGTTTATAAACAATTTTTATCGGAATATTATTGGAAACATTAAAGCCTTTGACAATTTCTTGAGAATTTTCAGCTACTTGCTTAAGTGTTTCAGGACCATATAAATGCTGGCTACCCGTGACAAACCATACTTCTTTTTCAATCATATTCGATTTCGTATATTTATTATTGTTCTTGTTGACCGTAATAGGCATTCTTACCATGCTTACGCTCATAGTGTTTTTTTATTAAGGCTTCTTTTAATCTTGGTGCGTTCGGGTTTATCTGAAGTGTCAGGTACGCCATTTGCGCAACGGTCTCCAAAACCTTGCTGTTATACACAGCTTTTGCTGCGGTCTTTCCCCAAGCAAACGGCCCGTGGTTGCCCAATAAAACCATTTCTACTTCTTCGGAGGACAATCCCCTTTCCTT
The DNA here is from genome assembly GCF_018100785.1 of Maribacter sp. MMG018. Taxonomy (GTDB): domain Bacteria; phylum Bacteroidota; class Bacteroidia; order Flavobacteriales; family Flavobacteriaceae; genus Maribacter. The sequence goes on along the minus strand of NZ_JAGJEC010000001.1, from coordinate 1,803,142 downwards.
GAAACAATCAATAATCTGTATTGCTGTATTATGCTCATAGTTTCCTTCTATAAGACTATCTTTCATTGGTTCGGCACAAGGTATATCTGCCGTTAAATGATCGGCATGTGTTGTCCCAAAAACAGGAATATCTTTCTGTGCTTGAGCCCAGGCTACCGAATAAGTTGCGTGCGTATGGGCTATACCCCCTATATGGCTCCAATTTTTATAAAGCAATGCATGAGTTTTAGTATCGGAAGATGGTCTCATCGTACCCTCTACAATAGTATTGTCATAATCCAATACCACAATGTCTTCCGGTCTAAGCTTCTCATAGGGCACGCCGCTTGGTTTAATTGCAAAAACACCACTATTTCTATCTACAGCACTTACATTACCAAAAGTATAAATAACCAGACCTAGGTCGTTAAGCTCAATATTAGCCTCAAAACATTCTTCTTTAAGTTCTTTATATTTTGACCCCATATTATTTAGTTTTTTTAATTGAACTTTCTACAAAATTGCCCAAGTCCGTATATGAGTCCATTAATTGTTGGTACATAGCTGTGGTTTCTTTTTGCGGGTGATACTCGGCCTCAAATCCACTACCCATTTGTGCGCTTGCCTCCACTACATTAGAATAAATACCAGAAGCTACAGCTGCATAGATAGCAGCTCCCAAAGCAGGGGCCTGATCCGAAGCGGCCACTTTTATGGGCATATTCATCACATTCGCCAAGGTTTGCATAATGTAAGGCGATTTTCTGGCTACTCCTCCAATACCAATAACGGTATCTATTTTAACCCCTTCTTCTTGAAAACGGTCCGCTATCTTTTTTGAACCGAAACAAATGGCATTGACCAAAGCTTTGAAAATATGGGGAGCCTTACTACCTAGTGACAAATTTGAAATTGCACTTTTAAGATTTTGGTCCGCATCCGGGGTTCTTCTACCATTGATCCAGTCCAGTGCTATTGGTATACTCTCCGACAATGGAATAGCCTCGGCCGCGATGGAGAGTTCGGCCATGAACTTGCTTTCGACTTCATCTTTTAATTTCTCTTTTTGTTGACCTGACAAAATATCGGAGGTCATCACCAAGTTATCAATAGGCCAAGCAAGCAGTTCTTTAAACCAAGCCAGTAAATCGCCAAAAGCGGACTGCCCTGCCTCTAATCCGATCAAATCAGGTATAACAGAACCGTTTACCTGACCACAAATACCTTTTATAGTCCTACCATTAACAGCCTTTGCATCTGCCACAATAATATCGCAAGTAGAAGTACCCATGACCCTAACAAGGGCATTTTCAGTTATTCTGGCACCGACCGCCCCTGAGTGAGCGTCAAATGTGCCGACCGCTATAACGGTATCTGTGGTCAGGCCTAATTTATCTGCCCATTCTTTACTCAGATTGCCAGCGACCTCATCAGAGGTATAGGTCTCATCGTACAAACTATCTCTTAAATCCGCCAAATATGGATCTAACAACGCTAAAAATTCTTTAGGAGGCAATCCTCCCCAGCTCTCGTGCCACATTGCTTTATGACCGGCAGCACATCTACTTCTTTTAAAAGACCGTAAGTCTTTATTTTCTATAAGAATGTAGGTCATTAGATCACAATGCTCCATCCAAGTATATGCTTTGTTCTTCACCTTCACATCTTCTTTAACAACATGGGCTATCTTCGCCCAAAACCATTCAGAAGAATAGATACCACCTACGTATTTTGTAAAGTTCTCTCCCCCCCAACTTTCCGCTAATTGGTTGATACGTTCGGCTTCATTAATAGCTGTATGGTCTTTCCAAAGTACCATCATGGCATTCGGATTCTCTTGAAAACCATCTACCAAGGCCAAGGGAGTGCCATCTTTGGTTACCGGTATGGGAGAAGATCCCGTAGTATCTATGCATATGCCCTTAACATCTTTTGAGTCTACCTTACTCTTATCCATGACGGATTTTATAGTAAACTCCAACCCCTCTATATGATCAAGCGGATGTTGTCTAAATTGATTAATGGACGGATCACAATATTTCTTTTCTTTCCACCTCTTATACCAATGTACCTCTGAAGCGATTTCTTTACCGTTCTCCGAATCAATTAGTACGGCCCTAACGGAATCTGAACCATAATCCAAGCCAATAACAAACCTTTTCATACTATAATTCAATTTTACGGAGTAAATATAAGTAATTGAAATTTATAAAGTGTTACAATTACACTTTATTATTTCGCACTTATTAAAAATAGTAACCAACGAAAAAAACTACCCTAAGAACTTAGGAACAACGACTATAACACAACGGCATATAATATTCATTATCAGATTATTACCTAAATAATTAATCTTTTACTTCTCTCATTACTATTTTCATATCATCCTACATTATTAATTTTCAACGATTAGTTCAAAACAAATAGGGACACAACAAAATGTTTTGAAATGCCCCATATGTAACTAACTCAACAAACTACCTTTCACTCCAATCACCCATCTAAAAATTTTGGATGACAAGATTATATCAATTTTCTGATGCATTTACCTGATGCGAAAACTTCCTATCCCGTATTTCAATTAACTACAACTACCCTAACTAATTACCCATTTTCCAATCCTAAAATCCATTAATAAATTAAAACTGAATCAAAGTTTAATTATAGATTCTAATGTCAAACAGACATATAACAATATTAAGTGTAATTAATACACATGTAAATAAAGAAAAGAATTATGGAAAAAACAAGCAATTTTTAAAATATGTTTTATTTTAACACTAATAATTTATGGATTCAACAAAATAACCTCTAAAACCTAATATTTTGAGTTGTAGGACAAGGCTATTTTTTATAGAAAATTACTTATGGACCTACTTACTAACCGACACAGGTTTTACCTACACTACACTTTTAAACCAAAGAATTAAGCCACTCGCGTTAACGGTAACCCATCATAAACAATGCACAACTAGAAATGTTTTTAATGATTGTGGTCGCATCTTTTCTAACTGCTTAAACGAATTGAGCAACCTACCAAAGACAACAATGCAATAGGAGGGAAAAAATATTTTTATTCTAATAGCGCATTAACAATTAAAAATCCATTTTTATATTTTTACAAAAAACGCTACTTCGTTAAACAAAATCACTTAAAAAAATGCCTTTTGACTTTCAAGATAAATACAAAAGAGTAATTTAAACACTTATTCCCCGCAACCGCCTTTCCCTTCAAATTAAATTATTGTTTAGGGAGCTTTCATAAATTTATATTTATTGTTAATTTGTCCGCATACAAAAAAATAAATGGTTCTTAGCAGTTACAAAAATGAAGACAAGGTCTTACTCGCCTTGGACTGTATAATTTTCGGTTTTGATCAAGAAGAGTTAAAAATATTATTGGTAAAAAGAGACTTTGAACCAGAAAAAGGCAAATGGTCGCTTATTGGTGGTTTTCTTAAAAAAGAAGAAAATTTAGATGAAGCGGCTACCAGAATACTACGTTATTTGACCGGGCTTAACAATATTTACATGGAGCAACTGTATACCTTCTCAAAGGTTGATCGTGACCCTGCGGAAAGAACCATATCGGTCGCTTATTATGCTTTGATAGATATTGCCACCCACGATAAGGCACTCTTAAAACAAAACCCCGTACAGTGGTTCAGCTTAAAGGAAGCGCCAACTTTAATATTTGACCACCATCTTATGGTAGAGAAGGCAATATCTCGTTTAAGAAGAAGGGCACTTACCAAGCCTATAGGTTTTGAACTATTGCCCCCAAAATTTACCATGCGCCAACTCCAAAAACTATACGAAGCCATTTTAGACAAAAAATTGGACAAACGTAACTTCATCAATAAATTTAATTCTTTGGACATTTTGATCAAACTAAATGAAAAAGATATGTCATCTTCCAAGAAAGGCGCTTTTTTATTCAAATTCGATGAAGAAAAGTATCGCAGAAAAGTAGAAGATGGTTTTATCTTTAAAATTTGACCAACAATAAGGTACGTTTACGCATGTCTTGTAGAAAAAAACATCTCACAAACATGGTCTAAAATCACCTATTTTAGACGAAATTGCCTGAATGCACAAAAACTTGTACCTCGTTAGAAAATATTTTTACCCAGTAATTACTATTTTTAGTTAAAATCATCATAAATATGTTATATAAATAGTACTATAATTACATCCAATTGAGAAAGAATTGCGTAATTTGATATTTATGTTAACTTTGAAAAAAAACATTAATGGATTTACTTGAAAAAGCTCAGGAATTTGAAAGTCGAAAAATGAGCAATATGTCCACCAGTGACCGAGTGGAGGCATCCAGGGAAGCAAAAGCTTTAATATTGAGTATTAACGAAGTTTACAAAGAAACAAAAGATGCTAACCTAATGGATGTTATGAAACGTCTAACAGAGAAAAAGAAAAAAATCGAAAAACGTTTAAACGGTGTTCCACTAGTTTAAATATTTATTGATTCTTGTTCTTAAGTTGTGCTTAAAACCATAATTAGCACTTGTAATCTATAAAAAATAAAGGCCCCTTCTTTTAAAAGAAGGGGCCTTTATTTTTTTTCCGACAATTGTTTTGAACACCCTATTGTCTCTTATCCTTTATATCTATCCTTTTACCCATTTTTTTACACTACAATGTTATAAAAATTCATCTTTACCCCTACCAAAACCAACTATTGTGCATACCCCAAAATTAGTCAAGAAACTAAATGAACTGTTTAGTTTTATCTTTCAAAATTTTTTAATTTTTTTAGTTTTCCTCTGTTTTGCAATGGCCTTTATATTTATGTATATACACCTAATATAGAGCCATATCATAAGAGAACCTAAAAAAGTACATGTTTATAAGTCAGAAGAGGGTTGGCCGACAAGAGTAGTAACACCTATATTATCTCGGCACTTAACCCCGCGTTCAACAACGCCGAACAACGTGGTTCCAAATCACTATACTCACCGGTTTTAACGGTACACTTACCTTTGTAATGTACTATTAAAGCACATTGCTCGGCCTGCTCTGGAGTATGATCACAAATGGCGATCAATGTATCAATGACATGATCAAAAGTATTCACATCATCATTAAACAGTACAATTTCATTTTGTTTTACCGTTTCTTCCTCTAAAAGGAGCTCTTCGGAAATTTTTTCTTTAGTGCTCATCATTTTCTGTTTAATTATCTCTAAAGTACATATTTTGCTGCAACCCAATTATTCTTTTCAAGATTTTTTTCAAACTTTAAACCCACTTCCGAGCACTTATCGGTAATCAATTGTAGATCTTCTGTATAAAAACCACTCAACAACAGAATTCCATTTTTTTCTAAGCAAGTTCTGTAATCCGGTATGTCGGAAAGAAGTATATTTCTATTGATGTTCGCAATAATAACATCATACTTTTTATTCCCTAGAAGACTAACATCACCTTCAAAAACCTGAATAAATTCTACCTTGTTCCTCTCTACATTCTCCTTTGCATTTAAATAGCACCAATTATCGATATCAATGGCATCTATCGGGTTCGCCCCAAGCTTTGCCGCCAAAATTGCCAAAACACCGGTACCGCACCCCATATCAAGAACACTTTTATCGCGTAGATTTAAAGACAGAAGGTGCTGCAACATCATATGGGTAGTTTCATGGTGTCCGGTACCAAAACTCATTTTGGGCTCTATGACAATATCGTATTCAACGTCTTTCTTTTCATGAAAAGGCGCTCTTATCATACATGTATCCTCTACTATTATGGGCTTAAAATTTTGCTCCCAAGTAGCGTTCCAGTTCTCTTGTTCTATTTCTTTTACGGAATATTCTATCTTAAAATTAGGATTTTGGAGCATATGCAAATCTTGGAGAATATCTTTGTTCCAATCTTCTTTTTGAATATATGCCAAAATACCTGTTTCTTCCTCAACAAAACTTTCAAAACCAAGTTCTCCCAATTCGGCAATAAGAATATCGGAAGCAGGTTGTAACGGTGCCACTTTAAACCGGTATTCTATATAAATAGTGTTACTCATTTAAAACAATTTAAAAAAGGGTATCGAAGATACCCTTTGTTCATATAATTGAAAAAATAAATTTTCCTTTGTTCTGTACTTATATTGCTTTGATAATATCTATAAAATCGTTCGCCACCAAAGAAGCTCCACCGATAAGTCCACCATCTACATCTGGTTTAGAAAAAATTTCAGCTGCATTTGCAGGCTTTACACTACCACCATATAATATAGAAACATTGTCGGCAATAGAAGCATCAAAAGCTTCGGCAATAGTTTTTCTAATAAAGGCATGCATTTCTTGTGCTTGCTCGGGAGAGGCCGTTTCTCCCGTACCAATGGCCCAAACAGGTTCGTATGCCAAAATAATTTTGCCCCATGCATCCTTATCCAAAGAAAACAGAGCGTTCTTTAATTGACTTTCCACTACTTTAAAATGATTTCCAGACTTACGGTCTTCTAACTCTTCTCCAAAACAAAACATTACCCTGATACCGTTCTTTAAGGCCGTTTTCACTTTTTTGGCCAAGATTTCATCGGTCTCCCCAAAATACGCTCTTCTTTCAGAGTGCCCAATTATACAGGTATCAATACCTATATTCAACAACATATCCGCAGAAATCTCACCTGTATAGGCTCCACTTTCCGCAAAATGCATATTCTGGGCAATAACTTGAATACTAGAGTTTTCAAGATTACGAACCGCTGCAGATAAATTTACATAAGTGGGAGCCACCATAACCTCAGCATCAGAATCTGGCAACTTACCTGACAATTCCGTCAACAAAGTTTCCGTTTCTTCTAAATTCTTGTTCATTTTCCAATTTCCTGCAACTATTTTACTTCTCATTATCTTATGTTTCTAATTTATAATTCTTATTATGGTACAATTTCAATCGAACACTAACTCGTCCAAATCATTATAATGTACTTTTTGCTCTATGGTACCCTTCTTTAAAACAAGCACTCCCGGATTTGACCTTACAATTGTTTTTAAGGTTGTCTCATCTGTAAAGTAAAAGTCAAAACCAAGATTATACTTTTTAACGAGTTCATTGGTTTGATCAAAAGAAGAAGCCGACATTCCTATTACCTTATAACCCTTGTCGGATGCTTCATCGGTAACCTTTTTTATTTGACCGAACATATCTAGGTCAGATTTGCGCAGATCATATGCAATTACCATTACCAGCTTGGGTTCTTGCAACAAACCGGCTGCAAAATCCTCTCCATTTTGTTCTATCGTAAAATCGTGCACGGGAGGCTCATACCCCTTCTGGATCTCTTCGGTCTCTACGCCAATAAACTCCCCCTCTACTGTTGGGTAATCACCATTGGTAACGATCACCTCTTCTTTACCGTTTATATTAAATTTCCACGCATATTCATATACAGGTTTTGGGGCCCCTTCCGGTACGCCCATACCTTCTTCGATATTTTTTCCGATTTCATACGGTCTAAAATCTATTACCGGTAAATGATTTAATACATAATAGGCATATACAACACAGGCCACTAACGAAAGTGCCACTATGACCTTTGTGGTGAAAGGCCTAAAAAGGGGTTTTATATACTTTCTACCAAAAAACAATAGTAATATAAGTACCAACAAAACCACATCTTTGGTAAAAGATTCCCACGGTGTTAATTTAATGGCATCACCAAAGCACCCACAATCGGTAACCTTATTAAAGTATGCGGAATAAAAAGTTAAAAAGGTAAAGAATACTATCATGCCCAGAAGACTCCAAAGTGTGTATTTCACCTTATAACCAACAATCAACAATACCCCCAATAGTACTTCTAGAATAACAACAAAAATAGAAATAGCCAAAGCGTAAGGTTCAAAAAAAGGAAGATCCAAAACCCCTTGACTAAAGTATTCTTCCAACTTAAAGGAAAACCCAACGGGATCGTTCAGTTTTATATAACCACTGATAATAAATAATACTCCTACAAAAATTCTGACTATACCTAATATATACCTCATAAAAGCCTATTATTTTATTCCTAATTTTAAATGTATCAAGGCAAAAACAGCGTAATTTATCATATCCTGATAATTTGCATCTATTCCTTCGCTCACCAATGTTTTTCCCTTATTGTCCTCGATTTGTTTGACCCTTAATAGCTTCTGAAGTATCAGATCGGTCAGTGAACTTACCCTCATATCTCTCCATGCCTCACCATAATCATGATTCTTGTTGAGCATTAATTCTTTTGTAACGGCTATGTGCTTTTTATATAGGTCTATAGCCTCCTCAGGGGTCAGATCGGGTTGGTCGGCCACCCCGAGTTCCAGTTGGATCAACGCCATTACAGCATAATTGATTATGCCTATAAACTCAGACACCTCCCCTTCATCTACTTTTCTTACTTCGTTTTCTTGAAGACTTCTTATTCTTTGAGCCTTTATAAATATTTGATCTGTAAGAGAAGGTAGCCTTAAAATGCGCCATGCACAGCCATAATCTCGCATCTTTTTCTCATATAACTCTCGGCAGACTTTAATTACAGCATCATACTGCTCCCCGGTTTTTTGCATGTGATTCTTTCTAATTTGTGTAAATTTCGCTTAAAATTTTGTAACCATCAAAGTTGACGCTTTAAACTTAAAAGTAATAATCTATTAAGCAACATAGAACACATGACCATTAATTGCAAGGGAAAACTAATAGATTTGAACAAGCCCAAAATTATGGGCATACTCAACATCACCCCCGATTCTTTTTACGACGGCGGTAAATACAAAGACGATGCTAGCGTATTAAAGCAGGTAGAAAACATGCTAACAAACGGAGCAACATTCATAGATATAGGCGCATACAGCTCTAGACCGGGCGCCGAAGAAGTTACCACCCAAAATGAGCTTAAAAGATTGCTACCCGTCTTAAATCTAGTTTTAAAAGAGTTTCCGAATGCCCTATTGTCCATAGACACCTTTAAAAGTAAGGTTGCAGAAGAGGCGATCCAAATGGGGGCCGCTGTAATAAATGATATTTCGTCTGGTCTATTGGATGAGGATATGTTGACCATCATTGCCAAATACAATGTTCCGTACATAATGATGCATATGCGCGGAAACCCCAAAACAATGCAACAACATACCGATTATGACAATCTGGTGAAAGATATCCTCTTTTTCTTTTCGCAACGAATGGACAAAGCAACATCGCTAGGTATAAAAGACATTATCATAGATCCTGGTTTCGGATTTTCTAAAACATTACAACAAAACTATGAGCTATTAAACAAATTAGATCTTTTAAAAATAACCGACAGACCTATATTGGTAGGTGTTAGCCGAAAATCAATGATCTACAAATTACTGGGTACAGAGCCAGAAAAGGCCCTGAACGGCACTACGGCACTAAATATGCTAGCCCTGGAAAAGGGCGCTAATATTCTGCGGGTTCACGATGTTAAAGAAGCTATGGAGTGCATAAAGATCCACGAACAATTAACAGCTTAATGTTTAAGTAGTTTTTTGTGTGTCTATTTTTGTTAATTTTACACAAACGGCTTTACTTGGATTTTTTGAATTTTATCGACTTTAAGATTACCGATATACTTGATATCGTTTTAGTGGCCGTACTTCTCTACTACGTGTACAAGTTGGTACGTGGTTCGGTCGCTATCAATATTTTTATAGGAATTGTCATTGTCTGGGCCTTCTGGAAGCTTACAGAACTTTTGGGCATGGAGATGATAAGCAGTATCGTTGGTGCCTTTATGCAAGTAGGTCTTATTGCCCTAATCATTGTTTTTCAACAAGAAATCCGAAAATTTCTTTTAATGATCGGGTCCACCAATTTTGCGAACAAACGAAATTTTATAAAACACTTTAAATTTTTAAAACCAGAAGGCGAAGGTACCAACACCAATGTTGATGCCATTTTAAAAGCTTGCGAGAAAATGGCCTCTTCTAAAACAGGTGCCCTTTTGGTAATAGAGAGGGGCAACTCATTGGATTTCATAAAAAATACGGGCGACCATATGAATATTGAAATCTCACAACCCATCATTGAAAGTATCTTCTATAAAAACAGCCCCTTGCATGACGGTGCAGCGGTCATAGTCGACAATTTTATCGTAGCCACACGGGTCATCTTACCTGTATCCAACGAACGGAACATTCCATTAAGGTTCGGGTTAAGACACAGGGCCGCCATTGGTATTTCAGAAAAAACAGATGCCCTATGTTTGGTAGTAAGTGAAGAAACAGGTTTAATTTCATATATTAAACACGGAGAGTTTATAAAATATAATTCCTTGAATGAATTAGCTGCTATGATAAAAAAGGACTTGACCTAATGGTGTGCAAGAACTGTAACGATAACTTGCGAACAGATTATTCTTACTGTCCCAACTGTGGCGCCAAAGTAATACGCAACCGACTTACCGTAAAAAGTTTATGGGGAGATATCATAGAACGCTATTTTAATCTTGAAAATACTTTTCTAAAAACATTTATACACCTATTTACAAAACCAGAAGTGGTAGCCGAAGGGTACATAAAAGGGATTCGCAGAAAGTACCTTAACCCAATAAGTTATTTGGGTATATCCATAACACTTTCCGGTTTTGTGGTATTTCTGATAAAAAAAGTTGAACTGGACATTAATGTTGATTTTTTGGGCTCGGGTACTACCAGCATAGCCCAAGAGAAATTAATGGACACCATGTACGACTATCACGCCCTTCTGTTTATACTTTTTATACCAATGATGTCTGCAGCCGGGTGGTTATGTTTTAGAGAAAAGAAATATAATTTTTCTGAAAGAACAATTGTTTTCATTTATTCTTTGGCCCATTATTCCTTGTCCATTTTTATTCCTTCTTGTATAATAATTCTGTTCAAACCTGATGGTTATGGTCTTTTTAGTCTGATCGCCCTGTTATTCATGTATTTATACACGGCATTTGTTATAAAAAGAGTATCAAAGGAAAAAGGGATAGAGCTTTGGTCCAAAATATTTATTTTTTGGACACTTTTTACCATCATGTACTTTAGCCTGTCAATGATATTCCCCATTATAATGCTGATTCTTGGGACAATTAACCTAGAGGATTTTAAGCCTACAAAAATCTAAGAACCGTTAAGCAACTTCTTCTGCCAAAAATTGGGCTTCGTACAAACCGCGATAGTAGCCATCTTTTTTCAGAAGCTCTTGGTGCGTACCAATCTCCACTATTTTACCGGCATCCATCACTATGATCTTATCCGCCTTCTTAATGGTAGCCAACCTATGTGCAATGACTATCGAGGTTCTACCTTCCGTAATTTTTTCGGTAGCCCTCTGTATCAATTGTTCAGAATAGGTATCTATAGACGAGGTAGCTTCGTCCAACACCAAAATACTGGGCTTACTCACGTAGGCACGTAAAAATGCGATCAGCTGCCTTTGCCCACTAGACAACATAGTACCACGTTCTTTTACGTTATAATCGTAACCATCGGGTAAACTGGTGATAAATTCGTCTACGCCAATAGCTTTAGCCGCTCGCTCTATATCTAATACGGATACCGACGGATTTTTTAGTGAGATATTATTGGCAATAGTGTCCGCAAAAAGAAAAACATCTTGCAACACCACTGCTATGTGAGCCCTTAACGAAGCCAACTTGTAGTTCTTTATATCGATACCATCTACCAGTATGGTACCTGAATTAATTTCATAAAATCTGTTCAACAAGTTTATTATTGTGGATTTACCGGCTCCCGTCGCCCCAACAATAGCCACGGTTTCCCCAGCATTTACACTAAACGAGATCCCGTGCAACACTTCTTCGTCCTCTAAATAGCCAAACCGAACATCTTTAAATTCGATACTTCCCCTTACCTCTTCTTTCTCCACAGTACCCAAATCATCAATAGAACTGTCCGTATCCAAAATTTTAAAAACCCTATTGGCGGCCACCATACCCATTTGCAAGGTGTTAAATTTATCGGCTATTTGACGTAATGGCCTAAACAACAAATCTATCAACATTATAAAAGCAAAAACAGTACCCGCGACATCATCAGAAATATTGGCAACGTTTTGCAATCCGCCGTACCATACGACCAAACCAACCGTGATCGAAGAAACGATTTCGGCTATTGGAAAGAAAATAGAGTTGTACCAAACCGTTTTTAACCAAGCGTTTTGGTGCTTTTCATTAATTTTTCTAAACTTTTCACTTTCTATTTTTTCACGGGTAAACAACTGCACTATCTTCATTCCCGTAATTCGTTCCTGTACAAATGAATTTAGGTTGGACACCTCTGCCCTTACCTCTGTAAAAGCGACTTTCATTGCCTTTTGAAATAATCTGGTGGCGTAAAGAATAATCGGTAAGACAGCAAAAACGATCAAGGCCAATTTCCAGTTTATGTACACCATGACACCTGCGGCCACCAACATTTTTAACAAGTCGGCGACTATCACAAAAAAACCTTGACTGAATATCTCACCGATACGCTGCATATCTGCCACTGCCCTAGTAACCAGTACGCCTAAAGAAGAATTATCAAAGTATTTCATTCGAAACCCGAGCATCTTCTTGAACAGGTTTACCCTTACATCCCTAATAACGGATTCCCCTAACCAGTTTGCATAATAATTAAAACATAACTGACTTACCACTTGGCCTATCAATACGCCCAACATGGCAATGGTCAAGTGCAACAACATCTCCCCATCGCTACTCTTAATAGCCTCATCAACTATTTTCTTCAATATCACAGGGGTCAATACGGCAAAGGCCGATAGCAAAATAGCTGCCAGGGCCACTCCGTAAAAGGTGAGTCGATAAGGACGTGTATGCGCCATTAAACGCTTAAAAAGACGCGTATCAAAAGCTTTACCTGTGTTATTACTGCTCATTATCAAAAATCGTATTGGGGTACTTAACAGAGGTCAAATATAACCCTTTTGCAGGGACAGAAACTCCGGCTTTGGAGCGATCTTTACTTTTTAAGATGGACTTAACATTGTCAACTGGATATTTACCGGTTCCCACATCTAAAAGTGTGCCTACCACGGCCCGCACCATGTTTCGAAGAAAGCGGTCTGCAGTGATCCTGAAAACAATGACTCCCTCTTCCTTTGTCCAAATAGCGGATTTTACATCACAGAAGTATGTCTTCACATCTGTTTTTGACTTTGAGAAACACTCAAAATCCTGTCTTCCCAAAAGTAATTTGGCCGCATTGTTCATTTCGTCCAAATCTAAAGGAAACCTTATATAATGTGCACTATCCTTATAAAAAGGGTCTTTTCTGGGACTGATCAAATACTCATACGATCTTTCTTCCGCATCAAACCTGGCATGTGCATTGGCGTGCACAGACAGAATATTCATTACGGCAATATCATCGGGCAAGAAAGCATTGACCCTATAAATTAAGTTGGGTATATCGGTAATTTGGTCAATGTCAAAATGCGCATACATTTCTTTGGCATGTACCCCGGTATCTGTACGGCCCGCACCTACCAAATCTATTTTTTTCCTCAACAATTTGGTGAAGACGCCCTCTAGAACTTCTTGTACCGTTAACGCATTTGGCTGCTTTTGCCACCCATGATAGGATTTACCGAAGTATGAAAATTGAACAAAATATCTCAAAAGGATACATTAGTTTTGTGGATCACAAAGATATTAAAAGCAAAATTAGGAGCACATTTTCCTAATTGCCCATATTTGCCATATGACAAAAATACTGCTACTATCGGACACACATTCTTATATGGATGATGCCATTTTAAAATATGCAAAACAAGCCGATGAAATATGGCATGCAGGTGATATTGGATCGCTAGAAGTTACCGATACGCTTTCTTCCTTAAAACCGTTAAGAGCAGTCTACGGCAATATAGACAACCATGTTATCAAAAAAGAATTTCCTTTGAACAATAGGTTTATGTGTGAAGGTGTGGATGTTTGGATCACCCATATTGGTGGTTACCCACCAAAATACAACAGCACAACCAGACCAGAAATTCAAAAAAACCCCCCAAAATTATTTATCTGTGGACACTCGCATATACTCAAGGTTATGTGGGACAAGAAACTGGGTGTTCTACACATGAATCCTGGTGCTTGCGGAAAACACGGGTTTCATCAGATTAGAACCATGCTGCGTTTTGTAATCGATGGTGAAGACATTAAGAATCTGGAAGTGATAGAACTAGGCAAACGATGAAAATAAAAAAACCCGGAAACTACCCCGGGTTTTACGCACTAATACTACTAAGATGTTAGGTTTAACGTAGACGGTCAACAGATTTTACAAGATCTTCATCCTTCTTTATTGCCCTATTGGCAAGGGTTAAAAAAACGATAGAAAATACAGGAATCAACATCCCAATACCCTTCTCAGAAACCGAAGTCTCTCCGGATAAATTTAGCGACCGATAAACGAAAAGTCCTAATAAAAAAAGGTTCAATATTATATTCAACCGGTTTATCACAAACTGGTTTTTTCTCTTCTTATATAAAAATATCGTCCATAATGCCAACGCTCCAATCACATAAAATATTATAGACACCAATACTTCATTCTTTGCATAAATCTCCTCTCCTCTTGCATCTGACCACAAATTTACAAAGAATGGCAAGATACCCGAAATAAGGGCTACCAACACTAAATATACGCTCTGTATTCTTTGAATCATACTCTTTTTATGCTCTGTAAGGCAAAAATACAGGTCTTTTTAAAATTTATCCACCTATTTTTGAAAATAATTTGTATTATTGTGTCGTTGTAATGACAAACACTTACCATTAAGGAAATCTTTCCTTACCGAATATCCATTAATTTAGAATACTTCTTATAATTTCTAAAATACATATAACTTATTTACATATTTAATGTTTGAGATTTCAGATTTAAAATCAAAAAAGCTACCTGAACTTCAGGAAATAGCAAAAGAACTTAACGTTCCCAAATTCAAGAGTCTAAAAAAATTAGATTTGGTCTACCAAATTTTGGACCTACAGGCTGCAAATCCAAAGGCTACGGAAACGGTTGTTTCTGCAGAAACCGAAAATTCCCCCAAGCCAAAACCAAAAGCAAGAACAAAGCGAAAGGTTATTAAAAAAGAGGAGGAAGGAGAAAAAACCGAAAAAAAAGCGGAACCTGCCAACTCAGAAGAACCTAAGGCGGAGTCTAACGAACCTAGAAAACCTCGCCCAAGACCAAGAGCCAACGATAACGACAATAGCAAAAGAGATCACCAAAAGGGTTCTCAGCAAAACAAAAACCAAAACCAAAACAACAGAAAACAAAACCACTCGCGTAACAACAATTACGACAAAAGCAATTTTGACAAGGATCTAAAAAACAGGTACAAAGAACCTGAATACGAGTTCGACAGTATTATCGCAAGTGAAGGTGTTTTAGATATTATGCAAGACGGATATGGTTTCTTGCGATCATCGGATTACAACTATTTATCATCCCCTGACGACATTTATGTTTCGCAATCACAGATTAGATTGTTTGGCCTTAAGACCGGCGACACCGTATTAGGTAACGTAAGACCCCCAAAAGAGGGTGAAAAATATTTTCCATTGATCAAGGTAAACAAGATCAACGGAATAGACCCGCAAGTAGTGAGGGACAGAGTCTCATTTGAACACCTTACCCCTCTTTTTCCAAAAGAAAAATTTAATCTTGCAGAAAGACAGAGCACCATATCTACAAGAATAATAGATTTGTTCTCCCCTATCGGTAAAGGCCAAAGAGGTATGATCGTTTCTCAACCCAAAACCGGTAAAACGATGCTCTTAAAGGACATCGCCAACGGAATCGCCGCCAACCATCCAGAAGTTTATCAAATTATATTATTGATAGATGAAAGACCAGAGGAGGTAACCGACATGCAGCGAAATGTTAGAGGAGAAGTAGTTGCATCTACTTTCGATAAAGAAGCTACCGAGCACGTAAGGGTTGCAAACATTGTTTTGGAAAAAGCAAAAAGATTGGTAGAATGTGGCCATGATGTGGTCATACTACTAGATTCCATCACAAGGTTAGCAAGAGCATACAATACCGTTCAACCAGCTTCCGGTAAGGTTCTAAGTGGTGGTGTTGACGCCAACGCGCTTCACAAGCCTAAGAGATTCTTTGGTGCCGCCCGTAATATCGAGAACGGTGGTTCCCTATCGATTATCGCCACTGCACTTACAGAAACAGGTTCTAAGATGGACGAGGTAATCTTTGAAGAATTTAAAGGTACCGGTAACATGGAACTTCAATTAGACCGTAAAATTGCCAACAGAAGAATATTCCCGGCAATAGACCTTACTTCTTCCAGCACAAGACGCGACGACCTGTTGTTGGACGAGAGCACGTTGCAACGTATGTGGATTATGCGCAAATACCTTGCGGATATGAACCCGGTAGAAGCCATGGAATTTATAGAGCAACGCTTTAAACAAACAAAGAACAACGAAGAGTTCTTGATGACCATGAACCAATAAAACACACATTTTTTATTAGTATAAAATCCCGATTCTAAAAAGAATCGGGATTTTTTTTTGTCCATCCATAACTTTTTGACATTCAGAAAACTGTTTTAAAACACTGCCTTTAATTTAATATCTTTATAAGATCAAAGATTTTTCCCCAACTCTTTGATGTTATTTTCATTAACAACCCATCAAAAAACAAAGAAAAATGCAAAAATCATTATCTACTTTGACCACAGCGGCAAGCATCAGTCTAGCCGTCCTACTTCTTACAAGCTGTAACCAACCCCAAAAAAAAGAGCACCATGACGATTCCCCTGCTCCACCCGAAGTTGAAGCCCCTAGCAACATTATCTCGCTAAAGGAAGCAAATGTTATTTACGACAACTATTCTAAACATAGGGTCAACCCTATAGTGCAATACGAGACCAAAGAAAGAGCACCAGAAAAAAAATTCGAACCGTCGCGTTATGTGGATTTTGACTATGAGACGATTAAACAATATATCGATTACGTAGAACAAGAAGCTAAAAAGGCAGGGGTTAAAAAAATTACCAAATTACGCCTGTATTACGCCAATTACCCTGATCAAGAAAAATTTCCGAACGGCAAAAAGGTAATTCACAAAAGACAGAATTCCATATTTATAGTCCCCACCTTAGAAATGCAAGGAACCAATTATGGATTTTATATCGCAGGTGATGGTAAAGCTGCATTGATAAGAGATTGGAAAGATGATTCTAAAGAAGGATTGGGAGCATCACATAACAAAAAACAAAAAGCCTATGCCGGTTTTTCATTAAATTCAAACTTACAAACCTCTAAAAGTCTTGCTCTTAATTTTGGTCAGAGTGGTCCGCCTCCAAAAACAGACTTTTAATTATCTACAATATGATTTCATGGACTTTTATAAAGGAGAACTACTTCATGATCGGGTATGCGATAACTTTAATAATATCGCTTGCTACTTACAGAAAATATTATGACACGGCCCTCAAGTACTTTCCGATAATCATCACATATACCTTTTTTAATGAAGTCTTAGGTTTTCTAGTCAGGAACTACGACGACATTTCTTTTTTTAAAAATTTAAAATACAGCAATGTAAACGAAGTTATTTACAACATTTATGCTATAATATTCTTTGGTTTTTTCTTCCAGGTATATTGGTTTATTATAGATAACAAAAAATACAAAAAATGGATAGTTACAGGAGCCGTAATCGCCTTTTTGGCATATGCGGTCAGCCTACTGTTCCAAAACCCAGTAGAAACAAATCTTTTTTACGCCATAGCGCTCAGTGCCTGGCTTTTGGTTTTATGCATAGTATTATATTTTAAAAATATGATTCGTCAGGGCCATAAGTTTTACCAAGCGTACAACCTCATGTTCTGGGTCAGCGTTGCCCTTTTTATTTTTCATTTAGTTTTCCCGATTCTTTTTGTAATCGGGTACACCAATTATGATATATGGGCAAAGTATAATCTCAAATCAGTATTAAAAGTGTTTATCGTGATTATGTACACTCTTTTCATAATCGGCTTTTTAAAAGGAAGAAGAATGGCATTTAGGTAATTACCTCCATAACCACCAGAAGAAAAAAGAAGCAACAAAAAAAGCCTTCCTAATAAAAGGAAGGCTTTTTATATTTTATAACACCTGACTATAAAGAAGCTACGTGTTTAGAAAGCTTACTTTTTAAGTTTGCAGCTTTGTTATTATGAATGATATTTCTTTTAGCCAAACGATCGATCATACTAACAACACTTGGCAAAAGAGCCTCCGCATCCTTCTTGTTCTCCTCTGCGCGCAACTTTTTAATAGCGTTACGTGTAGTTTTGTGCTGATATCTGTTACGTAAACGTACCGCTTCGTTTCTTCTAATTCTTTTTAATGCCGACTTGTGATTTGCCATCTTTTAACTTATTATATTTTTATGGGGCCCTATTAACCCATTTACTCAAGTAGCCCGTAGGGGAATCGAACCCCTGTTACCAGGATGAAAACCTGGCGTCCTAACCCCTAGACGAACGGGCCATTAAACCAATTCGGAATACTACATTCCTTATTCCAGTAGCCCGTAGGGGAATCGAACCCCTGTTACCAGGATGAAAACCTGGCGTCCTAACCCCTAGACGAACGGGCCATTACTTTACGTAATTGCGGATGCAAAAATACAATTATTTTTCACTATCGCAACACCCATTTATTTTTTTTTGAAATCTTTTAATACGCCTTGGCAAAAAGCACCCTTTTTGAAGAGCTTTTTCCCGTTACGATACACTTACCTTCCTCATCTTTAGAATCTAGCGGAATGCACCTAATTGTAGCCTTTGTCTCTTGTTTGATAAGCTCTTCCGTTTCCGGTGTTCCATCCCAATGTGCCGAAATAAAACCTCCTTTTTCCTCTAAAACTTTTTTAAACTCATCGTAGGTCTCGACTTCTGTTATATGCTCTTTTCTATAACCCAGTGCTTTTTTATAGATATTCTTCTGAATATCTTCCAACAAAAATTCTATTTTAGAGATAACCTCATCCATTGGTACTATTGTTTTCTCTAAGGTATCTCTTCGGGCAACTTCAAAAGTGCCATTTTCCATATCCCTCTTTCCAATAGCCAATCTAATAGGCACCCCCTTAAGTTCGTACTCGTTGAACTTAAAACCAGGTTTATGGGTATCTCTATCATCATATTTAACAGAAATACCTTTCTTTCTAAGCTCTTTTACAAATGGCATAACTTTTTCAGAGATGGTGTCTAACTGTTCCAATCCTTTATAAATAGGCACTATTACCACCTGTATCGGCGCCAATTTAGGAGGCAGCACCAAACCATTATCATCACTATGGGTCATTACCAATGCCCCCATCAATCTAGTAGAAACACCCCATGAGGTTGCCCATACATATTCTTTTTGCCCTTCTTTGTTCGCAAATTTCACATCAAAGGCCTTTGCAAAGTTTTGTCCTAAAAAATGTGACGTACCCGCCTGCAAGGCTTTTCCGTCTTGCATCAATGCCTCTATACAATAAGTTTCCACTGCTCCGGCAAAACGTTCACTTTCAGTTTTAACTCCCTTAATTACCGGTACGGCCATATGGTTCTCGGCAAAATCGGCATAAACGTTCATCATTTGTTCGGCCTCCGCTATGGCTTCTTTTTCCGTAGCATGGGCGGTATGCCCTTCTTGCCATAAGAATTCGGCGGTTCTTAAAAAGAGCCTTGTTCGCATTTCCCAACGCACAACATTGGCCCATTGGTTTATTAATAAAGGTAAATCTCTATACGATTGTACCCATTTTCTGTAAGTATCCCAAATAATGGTTTCAGAGGTAGGCCTTACAATTAGCTCTTCTTCCAATTTTGCTTCGGGATCCACGATTATTCCGCTACCATCTTCTGCATTCTTTAACCTATAGTGGGTCACCACAGCACATTCTTTGGCAAACCCCTCTACATGACTTGCCTCTTTACTTAAATATGATTTAGGTATAAAAAGAGGAAAGTAAGCATTCTCATGCCCTGTTTCCTTGAACATTTTATCCAATCCGGCCTGCATCTTCTCCCAAATGGCAAAACCATAAGGTTTAATTACCATGCAACCTCTTACACCCGAGTTCTCGGCTAAATCTGCCTTTACCACCAGTTCGTTATACCACTTAGAATAGTCTTCGCTTCGTTTCGTTAATTTTTTACCCATTGTACGGAGTTTGGCACAAAACTTGTGCTTATTAAAGAAAATAATTCGGTAAAACTAGTTATTTTTAGTATGTTCAACAATATAATTTTAGACCGATGATATATTCTATACCCCACAAAAAGTATTTTTACCCTTCAGTGGTTGCCACAATGGCCTTATTGGTGGTTTCTTGCGGTTCTTACCAACCAGTTTCCTACTACGATAACGACGGTATTTATTCCGATGGCGCGACGAAGATTGTTGAACAAAATCCACAAGGACAGAACAATACACAAATACAGGATGACTCCAATACCTATTCTGAATATTTTGGTCAAAAAGCCAATCAATATGACGAAATATTGGATAGCGAAATTTTTACGGATGTAGACTCTTATTCCAGTAATTACCAAAACGACAGCATTCCCCAAGATCAATTGACAGATTATTACGACAACCAAAACGATTATCAGGGTTATGGGGGTTGGGGAGACAACACCACCGATATAAGCGTTAATATTTACAACAACGGTTGGAACAACTGGGGCGGATATTATGGATGGGGATGGAACACCCCATACTATGGCTATGGATGGGGATGGAACAACCCTTGGAGATGGAACAGATGGAACCGATGGAGCAATTGGGGATGGTCTGGCTATTATGGTTACGTAGGATACTATGGCAATATTTGGTATCCATCCTACGGATGGGGCTACCCTTATTATGGCCGTAACTATGCTCGCAACTACGTCTATTCAAATAACCGAACTCGCCGTGGTTATTATAATAACCGCATAACCTCTAATAACAGTGGTATTGCAACCGCCCTAAGAGGAAGGTCCAATGTATCAACTAGAGGCAATTCGCCACGATATAGAAGTACGACCGCGCGTACCGTTTCTGGCAGAAGTTCTGCAAACACCCGTTCTACTACAGCTCGTAGTAACTCTACAACTTACAGAAGAACAGTTGGAGTTGACCAGAACAAGGCATATAGAACAAGCAGAAGCACAAGAACAACTCCTAAGTACAATAGTTCTTCTAGAACAAATTCTTACAGAAGTGGATCTACCACCACCGGAAGAACAAGTAGAACCGTAATACCAAGAACCTCTACATACCGGAGTTCAAGCAGCAAGAGCGGAAACACCTATAGAAGCTCTGGGCGCAGTTCTAACAGTAGAAGTTTCAGTTCTGGACGCAGTTCTAGCAGTAGCAGAAGCTATAGTTCCGGACGAAGTTCGAGTAGCTCAAGAGGCTCTAGTGGCAGTGTAAGAAGTTCAAGTAGTAGCTCAAGATCCTCTTCCTCTGGAAGGAGTGGGCGAAGCAATTAATCATTCTAGAATTTATTAAAGATTAAAGAAAAGACAAATGAAAAGATATTTCACTTTCATCATGTTATCCCTATGTCTTATAGGCAACGCCCAAAATATAAACGACATTCTCAGGTATGGAACGGAAAGTCTTCAGGGGACCGCTCGGTTTCAGGGCATGGGAGGTGCCTTTGGAGCGCTGGGAGGAGACTTATCGTCCCTTAATATAAACCCTGCCGGATCCGCGGTTTTCAACAACAGCCTAATTACTATATCGGCCACTAATTATCACAGAGACAACGATGCCTCATATTTTGGCAGACTCAATAATACCACTGTAAACGATCTTGACTTCAACCAAATTGGAGGGGCCTTTGTTTTTAAAAACACCAATGATAATTCGGATTGGAAAAAATTTACTCTTGCTTTTAACTATGATGTAATAGATAATTTTGACGATGAATTTTACGTCTCGGGCAACAGTAACCAGGGTATAGATAATTATTTTCTTGATTTCGCCCAAGGAGTGCCCTTTGGAGCTATTCTTAGACAACAAGGTGAATATATAGAAAATGCCTATCTAGATATTGGAGCCACCCAAGGTTTTGGGGACCAGCAAGCTTTCTTGGGCTATTATGGAGGTATTATAGATCCTCTAAGCCCAGAGGATAGCAATACAGATTATGTAAGCAACGCCAGTTATACTAATGTAAACCAACAATTTTTACGAAATACTACCGGGTACAATAGTAAGTTTACTTTAAATGCCGCTTCACAGTATAGAGACAACCTTTATATAGGAGCTTCTTTAAATTTTCATAGTATTGTTTACGACCAGTATGACGAATTTACCGAAACCGGCTATGATCTTGGTTCCGAAATACAGCGTACTACCTTTGATAATTATTTGCATTCAGAGGGAAATGGGTTTTCTTTTAGTATAGGAGCAATTGCCAAACTAAACCAATATGTGCGTTTGGGAGGAAGTTACCAATCACCAACCTGGTATCGTTTAACAGATGATTTCTCTCAAAGGATCAACTCGGATCTTGCGGATGAAGATATAGGTTATATCAATTTTGATATTGTAAACCTTTTTGATACCTATACTATTAAAACACCGGCAAAAGTGACCGGAAGTTTGGCCGTTGTTTTCGGCAAAAACGGACTTCTAAGTTTTGATTACGGTTATCAAGATTTTTCACAGGCCGAATTGCGCCCAAAAAACGATGTTAATTTTCAAAGCGTAAACGATCAAGTATCCAGTGAATTAAGCGCCGTTTCTACCTTTAGATTGGGAGGTGAATACAGAATTGGCATGTTTAGCCTTAGAGGTGGCTATATGTTCGAACAAAGCCCATATGCAAACGGGTCTACCATTGATGACCTGAACGGATTCTCAACAGGAGTCGGTTTTAATTTTGGAGGCAGTAGATTGGATCTTGCCATCAATAGAACCGAGCAAGATGTAAACGAAAGCTTGTTCAACACCGGCATTACCACCCCGGCAATGATCAATAGGGTAAATACCAATGCTACCCTTAGCTACACCATAAACTTTTAAAAGAAAAAAGAATTGCAAAAAAAGGGGCGTTGTTCAACGCCCCTTTTTTTTATCTCTTTAATGCAAAATGTGTCTTTCGCGTTTTGGCCACCAACACACCCGCCTCTTCTTCTTGATACTCAAAACGGAACCAATAATCCGTAGAAGGCATTTGTCTTCCGTTATAGGTGCCGTCCCAACCTTCTGCAGCTCCTAATTGTTTCAGCAACTTTCCGTAGCGATCAAAAATATAAACAACAGGATCGGTTAACGTTTCAATCCCTCTAATATTCCATTCATCATTAACACCATCTGCATTGGGCGTAAAAAACTTCGGATATGCAACCACCAAAAACTCAATAGGCTCAGTGGTACCACAACCGTTTTTATCGTTTATGATTACCGTATTTATACCCGGTGGCACATTTCTAAATATAGGGTCGTCCTGAAAAGTACCGCCATTGATGGCATATTCATAATCCCCATTACCCAAAACATTAAATTCTATATCATTTCTATCAGGGTCTACCGATAGATTTGTATCTAAAATCGTAACAGGGTTGGCCGGATCTAATTCTGGAACACCATAAAAAGTAATTAGTATACCCCCTTCATCGGCAACGGTCGGCGGAGAACCAAGACCTGTAGTAATGGTCGCAAAATACCTGCCCGAATTAGGGCTGGCCACTACCAGTTCGGCTCCAAAAGGACCAGAACCCGTTAAAGTATCGTCAACAACCCCATCATCGTCATAATCTACCGTCCACTCTACACTGGCAATATCATTACCTACAGGTGAGTTCAGTGCACTGAGGGTAATATCGGGATCCCCCTCACAAGCAGCAATATCAAAACCTAAAAACTCATCCCGTAAAGAACAGTCCAAGGCAGAATTTTGATCCTCATCTACAGAACTACCGGTAAAGGTCAACATAAAAGGTTCTGCCTCATCATCAAAATTAGTATTGAAATTATTTATTAGGATATAATAGATTTCACCCGGTTGTACATAAAGCCATTCATCATAGGTATTCTGGCTTCCAATCAAGAAAGGGGCGCCTTCTTGTCCACTTTCCGGATTTACGCCTATTCCCGTAAAATTGGTATCGTTTACTTCATAATTACAGCGTATAGGTTCTGAGGTAGGGTCCCCAATAATCGAGCAGAAATTTTCTCCACTAGTTTCGTCATAGGGCCCATAAACCGCAAAATCCCATTCAGCTGTAGGCGTGCTGTTGCCCCCCGACGGCAGTGCCTCTATATCAAAGCCGACCTGCCCCTCGGTGCCCGCCCTAAAAACATACCATGCCGTATTATTTTCTATATTGGCAGAACTAATGCTACCTTTCTCCAAACACCCTGTCTGGGTAATCACCTCAGGATCAAAATCTTCAATATCCCCTCCCCCATCGGCCAAGCCCATAATAGGCTGATCGGCACAAACAGGTATAGCGGTTCTACAATCCGGAGAATTCTGGGCATTAGCGTCCCATAAAAACAGGAACATACAGCAGGTTACACAAAAAAGTGTTCGCATAATTAAGTGGGGCTATTTATACTTTAACGTATATAATAACTTTATTAGTGTCAGTTTAGTATCTTACAACGGATTTTTATGCACTTAATCGACAAACGACACACCTACTCTTCCCTTATCGCTTGATACTGAAATGACTATTGATATACTTTGCTATTTTCGTTAGACCATCGGCATCGGTATACGAAAGTTTGAACCAATAATCGGCAGACGGCATTGGCACTCCATTAAATGTACCGTCCCAACCAGGGCCATCTCCCCTCATTTGATACAATAATTTACCGTACCTATCATAAATGGTAACCTCTGGATCCTCTAAAACAGCAAGTCCACCAACTTTCCATGTATCATTCACACCATCTCCGTTCGGGGTAAAAAACTTAGGGAAACCAACAATAACCAACTCCTCTACATCGGTACCACAACCATTTAGATCCGTAACCGACACAGTATGTATTCCTGGAAACAAATTATAGAACACCGGTTGATCTTGGGGAGTACCATCGTCCAGTTGATATTCATAATAGCCACTTTCTTCGGTCAATATGGTAACGGTATTATCATCATCCGCATATTTAATCTCTACATTCGAAATAACCGGAGGTTTAGAAAAAACCACTGTCACCGAACGCTCGGCCATACAACTGATAGCACTTTGTGCATTAACGACCGTTAAGGTATAAACACCTGCTTGATCAATGGTTATTTGAGAAGAGGTCTCCCCTGTACTCCACGAATAATCATACCCATTATTTGAAATTTCTTGCCCTATGGTCGCCATAGGAACATCTTCACATATGTAGATTTCGGTAGGAAAACGCAACTCAGGAGTTGCGACCCCATAGATCGTAAATGATTCGGAAGCATCAAAACAGTTTGTATTTTCTAAGGAAGTAGTTCTAATATAAATTGTCTGTGAAGCGGAATTGGGCACATAGTTATTCGGTAAAGGATCAATACCGTTTATGGCATCTAACATAGTTCTATGAAAACTAATTCTGTAATCATCTGGACTTTGACCCCCCAATGCCTCCTCGGCCTTGGCGGACAAATCAAAAATATCACCATCCAAACAAACCCATTCGTCACTCACAGATTCGGTAATGGGCATTTTAGAAAAAGCTACCTGAACATCGCTAACAAGGTTTAAACCGGACGGTACCAGAACCACTACCCTATACATTGCAGAAACCATAGGTTGTAACGTTGGACCGTTTTCTGAAAGAAGACGCTGATAGCCACTACCCGTATCCATATACCATTCGTAACCAACGGCATCCGCTGTTGTAGCATTGAGCTCTACAGAATCACCCCCACACACCGCCATTGGCGCCCCTAACAAATTATCTACTATAGAGCAATCTAAAGCGGTATACGGAAATTCGACAAAAATAGTACCTGAAAACTGTATAGAAAACCCCGAATTATTATTGCTGTAATTATTGATGAACAGATAATACTCCTCACCCGGCGACACTTGCAGGTAATCATCATATTGAAAGTTATCGACACCTGTCGGGTCTTCCCCGAAACCGGTATACGTGTTATTATCCGAATTATCAAAATAATTACAACGTACGGGCTCCCCTAAATTATTACAGCCATCGGTTTTGTACAGTGCAAAATCCCAATCCTCAGAAACATCAAAGCCTATATTGATCCCCAATTCACCACTCTCGCCCGTCTTAAAACGATACCAGGCAGAATTGGACTCTATGGTACCTGACCCCTGCTTTATACAGCCAGATATAGAGGCCCCATTAAAATCATCTACACCATACCCATTGGTTCCCCCGTTTATCGGGGTATTGCTACATATTGGGATAGCATTGGCACAATCGGCGGAAACTTGGGCAACCGCGATATAAAGACCAAAAAAGAATGTAATTAAAAAAGCAACACTAAAACGTGTCATATAAGGCCGTATAATTAATAAAAACAAAAATAACGGCCACTTGACCTTAACACTAATTTATGTTGTGTAAGACCCTTGAAATATTATAAAGTGCGATATAATGTATATCTTTGCCCCTTGTTAAAGTTTATTTCAAATGAAAATAGAGGGTACATTGGAAGAACAGTTTGAACAGATGGGAGACGATCACATTTCCTCATCTGAAGAAACTCCGTTAAGAAAGGATGCATTTATCCTTAGTGATGACGAGAAAATGGAAAGAATCGAAAATAGTGTTCGAGACATTCTTTTGACCCTCGGCATGGACCTAGACGATGATAGCTTAAAAGGAACCCCGCACAGGGTAGCAAAAATGTATGTCAAAGAAATTTTTGGCGGATTAAATCCGGATAAAAAACCAAAATCATCCACTTTTGACAACAAGTACAAATATGGCGAAATGCTGGTAGAAAAGAATATTACCCTATATTCTACCTGCGAACATCACTTATTACCAATTGTTGGTCGTGCACATGTGGCCTATATTTCAAAAGGTTCTGTGGTAGGTCTTTCAAAGATGAACAGGATCGTTGATTATTATGCAAAAAGACCCCAAGTTCAAGAACGCCTTACCATACAAGTTGTTCGTGAGCTACAAGAGGTCTTGGGTACGGAAGATGTTGCCTGTGTTATAGATGCAAAACATCTTTGTGTAAACTCTAGGGGAATCCGAGATATAGAAAGTAGTACCGTTACTGCCGAATATGGAGGAAAATTCAAAGAGGAAGGCGTAAGAAACGAGTTCCTCGAATATATTAACATGGAAACCAAATTTTAATCCTTTCCACAACAATGCATCTGTACCAGCAGCAAACTATCAAAATACATAATTCACTTACCGGTAAAAAAGAAGTATTTGTTCCTTTAAACGAAGGGCACATAGGAATGTATGTTTGTGGACCAACCGTCTACAGCAATGTTCATTTGGGCAATTGCCGAACCTTCATGTCCTTTGATATGATTTTCAGGTATTTTAAACACTTAGGATACAATGTTCGTTATGTACGTAACATAACGGATGCCGGACATTTGGTGGACGATGCAGAGGAAGGAGAAGACAAGATTGCAAAAAAAGCACGCTTAGAACAATTAGAACCTATGGAAGTGGTACAGCGATATACAGTTGACTTCCATAATATCTTAGAGAAATTCAATTTTCTACCCCCCAGTATAGAACCTACGGCGACCGGCCATATTATAGAGCAAATAGAAATCATAAAAGAAATTCTTGAAAAAGGTTTCGCCTATGAAAGAAATGGCTCTGTATATTTTGATGTTGTCAAGTTCAACGAAAGCCATGAATATGGTAAACTTAGCGGCCGAAAGTTAGAGGACATGATCGCGAACACCCGCGAATTGGCCGCACAGGACGACAAAAAAAGTCCTCAAGATTTTGCGCTCTGGAAAAAAGCCGAACCACAACATATTATGAGATGGCCCTCTCCATGGGGAGACGGATTTCCGGGATGGCATCTAGAATGTACCGCCATGAGTACAAAATACTTGGGCGAAACATTTGATATACATGGTGGTGGTATGGATCTAAAATTTCCGCACCACGAATGTGAGATTGCCCAAGCGGAAGCTTGTAATGGCCAATCTCCCGTTAGATACTGGATGCATGCCAATATGCTTACCTTAAACGGTAAAAAGATGGCAAAATCCACAGGTAACAGTATACTCCCTGGAGAAATATTCTCAGGTGAGAACAACATCCTAAGCAAGCCTTTTTCCCCATCTATGGTGAGATTTTTTATGATGCAGGCGCACTACACCAGTATTTTAGATATTAGCAACGATGCCCTGTTAGCCTCGGAAAAAGGATTCAACAAGCTTATGGAAGCCATTGGCTCCATTAAATCGTTACCAGAAGGAAAAGCTACCGATTTTAATGTAAAAGAATGGAAACAGTCATGTTATGATGCGATGAACGATGACTTTAATACGCCTATTCTTATTGCAAAACTGTTCGATGCCGTAAAACACATCAACCTAATAAAAGAAGGATCTGAAACCATTACCGCCAGCGACAAGGAATTGTTGATACAAACAATGCACGATTTTACTTTTGATATACTTGGTCTGGAAAACAAACAAAGTGCCAATGTTGATTCGGAAAAGCTAAGTGGTGTGGTAGAACTCTTAATAGAGCTGCGTAAAGAAGCTAGGGAAAATAAAGATTTTGCGACCTCCGATAAAATAAGGGACCAATTGGCCGATCTAGGTATTCAGTTAAAAGACGGAAAAGAGGGAACTACCTATAGCCTATAATTATATCTGGTATTTTATTTTCTTGATATTCGCCTGGTATTCACCAGGGGACTGTTGCTGCCTATTTTTAAAGACCCTATTAAAATAAGACCTACTCTCAAACCCACATTGCATATAAACATCTTTAATAGACAGATCGGGGTTCTGCAATAGGCCCACGGCCAATTTAATTCGTTCGTTGTTTATAAACTCGATAGGAGAAACACCTAACTCCGTTTTAAACACCCTATAAAAATGAGACGGACTCATATATGCCATTTTACTTAGGTCATCTACATGTAAAGGCTCGTACAAATGCTCTCTTATATACCTGATCACATGCGATAACCTATTGTCTCTATTGATGGACATTTGAGAATTTGTATAAATCTTACGCTCATTTGTCTGTAATATTCTAATGATCAGTTCACGCAACATATTATCGACAAAAAAATCTTTGGAAGGATGGTTTTCCGAAAACAAAAAAAGAAGCCGTTGCAGTATTTGATAAATACCCTGATCGTTGACAAAATGAAAATTATAATCCATCAGGCTCCATTCCTTCTTATCGTCCTTGGCCATACTTTCGTTCATAAACTGCAATACATTCTTGATCTTCTCTTCAGAAATAGCAATGGCCAAACAACGTGTAGGTTTTTTCGATTTTGCCTCCGGAAAATCTATATACATGGTCTCGTTCGCAGGCAATATCAATGACTCGCCCGGCAGATAATCAAAAGATTCATAATCTCTTAGGTGCATTACCTTTTTACCCTCTATCATACTTGTCAAGACGGGTTGATCAAACTGTAAAAGCACCCGTTCCGCCTCTTTATGGGTCTCAAAAACATGCATTGCGGCATTTTTTAAAGTAAAAGAAGTCTGATTTTCAACCATATTCTCCAATCTTCTTTCTTTAAAAAAACTATTTGACAGCTTTAGCATTATCTAACTTTAATTATTTAATGATTATGAAATTTACAAAAAAATACCCTTAAAAAAACCATAATAACAAGTAATGATAGAATTGTTCACATTATTAATAGAATTCTTCAGTTTATTCAAAATACCCTAATGTACTTTTAGAAAAACCAAAAATCACATATTGGTTTACAAATCTGAATTTTAACTTTTAAATCCTTAATTAGATATGAGCAATACAGCAACAGTTGCACAAGATGTGCTACAAAAACCACAATTTAAGAACCAGTACGAGAACTTTATTGGGGGCAAATGGACCTCTCCCGTAAAAGGTGAATATTTTGAAAACACCTCTCCTGTAGACGGTAAAGTATTCACAAAGATTCCAAGATCAACAGCGGAAGATATTGAAAAAGCAATAGATGCCGCATGGAAAGCTGCACCTTCATGGAACAATTCATCGGCAACAAAACGTAGCAACCTATTACTGAAGATTGCCGATGTTATGGAACAAAACCTAGAGATACTTGCCAGAGCGGAAACATGGGACAATGGTAAGGCCATTAGAGAAACCAGAGCGGCCGACTTACCATTGGCCGTTGATCATTTTCGCTACTTTGCAGGTGTTATTAGAGCTGAAGAAGGCTCTGTAAGCGAATTGGACAGTAGTACCGTCGCCTTGAACATCACCGAGCCACTTGGCGTGGTAGGACAGATAATACCATGGAACTTCCCTATTCTTATGGCCGTTTGGAAATTGGCACCGGCTTTGGCCGCAGGTAACTGTGTTGTCTTAAAACCAGCCGAACAAACCCCTGTAAGTATATTGGTCTTAATGGAGCTTATAGAAAATATACTGCCCGCAGGTGTTCTTAATATAGTTAATGGTTTTGGTGCAGAAGCAGGTAAACCTTTGGCCTCTAGCCCACGCATAAACAAAGTTGCCTTTACAGGCGAAACAACAACAGGGCAATTGATCATGCAATATGCCTCAAAAAACATTACTCCCGTAACCCTAGAACTAGGAGGCAAATCGCCAAACATATTTTTTGAGAGTATCATGGATGCCGACGACGAGTTTTTCGATAAATGTATAGAAGGCGCCAATATGTTCGCCCTTAATCAAGGTGAAATATGTACGTGCCCCTCTCGTATGCTTGTTCAAGAAAGTATTTTTGATGCTTTTATAGAAAGGGTCATAGAGAGAACCAAAGCTATTAAAATGGGGCACCCATTGGATCCTAATACCATGATGGGCGCACAAGCTTCAAGCGATCAATTCGAAAAAATACTAAGCTATATACAAATTGGAAAAGAAGAAGGATGTGAAGTACTAACCGGTGGAGCCCAGGCATATAACGAAGGTTTAGAAGGAGGTTATTACATACAACCTACCATTCTTAAGGGAAATAATAAAATGCGTGTTTTCCAAGAAGAGATCTTTGGTCCGGTACTTTGTGTTACTACTTTCAAAGACGAAGCCGAAGCTATAGAAATCGCCAATGACACCCTTTACGGTCTTGGTGCCGGTGTCTGGACAAGAGACAATCACCAGGCATACACCATACCTAGAGCCATAAAGGCAGGTAGAGTTTGGGTAAATTGTTACCACTTATACCCTGCCCATGCACCCTTTGGAGGTTATAAAAAATCCGGTATCGGTAGAGAAAACCACAAAATGATGCTTGCTCACTACCGTCAGACCAAAAACATGCTTATCTCTTACGATAAAAAAGCCATGGGATTCTTTTAATCAAAAACCATAGATGAAAGTAAAAAGAGTACTTGTAAGCGATGAAGCGGCCGAAGTCATTAGAGACCTGAAAGAAGAACACGGGGAATTAATGTTCCATCAGAGTGGAGGATGTTGCGATGGATCATCTCCTATGTGTTTTGAAAAAGGAGAACTAATGATCGATGACAACGATATTTGGCTTGGCACTATTGAAGGTTGTGAATTTTACATTTCACAAGATCAATTTGAATACTGGAAACACACCCAGTTAACAATTGATGTAACTCCTGGTAGAGGGGCCAGTTTTTCGTTGGAAATTCCCCTCGGTGTACGTTTTATTGTAAAATCAAGACTTTATACACCTGAAGAGGCCAAGCAATTGGAACCGATCAGGGTCGGCGTGTAATTTTGGTTGTTACATTTAATTTGCCTAAAACCCGTATGTCACCATACGGGTTTTTTGTTTTAAAGCACAATATTTTACCCTAACTTAGTGTCCCAAATAATTGCTTTGAAATTTTCCCTTAAAAAAATATTGATCGCCCCTTTTGTTCTATTGGTCAGATTTTATCAATTGGTCATATCCCCCTATACCCCAGCCACATGTAGATATTCCCCGACCTGTTCACAGTACACTTTAGAGGCCTTAAAAAAACATGGTCTGTTCAAGGGCGGATGGTTGGCCATAAAAAGAATTCTTAGCTGTAACCCGTGGGGAGGAAAAGGTTATGACCCAGTTCCGTAATAATTTGTACAAATGGTAGTAATAGCGTTCTATTTCGTATAATTTAATCTATCGTATTTGCGTATCTTAGCTCCTCAAAATAATTAATATGCACTTTTTAGGAATTACTTGGAATCCCAACGAAACCCTATTCAATATTGGCTTCATTCAAATAAAATATTACAACTTACTGTGGATTATTGCTTTCGCATTGGGGTGGTATCTTATGAAAAAGATATTCGTCAATGAAAAAAAGTCAATAGAACAATTAGATTCGCTTTTTATACATACCGTTCTAGGAACCATGTTAGGTGCCAGATTGGGACACGTCATATTCTACGATTGGCCATATTATAAAAATCACTTGGTAGAAATTCTACTTCCTATAAGGGAAAGTGACACCGGAAGCTTGCTTTTTGGGCTCGTTGACGGTTATGAGTTCACCGGTTTTACCGGTTTGGCCAGTCATGGAGCCACTATAGGTGTTATTCTTGGCATGTGGTTATATACCAGAAAATATCCTGAATTTAACCTGTTATGGATTCTAGACCGTATGGTGGTCCCTTTTTCCATAGGTGCATTCTGTGTTCGTTTGGGCAACTTTTTTAATTCAGAAATCAACGGAAAAGTAGTAGACGAGTCTTTTATTTTCGCTACAAGGTTCATACGTGATTCCGATGACCTACACCCCTCTAAAGCCTTGGCCATTACAAAAGAAAAAACATTGAACGCTGCATACGATGCCATTGAGAACAACCCTAAGTTTTCACAATATTTGGCCGAAATACCATATAGGCATCCTGCCCAACTTTATGAAGGTGTATGCTATATTTTCGTATTTATCCTACTCTATTACCTATACTGGAAAACGGACAAAAAGAATAAATTAGGCTACTTACTTGGTGTATTCTTGGTATTGCTTTGGACCATACGTTTCTTCGTAGAATTTGTTAAGAAGAGCCAAGGTGGATTCGAAGAATCTTTAGGGCTTTTATCTACGGGGCAATGGTTAAGCATCCCGTTCATATTAATTGGCCTTTTCCTAATGTTCAGACCCGTGAAAAATTAACCACCGGCTTTTATGAGAACCTATTATTTTTACCTTATCGCAACGGCAGTTTGCACCACATCTCTTGTTTCTTCATGTAAACAAGAAGAAAAAAAAGTAATAAAGACCGAGCCCGTAAGTTTTACAAAAGAGGGAGAATTAACCATTTACAGGGCCGAAACCGATTCGTTGTTAACAAAAATAGATATCGAAATTGCAGAGTCGGACTACGAAACCCAAACAGGCCTCATGTACAGAAAGGGAATGGAAAACAAGCAAGGAATGCTTTTTATTTTTTCTGATGTAGCCATGCATTCGTTCTATATGAAAAACACGGAATTTCCGCTAGACATAATTTATATAGACGAAAACCTAAAAATAGCAAGTATCCATAAAAATGCGGAACCGCTGAACGAAGATGGTATTTCTTCTCAGGTACCGGTGCAATACGTGCTAGAAATCAATGCCGGTCTTTCCGATACATGGAAAATTAAGGTCGGGGATAAAATCGATTACACACGAAAATAGCATCATGAAGTATCTTTTGGAAGGCGAGCGGACCCAAAGGTTATTATTTCGAAAATTTACCCCTCTTGACTATACCGATTGGCTACCCTTTCACCAAAATACGGCTTCCTCACAATACTGGTCGGGCATACCAAAAGACCCGAAAACAGCATGCGAACAACAGTTTAAGGGTATTTTTAAAAGATATAACAACGACCAAGGGGCCATGAACGCCTTGGTAGACAATAAAACACAAGCCCTAATAGGTATGTGCGGACTACTGGTACAAGAGGTCGATGGCACTGAAGAATTGGAAATAGGCTATTCCATTTTGCCCAAATATTGGAGAAGTGGTTATGCCTATGAAGCTGCAAAAAAATGTAAGGAGCTTGCTTTTAAAAAGAAATGGGCCACACATTTAATATCCATTATCCATATAGATAATCTTCCTTCACAAAAAGTAGCCTTAAAAATAGGTATGCAGATAGATAAAACAACCACCTATAAAAATAATCCTGTTCATATATACAGAATAGACCGTTAAAAAATGGAGCATTGGGGCATTTTTATAGACAATCGATCAAACAAATCACAGTTCATTAAAGCTGTGCAAAATAACGAGTTAGAAAATTTTAAAAATTATAAGACCTTAAAAGGAGCCTTGTTTTCACCTATTGCGTTAAAACGGTTTATAGATGAAGAGGAACGCCATGGCACCAGACTTTTATCAGATTCGGGCCAATCATTAAAATCGATGTCTAGTGGAGAGCAAAAAAAAGCGCTCTTTTCACACATATTAAAGACATCTCCCGACTATATAATACTTGACAATCCGTTTGACAATCTAGATACCGATTTTCAAGAAGAGCTTAAGCGCCTTTTAACGGACCATTCCAAGAATATTGGCTTCATACAACTTGCTAGTAGAAAATCGGACATGCTTCCCTTTATAACCAAGTATGGCAAATTAGAAAAAAGCAATTTTACCGTATTGAACAACCCAATAGCGGAAGAGTACAATATAGACCCCAATTTATTCAAAGGTACCATACCACCCCCTATAGACACTATTTCTACAGAAAGTAACAACCTAATCAGGTTCACCGATGTTACTGTCTCCTATGGAGACAAAACGATTATCAAAAACATAGATTGGGAAATAAACAAAGGGGAATTTTGGCAACTTATTGGAAAAAATGGATCTGGCAAGACAACATTGTTGTCCATGATTACCGGGGACAATCCCAAAGCTTTTGGGCAAAACATTTATTTGTTCGGAAACAAAAAAGGGTCCGGCGAAAGTGTTTGGGAAATAAAACATAAGATTGGCTATTTCTCGCCTGCAATGACCGATAAGTTCTCGGGCAGGCATTCTATAGAAAATATGCTAATTTCAGGTTTAACAGACTCTATTGGTCTTTACACCACCCCTACAGAAGTACAGAAAAGAATCATAAAACAATGGCTTGTTCTATTAAACTTATGGGAGCGGCGCAACGTACTGTTCAATGAACTTTCTTTAGGGGAACAGAGATTGATTATGACCGTACGTGCCATGGTAAAACACCCTCCACTATTAATATTGGACGAACCTACAAGTGGTATGGACGATTATTCGGCTAAAATTCTAGTTGCCCTTGTCAATAAAATGGCGGACGAATCAAATACCGCTATCGTTTTTGTAAGCCACCGTAAAGAAGCAGGCCTTAAGCCCTCAAAAATATTTCAGCTAACAACATCGGCCAATGGTTCTACCGGAACCGTTCATATTCCCTAAAACAAACTTTTGCAATAAAAAACGGCGTTCTAATGAACGCCGTTTTTTTATTGAATGTTAGTTTGACCTCTAATTAATTTGAAGCCCTGTCTTTTGTAATTTTCTTACTCAAGGCATCGTACATAACCGGTGTTGCAATAAATACAGATGAATAGGTACCTACGACCACACCTACTATCATTGCGAACATAAATCCTCTTAACGATTCACCTCCAAAAATGAAGATTGCCAGTAACACTACCAAGGTAGTAAGAGAGGTATTTAAAGTTCTACCCAAAGTACTATTGATAGCGGAATTAATGTTATCGCCACCTTTCCATCCGCGCTCCGCGATAATCTCACGAATACGGTCGAACACTACCACGGTATCGTTCAACGAATAACCTATTACCGTTAATATCGCCGCAATAAATGCTTGGTCTATCTCCATATTAAAAGGCATTATTTTTCCTAAAATAGAGAATACCCCCAATACGATCATAACATCATGGAAAACTGCGACAACGGCACCTAAAGAGAACTGCCATCTACGGAAACGGAACAATATGTAAAGGAAAACCACCGCCAAAGAACCAAGAATCGCCAAAAATGCGTTGTTCTTAATATCATCGGCTATCGTTGGCCCTACTTTTACAGATTGTAGAATACCGATCGACTTATCGCTACTTCCAACAGTAAATTCTTCTTTAGAAAGTCCGTCCGGAAGATATTTTTGCAAGGTATTATATAGTTTATCCTGAATCTCCGTATCTACTTCAATACCTTCAACGTCTACCTTATAAGGAGTGGTAATCTTAATTTGATTTGCCTCACCAAAAGTTTTGACATTGGTTCCACTACCAAAAACGGTATTCAATTCAGATGCTATTTCAGATGGATTCACGGCCTTCTCAAAACGTACCGTGTAAGAACGCCCACCTATAAAGTCGACGCCTTGTTGTAGACCCGGACCAAAAAACAATGAGATTATCCCAACAACCACTAAAATACTTGAAAGCACATAAGCTATCTTTCTTTTTACCAAGAAATCGATATCAAGGTTTTGGAACAACCCTTTGGTAATGCTGGTAGTAAATTCTAAAGTTCTTCCTTTACCATCTATATACCAATCTACCAATAACCTGGTAATAAAAATCGCCGTAAACAACGAGGTTATAATACCGATCAATAAGGTAGTTGCAAAACCTTTAATAGGCCCCGATCCAAATATGAATAAAATTATCGCCGTTAAACCTGTTGTTATGTTGGCATCCAAGATAGAAGAAAGCGCGTTTCCGAAACCATCTGCAACCGCTTGACTCTTACCTTTTCCTTTGGCCAATTCTTCTTTGATACGCTCAAAAATAAGTACGTTGGCATCCACCGACATACCAATTGTAAGCACGATACCCGCTATACCTGGCAACGTCAATACGGCATTTAAACTTGTTAACACCCCAAAGATTAATAGAATGTTCAACAAAAGAGCTATATCGGCAAAAGCACCCGCCTTACCATAATAAAAGATCATCCATAACAATACGATACACATGGCAATGGCAAATGACATAAAACCACTATCGATAGCTTCTTGCCCCAATGAAGGACCTACGATCTCTGACTGAATGATCTCAGCAGATGCAGGCAATTTACCAGCTCTAAGAACATTGGATATATCCTTGGTCTCGTTTACTGTAAAATTTCCTGTAATTTCTGAACGACCTCCAGATATAGGTCCTGAAGAAACTCCTGGAGCCGTGTACACTTTATTATCCAATACGATGGCAATACCTGTTTGGTTATTATAGGCGTCTCCTGTAAGTTTTTCCCATTCTTTGGCACCTTTGGCATTCATGGTCATAGATACGGCAGGCTTACCGAACTGATCAAAGTCTGCACGGGCATCACTGACCACATCTCCACTAATTCTTGGCACACCTTCTCTATTCGATTTCAGTGCATATAGGTCTATTACTTCTGTATCTTCGGTAGCTGGGCGCTCCCAAACAAATTTTGTAAATTGAATATCGGCAGGTAACAACCTTCTGATTTCAGGCATTCTCAAATAAGAACCGATGGTTGCGGTATCTTTAATGGCCGCACGAAACATAGCATGTGTTCCAGGGTTAGCAGGAATCAACAACTCGTATAATGGATTCACCTGTGATGCCATTTCCAAAGAATCTGCAGAAACATCCGACAATAACGAATCCAATTCCGATTCTTCTTTTACCTGCTCAGGCTTATCGACCTTAACGATTTCTTTTAGCTTTTCGTTCGCCTGGATCAAAAAGGTACTAAAACTAGGATTGCTCTGTTTGTAGGTTTCCCAAAATTCTAATTGTGCCGTACTTGAAAGTAGGTCTTGCGCACGGGCAATATCTCTAGCTCCCGGCAATTCTACCAATATACGTCCAGAATTACCTTCTCTTTGAATATTTGGTTGGGTTACACCAAAACCATCGATACGCTCTCTAAGTACTTCGAATGCAGAAACAACGGACTCGTCTATCTTTCTTCTGATAATAGGCTTCACCTCATCGTCAGACATTTGAAAATTAATCTCGTCGCTCAATCCCTTATTTGCAAAAATATCTGGAGAAGCCAATTTGGTATCACCCTTAATTTTGTCAAATGCCTCGAAGAAAAGTTCGATATACGTATCGTCGCTACTTTTAGAAGCTGAATCCGCATCGGCCAAAGCCTTGTTAAAAACAGGGTTCTTGGTATTGTTGGCCAACCCTTTCAATATATCTTTTACAGATATCTGCAGCGTTACGTTAATACCACCCTTAAGGTCAAGACCTTTGTTCAGCTCTTTCTTTTTGGCTTCGCTATAAGTGGTATAGCCCAAAATAGGATTATTACCTATAGAATCTAAATAACTGGCCTCCAACTCTTCCCTTTTGGAAACGTAGTTATCTTCAGATTCAGAGATACGACTTGCGGCAAACAATGCCGCCTCTTTTTCAACCTTGTTGGTAATAAAAGTATAGGATAGCTGGTAGATACTAACTAACCCGAATAATAAAGCAAAGAGCTTTATAAGTCCTTTATTTTGCATTTTATTAGTTTATTTAATTTATGTTGATTACGATTATATGCATTTAAAAACTAAGGGCCATAATTTTTACAAAAGGTAAATACGTTGTTCCTTAGTGAAATTCTATGTTAGGAATTAGCTATTCCCATAGGCATAAGGTCCCGCCCTTACTTCCGGAATTGTTGGTGAAGTGTTATCAATTGCTATTGAAAGGTTCGTATGTATTCTAAAAGCTACGTCTACAATAGCGTTTTGCTCAAACACAAATGTATGATCAAACGGTAGAATTACCGGATTGAAAATTCTGTTATCGTCTTGCTTTTGTATCGAAACAAGCGTCCCGGTCAAAGCTATACCATGATCGGTTTGTTGCTGCAGGTCAGATACTACTATACTATACTTTTCAGGAAGTTGCTCTTTTGGGTAATCTGAAGGGGACTCTTCTTCATTGGATAGGGGCAGTTTATCTTCGTCAGAAAGAAATTCCTTAACACTATCCGCATCTAAGTCACTGTAATAACGAATGCTCAGTTGTCTGCCATCATTTTCAATTACCTCGATAGCATCAATACCTAAGACCAGTAATTTCTTTGTTATTACGGCCAAAACCTCATCATGAGCAGTTTCCGAAGCCAATTCTACATCTGCAAATTCTAATGAAATTTGTTGATTAGAAGCTTTCTTTTGCTCTTGACTTAGCCCCAATAAGGCTAGAATAATAAATAGCGTACTTACGCACCATTTTGCATTCATGCGGCAAATATAAAAAGAAAAATATGCTAGGTAGTATATTTTTTACAATATATGTACCTGAAATATATGTTATTAAAAAAAAGAAACCCTTTATAGCTGCGCTATAAAGGGTTTCTTAAATGTATACGATATAAAGATTACAACTCTAAAAGACCATTGGTCTTACTAACACCAGCGGCACTTTCTTGCATTTTGTTCTTTTCTGCATCGCTCAATGGTATGTCTACGATTTGTTCTATTCCGTTTTTACCTAAAATAACGGGAACACCTATACAAATATCATTTAAACCATATTCACCTTCCAATAAAGTAGAACAAGGGAACATTTTCTTTTGGTCACAAGCAATCGCCTGCACTAAAGCAGAAACTGCCGCTCCTGGAGCGTACCAAGCACTGGTTCCCAATAATTTTGTCAATGTAGCTCCTCCTACTTTGGTATCCTCGGCAACTTGTTGCAATCTTTCTTCTGATAAAAACTCAGAAACACGAATACTATTTCTTGTTGCATGAGAGGTCAAAGGAACCATTCCCGTATCACTATGGCCTCCGATTACCATTCCATCAATGTCCGAAATCGGGGCTTCCATTGCTTCTGCCAATCGGTATTTAAAACGTGCACTATCTAAGGCACCTCCCATTCCGATGATTCTATTTTTTGGCAAGTTGGTGGTCTTGTGCACCAAATATGTCATGGTATCCATTGGGTTACTAACCACAATTATAGTAACATTCGGTGAATGCTCTATAAGGCTACTGGAAACAGTTTTGACAATACCGGCATTAATACCGATCAATTCTTCCCTTGTCATACCTGGTTTTCTTGGTATACCAGAAGTAATTACTGCAATATCACTATTTGCCGTCTTTGAATAATCACTGGTACTACCTGTAATTTTGGTGTCAAAACCGTTAAGAGATGCGGTTTGCATTAGGTCCATGGCCTTCCCTTCGGCGTAACCCTCCTTAATATCCAATATTACTACCTCAGATGCAAAATTTTTAATGGCGATGTATTCCGCACAACTTGCTCCAACCGCTCCTGCACCAACTACTGTAACTTTCATGTATCTATTTTTTTATGAATTAATTCTATATAAGATGAATGATCTTACGTTAAATGTTTAGCTCTTCAAAAATACTCAATTATTAACAAATTTTATTAACTCAACCTGCTAATAAAATGTGATAATATGCTTTTACAAAAAAGACAAAAACATACGATTCGTTAAAAAAAGGAGCAGTTCAACGAAGAAACAGAAAAATAACGACCATACGTCGATTTTTAATACTAACGAATAATAGACTCCGTTTATAGCTATGGACCCCAAATCCGAACAAAACCTACTTAACAATGAAAAAGTTGCTTTCATTAATGGCTATCTGTGCCATTATTTTTACTGCCAACTGTTCTCGGATAGAACAGAACAATGACCCCATTATAGGCATTTGGTCCCAGGCCAAAACCGAAGTTACTAGCACTACCGCAAAAACAACCATTCGAAAAGAGTGGATCTTCAACGATGTTTATTTAGGCAGGTATCACGAAATAACAGGAAACGAAATAACCTTACAAACAGATTTCGCATGGTCTAAAGAAGGTGACACATACACAATTGAATATAGAGGACTGGAAAATACTCCCCATCAAACCTTTAAAATTGTAACATCTGACGAAAATATTCTACTAAAACAAATTGATGGCGATGATATCGCCATTAGGGAATAAACAATTTTAACAGGGCCATGGGAAAGAGTCTGTTCGGAGCAATCTGGGCAGGCTCTTCATGTTTATAATATCTTTCTTTGCAATTACGGTTTTATCTAAACCCAAAGTTTAGTCCAAAATTAAAGGTATTGAACTCTCCGAGGGTATAATCGGCATTGATCCTAAAAAACCCAAGTTTCAATTTAGCGCCAATATTACCCGTAACCCCATTTACCTTTTTTGTTATGGAAAACGGGTCCACATAGGTTTCCGAAGAAAACGGACCCCTGGTGACCACATAGGTCCCTAAAACATCCATAGTTGACTTGCCCGTAACATAACCTAGACCTCCATAAAAATTGATTACAGGAAGTCTGGTCGATACCACGGCATTAAAAGCCCAAGTATTTATCTTTGCCTCTATACGCTGATCCTCGCCTTCTATTAGGTCCGCATCCGAAAAATCATAATCACCATTCACGGCAGTATACCCTATTACGGCCGATATGGCTACGGGCAACAATTTATCCGCTGGAAGAAGTTTTGTGAAATCGTGTTGCAATCCAAAACCTAACAAGCCTACCTTCGCCCCTTCATACTCCAATTTTGGAAGAAAACGAGCTTTAATCTCGGTACCTTTAATTAATCCTACACTAGCCTGCAGATACCCCGAAGGAACAAAATCTATTCCCTCACCCGAAAGCCCAGAAGGCAACTCAAATTCTTCCCTTACATTAAAACCTGCGACTTGCCCCTCAACAAAAACTTCTACTCCACTAATATCGCCCAAAGCGGAAGAAACATTTCTTGCCACTCCTGGATTTTCAACAAAATCTAAATTTTCGTAATCATTGGGATCCAATAAAAAGGTTCTTTTATCCTCTTTATTTTTAAAGCCGGTAATATTACCCACCAACGAAATTTCAAATCCCCCCAAGGGTTTTGCATCGGCGGTATTATACCAACCAGTAGCAAAATTATACACCACACTTTCTGAAAGCGGGGCCGTATAATCGGTGGCGAATTTTTCCGCATCTTCAACTCCGGCAGCAAACACATCGTTAAAATCCGCTTGGGCGAATACAACCGAAAAACTACATGATAAAACTAGGGTACATAAACCTTTCATATTCTAAGTTTTATCTAAAACTAAAAAACCTGCGCTATGAACGCAGGTTTTTGTTGTATAAGTAGTGATTTTTATGTGTCAATATTAGCGTAGACAGCATTTTTCTCTATAAATTCTCTCCTTGGAGGCACTTCATCTCCCATTAACATAGAAAATACCCGATCTGTTTCTGTGGCGTTTTCAATAGTTATTTGACGTAAAGTTCTGTGTTCCGGATTCATAGTAGTATCCCACAATTGCTCCGCATTCATCTCTCCAAGACCTTTGTATCGTTGGATGTTTACACTACCATTATAAGAATCGGCAATAGCGTCCCTTTCTTCATCTGACCAAGCATATTGCTTTTTCTGTCCTTTTTTAACCAAGTATAAAGGTGGTGTCGCAATATAAACATGCCCTCCCTCTATCAATTCTCGCATGTATCTGAAGAAAAATGTAAGAATCAGTGTTTCAATATGGCTACCATCGACATCGGCATCACACATGATAACTACTTTATGGTAACGTAATTTTTCAAGGTTCAACGCCTTACTATCGTCCTCTGTACCAATGG
Organism: Maribacter sp. MMG018; assembly: GCF_018100785.1. GTDB lineage: Bacteria > Bacteroidota > Bacteroidia > Flavobacteriales > Flavobacteriaceae > Maribacter. The sequence continues at coordinate 1,760,532 of NZ_JAGJEC010000001.1, read as the reverse complement.
TTACCCCAAGTGCGGTATAGATATTCTTTATTTCCTCATTTTCAAAGACCTTATGTTGCATGGCCTTTTCAACGTTCAAAATTTTACCTCGTAAAGGCAAAATCGCCTGGAAATTTCTATCCCGGCCTTGTTTTGCAGTTCCACCCGCAGAGTCACCCTCTACGAGAAACACTTCACAAAGTGCTGGATCTTGTTCTGAGCAGTCGGACAGTTTCCCGGGCAGGCCACCTACACTCATCACCGTTTTACGCTGTACCATTTCCCTTGCCTTGGTAGCTGCGTGCCTAGCCTGAGCGGCCAATATTACTTTCTGCACTATTACCTTGGCATCATCTGGGTGCTCTTCTAAATAATCGGTAAGCATTTCGGATACCGCTTGGCTTACAGCCGAAGAAACCTCTCTGTTCCCTAGTTTGGTCTTGGTCTGCCCCTCAAATTGAGGTTCGGCCACCTTCACCGAAACTATGGCCGTTAATCCCTCACGGAAATCATCTCCTTGAATCTCAAATTTTAATTTATCCAACATACCGCTTGCATCGGCATATTTCTTCAAGGTAGTGGTAAGCCCCCTTCTAAAACCGGACAAGTGCGTTCCACCTTCGTGGGTATTAATATTGTTCACATAAGAATGCAAATTCTCTGTGTAACTAGTATTGTAAATCATGGCAACCTCTACTGGAATGTTGTTTTTTTCACCCTCCATAGAGATTACGTTCTGTATCAAAGACTCTCGGTTACCGTCCAAAAATCGAACAAATTCCTTAAGACCTTCGTTAGAGAAAAAGGTTTCACCAACATACTCCCCTTTTTCATCTTTCTGACGCTTATCGGTTATAGTGATCTTAACCCCTTTGTTCAAGAAAGAAAGCTCACGCATCCTATTCGACAAAGTTTCATAACTATACTCGATCGTCTGGGTAAAAATGGTATTGTCCGGATGAAAGGTCACCTCGGTACCCCTTTCGGTAGTTTCCCCTATTCTTTTAACAGGATATAGCGCCTTTCCCCTTTCATATTCTTGTTGCCAAATAACGCCATCCCTATAAACGGTAGCGGTCAAATGATCGGACAAGGCATTTACACAAGATACACCGACCCCGTGAAGACCACCAGAAACTTTATAGGAGTCCTTATCAAATTTACCACCGGCCCCTATTTTTGTCATTACCACCTCTAAAGCGGAAACACCTTCTTTTTTATGAAGGTCTACAGGAATACCCCTTCCGTTATCTCTGGTAGTTATAGAATTATCCTCATTGATTATTACACTGATAGTATCACAGTGCCCTCCCATAGCTTCATCTATGGAGTTATCCACCACTTCATAAACCAAGTGATGCAATCCACGGACGCCTACATCTCCAATATACATAGATGGTCGCATGCGCACATGCTCCATCCCCTCCAACGCCTGTATACTATCCGCTGAATATTGCTTTTTATTTGCTTCTTCGCTCATAAATTAAAGATTGTTTTAACTTCAAATTTTGCAATCTTACAAATATACTGAATACCCCATAGAATCTGACGTTTCTAAGCTTTTAGCACCATCAAGTTATCAACAATAATTGTGGAAAATTACACAGACACCTTTCTCTATATGAATCGCAGTACTTTTTCTTGGCCAGCGTATCCATTATCGGTCATATAGTCCCAAATATCATATAACAAAAGAGGTGCCAATTGCTTAACACCTCTTTAGGACTAATTAAAAAATAAAAACTGCCCTGTTACCTTTAAAACAGGAAAACAGAATCTTGCGTGCCGTGAAGCTTATTTTACATAAGCATCGTCATGCACATTGGCTACCGCCCTACCAGATGGATCGTTCATGTTCTTGAACGCTTCGTCCCACTCCAAGGCTATCTTTGTGCTACACGCTACCGAAGGTTCTTGAGGAACACACAATGCCGCGGCATCTGAAGGAAAATGTTGTTCAAAAATTGATCTATAATAAAATTCTTCTTTGGTTGTAGGGGTTTGTAAAGGAAACCTAAACTTGGCGTTGGCCAATTGCTCATCGGTTACTTCTGCCTCTACCAACTCTTTTAACGTATCTATCCAACTATAGCCCACACCATCGGAAAATTGCTCTTTTTGTCTCCAAGCAACACTTTCTGGCAACATATCCTCAAAAGCCTTACGAACTACCCATTTTTCCATTCTTTCACCATTGATCATTTTATCCTTAGGGTTGATCCTCATGGCTACATCCATAAATTCTTTATCCAAAAACGGAACACGACCTTCTATACCCCATGCGGCCAAAGACTTGTTGGCCCTTAAACAATCGTACATATGTAACTTATCTAGTTTACGTACGGTTTCTTCATGAAAATCTTTTGGACTTGGCGCTTTGTGAAAATAAAGGTATCCTCCAAAAAGCTCATCGGCCCCTTCTCCGGACAACACCATTTTAATACCCATAGATTTAATGACCCTTGCCATTAAATACATTGGCGTGGATGCACGGATCGTAGTAATATCGTAGGTCTCTAAGTTATAAACCACATCCCTAATGGCATCCAGACCTTCTTGAATGGTGAATTTGATCTCATGGTGTACCGTACCAATATGGTCGGCTACTTTTTGTGCGGCCGCCAAATCTGGTGAACCTTCCAAACCTACGGAAAAGGAATGCAATTGTGGCCACCAGGCATCTTTGGTATCACCCGACTCAATTCTCTTTTGCGCATACTTTTTTGCAATGGCAGAAGTAACACTAGAATCTAAACCGCCCGATAGAAGAACACCATAAGGTACATCTGACATTAATTGACGGTGTACCGCTGCCTCCAACGCCTCTTTTACTTCTTGAATACTTGTTTCATTATCCTTAACGGCATCATACTCCATCCAATCCCTAGTATACCATCTTTTCAACTCACCATCGGAACTATGCAGGTAATGCCCCGGAGGAAACAGTTCTATTTTTGTGCACGTACCTTCTAAAGCCTTTAGCTCAGACGCTACGTAAAAAGTTCCGTTTTGATCCCACCCCATATACAATGGAATAATACCCATGTGATCCCTGGCAACAAAATACTCGTCCTTTGCAGCATCGTAAATGGTAAAGCCAAAAATACCGTTCATCTCATCTAGAAAATCGACACCTTTTTCTTGGTATAGGGCCAAAATCACTTCACAGTCAGATTCCGTCTTAAAATCATACGTACCTTCAAACTGCTTGCGCAACTCTCTATGATTATATATTTCACCGTTTGCCGCCAACACCAAATTTCCATCGGTGCTCAATAAAGGTTGTTTCCCGGAAGCCGGGTCAACAATAGCCAAACGCTCATGGGCCAAAATAGCTTTTTCATCCGCATATATTCCGCTCCAATCCGGTCCTCTATGTCTAATTTTTTTCGACATTTCCAGCAATTGAGGTCTCAATACTTCTGTACTTTCCTTGACATCAAATGCACATACGATTCCACACATAATTATATATTTATATCAATTTGAATACAAATATGAGTTTATAGTTTCATATATAAAACACAATTAACTATTATAGTTTCAATTAATAACTTAAAATTACTTTTTAAATAACAATTGAAATATATTTATCTATTTTTTAAAAATTATCAAGCATTCTGTAAGGGCTAAAAATTTTAACGACTTTTTATCAAAATAAACTAGGCTAACTGCTTAGCTTTGGAACACTTTAAACTAAAATCGATTTATGAAAAATTTACTTGCACTTACCATCTTATTTACAGCATTGACCGTTACGACGAACGTAAATGCCCAAAAATTTTCAGGTCTTGACAAGAGCCCTATGGATATGGCTTCCTACCCTACAGATTACAAAATATCGGACAAAGTAGTTCGTGTGATCTATGGTCGGCCACAACTTAAAAACCGTTCTTTGGCAGAACTTGCTCCTGTAGGTCAAGTATGGAGAACAGGGGCCAACGAAGCTCCTGAAATCACTTTTTATAAGGATGTTAATTTTGGAGGCGAAGATATTAAAGCAGGTACTTACGCCATGTTCACTATTCCTGGAAAAGAAAAATGGACCGTTATCCTTAACAAAAACCTGAACCAATGGGGTTCTTATTTTTACGAAGAAGATGCAGATGTAGTACGCGTGACCGTACCTAGTGGATCTGACAGTTCTTCTTTAGAAGAATTTTCCATTGCTTTTAAAGAGATAGATGGAGGTACAGAAATGGTAATGGGCTGGGACAAAACAAGAGTTGCAGTTCCTATCACCTTTTAATTACCAATAATATATTTTAATGAAGACCCCGGCCAAGGCCGGGGTTTTTATTTAACGCACTTTACCGTCTATAAACGTCTGTTGCGCCTTAATCGTAGGAATCTCTTCTAAAGGTACTTTCATCATATCTTTATCGTAAATGGTAAAATCGGCATATTTACCTACTTCAATACTACCTTTCTCATTCTCTTCAAAATTGGAATATGCGGCCCAAATTGTCATTCCTTTCAAAGCTTCCTCCCTACTAAGCACATCGTCCATCTGAAATCCTCCTTCAGGATATCCTTCCGTATCCTTTCTCGCCACCGCTGCGTAGAAAGTGAGAAACGGACTAACTTGCTCTACAGGAAAATCGGTTCCCAACGCTACAATACCAGCCTTGTTCAACAATGTCTTATATGCGTATGCATCGTGCACCCTTTCTTCCCCCAATCTGTCAGCTGCCCAATACATATCGCTTGTTGCATGTGTGGGTTGCACAGAAGGGATGATACCATCTTCAAAATAATCAAAATCCGGATGGTCTATAACCTGAGCATGTTCCACTTTCCATCGTCTATCCGGCTTGTTCTGTAACACATCATGATAAACACGCAAAACGACCGCATTGGCAGAATCCCCTATGGCATGTGTATTCATTTGATACTCCGATTCGGCCAGTTTTTCGGCCAAGTCCATAATTTCGGACACAGGGGTTACCATGGCTCCATAATGGTCCGGTTTATCGGAATAAGGTTCTTTTAATGCGGCACCTCTAGACCCGAGTGCCCCATCTCCATACACCTTTACGGAGCGAACATTTAATTTTTCTGTTTTTATTGGTCCTTTTTCGATGAAGTAATCTACCTCATCCGGGTTATTACTTACCATGGCGTATACCCGTATAGACAACTCCCCAGCCTGCTGCAAACTATCGATCAACTCTATCGTCTCACGATCTATTCCCGCATCATTTACCGTAGTTAACCCATGGTTTAAACAGATACGTTCGGCCAATTTTAGGGCAGCAATTTTTTCCTCTTTGGTCGGTGGCGGCATTATACTATCTATTAAAGACATGGGATTGTCTATCAAAACCCCGGTAATACCATTAATTTTTCCACCCCATTGTTTTACGATTTCACCCCCCTCAACAGTTGTTTTCCAGTCTATACCCGCCATATCAAGCGCTTTCTGGTTTACTAAATATGCGTGACCGTCTATACGCCCCAAAACCACAGGTGTGTCAGGAAACAAAGAATCCAATTCGTATTTTGTGGGAAACTCTTTTACCTCCCAGTCGTTCTGATCCCAACCCCGACCTCTAATAAATTGTTTTGGCGTACTAGCCTGAAAATCTATAACCCTTTGCAAAACCTCATCAAAACTTTTGGCACCTACCAAATCTACCACTTGCTGGTTGAGCCCTAGACCGTAGAAGTGACAATGGGCATCTATCAACCCTGGGGTAATAGCTCTTTTGTCCGCATCTATTATTTGGTCTGCGGTATAGGTGCTTCTTATATCATCGGTGGTACCAACCGCCAAAAACTTACCGTCCTTGACAGCAAATGCTTCCGTTGTAGAGAAATTTTCATCTACCGTATACACCGTAGCATTTATAACGATCAAATCGACCTCTTCCTTAAAGAGCTCACAACTGGACAAAACAATAAAGGATAAAAAAAGTAATTTTTTCAAAACAATACATTTTAGTTTAAACACAATGATCTTGGGAAACTAAATATTTTCTAAAGGGGGCTATTCATCTATTTGGGAGGCAACTTTCTTTTTCCTTCTATTTTTAATGGCCCTTGAGAAGTATAGACTTCCCCTCTTATGAGGTTTCCATTTACCTCTAACTCCACTACGACTCGTTCTACCCCTTCTATGTTCATACCAAATTTCACCGTATTACCATCCACTTCTACATCTTGCCCAGTTAATGTTCCATTCTTTAATTGGACAAAAACCTTATACGTTTCTTTTTCTTTTTCCTCTATGTACAGAACACCATTACTATACTCGGGGTCGGCACCGGAAACGGAATAAACCCAAACACCCAAGGGACTATCTTCTAAAAGAACAAAATTATCGAAGACACAAAACACTTTATCTTCTGTAGATGCATACATATTGGACAATGGCAAGAACAACATTAATGCACAAACAATTTTAACAAGATTCTTTTTCATAACAATGGTTAGCTTTGTCGCACAAGATAGAAAAATACAGAATATACGATGTTCTAAAACTTTGATATTCCTAATATTGCACTTCATTAAACAGCTGGTTCTTACTCAAGAAAAGAAGTAACTGTACAAAGCTCTACCCCTGTTCTTTATAGATCTACGAAAAAATATAAATTCTTTATTTTTTTGATTTATGATTTTTCTTTTCCTTGATCCTTACATAGATCAATTTATTTTTTCCTTTAGAATCTTCCCTTCTATCGATTTCAAAATTAGGGATAGAATTGATTAGGGGCGTCAATTTTTGGAATCCGTAATTACGAGCGTCGAAATTTGGTTGCTTCTTTTGCAAGAGACTACCCACATCACCTAAAAATGCCCATCCGTCATCATCGGCAACATCCTCGATAGTCGTGGCTATAAATTTTATATCCTTTGGGGTAATTTTATCGACCTGGTTTTTGGCATTGCCGACATTGGCATTACTATTAGACGTTTCTTCTTCTGACTGGCTCTTTAAAATTTCGATATAAATAAACTTGTCACAGGCCACAATAAACGGATTGGGCGTTTTGCGCTCCCCAATACCAAATACCTGCATACCTGCTTCACGTAGCCTTGTCGCCAAACGCGTAAAATCACTATCACTGCTAACGAGACAAAAACCATTCACCTTACCAGAATACAGAATATCCATAGCATCGATGATCATTGCAGAATCGGTAGCGTTCTTACCTTGTGTATATCCGTATTGCTGAATAGGGGTTATGGCATTTTCTAATAATACATTCTTCCACTTGCCCAATCTAGGGTTGGTCCAATCACCATAAATACGTTTTATTGTCGGATTGCCATACTTCGCAATCTCCTCCATCATTTCTTTTACGTATGCGGATGGAATGTTGTCTCCATCTATCAATACCGCTAAATTTAAGTCCATTACATTTTTTTTGTAAAGGTAGTCCGTTTCTATTTTTTAAATATACTTAATCCTTTCATTATCTAAAACTCCTATTTCAACAATGACATTATTGTGGGTTATCGGCCTTTATGGCCCCTATGGACAAGAACAGTAAAAAGACCAACCCTATATATCCTACCAACCTATATGACCCGAATGTTGACAGGCAGAGACTAAAAACACTTGGGGCCAGTGCACTTGCCAATATCAAAAAACTCATGATCTTACCGGTAATACTACCTAAATGTTTTCTACCGTAAAATCGGGGCCATGCCACAGCATTTAAAACCGCAAAGAAACCTCCCAAAATTCCAAAACCCGCAATGAGCATGGGTACTCCAGCACTAGTGGACAACAACAAAAATCCTAAAGAGGCAGAAAACCCTCCGAGCAACATTAAATATAGGTACAATTTCAACGGCAGGTAATCACTTAAAAAATTAAAGATCGTAGATACCGTAACGGCGACTACAGAACCGGGTAGAAAAATAGAAATAGCATCTTCTTTAGGAAAACCTTCACTATCAAAAACCGAGACCACATGAAAGGTAAGTCCCGTAATAAAAAAGCTGTTAAAAGCTAGGGTAAGTCCATACATCCAAAACGCCCTTGTACGTTTTGCCTCCTTCAGCGTAAATTGCTTACGAACCTCTTTTTTACTTTCCTCTTTTGTAGAAACTGCCTTTGCCCCATCGGGCAACAGGCCATGTGATTCGGGCGAAATCTTATAGAAAAGAAAAACAAATACACTAAAAACCAACAATCCGACCCCAAGATATTGCCAGGTCTGTTGCCAGCCATTGTTATCTATCAACGCATTTACCCATAAGGGCGATGATGAAAAACCAAAAGAAAGGGCCACACTACTAATGGCATTCACCTTGCCCCTATTCTTATCGAACCAAATCATGATTACGTTTCTAGAGGCCATGGTCAAAACCCCCTGCCCCGCAAAACGTAGCATAAAAAACAATATGGTCATCACAGAAAACGGAACCACCCAAGTATCAACGGATAAAAGTCTTTTTATATAATCGCTCATATGCGCCGACCATGAGCAAAGAAACAAGGTGACCCCAAGCCCTAAAGCAGCAAAAAAAGCTACGTATCTGGCCCCATATCTATCAAACCAAATACCCGCACGCCCTATGACCAAAGAGCTAACTATGGTACCTATCATATAGGCATTGCTAAATTGATTTCTAGAAAGACCAAGCGCATCTTTCACCGGATCCGTAAAGACAGAGACCCCGATGGTCTGCCCTGGGATACTAAAATAAATGCCTATGGTACCTATTACAAGAATAATGTAGCCATAAAAAACAGGACTTTTTGCAGGGTCTATAATATGATAACCGGAAGGTTTGGACATAATGGTATGCGCTAATTGCAAAAGTACGTTTTAACCAACGTCCTCGAAAAAATAGGGCTGTCCATTTTTTTAACAAAAGCACTCTGTTGCCAGCAGAAGGTCATTCAAAATACGTACCTTACCTCTTTACAACAAAAACCAACTACCCGATGAATCCCCTATTAAATTATACCAGAACATTAATTATTGTAACACTCTTGTTCACTTGCATTGGCCACGCCCAAGAAAAGAAAAGGGAATTTTACGAATTAAAGACCTACCTCATAAAAAATGAAGACCAAGAAAACAGGGTCGATAATTATTTAAAGAACGCCTATTTGCCTGCACTAAAAAGACAGGGCATTAAAAATATCGGCGTTTTCAAGGTACGGCAAAACAAGTTTACAAAAGCCGATAGAATTTATGTGCTTATTCCGTTCACCTCTTTAGATCAGTTCGAAAAACTGGAAGCCTCCATTGCCGTGGACAAAGGACACCTTTCTGCCGGCAAAGAATATATAACGGCAAAGTACAATGATCCGCCTTACCAAAGAATAAGTTCTACCTTAATGCGAGCGTTTTCAGAAATGCCCCATATGAGGCCCAGCCAAGTATCTACCCCTAGATCCGAACGGGTTTACGAACTAAGAAGTTACGAATCGCCTACAGAGGCTACTTATAAAAACAAAGTAGCTATGTTTAATGTAGGGGGCGAAGTAGACTTGTTCGAAAGTATTGGTGCCAATGCCGTTTTTTACGCAGAAGTTATTTCCGGTTCACAAATGCCCAATTTGATGTATATGACCACATATGCCAATATGGAACAAAGAGATGCATTGTGGGAAAAGTTTTTTGCTTCGGATAAATGGACGGCCTTAAAAAATGACGAGCACTATAAAAACAATATGAACAAGGCAGACATCTTTCTTCTCTACCCAACGGCATATTCCGATTATTAATGTTATGGTGCCTTGATAACGAAGGCCACCCGTCTATTTTTATGCCGCCCCATGGCCGTTTTATTGGTGGATATAGGTTGTGAACTTCCTAGTCCCTGATAAGAAATCCGTTCTTTTGATATGCCTTTGCCCATCATATACACAGCTACGGCGCGTGCCCTTTTTCGCGACAGGAAAAGGTTGTATGATTCATCCCCGATATTATCGGTATGTCCGGATATATTAATTTTTAAGTCCGTGTTCACGGACAGGTACCTCAATATTTCCTCTAACTCATCTACAGCACTGGGCAGTAGATCATAGTCATCAAAATCGAAAAGTACATTTTTAAAGGTATGTTCCTTATTCAGTTCAAAGGTTTGTTCATCTTCCGTATCGGCCAAAGGTGCATATAACGAAACCATATCCAAATAATAGTAAGACCCTTTGGTACCCGACCTTTTGGTCTTGAACCTTCGGGTTCTCTTATTGTCCTTAAAATTTCCGATAACCAGATAATTTTCCGTTCCTTTTGCCACAAATTCTATTTCTACCTTGACCCATTCTTTTTCGTCCGAATAAAAATCGTCATATTTTATCTCCAGATAATTGGACACATCACCCGGCACCTTTGAAAGGTGCATCTTAGACAAGGTTTTAGTGGTCTGCACCTGAATGGGAACCTCAGAAAAACAAATACCGAATTCCCTAATGGCAAAGTCAGATCGCTCGGCCAAACTTACGTAAAAGGAAAGCCTATACACCTCATCCTTTTTTAAGGTTTTCGTAAGCGTACCCTGTAAATACTCCCTATAATCATCGGGGGCATACAAATAGAGACCTACGTAACCTACCCCAAAATCTGCGGGTTGCTCCCCATTAAAGTTCTTTGGTGTTCCCATTGCCTGGCTACAACCATTAAAATAATCGGTAGAACCCAGGGTCGGCACATTCCAGTCCACAAGGTCTTTTTTAAGATTGCCCAATGTCTGTGGGCATTGGATATAATTTTCAAAACTGGGATTTTCAATAAGGTTCTGCGCATTACCAACATGGTTCAATAACAAGAACCCAAAAACCATTAAACGGTTTAAACAACGACCATATATTATTAGGGATGCGCCCATCATCCCTAAAGTAAGAAAATATAACCTATGCTATACCTCGGTAATCAGAAAGCCCCTAAAAATTAAACTTATAGGTGGCTCCAGCAAGAATCTGAAAGCCTTGTACAGGGTAGTTTGCCCAACGTTGGTAATTATTATTGGCAATATTGGCAGCTTTTACGAAGATGGACAACTGGTTGTCCACACGGTATCCTACATGGGCATTGGCATCAAAGTAACCATCTAAAGTAATCATGGTAGCAGGAAATTCAGAAGGTGTAACACCCACTTCTGCCACAGAAGCAAAATCGTCCCTTTCACCAACATAGAATAAATTGGCTCCCATGTACCATTTTTCCCCGATCTGGTAATCCATAAACAGCGAACCCGTCAAGTTGGGCAGGTTCCAGGCAGGATTGTCGGTCTCTGTATTATAATCATAGACCGCTGCATTTACACCCAAGGTAAAGTTTCTGTTCACATCTACATTAAGCTCCCCAAAAATACCTATAGTCTTTATATCATCATAAAACACATCAAAAGAGTTGCCATAATAATATCCCTTTTCATCGTCCCTAAAATTGTTCTGTGGATTTAAGGTAAACAACGGACTATTGTTTTCTGCCGTGTACGAACCTTTAATATTATAGCTAAGGTTTGGCAACAACTGCCCTTTTAAACCTATATAGGCATTGTATTGACTATCTGTAGGTGCTATGCTCAAAGTTGGCGAAACATACGTGTTTTCCTCTACAAAATCATAATAGGAATTTTGGCGCAACTCGCCTTCTACACCTCCATAGGCAATTACGGTCTCATCCATTAACCTATAGGATGCCGTTACCGCCGGATAGATATAAAAGTTACTTTCACTATTTTCGAGGTCCATTCCGTACACAATGTTCACCCCCAAGTTCAACGACAGATCATCCCTCAACATAACCAAACTAGGATTTACACCTACCTGTAGGTTGTTATATTTTATACCCTGATCATTTGTGGTACTATTAATACTGGCGTTCTCAAAATCTCCACCAACATAATCTACCTTCGCTTTTATTCTAAGAACCTCCTCGTTCAAAGGCAATTCGAGCGCGGTATTCAAAACAGCCCTATTTTCCCCGGATTTTACTGCATCCCAAAACCTTCTATATTGAAAGTCGGCCCTTTTAAAGAAAGACTCCTCTACATTAATGTGACCACCCACTTCGGCCATATAATAATTCTGACGCTCGTCTATAGCATCGACGGTAGCATCATCGTACACGCCCTCGGGAAGTCCGTACCAATTGTACAGTTGATGCTGTAGACCAACCGCGGCACCCCAACTAAGATCTCTGTCTTTTTTACTATATGAAGCATCCAATTTTGTATCCGAAAAAATATTATCCAACTGAACGCCATCAATATCACCTCTTGATGAATTGTGGTTAAAACCAATATCCAGATTTTCGTCCCTATCCAGTTCTCTGGTGGTATAAAATTTGGCCGTGGTATTCCCATAATTACCCAGACCTGCAGACGCATAGGAATTGAACAACTCAGGTGGCGGAACCCTTTCTACCTTAGAGGCCGTTCCCTTTGAAGGTGTAAAGGTAGAGGCTACCGGCACCGAGAAAATATTATAGGTAATCTTCTTCTTTTTTAATACGATAGAATCGTTAAGATTAGGCACCGATTTTATCTTAAAGGCATCGGACACCGTAGGGGTATATGCTTTTGTCACGGTAACAGTTTCTGTTCCCAAATCTTCCTTTTCCTCTTGTGCAACCATGAATTGCGCACTTACAAGAAACGCTCCTACCGCCAATACTGATTTTATGCTTTTGTACATATGTGTTCTATTACTATGGTACATTAATTTTAATTTGGATCTACTGAAGAGTTGCTTTGTGATTCTTTTGATTTGATAATGGCCAGTTCACCTTTGGCCTCCGCTACTATCTCTGGGTATTGTTCAAAGTTTGTGATAACACTCTCTAAAATATAGGTAGCTTGGTAAGCATCTTCCAAGGCGTAAAAGTTCTTCGCCATAAGCACCAGACCTTTACCGCCCCATTTCTTATAGGTAGCGTAGTCTTTTGCCAATTTTTGTACAGAAATATTGGAAGACTCGAAATCTCCTTCCTTATTCTTAAAATAGGCATCATAGTAAAGAGCCTCTGCCGCAGTGGCCCCGGAGGCAATGCCCAATACTTTAGTGTAAGCCGATTTTGCCTTTGATTCGTCACCTGTGGCAATGGCCGACCTTGCGATCATGATCTGCGCATCACTTTTTATACGGTCGTCTATATTGGAAGTGGCCAACACCTTATCAGCATACTCCAACGTTTTTGTATAATTCTTTTGCCCATAATAGCCTTTCATTAAATTGGACTGGGCAAAAGTTCTATTTTGTTGAATATTGGCCTGATCTTCCAACTTTAACAAATATGGCAATGCCGTGTCATAATCCTGTTTTCCGATATAGACTTCACATACCCTGGTCAATGCCTGTTCGGCATATTCGCTCGTGGTTCTATCCGCTACATATTTATAATATGGCAGGGCGGCATCTTTATCGCCTTTTCCGAAATAAAGCTGTGCCAGACTAAAATTGGCATCAAGTGCATGAAGACCGTTCGGAAACTCTTCAATGTAGTTTTTATATCCTTTTATGGCAGCTTCGGTCTTGCCCTCCATATTCTGTTTTTGGGCCGATTCAAAATTTGCGTTATCCAATTCGGTATCCGTCACCTGTACAAAATCAAGATCCTTTACCCAATCGGCATATTCGTTTACTCGACCAAGGTCTACATATACCAATTTTGCCGTTGCTACGGCCTGTATAGCCTCTTGCGTTTTTGGATAATCTCTTACGACCGTTTTAAATTTGGCCAATGCAGCATCGTTTCTACTGGCATTGTAATGCACAAGTCCCTGACGCATCAAAGCCTGGGGCACCAAAGAACTGCCCTTGTATTCGTTTATCAACCTATCATAAGCCTGTAACCCTTTATTTTCTTGTCCTAACGAAATGTAGGTATTGCCCAGTTCAAACAAGGCATCATCTTTAAAACTAGATCTTGAATATTGTGATACAAAGTTCTCCAAACTTTCTATCTTACTATCCGATTTGCCCACAAAACCATAGCTCATCGCTTTCTGATAAGAAGCATAGTCCTTTTCCGGACCTGTAAGTGCCAGTGCCTTGTTATATGTTTCTATGGCAGGCCAATATTTACTGGTCGCAAAATAACTATCGCCCAACCTTAAATAACCGTCATGTAATTTTTCTACCTCAACATTGTTCAAGTTGGTAAAAGCACTAAAATAGGTAATGGCATTGCTATAATCTTTTTGCTTAAAATAAGCGTAGGCCAGATCATAATCCACATCTTTAGACTCCGCCAATGTAGAAGCTACGGTACTTTGCTTAAAGGCCTTGAACCCTACCACCGCTTCATCGAACCTGTTCAAAAGATAATCCGCTTCCGCTTTCCAATAACTTGCCTTTGCCTTAAAAGTCTCGTTTACGGCACTGTTCAACGATTTTCCCAAATTCTCGGAGGCCCCGTCATAATCGGTCTCCATAAAAAGTTCTATCCCCCTATAGTAAGCTACCTTTTGATAGGTTTCTTTACTGGCGTAATTCTTATTTTTTTCCAAGAGTTCCATAGCGCCTGCAAAATTTTTGGACGTGATATAAGAATCTACCAACAAAGTCTGCATTTCTTCTTGATGCTCATCATTCGGATACGTATCCAAGTAATTGGTGATAACCTGAGGTACGGGTTCGTAGGCGTTTCCTACCTCATAACTTAAACGGGCATAGTTTAAGAAAGCGTCTTTTTGAATTTCGGCATTGAAATCCATTTGTGAAGCATTTCTAAAAGCGTTCAACGCCTCTTGTTTTTTATCTTGCTTAAGGTAACATTCCGCCAAATGGTAGTATGCGTTTTGCGAAACACTGTTGGTACCTCCTATAATTTTATTGAACTGTGCTATGGCATTTGCATAATCCGCTTGTTTGTAATAACAATATCCCAATTGATAATAATCGGTATTGTTCCATTTTCCTCTTTTGCCCTTATATTCCCTTAAATAAGGGATGGCATTGTCATACTGTTTTAAATTAAAATAGCTCTCCCCTATGATCTTGTTGAGCTCAGAAACTTCCGTCCTATTCGATTTGGGCAATTGCTTTTTTGCCAAGGCTATGGCCTCCTCGAATTTCCCCAACTTAAAGTTCATGTCAGCTTGGTAATAGCTCAACTTTTCCTCTAAGACAGTTTGATCCGTTATTTGATCAAAACGTTGGTTGGCCGCGTCATAATCATCTTCTTGGTACGCAATGTACCCCAAATAGTACTTAGCCTGCGAACCATATACCGGTGAGGTGGTCACCTTTTCCAAATAACGTTCCGCTTCCTTCGTTTTTTTTGAGGAAAAGAGCGAATAACCATAATTAAAGTTAAACTTGTCCATCTCACCCCGAGAGAGTGCACTTTGGTCCACTTTGTTATACCACTTTAAGGCATAGGGGTACTTACCGGTTTCAAAATAATACTCGGCAACATCGGCGAAGGCTGAATTACGTTTGGTGGACGTTGGGTATTTCTCCACAAAATCTTCCATGAGCCGATCGGCACCACGCTGATTTAAGCGTACTGCGGCATTCGCGGCATAGTAGGCACTATTTGCCGCAATCTCTTCATTTTTTGTGGTGGATTTTACCTTGTTAAAGATTGTCTGTGCCGCTTGGTACTGCTCATTATTGTACAGCGCAAGTGCGTCTTGAAAATCTTTTTGTTCGTGTGTATAAATTTTGGATTCTTGGGCGATACCTACCCAAACTACCCCCATTAACATGGGTAAAAAAGCGGTGATTTTTTTAAACATAGCGTTCTCTGACTATTTTTGAATTACCGTAGTATTACAACATCATAACGGCAAATATTGTACCTAAGTATGTAAATTGCGACTACAAAAGAAAAGAATTTAATAAACGTTTCCTTGTTATCGAGAGGAACTTATTACTTTTATATCAACAAAAACGCTATGCAAGAGACAGTTTTAGAATTAAAGGACGCTGCCATTTTTCAGAAAGAAAGCCTGGTACTCAGTGATGTAACCATACAAGTTACCAAAGGTGAGTTCGTTTACCTAATAGGTAAGACAGGAAGTGGCAAAAGTAGCTTTATGAAAACGTTGTATGGTGACCTGCCCTTAAAAAAAGGAGAGGGACATATCGTAGATTTTAATTTAAAGACACTGAAAGAAAGCGATATTCCGTTTTTACGAAGAAAACTCGGAATCGTTTTTCAAGATTTCAAGTTATTGCCCGACAGAAACATTAACGAGAACATGTTGTTCGTACTTAAGGCGACCGGATGGAAGGACCAATCAAAAATGGACGCACAAGTTTTAGAAGTTCTCGAGAAAGTGGGCATGAAAACAAAGGGATTCAAGTTTCCCCACGAATTGTCTGGCGGCGAACAACAAAGAATTGCCATAGCCAGGGCGTTATTGAACGACCCCGAATTGATCTTGGCAGATGAACCAACGGGTAATCTAGACCCCCAAACCAGTGTAGAGGTAATGAAGGTTTTACAAGAAATAAACAAATCCGGTAGAACTATATTGATGGCCACGCATGACTATGCACTTATATTAAAATACCCTTCAAAAACTATTAAGTGCGACGCCAATCGTGTTTTTGAGGTTGTACAAAGAGCCGTATAACCAACTTTTTACCGGTAATACGAAAAGTCTCCTCTTTTCATTTTCAAATCTGAAACCCCTATGAAAAATATAGAAAAAGAGCGTTTGGCCCAACACCAAAACGAAGAAAAAGATTGGTTAAAATGGGGCCCTTACCTGAGTGAACGCCAGTGGGGCACCGTAAGGGAAGATTATAGCGCACACGGTGATGCCTGGAACTATTTTCCGCATGACCATGCCCGAAGCAGAGCCTATAGATGGGGGGAAGATGGTATAGCGGGCATTTCTGACCGGTATTGTAACGTATGTTTCAATATTGCCCTATGGAACGGTAAAGACCCTATATTAAAAGAACGTTTGTTCGGACTTACCGGTCCACAAGGAAACCACGGGGAAGATGTAAAAGAGCTGTATTACTATTTAGAAAATACCCCCACCCATTCGTACATGAAACACTTGTACAAATACCCACAGAACAAATTTCCGTACAACGAATTGGTGGACGAAAACGGCAAACGCAATAGGTACGATCTTGAATATGAAATATTGGATACAGGTGTTTTTGACAACGATGCCTATTTTGATGTATTTACCGAATACGCCAAAGCGGACGATAACGATCTATTGATACAGATCACTATAACCAACAGAAACAAAAGTGCGGCAGAAATTCATCTCTTGCCTACGCTGACCATGAGAAATCATTGGACATTTAAAGACATGTCCAAAAAACCCGTCATAAACAAAAAAGAGCGGGACAACAGTAAATATGTACATATAGACCACCCTTACACCGGTAATTACAACTTGTATTTTGAAGATGCCGACCATCTGTTATTTACCGAAAACGAGACAAATAGGGAAACGGTTTATAACCAAAAGAACAAACACCCCTTTAAGAAAGACTTATTTCATAAAGCGGTAATCTCCGGCGACTACGCCTTGGCCACACAAAACGACCATGGCACTAAATTCGCCCCTTTGTACAAACGAGAACTTAAGGGAGGAGAATCTATTACCGTAAAATTGCGCTTATCGGAAAAAAATATAGCAAACCCGTTTGGGAGTACATTCGATAACATACTGATTGACCGCCGCCAAGAATGCGCTCTTTTTTACAATAATATAGCGCCCAAGGCTACCACTGAGGAACGTAAAATTTTAACCCAGGCGTTTGCCGGTCTTCTTTGGAGCAAACAATATTACAACTACGAAGTAGAACGATGGCTGAAAGGGGACTCTAAAACATCTCAACCGCCAGAAGAACGTTTAAAGGGTAGAAACAGTAGCTGGAAAACCCTACGGAACCATGATATACTATCCATGCCGGACAAATGGGAATACCCTTGGTATGCCGCTTGGGACTCCGCATTTCATTGCGCTTCTTTTGCATTGATAGACCCGGAGTTCGCCAAAGATCAATTGTTATTGTTCACCAAAGAATGGTATATGGCCCCAAACGGTCAAATACCGGCCTATGAGTGGAATTTTAGCGATGTAAACCCTCCGGTACAGGCATGGGCCGCCCTACAAATATTTAAGACGGACCGTAAAGAAAATGGTAAGGGAGATATTTCGTTTCTAAAACGCATGTTCAACAAACTGTCTTTAAACTTTACTTGGTGGGTAAATCGTTTGGATCGTCATCAAAACAATGTTTTTCAGGGTGGATTCTTGGGCTTGGACAACATTGGGGTCTTTGACCGTAGCCACGGTGTACCCGGTGGCGGCACTTTAGAACAGGTAGATGGTACGGCGTGGATGGCCCTCTATTGTTTGAACATGCTAGAGATGAGCCTGGAAATTGCCAGCGAGGACGATTCCTATGAAGATATGGCAACTAAATATTTTGGCCATTTTGTCTTTATTGCCGAGGCCCTCAACAAAATGGATTCCGACAAAGTAAACACATGGGACCATGAAGAAGGCTTCTTTTACGACAGGTTGGTCATGGAAGACGGCCGATCTACCACCATTAAGGTTAGGTCTATCGTAGGTATGTTATCCATTGCAGCCGTTCTAAACCTAAAGAGCAGTACCCTTAACAAATTCCCGAAATTTAAGGCAAGTGTACTTTGGTTCAAAAAATACAGAATGGAGAATTTAAAATATGTAGTGATACAGGAATACTCCGACGGTGAAGACCTACTGCTTTCATTGGTACCCAAAGACCGAATGCGCCCCTTGTTAAAAAGCCTTTTGGACGAGAAAGAATTTTTGAGTCCGTATGGCATTCGTTCTTTATCTAAAATACACGAAACGCCCTATCAAATAAAAATAGACGGGGTAGATTATTCCATTAACTACGAGCCGGCCGAATCTACGGTTTCTTTGTTCGGTGGCAACTCTAACTGGCGAGGTCCCGTATGGATGCCCATGAACTATCTTTTTATAAAGGCGCTGCAAGAGTATTATGAATATAGTAATGGTAACATGACGGTAGAATACCCCACCGGTACCGATAACCAGTTGAATTTAATGGAAGTGAGTATAGAACTCAGCAAGCGATTGATAAAACTGTTTGATCTGGACGAACATGGAAACAGGCCCATAAACAAGCTGTACGAGAAGTATTATCAAAATCCCCATTTTAAGGACCTGGTTTTATTCTATGAGTATTTTCATGGTGAAAACGGACGTGGGTTGGGAGCATCGCATCAGACGGGATGGACCGCTTTGGTAGCGAACCTTATAGAAGAGGTATCCCAGACCGGAAATGCGGATCGCGCATAGACCATTCTTAGTCCATCTCCATAATTATATTGGCAATAAGGGCCGTCCAACCTGTTTGGTGAGACGCACCTAGACCTTTACCATGGTCGCCGTCAAAAAATTCATAAAAAAGGTGTTGACCCCTAAAATGCTCATCGGTGGAAAAAAGATTGTCCTCACCTTCGGAATGGTATTGAAACCTTCCATCTTCATTTCTCTCAAAAAGCTTTATCAATCGTTTGCTGAGCTCATTGGCAATTTCCTTCAAATTTAATTTATTGCCAGAGCCCGTAGGAAACTCATATTGATAACTATCCCCATAAAAAGTATAGTATTTTCGTAACGATTGAATGATCATATAATTTAAGGGTATCCAAATAGGACCCCGCCAGTTAGAGTTCCCCCCGAACATACTGGACCGGCTTTCTCCAGATTCATATTGAATTTGATGATGCCCATGATGTTTAAAAACAAACGGATGTTCTTCATGATATTTGGACAAGGAACGTATACCATAATCGGAAAGAAATTCGTCTTCATCCAACATACGTCTTAACAAACGCTCTAACCGAAATCCGCGCATGATAGAAAAAAGATAATTCCCCTCATCGTTCGTTTCTTCTATATTGGATATCAAAGACGCAAGATCGGGCCTTGTTCTAACTATTTCGGCGGCACGTTGTCGAAAATCCTTCAATTCCTCGAAAAGATCTTTATGAATAATCTCAACTGCAAACAAAGGAATGATGCCCACCAAAGACCTTACTTTTAAACGATTTGTAATTCCGCTGGACATTTCCACCACATCGTAATAAAAATTGTCATCGTCATCCCAAAGCGATATGTCCTTTTTTCCGATATGGTGCATGGCCCAAGCTATATTTAAAAAATGTCTAAAAAACTTTGCGACATTCTCTTCATATACTTTATTGGTCTCCGCCAATTCCAATGACATTCGCAACATGTTCAACGTAAACATGGCCATCCAACTGGTGGCGTCCGCTTGCTGCATTCTATTTATGCCCGGTGGCATATGGTTTCGATCAAAGACCCCAATGTTGTCCAATCCTAAAAAACCACCTTCGAACAGATCCGTGCCACTTTTGTCTTTCTGATTTACCCACCACGTAAAATTGAGCAATAGCTTTTGAAAGGATTTTTCTAAAAAAGAGGTATCGCCAACCCCCGTACGCTGTTTATCTTTTTCATAAACATTCCATACCGCCCATGAATGCACCGGAGGGTTTACATCGCTAAAATTCCACTCATAGGCCGGTATTTGCCCATTGGGATGCATATAGCTCTCTTTAAGCACCAACAACAACTGTTCTTTCGCAAAATAAGGATCTATCTCTACAAAAGAGACCATATGAAAGGCAAGGTCCCAGGCGGCGTACCATGGGTATTCCCATTTATCCGGCATAGAGATTACATGCCGATTGGTCAAATGTTGCCAACTATAATTTCTGGCATTAGTACGATAAGGTTTTGGTTCTCCTGGTCCTCCAAAAAGCCATTTAAACACATCATAATAGTAGAATTGTTTGCTCCACAACAACCCTGAAAAGGCCTTTTTCGCTACTTCTTTATGAGCTTCCGACAGTTTCTTTTTAGACAAAACACCCTCATAGAATTCTTTACACTCCTCAATTCTATTTTCAAAAATTGTATCGAATTCTTCCCAAGGTTGTTTTAATTTTTTTTTGCTAAGCCTAATTTTTACCGATTTCTCCTCCCCTGGCTTAAGACGTAACTTATGCCATACGGCAAATTTTGAACCGTTCTTTTCTGGGTTTACCGTAGATTCCCCGTTTATTACATAATTGTTAATGCCGTCTTTTACATACGGCACCTCATTGGGTACATTGTAAATTCGTTTATTGTTCGTCTCATTTTCACAAAAGAGCTGTTCCCCATTTTCATGGTACAGGTAATACCTGCCATTTCTTACACTTCTAGACTGTACGCAATTATCTGAAATAGCCTTCATATTGGGGCGCTCAAACCGTTTGTTATGTTTCCAGAAATTACGGAACCACAAATGTGGAAGCACATGTACCGTAGCCGTTTTTGCCCCTCTGTTGGCAACCGTAACCTTCATTAGAACATCGTCTACATCTGCCTTTGCATACTCTATAAAACAGTCGAAATAAGCACTTCTTTTAAAGGCCTTGGTATCCAACATCTCATATTCGGGCTCATTTCTGTTACGAGAGCGATTTTTTCTTACCAGATCGGCATACGGAAATTTTTTCTGGGGATACTTGTACAGATACTTTGCATAGGAATGTGTAGGTGTAGATGCTTGGTGAAAATATAGTTCTTTTACATCTTCCCCATGGTTGCCCTCATTATTTGTAAGTCCGAACAAACGTTCTTTTAATATAGGGTCTTTACCGTTCCAGAATGCAGGGGCCAAACAAAGTATTTCTCTAGAATCACAAAAACCACCAATACCTTCCTCTCCCCATCTATAGGCATTGCTTCGCGCCTTGTCGTGATCCACAAAGCTCCATGCGTTCCCATCTTCACTATAATCTTCCCTTACGGTACCCCATTGTCTTTCCGCAAGATAAGGCCCCCATCTTTTCCAATTTTTATAGGTATCCCCAACAGCCAAACGCTGTTCTTCGGAATCTTTATGCGACATACGATTTGATACTATTTTAATTGAACGATGATTATTACAGGTGTCATATCACTCACAACACACTATAATAGCCCCCTGATTACAGGTGGAACAAAACTAAAAATAGCATTTATTCGTACAATTGAGGAAGGTAAAGAATACAATTACCGTATTGATATTATTGATAGGCTTCGATTTCTTTTTAATCAAAAAAAGCCCCGATAATTGCCAAACCAACAGCCTACAGAAACTTGTTCTTTTTAAAAAAATTTCAATTTTAAGGTTATGGGCAATTAATACATCTGTTAGGTTTTGCTACACCTAATCTTTATAAAAAACAGCTACTACCTCTTTATTTGAGAAACTTTTATCGTCCAAACATAATTGCTAGGCGGGTTTTTTCTTAATTTCTCCGGTATTTTTACCGTAAACCCTTCACCCGTGTTTTTCCATTTTAACAAGGTATCATCTCCCAACAACTGTACGGTAGCATTTTTAATTGGTTGATGAGAACGGACCGTTATCTCAGAAGGAATTTTAGTTTCATTCTCTTTAGCCATATAGAAAAAATAGGTGTTGCCATTATCTTGTTGGGTCATACATATATTATCTTCTTTGTAAGGCGCAAGTGTCTTACTATTATATATTGCCTCGGCGTTCACTTTCATCCAATCTCCGTATTCCGAAAGTAAATTATAGGCCCCATTTTGCCATTCCCCTTCTGGGGAGGGTGCTATATTAAGAAGAAGATTCCCTCCTTTGGCCACAATATCCACTAACATCTGTATTCCTTGATACCCCGTCATATAAGTTGCATCCGGGGTGTAAGACCATCCTCCTCCAGATATGATGCAAGATTCCCAAGGGTAGGGAAGCTCTTTCTCCGGCACTCTATTTTCTGGTGTAAGGTAATTTTGGTTTTTACCGTAAACCGCCCTATCCACCACAATTAAACCAGGTTGCTTTTTACGTGCTTTTGCTACCAACTCGTCCATTCTAATGTCTTGAGACACCATTCTATGCTTAATAAAACCGTTGCCAGCAGTATTCTCGGCAAACTTTTCCGCATAGTTTTCCTCTAGATTTTGTTGATCCCTCTTTTTTACCCAGCCCCCGTCTAACCAAATAATATCTACCTTACCATAATCTGTCAATAATTCCATTAATTGGTTATGGGTAAACTGCACATATTTTTCCCATTTTTCAGGATATAAAGCCGGATCATAATTTACATTTCTATCAAATGGCGGAAAATAAGGATCCCAATAGTTTTCGTGATGCCAATCTGGTTTAGAAAAATAAGCCCCGACCCACATATCTTCGGCCCTGAAGGCATTAAAAACCTCAGCCGTAATATTCGACTTCGGATTTGAACTAAAGGCACATTCGGGATCGGTAACTTTATAATCGGTGTACTTTGAGTCGAACATAGAGAAACCATCATGATGTTTGGTGGTAAATATCATATACCGCATGCCTGCTTCCTTCGCCGCTTTAGCCCATTTTTGGGGATTGAACTTTGTTGGGTTAAAAGTTTTTTTGAGTCCTTCGTACTCTTTTACGTATTCGGTATAATTCTGTGGATTACTACCCATTTTACGCTCGCACCAACCATAATCTTCCGGGCAAATGGACCAAGACTCAACAATACCCCACTGACTGTATGGCCCCCAGTGCATCAAGAGCCCAAATTTAATGTCTTGCCATTGATCTAATTTTTCAAGTACAAGCGGATCTGTTTCGGGCACGTATCTTTCATCTTCCAGAATGGCCTGTGAAAAACAAGGCCATATGTAAATCGACATTAAGGCAGTTAGTAGAATTCTTTTCATTTTTTAAACGGTATTTGATGTTCGTTTTTTTCATGTGACCAAATAATCACAGAGTGTTAAAAAAGTAACACAGTTTCACCTCTAAAAGTAACAATTTAATTTTCTTGCGATCATACCACCTATATACACTATCACGAATATGGGCTACATACGTTCTTGAATTACATGGAAATTTGAAAAAATAGATTATGGCACTATTCTACCATCCTCCATTTCTATGGTGCGTTGCGTATTTTGGGCAAAGGTCATGTCATGGGTCACTACCAATAGTGTTTTATGGTACACCTCGGTCAGTTCTTTGAAGATGTCGAAAACCATATCGGTATTCGAATTGTCTAAATTACCGGTAGGCTCGTCGCACATGATTATAAGGGGGTCATTGATCATGGCCCGGGCAATGGACACCCGTTGTTTTTCTCCCCCAGATATTTTATGTGCCATTTTATGTGCCAAATGCTCTATGCCCAAGTCTTTCAATAAAGAGAGCGCCCTGCTTTCCAACTCGGCCTCATTGTACTTGTTAAGCTTAAAACCGGGAAGCATCACGTTCTTTAATACCGTAAATTCATTCAGCAGGTAATGAAACTGAAAAACAAAACCTATTTTTTCGTTTCGGATGGCGGCAAGTTCCTTTTCAGATTTTCCGTGCATACTTATGTTATCTATAAGAAGCTCTCCCTGATAGTCGGTATCCATTGTAGAAAGAATATAGAGCAAGGTAGATTTTCCGCATCCTGATTTTCCTATGACCGACACGAATTCTCCCCGTTTTACATTAAAAGATATATCTTTTAATACATCTATCTTAACAGGATCGTAAAACGATTTATATATGGCACGGGCCTCTAATACTATATTATTCTCCATTATTTTCCTCTAATAATCTCTACAGGGTCAATTTTACTTGCTTTTCTTGCGGGAAACCATCCTGCCAAATAGGTAGTGACCAAGGCAAACAACACTGCAATCATATAATACTGTACACCATAATCTATCGGATAGGTCTCTATCGTGGGCAACGAATCGGTATTAAACGGAATGGCATCTATGATCTTTGAAAAGAGAAATCCGAAAATCGCCCCTGCTATCGCTCCAAAAACACCGATACTTAATGATATGGCCGTGAATATTTTCTTAACGTCCGAACCTGCAAACCCCGTAGCCTTTAGTATTGCGATGGTATCCATTTTTTCATAGATCAACATATTCAGAATATTATAGATCCCAAAACCGGATACGATCAACAAGGTAAGC
This sequence comes from Maribacter sp. MMG018, assembly GCF_018100785.1. Taxonomy (GTDB): domain Bacteria; phylum Bacteroidota; class Bacteroidia; order Flavobacteriales; family Flavobacteriaceae; genus Maribacter. The sequence continues at coordinate 1,735,647 of NZ_JAGJEC010000001.1, read as the reverse complement.
CCTACGGCATATGAAATAATGGAACGCACGCTACTACCCGTCTCAAACTGGGCATTGGCCGTTTGTATATCTTCCGCATCTACCCCATATACTTGTTTGTACTGGGGAGCCAAAGAAGGGGCCAGATCCATATTCTTCAGTTTCACCTGAATATCGCTAATATAATTACTGCTTTCCCCTAACAATTTCTGTGTGGTAGCTACACTGGCATAGCTTTGGGTCTTATCAATTTCAGAAATACCCGACTGAAAAAAACCGACTACCTTAAGTGTAAACTGTTCTCCTTCGGTCGTGGTCACGGTAATAACGTCACCCACTTTCGCCATCATGGTATTGGCCGCGCCTATTCCTAGAACAATACTATTGGCAACATTCTTTAGATCATAATAATTGCCTTGCGTCACATAATCGCTAAAGGAAAACAACTTGGTTTCCTGTTCCACATCCACACCGTTAATGATGCCGTTTACATCCACATTGCCGAGGTTATAAAAAACTTGTGCCGTTATCTTGGGCGCCACCCCTAGTACCAATGGATCTTTTCTTAAATCTTCGATGATCCGTTGTGCATTATGAATCTCTTTACGTGAATTCGCAGGTTTTATAGAACTTACAAAGTTGTAATATTGTTTATACTCTTCGGACAAGTCAATAGGCTGATAATCAGATGGCCTAATATCGTTATACAAACGAATATGGGGCGTACGGTTCAACACTAGGCCGTCTAACAATTGATTCAACCCCTCCATAAAGCCCAATAAGGTTATAAAAAGGGCAATACTGAAGGTTACCCCCACGGCGGCTACCAAAGTTTGTTTCCACCGAGCGAGCAAAAGCGCCCCTGCAATTTCTGTTATGTGTCTTGTTTTCACTGCTCTGGTAACACTATTCTGGTATTCTCGTCAATACCATTTTTTATCTCCACCAGGCTATAGTCCATTAAGCCTGTTTCCACCTTTCTTACATCTCCGCTTTCCAGCAACACGGTGGTATCGTTTACCAAATAATTTCTTGGTATGGTCAATACATCTTGTTTTGTTTGAACAACAATATTGGCCTCTGCCGTAAGGTTAGGATACAGTACCGTTGGCTTTTTATCGAAAACGGCCTCAGTATTGAACGAACGCGTTCTTTCGTCCATCATGGGGTCTACAGAGGTAATATGTGCTTCGAACACCTCAGACCCGTAACTATCCATTCTAATTATAACCTGCTGTCCTTTCTTTATTTTTACCACGTCCAACTCATCAACGGTCAACTCAACAATAAATTCATCGGAACCTATGACGGCAATGGGCTGTTGACCATTTACGAGCTCCCCTACTTCTTTATCTATTTTATACACTACCCCGTCCACTTCGCTCCTGATCACATAATCATCTTCTTGCAGTTCCGCAATCTGCAGATTGTTTTTGCTTTGGTTGGATGCAAGCTGTAGCTGGCGCTTTACATCATCGTACCTGATTTTGGCATTTTTCAGGGCAAGTTTCGAATTTTGATAATTCAATTCCCTTTGTTCAAGATCTACCTTACTACCAATTTTATTGGCCCATAGTCTTTTTTGCCGAACATACATTGAAGAATCGTTGGCAAGCTTTTTTCTTGCCAATACAATATTGTTTTCCAATTCTTCCAATTTATCGGCATTCACTTTAAAGTCTGATGCTATGGAAGAAAGCCTGGCGTTTTCAGTCATTATTTTAGAATCCGCATTGTCCAATTGAAAAAGGGCCTGCCCCTTTTTTACATGCGTCCCCTCTTCTACCAAAATCTTTTCTATAACGCCATTGTATTTACTGAAAACCTCGTATTGATCTTTGCTCTTTACAAAGCCCGATGCGTAGACACTTTCGGTTATATCCCTAATCTCAGGGGTTATCGATGCATCCTTTTGATTACAGGACAAGAGTAGTAAAAACAATATTGAAAACGGAAAAATTACTTTACTATACATTCAGGTCTTGTTTTCTATAATTTATACTACCTATAGCGATAGTCTGGTTTTTTCTACAAAAAATATCGGCCACATAAAGAATCGCAGAACATAACTGCTGCGGTTACGCCCTATATAATGCGATGCCAAGCCAATCAAATGTAACGTAATACTATGGTGCCTAAAATGACCAATATCATACCTTTTGGGCAAGGTTTACCACCTTACCTTGCAGTATTCGGGTATCATTACACGGTATATTTATAGAATACCTTAGCGATAGAAAACCCTATCTCGGTAAAGGCATTTTTTAAGTAACGGCAACTATATCAATTTCTTTTCTACAGCTACTTTGATAAGTGATGCCGCATTGGAAACTTCTAATTTCTGCATCAGGTTTCGCCTGTGGGTCTCTACGGTAAGTGGACTAATAAAGAGCTCTTCGGCTATGTTGTTGGTGGTTTTTCCGTCGGCGATCAAGGTTAGTACATGTTTTTCCCTTCGGGTAAGCTTTGGCAGTTCGTTACCTTCTTGCGCTACCGAATCGACCAATATTTTTTGAACTTCGCTCCCAAAATAGAAATTACCTTGGTGCACTTGCGAAATGGCATTCACCAACTCATCGGCCGTGGCATTTTTCAGCAAATATCCCTTTACCCCGTTTTTTATCATTTGATTGATGATACTGGGTTCGCTATAGGTACTAAGTCCGATAATGCCAATGTTCGCCCTAATATCCAATATTTTGGGCACCATTTCTACCCCGTTGATATCGGGTAGGTTTACATCTAACAAAATAACATCGACCGTGTCCTTTTCTAAAAACGAAAGTGTATCGGTACCGTTCATAAAATGGCACTTGACGGCCACACGGTCATCATCGCTCAGCAAGGTTTTTAGGCCTTCGATCACCATAGGATGGTCATCGACTATTAATATCTGTATCGGTTTATGCTGCATCTAGTTTAATTTGAACATTCACTGTGGTTCCTTCATTTTCTTCTGACTGAAATTCTAGGTCGCCTTTTAAATAGGCTACCCTTGTCTTAAGGTTTAATAACCCCATACCACCTTCCTTGTCCTTAATATCTTCTTTTTTAAAGCCCACACCGTTATCCTCTACGGTGATATCTACCTTATTGCCATCTCTCATATATTGCACCAATACTTCAGAAGCTTTGGCGTGTTTAACGGCGTTGTTGATCAACTCCTGAATAACGCGGTACATGGTAACTTGTTGGTTTAGGCTAATACCTTCTTCCGTTCCATAGAACTGTAAGGTTACTTTGGTACCACTACCGGTCATGCTACTACAATAATCCTTAAGAGCTGCCTGCAAACCAAATTTCACCAAAGTTTCCGGCATCATATTACGGGCAATGGAGCGCAGCTCTGCCAAAGAATCATCAAGATCTTTCATCACTTTTTGTAATTGTGCTTTCGGGTATTCTTTCGGCTCGTCCTTGTTTAGTTTAGAGAGGTTTAGACTAATACCGGACAACCTTCCGCCCAAACCGTCGTGCAGGTCTATGGCCAGCCTTTTTCGCTCTTTTTCCTGACCCTCTATCATGGCAGAAAATATCTTGTTCTGTTGCTCTTGTTTTAAAAGTAACACCTCTGCTTCGCGCTGCTCTTCCTTTTTACGCGCCCTTCTAAGTTTTTGGTTGTACGCATAAAACCCAATGAACAAAAGCAATGCAAGAATACTGGCTATGGCTCCGAGCATATAGGTCTGCGACCTCTTTTTTTCTAGGGCAAGGGCCGTTTCGGTCTTTTCGTTCTTAAGCGTTAAGATCTCTTTCTCTTTGGTTGCCGTCTTATAACGTACCTCCAATTTTTGCATGTCGTTGCCCAATTCCGTTACGCGAACACTGTCTATGGCAGTTACATAACCCTGCAAATAATTATAGGCATCCTCATAATTATTCAGCTTGGCCTCATATCGCGCCAGCATAAAATAAGCATTGATCTTATCCGTAAAGGAATGTTGGTCATCGGAAAAGTTGACATATTTTAAAGTGTACTCTTTCGCCTTTTTATAGTCGCCCATTTTTTCATAGGTTTTGGCATACCGTTGATAGAGCAATTTTAAGTAGTAATGTGTCTTTTTATCCTTGTAAAAATCATACGCCCTATCAAGTGCCTTTAAGGCCTTGTCATATTCCTCTACCCTTCCATAATAGAGTCCTAACTCTGTATAATAAGGCCCCCGATAGAACGAGTTGGGAATCTTGTCTAGGTTTGTTTTTGCAATATCAAGCACAGATTTCATTTGATCTAAAGAATCCATACTCGCCAAACACGAAGAAAAAGCGAGGCTATGGTATAGCATATCTTCGGGCGAACCTATTTCCTGAAACTGTTTTTGGCTGATCTTGAACATCTCGTATCCCTTATCGGTCAACGACATATTACTATATTTTATGGCCAGATTGGTGTTGCCGTTGGCTACGAACATCTTATCGCCCATTTGTTGGGCAATGGGTATTGTCTTTGCCGCCAATTCAATTTCTTTGGCCACATTGCCTTCATAGCCGTATGCCACCCCTAAATTATAGTAGCCTCGCAGCCATATTTTCATATTCGCCTTCGAAGAGTCTTTAACAATGAGCTTATCGGCCAAACTGTTTCCTATCTCAAAATACTTTTTGGCGTTTTCAACATCAAAATAATCCAGATAACCACCCGCTACGTTAATATTCGCATCGGCCATACCCTTCAAGTAATTTATCTTTTTACTTAGTGCGATCGCCTTAAAACCATTTTCAAAACACTTTACGGAATCCACACCGCCATAGCTTCTGGCCAGCTCGCTCATAACAAGAACACGTGTGGTGTCGTGTTCCGCCATTTTCAGGGCATTTTCAAGACTGTCTATACGTGTTTCGCGCCCCGTTTGCGACTGACCCAAAAACGGCAGAAAAAGAATAAAAACAAGTACAATTACACGCATTTAATCGATTAAATTTATCATTAGCCAATATACCATAACTATACCGCACTATAAATACACCCTACCAATATACCGGAAAACCAGTAGAAAAAAATACCCTGATCATGGTATTTCTTGGTCATGCTTTTAAAAATAACTTGCAACATACCGAACGCTATTGATCACAATAGCCATGAAAGACCTAAAATAGTACATGGTAACAGTATGTTGCATTAGGCCTTTTACAGATCTAATTTATAATAAATGAAATGGACACTACTATTTTTCAGTTTACTTTTTTATTTGTTATTGGGATGCAGATCACAACAATATTCTTCTAAAGAATTACCGGACAAACAATTGGTATTTGGCAATGGCGATGGTGTTACAGGAGCTGTGGACACCTACATTCTTCTAGAAAACGGACAGTTGTTCCATACCAATTCCATTACCAATACGACCGTAGAGTTGAAACCGCTCTCCACAGAACAGGCCGAAGCCTATTTTCATGGTATTAAAGTACTATCGCTTTCTGATATAGACTTTAACCATCCAGGCAACAACTATTATTTTTTGGAAGAAGTAAACAAAAACCTCAAGAACAGAATTGTTTGGGGAGCAGAAGACCAACGGCTTTCCAAAGATCGCTTGGAGTTTTATAAAGAACTGAGAAGTCATATTAAATGACGGATCATAAAAATAGCTATACAGCTACACTGGCCAGAAACGGGGTAAGCAAAACCAAGGGTTTTACAAACTCCGTTTCTTTTTCAAGTTTTAAGAACGCCCCCTATACGGTGTATAGTACTACCGTATAAAGGCGGCAGATATCTAATTAGGTACAGTAAATGAAAACAAGGTTTTTAAACATTCTTCTTTGGTCCGCCACAACCATTTTCTTGATCGGCTGCAATAGCTGTAATCGTACCAAATACAATAAAAAGGGAGAAGTGAGCAACCCCAAAATGGGGCGGACATTGGTATCTGGCAAAGCAGATCTAAATTGTTTTTTAATAGCCGCACAAGATGAGACCGTGTATACGGTAAATGCCCAAACGGGAAAAGAAACATCTATCTACAACTTTCCCGATCTTACCGACCTTCAGGTAATGCCCGATTATAAGAACGGTACGATCTATGTAACCTCGGACAACAATTCTATAAACGCCTTGAGCATAAACAACAAAAGCCTTTTATGGGAACAATATATGCTTCAATACAATTTTGGCACGATCGGGGCCACCCAACCTGTATGTGCCGATGGTGTATGTTATGCATCTGGGGGATCGGGCGTGGTCGTAGCCGTAGAGGAAACCACCGGTGATTTAAAATGGCACTATAGCACTGAGCCAAATGGGGAGCTAGATGATATCTTAAACGATAACAGCACACTTATAGTGCGTAACAACAAGGTTTATGTTTTTTCCGACAAGGGTTTTATAAGCGACTTACCGGCCTATCTTCATATTTTAGATAAGGAAACAGGCCGGTTATTAAAAAAATGGGAATTACCGAACCAAATATCCGGAACCCCTTTGTTTGTGGAAAACACCCTTTATTTACCTGCCCAGAACCTCTATATCGTTGATATGGAAACTTTTGAAATCACCTGGCAGTTTAAGGCGAAAAAAGTGGGAACTCCCGCTGTTTCAGAAAACAAACTGGTCGTAAATGCCGTACCGGCCGATCAAGAGAAGCGGTCGGTGCTCTATTGCATAGACATACGTACCAAAAAGAATATCTGGCAGGTTGCTACCGGGGTAAATACCCTATGGAGCCCGTTGATAGTAGAGAATGTCGTCTATAGCAATTATGACAATGGTTCTAGCAATGCTGATACCTCCAGTGCCAGACCTTTTGCCGTAAACCTAAAAAATGGAGAACGGTTATGGCACAACAATAATAGTAGCGTAGCGCATAGCCCCGTATACGCAAACGGTATTTTGTTTACGTATGGCCACGATTTTTTCCATAGTTCGGATCCGAACAACAATGTAGGGTTAATGGCCATAGATGCCAATACCGGTAAGACACTATGGCTAAACCCCCTGTTTAGATATGGTGCCCATATAGCACCGCTCGTTATCGCAGAAAATGGGGTTTTTGGCCCTTCTGATTATCGAGGGGAATAAACATAGTTTTAAGTTGGTTTATTGTTTGGAGCCCCACCTTGTTACAGTGGGGCTTTTTTTGACCTCGCGAAATACATTCCTAAAGGAAATCAGGTAGAAAAAAATACAAATAACACGGTATTTCATAACCTACAGTGTTCCAATACCTTGCTACCTATAAATAATCGGGGTTTTCGAGAACACGAACATCCGTAAACATTAAAACTAAAATATGAGAAATTCTGTAAAAGTATTAGTTGTTGTAGTAATGGCATTGGTAGGGTTTTCATCTAATGCCCAAATTTTCGGAATCGAGGCCGGTGTGGGACTCAGCAATGCCGTTTCGCCCGATACCTATGTAAACGACCTTTACGGTAGAACTTTAGGTGCCAAGCTGGGCGGTACCATTGAGTTCGACATTACCGACGATCTTTATCTGGGTTCTGGATTGTCGCTCGCAAAAAAAGGGGCATCCACCACGGGCGATAATTTAAGCATGGTCTACGTACAAATGCCACTCAGTGCCCGATATAACATTTTTGAATTGGGCCGCTCGGGGTCTTTCTACGCCGCTTCGGGATTTTACCTAGCAATGCCCATAGGGGCCAAACAAGGAAACGTTACCTACACGATAGGCGAAGATGTAAAGGCATTTGATTTTGGCCTAAATGTAGGCTTTGGAGTGCTCTTCAACGATCAAATTCAATTGGGCCTATCGTATGAAGGCGGCTTTTTGGATTTTTCGGGCAACGAGAACAATGTGTTAAAAAATACGGCCCTATTGGTCACTTTTGGCTATAAGTTCGGGGTATAATTATAAGTTAGTTAGGTTCTACTATTTTTCAGTAAAGGGCGCTGTAACAATACAGTGCCTTTTTTATTACAATACATACAAAACCCGTACGGCCTATGCCGTAAATTACTTTTAGACGGTATAAAGAAATAAATGCGCATATATACAGTAAAAGGCCGCCCGATCGGTGCCCCTGTATATTCTTTTTATGTAACTTAGTCAGTATTGAAGTACCGAACACGTTAAGGCACAGCACCTTGCATTGGCATTAATACCGTATGAGATCCGATTCTATTAACATTACGCAAATAAACAAAGAAACTACTTTAAAGCAACCCGGTGACGCATATGCCGTTTGTTGGATCAAGAATGAGGTAGAAGGAATTGAAATAGATCGTGTTCTCTATAAAAATGTATCGAATTCCATTTTTTTTCTAGACCCCCAATATCAATGGAAGATTTTCAAGAAAGACGCTCCATCTTCTTCCGGTTATGTACTGTACTTGTCCAATGAGGTTTTGAACAATCCTATTTTAAGCAAACTTCACATCAATAAAATAAGGCTTTTTAATTCAGGTGAGATTCCCTTGTTTAAACTGAGCCCAGGTATTGAAAAAAGAACACAGGCCATCTTAGAAATGATAGATGAGCTTTTAGGCACGCACCTTAACCATAAAGACGATGCCATATTATCGCTATTGAACACATTTTTTGTCTACTGCGACGGACAATGCAACATTAAATCGGTAGTATCTAACAACAATTCGAAAACGAATGTCGTCTATAAATTCAAAAAACTGGTAGACAAGCATATAGACAAACAACATGAGGTAGCCGATTATGCGGAACTTCTTAACCTTTCCCCAAAATACTTAAATGAATGTGTAAAAGAGGTGCTGGGCGTAAGTTCAAAAAGTATCATAAAAGAACAATTGCTCATGAGGTCTAGGCACGCATTAAAGTTTTCGGACAAGACCATTAAGGAAATCAGCTTTGAACTAGGTTTTTCTTCCCCTGATTATTTTAGTTATTTCTTTAAGACACACACAGGAATGACCCCCTCGGCCCTCAGAAAAAGTTAACTGCTCGCAAAATCCATGTATTTACCGTGATTTTCACATTGTTACGTCAATAGGTTACATATAAATTGTCGTAAAAACATAATCATGGACAGAAAAGAATTTATTAAAACTTCGGGACTGGTGGCAGGTTTCACCATGTTTCCTTTAATGACGCGATGTCAAACAAACGATAACGATGTGTTCGCATCAAATGAAGCCATACCTAAAATTGTCACAGATGACCAAGGAAGTGTATTCAACGTAATCGGCGATATACAGACCCACAAACTCATCGGTAGTGATACGGGCAACCAAATAATGGAATGGGTCTCCAATGTTGATCCAGGAATAGGAATTCCACCTCATATTCATACCAAGGAAGATGAGATATTCAGGGTTATAGAAGGACAGGTCGAAATAATGGTAGATGGAGAAACGACCGTTCTAAATAAAGGGGACATAGCTTTTGCCCCAAAAGGGAAACCACATTCTTGGAAGGTGGTCGGAACGGAAAAGGCAAAAATGATCGCATCCGCTTTTCCGGCAGGCATAGAAAGCATGTTCGAAGAATTGGCAGCACTTCCGGAAGGACCGCCAGATTTTGAAAAAGTAACGGGGATTTGCGCTAAATACGGAATTAGCTTTGTCTAATACCAATAGCTAAAGCGTATAAAAGAAATAGTGGTTTGGGCCGTATACTTAAACCACTTTCTTTTTTATTAAGAATAGACCATTTTATCGATAGCCCCACCGGTCTTATATGTTCACCATAATTTTAACCTAAGGTTAATGGGTCTTTGCGAGGGCTTCCAATTTTCAATATGCATTTTTGAGGGTGGTAAAACCCTACATTAAAAATAAAATTGCCCCCTAGTACTCTCAACCTTGATATTGATGATGGCTTCTTACCAAAACCGCCTGTTGGTTCCCCTTTATATTTTTTTCTTCATATCGCTAATTATCAGTAACTTAACAACAACAACCACGTTCTGTTACGGACCATTAAAACAAACCAGTATGAAAAACCTAAAATTACGATTCGCACTATTGATCCTACTTACATTTGTAATCATCGCATGCCAAAATGATGAAAAGCCCGTGCCCGTTACCAAAACATCCGACGCTGAGATAACGGCCATAATAACCGAGCAGGTAGACAGCCTTTACGCCGTCTATGAAAGGTTCGAGTACGATTGGATAGATTTTTATGCGGACAACTACGTAGCTATTTACCCAGATTCGCCCATTCAAAATTTGACCAAAGACTCTTTAATAACACAATGGGAACAGATCTACAAAAAATACGATGTACAGCTCATTCACCGCGGAAGGCCCACAATTATACCTTCGGAAGACATGGCCATATCTTACAACACTTTTAATGAAATTTTTATTAATAAAGAAAGTTTGGATACCATTAAAAACACCGGCACCTATATTATTAATTGGAAAAGACAATCGGATGATTCTTGGAAAATAGTATTTGAGACCTTACAAAATCATTAAAACAACACCACCTAGAGCCTATTTTCTACCGAATACAAAACCACCTCATTTTAAAAGGATTACGCTTTTCTGTAAGAACAAAATTGTAAGAATTTTTATATTCGTATGGGTTTGGCTAAAGAAATTAAAAGATGTCAACTTTGATGATATTGTAATGGATAATTACACTTATTTCAATGCCTTTTTTAATAGTCAAAATTTTTAGATATGAATTTAAAACAAAAGATACTATTGTTTTCAATTTTACTTGTGACACACATTTTTGGCGGAAAAAGGATTACGATAAGTTTTTATGAAAATTATTATGTACTGAATTTCATGGAATTGATGGTTAGTTTACTAACTGTGATTTCAGGTATAGCTATACTAATTAGCATTTTAAAAATGATGAAAACCAAATAAACACAAACCACCTCATTTTAAAAGGATTACGCTTTTCTGTAAGAACAAAATTGTAAGAACTTTTATATTCGTGTGGGTTTGAGGTAGCTGAAGCTATTGCTCTTATACCAGAATAAAAAGGTATGTGTAATTGTACATATATACAGTTGTTACCAGTAATTTGAACAAAAAGAAAACTAACCAACATAAAGGATGAAAAAATTATTACTTCTATTTACAGCAATCGGACTTTTTAGCTGTAATTCTCATCTTGACAAACCAATTTTTGAACCTTTGACTGTTAATGAACTTAAAGAATCAATAGATAGCGATTCTTTGTTTAAAGACACATACGAATATATTGTCTACATAAGAGATACAATTTTAAAAACGGATATGGAAAAAGTTAAATTTGCGGACTTGACCTATGAACAAGTGTTTGACTTCGCAAAATTTTCTTCTGACACAGTTTACTTCAAACCGGTAAACGAACGAATTGAAAAAGAATGGAATGAAAAATATGGAATTTATGAACAAAAAGTGGACTCGATTTCAGATTACTGGAAAAAGTATAAAGAAGAGAATTCTATAGAACAGTACGTCAAAGTTGAGCTTGCGAGAATTGACAAAGAATATTATAGTTATTCTGGTGGAATAAGAAACGTAAATCTTGGATTTAGACTAACACCTTTAAAAGGTAAAATTGAACAACTAAGGTTTGGCTATAAAATTGAGGCAAAAATCAATGAAAAAGACGAAGAAGACATATATTCATCAATTTATTCTGCATTAGATAAATCTTGGTGTTTAACAACTAGCCCGTTTTCAAAACCAGTTGTCAGATATTGGGAAGCAAGCTACACCAACGAAAAGATTCTTAAAAACAAAACTCTCGAAACCTTCAACAGGGATTATAATATTTACATAGAAGTTGACGAAATCAGAAAAGATGGAGTTAATATTAGCAATGACGATTTAAATATTCCCAAATCAGTAATAAATCATTGGGAATACGAAAACAAAGAATATCTTGAGGATTGGTATATTAATGACATAATTGAAGAAGTTTTAGGAGAAGAATATATGAGTAAGTACGATTATAGGAATCAAGAAATAGACAAAATTTTAAAAGAAAAATATCCATTGGTTTATGAGTTTATAAAAGTTCCAATGAAGAAAAAAGAACTTGAATAAAAAACGATTAGCCAACAAGGGCGGGGGATGTTCAACAAAACCCTTTACCCCCTCTTCTACCGAACACAAAACCACATCTTTTTAATAGAACTGGGCTTTTCTTCAAGAACAGCATTGTAAGAATTTTTATATTCATGCGGGTTTGGGTAGCACTAGCTATGGCTCTTATATTCGAATAAAGAGGTATCTGTGTAATTGTACACATGTAACTATGTTCCACCCCATTTATAAAAAAGAAAGCTTCTTATCTTTTTGATGAATTACAAACGAACTTTGAATGTTTGAAATAACATCTAACCGAGAAATTTTCCTCACAATAAAATTCTCAAAATCCTTCATATCGTCCAATACCAATTTCAACAAATAATCATATGATCCACTTACATATACAATCTCAACAACTTCAGGCAGTGTGGAGGTAAATTCTTCAAATTCCTCAAAATACTTTTCTTGGTGCTTTACCAAAGTTACCATACAATACACAGTGAGTCCTTTTCCTAAAACCCTTGGGTTTACAACAGCAACATATTTATCGATGGCTCCAGAGGCTTCCAACTTTTTAATTCTTTCACGAATAGGGGTTATAGAAAGGTTTAATTTTTCAGAAAGCACCTTAATCGGTTGTTTACAGTCTCTTTGAAGCTCTGAAAGTATCTCCAAATCAATTCTATCTATTTTTTGCATAGTTTTTCTAACCATTAATAGTCGGTGAACATCACTTCTAAAGTTGTTTCAACTATCATATTTCTTCAATATAGTTATATATACCAAATTAATCATTCTAATAGACTAAATGACTAATTAAATATAATTTTATAGTCGAAAATAATAATTAAAATATGAAATTGATAGAAGAGATTTATCAAAAGATAGATGAGAATTCAAAGAATTTTTTGGGCTACCCCTTGGCAAAAGATTTTGATTATAGAGAATTTGCGCCATTTTTAAACGTATGCCTCAACAATATAGGCGACCCAGAATCACCTTCTACACTTTTATTCAACACAAAAAGCATTGAAAAAGAAGTCGTTGCATTTTTTGCCGATATTTTGTCTACGGACATGGAAAAAGCGTGGGGCTATGTAACCAATGGTGGCACCGAAGGCAATCTGTACGGGCTTTATTTAGCAAGGGAAAGTTTTCGAAATCCAATTGTATATTACAGTGAAGCTTCGCACTATAGCGTTAAAAAGAATTTACACCTTTTGAATATTGACAGTATTGTTGTTCGCAGTCAAAACAACGGAGAAATAGATTACGAAGATCTAGAAATGTTATTGTCAATGAACAGGCACAGACCTGCCATATTCTTTTTGAACATAGGTAGTACCATGAAAGAGGCTATTGACGATTTAGACAAGATCAAACAAACAATTCGAAAGTATTCCATTAAAGATTATTACATTCATTGTGATGCCGCATTTTTGGGCTGTATAGCTCCATTTAGGGAGCCTAAACCTAAATTTGATTTTTTAGAAGGTGTAGATAGCATTGCCATATCTGGCCATAAATTTATTGGTAGTCCCCTACCCTGTGGCGTTGTTTTGGTAAAAAGAAAACATAGAAACCGCATTGTAAATTCCGTTTCCTATGTTGGCACGTTAGATACCACGATTACAGGATCAAGAAATGGGTTAACACCTTTGTTTTTATGGAAATTTATTCAAGAACATGGCAAAGATGGTTTGGCGAAAAGAGTAAAAGAATCAATGGAAATAGCCGACTATGCCGAGAAAAAAATCAAAGAACTTGGCATTAACGTATGGCGAAACCCACAAGCTTTGACCATTGTATTCGACAAACCTAGTGATAACATATGTTCAAAATATCAATTGGCCTCAGAAGATAATATTGCCCATATTATTTGTGTTCCTGGTATTACCAAAGACCAAATTGATGCCTTTGTAGCGGAGTATAAAGAAGATTTGAAAACCGTAGAGGCCTATGCAACACCGGTTTATTAGATACGAACAGCAAACGGTGTAGAACAATGGCAGCCCTTGTTCAACCCCAAAATAATGGAAAACAATGACCTTCATAACCGCTTTTTTAAGCGGTTATGTTTTTTAAGTATCACACCAGCCTAATACACACGAGGAAAAATCCCTTTAAACCACCTGAAAGGGCATTAACACCACCCACCATACGATCCATATTCACCATCGGCATTAAGAACAGTACACATCATAGATTTTAGCAAAGCTTTACAGGTGTTCGTCAGGTCTTCCTACTTTCAATATGTATTTTAGCTGTAGAAAATTGGAAAATAAAAATGAAAAGAACCATTCTACTATTGGCCTTGATCTTGATCATGGCTTCTTGTAAAAACCACCCCTTGGCCATTGAGGTTCTAAACAGTAAAACCATAAAAGACTTTCCCAGTGGCTCGGGTATTGTTGCGGTCGAAAACCACTTTTATGCCATTGGTGACGACTCACCGTTTCTATTTCAACTCAACACCGAGAACGAGGTCGTTTCCAAATCACAGATCCATGCCGCCCAAGAGACAAATAACGGTAGGATACCAAAAACGGACAAGCCCGATTTTGAATCAATGGAAATGATCGGCCCACACGAAATGGTCGTCTTTGGGTCTGGCTCAAAATCACCTCAAAGAGATGTCTTTGTTCATATTTTTCTGGAAGATAGCATTCGCATTAAAACCTATAACATTTCCCCTTTCTACGATAATTTGAGAGCGCTGAAAGCAATGGAAAACGAAGACCTCAACATAGAGGCCGTCGCCTACCAAAATGATAAGATCTATCTTTTCAACCGGGGTAAAAACATCATTTTTGAATTCGGTTATAAAGATTTTTTGGCCTATTTAGAGGGTTCCGCGCCTTTTCCTAAGCCAGTGTTGACCGAATTTACCCTACCAAAGATCAATGGAATGGAGTCTGGCTTTTCGGGGGCTACCATCTTAAAGGACTCCTCGCTGATCATCTTTACCGCTTCGGTAGAAAACTCGTCCAACTCCTATGACGACGGGGAGATACTGGGCAGTTTTATCGGTACGATCCCCATCGTTGACCATAAGGTGCTTAATTCATACAGGTCGACCAGAATTCCGAATATCGGGGAACCGTTAAAGGTAGAATCCGTGACCATGTCCGATAAAATAGGACCCCGTACATATAAAGTGGCCTTGGTCACCGACGATGACAAGGGAAATTCGATAAAAATCGACTGCCAGATCAACTTATAGCGAACCGTCTTAAAACAATTTTGACCAAACAATCGTTCTTATCGTAGAAGAACTAAGCTTGCATTAAGATGAAAAATATGATTGCACTGATTCTATTTCTGATCCTGCCGATTTCGAGTATTGCCTTGCTTTTTGTTAACGATTCCAACACCCAAAGAAAGCTGATTCTCAACGGCCTTTTGATCCTAAATGCCATTATATATCTGCTCCCCATTTGCTATGCCTATTTTAATACCCCAAAAGGGGGCAACATGTGGGACGAGAACGGCCCCGGGGCCATATTATGGCTCTATATGATCCTGCTTCCGCTGTGCGTAATCGCCCAGGTGGTGCTACTTATATTAAAAATCGTGAACAAGTCTTAAGTACATCGAGCCCCTCATCCCGGTTAAAAAAGAAAGTTTAAATTAATGGTCAAAACTACCCGATACGAATCAACGGATAAGAAGAACCCATCAAATACGTTATTCTAATATGAACAAGATCTACATTTTATTGCTCTTTTTATTAGGGACCTTAAACTCCAGTGCACAAGCAATTTCCGAAGGGGAATATATGAACGCCTATGTTGTGGTATCTGACACTTCGCAAAACTATTTTGAACTAAGGCAAAAAATGTTCGACCTGCACAAAAAGCTAAAAATAGAGATAGATACCATGGGAAGGGGTTTTAACCAAGAGAAAAACCGTATTTGCCTACCCGAAAACGATGAAGATGAAATTTATGCCGGTCAATATTTTATAAGGCGCTATCCTTCAGAAACTTTAAGCTTGGAGTATTTGGCTTATTACACCGAAGGGCAGAAAACAAGGGAAAACACCATGGCATTGGTCACGGCCATCACCGATAACAAGGAAGAGGCGGACCAGAAATTGGTGCGTTTAAAAAAATATGCCGACAAGGCATTTATCGTAAACAGCCGGATCTATATGGGATGTATGCACTAAAGCCGATAAACGCAAAAAATAATATTGGCCCCGTGACCTTGAGTAAATAATGCATTCACGATTTATGAAGTACCTATAGAATGGAAAAAGATTGGAACGGCAACGATAAGGATTTATGGCCCTATTTGGTTGAACAGAACGAATTGAGGCAACAGGTAATCAAGGAAAACTGCCTGCCTGGGGAGATACGCTTCGTTGCCGGAGTGGACGTAGCTTATAACGAAAGCGCACACCCAATGATCGGTGCGATCGTCGTACTACAAAAAGACACCTTAGAAGTGGTAGAGGAAGCCTACCACGAGATGGACATTACCTTCCCCTATGTGCCCGGCCTATTTTCGTTTCGGGAGATTCCGCCCCTAATAGAGGCCTACAATCATTTAAAGATCAAGCCGGACCTTATTGTTTGTGACGGGCACGGCATAGCCCACCCAAAGGGAGTAGGTATGGCGACCCATTTGGGTATTAAGTTGGATGTACCGACCATAGGGTGTGCCAAAAAACGACTGGTCGGCGTTTGGGCCCAAGAGGAATTGGAAGCCCGAAGAGGTTCCGCCGTTCCCTTATATTCCGAAGAAAAGATAGTCGGCAATGTTCTTAGAACCCAAAAGGACACCAAACCGGTTTTTGTAAGTATAGGGCACAAGGTGAATTTAGAATTCGCCACCTCCTTGGTCTTGGAACTATGTCCTAAATACAGGTTGCCCGAAACCACCAGAAAAGCCGACCATCTGGTAAATAGCCTCATGAAACAAACTACCGAATCGGATAATTTGGACGCTAAGGACAATAAAACCGCCCCTGGAACATTTAAATAATACAACATGCCGCTAAGACAAGGCTTCACCCAAAATCAATCCCTAAATGAGCTTTTTTAAAAAACTATTCCATAAAAACACTGAAAAGAACAACGAAACGGGGGGAACAAAAAGGACTACCGTTCCCGTACCTGAGGATATCATTGAGGAATACAAGCACAAAGTGTCCCCATATTTGATCGATCTATGGAAATCGAACGGTTTTGAAAAATACGACGACGGATTGATCACCTTGGTAAACCCCAAAGATTTTGAAACTTCTTTATGGACCTGGTTGGGGAAGGAAGTGGAAAATTATGTCCCGTTTGCGATCAGTGGTTTTGGTGAATTGTTCTATTATAGAAAACTGACGGAAACCGATGAGGATGTCTGTATGATAGACATTCAATACCGAAAAATAGAGACCTTGGTATGGAGCCTTGAGTCGTTCTTTACCGACTTTATTACCAACGATGAAAACAGGGAAGAATGGTTAAGGGAATCATTGTTTAAAAAAGCGATCGCTGAATTTGGGGGTCTGGGCAAGCATGAAGTATTCACCTTCGCCCCCGTTTTGGCCATGGGCGGCGCTATGGAAACAAAATACCTAAAAAAGGGAAATGCCCAGGTATATCAAGATATCGTCTTTCAAATGACCCAATAAGAAGAACGCTTGCGCTAGCCCTTCTTATGGAGTAAACGTACCCGTATTTTCAAATACCGCAAAGCGAGACAAGGTATGTAATATAAAGCTGTCGTATTTTTGCCGTGGCTTTTAGGCCTTAAAAAATGAATACATGAAAGAACGGATTGTAATCGTAGGTGGAGGATTGAGCGGATTGACTTTGGCCTATTTACTGACCAAAAACAATAAAGAGGCAACAGTTGTTGAAGCATCGTCGCGATTGGGCGGACGCATACAAACCCTAAAAGGAAGCTTGGAAACTCCTTTGGAGCTGGGCGCCACGTGGTTTTCCGATATGCACGGGAATTTGCTTTCCCTCATCGATGAACTGGGACTTACAAAATACCCGCAGTTTTCAAAAGGCATTTCCTTGTTTCAGACCAAATCGTTTGAGCCGCCCCAAAAGTTTTTTGTACCCGAAGCCGAAGCCCCCTCGTACCGGTTAAAAGATGGTACACAAAACCTCATCGATGCACTGGCAGAAAAACTGAATCCGAAAAACATACATCTAAACACAAAAGTTACCGCGGTTACCGAACATGAAAATGGCTTGTTGGTGGAGACTGGGCAAGGGGAAAAGTTGCATGCCGATAAAGTGGTTCTGTGCTTGCCCCCCCAATTGGCGGGCTCGCAAATTAGGTTTTCGCCCCCATTGCCAGAGGCGGTGTCCGACATTTTGCCAAGCGTTCAAACCTGGATGGCAGGGTCCATAAAATTTGTATTGGAATATGCCGAACCGTTCTGGAGAAAGAAAGACTATTCGGGCATGTTGTTCAGCCACTGTGGTATTGTCACGGAAATGTACGACCATACCAACTTTGAAGAAAACAAATATGGTTTTACGGGCTTTTTAAACGGGGGTGCGGCATCGTATTCGCAAGAAGTAAGAAAGGAATTTGTATTGAAGCAATTATCGGAACTCATGGGCGAGGAAGCCTTACATCCCGTGAATTATTTTGATAAGATTTGGTCGGACGAGTTTGTGATAAGTGAAGACCAGACCGTTCACCGACCACACCAAAACAACGGTCATCCCCTACTGCAAGAAAACTACATGAAGGGTAAATTGTTCTTTTCAGGTACCGAAAGCGCAACCGAATATGGCGGTTATATGGAAGGGGCCATACGAGCGGCCAAAAACATTTTTGAAAAGATGTAAAGCCAAATTTAAACGAATATAGAACCTGCCCCAAAACCAAACCTGTTTCTTCTTCTGCCATAAAATTATTCTTCTGCCCCTTAGATCTGACAAAGCGATTCTAAGGGCTTTTTTATAGCGAACACCCAATTTTAAGCAACCAAAACCATTTTCAACAACCTATTGACCAAGGCCTTATATTTTGTAGGTGTTTTTTTGCATTTTGTTCGTATTTGTTAAATTAGAGGCATATGCAAACATTTCATCCACACGATAACATACATAAATAAAACTGTAGAACCGCTTTTATAAAAAGCACAAATATGAGATTACTTCTAAGTTTTAGTATTCTATTCATATTCCATTTACCCCTTTATCCTCAAAGCCGAACAGGCATAGTACATTACGGTCACAAACAAAGTATGGGGCTAGGCGCACCAATAGGTGTTGATTACAACGCAGTCTTAATCTTTAATAACGAACATTCAAAATATACATATGCCAAAGAATCTTTAGAAGGTGGGGCTGTCAACAAACCCATCGTAATAAAAAAGGATAAAGACCATGTGTTCGTAAAACCCAAGAGAACTTCTAAAGAGGGTTATGAAGTCTATGCAGCATTAAACGATCAAATGTTATCTAGCAATAAAGGGTATAGCTATGTAAAAGAAAAAATACCCAAAATAGCATGGAAAATCTTAAAGGAAAAAAAGCGAATAGGAAATTTTGAATGTATAAAAGCAATAGGCACATTTAGGGGAAGAGAATACACGGCTTGGTTTACCCTGTCTGTTCCTTTACCGTATGGTCCGTGGAAATTACAGGGGTTGCCAGGATTAATACTAGAAGCCTACGACACCGATAAAGAAGTCTATTTTTATTTTAAATCCATACAGTATCCCTTGGATAAAAAAATAAAAATCACCCCTCCGAATC
Organism: Maribacter sp. MMG018; assembly: GCF_018100785.1. Taxonomy (GTDB): domain Bacteria; phylum Bacteroidota; class Bacteroidia; order Flavobacteriales; family Flavobacteriaceae; genus Maribacter. The sequence continues at coordinate 1,716,024 of NZ_JAGJEC010000001.1, read as the reverse complement.
CAAAACATGAAAACAACAGTTACAATTGGATAACCTTGGAAGAGTATAAAAACGTATTAAAAAATCTTCATGAAAAAAACATTCAAAACGGTAGAATGGTCGCGGAGAGTTATGATGCCATTGAGACCACAGAAAATAGAATGCCAATGAAAAACTATTTTATGGAAATATTTGATAAATAAATGACCAAATTTCAAGTATTCTTTTTGTTTATCATCTCTTATATATGCCAAGCACAAGAATATAAAATTGCCGGCGTATTGTCTTCGATCCAAAATGAACCGATCCAAAATGCAACAATAGTACTATATCAAGAAGATGACCTAATAGCCTACACATATTCAAACTCTAAGGGAGCATTTGAGATAGCATTTAACTTTGACAGTAAAAAGAGCCCTAACCTACAGATCGTTGCCAATATATTAGGTTTTCAAGAACAAGCGAAAACAATTACAATTGAAAACGAAAAGGCATATACCGTAAATTTTGTCTTAAAAGAAAAAGTAGAACAGCTTAACGAAGTTGTGCTAGAAGCTTGGGAAAAAATAAAGGTAAAACGCGATACCATAACCTATAAGGTTTCCGCTTTTGAAGATGGTTCGGAAAGTGTGGTCGAGGACTTGCTAAAAAAAATTCCGGGAATAGAAGTAGCATCTGACGGCAATATCAAGGTTAACAGCAAAACTATAGACAAGCTTCTGATTGAAGGGGACGATCTTTTTGACGACAAGTATAAATTACTGACAAAAAACCTAGATGCCAACTACATTGACGAAGTTGAGATACTTAACAATTTTGAGGATAATCCTATTTTAAAAAATTTTCAGGAATCTGAAAAAGTAGCCTTGAACCTGAAGTTAAAAGAGAATAAAAAAAATGTATGGTTCGGCAACATGGATTTAGGTTATGGATCCAATAATCGTTACAACTCTACAATTAATATCGGCCTATTAAAAAAGAAACTAAAACTTTTTAACCTTAGCAATGCCAACAGTATAGGAAATAAGAGCCTTGAACAGGTTGAAAATACAGAGAGGTTGAACATTCATAGTTTCAACTCCGATAAAAAAATCGAAAAAACCAATAATACACTTGTGGATATCGATAATGTTTCATCTTCAAATTTTTCGAACAACGAAGATATTTTTAACAACTCATTTTTAAATTCCTTGAGTTTTGTCAGTAATCTTTCCGAACAAACCAAGGTAAGAGGCTTAACATACTTCACATATGATGAAATTAAAAAACAACACAAAAACCTAACAGAATATTTTATAGAGCCAAATGCCATCCAGTTCTCCGAACAAAACGCAATAAACATCAAAGACCTGTATTTTTCGACCGAAGTTGAACTAAAACATTACTCCAAAAAAAACACCTATCTCGTCTACGACTTTACTTTTGAGAACAACCCCACAAAAACAAGAAGCGATCTAATCTTTAACGACGATCAAATTTTACAGACCCAAGACGATAAAAATCATAATATCTACAACCACTTCAATATCACAAAAAAAATCACGGACAACACACTTCTATTGACCTATGCCTATTTTGGCATCAACAACACCAAACAAGATTACACAATACAACCCAATACGCTTAGTGCTTTGTTTAACAATAATGAAGAGCTAACCATTCATCAAACCAACAATACTCCGCGCAACTATTACGGTATACAATCTGAACTGCTTACAAAAAGAAGAAAATCAGAATATGGCATAGAACTTTCCGCAACAGTGGACAATGATAAAATTGAAACTAATTTTAGGTTTGATGACCAAGCACCAATAGATACCCTATCTAACGATATGGCGTACAAAAACTCTAAACTTGCCGTCACAGGTAAGTACAACTATGACATTTCTAGATTGTTTAAAATAAGTAGTTCGCTAAGTATTTCTAAAAACTATATAGACTTGAACAATAGCAAAAATGAATTCTTTTTTATCAACCCAAAAATTAAGCTTTATACCAGTAAAACAAAAATGGGAAATTTAGGTGTAAGCTACAGTTATCAGAACAATTTACCCCAGTCCCAATATTTAACGGAACACTTTATCATTAAAAATTATAGAACTTTCAACAAAGGTGCTACCAGTATACAACAAACCAACAATCATAGTTTTGGTTTCTTCTACACCTTTAACAATTACAAAAAACAGTTTCTAATCAATTCTTTCTTAGTACATAGTTTTGCCGATAACAGCTATGGGGCAAACACGATCGTTTCTGAACGTACAAATTTTAATCAATATCAAATTATCGATGGAGCCAAATTCACCAACTACAATTTAGGTATAACAAGATACTTAAAAGCAATTTCCAGCTCCTTCAAAATAAGTATGCAACAATCGTGGTCCAACACCCCAATAACCATAAACAACATTATAGACGAAGTCATTAACTATGATGCAAATTATAGAGTACAAGGCACCACCTATTTTAAACTACCAATAAACTTCAAATTCGGATTTCAGTACAACCACCTTAAGGGGCAATTTGACAACCAAACCTCAACAAACGATTACTTGGAAGGCAATGTGGATGCGGTTTTAAAGTTATCGGACCCATGGCTATTTAAGCTACAAAACAGCTACTATTCCATAAACGGTAAAAACTATTTGTTTACCAATGCCACCTTAAATTACAATCCTAAAAAAAGCAGGTTTTCTTATAGATTGTCCGCTAACAACGTATTTAACATCACCGAATTCAGAGATGTATTTATCTCTGAATTTCAGAGAAACGAAACAAGTTATAGAATAGTACCACGATATTTTCTTTTAAATATAAAATACCGATTTTAAAGACTTTACAAATCAAACACCTTCTTCTACCCAACTACCTGCGAACAATCGCTACACGTGCCCGTTAAAACACAGTTGGCGCCCTGCACCCGGTATCCGTTGGGAACAGCGTAGTTTACCGGAACCTGCAAACATTCTATAGTGTCGCAAGACAAGCACCGAAAATGAAAATGATATTGCACATCTTCGGGTTTCTCACATTTTTTACAAATGGCAAAATACTGCTTGCCATCTTCCGCTACGATCCTATGCACCATATCGTCTTCACAGAACCTATTCAATACCCGGTATATGGTAGCCCTGTTTATCTTAATGTCGAGTTGCTTTTCTATGGCATCTTGACTTAATGCTTTTTTCGAATTTGAAAGCAAATTAAGCACCGCTTCCTTAGTAGGTGTATTTCTTCTGTTCATTATTTATTGCGAATAAGTTGCAATAATACAAAATCCATGTATATTTGTCAAAATCACTATTGCGACAATTTCGCATTTATAGAATCTAATGACAAGAAGAGACGTACATAAGCTATTGGGAGTTTCAGGTTTAGCACTTACACTACCCGGCCCATTATCGCTCTTTGCACAATACAACAACAAAATGGATAAAAACGAATTTGACGTCATCATCATCGGCGGAAGCTACGCCGGACTTTCAGCAGCGTTGACCTTAGGGCGATCGTTACGAAAAACTTTGGTCATCGATTCTGGCAAACCCTGCAATCGCCAAACGCCCCACTCACATAATTTTCTGACCCAAGATGGAAACTCGCCACAGCAAATATCAGATCTGGCAAAAGAACAAGTTTTAAAATACGACCGTGTAAAATTTTATGACGGACTTGCCATTAATGGAAAGAGAACTTCAGAAGGTTTTGAAATCACCACTTCGCACAAAGATACTTTTACGGCTAAAAAACTGGTTTTTGCCGCAGGCATCAAAGACATAATGCCCAATATAAAGGGCTTTTCCGAATGTTGGGGAATTTCGGTCGTACATTGCCCCTATTGCCACGGATATGAAATAAGAAATAAGAAAACCGCCATTTTGGCCAATGGGGAAAGAGCCTTTCATATAACACAATTGGTAAAAAACCTAACCGATGACATTACTATTATAACTGCTGGAAAACCTGACTTTAATACAGAGCAAATGTCCAAGCTACAACGTAACCAGATTAGCATCATCGAAAAAGAAGTTATGGAAATAAAACACGAGAACGGGCAGTTGAAAACCCTCATCTTTAATGATGGTAGCAAAGAAGATTTTGAGGCAGCCTATGCCGCTATCCCCTTTGAACAAAACACGACTATTCCGCAAGAACTGGGCTGTAACATTACAGAAAACGGATATATAGAAGTAAACCCTATGTATAAAACAACGCAAGCAGGTATTTTCGCCTGTGGCGACGCTAGTTCTATGTTCCGATCGGTAGCTACGGCGGTCTATGGAGGTAACGTTACGGGTGCCATGTTAAACAACGAACTGACAGAAGAATCTTTTTAAAATGGTAGAAGTATTTATAACCGACATACGATTAGAGAGTGATGCGAACAAGGTGCTCGCATCATTAAAAAAGGACCATCCAGATTTAGAGGTCAATTTTGATTTGGAAGATTTTAATGCCCCATACCCCTGTGGGCACTCGGTTTTAAGAATGGAAGGCTCTTTTATCGATACCTATTCCGTTTTACGACAACTAAAATCCGAAGGAATAAAATGCCAAATATTAGAAGACAAAATATGTAATTGATATGGACGAATTCTGGGAAGACACTTTTAGGGACAAACAAAAAATGTGGGGTTCAAAACCTGCAAATTCCGCCGTATTGACGAAGGACCTATTTGTTGAAAATAAAGTAAAGAACGTTCTAATTCCCGGAATAGGCTATGGCCGAAATGCACAACCTTTTATAGAAAACGGGCTAACGGTTACCGGAATAGAAATATCGAAAACAGCTATTGAACTGGCCAAAGAAAAGTACGGTAGCCAAATAAGCCTTTACCATGGCTCGGTAACCGATATGCCTTTTGATAACAACAAATACGATGGCATTTTCTGCTATGCCCTTATTCACTTGTTGAGCAAGAGCGAAAGAAAAAAATTGATCCAAGATTGCTACGATCAATTGACCGATAACGGACTCATGGTTTTTACCGCCATCACAAAAGAAGCCCCGAATTATGGAAAGGGAAAACGGGTTGGTGAAGACCGATACGAATTTCATGAAGGAGCTAAAATTTACTATTACGACAAGGCATCGGTAATGTCGGAATTTAAGGAATACGGTCTTTTAGAAATAACAGCGGTACACGAAAACCAGCCAATGTTCTTGATAACGTGTAAAAAACAACCCGTTGATCTTTTTTACAAGGGATAAAGGGTTGACAACTAAATTACGAGCACCCAACTAAATACGCATAAGACAACGAAAACTATTGTGCCTTGTCTAAATATATATGGCCTTCTTTCATTACGAACACGACATTCTCCATTGTCTGTACAAAGTTGCTTGTCAAGTTTCCTTTTACCGCAATGATATCGGCTTTTGCCCCTTCGGTCAAATAACCAATTTCCTTTTCTTTGTGAAGGCTCAATGCAGAAAGATACGTTGCCGATTGTAGAATATTCAAAGGCTTCATACCCGCCTCAAAGTAGGTACGGAACATATCTCTGGACGATTCTCCACGTGTTGTACCAATATCGGTATAATTATCGGACCCAGCCACCACGGTTACCTTCTCATCCAAGGCCTTTATGAGCCTTTTTTTCATATTGCCCATATATTTGGGTATCCAACCCGTATTCTCTTTCTTGTAACCCGCCAATTGCACATAGGTATCCATATAGGCACTACTGTTTTCCGTGGGCACTAAAAACACTTTATTTTGTGCCATTAGAGCCAATGTGGAATCGGCTATGTTAAACCCGTGTTCAATACCATCTACCCCACCCAATATGGCATTTCTTGCGGATGCATCGGTAACACAGTGCGCCGTTACGGTAAGACCATACGAATGGGCCGTTTCAACAATGGTCTTTATTTCATCGACCGTAAGACGAGTGTTGTTGGGCAGGTTGTCCGCACAGATCTTAATAAGATCTACGTTTTGGTTTACGTGTTCCCTAACCGCATTTCTGGCGTCGTCCACGCCTTTTATAATCCTATACTCTAAATCTATGATATCTTGATGATCGGGCAACACCCCATATATTTGTCCGCCCGTAGCAGCCATAATAGGTCCGGATGCAAAAATACGCGGCCCTTCTATCGTACCTTCATTAATGGCATCGCGAAGTCCCACATCCAAAAAAAGACCGGAATTCCCTAGGTCTTTTATACTGGTAATGCCCACATCTAAATACGATTTGGCCCTTTTGGCTCCACGAAGGGTTCTTAGCCCGTCCCTTTCCATGGTAAGTGACTGCACGCTATGCTCACTAAAATCAACATTGGCATCCTGAGAAAAAAGAACGTGCGTATGTGCATCTATCAAACCCGGTAACACGGTATAATCGGAAAGGTCCACCACCCTACTATTCTTGGGCAGTTTATCAAAATCCTCAATGGACCCAATTTGTTTTCCGCTTACCCGTATTACCTTGTTCTTAAGAAGTTCATTGTTCTTACTGTCATAAAATTGCCCCGCCTTAATATATATATCCTGCTCTTGAGCCCCCAATCTTGCCTGTACGAATACCACAAAAAGAAGTAAGTAAATAATATTTCTATGCATGCTTTCCGCTTTTCTGTATAAACACCCACGAGTTGCGGACCACTACAATACAGCTATTACACAGTAAACATACTCATTGCGAGTCGATTAAAAAAGGGGACGCGTAAAAACATATTCCTATAATGACGAACAACAAAAAGGCCCCCATTAACAACCAGGTCTACGAATATCCCATACATATATGGTACAAGAATCGTACTTGCCGTTTTTCAATTCTTTAGCGGTTATTTATAGGTAACCAAAATATCCGCCACCTTTTTTAAATCGGGCTCCGAAATTTCTGTATTTGGTGCCAACGGAAATATTTGTTGCCCCGGTCTACCAATAAACGCCGCTCTCCAGCCAGCCCAGAGTGCTCCTGCAACATCCCAGCCATGGGCGGCGACCAACATACATTCCTCCGGTTTCAACCCCATTTTGCGAGCTGCCCAAGCATAGGCATCCGTAAAAGGTTTAAATTTCCCAATATCCTCTACACTAAGCCTTTCATCAAAAAAGGCCGTTAATCCGGCACTTTCAAATTGCTTTTTGACCCCTTCGTTAGATGAGTTGGTAAATGATACAAGTTTGTATCCGTCCTCCTTTAATAGTGACAAAGCTTCTTTCACTTCTGGATGCGCCGGTAAACCTCGCAATGCTTTTACTATGACATTTCTAGCTTCTTCTTCGGTAAGTGTAATACCATTATTGGCCGCTACCATTTGTAATGCTGCCGCACCTATATATCCAAAATGCTCATACTGCCCACTTGCCGTGGTAACCAAAGAGTATTGCAACATGGTCGTAAACCAAAGCGATAACAGATCTTCCCTTCCTTCCAAGGCCTCTCCTACCTGTTTTTTCATATCGGTAAGGTCTAAAAGGGTTTCGTTTACATCAAAAAATAATACTTTGGGTCTTGTTTTGTCTGCCATATCATTCTTATTTTCTTGCGTACCGGCGATTGCGGCATTAGGCATTACTACACCTGTTGCACCAACTAGTCCCAAGTTTTTTATAAATTTTCTTCTGTTGTTTTTCATTATTAGAATTTGTTCTTTTTGTACACATACCGACTTAGTAATCCAAGACCGATCTTTTAACTAGTTTTCTTATTAGGCTCTTATGGCAAGTTGTTCAAAGCCGCCAATACTTCGGACACCTCCGCTCTTTTTCTATAGTCCGCGTCTAAAAAAGCATATTGCACAATGCCGTCGGTGTCTATCACATAAGTGGCGGCCAAAGGCAATTCATTGCTGTCGTCCCCATTTACCCCATGCAAGCCAAACGCTTCTTCGTAAATGGAGGCCACCTCATCGGTAAGTTTAAATACCACCCCATATGCTTTGGCAACATTATTACCAACATCACTTAATACGGTAAACTCCAAATTGTGTTTTTCGGAGGTACTCAGTGAATTGTCTGGCAATTCGGGTGTTATCGCTATTAACGTAGCCCCGGCATTCTTAAATTCGGGCAATTTATCTTGTAAATAATGTAAGGTAATGTTGCAATAAGGGCACCATCCCCCTCTATACCACGTTACTACTACAGGTCCGTTTTTTAGTTCTTCGTATAGACCGACCGGCTCGTCCAAGGCATTTTTTAAAGTAAAATCGGGCGCTTTATCGCCCACGTTCAATGCCCTGTCCAGTACTCCAGAATCTTTTACACTTTTAATGCCGGCGGCATAGATTCTATTTTTTTCTTCGGTAAATTTTGCGGCACCAGCCTTTCGCTTTATGTCCAATAGGGCATTCAACTCCCCAGCGTTTCTATTTTCCATATACTATTATTGTTCGGCGATAAATTCTGAAAGTACTTGTTTAAAGGTGTCCACGGGCTGGGCTCCGGTAATGCCACTTTTGTTATTGAACACAATGGTTGGTACCGAATTGACCCCCATATTCTTCCAATAGCCTTGTTTGCTTCTTATGTTATAGCGTGCTTCCTCTTTATCCAGTTCAGCCAGTGCCTCCTCGGCATTTAGACCCACATCCAATAAAGCCTGTTTTAACACATTTCTATCGGAAACATCTTTTCGTTCACTGAAGAAAGCAGTCGTCAACCGCATATTCAATTCGGTCTGTTTTCCAAAAGCATGGGCATAATCCAACAAAACATGTGCATCGAAGGTGTTCACCATGCGCATTTCATCAAAATAATCGAAGGTAAAACCCAGTTCCTTTCCTATTTCGGTCATATGCTCTTGCGACTCTTTCTGTTGTTCGGGAGTAGCCCTATATTTTTCAGTGATATGCTCTATAATGTTCTGTCCCTCTGTCGGCATATCGGGATTTAACTCAAAAGGTTGCCATTCGATTTCGACTTGGTCCTCGATACCTAATTCAGAAATAGCTTTTTGTAGTCGTTTAAAACCAATGGTACACCAAGGGCACACTACATCGGATACAATATCTATTTTTAATTTTTCTTTCATGTAAAAAGGGTATTAATTCACTGTCAACTAATTTTGGATATTGGTAAAACCTTCCGAATAAACGGAAGGCTCATAACAATCAATCAACCTGTAGTCACCTATGAAACTACATTCTCTTTTGACCATGCAAACTTTTTAAAACCGGCATCTACGGGAGTGTTGGCAATATGGTTTACGTAGTTGCTGATTGTTTTTTGTGATAGGCCCAAAATAATTTCCAACACTTGTGCCTCGCCATAACCGGCCGCATAAAAAGCATCTAGGTCTTCTTGGGTTACATGCCCACGGTTTCTAACGATCGTCAATGTCATGGTACGCAATGCCTCTAGTTTTGGATCGTTAAGAGGTGTTTCGTTACGTAATGCCTCTGTAACGGCGTCGTCCACTTTCATCATTTTTGCTATTCCCGTATGTGCAGGAACACAATAATGACATGCATGCTCTACATTAATGGTTTGCCATACCACGGTCAATTCTTCCTCATTGAAAGAAGTCTCTGTAAATAGCCCATGCAATGTTTGGTAGGCCTCAAGAATTTTTGGCGCCCCGGCCAATACACCGTGCAAACCGGGAATCATGCCATATGCCTTTTGTGATTTTTCCAATAGTTCCTTACTTCCTTCGGGAGCCGTCTCAATGTTGTGGACTTTTAATGTCGTCATGCTATTCTATTTTTAATTTATTATTATTCGTTATTTCTAAACAATCGTTTAGTTTTAAGATAAAAAAAATGTTAGATATTCTTAAAGGTCAATTCTATGTAATCTTCAATTTCTTTCTCGGTATTCACCCTAGAGGCCGCCGCTAAACCATGCTTGGCCAATAGTAAATAATTGGCTTCCCTTACAATGGTTTCCTCATCTTTGCCCTTATGCATCTTAAGCTTTTCGATAATCAGCTTTTTAAGCTCGGTCATAAATGAATTTACCTGTTCTTTGATAACCTGATCTTCTATTTGAGAAAACTCGTTATAGGTGTTTGTAATAAAACAGCCTTTACTATGGTCGTCTTTAAAATCGGAACTTACAGAATCGTAGAAAAATTGTTTGATATCCGCTACCCCATTGTTCGCATTTTTCAACTTTTCCAGTATACCTCTAACCTTAGTTTTATAACGTTCTAAACATTTAAGAAACAATCCGTGTTTGTTCTCAAAACTGGCATAGATAGAAAACTTATTGATCCCCATTTCCTTTTCGAGCATCTGCATAGAGGTATTTACGTACCCATTTCTCCAAAAAAGGTTCATGGCCCTCTCTACGACCTCGGCTTCATCATATTTCTTTTTTCTTGCCATTTTTTATAATACACAGCAAAACTAAACAATTGGTTAGAAACAAAAAGGACTTTAACTTTTTATCCGTAAACAAAGAGGGGCCAGAAATTACGCCCCCTCTTTACTATTCTTAAAAACAGTTGTTTTGATAGCCAAATTATGTAGTTAGCAATCTACTTCCACTATCTTGTTATTATATACTGTAGTTTTTAGTTCTACCTATTTTTCTGAAGAAATAAACTTGTAAACCAAACCGGCTAAAATGGCACCGACGATCGGGGCTGCCCAAAACAACCACAACTGCTCTGTCGCCCACCCTCCTACAAACAATGCCTGGCTGGTACTTCTTGCCGGGTTTACAGAAGTATTGGTTACAGGTATACTGATCAAATGGATCAAGGTAAGTCCCAAACCAATCGCCAGACCGGCAAACCCCTTGGGAGCCTTTGAATGGGTGGCCCCTAATATGATTATCAGAAACATAAAGGTCATTACAATTTCGGTGATAAGCGCCGAAGCCATGTTATAACCATCGGGAGAGTGCTCTCCGTATCCATTGGCCGCAAAGCCTCCAATATCAAATCCGGGTTTACCGCTCACGATCAGGTACAAAATACCTGCACCTGCAATACCCCCCAATACTTGGGCAATAATATAGGGCACTAACTCTTTTTTATCAAAACGGCCACCTATCCATAAACCAACGGATACTGCCGGATTTAAGTGACACCCAGAAATATGTCCTATGGCATATGCCATCGTAAGTACCGTTAGACCAAAGGCCATGGCCACCCCAACAAAACCGATTCCCAATTCTGGGTACCCCGCTGCTAATACGGCACTTCCACATCCCCCCAACACCAACCATAACGTTCCAATAAATTCTGCTACTAGTTTTTTCATAATGATATATTTAATGGTTATCTACTTAACTAGATGGTGTCAATAAAAACTGAGTACCATAATATGAACGGCTACGAAGCCCACATCTTCCTTGTACGTAGGTACACAAGTTAGTGAAATTTCTATTCAGAAATTTATTTACAAAAGAATATCATGTTGGTTTTGAACCAATTACCAATAATAAGTAGTAAATTAAAAGGGCAGCACCGCTCTTACATCTCTCCAAGTAACCAATTGTATATTGTGCTCTTTTAGCTTGGCCATATTTTCCGGGTCGGTGAAACTTTCATAATCCAATTGCCTCCATTCCGCACCAAAATTAGGATGGTTCACCGTAATCCCCTTCATTTCCTCATCGTTAAAGGCTGGGTGTATCAAAACAATGTTCAGACCGTTCACCAAATCATTAAAAACCCCTGAATAATACTGCTTCATATTTCCGGATTCAAAATAATCATATACAGCATAATGGACTTTATCTACCACGAAATCATGTGTATCGATGTTCGCTCTTACATCCAGCCCGACCATTTGCATTAATTGGGGATTGATCATTACCGGCATCTTATACTCACTGCCCAATTTTTTATACACCTCAAAGAATCTTGGGTCTGCCCCAACACTGTACATGTGCGAATCTAAATGCGTAGGTTTCAGTCCAAATTCAATAGCCCTATCTATTTGTGCCCTCAGCTCTTTTTCTACATCTTCGACTTTGGCATTTTTTCTTAGCTGTTCTCTTTTTTTAAAGAAAAAACCATGATCATCTACCAAGCTGGGAACCTCATCTACAGGCAATACGGGCCCAAACCTATAATGCTGCCATTCGCAGGTCAATGTCAAATGAACCCCATAATCAAATCGCATATTATCAATGGCGAAAACCGCCATTTCGTAGAACCACGGACACGGAACCATTATACTGCAAGAGTTTACCATTCCGTTTTTTAAAGATTGCATGGTAGCTCTATTTTCAGAATGGGAAAGCCCGGCATCATCTGCGTGTACCATCAATAATTTGGTGTTTTCGGGGAAACCCAATCTCTGTGCTAAATTCATTATAAATACTTCCGGTTTAGAGTTTAGTTAAAAAATGTCCATTTGAAAGATAAAAAGAACATTCGGTTCAAGCGGCCAAAGAATCTTATTACCACCAAATTATTCAAAAAAACAATTATTACAGATCATAAAATAAAAAGGTACAAAACCTTGTTATATGAAAGAGTCATTTTTATTTATGATACCTGTTTTGGGTGTTATACCGATGATATCTAATTTATATTTAAACACTATTTACATTAAAAATTCACTAAAATGAAAACAATATTGCTGATATTAACATTTGCCCTATCTGGTTTAAATGGAAGTGCTACCCAAGAAACCATGAAATTGAACGGTCTTTTCGATAAATATGAAAATGGCGTGTATTACTTTTCTACCTACGAAGGAGATACCTACCAGTTTCAGGAAATCACGGAAGAGGCATCAAAACTATACGACTTTAGCGGCAGTGAAAATGTAGGGCTGTTATTCGCCATTACCTACAATTCCGAGTTAAAAGAGACTCCGAACAAAATAGAGTACAATACCATTACGAACATTATAAAATTACAGTAACAGAAACCGTTTGGGGCACACAAAAAGACCCTATATCTATTTTTGCCGTGCACAATTATTGCAATTTTCTATATAAAACAGGTTCTAAATCAAAATTCACAGAGCCAAATCTTTTTTGTTTCTTTGTGATTATTCTAAACTTTTGAAATGACTATACTTGGTATTGATGTAGGTGGTTCTGGTATTAAAGGAGCTTTGGTTAATGTAGAGACCGGAGAAATGTTAACGAAAAGATTTCGCCTACCGACCCCAAAACCGAGAACCCCAGAGGCAATGTCAGATGTTATTGCCGAAATCGTCGAGCATTTTGATTATAAGGGAAAAGTTGGTTGCGGGTTTCCTACGATCATAAAAAAAGGAATCTGCAAATCTCCCGGAAATTTAGACCCCAGTTGGTTGGGCGTAAACGTAGAAGAGCTCTTGGAGAAAAAAACAGGACTTGATTTTACGGTCATCAACGATGCCGACGCTGCAGGATATGCTACGATGAACTACGGCATCGGAAAAGGGAAACAAGGACTTGTAGTTATGATTACCATTGGAACCGGTTTAGGAAGCGGAGCTTTCTTTAACGGTAAATTGATCCCTAATTTTGAATTGGGACAGATTCCGTACAAAAAATATAAAAAGATAGAACTTTGGGCGGCAGGTTCGGCGAAAGATAGAGAAGATCTTTCGTATGCTAAATGGGGAAAACGCTTTAATACGTTCTTGCGTTATGTAGAACTTATTATTTCTCCAGACCTTATTATTCTAGGAGGTGGTGCTTCTAAGGATTTTGACCAGTTCAAGAATAAAATCAAGATAGAAACACCTGTTATCGCTGCAGAATTAAGAAACCATGCCGGCATTATAGGTGCCGCGGCAGCCACTCTTCATAAAGCCCCTAAGGTATAGCGGCCAACATATAAAATATAAGGCCTTGACCCATGGCCAAGGCCTTATATTCCTATTCCAATATTTTGGCACTTTCAGGAACTTCATAAAAGTCCTCTGGCAATTCTTTTACAAAGCTTATATCGGTTATCTCAATAGTGGTAATATGTTCGCCCAGTCCACCTTCATCGGACAACCAGTGGGTCTTTAACGAATTTGGCAACAACACACCATCTACACTTACCAATTCTCCTACTTCCATGATTTTTTCAGGAGCGTGCCCACCATCCTTAAAGTATTCCGGGTATGATACGATATACCTTGTCGCCGTCAACAAATGACTTTCGGCATCGAACTGTAATATATAATAATCGTCGGGGGCATCTCCGGTTCCGGCGGCAAAGGTTACTTTGACCACATCGTTCGTCTTTCCTTTAAATTCCGTTTGTGGCAGAAGCTCTAGGTTCACCCCTTCACCATCAAGAACAAAAGGGTGCCCCATTAAATAAATAGGTGTCAATGCCCAAAATTTGGTGTCATAGGCAAAACTAGTGCTGTCTTTAGTCTTTATCCACGCTTTTTCTCCTGTCCATCCAAACTGATCCGTACTGTCCTTTACACTATAATGCCTTGCTTTGTTGCTCCAGGTATTTATGGTCTGGTAACTATCCCTGACCGTTCCACCATCCAAAGGCATATATTTAAACCTAAAACTTAAAGCTCCATTTCCAAACCATGTAGCCAAACCACCATGTGCTTCCATACCTTTCCATAAAATGGAACCGGCCTCTGTCTTCAATAATTCTTTCTGTGCTTTTTCTACTCTTTTACGAATCCATGCCGGGGGCACCATAGCTGGGTTGTTGGCCGTTTTAACCTCCGCCTTCACTTTTTCGGGTTTAGGCTTTTGTTTTTCATTACAAGAAAAAACCATAAAGGCCATTAGCGCCAAAAGGGCATAAGAATATCTGTTTTTCATAAATTATATTTGATTGTTTTTTATACCCTTGGCAATTGTTACATTGCTTTGTGATTTAAACTTGCCTCTTTTTTTTGTTCGTAGAGCTTGGCAATTTCAGCGTCCATTTTTTCTGGGTTTTCAAAGTTAAGTACATTTTCTTTCACACGTTTTTCACCTCCGAATATGACATGCAGCTCTTTGTTCACCATACCTTCGATAGCACGTTTTGCCACAAATTCGGGTGAATCCATTTGCATACCATTAAATTTTTGCATCATATCGGTGGCCGTGGCCGTTGGAAAAGCACAGGTTACACTAATGTTAAAAGGAGCCAGTTCTCTTCTCATAGCATCCGAAAATTGACGTATGGCAGCCTTGGTACTACCGTAGACGGCATAAAAGGGCATTCCTATCAGTCCCATACCAGAAGATATATTCAGAATGGCCCCTTCTTCCGATGATTTTAGCAAGGGAATGCAGTATTTCGTCAATAATAGTACGGCGGTACAATTAACCGCTACCTGATCGTAAATTTCCTCATCCGGTAGATCTTCTAAAGGTCCGGCGGAAACCACCCCTGCATTATTGATCAAAATATCCAAAGTTCCCCACTTATCCTCTATATGGGCCGCGGCCTCTCTTAGCACATCAATATTACCAACATCGCCCGCTACACGGATAAACTCGACACCCTCGTTCTCCTCAGAAAGGTTTTTGATACTTTTTTTGTCTCGGGCAATAATTGCAATATGCGTTACACCTTGATCAATTAATTCTTGCACCATACATTTTCCGATTCCCCTAGTACCACCAGTAATCAGTACTTTTTTTCCTTTTAGTTGCATGTTGTTTTTTTTGGTTGAGTTTTTGTTGAATTTCAGTTGTTTGTTGTCATTAAATTAGTCAAAAAAACAAGTTACTTCAGAAGAAAGTTGAAGCCTACAACATTATTATGAAACTGCTACCATTAGCGTTGTTATTATGCAAAAACAGAAAAAAAACTATTAATTTTTTACCTTTTTTTTAATGATGTTTTAACATTTAGGCCGTAAAATGGCCTACAAGAAAAATACAGCCAGACCAATTACAACAAAATCAACATTATACACCAAGAATTGAGGCAAAAAAAAAGCCCCGATCAGATCGGGGCTTCTTAATTATTGACTTGATTATGCTATTTTGTTTCGTTTACGCTCGTTCTCGGTAAGGAAAATTTTACGCAACCTTAAATGCTTGGGCGTAACCTCAACATACTCATCTTTCTGAATATATTCCAACGCCTCTTCCAAAGAGAATTTAATGGCAGGTACGATCTTGGCCTTATCATCGGCACCCGAAGAACGAACATTGGAAAGTTTTTTGGTTTTGGTAATATTAACCGTCATATCATCTCCACGAGAGTTCTCACCAATTACCTGACCTTCATAGATATCCTCTCCCGGATCTACAAAGAACTTACCCCTATCCTGTAATTTATCGATAGAATAAGGTATTGCCTTACCGGTTTCCATAGAAACCAAAGATCCGTTCTGACGTTGTGGTATATCGCCTTTCATAGGTTGGTATTCCAAGAAACGGTGTGCCATAATGGCCTCACCTGCCGTTGCGGTCAACAATTGGTTTCTTAATCCGATGATACCTCTTGATGGAATCTGGAACTCACATACCATACGATCTCCCTTGGCTTCCATACTCGTCATTTCTCCTTTACGCATAGACACCATCTCTACCGCCTTACCCGATACTTCTTCTGGCAAATCGATGGTCAAGAACTCAATAGGCTCACATTTAACACCGTCGATTTCTTTAATAATAACCTGTGGTTGTCCTATCTGTAGTTCATAGCCTTCTCTACGCATGGTCTCGATCAATACAGAAAGGTGCAATACCCCACGGCCGAAGACCAAAAATTTATCGGCACTATCGGTTTCATTTACTCTTAGGGCCAAATTTTTCTCCAATTCGCGCTCTAGACGTTCCTTTATATGGCGAGAGGTAACAAACTTACCGTCCTTACCAAAAAATGGACTATCGTTAATGGTAAAGAGCATACTCATGGTAGGCTCATCTATGGCGATGGTCTGTAGACCTTCTGGGCTTTCAAAATCTGCAACGGTATCACCGATCTCAAATCCTTCTACACCTACAAGGGCACAAATATCACCTGTCTCCACTTCTTTTACTTTTTTACGGCCAAGACCTTCAAAAACAAAAAGCTCCTTAATTTTAGATTTTACGATACTACCATCTCTTTTTACCAAAGAAATAGGTTGCCCTTCTTTTAAGGTGCCACGTTGCAATCTACCAATGGCGATCCTACCTGTAAAAGAGGAATAGTCTAAAGAGGTAATCAGCATTTGTGTATTTCCTTCCTCTGGCTCAAAGGTGGGTATGTGCTCGATCACCATATCCAAAAGAGGTTCGATATTATCGGTTTCGTTCTGCCAATCTTCGCTCATCCAATTATTTTTGGCCGAGCCGTACACGGTAGGAAAATCCAATTGCCATTCTTCGGCACCCAATTCGAACATTAGGTCAAATACCTTTTCATGCACCTCTTCCGGTGTACAGTTTTCCTTATCCACTTTATTGATGACCACACAGGGCTTAAGACCCAAGTCGATGGCCTTTTGCAATACAAAACGTGTTTGTGGCATGGGGCCCTCAAAAGCATCCACTAGCAACAAAACACCGTCTGCCATATTCAATACACGTTCCACTTCACCACCAAAATCGGCGTGACCGGGAGTGTCTATAATATTAATCTTAGTATCCTTATAAACGACAGAAACGTTTTTAGAAGTAATGGTAATACCACGTTCTCTTTCCAGATCGTTATTATCCAAAATTAAATCACCTGTATTCTCGTTTTCACGAAACAAGCTACAGTGGTACATTATTTTATCTACCAAGGTGGTCTTACCGTGGTCAACGTGCGCAATGATCGCAATATTCTTTGTAGTGGACATAAGGTCTATTTTAAGCGTGCAAAGATACTTCAAATTATAATAGCTACACTTAATCTTATGTTATTTTTATCTTATTGATTTTGAGAGTGTTCCTTAAACCCAGAGCTACTTTTTTATCCTACCCATGCCCGAACCAAGGCCAATCTATGTCTAAAGCCCCAAAACCGCCCTAATTTCGTTGATAATACGCTTTATGGAATTTAATCGAAGACAGGCTTTCTAGATTTTCGTTTGGTAGCCACCCATCCAAACTTAAAACTCACCATAGGTCCATATCCACTGGGCACACCGTCTCCTTTATAATAACCGGCACCTAGCTCTGCATTAAAATTAAACCCTTTCGGATAGGTACGTTGTATACCGTAGACCATACCATAGAAGCCTAGATTAAAATCATCCGGCCCGTTGATATCTGTGGCAAGCCGTACTTGCGAGAAGAAAATGGCCTGTGCGGCCGCTATGTAATTTCCAGAGTTTCCAGAAACATTTTTATCCTTTCGCAAACGCCTATTAAAATTATGATAGTATCTATATCTATTGTTCAACGCCAAACCATAGGTATAACCTTCTTCATATATGGCGGCCCCTAGGCCAACATCTACCGAAACACTTTGGTTTCTGAACAATCCAAATTCATAACTAATGCCGGGGTTAAAAAAATTGAACTTGAACTGATGTTGTTCCAAATTTATGAGTCCGGAGCCTTTTTCGGTTATCCCCCTTACTTGAGACTGTACTATTTGAACGGCAAAAAACAGGAGTATCAGCGTAATTTTCCTCATATGGTCGGATTGAAATTGCATTTAAAACTAAAGTTTTAATAACAGGTAACCAGCTGATTTAATGAAATATTAAGAAATAAAGTATAAAAGTTACCGTCCCACGCACCATCGCTTTTCGCTGATGATCCAACCAATACTAAGATTGGCCACCGGATAGATAGCCCCTTCAAATTGCCCCGCGTAATAGGCGGCCCCCACATCAACAGAAAAATTGAATCCCGAGTCATAGCTACGTTGCAATCCCGTAACCAACCCCGCATAACCAAAAGCGCCTTTCACCACTTCATTTTCTATGGTACGCGTACCGGGAAAAAAGACGGCGGCCGCAGGTGCTATGTAATTGGCCGAGTTACCGTAGATCTGTCTTCTTTTTCTTTGGCGGCTCTCAAAATTGTAATAATACCGGTATTGTGCGGCTACGGCAGGCAAAAATGCCAACTCCTCATATACGTCTGGCAACAATGGATCCAGGGCTACCTGTAAACCGGCCTTTACATCGAATGTAGTATTCGCGCCCAAGGCCATTTCATACTCAAAGCCCGGGTTTATAAGATTGATCTTCATTTGCCTTAACTCACAATTCTTACCAAATTGAGCATTCATTTGAAAGCTCATAATCAATAACAAAACACAGGTTATATGCTTCAGTAGGTTCATTTTTTTAAGATTGGGTACGTACAAACGTTCCTATATACAACAGAAAGCTGCTTAAAATAGTATCTTTGCATCTAAAAAATTTAGTGTATGAACCTTTCTTTAATTCCTCAAATAAAACATACCGATGCCAATAACTTTTTTTTACTTTCTGGCCCCTGTGCCATTGAAGGTGAAGAAATGGCACTTCGCATTGCGGAACATATCGTAAAAGTTACCGACGAGCTTAAGATTCCGTATGTTTTTAAGGGGAGCTTTAAAAAGGCCAACCGTAGTAGGTTAGATTCGTTTACAGGTATCGGAGATGAAAAGGCCTTGAAAATATTAAGAAAGGTATCCGAGACTTTTCATGTACCCACGGTTACGGATATTCATACCGAACAAGATGCCACCATGGCGGCCGAATATGTAGATGTACTACAGATTCCCGCTTTTCTCGCACGACAAACGGATTTGGTGGTCGCCGCTGCAAAAACCGGAAAGACGGTAAACATAAAGAAAGGACAGTTTATGAGTCCGGAGAGTATGAAGCATGCCGTAAACAAAGTTACCGAAACGGGCAACCAACAAGCTATCATTACAGATCGTGGTACCATGTTCGGGTATCAAGATATGATCGTAGATTTTAGGGGCATCCCTACCATGCAACAGTATGCACCTGTGGTATTGGACGTCACCCATTCTTTACAGCAACCCAACCAATCGTCGGGCGTTACCGGAGGCAGGCCCGCCTTGATCGGCACCATGGCACGTGCAGGTATCGCTGCCGGTGCGGACGGACTTTTTATAGAAACCCATTTTGATTGTGCCAACGCCAAAAGTGATGGCGCCAATATGCTGGACCTAGGCTTACTTAAGGGCTTATTGACCAATTTGGTAGCCATACGAAAAACGATCAACGAGTTTTAGCCAACATTCACGTAACAACGGCTACAAGTTACCTTACCCTACAGCTAATCAAGGGAGTTTATTCTATAATTTTTTGGGGCCATACCCACCTCGCGCTTAAATGCCGCAGAAAAGTGGGTCGCATTTTTATAACCTATTTCCTCTGCAATTTCGTAAATGGGCAGATCTGTATTTGACAATAGTGATTGTGCTTTTTTAATCTTTTGTGCAATACTATATTGATGTACCGTTAGACCAAAAACCCTTAAAAATTCTCGATCTAAAATGGTTTTGTTAAGTCCCACTTCTCGAGACAGTCCATTTACTGAATAGTTCATCTTTAGATTTTCGTCAATTATCCTTTTTACGGTAAATAGCTTTTTTAACAGGTTACTGCCAATTGACGCACTTAGCCCCACACCCCCACTTTTGTAATTGGAAACCAGAATCGCCAATAGCTCAAAAACCTTTGCCTTTAAAAATATTCTCATGGCGACACCCCCTATATTTAATCGCTCAATAGATTCTATAATCGCGAGCGCCTCATTGGTAATGGGCACTATTAAGTTGTCGTCTACAAACTCTTTGACCATAATATCATTTTCGAACCCGTGTTTGGCCAAAAAGGATGCGGACAGTTTAATGCACATTTCTTTACAAGGTCTATGGGCGGCAATTTTACAATCACAATCAAAACATCGCATACGGGCCATGTATGCATCGCCACTCTCGAAAAAAACATCCCCAAAATCCCTGACAGAAACAACCTTTTCACCATCCATTAAAAAACACAACGCTACAAAGTCTTCACTAAACCTTTGTTTAAAAACAAGATCACAGCCCAATTTAAACGAACATATAACGATGGTAATATCTTCAAAACCTATACGGGTCACGTTCCCTTTTCCATACATGCTCTTAATTCCAAAGGTATCGACCCTGGTCTCATTAACATTTTTTGTTTCGGAAAGCTCCCCGATTTCCTCATAAATGGCTTTGTTCGACAATGTTAAATCTACCTTGTTCACCTTCTTAAAATCACGTCTTTTTTTTACCATTTTACGTCATTTCTTATTGAGCACATCTCCTTAATTTCGCTTCAAACTTATTTAGACTAATTAAAAATAACTAATTTTATATGAAGAATTTTTATACAATATTGCTTTTACTCTTCGGCATATCCGTTTCAATGGCGCAAACGGGAAGCATATCGGGCACGGTAACCGACCCACAGGGCCAGCCCTTGCCGAACGTAAACATTGCCCTTATAAAAACCAGTCTGGGCACCACTACCGACACCAATGGCAATTACCACATACAACATATAGCGCCCGACAAATACGCACTTACCTTTTCTATGATCGGGTACGACTCTAAAACCATACCCGTTACGATATCCGCAAATAAAGAAACGACCTTAAAACCGATGGTACTCTCCGAAAAACAGGAACAGCTCAACGAGGTCGTTGTTAAGGGCCATAAAAACAAATACCTAGAAAGGGAACCTTCTAGATCACTAAGACTGCAGACCGAACTGGTAAAACTACCTCAGAACATTCAGGTAATAAGCGACGATCTTTTAAAAGACCAACAGGTAACCTCGATCATGGACGGGCTGACAAGAAACGTAAGCGGGGTTACCATGCTAGAACATTGGGGTCATTTTGCACGTATAAATATGCGGGGCTTTCGCCTTCCGGCTTTTAGAAACGGTATCAACGTACAAGATTCTTGGGGGCCTTTATCCGAAGACATGAACACCGTAGAACGCATTGAATTTGTTAAAGGCCCCGCAGGTTTTATGATGGCCGCCGGTGAACCGGGCGGGTTCTACAATGTAGTTACCAAAAAGCCCACCGAAAATTTTATAGCCAATGCCTCTATAACCGCAGGAAGCTTCGATTTTTATAGGGGAACGGTAGACGTGGGCGGAAAATTATCTAAAAACGGAAAGCTTTTGGGAAGGTTCAATGCCATGTACCAAACGAGCGACTCACATAGGGGCAACGAAGATGTTACCCGTTACGGTATTGCCCCTTCACTTACCTACAGGTTCTCAGATAAAACATCCATCACTACCGAAATGAACCTGCAACAGGCCGAGTCGTACATAGGATCTGCCTACATTTTTGCACCCTCCGATGCCGGGTATGCCAGTTTGGACAGGGATTTTAAATTTACCAACAACGACTACCCCGTAACCGATATACAAGAGGTTACCTTTTTTACCAACCTAGACCATCAATTTTCTAAAAACTGGAGTCTTCATGGGCAATTGGCCTACCTAAGGTACGATCAAGTGGGCAATTCGACTTGGCTGATCTCAATGGCCGAAAACGGCGATGCGGTGAGGTATACCTCTAAATGGGATGCCTTATCTATAGGAAAATATGCCCAGCTGTACGTCAACGGCCAGTTCAACACCCTTGGGCTGAGCCATAAGGTAATGGGCGGGTTCGATTATAGCGACAAGAGCTATTGGGCCGATTGGAACGAACTATCCATCGTCGATACCTCCACACCTTTTAACATCTACAACCCCGTGTACGGCGAAAGTCCGGCCACAAACTTTAACCGCAGCCTACCGATACAGGAAAGAAACGGCGGAACACCTTACGGCGCCTCCATTTTAAGATCATACTACGCACAAGATGAAATAGGCTTGTTCGAAGAAAGAATCAGGGTTACCCTCGCGGGCAGGTACTCTCATCTGTACACCCAGGGCAAGGCCGAAACCGATGATGTGGTCACCCCAAGAATAGGAATCAGCGCAGACATTATTCCTTCGTTGACCTTCTATGCCCTTTACGACCAATCCTTTTTGCCCCAAAGCGGTATAAGTGCCTCGGGCGAAGCACTGAACGACCCCGTAAACGGGAAAGATCTGGAAGGAGGGCTTAAGGGCAGTTTCTTTGACGGAAGATTGCGAACCTCGCTCGGGGTGTACAAGATCAACAAGGATAAAATATTGATTGGAGACCCCGCCTACCCCAATGACAATTTCAGTATTTACTCGGGCGAAATAGAATCTAAAGGAATCGAATTTGACCTGCAAGGGGAAATAGCCACGGGCCTAAACCTGATCCTTAACTATGCCAACACCGATGTAAAGGACAAATCGGGCGATCTACAGGCCGGCCATTCCAAGCACGTGACCAACGGATGGGTCAACTATAGTTTCGATCCAATCGGTAAACTGAAAGGTTTTGGTATCTCTATGGGGTACCAGTACCAGGTAGATCGTTCCACATGGGCCTGGGCGGCCGACAACCAATCCGACCTTCCGGACTATTTTAGGTTAGATGGGGCGCTTTCGTGGCAGAACCCACATTTTAGGGTACAGTTGAACATCAACAATATATTGGACGAATACCTGTATGCCGGGGCCAATTACGGTAGTTATCTCTACTGGCAATCTGAACCCGGAATCAACGGTAGGGTCTCCCTAACCTATAACTTTTAAAGACTTTGTTAAGTTCAAGTTTAGTATTTGAGTTAGTTTAATCGGCAGGTTCTTGGCGAATACCAAGAACCTGCCTTACCAGAAAAAAAATGAAAAAATTAATAACCACCATCACTTTACTAGTAATAACGGCCACCCCTTCTTTTGCCCATTACCTCTGGCTAGAAACCGATAGAACGGGCAACATAGGCCAAGAACAAGAAGTAAGGGTCTATTATGGGGAATATACCTACGGTGTTATAGAAACCGTACAGGGTGATAATTTTCCGAAAGTATCAAATTTTCAACTATGGCTTGTGCTGCCCGATGGATCCCGGACCACATTAAAGACCACGGCCCAAAAAGACCATTACGTAGCCTACTTTACCCCAAATACCAATGGAACTTATACCGTAGCCCTAGACAATGACCAAATTGATGTATTAGACTATACGAAATGGGATTTCGGAATTTTTAAACCCCAATACCATGCCACCGCAAAGGTTCAGGTAGGTACCCTTTTCACCGATACAAAAATAACCAACGACCAAGGCATCGCTATCAAAGAACTGAACAGCGATAACGAAGAAATAAGACTACAGGTATTTTACAAAGGGCGGCCATTGGCCAAGAACGAATTTAAGATATATGTGTCGGACCTATGGAGCAAAACCATAGAAACCGATGCGCAGGGAATCGTGCACTTTTTATTACCTTGGAAGGCTAAATACACCATGGAAACAACCTTTGAAGAGCGGGTTCCCGGTAGTTATAACGGAAAGGAATATGAATTTATCTGGCACTGTGCCACTTACTGTATAAACCAATAAGCCACTTGTATGATAGCGTTAATTCTTTCACTCACCTTTTTAGGGTTTTACCTGTGTTACTCCACTTCTAAAAGACAGGAAATCACCAATACATTAAAGATAGAAAGCTGGGGACAACAACATAGTTTCTTGGCCAATATTTGTGGAAGTATGGCCCTGCTAGCAAGTTGTACACTATCTATTATACGCTACGGCTGGGGTTCGGGTATTTTCACTTTTTCCATAATACTAATGACCATTGCAAGTCTTATTATCCTCTTACAGCCTTTAAAACTGATTACCTATAAAACGGTAAGTGTGGTATTGGCCTCATGTCTCATCTGTGAATTTTTATTGTTTTAATATGCCCGCCAATCCCAAATATTTAAATCCATCTTTCTGGTCCCGGTTTTCTAAAATTACGGCCGCCATCATTGGCGGGTTTATGGTATCCATCTTTTTTCATTTGGCCATTGCCAGTTGGTTCAACCATGTAGATGTAATCATCACCAGCACCTATACCTCTTTTATACTTTGGGCCGCCCTTATGATATTTGCCTTCCTGGCCAAGAATGGTTGGCGTATATGGGCCATTTACCTACTGGCGTCCGCCATATTGGCGATCATTATGTTTTATGGAAAATCGTTAAACCCGATCGTATAATGAGCAAAAGAACCTATAACATATTATTTCATTTACATACCGTTAGCGGTATCGTAATAAGTGTGGCCCTTTATGTCATATTTTTCACCGGTTCCTTTGCCTTTTTCAGGGATGAAATCGTGAATTGGGAAAGGGGTCATACCGTTAAGGCACCGGATGAAATTACGGTGGATCTAGATGAGACCGTTAACAACCTATCTAAAGAACAGTCCCTATTCGGTAGAGATATAGAGTTAAGACATTACTATAACGAGCAGCGTATCGGGGTAAATCTAGGAGCTTCAAAAGACACCTTGCTCTCAAAAGACCTTGCTGCCGGATCTTTTTACTATCTAGACACCAAAGACAATACAACTACGGACTATGCCAGTTCTTATACGCTAGGTGAATTTTTATATCGTTTGCACTTTTTTGCACAACTACCGCACCCCTATGGGTATTACCTATCGGGTTTTGTAGCCTTCTTTTTTCTTTTTGCCATATTTACGGGTATCCTTGTTCATTGGGACAAGATTATTAAGAACTTTTATGTTTTTAGGCCAAGGGCCAAGCTAAAGACCTTATGGACCGATGCCCATACCGCATTGGGCGTTATCGGTTTTCCCTTCCAATTCGTATATGCCGTTACCGGGGCCTTTTTTATGTTAAAGCTTTTACTGGTAGCCCCTAGTGTACTTGCCCTGTACGATGGCGACGATAAAAAACTGTACGAAGACCTGGAATATTCGCATCCAGAATTTGCATTCGACAACACCCCCTTACCTACCCCCGTAAGCATTAACGACTATGTTGATCGGGTTAAGAAAAAATGGAAAGACTTTAAGGTGACCGAAGTTCATATTTTTAATTACGGGGACACCAACATGCATGTTTCGGTCAGTGGAAACCTCGATTATAAGGACAAACTGAACGGTTACGGATATACAATTTTTAAGGTAGCGGACCAGAGCGTGCATAGCGTTAAAGACCCTACCCTAAAAACATCGTACCTAGATGTTGTAAAAGGCATATTCTTTAGGTTGCATTTTGGGGACTATGGCGGTTACGGCCTTCGCATCATCTCTTTTATAATGGGCCTTATAGGATGCTTCGTGATCCTGAGCGGTGTTTTGATCTGGCTCACCGCCAGGGACAAAAAAAACATCCCCCTTAAAAAAAGAAAGTTCAACGAAGGTGTGGTCAGGTATTATTTGGCCATTTGCCTGAGCATGTACCCCATAACGGCCCTTTCGTTTATTATGGTGCAAGTAGTAAACCCAGCAGGAATGAGCATGCTCTATAAGTTCTTTTTTATAGGATGGCTACTGATCAGTATTTTGTTCATTCTAAAAAAGGACAACTATTTCACCAATAAATACAGCCTGCTATCCGGAAGTATTTTAGGGTTGGCCATACCTATCGTAAATGGTATATACACCGGAAATTGGTTATGGGTCAGTTACTCCAAAAGGTTAGAGCAAATTTTATTCATAGATGTTTTTTGGATTCTCTTGGCCCTTACCGGTTTTTGGGTTCTCTATAAAATGAACAAGCAACAGAAGCCTACAGTACAAACAGCTAAAAATCAATGATCATGGAAACTATATACGAAAATAACTATGGTGCCACGCTGCTTTTAGAAGATGCCCCAAACCCCAACTGCAAAATACAGTTGGTGGTCGACTCTATCGGTATTTTTATGAGCGAAAGAGATATAGCACATTTGTTGAACATTGTAGCGGGTACCGGGCAACCCTGTAATTGTCTGGATTGCGGCGGCAACCCCTGCAACAAAATATGGTGCTCTAACCCGTCTATCGATATCTGTTTAAAGGTAGAAGGAGAAAAACTAGATCTTTTGGAAGACCTATTGAAAGGCACCCAATTTATCTTGAATATGGATGCCACCTTGGCTAAGTACAGGGTAAAACCCAACCAAAGGGATTCTTGACAAGAATAAGAATATCTTATATCTATTTATAAAATCCTTTTCCCCTTACCGCATAGGCATCACACAGCACGTCTATTAATACTTGCTCATCTATTTCTTGCAAAGAAGTGTACCTGAGCGATTTCATCACCTTTCTATCCTTATCCTCTAGCTTATCCAAATGGGCCGTCAAATGGGCGGCGTTCCAAAACCCCAAGTCCACATAACGCTTTTTATGTGAGGCATTCATGTAACAAAAAGGTTTTCCTTCCACATAATAAAAGGGCAATCTATATTTATATTTTAAGTTGGCCGAGGGCACATTTCTTTCGATTACGGATTGCAGGTACAATAAAATTTCCCGGTAGGGTTCGGGCTGATCAAAAATGTAACTTTCGGCAGGGTTCATATTCACTATATATTTACCATTTCTTAAATATAGAAATACATACTGAAGAATATCAAATAGTACATTTGAAAAAATATCCGACCATGAAAACCACGCTTGCCAGTCTATTTCTTCTTCTATCCGTAACAACTTATGCCCAGTATCATACCCATAGTAGTTCTAGGCCTTTGAGTTTTCCGGATATACTTGGTTATAAGAGCCTTAAAACCGACCTACACATGCACACGGTTTTTTCGGATGGTAAAGTTTGGCCCACTATTAGGGTTACCGAAGCACTTAGGGACAATTTGGATGTTATTTCTCTAACAGAGCATCTAGAGTACCAACCACATAAAGAAGATATTCCACACCCGAACAGAAACCGGTCTTACGAAATAGCCTTAAAAGAAGCCAAAGACCACGACCTGTTAATCGTACACGGTTCAGAAATTACCAGAAGTGCCCCCATGGGACACAACAATGCCGTTTTTATAGCAGATGCCAATAAGGTATTAAAAGACAAGGCCGAAGATTCTTTCTCGGAAGCAAAAAAACAGGGCGCCTTTGTTTTTTGGAACCATCCGGCGTGGTATGCCCAAAATCCACAGGGAAATCCGATCTTGAGCGATTTTCAAAAAGAAAGAATCAAAAAAGGTGAACTACATGGTATCGAGGTTATCAACACCACCGATTACGCCGAAGAGTCTTTGGCCCTGGCCTTGGAGAACAATCTTACCATTATGGGTACCAGTGATATACACGGACTTATAGATTGGGACTATACCGAAAAAGGAAACAATAGGCCCATTACCTTGGTTTTTGCGAAAGAGAAAAACCTATCCTCTTTAAAAGAGGCACTGTTCGCAGGAAGAACGGTAGCCGTCTACAACGACCTTTTGGTAGGTAAAGAAGAGTTTCTATTGCCCTTGTTAAAGGCAAGCATCACTATAGAAAACGCTACCTATGCCGGAAAAAGCAATGTATTGGAAGTAAACCTGACCAACATCACCAGCAGTGACCTACTTTTTGAAAATGCGTCGGACTATACGTTTTACAACAGTTCTCCGGTATTTGAAATTGAGGCGGGAACAACAAAACGATTATTGGTAAAGACGCTAGACAGAAAAACTTCCATAGACCTAAAACTAAAGGCATTGGGATGCTTCACCGCACCAAAAACCCGACCGATCGTTACCTATAAAGTAAACATCGACTAACCAATGCCCCTAGATACATTCTTCTTAGGTATTAAAAATCAGGAAACGTAATCCTCTAAATAAGAATAACGCTCGGTGAGTTTGCCCTGCTGCGTCATACGTGCACGTTGCAACACCCCATCTTTATCGTCATTAAAAAAAGCAGGGATTACATTTTTCATAAAAGCCTCTCCAAAACCCTCACTGGCATCCCTAGGTAATTCGCAGGGCAGGTTATCTACCGCCATAACGGCAATGGCCGACTCTTTTCTATAATCGGTTTCTTCCCCGGTCTCGGGGTCATAGCCATAAATGGGATCTGCAATGGTCGAAGGCCTGATGGTAGAGGCCACGGGCCCATCTATATCGCAGCTGATATCTGCCACTACCTTGATTTTAAAATCTGGATGTTTGGCATCTTCGCGGGTATAAAGATAGGGCGCCCCCTGACCATAAAAATGCCCGGCAATATATAGGTCCGACACTTTGGCGAACCTAAAGAAGTTAGATCTATACTCCTCTGGGTGGGCAAAAAAATCGGCCTTGTTGCCACGCACCCCGTCTTTTCTCTTATTGTATTCCCCGGTATCTATCTGGCAATATACCGGTTCGTCAAACTCTTCTTCCAAGTATTCGGTAACGTTGACCCTTCTCATTTCCATACCGTCCAACATTTCCCTGGCGCCGTTACCTACCCTGCCCCTACCGGTCAAAAGTACTTTTATATTCGGTAGTTTTATTTTTTTCAATTCCGATATCAACGCTGCTTGATCCGGAAGGTCGTTCGCTTTTGGCAACTCGTACAAACCATATTTAAGACCGTACGTTCTAAACCCGTTATAAGCCCCCACGATACCGGCGTACCTACCAAAGGCGACCAATCGTTGTTCTTTGATATTGGTAATGACCTCGTGGTCGTATAGCTCTATGTTCTTATCCAAGATGGCCCTTAACAGCTTTTTGTTGTAAGGCTGTTTTTTAATGGTATGCGAAAAGAAAAAATACTTTTTATTGGGTATCAGGGCCTCTATGGGCACCTCTTTTACCCCCAGCAGCACATCACATTCGTTCATTTTATCGGCCACCACAATACCGACCTCTTTGTAACTGTCGTCATCGTACGCCCTAATGGGTGACGGTTCTACAATAATTTCGGCCTGTGGATATGTTTTCAAGACTTTTTGACATGCCTTGGGAGACAGCACCACCCTGCGATCGGGCGGGTTTTTACGTTCTCTTATAATTCCGAACTTCATTGAGTTAATTTGGTATAATTATTGTCTAAATGTAAAAGGAATTATATCGGTTCACAAACTTTTGTTAGTTTTGCTGCCCTGGATTTTCTTTTACGGGAAGATCCAGAAAGATAAAAGTTCTTTAACATATTGGGGCCGACTGGTTTTGACAGCGAGACCAATGGCATTGTAAGCATGTCGAGCGCTGGGGTACAGCTCGTTAATATCATACTTCACACTTTTAATTGGCGAAAATAATTACGCTCTTGCCGCTTAATCTGAATCATAGTAAGATTAGCCTCGTCTCTACAAGGTAGGGAAGCGAGATGTTCCTGAATAGCCCTTGTTGACGGCGATTCATTTAGGAGCACCAGAAAAGTCAACACAAGGGTACCCGCTTGCTTCGGCGGTACCACTAAAACCTTAAGAAGATAAGTGTACATTAGGCAGTTTCTGGTCAGGTGTACATCGAAAACCAAGCAGAAACTAAACATGTAGAAAGCACTGGCGTTGCTTGTTTGGACGAGGGTTCGAATCCCTCCGGCTCCACGATCACTCAAGAAACCACGCTTAAAGGCGTGGTTTTGTGTTTTATAAAATGTCAAAACAAAGTTTTGTAAATGATATAAAAGGCAAAACGAGAAGCGATAGCTTCGTGGTTTTTTATTTGCAGAACTGAAGCTCAAGGGAACACCGCAGGTAATCCCTCCGGCTCCACGATCACTCACAACTGCGTTGTGAATAAAAATAAAATAGACCCGACAAGTTCACTTGATCGGGTCTTGTTGTTTTTAGGCACCTGGCTTAAAAAGACAGGCAGTTGTATTTGCAGAACGGAAGCTCAAGGGAACACCGCAGGTAATCCCCGCTCCGGTATAAAGCCACCTTTAGGGTGCTTTTTTTTGTTCCGCCCTCGGGCTTCGAAGGCCAACGCGCCAACTCGCCCCTTCGCTAAAAAGGTCTGCAAGACCTTTTCTGTACGCTCGGGCGTCTCCGACTCCACTATATAACTTGACTATCTGCTACTTACCAACAAAACAGCCGAATTTACTCCCGATTTCATAGAGGTCGGGTGTTTTTATGCCTTTTTATATCGCGTTTATGTTGAGATTAAGTTAATATCGTGTATCCAGCTAAATTTACTTTTAATTCCTTTCAAAGAGTCCTCGTATTTAATAACAAATCTGTAGACTACATTTAAAAAGTATACCGCAAGTTTCATGTCATGCACAAAACGTTTCAATTTAGTCTTGCTATACTATTATTTCAGGACGACATACTTGTCTAAAATCAAACATTTATTTGCCCAGTTTCTCTAACTAAAAAAGTTTAGGCCAGTTATAATATTAATAGAGGTCTGTTACAAAACTTTAAGGGTAATATCACTTGTTAAAATCGGCAACCTTAACTTTACTCTTTAAAAACTCTTCTCTGGCAACTTCTGATGTTTTGTGTTCTCCCGTATGACTCCAACCTGGAGGCATAAAAACATACATAATTTTATCTGTCAATCGAGGTGCCCTTAAAATATCTTTATAAAGTGCAATAAATTCTCCAAAATACACATCAATAAAGCTACCCGAATTCATTTCTCTGGTTATACCATATTCTATGGAAATATCATCTTTCTCTTCTTGATACGTTCCAAAAACACGATCCCAAATATTTAAGAGATTACAAAAGTTCATATCCATGTATAGTGGATTTTTGGCATGGTGTACACGATGATGAGAAGGAGTAAGAAGTAATTTATTAAGCGGGCCAAATTTAGCGTTCTTAATAAGATTATCTCCGACATGTATAAAAGCCCCATAAGTTCCATCTATAAACATTATCAAGAACAACATTTCTGGTTGTATTCCCATCAAAATACAAATTGTTGTCCTTATTGTATCAGCATAGGGAGCCTCCAAGAAAAAGTGGGCATATGTAACCGATAGATTCATACTTTCAGGCGCATGGTGAGTAGAATGCAAACACCATAAGATACGAACTTTATGCCCCCAATAATGGTATAAAAAATGGGCGAACTCCCATACAATATACCCGTATATGAACCAATACCAAGTCATCTTGGTTTGAACGATAGCATATTTTTGAAATATTCCAATACAAATAGTGACCATTGCTATAGCAATAAACCTACCTACGAATCTATTGAATACATAAATCAAAAAGTTGACTTTATAAACTTTTGTACTTGGTTTTTTATAAATCAGACCTAAGACAAATTCTAAAATCAATAACAAAGGAATGATAGGATATATCAGCGAAGTTATACCTTCATAGGTTGTAAAGGCTTCATAATCACCTTTTTCCAGAATATCCCAAGCATTGGCAATACCTAAAAAAGATATGACTTCTTGAATGAGCGTATTTAAAATTTCCATCTTTTACCTGTTTAAATCTTTTCCAACTTATAAGGGTAAGTCCTTCCAGACATCCATTGCGCTACATAAATATTACCATCATCGTCAATACAGACATCATGTGGATTTAAAAAGGACAAATCATCATAATCAGGTGCTTTTAACACCCCATTTTGATATACCGGAGCATCGGCACCAGGAAAGGATATTACCTTATTGTCCTTATCCAATATGGCAATACACCCATCATACTCGCCCCAAGTTTTTGTAACAAGCACCGCAAAATATAAATATTCACCTTTTATCACCGGTCTACAAATCCAACATCCAGGTAATGGAATTGTTTCAAGGTGACGCCCATCCAATGAAAATCTTTTAAATTCTTGCTTAGACCTAGATGTAATCAGCAAACATGGATTACCAAAGTCCCTGTCATCTAAAGTAATGCCATGGCAACAATCAAAATTGTCCTTTTGATCACCTTTACCTCCCCAATAACGAATAAACTCCCCTTTTGAATTATATTGAATAATATAATCTAGACCATACCCATCCGCGACATAAATATCTCCATTTGGCCCTATAGCCGTCTCTGTAGGATGATACTTTTCCTCCGATTCATATTTCCCCGTTTCCTTGGGATAGCCAAGCTCCATAATTACGTTACCGTTAAGGTCTGTTTTAAAAACCTTGTGGTCAGAGGTCGTAGCAATGTATAAGTACTCTTTACCACCTTCTTGAGACAAGGTCAAACCATGTGCACCCTTTAGGCCTAATGTCCATGTATCCAACACCTTTCCCGACTTGTCGTAAATGATAATATTATTCTTGGGATGGTTGGTCAAAAGCAATAGACGACCCGCTTTATCCTGAACCATTTCATGGCAATCCATAACAGGGTACTTGCTTAAGCTTTGGGTACCCCATTCTTTGTTTATACGATATTTGAAATCACCGTGACCAATTATTCTACTATCGTCAAAGGCATAAACTTCAGTTTCTGGGCCAATTTGATGTGTTGTTTTACCAAATAAAGGGGACATGAAGGCTCCTGTAGCTATTACAGTTGACGATTTAAGAAATTTTCGTCGGTCATTGATATTGGAAATAGACATACTTTTTTTTAAAGGATTAGATGTATTTTCAGGAAACTTTTTTTATAGTTTTTTACAATCGGTAATCGATAAAATATCATAAATCAATATTAAAACAGAAACCACCCTCAAATATCATATATATATCTTTATATAGAATAATTTGTGTTTTTCTTAAATACCATATGTAATAATTAATAATTTAAAACCAATTTAAGGTTTTTTCAATAATATAAATCAGTATCAACCAATTGTTATTGTATTTGTAGAATTAGAGACCAAACGATTTTTCTTAGCTCTATAAATTGAAGGCATTAATCCTACTTAATAACACACGTA
Source organism: Maribacter sp. MMG018 (assembly GCF_018100785.1). GTDB lineage: Bacteria > Bacteroidota > Bacteroidia > Flavobacteriales > Flavobacteriaceae > Maribacter. The sequence goes on along the minus strand of NZ_JAGJEC010000001.1, from coordinate 1,682,689 downwards.
GAAAGAATCCTTTTGCAGTCATAAGTCAAATCTCGTTTATATCAATAGCGTTCGAGATAATGTCTTTACCATATTTTAAATTTCTTGAAACTCATAACGCTTCAATTACAATTAGACACAACTTTTAAAAGCCCCCTTTTGCGTAGTTTTTTTGTTTCGCCTACGGGCTTCGAAGGCCAACCCGCCAACTCGCCCCTTCGCTAAAAAGGTCTGTAAGACCTTTTCTGTACGCTCGGGCGTCTCCGGGGCCATTTATCTTAAACCATACAAATACCCTAACCAAAGTACTTTGTAGTGGATCTTACGCCTTTCTGTAATACTTTTCTTTTAAATTATTTTAATTTGGTTTAAATTTCTGATTGTTTAAAACGGTATACTATACGTATAGTACACCTTAAAACCGTATAGAACACGTGTATGTATTGCTATTGAATACATTACGCATAAAAAGATGTAAAGCAACTAGTTGCTTTACACAATTGTTAGCAACAATTTAAGACAAACATGGCAATACCTGAAAGACAATTACAAACATGGTCGAATCAAGGAGCAGTTCAATCTTCGGCAGCTACTCACAAAAGTGTTGAAAATTGTATTAAGAAAGTGAGTTGGAATGACGATGTAAACTATGTAACTTATCTGCAAGGTTCCTATCCAAATTATACAAATATTTACGGCAATAGTGATGTCGATTTAGTTGTTGAATTTCGCTCAATTTTTTCAAAAAATTTGTCAGCACTTACACAAGAACAAAAAAGACAATTTGATTCTGACTATGATGATGCAAAATATTCATTAGCCTCTTTTAAGAAAGCAGTTATTGAACAATTAAAAAAGTGCTATGGTGACAACAATGTGGAGATTGGTAATAAAGCTGTTGTTGTAAAGGGAGATGGCAGTAGACTTGATTGTGATGTGGTTGTGTGCAATCCATACAGAAAATATAATTCATATTCGTCATTAAATAAGTCAGATTATATCGAGGGAATTATTTTTAAAACAGAACATGATGTACCTCAAAACACGATTATAAACTATCCAAAAGTCCACTTAAAAAATGGTAGTTTAAAAAACCGACAAGAGAACACAAATGGAAATTTCAAGCCTTCTGTAAGAGTATTAAAGAATATGAAAGCAACAATGGTAAACAGAGGCTACATTACAAAAGAATTAGCACCATCTTATTTTCTGGAGTGCTTAATGTATAATTCTAAAAACTCAAACTACAGAAAAAGCACTTATTCTGACATTATGGTTTCCATAATAAATCAATTTTACAATGATAATAATGATGGAACTATGGCGACCTATTTAGTTCAAAATGAACAAAGGAAACTTTTTGGTAGCGAAGACCAACAATGGAACATTGCTGACGCAACAACTTTTGTTACCCAATTAATTAAATTCTGGAATGAATATTAATGAGCGATAAAAAATTAAATATACTTGTTTTAGATGGTGGAGGCTCTAAAGGAGTTTATACTATTGGCGTTTTAAAAGAACTTGAGTTAAGATTAGGAAGTCCTCTTCATGAACATTTTGGTTTAGTGTTTGGAACAAGCACAGGTTCAATAATTGCGGCACTAATTGCACTTGGCTACGAGATTCCCGAAATTGAAGAGCTTTATCTATCCTTAATCCCCAAAATAATGAATAAGAATTCAAAAGGAGGGAGAAGCAAAGCATTACAGGAAGAAGCTCTTAAAATCTTTGGTTCGCAAAAATTCGATGCCTTTAAAACAAACATTGGAATTGTAGCATTGAACTTTGAGACTCAAATGCCTTTAGTTTTTAAAACAGACATTCAACAAGCGCATGGAATGAAACAGTCATTTAAACCTGGTTTTGACTGTACAATTGAAACCGCTTTAAGATGTTCAAGTGCAGCATATCCTTTTTTTGAAAAAGTAAAAATCAAAACCGAAAATCATGGAGAAATTGAAGTTGTAGATGGTGGATTTATAGCTAATAACTCGACTTTATATTCTATGATAGATGCATATAAAGCATTAAACTATGATGAGTCTAATATTAACTTGTTAAATGTAGGAGTTGGACAATATGTCGAAAAATCATCTGGAATAAAACACAAGTTTTTAAAGCTATTTGGCATTTATAATTTCGTTGAAAAGGTTTTGACTGCCAACACAAACAGTAATACAATTATATCAAAGCTCTTATTTCCAAACCTGAATATGTTACGGATAAGTGATTCTTTTCCAGAACCAAAACATGGAACAAATATGCTGGAGTCGGATTTAAAGAAATTGAGAAAAATGATTCAACTTGGACGTTCTTCTTATGCTAAACATGAGAAACAACTTGAGAAGTTATTAGGATTGAAATAATAAAAAACTGTTGCTAACAACGTATATAAAAAAACAGCGGTTTAATCGCTAAAACGAATTTAAGTAAATATAAAAAAGGTCTGTGCCAAACCGAAAAGTTAGTGCGTAAAAATCCGCTACCACGCATACCCGAGACCGTTGTGTGTAATTTGAAATCAGAGCTTGAAAATGATTAAAACTTTAAATCAATGAAAAATATTATTAAATGCATTTGTTTAATTCTTCCATTGCTTATTCTGATTGTAGGCTGTAATTCATTCAATCAATCTGAAAAGGAGTACATAAAGAATCTCGAAGAAAAAAATAGACTTTTGGAACAAGAAATTATTGATTTAAAAAATAATTCCAAAAACGTTGAGTCAGTTAAATCCGAAGGGGTTAAGAACAACGATTATTTTACACTTGGCTCTACTGAAAAAAAAGTAATAGAAGTAATGGGAAATCCAAGTAGTTATAATGAAATCGGACCATTTCGAACAATGTATTTCGGATTAAGTTCTGTTGAATTCCAGAATGGAAAAGTAACTGGATATGACAATATGGACGGAAATTTAAAAGTTAAACTAACAGAATAAATTTTGACTGAAACTAAAACTATTGCCAACAATGGCTATAATTCATTGCTTGTTCTCGCCTACTTCTGAAAATCCTCGCAACGAAATCATAGCCAAACCGTTAGCCTAAATACCCTCCAAAATATGAAAAATAAAATATTTAAATATGGAATTCCGTCAGGGTTGGTAATTTGTACTCTTGGATCTATTTTAATCCGATTGGGCTATTTAAGCGAAGATTATGACTATCTTTTTAAGAACATTTATAAACTAACACTTTTGGTTGCAATTCTGTTCTTATTCTATGAAAGTTCATTTTTGACAGAGAAGTTTAATGTTTTTATTATAACAGTTGGAATCGTTTTCCTCTCATTATTGGGTATAAACTTATTGGTTGAGTTTGAGGTTATAAAAATCAGTTCTGTTGACTCTTATTCGAGTCTTGCTTTTTTAATTATAGTTGGTGTTTATACGTATCATTTTCTCAGAAAAAAAACTAAAACACTACTTGATTTTTTAAAAGTAACCTTTGTGGTACTGTCGGTTTTTTGTCTAATTCTGAATTCTAATGGATTGATTCCCGATAGCTACAAATACTTAACACATGGAATTTTTTGGATTATTATCTTGGCTATGTTATTCAAGAAAAAAGCTCGTAGGCTAACAAAACCTATGAATTAATTGCTAGGGATTTTCCTCACTTAAAATCCTCGCACACAAACACGCTACTTTTCATATACAGAGCCGTTAGGCACAAACTATGAAGAAAATTTTTGGAATAATCTTATTACTAATTGGGACAATTTTAATTCTAGCTTTCTTAGGGAGATTTATGTCGTTTTTGACCGCGATTTTGGATTTAGGCAAGATATACTCTCAGGATTTGAGCGCGAATGAAATAGGCCAAATATTTGGTAAATTAGTCTTTTGGATTATATATTGGACTAACTTATTTTTCACTAAAATATGGATCCAAATATCTTAAAAAAAGTAAATAAATCTAATAATGCCAGTAACTAACAACGTATATAAAAAAACAGCGGTTTAATCGCTAAAACGAATTTAAGTAAATATAAAAAAGGTCTGTGTTTATCCGAAAAGTTAGTGTGTAAAAATCCGCTACCACGCATACCCGAGACCGTTGTGCCTATATGAAAAACCTATTTGCAATTGTAATTTTAACTCTGACAAGTAATTTTATACTTGCCCAAGACGACGAATTTCAAGAAGATTATTTCCGAGAAAAAGTCAATTTAGAATTAATGAAAAACTATTCGGAATGTCAACCATTCTGGACTGAAAACGGAGTTTCGGAATTTAATGGGAAAACTGAAATTTGGAGTGTTTGTAAATTGGAGAATGGAAATAGAATTATCAGAATTGAATCTTATGAAAATGAAGTCTTTTATCAAGAAGTTTATTTTGAACTGAACGGAAAATTACGATACGCAAAAGAAACGGAAAATTATAATCCAAAAAATGGATTTGCAGAAATGAAATGGAATTGCGAATTCTTTTTCGAAAATGGACAGTTAATGACCTATATTTCGTTAGGACACGGAAAAACAGAAGACGAAAATTGGAATCCTGACTCCATTATTGGAATGTATAAAAAACGGATTTCCGAAATGAATAAAATGAAAAAATAACCGTTTACAGCAATGTATAAAAATAAATTCGGTTTAGTACTAAAACAAAGATAGTTGCATATTTGCTACATTTAAACTTCCTTCGGTAGTTCACCACACGCAAAAACGCTACTATTCTTAATACCAACCATTGTGCGCGAGCTGAAAAAAATAATCGAAATCACCAATGAAAAAGACATTAAATGATTTAACCAAAGAGGATTGGAATCGACTCTTTCCGATTAAATTGGTTGACCACGATCCTGAATGGAAAATCATTTACGAAAACGAAAGAAAACGAATTATTGATAAGGTGGGAAATGAAACAATCTTACGAATTGAGCACTTTGGCAGTTCATCAATTCCGAGTATAAAATCAAAACCATACATCGATGTAATGATAGAAATCCCAAAAAAAAGGCTATTTGACGAAAATCTAATCGCGAATTTTACGGAATTAGGCTATACTCATTTTGTGGTACCGGCAAGAGAAAATATTGAGGCTTATTCATCTTTCGGAAAAGGATACAATGTTGATGGAAAGAAAGAGCAGATTTTTCATATTCATATGTGTCCAAAAGATAATATAATGTGGAAACAAATTGACTTTCGAGACTATCTAAACTCAAACCTTGAAAGAGCGAAACAGTATGAAAAACTAAAACTCGAATTAGCAACTAAATTTAAGAACGACAGAGGTGCTTACGTACTTGGAAAGACAGATTTTGTGAACGAAACATTGGAAACAATCAGCAAAAAAGCCAAAGGACAACAACATATATAGCTTACGGACAATTAGTTGCCAAATTTAAAGTTAAAATCATATTTGCAGGTCCGCCAAATCCTTTATCGAAAATCCACTACTTTTAAATCCCGTACTATTCATTACCCAACCGTTATACCCATTATGAAAAATACAATAGTTATCATATTTCTTTTACTTCTTTGTCAAGTAAACGGACAGTCTGTAGAATCCATAGAGTTGAAAAATGCGCTAATGGAACTAAAAAAGGACAAGAGTTTAAAGGCCCAAAAAAAATATTTCGAATTGTTTCCTGATTCGTTTGAGGACTTTTTAAAAATGTTCGGATTTGAAAATGGAAAAGAAGCCCCTCTTTACGATGGATTTGAATACGTAGAGGCTTTATTCGCAATAGATAGTATATCAGAAAGTCAACAAATGAAAAAATGGATAAATATTTCCATTGATGGTTATTGGGATGCCGATGCGGTTAATTACTTTCAGCACAATTTAAGACCTATTGTTTTGAAAAAAACCGATTTGGCCTATGAACTATTGAAGAAATGTACGGATGAAGAAATTGAGTCTTTTTTCTACTTCTTTTTTAATGAGATTCACCCCCAATATAAAAACGTGCCCAGCGAACTTGAAAGGTTTAAAGATAGGGACGAAAAATTTTATAAGCTGTTATCAGCTGCACACAAAAGAGCTTTAATCGATAGTGGACATTAATTGCTAGAAATACGAACGTACAAACAATGGCTATAAGTAATGGTGCCTTTCTCGCCTACTTCTAAAAAGTCTTGCAGATTTTCTAACTTAACATATGCTTGCAAAAGTTAGTACCAACGTACGTAACCAATTATAGCCGAGCCGTTGACAACAAGCTGAGAGAACTACTCGAATACGAATTGAATGAAAAAAAAGAAACGTATAATCGGAATTTGTGGAAGTGCCAGTCGAAATTCTGCAAATCTGTCAATTCTAAAGTGGATAGCGGAATTGGATACGGCCTATTTCGATTTAGAGATCATAGATGACCTGACCGAATTACCACATTTTAAAACGGAACTGACCGACAAAAATGTACCTAAAAAAATTGTTGATTTTCGAAATAAAATTGCAAATGCAGACGGAATTATAATTTGTACCCCTGAATATGTTTTCAGTATTCCGAGTGGTTTAAAAAATATGATTGAATGGTGCGTATCTACAACTGTTTTCTCTGACAAGCCAGTTGGACTTATTACGGCTTCGGCAAGTGGTAAAAAAGGACACGAGGAACTGAAATTGATAATGGAAACCGTACAAACTAAATTTACGGACGAAACAACTCTCTTGATCCAAGGCGTAAAAGGTAAAATAGGGAAAGACCATAAAATATCGGATAAGAACACGGAAATAGCATTGAAAAGATTTGTTCAGAATTTAAACAAGTGGTAAGATAAGCCACCAGATAACAAAGAATCGAGGTGAAAAAACCAACAAATGCTTTCTTCACCCGAAACATTGGTATTTTAGGCCCAAAGGTTCTTAATTCTAATTTCTAGAACATTATAATGTTGTCGATTGTATTTTGGGGCACTACATAGCTATGTAAAAAATAAAACACGCAAGTGTACAACACAACCACCCACCACAAAGCCGGAACACAATGCCTTACTTTGGGCAAAATAAAAAGGTCTGTGTATATTTATACAGTCGTAAAACCAAAAAATATAACAAACCAAGCATTGGCCCGATCGTTATAAGAAAACAGGCCAATACCGCTGCCCGTGGTCGCCTTCTCAGACGGAGTGCCTTCGCACCAAACCCAGCAAAACCATAACAATCAAAAAAGATAATGAAACAAACTATTTTACTTTTATGCGTCTTATTTTTTAGCTGTAACACAGAAAACAAAACACAAGATATAGAAGATCCAATACCACTGGCCCAAGAGAACGACAAGATAAAAGTTCTAAATTTTGGAACATTTCACTTTGGATATACGCCCGATGCCAACAAAACGGAGTTTGACGAGCAAAGTGAGGAAGCACAGAAAGAGATCAGGGAAATTTCTAAAATGCTGGCCGAGTTTAAGCCCACAATAATATGTATTGAAAACCTACCAAAATATAATGACGAAATAAACAAGGCCTATCAAGAGTTTTTAAGCGACCCGGCCATACTTAACACCAATTATGGTGAAAGTAGCATGATAGGATTTGACGTAGGCAGGTTGAGCCATGTGAAAAAAATATATGGTATAGACAACCATATGGGGTACAATTACAGTGTGGGCGATTTTATAGAAAACAGTCCGGATCTAGAAAACTCTATTGACCCAAAAACATATTTGCAGCTCACGAACGAGCCTTTTAAAGAGTATCCGGAAATTGCGAAACGCGAGAAGAACTACGACCAACTGTCTTTATTAGAAAAATTAAAACTAATCAATGAGCCCGTACACCTAGATTATTCCATAAACACCAATGCCGACAAATTGCTGTACGTGGGAATAGACGATGGGTTTGAAGGTGCCGATAACGCAGCGCTATTTTACCATAGGAATATGAAAATATATTCTAACCTGAACCGGATTCCTATGACAAAAAACGACAGGGTCTTTATTATTATGGGAACGGCCCACACTGCTTTTTTGCGAGAGTTTATAAAAAGAAGTCCGAAGTTTGAAATGGTGAACACATTGCAATATTTAAAATAAAAACCGCTGACAATAGCAGTAAAAAAACGCTTGTTATCACCCGCTTCCGAAAACATCTTTAAATGTTCACGGAGGTACATACCAGCCAGGTCAATTACAAATTGCGCAACTACGCATAGTGGTGCCACTGTTTTTAATTCTTAAAATATGACAACTAGATTTTTTAAATCACTTTTTTCGATAGCTACCTTAGTATTTGTTTCGTGCGCTACCACCGGTTTTCAATCATTGAAGAACGAGGACATTGTTACATCGTATATAAAGGCCAGAAATACGTATGACCTTAAAAAGGTAGATGCCCTAACCGACAAAGATTATTTTGAAATGTTTATCGACGGCAATAAGGAGATAGAAAACAAAGAGAAATTGATGGATGCCATTTTATGGGGAAAAGAACTTGATTCGCATATTAAGCTATTGGATATTACATCTGACGGAACAACTGTTACCACAATTGAAGAAAACAGCAATTATCTTGATGTTGCCCTAAAAAGAAAAGTAAGAGCATTTAAAATCGTCTATACTTTTCGCGATAACAAAATACACCATCAGAAAATGGACACTATACCCGGCTATGCTAAAATTATAAGACATAACTCGGAGAGCTATGCAAAATTTATGGATTATTGCAACCATAATAATTTGAAGTGCAACGGGTCTTTTGACCAAGAGTCTGGCAATCGACTAAGAAAAATACTTAAAAAGTATCACAAAGAAAACAAATAAAGGCCATGTACCACAAGGTACACAGCACTGGGCCCATGGGTAGCAAACCAACTTTTTTGTTATATCGGCGAGACTCTTCAAGTTTTTGAAATGGGCTTTTTAAGAAAAAACAGCTACGCCAACAGAAATGTTCGGCCCCGTGCGAATTAGAAAAAAAGGGTTTTTATACACCATGCTTTATGCACAAAACCGTTAAACATAACGTAAAAGAACATTGAAGTTTGATCAAAAATTTTAGAAATATCGAATATTTAAAACGCGGGAACGAAAGACAGAAACTCGCTTTTTCTGAAATTAAAAAACATAAAATTTTTGAAATACTCGAAAAATATGATCCGATCCTAACCGGAACGATCCCTATCGGTATAGACACCCCCGAAAGCGATCTAGATATTATATGTGAGTGTAAGGATCATTTCGAATTTACACGGTACCTAACAAAACAGTTTTTCGAAAAAAAGGACTTTAAGGTATACTCTAAAAAGCAAAACGGAATAGAATCAACTGTTGCCGAGTTTAAGACCGATAATTTTGTATTTGAGATTTTTGGCCAAAACATTCCGACCGAAAAGCAAAACGCCTATCGACATATGGTTATCGAAAACCACATTTTAAACCAAAAAGGAACGGACTTTAAACAACGAATACAAAAATTAAAGGCGGACGGGATAAAAACAGAACCGGCCTTTGCAAAATTATTGGGATTGAAAGGCGACCCATATACCGAATTGCTAACGCTGGAAAAAAACCTTTAAAATAACGGCATAGAGAGAATTTAATCTTCCTTTTTCTTGTTCATTTTAATAGCGAGCCAAATTATACCGACAACAAAATGAAGTATAATAATGCCGGCTATTACATAAATTATGGTATTTGAACTGTCTCTCATTTTACACCTATCTTAAAATAGTATTGCCAAAACTAGTCAGTACGGTAAAAAGGAAATATGATATTGATCAACAAACCCTATAAAAATGCCGCTATTTACTTTTAACTCCTAAACAAGTCTATGTTCTCACCATGCCATGATTATTGCGTCTATTCGAAAAGAAAAACCTCAGGTCATTTTACCCTAAAAAGATAAATCTAAAATTGACAGCAGAATTAAATAGCATTGTGATGCATCGTAATAGTTTAACACTATAAAAAACAGACCTTCTTATTGAACTAAAGCCAACCATTATCATCAAAGAATTTATTCGGAATAAACAGAATTGAAAAGCCTAACACAACATTCTGATTCTGAACAAAATAAAATAAAAATAGATAATTGTAGGAAAACTAGATTAAAGTAAACAGAAGCTATTGTTACCGGGTCAAAAATAAAAAATAGGACCAATAAACGCGCTCAAACACTATAAAATATAATATTCTTAAATATATATAAAACTAAATACATGTTAAAATTTTAACAAAAAAATTACTATTTTGCACATCATCAAAGGCTAGTGCTATTTTGTCTTCTTACATTTTTATACAGAAAAAATTTCACACAAAAACGTACTATTTTTACACAAACCATTATGTGTTATTAAAGCACAATCATTTAAATACCAATAAATAATGAAAAGACAATTATTAGTACTATTAACAACAATTTTAAGTTTTAATAGCTATTCCCAAATCACGTTTGAAGAAGGGTATTACATTGACAACACCAATCAAAAAATCAACTGTTTAATTAAAAATATCGACTGGGCGAATAATCCGACCGAATTTCAATACAAACTATCGGCAAACAGTGAACCAATTACGCAAACATTAAGCTCAGTTAAAGAATTTGGAATTAATAACGTTTCAAAATATGTCAAAAGATCTGTAAAAATTGATAGGTCAAGCGATAAAATAAATCACATAAGCATTTATAAAAACCCAGAATTTAAAGACGAGGAGCTATTTCTAAAAGTACTAGTAGAAGGTAAGACTACTCTATACCAATATATTGACGGTAATTTGACCCGATATTTTTATGAGAAAAACGACTCCAATATTGAACAGTTAATTTTCAAACTTTACAAAAAAAATGTAAACAAAATTTACGAGAACAATAGATATAAGCAACAATTATGGATGGAGTTTAAATGCCCAAAATTCACAATGAGTAAAATTGAAAGATTGAATTATGCAAAAAAAGACCTAGTCAATTTCTTTGTAGAATATAACAATTGTAATGATCAAGAATATGTGAATTTTGAAGCAAAGCAAAAAAGAGATTTATTTAATTTGACAATCAGACCTCGCTTAAACAGCTCTTCATTAACAATTGAGAACTCCGTTTCTAGTTCTAGAAACACCGATTTTGATAATGAAATGGGTGTTAGTCTTGGTATAGAAGCAGAATATATTCTTCCGTTCAACAAAAACAAATGGTCTTTTATAATTGAGCCATCTTATCAAAATTATAAATCAGAAAAAACAACTGAAACAGAAAACATCTCTGGCGGAGTAACAATAGCAAATATTGATTATCAATCTATTGAAGTGCCTGTAGGTGTTAGACATTACTTCTTTTTAAATAACAATTCCAAAATTTTTGTAAATGCTTCTTACGTTTTTGACTTTTATTCAAAATCCCCCATTGAATTTACCAGAAAAGATGGTTCAAGTCTTTATTCGCTAAACATTGAAACAAGAAACAATACGGCTTATGGAGTAGGTTATAATTATAAAAAATACAGTATAGAACTCAGGTATCAATCACCCAGAAAAATTTTAGATAATTTTAATTATTACAATTGGAGTTCGAAATATAAATCAATATCAATAATCTTAGGATATTCTATATTCTAAAATACCTACACACGGTCCAACTATAAGTGACCGTTATACCGAACAACTAGTCATAGTAATAGAACGATGATATAGGCGGCATGATTTAACAAAAAACCTCAGGTCAATAATTGACCTGAGGTTTAACTATTTTTGGTTACGCCATTACAGCCATCACCATGCTATTTATCGCTCACAGGTTCATACCCTTGATGAATCCCTTTTTCAATAGCGGGTACGCCCCTGTCCATCCACACAGGTTTTGGCGCCCCTTTTAAATAATAATCGAAAAACTGTTGCATGCGTACATTAAAATCTTTCTTGTTCTGCAATTTAAGTGGCCAATGCGGTTCTCCGTTGTAATTTAACATCCATGCCGGTTTTTGCAATCTTCTTAAGGCCATAAAAAATTCGATACCCTGGTACCAAGGCACATGTCCGTCCGAATCGTTATGCATGATCAACAGGGGCGTTTCTATTTTATCTATGTTGAATATGGGGGAATTCTCGATGTATCTCAAAGGATATTCCCAAGGGGTACCCCCTATTCTACTTTGTGTATGTTCGTATTGGAACTCTCTACTTAAACCGGTGCCCCAACGAATACCCCCATAAGCACTGATCATGTTCACTACGGGCGCCCCCGATTCCGCAGCCTTAAATATATTGGTCTTCGTTACCAAATATGCTATTTGATAACCTCCCCAACTGTGCCCTTGAACACCTATGTTATCTTTATCTACAAAACCTTTTTCTATCAACGAGGTAATTCCCGGAATTACACAGTTGAAGGCACTTTCACCGGGATACCCAACACGATATTGTATATCTGGATTAAAGATCAGATAGCCCCTACTCGTATAAAAACTGTAATTAATGGTAGATCGCCCGGGGCTTGGTGCCCTATGCCTGTACAAATTGTCGGAACTTCTTTCATAGAAATTAACGATCATCGGGTATTTTTTAGAAGGATCAAAATTCTCGGGTTTAATAAGAATCCCCTTCAATTCTATACCGTCTAAAGAGGTCCATTCGACCAATTCGGCGGTACCCCAATTGTATTCGCTTTGTTGTGGGTTCGCGTTACTGATCACCGTAGCTTTTTTGAAATTATGATCGGCAAGGCGAATATCGGGAAACTCGGTAAACGATTCCCTCGTATAAATCAAGGCATCACTTTCCCTAGCCTTTATAGGTGTTGTATACCTATAGGGGCCCGAAACTAATTTTTTAAACGATTTCTTTTTGGGATCGTACTGCACAAAACCCGCTTCTTTATTTACCTCGTTAAAAGTACTTAACAGCCATCTATCGGCATCTACAAAGCGTTCTTCGTCGTCCAATTTCACATACCGGTACACGGTACGGGTATCTCTACCATTGGTCAATTTTTCAGCTTTTCCCGTTTCGGGGTCAAAACTCCAAATATCAAACCTGTCATAAAGCAACAAAGCCTCATCATTTTTGGTCCAACCGGCAGCACCATAACTTCTGGGGTGTTTGGGGCTATCGTTCAATTCATCGTAAAAAACCTTTCCTTCGGTCAGTTTTACAAGTTTCTTTGAGGCCACCGAATAAGTAAACCAAGTGCTATCTACCGAATGATACCCGTATACATACTTGGCCTCTGGACTAAAACGGACATTACCAGCCACATTTTTTAAAATGTCACTGGTTTCCCCCGTTCCCGTATCCACCAACACATAATCTGAAGAACTATACCCTTTCCATTGTCTTTCCAATTTATAAGGTAGCTTGGTACCTGCCAATGCAAATTTGGCGTTCCCCTCATTACCTATCTTGGCATCGGGAAAAGCTTCGGTGCCCACTTGCACCAGCTTATTGGTTGCCAGGTTTAAAATGGTGGTATAAGATCGTTTTTGCTCTTTCTTCAGCGCTACTTCCTGTACCGTATATAATTCGGGCTCGTTATATGTCCACACCTCAACATTCACAATTTCCTCGTCTATTAAAGTGGTATCCTTTACAACGGGTGGCTTTCTTAGGCCGAAATACAACTTTGATTCGTCTTTGGAGAAATAGACCTTTTCGTCCGACGAAACCAGATATCCTTTTGGGGCCTTTTCGGTATCCAATTTCTTTTCCGCCTTTTCGGCGCCCTCTTTCCATAAGTACAATTCATTGGGTCTAATTTGCACCTTAGTAGTATCGGTATCGACCACAAAGGCCAATTTTTCTCCCGAATCACTTAAGCTTAACTCAAAAAATTTCGCTTTTTCATTTTCGTAAACCTGCCTTTTCTCATTGTTTTCAAGATCAAGCACAAAAACCCCGGCTTTATCCGTAGCATCTTGCCCGGTTGTTGCATAGGCCAAGGTCTTGCCTTCTTTCGCAAAGGTATAATCGGTCACAAATTTTACCGTATCGTTTTTTGATGTGGACAGATTATGGATTACCAAGTGATATCCGTTTTCTTTTCCGACCTTCTTTTTCTTAGATTTTTTTTGGACAGAATCCTTTTTTGATTCGGTTTTGTCCTTCTTTTTACCCGACTTTTCCTCACCTACCAAACACGCTACAAAACCCTCCCATTTTTCTGGTATCTTATACGATTTAACATTGGGTATCTTGGTAAGCATCTTTGTCTTTATATTATAAATACCAAGGGTATCACTAGGCAAATCGTCTTTTTTTACCTTTGCCCTCTTCAGTTCCACCACACTATCTTTCCATGGCTTTATAGCGAACAACGCATAGTTATCATTGTAGGTAAACACACCATTTTCAGAGCGTTCGTATTCAAAAACGGTCCGTGCCTTGGCATCTTTTATTTTTAAAAAGTTATCCTTCTCGCCCTTTTCAAGAGAATACATAATATATTTTCCGTTCGCGGACACTGTTTTTCCCTCAATGGTGTTCCATATATCAAAATCTGGATGGTCCAGTACCTTTTTTTGGCCCCATATAGAGGTAACCGTAAGCGCGATCAGTAATGTTGAAAATAGTGTTCTCATAGTAGAAAGGTTGTTTGTATCACTCATTCGGTCTTGAGAAATATGACCGAAAAAGCTGTTTTTTATGTTTTTGGTTTAAATGATTGTCATTCACAAAAGACTTGTGTCCGTTTTAAAATGCCCTTTTGTGAATTTCGTCTTCGGAACCCCGATTTTGACAAAATCAGGGTACTTTTTGACTTAAACCCTAAAATTAATTATTTCAGGGCAATGGCATCAAATTTCCCTTTCATTATCTTTTCCTTTTTTCTAAAACCGATACCAGCCATACATTTCTTCTATCTAAATAGCACCGAAACAAGTATCGGTGTCACAAGATACTTTTACAGTACCTTCTTCTTTCTTTAGGTAAAAAAACACCCTATCTCCAGTTTTGTTTTTGTACGCCCATTTCCTATATACGACCCATAGACCACCCATAATGGGGAATTTACCAGACCAACCTCTTTTGACAAAGCCTTATCATTTCGGCACATGCCCTACCCCACCCGCCTATTATTTTTACGAAACGTATTTCTATCACCTATACCTATTTTTAACTTCACTTTGCTAAATTTGGCATGTTTCAGATATAAATTAAACAGATGGTCAGAACCGATAAATACATTACCGCAAAAGACCTTGCCGAATGGGATGACGAATACAACCTCGGACTCACCAAACGCTCGGTAAAAAAAGGGGAATTGGTTCTAAAGGAAGGCCAACCGTGCGATTATTCCTTTTTTGTTCTCAAAGGTTTTATGAGGATCTATTACCTAGACTTGAACGGCAAGGAAATTACACATTGGTTCGCTCCAGAAAATTCTATGATCACTTCCCCTCTGAGCTTCTTTAAATCTGAAGAGAACATTTTATATTTTGAGGCCTTGGAAGACACAGAACTGATCTTGATCACCTTAGAACAGTTCAACTCCCTTATCGGCCGATCAAAACAATTGGAAGAGGCCTTTAGAAGCCTATACCTGGATATTGCCATGTTCTGGAGCAGGAGCATCATGAACCTTCATACCCAAACCGCCGAAGAAAGATATCTGAACCTAATCGCCGAACACCCTTATCTGTTTCAAAAAACAAAACTTACACATATTGCATCGTATCTGGGCATTACCCCACAAAGCTTGAGCAGGATCAGAAAAAACATCTAGCATTCATTTTTTACCATAGGTTAATTTTTCACACTTATTACCACCATAACTTTGCCGTTTGTCTTTTGCGAAAGACGCATATAAATTAAAAGTGGGCGAATCGACGTTCAACAAGCGGCTTATCTGATTTAAATCATTGCGTACCTTAATTAGATACAGCAACTTGCCCCATATAATGTACCGAGACGATCTTGGTAGGTTATAAGATAATCGATACGTCCATCATATAAAGATCATACGAACGATAGCCTTGTATGGCAGTCTGTTATTTAAGATAAATGGCCCCAGATAAAAAACCTTGTGTTTAGATTAATTTTTGGTCGTAGAAACATATAAAACAGACCTTATAAAAGTTAAATGATAATGAAAATCGATCAACAGAGAATATACAAAAAACCTCATTTCGGGGTTTTCTCTACAGAAAGGCATTATGGATCCAGTGCTTTCTTAAGATATTGTTTTTTACTCGCGTTTTTATACCTGCCCATACAAAAGGGCCTTGGCCAAGACCTTTCTCTTTTAGAGGCCAAAAAATTACTGTTGGAAAACAACGGTAGGTACGAGTCGGCACGGTTGAACACAGAAAAGGCCTCTGAACAAAAAAAGGAAAAAAAGGGATTGCACTACCCTAGCCTTGACATCTCTGGAACATACCTGCATCTGCAAGACGATATATCAATAGACCTAAATGCCCAACGCGATATGGCTGCGGGGCTTTTAGAGGTAGAGGATCCCAATGCGCTAGGAGATTGGTCCGGGGTGCTACAAATGCAGGACTTTGCCTTTGCCAGCGCCAATATTACCTGGCCCCTATTTACCGGTGGCCGGATCAATGCCGCCAACAAAGCCGCAGGTATACAGTTAGATATGGCTGAGGACCAAAAATACAAACAAGAAAACGAGCTTACCATACAACTCATCAATGCCTATTATGGCGTAAAGCTGACCCATGAGTTGGTAAAACTGAGACAAGAGGTACTAGACTTGGTAAAACTGCACAAGAACAGGGCCGACAAGTTTTTTGAGAACGGCATTATTGCCGAAGTGGAGACCCTTAATGCAGAGGTGGCCCTATCACAAGCAGAACGTGATCTCTCGATGGCCGAAAAAGATAAAAACCTAGCCGAGACCGCTTTAAAGAACATCCTAAATTTTGAAAACTTCGATCACCTTACCACACCGTTTAAAATACCGGAAGTGTTGACGCCTTTGAACGTCTATGAAGAGAAAATGATCAACGACAATGTGCAGATGGCCTTACTGGACAAAACCGCAGAATTGGCCGAGACAGGGTTAAAAGCTGAAAAAAGCGCCTATCTACCCAGTCTTGCCGCCATTGGTAATTACCAGTTTTTTAATGAAAACTTTGTTCTTGGGCAACTCGACTGGTATGTAGGCCTCGGACTGGAATGGAACCTATTCGATGGTTTTCAGAGAGAACATAAGATAAATGCCGCCAAATTGAACCAATCGCAAGTAAGTGCGATGAAGTCACAGGTAAAAATGGACCTATTGACCTATACACAGAAGCTTTACGGTTCTATGGAAAAACAGTTTAAGGCCTATCAAAGTTTGGAAAAAGAGGAAAAATTGGCCGAAAAATTAAAATATATGAGAGACCGTGCGTTCGAGCAAGGCCTGGGCACTTCTTTAGAGGTATTGGACGCCACGGTAAAATTGTCGCAGATCCAGTTTTTAAAACTACAGACACTCTATGAGTTCAGTAAGACCAAAGGCGAATTAATGGTACAGATCGGCGAAACCGAAGAATTTTTAACCAAATAGATCAAAAACACTCACTATGAAAGATAAAGGTTTTATAAAAACACTATTGGGCGTAATCGTTGTCCTTATTATTGTTTTAGGCGTGTTATGGGTATTTCTAAAACCCGAGGAACTGGTTTTTCAGGGTAGGATCGAGGCCCGGGAGGTCTACCTATCGGCCAAAATAACATCTCGTTTAAAATCCATAGAAGTAGAGGAAGGCAGTTCGGTCACCAAAGGACAACTTTTAGCTGTTTTAGAGAGTCCTGAAATAGACGCCAAAGAGTCACAGGCCCTTGCCATAAAAAGTGCTGCCGAAGCCATGAAGCAGAAGGCAATAAGAGGTGCTCGGCCCGAGGAAATAGCAGCGGCAAAAAGTGTTTATGAAAAAGCCAAGGCCGCATCCGAGGTCATGCAAAAAACCTATAAACGAATCGAAAACCTTTACAACGACGGTCTTTTGCCCGCACAAGATAGAGATGAGGCCTATGCAAAAATGCAAGCCGCCCTGCAAGATGAAAATGCGGCATACAACCAATATCTCATCGCTACCAAAGCCGTTAGAAGAGAAGATATTGCCGCCGCCAAGGCCAATGAAAGTCAAGCCTCCGGTGCCTTACAGGAATTAGAGATCATGAAAGGTGAACGTAATATCATTTCTAACATAGACGGTGAGGTCATGGAGTACCTACCTGAAATGGGCGAACTTATAGGTGCCGGTATGCCCGTAGCGCATTTGGTAGACCTTAAAGATTCGCATGTGGTCCTGAACGTTAAAGAGACCAATCTGATCTATTTTAATAAAGATTCTGAATTTACCGCTACCGTACCCGCATTGGGCAACAAGGAGATAAGGTTCAAGGTATACTACATTTCCGCCCTCGGGGATTATGCAACCTGGAACGCCACCAAGACCAAAGGGGAGTTCGATGTTAGAACCTTTGAAATAAAGGCACGCCCGGTAGAACAAAATGAAAACCTACGTCCCGGAATGAGTATTTTGGTAGATGGCTCTCAATTTGACAAGTAAGTCATGAAAACGATCTTAAACGTCGCCATACATGAGATAAATGCCCTATTCAAACACAAGGCCCTACTTGTGTTCGTACTCATATTACCCTTTGTGGTGTTTTGGTTTTTTGATGGGTTTATGAAGGTTGGCGTGGTCAGAGATCTTCCTATTGCCATTGTAGACAACGACAATACCACTACATCTAGAAAACTGATCGCCAATTTAGAAGCTACCCCTACCCTAAAAGTAGCCTTTAACGTGGCCTCAAAAAATGAAGGGGAAAAATTGATTGAGACTACCGATGCTTACGGTCTTGTGATAATACCCAAGAATTTTGAAAAAGACATCTTTTTATCAAAACAACCTTCGGTAACGGCAGAATTTAACAACAGTCTTTTAATTCCCGCAGGATTGGAAAGCAAGGCGGCGCGTGCCGTGGTGGGTGAAATGTCGGCACAAATAGCCCTAAAGGCACAACTGGCACATGGCAATACCATAGACCAGGCCATAGCCAACCTACAACCGGTTCGCCTGCAGGCACACACCTTATCAAATCCGTTTACGAATTACAGGTACTACCTGGTTCCGGCCCTGCTTTTTGCATTTCTGCAAATCTTCGTAATGCTTTCATCGGTATATAGCCTAGGCGTAGATCTGAAATACGGAAAAACACATAAACTTATAGAAATAGGCGACAACAATCTATTAAGTATTCTAATGGGAAAGATGTTGCCATACACCCTTTGGTTCTTTCTTTTAGGACTGGTTCTCTATAATGGTCTTTTCGTACTACAGGATTTTCCACAACATGGCAACCGAATGGTTCTTTTATTGGCTCTGTTTCTATTGATCGTAGCCACGCAAGGTTTTGCCATCTTATTTGTAAGCACCAGTAAAAGCTTGCGGGAAGCCATGACCAAAGGAAATGCCATTGCCGCCTTATCGCTGGGTATGTCGGGGTTTACTTTTCCCCTTATGGGCATGCCCGTATTCTTTAAATGGTATGCGCAGTTATTTCCCTTTACCCACTTTTTTAAGGTGTTTTTGGCACAGACACAACGTAATTTTCCTGTCTATTATGTGATTCCCGGACTGTTCATATTGGCCATAATGACTTTTGTTCTGCTGCTATACGGGGGAATCAAATACAAACAAATGTTACTAAAAGGCCAGTACCCGTCAATTGTATAACAATGAAGCAAGACAATGATAATATAAGTTGGAGTAAAAGCTTTAAAAAGGCTTATAGGGATGAATGGTTATCTATAACAACCGATAAGGCGGTAGTATCCACATTCATTTCCATGTCACTTCTCATATTGGTGATCTATTCAATGATATACAACAAAGAAGTGGTATATGAAGTACCGGTGGCCGCCATTGACCAAGATTTTTCAAAATCTAGTAGAGACTTCATCAACATGGTAGATGCAAGCCCCCAAGTTAAAACCATTACAAAATATGCAGATCTGGCCTCGGCGAAAAAGGCCTTGTACGCCGGTGATATAGAGGGCATTTTTATAGTACCGAGCCGATTTGGAAAAGACATAAGAACCAATAGACAACCGACCGTTTCTATTTATGCAGATGCGGCAAACATGTTGTTGTACAGGGCGGTCTATGGTTCTGCAATCACTGCCCAAGCGTATTATAATGGTGGAATTAAAGTTAAAAAGGCCATTGCCTCAGGTACCGGATTAACCGCTATTTCACCATTAAACATTAATACCACAAACCTATTCAATCCATCTGGAGGATACGGTACCTACCTTATTCCGACCGTTGCCGTATTAATATTGCAATTGGTCATCTTATTATCCATCGGTATTTTGGGAGGAACCGGTAACGAATTACGTGCGCATGATGAAAAAGAAGCAATCGTAGGTGCCAGAAAATTAATGCCCCGTTTACTGGGAAGGGCAAGTTTGTACCTTTCTATTTTTATTGTAGTGATCCCCATTCAGTTTGGGCTTGTCTTTTATTTCTTTTCCTTCCCATTACGTACAACATTGGCCGCTATTTATCTGTTTTCATTACCCTATATTTTGGCACTCGTATTTATGGGAATATTTATAAGTTACTTCTTTCAAAAAAGGGAAGATGCGATTTTGTTTTTATCCATTCTAGTGTTACCTGCACTAATGATGAGCGGTCTCTCGTACCCTACCGAAGGGTTAAACCCTTTGGCACAATATGCCGGTGAATTAATTCCCTCGACCGCAGGGGCCAGAGGTATGATCAAGCTTACACAACTAGGGGCCAACTTTAACGAAGTATATCAAGAATGGGCCAAACTATGGGGCTTGGCTCTGTTTTATTTCTTGTTGGCGGCAATATTTCAGAAATTCAGGAAATCTTCACGATCCACAAAAAGGCAAGTACAATAAATCTTATAAAACTGCTTCAAAAGGTCTACACACCCTATAAGCTAACCTATAAACAAGGCTAGCAAAAAAACACACCAAAGTAATGGGGCTACCAGTGCTCAAACAACTGTTCAATCAATTATATTTTCACTTTTTCCCATGACCCTTTCGAATATACTGGCAAGTTTACTCTCTACCAAAGGCTTGGAAATAAAGTCATCTATAATACCATAACTTTTGCCCTTCTTAACCTCTTTCGGACCAAAAAGAGAACTTACCACAAAAATATGTGGCTTCTTCTTTAGCGGTAATTTTACAAATTCATCCAAAAAACCCCAACCATCCATTACTGGCATATTCAAATCTAAAAAGATCACATCGGGAAACCCTTCTTCGGTTTTACTGAGCGAGGTAAGATTTACCAAAGCTTCATAGCCATCTTCATAAACTAGAATATCGGAACCGAAAAAACTATTTCGGTTCAGTAAGATTTTGGTTCCATATACACATATGGGGTCATCATCAATGATGCAAATAGTATCAATTTTCATAGCGGTTAGCATTTAATAATTATTGACCTTCTAAAAGCTTATTAAAAAATAATATAATATTTTTCCTACTTTTCTTGTAAAGAAAACCAATATTCACTACATAAAAAAGAAATTTCGTATAAAACTAGGAAGTGGTAAAATGTTGATTTAAAGACCAAAACTACCTATAAATCAGAAAAATAGCCCTCACCTTCATTTATTTTAATTAAAAAATCAAAATTGACACACCGATTAGCAATTTCACAAAATATTAACATTTATGTTTATTTGATTTTTAACATTTTGCAACCCTATTTTTCAAGGTTTAGAAAAGATGATATGAAGTTTTGACAAATAATCGGACAGAAAAACCTAGACATTGGTTTTTATAGATGGGCATTCCGTATTATTTGTAAATATCTTTTGAAGAAAACCCCTTATCCTCTTTTTGTAATTTTAGTTTATACAGATCATCTATTTGAATAGTGCCGACAGGATCAAAAGAACCACTTTCCATATATTGTATTAAACTATGCCTTAATTGCCTTGCAACCGGTCTGTTTTCCAAATCATTTGTAATATCAATGGCAGAAAACAGCAAGCTACCCTCCCCTACTTTTGCTTCAAAAACATTGGTCAAATGGTGATTGGTCACAAAATTATCTATAACCCTCACCAAAGGTGTCACATTCAAAGAATCGGCAACGATCGACTTAGAATTGATACATAGATCCCACCACTGCCAATCGGTATGTGAGCTTGTAGGAAAGTTATCGAAGGCAACATGATTTTCATCTAGCAACAAGCCCATTGTGGCAGGTTGATTCGGAAAATGCACCGGGCTCCAAAATACGGGTACAAAACGCCCCTCTATCCCCTGTAAGGTTTTATAATCTGGATTGAACAACACCTTCTTACCCTCTTTTAAAGCCGTTTGCGCTACCTCTATGGTTTTTGCGAACACTACTTTATCTGAATTTATTGCTATATTTTTTGGATACCCCCAAAAGGACCAGCTATTCTTGTATTTTGAATCTCTTAAAGAAACGTTCACCGTCATTTTTTTTGCCGCCCCCACATTAATAGGATACTCGATCACCCCTAAATCCAGGTTATTTCCTATATTCAAATCAATGTTGGAGAGGGCTCCTTCTTTTAAGATATTCCCTTCTTCATCGGCAATACTCCAATCCAATGATCGCCCCTGTAAACGCTTATAAAAATTAGCTACTTCAATAGAGGCCGTAAATACCTCTCCGTCTTCGTACACTGCTTTTTCAAAACGGATCAAAGGCACCACTTCACTATTAAACTGCCTAAACTCTTCTGCCGAAATAATCCCTTTAGATTCCCAAAAGGCATTCAGAAGACCCACCAGGGCGGTTCCCTGTCCCGGAAAATCTTGTAGCTGCAATAATTGAAACCCATCAAAACTTGGAGTCTTCAGGGCCCTTTCTATTTCTTCCTTATACAATATGGCCGCCAATTTCCCCGATGCCTGTGTAAAGTCTTCCGCCAGATCGATCAATTTCTTGTTCTCAAGATCATTTTTAACGGCCATAAAATTCAATGGCTTCAGAACTCCGGTATATTTAGGAATCTCGCTTAAATCGGGATATACTGAATATTGGCCTATCTCATGGGAAACTAACGGTATTTTGATGTGATCGCTGTTTTCTGAATAATCGGCATTAAAGTGCGGTGCCTTGTCATTAAAGATTCCCTGTCCCCTTATCCAGCCCTTGTCCGTCCATTGCGCTATAAAAAACTCATCTTCTACCTCTGGTCTTGTACCGGTAGGTTTTTGAAAGGAAAAAGAAGTTGTGGCGTACAGATGACGATCATCTTTCTTTTTTAGGTCCGCGGTCATTTCATTAAGAACACCTATATCGCCCTGCAGCTCATTCCCCATTGCCATAAAAACAAAAGAGGGATGGTTGCCGTAATCCCTGATAATTTTATCCGCCTCTTGTTTTAAGAATTCCGTTGTTTTTTCATCTTCCCCCACCCTTAAACTCCAATGGGGCAGTTCTACCTGATAGTAAAACCCGGCTTCATCGGCCGCTTCAAAAGCAGCTTTTGGTGGACACCACGAATGAAAGCGCAAATGGTTTAACCCATAATTTTTGGCCTGTCCAATTAATTTTGCCCATTCCTCTTTTTGCATTGGGGGATGCCCCGTTAGCGGGAATATAACGCATTCTAGATTTCCTCTCAGAAAAATCCGTTTTCCGTTCAAGGTTAGATTTCCGTTGTTGTTACCAATGCTCTTATAACCAAATCGTGTCTCTAGGCTATGGTAGCCAATGTTTAGTTTCACATAGTAGAGAGCGGGATTAAACTCGTCCCAAAACTCCAACTGCTCCGGTCTTTCAAGCCTAAAACTTACGGTACCGTTCTTTACCTGCGGTTCATCTACACTTCCTTTTGAAATGATATTTCTTTGTAGATCATATATTTCATATTCCAATTGCTTTGGAACATCGGCCCCGTCACTATCAAAAGCTATCTGCAAAGCATTTTCTTCTACCTTCGGATATACCTGTAGATTACTCGGAGTGCTCTTATCGGAAGCTTTTAACACCATATCGCCCAAAATACCGTTCCACTTTATCTGGGTATGATTGGTATAGGCATGGGCCATATCCCTATTTCTTTCATCCGGATACATCGATCCCGCGACATTCACCAAAGGAAATTTATTGGAATTATCGATGCTTATGGTCAAAATATGTTCTCCTGGAGACATAAAATCGGTCAGGTTATACTCATGACTACCTATTAAGCTATTGGCCGCACCTACTTTTTTACCGTCTACAAATACATTTGATTCCCAAATAATACGTTCGAGGATTAATGCAATCTCTTTCCCTTTCCAAGACGTGGGAACCGTTACTTTCTTTTGATACCACGCTTTTCCGGTATAATAATGCTTTCTGGCCAAGTTGGACATTACATAGTTGTTAATGGCCGGTTGCATGGTATTGGCCTCCCCGATGCCCGCATCGTCCAAGGTACCAGGAAGCTCTACTTCAGTGCCTTCGATCAGGGTGTTGGGCCAGTTTTCGGCTTCCCCGACATTCAGCGAATCCAAGGCAACGTGCCAAGTACCTGCCAAAGAAATCCGATTGTCTGTTTTTGTTCCACATTGACATAGAACAACGCTTAAAAGCACTATCAAAAATCGGGTAAAGAATATTCTCATAGCTATTTTTTTACAATGTCGTCGGCAATATCCTTTGCCATATTAAAATGAATAAAGGCCGGTAAATGATAAAAATTATCTTGAATTACGGTGTCCAACATTTCTATACTTTCCTCTATTTTTCTCAACCCTAACTTACCCAATCCTATTAAATACCTGCAATGGATATTATTACGAACATTCAAATCCTCTTCCCAAATCAACAGATCTGGTAATGAAATGGCAAAATAGTCCATCTTAACCTTATCGTTCATATGCTCTTCGCCATATGCGATCAATTTATTAAAACGTTCGTTTGCCTCGTCTTGTCTTTTTAATTTAAGCAATGCCAAGCCTTGGTAGAAAATTTTATCCGGTTGTTGATCGTTATAGAACATCGCCGGACTAGGATCAGAGAGCCCTTTTGAAGCGATCCTCCAGTTTTCAACGGCCTTCTCCATTTCCCCCAATCCTTCATGGGCACAGCCCAACCAATAAAATATATCGTTCTCTTGAGTGCCGTAAAGTTTACCTTCACCCAGATTGGCAGGATAGGTCTGCGCCTCATTCAACAGGCAGATCGCCGATGTATATTCACCCTTCTTTATATACTTTTTTGCCAACTCTACCTTCGCGGTAACATATTGAAAGGGCACTTTACCTTCGCCCCCTTCCCACGGATGAAACTGTCTTTTATCTATAAGATCCAAAGCTTTTTCAAAGTCTCCTTTAAAACTATATAGGCTTACCCTTTCTAGATAAATATCATCACGAGACATCGTAAGCTCCATGTATTTTTCCAATATATTTAAACGGGTATCTACATCTACATTGAGCTTTTTATACAATTGGTCCAATTCCATCAACAACCGTGCATCGGTATGGTCCAATTCAAAAGCTTTTTCCAAATGGGTTTTTGCCAATTCAACCTTATGCTGTTTATTATAATACAGCAGGGCCAAATTTCTATGGCAAATGGCATTTGTGTCTTCCCATTTTACGGATTTCTCCCAACATTCCAATGCATCTTCATACTGTTTGGATGCATACCAAAAATTACCCAGATAGTAATAGGCCCTTGCATCTTTCGGGTTCTGTGCAACAGCCGCTTTCAGTGCGGCTATCTCTTCCAACCTATTGGGAAAACAATAGTCCATAGGCATCTCACTCCCCATTTTAAAATGGTCTTTTGCCTTGTTCACTTCACCATTTTTCAGATAATAATCCCCTAAAAAGTAATAGACCATTGGGTAGTTCGCCAACTGGCTTTCCACCAGAACGTTCAATAGTGATATTGCTTCGTTAAACTGGCCCGCTTGTGCATAATCTATAGAAAACTCTATAAAATTATGTTGGTTACCCCGTGTAATTTCCATCAAGAAATCGAGATCACTGGATGCGCCCGAAATCAGATATTTCTCGTAGACCGCCCCAAAATTAAAGGCATCTATCGCCAAAGAATCATCTATTAGTTGAACTGCTTCCCCTATACGGCCCAGCTTTCTCAAAAGCACAATTTTAAGATGACGTGCTTTGTGGTTATGCCAGTTTTTAACAAGTGATTTATCTACAAGCTCCAATGATTTTTCCAAATTACCGTTCGCACAATCTATTTGGGCACAGTTAAAATAACCGGCATCTTGCCAAGCGGCATTCCAACAAGATTTAAAAAAGGCATCGTACGCCTCATTTTTTCTGTCTAAATACGACAAAGCCAGCCCTTTGTTAAAAAAAGGCTCCCCGTCGTAAGGGTTAGGGTTACGTTCTGTCAACGTATCTATGGCCTGGTTAAAGTACTCCAACGCTTTTTCATATTTCGCCCGTTTTAAGTACCAAAGGCCCATAGCGTTGTTACAACGTACATCTTTGGGATCGCGCGACAACCCTTCTAGATAATAAGCGGTCGGATCATAGGTAGCATGGCGGTACTGTTCTAGATGCAAGCCGCGCAGGTACAGCTGTTCTACACTTGTAATCTCTTTTGGTTCTTTTGCAGCTTTGGCCGCTTCGGGTACTTCGTTTTCTTTGAGACTACTGGGCGACCATGACACCAACACCGTACCATCCGCATCGGTTACCGTGGCCGTAAGAGAATTATAATCGACATTGCCCGTAGATACGAGCTCCTCAAATCCGTTTGCAGGGTCTAGGTCTTTTACCGATTCGAACAACACCTTTTCGTTAGAACCAAGACTTATCTTCGAATTTGGATAATGTGATGTTACGTACACCTTTAACCGAACCTCATCACCTTCCTTCTCTAAATTCAACAATGCTTCTTTGGTGGCATTTTTTACCACTCCCACATTGTAGTACGGCATAAAATACTGTTTAAAGCTTTTTTCTTCATAGGGGTGCATCCAAGAGAAATCCGGTTGGTTATCCGTATACACGCCGCACATTAATTCTATGTAAGGACCATCACTATCGGTAAGGTTTCTATCCCACGCCTTTCCAAAATCACCATTGCCCCATGTCCATTGCTTTTTACCCGGAGAAATATGGTGGTCGGCAATGTGCAACAATCCGCCTTTGGTATCATTCTCGTAGCCGCCCACAAAATCGTACTCTGAAGTTATGGCCATATATGAAGTGGGTACGGGAATATTCTTATATCTTGATATATCGGTACCTGGCGAATAGTCTACCTTGTAATATTCACCTTTGGCAATAGGAAACTCGGAAACATCTCTTTTACCATGATCAAAGACCGCATTTACATCTGGCGGAAAAACAGATTGGTAATGATCATTAACCGCCACAGCCGGGTTTGCCCACCATAAAAAAGTCTGTGGCACCGGGGTTCTATTATAGAGTTGCCCTTTAATTTCTAGATATGCCTTGTCTGGATACAGCGTAAAACCGGCCATCCCCTTGGTCCTGAACATTCTTTCTACCTCACTTACCCACACCGTTACACTACCGTCCTCATTTTCTTCAATATAAAAATCGGTAGGGTCGTAGGTACTGGGCCTATGATGTTGTGGCCAATTAAATTCTATTCCTCCTGAAATCCATGGTCCTGTAAGTCCGACCAAGGCAGGTTTGATAACGTTATTATAATAGACAAAATGACGCTCCCTGATCTTGTCGTACGCCATTTGCACCCTGCCCCCCAAGGCAGGTAAAACCATTATTTTTATATAATCGTTTTCGATATAAATAGCATCCCATTCCTTATCTATCTTTTCGTCACTTATTTTTTCGATTACAGGATGGGGGTACACCACACCACTACTTGCCTGATAAACCCTTTTGTCCAAAAAAACAGGATATTTTTCCGGTTCACCAACTTCGTAGGTAGGTATTACTACTTTATCTTTCCAAGCCTTTACTGTACTCATTTCAAATTTCATTTAGTCCGATGCCATGCATCGAATCATTTAAACATATTCCTTAGTATTTCATCAAATTCTTGATATCCTCTGGTTGTAGCTCTACCTTAGGATCGAACCTGTTGCTGGCGATGTATTTTTTTAAGCTGTATAGTAATTGACGCGCTTCGGGTCTATTTTCTAGATTGGAATGCAGATCTATACCGGAAACTAATAGTTTTCCCTTGCCCACTTTTACTTCAAAAATCAAGGCCGTTCTACGGTTCTCGAACCAATCGTCGATTACGCGAACAATGGGGTTTAGATCGGGAGTAAAATCATCAAGAACAATGGCATTTGAATGGCTCATAGCATCCCACCATTGCCAATTACTATGATATTCTGTTGGAAATTCGGTCAAGGCAGGATGTTGAGGATCCGTAAGAATCCCCAAGGTGTGCGGTTTTTGGCCTTTGGTCCATGAGGTGTTCCAGAATATACTGGAAAAGCCTACACCAATATCCCCCCCTTTGTCAGCTGCAATATCCCCTTTGTTGATAGTAAGCAATACCTTGCCTCCATTTTTTAGATAATCGATCGTGGCAGCATCAAATTTTTGAACCACCCTAATATCATCTTCTGTATCGATAGGGGTGTTTTTAGAAGGATAGACCCATACATCCCAACTATTCTTATGACCACCGACATAAACGGTAAGCGTTAATTTTTGGGGCGTATCGATGGCGTTCAAATCAACCGAAATCTCACCTAGGCCAAATCCATTTCCAATAGGTATATCGGTCTTGGCAAATTCACCTTTGGCGAACGTATTTTCTTCTTTACCAACAAGGTCCCAAGTAGGAGTCACGGCATTGAGTGGCTTTTCGCCATAATGGGCAACTTCTACCTTTGCCGTAAAGTCTTCGTCGTTCAAGAACACACGTTTTGCCATTCTTGCAAGAGGAACTGTTTCTGAGTTGAATTCTCTGAATTCGTCTGCAGTCACATACCCCTTTTCTTCCCAAAAAGCATCTAAAACACCGACCAATGCGGTACCCTGACCAGGAAAATCATGTAGGTCCAACAACTGAAATCCTGCCATATCCTTGGTCCTCAACGCAGCCTCGATATCGGCCTTATAACAGAGTACCTGTAACTTACCCGATGCCATCAACAAACTATCCGCAAGATGACCAAGATGATTATCCTCTAAGGTTTCTTTAAATATTTCAAAATTTTTCGGCTCTAAAACACCGGTATATTTTGACATTTCCTTAAAATTGGGATACACGCACCATTGCCCCATTTCATGACTAACATAAGGCATGGGAGTTTTTTGTATCAACTTGTTATAATCGAACTCTGTTTGTGGTGGTTCGGCATTGATAATACTGTTCAATTCTTGGGCCCAACCCTGTATACGCGGCCCTTTATGATTGTAATAATCCAAATTATCCAACAAGGGCCATCCGGCACCACTGGTATACAACCTTCTATTATCTAACTTTTTAAAATGATCTACGAACTTGTACAGATATTCTTCGTGGTTCTTACCCGACGGTTCATTACCGTAGGCCATCATTACAAAAGAAGGATGATTACCGTAGGTATTCAATATATCCTCGGCCTCCTTATAGATCCATTCATCAACAGGTTCACCGTCTCCTATATTTGCCCAAGAGGAAGCTTCTACCTGAACATAAACCCCCATTTCATCCGCAGCCCTAAAAGCCGCTTCCGGTGGACAATACGAATGAAAACGCATGTGGTTAAGACCATACGATCTAATAATTTTAAAAATTCGTTTCCATTCATCTACATCGGTAGCGGGATACCCTGTTAAGGGAAAGATGGAACACTCCAATGTTCCCCGTAAATACACAGGTCTTCCATTAACGGTAAAGTGTTTGCCGTTTACTTCAAAACTGCGCATACCAAAAACCACCTCTTTTTCACTTGTGCCCAAATCGGACTCCAATTGCAATTTCATGGTATATAAATTAGGGTCGAACTCATCCCAGAGCAAAGGATCGTCCCCCATGGGGTAATCGATTTCAAAATCACCTTCCACCTCTATTTCCATTTCTTTCTCTAACGGTGGCAAACTATTAGTGCCGATAGATTCTATTGCCTGCAATATAATTTTACCCTTCTGTGGCTTTCCCGAAGAGTTGACCACCTTACCTTTTACCGTAACCTTCTTATCCTTTACATCGGGAAATAGTTTTACATTTTGAAAAACAACAGGTGGTGTCGCCGTTAATTTAATATCACCTACAATGCCGTTCCAATTGGTCTGGGTATTATCAGAAATACTATGCGCATCTACGCCCGGGTTTATATCCTTCACCCTATTATCTATTCTTATGGTAATCGTATGCTCACCGGGAGTAAGATATTTAGCTAAATTATAATCATGCGGAGTGCCTAAGCTATTTTGCATACCAACCTCTTGGTCATCTACCCAAACCGTTGTTTCCCAATGCGGTCTTTCCAACCCTAAGTTTATATGTTGGTTTTGCCATGATTGCGGTATAACTACTTTTTTCTGGTACCATGCCGCACCGTTATATACCTTTTTTGGGCTCAACCAAAAGGAAACCTTAACATTGCCAGGCTGACGGTATTTAGCATACTTTGGATCTTTGTACCAAAGACTATCGTTCCACATACTTCCGGTCCAATGTGTATTAACGGTTATATCATCTCCCTTACCATTTTCCGCCATTGAACCCGGTAATTGAACTGTGTCGTCCAAAGTTTTCAAAAACCACTTTTCCTTAACCCCTTGATCCAACGAATCTATCTTAAATTGCCACTCGCCGGACAGGTCCATTTCCTTTGGATCCTCTTTTTGGCAAGAACACAAAGCAAACAATACCATTAGCAGTATCAAGACCTTACTTTTCATAAAACCGTATTATTATTATTTATAATCTTCGCTGAAAAAATCGAATATGGCATCTGCAACAACCCTATGCCCTTTTTCATTTATATGGTTACTTTGGGCCATGTAGATTTTTATATCCTCTTTTTCGGCTATTTTCTGAAACAGCCGATAACTATCCACCAGACCTATTTCATATTTTTTTGCCAAGTCCCTTATTTGTCGACTGTGCCTGGACAGTTCCGATTTGGGGGACAGAATATCTTCCTTTACATCGGGTGTGGGCGTCATTAGAATCACCTTTGTACCGTATGCCTTTGCTTGAAGGATCATTTTTTCCCATGCTATTTTTGCCCTTTCGAGCCCAATGCTGCGATCGTTTAAGGCATAGTCTATGAACAGTACATCGGGCCGGTGCACCAATACTTCTTCCGTGAACCTTTTTTCGCCTTGCTCCGACTGCTCCCCACCAATAGAGGTCGTAATAACATTTACCACAGCAGAGGTGTATACCCGCTTTATATTTTTTAATGTTACGTACGGATACGCCTCCAATGTGTTTACGTTGGGGGTTTTAAAATATCCCGAAGGCACGGAATGCCCGTGAAAAACCAGATTGATGGTTTTATTGTTCGGCCACTCTTTACGCAATTCCGATGTCACATCACGTAAATAATCCATCTTCCCCATATCGGTTTGAGCATAGGTACTTTGTATGGTAAAAGCAATGAATACTATGACCTTAAGGCTTATTTTCATTTTTCTTTCGTAAGCTCTATTTCAATTTCCTCCAAACTCTTGCCCTTTGTTTCCGGCAATCTTTTTTTAACGAAAACAAAACCGGCCACACAAATAATACTATACGCCCAAAAGGTACCGTACGACCCCAATTCACTGTTCATGATAGGGAAAGTAAATACCAAGATAAATGAGGCTATCCACAATGAAAATGTTGCTATAGACATAGCCAATCCCCTTAATCTATTCGGAAAAATCTCGGAGAGCACCACCCAGGTTATCGGCGCCAAAGACATGGCATAAATCGCAATTGCCGTAATTACTAAAACTAGAACCGGCCAACCACTGAACTCAAAGAAATAAGCCCCCCCTAACAATGCATAAATAATGGCGAGCCCTGCCGCCCCAAAGAGCATTAATTTTCTACGGCCCCAACTATCTACCGTTCGCATGGCCATGAAAGTGAAAATAAGATTAACACTGCCCGTGATCACTATATTAAAGAGCATATCACCAACACTATAACCGGCAGCGGAAAATATTTCTTCCGCATAATTAAAAATGATATTGATACCGCACCATTGTTGAAATACCGCCAACACAACACCTATAACAAGAATAGGAAACACCTTTTTTCCCTTTAATTCAGCAATGGAAATCTTTTTGCCCTCATCATCGTTAAGGGTCGACCTCATGTTATCGAACTCTTGTTCGGCATACCCCATACCACCGATCTTAAACAACACCTGTTTGGCATCCTCTTCTTTACCGGCCTTGGCAAGAAATCTTGGACTTTTGGGCACCACGAACATTAGAAAAAAGAAAAGTAATGCAGGTATAAGTTCTACCCAGAACATATACCGCCAACCGGTTTGACCGTTCCAAGAGTTCAGTATATCCGTATCGTTAAAATTGGCAGGTATGGCCTCGGCAATACCCCAGTTGGCAATTTGCGCCACCAAAATACCCAACACGATCGTTAATTGATTTATAGCTACAAATCGCCCCCTATACTCTGCGGGTGCCACTTCTGCAATGTACATAGGCGATAATGTAGAAGCCAACCCTATACCCAGACCGCCTAAGACCCTATACACAACAAAAAGGGTGAAATCATCGGCATATCCTGTTCCAAAAGCAGATAAGGAAAACAGTGCCGCCGCCAATATAAGACTGTTTTTTCGCCCCCATTTATCGGTCAAGAGTCCTGAAAGTATCGCTCCAAAAATACACCCCACCAAGGCACTGCTCATGGCCCAACCTTGTAACGTGGGTATATCGGCTATATTAAAATAGAGCTCATAAAAAGGTTTTACCCCTCCTATTACCACCCAGTCATAACCGAACAGAAATCCACCCATGGCAGAGACCAACGCCAGAAAAAGTAAGTAAGCAAAATTGTATTGTGGGTTTTTCATAGTATATAAATCAACTTTGTTCCTTAATCTTTGGTTGTTTTGCTATCGAACCAGTTCTTATTTGGTTCAAAATCACTTTTTAGAAATTCTTTTCGTTGCTTTTCTAAATTCTGAAGCATTTCAGTTTTTCTTTTCTTCTGAAGCTCGGCAGCCTTTATACCATCATAATCTACATTGACTTCAGGTCTTTTAGCCCCCGTTTGCGTCAAATAATCGGTGAGTTCCTTTTTAAGTTCTTGTGCCAACTGAGGATGCTTGCCCAACACATTTTCTTTTTCGTCTAAATCTTGTTTTAAATTATATAGCTCATCACGGCCATCTTCATAATAATGAATGAGTTTCCAATCACCTTTTCTGATAATACTAACAGGTTCCCCTCCTTGATTGCCATAATGTGGGTAATGCCAAAACAAAGGTCTTTCGGTAAGGGTCTCCCCTTTTAACAAAGGCACTAGACTCACCCCTTCCAAGAGATGGTTTTTAGGTATATCAACCCCTGCAAATTCTAAAAGAGTCGGATAAAAGTCTATTCCCGATACGGGATAATCCACCACCTTGGGCGTGTTTTTGAACATGGGCGCCTTGATCAGATACGGCTCCCTGATGCCACCTTCCCATTGATAGCCTTTTCCGCCCCTTAAAGGGTAATTAGTTGTAGAAAAAGCATCGCCACTTGCCACACCACCATTATCAGAAGTAAAAACAACAATGGTATTATCATCTAACCCCAGCTCTTTTAGTCGCTGCATCACAATGCCTACGGCTTCGTCCATAGTTTCTATTAATCCGGCATATATAGGGTTGTCCTGAACGGTACGAATAGGCAAAATACGCTCCATTTCATACCCAGTGTTTTTAATGCCCATCTCCTCGGCCTTATTGCGATATTTTCTCCATTTGTCCTCAGTAGTTTCTATAGGCCCATGTACGGCATAGAACGATAAGAAAGCAAAAAAGGGCCGGTCTTTGTTGTTCGAAATAAAATCGGCAGTTTCTTGCCCCAACCGCTTTGTTAAGCTTTCGCCCTCGTGCTTATAATCCAACTTCGGATTGTCCCACGGAGCATAATACCCTCCTTTAGGGCTACCGACTTCCCAGCCTCCTTTATTAATGTCAAAACCATTGTTTTCAGGTGAGTATGGCTCATCGCCCAAATGCCATTTTCCGGCAAAAAAGGTTTTATACCCTTCTGCTTTTAAAGCCTCGGCAATGGTAATATCTTCTTCTTTTAAGGCCCTTTCATATTCGGGAGGCAGTACTTTTGTATTACGTTCGTCTCCCCATTTTTTACCCGTAGAGGCCCCTATCCAATCTGTAATTCCATGACGGGCCGTAGACTGCCCGAGCATAATACTTGCCCGCGACGGGCTACAAACTTGTGCTGCGGCGTACCCTTGTACAAAACTCACCCCTTCTTTTGCAATGGCATCTATATTAGGGGTTTCATAATAGGTACTACCGGCATAACTTAGGTCATGCGCCCCTAGGTCATCCGCCAGTATAAAAACAATATTCGGTTTTTTGTTTTCGACAGGTGATACCTCATCCTTACAACTTGTAAAATTAATAAGGAAGCACACCAAAAAAACACCAAATAATTTTCTATTGACCATCTTTACCTATTTATTTTTAAGCAACTATACCGCGTTGCATATTTTAATTTTCTACAACTTAAATTCATACCATCATTATGTTTTAAGAACCGCCATTTCGCTTGTAATGAAACAAGACAAACTTAATCAAACATGGATTTTTTAATTTATCGGAACAAAACTCAAAAACACCACGCCTTAACATAGCCTTAAAAACACACCATCATTTCAACAATAATATTAATATCAAACACTACTATTTGCGAATTTATTCAATATAACAGTTTACAATATGGAATTTATATAGATAAATATGGACATTCCTATTTTTATTTAATATTTTAGACCCCAAAGGGAATTATCATTCTATTTTCATTTTTTGGGAAAGAAAAAAAACACCAATAACACCCATGTTGACCAATTCTATTACTTAACCATAAAACCAGTACCGACAAGTGGACACTTCCAAACTAAAAGAGGGATTTTTAGGTCAAAAAATGACTGTCTTACCAGACTCCATAAAAAAGGAGCTCAAAGAAAACAGCATATGCAAACCCTTCTATATTACCGATATTGGTTTTTACCCGAATGCACGCCACCATTATAGAACCAGAAAAAAGGGATCAAAGGAGTATATTTTTATGTACTGTGTAGAGGGCAAGGGAAAAATGAAGATCGACGACACCAACATAGAAGTACTTCCGAATTCTTTTCATATTATACCCAAAAACACCCCCCACGAATATAAATCGGATGAAAACGAACCGTGGAGCATTTACTGGTTGCATTTTTCAGGACACTCTTCAGATGCCCTTTACAAGCGTTATCTAGAATTTAGAAGTACGGATGGCAATATCGCTTTTGAGAACAATCGAATTAAAATGTTCAATGAAATATTTTTGATGTACAAAAGTGAATACACCGTTCCAAAATTGGAGTTCGCCAATATTTTAGGATTACAGTTCATCAGCTCCTTTATATATACCACCAAAGAATTTGCTTCGGAAACCACCTCGCATACAAATATGATAAATTCGGTCATCGATTTTTTAACGGCCAATTTGGACAAGACCTATAAATCCGATGAAATAGCCAAACAATTTAACTGCTCACCTTCTTATCTATTTAATTTGTTCAAGAAAAGAACAGGTTACTCATTGATTCATTTTTTCAATCTAAAAAAGATTCAAAAAGCCTGTGAATATCTTAAATATACAGATTTAAGCATAAAGGAAATAAGCTACAAAGTAGGTATTCAAGATCCTTTATACTTTTCTAGAACCTTTAAAAAATACTTCGGAATTTCACCAAAAGATTACAGAAAAGAACAACAAGAATAAAAGTTATTCATATTTATTTAACATTTTTTTAACAAACTACTTCCTACACCACCATTATCGATTTAATATTTTTAAGGACTTAAAATTTAATTTAACCCTCAAAAACACCCATTATTATGACAAATTATTTTTTTTATTGCAAAAAGTCCATGTTTTTGCAATAATCGTCCATTTTTAAATCTTAATATCTTCTTAATATTGTTTGGTAGGATTTTGTCTTCCTATAACAAGACAATTCTTACCTAAATAAAATAAAACCAATTTTAAACGTATGAAGTTATCTCTATTCACAAGTCAACTCAAACTTTTATTGTGGGGAGTTTCATTATTATGGAGCGGCCTAGCATTAAATGCCCAAACAACCATTAGTGGTACGGTAACGGACGGGGAAACCGGAACACCCTTACCAGGCGCAAACGTAATTGCCGGAACCACAGGTGTCATCACCGATTTTGATGGAAAATACGAACTTACCGTCCCAGCCGATGTTAAGGTCATTGAATTTTCATCTCTGGGCTTTGCCCCTAAACAAGTAAGCATTGATGGCCGTACAACCATTAACGTAACACTGGACCCACAAAGTGAAGCCTTGGACGAGGTTGTCATTGTTGGGTACGGAACCGTTAAAAAGAGCGACCTCACAGGTTCTGTATCTTCAATAGACGGAGATGCTTTTAAAGAGTTACCGGTAACATCGGTAGATCAAGCGATCCAAGCCAGGGCTCCCGGTGTACAAGTAACCCAAACCTCTGCCGCTCCAGGTGGTGGAGTGTCTGTACGTATTCGAGGTTCCAATTCCATTAACAGTGGTAGTGAACCTTTATATGTTATAGATGGTTTTCCTATTTATCCGGACAATAGTGCCTATGGTGCAGGTGGCTCAAGACAGGCCACTAACATTCTAGCATCCATCAACCCTAACGACATTCAATCTATAGAAGTATTAAAAGACGCTTCCGCGACTTCCATTTATGGGTCAAGGGGTTCTAACGGTGTTGTTTTGATCACCACCAAAAGAGGAAAGGCCGGAAAAGCCAAGATCAGTTACGAAGGCTCTTATTCCACACAAACAATTTCTAACCCAATAGATGTATTGAACGGTTCTGAGTTTGCCACTTACCTTAACACTTTGGAAACAAGTCAAGGAGGTGCTCCAATTTACACTCAAGCACAAATAGATGCATTTGGAAAAGGAACAAACTGGTTAGATGAAGTAACAAGGGTCGGTTCTATTCAAAACCACCAACTAACATTTTCTGGTGGAAACGAAGACCATAAATATGCCGTTACCGGAAACTATCACGATAACGCAGGTATCATTAAAATGACCGACTTTCAAAGATATGGTATCCGTTTAAATGTAGATAATTCGGCATTTGACAACTTTTTAAATGTAAGTTCTAGCTGGTCGTACAACAGAACGGTTTCTAACAATGCACCAACGGATCAAGGAGGTCCTGGAGGTATCATCATCACCGCTTTAGGTTTAGATCCTACCGTACCCGTTTATAACGAAGACGGTACATACGCCCTAGCTTCCTACGATGGTAGATTCAATATAAACCCCTTACAGGAATTAAAATATGCCACCGACCAGGATATTACCAACAGGGTACTCGGAAATACTACGTTTACATTTGCCCTAACCGAAAACCTAAAGGCTAAAACCAGTATAGGTGCAGATATCCTTAATATTAACAGAACTAGTTTTTTCCCATCCGTAAACACAAGAATAGGAAGAGACAATGCAGGAGAACTGACTTTGGCAAACAGAAATTCGGCCAACATTCTGAACGAAAATCTATTAACCTACACAAAAACATTTAACGACAAACACTTTGTAGATGCCGTAGTAGGTTACACGTACCAAAAAGAGGTAAATAAGTATTTTAGCAGTACTACCCGTGGTATTACCGCTGCCTCTGTGGATCAAGCCACACTACAAGGAGGTCCAGACATATTAACCCCCTATTCAGAAAGAAGAGAATGGTTATTGGAATCTTTACTAGGAAGGGTAAATTACAATTATGACAGTAGATATTTGGCTACCGTAACCTTTAGACGTGATGGTTCTTCCAGATTTGGAAGCAAGAACAAATGGGCCAACTTCCCATCTGTTGCCCTTGGTTGGAACATATCTAACGAAAGTTTCTTTGAAGGCGGTGTATCTGACGTGATCAACAATCTTAAATTAAGAGGTAGCTGGGGATTAACGGGTAACTCCGAAATTCCGGTCTACAATTCTTTGGCTAACCTGAGCGAGTTCAACTACGTACTTAACGGAGGTTTGGTACTGGGTCTTGCGGATGCCAGACTTAGCAACCCTGATCTAAAATGGGAATCGACTACAATGAGGAACATTGGGCTAGATGCCTCTTTCTTTAACAGTCGACTAAACTTAACGTTGGATTATTTCAGCAACAAAACCGAAGACCTATTGCTCTTTGTATCCATACCTAGCAGTCTTGGTTTTGAATCCATTCTTAAAAATTCCGGATCATTGGAAAATAAAGGATTCGAGGTTGGCCTGGACGGTTATGTAATAGACAACGAAGATTTTAAATGGAATGTTGCCGGTAACATATCCATCTTAAGAAACGAACTTACCGATTTGGGCGATAGCACGCCATTTTTCTCAGAAACTACCAGTGGCCACCTTGGTGTAGAAGGTAGCTGGGTAGAAGCAGGAAACCCTATCGGTGTATGGAGAGGTTATGATTACATCGGCATTTTTCAGTCCGAAGAAGAAATAGCGAACAATCCATCAAGATCGGGAGACAAACCGGGCTATCCTCAATATAGAGATGTCAACGGTGACGGCGAAATTACGCCCGACGATTATGTCATTATCGGTGATCCGAACCCAGATTTTACATGGGGGTTAAATTCTACCTTCACCTACAAGAATTTTGATCTGGGATTATTTTTCAGAGGTTCTCAAGGATTTGATGTTAGAAACCTACAGGCATCTGAATTAGGTGACGGTGTTCAGAAGATAAATCAGATCAGTACTATTCTTACCGATTCTTGGACACCTACCAATACCAGCGCCTCGAGACCTGTTATAGATGGTAATCGTGATTTTGCAAACTCTTACAGAGATTCTGACTACTTTATAGAAGACGGTTCTTTCATCAGGTTGCAAAATGTATCCTTAGGATACACCCTTCCCCACTTCAACGATTTGATTACAAAAGCGAGAATCTACGTAAGTGGCCAAAACTTGCTCACTATTACAGATTACTCTGGTTTTGATCCAGAAGTAAACAATAGAGGCCAAGACAACTTGAACAGGGGCGATGACTACGATGCATACCCAAGATCAAGAACTTTGACCATCGGAATTAACTTAGAATTTTAATTAAAAAAAATAAAATTATGAAGAAGTACACAAAAGCAATTTCATGGAGGATCATCCCCCTCCTATTTATTGCGATAAGTATAGTAGGCTGTACCGACTTGGATGAAAATCCGGATTTTACGACCGAGGATAATTTCTTTGGCACCGCCGAGCAGTTAGAACTAGGCGTAAATGCTATCTATGATGGTATTGGATATGGTCAAGATTGGTTTAACCATTATTACAATAGATTTGTATTCGAATGCTTGGCAGGATACCAAGTAGGATGGGAAAAAGGTCCTCTTAACTACCAAAACGGTAATGTTTCTCCAGATGACGAGTATATTTCCACCTATTGGAGAATCTCGTACGAGAACATAAACAGGGCCAACGCTATTATCCAAAAAGCCGATGACCTTAAGGCAGAGGGGGTTCCTAACAGCGCATTAATAGACAGGGTAAAGGCAGAAGCTCAATTTTTAAGGGCATTTTACTACTACAACCTTGTTCGCTATTTTGATAATATACCGGTAACAACAACAAAAACAGCAAGTGACCAAGACCTTCCTTCAAATGAAAACGGAAAAAGACTGGCTCTTGACCTGATACAGTCGGACCTATCCATTGCCGCAGACATTTTACCGGAATCCTATGATTCTGGAGATGTAGGAAGAGCCACAAAATGGGCAGCTGAAGCGTTATTGGTAAAAGCGTACCTACAAGACGAAAAATGGGACGAGGCCTATACTACCGCACAAACGTTCATTAGTGAAAGCGGTATGGTATTGTTCGAGGATTTCGCCGATACTTTTTCTGTAGAGAACGAGAATTCCGGACCTAGAATTTTTGAAGCACAAGTATCCGCTTCCGCAAATTCTGGAGAAAACCAAAATTACCACCAGCATTTTATTCCTGGTGATTTACCTAACGATCTAGGAGGTGTGGGCTGGCACTGGCTGAACTCTACTCAGGCATTCCGCGAAAAATATGACCCAACCGACAAAAGAATCGCAGGTACCTTTATCGAAGAATATCCAACTACCAGGGTAGGCCCGAATTCTGAAGGAGAGAGACCCGTCGTTAAGTGGAGCGCCGAAGCACCTTATAACCTTAGTCGTTTTGGTGGAATGGTTGCTGCTGATGCTGACCCTAACAACCCAGATGAGTTGATATTCTCGAACGGATGGTCGGCTAAATACACCGAAATGGGTATATCAAATTCGAATTTGACCGAAAAGAACATAGTCTACCTTCGCTTGGCAGATGTACTTCTGGGACATTCAGAGGCAGCTAACGAAAGTGGCACCGGCGATCCTTATTACGGTATCAACGAAGTAAGAAGAAGAGCTGGTCTTGACCCTCTTTCCGGATTGAACAAAGAGCAGTTAAGAGATGCCATTGTAAACGAAAGAGTAATGGAATTTGCGATGGAATGCGAGGTTTATCCCGAATTAAAAAGAAAAAGTACGTTTGGTGGTTCTCCTGACTACCTTGGTGAATATATCCAAGATTTCATAGACACTTATGGTGTTGACAGAACATTGTCTCCAAAAGACTACGTATTACCACTTCCATTGAACGAGGTTTTAGGAAATCCGAACGTTACCCAAAATCCAGAGTATGAGTAATGTGTTGAGTTAGTTTATTAATTTTAATTTAAAAACCTGTCTTCTCAGACAGGTTTTTATTTTTCCTTAAATTACCGACCATATCCAAAAAAGGCTATAGACCATGAAGAAAATAAGTGCCTTAAAGC
Organism: Maribacter sp. MMG018; assembly: GCF_018100785.1. Taxonomy (GTDB): domain Bacteria; phylum Bacteroidota; class Bacteroidia; order Flavobacteriales; family Flavobacteriaceae; genus Maribacter. Next base: position 1,641,854 of record NZ_JAGJEC010000001.1, on the reverse strand, counting down.
AAATTACCTTTTACACCCTGCTAATTCTTTTAAGTGCCTGTAATACCAACAACTCCTCACTTAAGAGCACAGAAGTAATCAAATCACGATTTAGCCTAGTGCATCCAGACACTAGCAATGTCGTTTTCAACAACGAGATCACTGAAAACGAACAGTTTAACATGGTAGATTATTTTTACGTATACAACGGCGCTGGAGTAGCCACGGGTGATTTAAACAACGATGGCCTACCCGATATTTTTTTTACGGGCAACATGGTACACGACGCCCTTTACGTAAACCTTGGAGACCTAAAATTCAAGGATATAAGCGCCAACCTAAACAACAAACACAACGGTTGGTCTACAGGTGTGACCATGGTAGACATTAATCACGATGGTTTACTTGACATCTATGTTTGTAGATCTGGCAATTTTAAAAAAGAAAAACGTAAAAACCTCTTATATATAAACCAGGGTGACCTAACTTTTAAAGAAGAGGCCGAAGAATATGGCCTCGCCGATGACAGCTATTCTACCCAAGCCGCTTTCTTTGATTACGATAAAGACGGTGACCTTGACATGTACTTATTGAACCATACGAATGCCATTAGGGACCCCAATAACATCAGGCCCCTAATTTCCGATGGTAGTGGCCCCGCCAATGACCGGCTTTACAGAAATGATGAAGACAAGGGCATGGGCATAAAATTTACCGATGTTACAGATTCGGCCGGCATTCATTATGACGGCCTTGGACTCGGCCTAAGTATCGCAGACCTTAACAACGACGGTTGGGACGATATTTTTGTCACCAACGATTTTGTTGCCAACGATTACGTTTATATTAACCAACAAGACGGCACCTTTAAAGAAATGGCCAAATCGTACTTAAACCATGTAAGTCATTTTAGTATGGGAAACGATATTGCCGATTTTAACAATGACGGATTATACGACCTTGTGACCATGGATATGAGGCCAAAAGATAATTTTCATGAAAAGAAAATGTCCGGCCCCCTCAATTTTGACCTTTTCGAAAGATCTCTTCAAATAGGATACATGCCACAGTACATGAGAAATACGCTACAACTGAACACAGGCCCCAGTAGTAACGGCGAACCCAAGTTTTCGGAAATTGGACAGCTTGCCAAAATAGATGCCACCGACTGGAGCTGGGCCCCTTTACTTGCAGATTTTGATAACGATGGCCTAAAAGACCTTTTTGTTACCAATGGGTATTTAAGAGATATAACCGACCTTGATTTTATAAACTACACCAGCACCTTGTATGGCGCGGTTACACACGACAGTTTAGACTATGTATTGAAGCAAAAGTCTAAAGAAATGCCATCTATTAAAATATCCAATTATATTTTCAAGAACACCGGAGACCTAACGTTTACCGACAACACCAAAGAATGGGGGTTAGCCGACCCATCGCTGTCCAACGGTGCCGCCTATGCAGATCTAGATAATGACGGAGACTTGGATCTGGTAATCAACAATATTAACCAGCCCGCCTCTATTTACAAAAATCTATCCGATAGTATAGACGACAACCACTACCTGAACATCCGTTTGGTCGGTGATAGCCTAAATCGGTTTGGTACCGGAACCCAAATAAAGTTGTTTCAAGACGGCAAAACACAATTAACAAGACTCGCCGTTACAAGAGGATACCAATCGGCCGTAGACAACACCCTACATTTTGGCTTGGGAACTAGCGATAAAATAGACAGTCTATTGATCATATGGCCAGATGGCGACGTCAAAAAAATACTTAACCCTAAGGCGGACCAAAATTTAGTGGTCACAAAAGATGAGGGCATTAGTTCTACCAGACCGGTACATCATAAAAAAGAGACCTATTTTAAAGATGTTACCGTTTCTTTAAACTTAAAAACACCTCACGGAGAAACCATTTATTATGATTTTAACAGAGAGTATCTGTTACCGCACAAGCTATCTGAACAAGGACCCGGATTGGCCGTCGGCGATATAAACGGTGATGGTTATGAAGATTTTTTTATGGGAGGTGGTTACAACCATAGTGGTCAGTTATTTTTTGGCTCAAACTTAGGCTCCTTTAAAAGAAGACCTTTAACACCCAATGAAAATGAAAAATATGAAGAAGACACGGGGGTACTGTTTTTTGATTACGATAACGACCAAGACCTAGATTTATATATTGCCAGTGGCAGCAATGAATTTTACGAAAAATCGGAGTATTACCAAGATCGTATCTACACCAATGACGGAAAAGGTAATTTTAAATTGGCAAAAGACATATTACCTTCTATGTTGACCAGCAGTTCTTGTGTACGTGCCGCCGACTTTGATAAAGATGGGGACTTGGATCTATTTGTAGGCGGTAGGCTAACCCCTTTAAAATACCCGTTACCATCCACAAGCTACTTATTGATCAACGAAGGAGGCAAATTTATCGACGTCACTAACAAATTGGCTCCCTCGCTTAGAAAACCCGGTATGGTTACAGATGCCCTTTGGACAGATTATGACAACGACGGCGATGTAGATTTGATCGTAGTCGGTGAGTTTATGTCCATCGAATTTTATGAAAACAAAAATGGCTCATTGGTAAGTAGCTCGCAAAACACCGGGCTCAGCCATACCTCTGGGTGGTGGAACAGTATAAATGGTGGAGATTTCGACAATGATGGCGACATAGATTATATAGTGGGCAATCTCGGACTAAACTCCAAATACAGGGCAACTTCAAAAGAGCCACTATCTATCTATGCATTGGACTATGATAAAAATGGTACCATAGACCCTATCATAACCACCTATAACGAAGGTAAAGAATATCCCGTTCATTCTAGGGACGACCTTATCAAGCAAATTCCTTCTTTAAAGAAAAAATTTCCGGACTATGCGAGCTATGCCCGTGCCACCATTTCCGATATTTTAACACCACAAGAAAAAAGCAGTGCATATAGCGCCAAAGTATTTCAACTGGCCTCTTCCATTCTCATAAATCAAGGGAACGGTACATTTGAAATTAGGCCATTACCCACACGGGCCCAATTTTCTCCTATCTACGGAATATTAATTTCCGATTTTGATAACGATGGCAATCTAGACGTAGTGGTATCCGGAAACGATTATGGGACCGAAGTAGGTATAGGTAGGTACGATGCCTCAAAAGGACTCTATTTAAAAGGTACAGGAACAGGTGATTTTTTACCGGTACCACCAATACAGAGCGGACTACTCACCGAAGGCAATGCCAGAGGAGCCGTCTCTATCGTTACAAATGGTGCCTTGAGCCATATTTTCGGATTCAATAATACCGACCTAAAATCATATACAGTCAATAACGACAATGTTATGGGCAAAATACTGGAAGTACCCAGAACAAGTGTTTTTGGCAAAGTGCTTCTTGATAATGGAAAAACACGTGCCCATGAATTTTATCATGGATCTGGTTACTTGTCCCAATCCACACAAAACATCCGACTTTCGGGAAAAGAAGAAAAGATAACGGTTCTTGATGCCAACGGAACGGAAACCATTCTTTATAGCAAAAACTAAAGCCCTTATTACATAAATAAGAATATTTACAAAGTTTTTCTATTAGATTAACAAATACAGGTGTTAAAAAATAGCATTGTGTAATAAAATCCATATCTATAGTTTATTAATCCATATCTATTTTCAGATTAATCCTTAATATTATGTTACTCAAAAATGAGTCCGTAAACCAAACTTAAATAGACCATAATCGCTATTGGCAACTGAAAAAGTTCTGATAAAAATGAATAGACAGAAACTCTTATCATATGCTAAAATCTGGATATCCCTGATAGCTATCAGTTTAATTTATTCTTGCAATACCTCATCGGAACAAATAGATTTTAGCACTCAGATAAAACCCATCTTAAACAATAAATGTATTAGCTGCCATGGAGGGGTAAAAAAAAGCGGTGGATTCAGTTTACTTTTTAAAGAAGAGGCTTTTGCGGCAACCGAATCGGGCAAACCCGCAATAATACCGGGCAATGCAAGCGAAAGTGAATTTATAAAGAGACTTCACGAGGAGGATCCCGAGTTAAGAATGCCCTATGAAAAACCGAAGCTTTCCAAAGAAGAGATAGATTTACTGACCAAATGGATAGACCAAGGTGCCAAATGGGGGCAGCACTGGGCCTATTCTTTACCCAAAGAAGTTACGGTACCCGCAATAACGGAAGAAGCCAGTTTAATCATAAAGGAGAAAAATGATTTTTTACAGAACGATATCGATAAATTCATAATCAATCGTTTAGAAGACAACGACCTTCCCCCAAACCACCCTGCAGATAAAAGTACATTGATCCGAAGATTATCTTTTGATATTACCGGACTACCGCCTACCAATAACCTATACGAAGCATTTACAAAAGGTGAAATCACCTACGAAGAGGCAGTCGATAACCTTTTGGCACAAGATACGTTCGGTGAGAAATGGGCAAGTTGGTGGTTGGATCTGGCCCGTTATGCAGATACCAAAGGGTACGAAAAAGACAACGGCAGAAGTATGTGGCGCTATAGGGATTGGGTCATAAAATCCTTTAACGAAGACATGCCCTATGATCAGTTCACGACCGAACAATTGGCCGGAGACCTACTACCAGACCCTTCGGTAGATCAACTGATCGCCACGGCCTTTCACAGAAACACCATGAACAATGATGAAGGCGGTACCGATGATGAAGAGTTCAGGGTAGCCTCGGTGATGGATAGGGTAAATACAACTTTTTCTGTATGGCAAAGCACCACTATGGAATGTGTTCAATGCCACAGCCACCCATACGACCCTTTTAAGTTTGAAGAATACTATAAAAGCTTTGCCTATTTCAACAATACGGCCGATGAGGATACTCCGGATGAAAGTCCGAACATACGTTTTTATACCGATGAACAAAACGACAAGAAAAACAAGATTATCTCTTGGGTAGAAAAATACGGTTCAAAAAAAGAAGCAAAACTGTATGAAGAATTTTTATCCTATATGGAGCCAAAATATTTGGCCCACGACGCAACCGATTTTGTAAACGGAGAACTTGCCGACACCAAATATTTGGCACTTTGGGACGATGGTTCTTGTGTATTAAAGAACGTAAACACCCAAGGCGCCTCGGCCATGTACATGAACTACAAAGCTTTTATGGACGGCACCACCATGACTATTAGAAAAAACAATAGCAAAGGTGAAATTTTGGCCCAGTTCAAGATCAATAAAACAAAAGGAAATATCATAAGAAAAATACCTTTCAAAAAAATCAACGAACCAACCGACCTTTATTTTGAATCGGACAACGATCGAATCGGAAAGCAGGTCTCTACGAGCTTTATCACTTGGTTTGCTTTTTTAAAGGACATTCCGGGAGATACGGAAGCCGGATACCCCCAGATAAACAAATCTTTTTTAGAACTATTGAACACACATACCCAAGAACTTCCGATCATGGTAGAAAATCCTGGATATATGGCGAGGTCCACTCAAATTTTTGAACGAGGCAATTGGCTGGCAAAAGGCGACACGGTGCAACCAGGTACACCAAAAATTCTTAACGACTACAACGAAGAATGGCCTGCCAATCGTCTTGGACTGTCTAAATGGCTGGTAAGCAAAGAGAACCCGTTAACCGCCCGTACGTTGGTAAATCGTGTATGGCATCAAATATTCGGAAGAGGTATTGTTTCGTCTTTGGAAGACATGGGAACACAATCAGACCCTCCAAGCCACCCTAGATTATTGGACTGGCTTTCTTTACGGTTCATGAACGAGCATGCCTGGGGTATGAAAGCACTTATAAAAAACATTGTTATGTCCGGCACCTACAGGCAAAGTTCCGTAGCTACGCCAGAACTGTACCAAAAAGACCCCAATAACGAACTTTATGCCCGCGGCCCAAGACTACGTTTAAGCGCTGAGCAGATCAGGGACCAAGCATTGGCGATTTCCGGATTGTTAAGTAAAAAAATGTACGGCCCAGGGGTTATGCCTCCCCAACCAGACGGGGTTTGGCAATCGGTATACAGTAACGAGTCATGGGTAGAAAGCAAAGGAGAGGATAAATACAGGCGAGCTATATACACTTATCTAAAACGTACCAGCCCCTACCCTTCCTTTATCACATTCGATGCCGGTAGCAGAGAGGTATGCACTATTCGTCGTACGGTGACCAATACACCGCTACAGGCATTGGTTACCTTAAACGACCCCGTTTATATGGAAGCTGCTTACACGCTAGCAAAATCGATGGAGGCGGAGAGTATTGAAAAGGCAATCTCGATAGGATATAAAAAAGCGACATTCTCAGAAATCAATAGCGAAAAACTGGACGTATTAAAAAACCTGTACGATCAGGCATTGGAAGAGTTTGAAACAACAAACGAATACCGGGAAAATTTTGCAGGATTAAAGGAAAAACCAAGTGCAAAACTAGCCGCATTGACCATTGTAGCCAATGCCATAATGAACCTAGATGAATTTTTGACCAAGGCCTAACCCTTATACAAACCAAGAACTACTATGAAAAACAACATAGAGAATCTCATAGCAGAAAAACTGAAAAGAGAAATAGAGACCCAGACCCGTAGGCACTTTATAAAACAATGTGCCACCGGTATGGGGGGACTAGCCTTGGGATCTATCTTTATGGGCTGCGACCCTTTAAGCCCATCAAAAAACAACAACAATCTACACACCGGTTTTACCGAGAGAGACCTTAATCCTTTGGCCACCCTGTCACCTCCTTTTGCCCCCAAGGTTAAAAATGTAATTTATTTACACATGGCCGGAGCCCCATCTCAATTAGAGATGTTCGACTATAAGCCAGAATTGGCAAAACTTAACAATCAAGAATGTCCACAATCGTTATTGGAAGGAAAGAAATTTGCATTTATAAGGGGCACCCCCAAGCTTCTAGGTCCACAGGCAACATTTAAGCAAGAGGGCGAATCAGGAAATTGGGTATCCGACAACTTGCCTCACTTTAAAAAAGTGGTAGACGAAGTGGCCTTCTTAAAAGCGGTGCATACCGATCAGTTCAACCATGGTCCGGCCCAATTGTTCATGCATACGGGAAGCCCAAGATTGGGAAGACCCAGTATTGGCTCTTGGGTAACTTACGGCCTAGGTTCTGAAAATCAAAACCTACCCGGCTTTGTAGTACTTACCTCTGGCGGAAAGGCACCTAGTGCCGGTAAAAGTGTTTGGGGAAGTGGTTTCTTGCCCTCTGTATACCAAGGAGTTCAATGTAGATCTAAAGGCGACCCCGTATTATATATCGAAGACCCCGATGGCATCTCGCGCGACCTAAAAAAGAATACGATCAAGGCAATTAACGAAATCAACAAGAAAGAGTATTCAAAATATGCCGACCCGGAAATATTGGCCCGTATCAACCAGTACGAAATGGCCTATAGAATGCAAATTGCGGTTCCGGAGGTAATGAACATCAATAACGAACCCGATCACATCAAAGAAATGTATGGTGTAGAACCTGGTAAGGAATCTTTCGCCAACAATTGCCTTTTAGCCAGAAAACTGGTAGAGGACGGGGTTCGCTTTGTACAGTTGTTCGATTGGGGATGGGATGCACATGGCACCGATGCCAGCACAGCCGTAGATTTAGGGCTCAAAAATAAATGTAGAGAAATCGACCGCCCTATGAGCGCCTTGTTATTGGACCTAAAACAAAGAGGTCTACTAGAAGACACCTTGGTTGTATGGGGAGGAGAATTTGGCAGAACCCCCATGCAAGAAAATAGGGAAGGTAAAACAATGGGCTTTAAGGGCCGTGATCATCACGGTGATGCCTTTACCATGTGGATGGCCGGTGGTGGCATTAAAAAAGGAGCCTCTCACGGACAAACGGACGCCATCGGATTTTCTGGTGTAGATGGAAGGGTATCCGTTCATGATGTTCATGCCACCATCTTACACTTACTAGGTTTTGACCATGAACAGTTTACGTACGATTTTCAAGGCAGACCCTTCCGTTTAACGGATGTAGAGGGCGAAGTAATACACGAAATCTTAGCTTAATCCATAAAAAACAAACCCATTGCGCATGAACATACTTCGACCTTTACTTTCTTTTATGATATTTCTAACTGTCTTATCGGGAAAAGGACAAGAAGAAAACAAAATCCTATTTTTTCAGACAGATTGGGGGCGTACCTCTTCTTGGGATACTTTTTGCGAAAAAACCAAGGCCGCCGGATATGACGGTATTGAAATATGGTTTCCAAAAGATGCGGAGGACCAAAAAAACCTAAAAGCCGCTCTTAAAAAACACGACCTAAAAGTAGGTTTCTTGAACGGCACCAATAAATCAATGCCCTTTCAGGAAAGTTTAAAAACCTATGGCGAACATTTAAAGATGTTGACCACTTGGTCTCCCGTTTACATCAACTGCCACACGGGAAGCGATTTTTTTACATTTGAACAAAACAAGGCCTTTATAGATATAGCCAACCAAATATCAAAGGAAAGCAACATACCCATATACCACGAAACACACAGGGGGCGTTTTAGCTTTAACCTTCCAGATACAAAAACCTATATCAACAAAATACCGAAACTTCAACTAAATCTGGACATTAGCCATTGGATGGTCGTACACGAATCATTATTGGAAAATCAAGATAAAGAACTCGAAGAAATACTAAAGCGTACACATCACCTTCACGCCCGTGTTGGTTATGCAGAAGGTCCACAAGTAAACGACCCGGAAGCTCCAGAGTGGAAAAAAGCGGTAAACAGGCACATGGATATCTGGGAAAAAGTTATTAGGAACCACTGGAAAACCAACAAGGTATTTACCCTGACCACAGAATTTGGACCTGCGGACTATATGCCTACCCTACCCTACACCAGGGTACCCGTAGCAGATCAGTGGAAAGCAAATCTCTATATGATGAAAGTTATCAAGGACAGAATGAATATTGAGTAAACCGTTGACCGCATGCATGTTTTAAAACAACTTTTAGGAAGACTACATCCACTTATCGTTCATTTGCCTATTGGCTTTATAATCATCGGCCTGATTTTACAGGTGTACGATAGAAAGCTAAAGGAACATAACAAAGTAATATCGCTGATTTACCTATGGGCCGGATATTTTGCCATTTTAGCCTGTATTACCGGGTATTTGCAGTATTTAGGGGAAGGTTATTCTTTTGATTCCGTTAAACTACATTTATGGTCCGGTATAGCCACCGCATTGTTTTGCTTTTTAATGTGGGCCAAATTGAAAGATGCCCTTAAAACAACGCTAATTTCAAAAACTCCGTTGGTAGTTTTATCCATGTTATTCTTTGCCCTTATTTCATTTACCGGACATCAAGGAGGCAATATCACCCATGGCGAAGATTATTTGGCAGAACCCTTACCAAACTCCATAAAATCGGCACTCGGTTATGAAGTGTTCGAAGAAAAAGAAATTGTGCTTACGGACGAAAATTGGGAAACGGCCGTTTTATACACCGATGTTGTTCAACCTATACTCAACAATCACTGTGTAAGTTGCCATAATCCAAAAAAGGCAAAAGGTGAATTACTGTTACATACCCGAGAAGGTATTTTGAAAAGTGGAGAAAACGCACCTGTAATATTGGCCGATCACCCCAATAAAAGTGAGCTCTTTACCAGAATGGAACTTCCTGTGGAAGATGACAAACATATGCCTCCGGACGGAAAGACACAACCATCTAAAGAAGCCATTAAACTCATAGGTGTTTGGATAGAAAATGGACTTTCTTTTGATAAAACCATTGGAGAGCTAGGTTTAGAAAAATCACTTTTTCAATCCTTCTTCCCAAAAACGACAAAAACGAATTATCCTAATATTGAAATTACGGCAGCTCCACAAGACAGCATCAGCAAGGTAAAGAACAGTGGACTTCATATAGACCCCATTAGCGAAAGCACCAACTATCTTCAAGTATCGGCTCTTAACCTGCCTAGTTTTGCAGATACCGATTTTCAACTATTAAAATCCATTGCCCCCCAGATCGCAATACTGGACCTTGGCGGCACACAAATTACGGATGCCCTTATCAAAGATTTAGCGAGCCTACCAAACCTCACTATTGTAAAACTGGACAACACCGTAATTACCGGAGAATATATTGAGTTGTTACAAAACTTAGAGCACCTTAAATCCATCAACCTGTCGAACACCAATTTTAAAAAAGAAAATCTGGACAAGTTAAAAGGGTTTCCTGCATTGGAAAGTGTTTTTCTATTTAATCCCAAATTAGATAAATCGGGAACAGAATTTATCAACGAAGGTAGCACAACTATCGAATACGGAAATTACAACTTGCCGCCCCTTAAAACGGACAGCATTGTTTACTAGAATCACCATATTCCATACATCTAAACCCTATGGATTATTTTATTCTGGTCACCCAAGCAAGATTAAGCGAAGGTTCGAAGGCCCGGATCTACAGAAATAGCGTATGCGTCTTTGGCCCCTGCCCCTAACATGGCTTCAATTATTTTATCTTCGGTACCTGGTTCGGTAATCGCAACGATACTTCCACCTCCACCAGAACCGACAATTTTGGCACCATATGCACCATTATCAAGTGCCGCACTGATCATCGCATCTATCTTAGGAACGGTAATTTGAAGTTTGTCTTTCAGTATCACATGGTGTTGGTTCATCAAATCGCCCAAAACCTTTAAATCGGGAGTTGTCTTTTCCAGCTCTTTCAATGCCAGTTGGGTTATATGATGGTTTTCTATCGCACCTTCAAAATAAGGAACAAATTCTTGTGGCAACACCTTTCTATAGGCCTTTAGATCATCTGGGCCTGCTTTGGCCAAGTCGAACCCAGGAAACTCTTTTTTTACGATCTCAATAGATTTTAAGGCACTCCCCTTTACACGGGACAAAAGCCCTACCGTTTCTTTTGGCACACCAGAAACTCCCGATACCATACCATTAAGGTTCGATTTTATAGGCTGACATTTATACGGCCTTGAAGTCTTAATTTTTACGATACCCCCTACCGCGATACTAAAATGATCCATCATACCACCTGGCTCATTATGCTCCAACACCTCTGCCGAATACGCCAATTCCGCTAAATAATCCTTATCTACGGTATCATCTACACCAAAAGCCTCTACCAAAAAATAGATCCAGGCCAAAAGCACGGCCGAAGAACTGGAATTGCCGGAATTGATAGGTATATTACCGGTTATATGAACATCATAACCTTGATCGGTAACACAACCCCTTCTTCTTAACACCCGCAGTGCAGAACCAAAGTAATCACGGGGTTCTAGTTCAGTGAACATATCGGATATTGATATGACCCTTTTCTTGCCAATATCTTGCATGTTTATGACAAACGAGTCTAAACCGTTGGGCCTGGCCGTCAACGATATTTGCCTATCTATGGCACAAGCAACAACGGGCAGCCCCAGATAATCTTGATGATCCCCAAACAAACAAGTTCTTCCGGGCGACATTATTTTAATTTCTTCCTTCTTTTTCGAGGGTGATATTCTTTCGTTCAATGCAAACCTATTAAAATGAATGGCGATAAAAATAAAGGTTAATATCTAATCAAAAAAATAACGGATGCAGTAAGTTTTACCCATTTACGAGCACAACAAAATCAATACCGAATGTTCATTCGTGACATCTATACAGTATAAACCCTGATCAACTGTAATTTATCAACTACAAATAATTGTTTTACAGCGATTTGTTAAAAACATGTTCATTAAAATTCATTTTACTTTTTCAATATTTATTTATATTTGAATACCTACCATTACCAATAGAATGATCGAAAACATCAAAACAATGTTCAGTAAAATGAACGATTACACCCGAGATACGGCACTATCGTGCCTAATGTCCGAGTTTAAATTGGACAACAAAAAGGCTATAACCAAAAATTGGATGATCGGTGGGAGAATCCCTGAAAAATACCAGGAAAGAACAGTGGTTATCTTTCAAAACCTACTAAGGGAACAAACCATGAAAGTCAAAGAAATTGAAGTAAATTTTTAAGGTCTACACTTTAATTTACAACTGTTTTTTTTACCGACCAACACACATTTCAACCCCAATAAACATCTAAAAAATAACCGGTAGATCCCGAAGAAAATACCGGTTATAAACTAACTTAAACTGATTCTAAACCTCACAGCAAAGATGGCTCGCAATTGTTATTACACAATTACCCCAAGGTGAAGTTTAGTTTAAGTCAAGAATATCTGCCGGCATTTTATCCTTATCTATTTTTAACCCTAGAACATTCATAATCGTTGGCGCTATCTGATTACTAAAAAGTTGCTTTTCATTTTTTATCTCACCTTTCGGACTTACCCCTTTACCAAAGGCAATAAACCACACACTACCCGCTCCGACGATATCGCCACCATGGCTTTTCCATGTATCTAGGGGCTTTGTTCCACGACCATGATCCGTGGTGATCATAAAAACGGTCTTGTTCTTATAAAACCCATCCGATTGTGTAAAATTCCAAAGTTCCCTTATTAACGCATCTGTCGTATGTGCCGATTTTAAATAGGCCCCATAATCACCATCATGGGCAAAATCGTCTGTTTCCCCATAAGATATATAAATGAATTCCGGATGGTTCTTTTTCATTTCCTCGATAGCATAATGGTGGGTGAAAGCATCTAACCTAACAGTGCTCCACGGACTGGGTACTATGGGTTGCAATTGGTTCAAGAACTTTTCCCTTTCCGTTAAATTTTCCTCTTTAGCTATTTCAAAACCAGCATTTACGGGTACACCAGAGCGACCCTCGTTAATGATAAAAGGAAAAACGTCCCAACTACCAAAGGCCGAGACCTTGTTATTGTACCTTACGCTTTTATTGGCCAATTCTAAAATAGTTTTATTCGGATTAGGTATCTTATCATTACTAACAATACGCTTATCATCTGCTTTTCCCGTTAATATTTCGTTATAGCCAGGATAGGAAAACCACATGGTATTCGTTAAATCCACCTTACTCCCCAATGCACGATTTCCATGAATCTGACCTATTTCATATATCTCTGACCATATGAAGGGAAGTAAGGCCTTTCTACGTTCTTCCGGTGTTTCCCTCCAGAATCTTTTCTTAAGTGCCGTTGTATCGTGTACATACTCCCGATTGGTTATAAGTTGTGGATCTGCCCCCGAAAACATTTCTTGCCAACGAAAACCGTCCAACGTAATCAATACTACCTTGGTATTATCTTCTTGCGAATAAACCTCTGGCACACTGCTGAGAAGCAATAATAACGATACTAAAATTTTGGTATTCATATTTGCTATATAATTAAGTTGGTATAAGCCCCGTTTAACATTTAGTTTTTCACCCAAAATCTATTAATCAATAAAAAATTAACCAACAATATTCAATCGATAATTTTATTAACAATTTATCGTAATAACTTTTTAAGTGCATTTCATCGAAAAAATTGGTCTTTTAATCGTTTAAAAGAATCATATGGATATTTTTGAGAAACCCATTCAACCAATTATCAATCAATTAGCATTAAGTCTTAAATGAAAAAAGTCTCCCTAAAGTCCCTAATGTTTTCTTTACTTTCTATTTCTTTTCTTTTAAACTTAACTTCTTGCAACAAACAACACGATTTGGTTTCCGAATTTGTGATTTCAGAAGATGTTACCTCTACCAACTTGATCAATACTGACCAAATTACCGATTCTAAAGAACTAACGGAACAAGAATAGACCTCTATTTTAAAAGTATTCCGTATCGGGCCTGTTTGCATTAGCAGGCTACCTTAGACAACACCGTCGACCATTATTCTATTTTCTTCCGTTTCGCCAATAACAGTTGGCATTATTTTTTCGTAGACTCCACAATATAAACAGATTGTTATATTCCAATAGTTAAAATAATAGTGAAGCTCCTATGGGGTTTAATTCTATTTGTAATAACTTGGAATCAAATACAAAAAAAGGGGAACGCAATGTCCACATCCAACAAAAGAAACATATCCTTGACAGGAAATATAGAATTTACAGGAATCACCCTTAAAGAACCCAAAAATTTCGCAGCTGGCATACCTGCCGTAAAAGTAGCCGTACAACATACTTTTAAAGAAATGGGTGCCTTAGAAGCATTGTCTACCCTATCACATATGAACCAAAAAGAAGGATTCGATTGTCCCGGATGCGCATGGCCAGACCCCGACAAACCTTCTAAACTAGGAGAATATTGTGAAAATGGGGCAAAAGCACTGGCAGAAGAAGCAACCTACAAAAAAGTCGATGAAGCATTTTTTAAAAAATATAGTGTCGAAAAAATCTCCAATTGGTCCGATTTTAAAATTGGAAAAAGCGGTCGTTTAACCCAGCCCATGATACTGCGTGAAGGGGAAATTCACTACAGCCCCATATCTTGGGAAGATGCCTATACGCTTATCGCCCATGAATTAAGGGCTTTAAATTCTCCCGATGAAGGTATTTTTTATACTTCGGGAAGATCTAGTAATGAAGCTGCGTTTTTATACGGTCTTTTTATAAGGGCCTTTGGCACCAACAACATGCCAGATTGCTCAAACATGTGCCATGAGAGCAGTGGTGTCGCTCTTTCAGAAACATTGGGAATAGGAAAAGGCTCGGTAAAACTAGAAGATTTCCACAAAGCCGAAGTTGTAATGGTCATAGGACAAAACCCCGGCACCAATCACCCCAGAATGTTATCGGCCCTAGAAAAATGTAAAAATAACGGAGGTAAGATCATTACCATTAACCCTTTGGCAGAAGCGGGGCTTATTCGTTTTAAGGACCCCCAATCAATTTCGGGACTAACAAAGGGCACTTCACTCACCGACATTCATTTACAGGTAAAAATAAACCAAGATGTAGCTCTTTTAAAACTGATCATTAAGAGACTTGCCAAGTTGGCTACGACCGACAATACAGTATTTGACCTTGATTTTATTAAAAAACACACCCAAGGTTATGAGGTGCTTTTGGCCGATCTCGCCAATTTTTCTGAAGATGAACTTTTAGAGGCATGTGGGGTCTCAGATGAAAAAATCACCGAGACTGTTGAACTCTTGGCAAAGAACAATAAAGTGATCATTTGTTGGGCCATGGGCCTTACGCAACACAAAAATGGTGTTGATAACATTAAGGAATGTGTAAACCTATTGCTTTTAAAAGGTAGTTTGGGCAAACCCGGTGCCGGTACTTGTCCGGTAAGGGGGCACAGTAATGTACAAGGTGACAGAACAGTGGGTATTATGCACCATGTATCCGAAGAGCTTAATACAGCCATAAAAAATATTTTTGGTTTTACCCCACCCGACAAAGAGGGGCTAGACACGGTACATGCCCTTGAGGCCATGCACCAAAACAAGGCGAAAGTCTTTGTTGCCCTTGGCGGCAACTTTATTTCTGCCGTGGCCGATACCGTATATGCCGCAGAAGCCCTGCAACAATGTAATTTAACGGTACAGATAAGCACCAAACTTAACCGCAGCCACTTAATAACAGGAAAAACAGCATTGATCCTACCCACTTTAGGGCGTTCGGAAAAGGACTCAAAAAATGGGAAATCACAATTTTTAACTGTTGAGAACAGCATGGGAAAGGTACATAGAACCAAAGGTTTGTTAACACCTAAATCAGAACAGTTAAAAAGTGAACCTGAAATTATTGCTGGTATTGCCGATGCCTATTTTAAGGGAACCCACCCTGTTGAATGGAAACGACTAGGAAACGATTATGACCTCATAAGAGAAAAAATATCCCAAACGATCAAGGGTTTTAAAGAAGTACAAAAAGCATCGGAAGGAGCCGGTTACTATCTACCCAATAATGTTAGAGAACTGGATTTTAATAAATTGCCTAATAAAAAAGCGCAATTCAGTATCTGCCGATTGGCACAGCACCGATTAAGACCCAACGAGTTTTTATTGATGACGATACGGTCTCACGATCAATTCAACACCACTATTTACGGACTTAACGACCGGTACAGGGGCATTAAAAACGAGCGTCGTGTGGTTTTTATGAACATTGCGGACATGAACCGTTTCGGTTACAAAAAATTTGATGTTGTCGATTTGATCAGCAATTATGAAAATAAGGAAAGACGCGCGGAGAAATTTTTGATCATACCCTATAACATACCAAAAGGCAACCTGGCCGCCTATTTTCCCGAAACCAATATCATAGTACCACACAACCATTTTGCGGATAAGAGCAATACCCCTATTAGCAAATCGATCATTGTTCATTTAGAAAGAAACTACAACATATAGCATTTGTGTATTCGTTATTTAAAAATCGGCTTATAAGATGTAAAAATGCGCTAACTTTATAGTAAACAATTCCGATTTTTGTATAGCATTGTAGACATAGAGACCACCGGCAACGGTATAAAAGGCAACCGTATTACAGAAATTTCCATCTTTAAAACCAATGGTTATGAGGTCATAGACGAATTTACATCATTGGTAAACCCAGAATGTGAGATTCCCTATTTTATAACCGGCCTTACCGGCATCGATAACGATATGGTGCGAAATGCCCCAAAGCTCGACGAAATAGCCCATAAAATATTAGAAATTACGGCAGATACCATTTTTGTTGCCCATAGCGTAAATTTTGACTACAACGTTATAAAGAACGAATTTCAACAGATAGGGCTGGATTTTGTTCGAAAGAAATTATGTACCGTAAGGCTCTCCAGAAAACTGATTCCGGGTTATAACTCGTACAGCTTGGGCAAGCTATGTTCTGCCATAGGTATACCTTTAAAAGACAGGCACAGGGCCAGGGGCGATGCACACGCCACCATGTTGTTGTTTCATAAATTATTAAGAACACCCAATGCAGATAAGGTTTTCAAATCTTTCTTAAACGCCAAATCGCAAGAAGCTACACTACCACCTTCACTGCCAAAGGCAGAGTTCGAAAAGTTACCCACCACCCCCGGTGTCTATTACTTTAAAGACAGTAAGGGAAAAATTATATACGTAGGTAAGGCCATTAATATTAAAAAGAGGGTGCTAAGCCATTTTTACGACAAATCAACAAAAGAGGTTACCCTTTGTTCTGAGACCTCATACTTGGACTATGAAGAAACCGGAAGTGAACTGATCGCCCTTCTACAGGAATCGGCCGAAATAAAAAGACACTATCCCAAGTTTAACAGGGCCCAAAAAAGACAGGTTCAACAGTACGCCATATTTAGCTATGAAGACCGGAACGGTATTCTTCATTTAGCTTTCAACAAATTAAAAATGGCCCCCAATCCGTTGCATATATTTTATAGCATAACGGAATGTAGGCTTTTTTTAGAATCGCTCTGTGAAACATTTGAGCTGTGTCCTAAATATTGTCACTTACAAGAAAATGTTGAAAGCTGCTCCCACTATAAGATCAAACAATGCATCGGCATATGTTCTGATCTATCATATACAAAAGAATATAATGAAAGGGTGGTTACCGCCATAGAATCGCTAGAGGAGACCAAAACCGATTACGTTATAAAGACCAAGGGCAGAACCATTGATGAAGAAGCATTTGTACTTACAAGAAGAAATATCTATGTAGGCTATGGTTTTGTTTCAAAAGAAACCAGCCTCACACATTTGGACGATTTTGAAAACTATTTGATAAGGCAGCAAAGTACCCTAGAAGCACAACGCATACTAGAATCGTTTATAAGAAAAAAAGAGCCTAAAATATTGAAGTTCACAGCGGAAACCACCCGCTAAAGACGGGTATTGCTATTTCATTTTATTATACATCCGTATCACGAAAAAAAGCCATACCAAAAAGATAAAGCCGACAATCAACGAATAGATTAAAACAAAGTCCACTATTTACGATACTTTAAGTAATTCATAAAACCTAGAATTGTCGGGGCCCATAGAGCAATAAATATAGCTTCGAGCTGGTCTCCCCTTAAAAACAATACTTCGGATACGATTATAATGGATAAGACTACCAAAAGCATTATAAAATTTATCAATCCTATACGCTGAATAAAATTTTTAATCATCTTGTGTAATACAAATCCTACTTAAAGGTATTAAAATATAAGACGTTATCTTAAAAAAATTTAAGATATTTTTAACAATTAGGGTGTATTTATAAAATCCTTGCCATAAAATACGAATCAATTATCAATTAAACTAACGTTTTTGCTTATCGAAAAAAGACATATTTACTCTTTTTTCTTTCCACTGTTCATCATACTGACCAATACCAGTATTAAAATGACCACTACCGCCACAAAAACACCGATTATAACTATTCCGTAACTCCAGTTGACCAAGGGTACCAAATTTTCCATATCTATTCAATTATTCAATTAGCAGGTTATTAAAGAATTATAATACAAATTCTCAATGATAAAAATAATCGGTTGCATGCTTTCATTTTATGACATTGGTCATAATATGAACCTTAAAGGGTTAGTAGGATATGGACAACACCAACAGGTACGCAACTATTTGAGCTTACTGTTCTCATGGGCGACCCTGGTGGTAATCATTGGAACCTTATCTGGATTATCATAAAAATCAACGGCCTCTTTCGTTTTTACGAACAAGAACTCTTTTTGTAGTTCATGAATAATTTTACTGTTAAAAATAATATCGCGCATAGGACCAATAGCCCCGGCTATATAAAATTGCAGTCCATTTTCATGAATTTGGTGTATTAGCTTTGAAAGTGTATCCGCTGCAGTGGCATCTATATAATTAATGGCCTCCGCGTTTAAAATAACCGCTTTTAGGTCTGGGCCTTTACCCTTTATCTGTTTCAACAACTCTTTTTTGAAATATGCCGAATTACCAAAATACAATTGAGAGTCGAACCGTACGATCAAGAGATCTTTTCGTATTATCACCTCATCATCAAACCTTTTGATGTTCTTATAATAATCGGACCCTTTTACATTGCCCAATTCGGCAAAGTGGGGTTTTGACGTACGATACACCATTAGCAACAACGACAAAAGCACCCCGATCAGAATACCTTGGGTTATGCCAACAAAAAGAGTAATCAGAAAAGTCAGTAACAATACCGCAAACTCATCTTTTCTATCCGCCCAAAGTACTTTAGCGTATTTAAGGTCGATCAAACCAAAAACGGAAACCATAATGATACTTGCCAAAGCTGCATTGGGCAAAAACCTAAATATGGGCGTAAAGAACAATAATGTAAGCACTACCAACACAACGCTGAACAGACCTGCCAAATTGGTTTGCGCACCTGCGGCATAGTTAATGGCAGACCTAGAGAAACTTGCCGTTGAAGGATACCCGTGAAAAAGAGAACCAACGATATTAGAACTGCCCAATGCCACAAGCTCTTGATCGGCGTCAATGGTTTCCTCCCCGCTCTTTTCTTCCATGGCCTTACCTATTGAAACGGTCTCTAAATACCCCACCAGCGCCAAAGCTAAAGCCATTGGCCATAACTGTTCTAGATTCACAAAATTAACATTGGGTACCGAAAAGGATGGAAAGCCTTTGGGAACTTCACCTACCAATCTTACACCGTACTCACCCAAGTCTAAATAGAATACAGCTACGATCCCCAGTACAACGACCAAAAGTATGGCCGGAAAACTCTTTCTCCATTTCTTGAAGGCGAGAATGATTAAGATTCCTATGAGACCTATAGCCAAATCTACAGGATTGGTATCCGTTATCTTATCAAAAGTAAACTGTATGATTTCATGAAACTTGTTACTTCCGGCCACTTCTAACCCCAACAAATGTTTTAATTGGCTGAACATTATTATAAATGCGGCCGCGGAAGTAAACCCACTTATAACCGGTTTGGACAAGAAATTGACCAAAAACCCCATCCGTAAGATCCCTAACAATAATTGGGTGGCCCCTACCATTAGTGTAAGAACCAAAACCATGGCTATATAGTTCTCTACCCCTGAAATAGCGAGGGTCGAAAGACTTGCCGCCACCAAAAGCGAATCCATGGCAACCGGCCCCACAGCAACTTTCCTAGAAGTTCCTAAAAACACGTATGTTAAAATGGGAAATAACGAGGTATACAAACCATATACCGGTGGCAACCCTGCAATCATGGCATACGCCATACCTTGGGGTACCAACACTATTCCGACAGTAAGACCCGCTATTAAGTCTTTCGTGAAATATTCTTTTTTATAGGTGGTTATCCAAACCAAAAAAGGTAAAAATCGCCTCACTCCCCAAAATTAATCAATTAGATTACACTTGCTAAACTACACCAGTAACTTATTAAATTTAATCGCTTGTTCTACCCAAAAATCCAGGTCTTCTTCAGAATCAAAGCCTTCTGGATATATATAAAGAAATCCTTTCGAAGGTTTTCCCGTAAAATTCATTTGTTTGCTACCCTTTTCACCCAAAAGCTTCCCGTAATTCAATTTTCCTACCCTTACCATCAAACGATCATTAGTTGTAGCCTTATCCACATCAACACCAATACACATCTTCCCGTTCAGCATAAACACAAGGGCTCCCATCATTTTCTTTTCCTCTAGAAAACCGATTCCCCTTAAACGATTTCTAACCCGATCCACTAAATATTCGCTATAGGCCATCTGCTGGTATCACTTAAAAACTGACATTATGATGGTTTCAGAAACACATGAAAAGTTCCGTTATTGTCCGATAAATAGTCGAATCCCCAATGTAAATCTTTCTGGTCTACCGCATATGGATAAAAAGTAATGGGTTCTATACAAACCATGTTTGACACTTCTGTCCATAGCATAAAATGAGGAAAACCTTGAGTCGTGATCGTTAAACCATGTTCGCCATCGACTAGGGATATTTTAGAGGTACTCAAAACGGGCATGGCCCTACTACCAACCGCCAAAACTTCGGGCAATGTAATGTCTTTTTCACCGGCTATTATTTTTACATCGCCGGTAGTTAAATTGAATGCAGGATGGTACCCTAACATAAAGGGCATTCGTTTTTCTCCCGAAATTTGGAACGTGACCCCCAAACCCTCTTCGCCTAGGGCAAAAGTTTTCTCAAAAACAAAATCATAAGGCCAAAAAAGCGCTGCTTTGGTAGATTTTTCTGGAAATTTCGAGTTTTTTACGGTATCGTTAGCTGTATAACTTTTTTTATACACCACTTTGGTTTTTGAATGCTCTTGCTTTTCATAGGTCATTTCCCGCAGCAGTCCGTGCTGATCTTGAACAGCTTTTCCTTTTTCCGTTTCGACTGTAAAATCCGCTTCATTGGTAGGACCTATGATCGGAAACATTTCGGTATCCGAACTACGCCACCCCGGACTTCCCTTTTGGTGTATATATTCGTGGCCGTTCACCTTATAACTGATCAGCTCACCATTATCTATGGTAACTTCTTGGTTACCTAAAGAAAGTATGACCATATTATTGGTTTATTAATCTATAGATCAAAATGGCCGTTCTTTTGGTCAGCGCCTCTATTGTATTCAGGTTTACGGTTTCTTCGGGCGTATGGGCCCCAGACCCCATAGTGCCCAAACCATCTAAACAGTCTACATATTGTGCAACAAAAGAAGTATCGGCCGCACCTCTTTTTCCTGGATCATACGCCATTACCTCTCCTTGGCCCAAATCTAAACTCACCTGATTCAATTTTGCCAACAGGGCTTTGTTACCATCAGTAGGGCCCATGGCAGGGTAACTATCCGTAAAGGTAATTTTGGCGGAGGTCATGGGAAGATTCTCTGAAACGATTTTCCGCATACTTTCACGTGTTCTTTCTTTCTGCTCTTCTGAAATAAACCGAAGACCACCTCTAACTTCGGCCTTTTGGGCAACAACATTTGTTTTTCCAAAAACGGTTCCTTTACTGGTCATATCATCAAACTCGACAAATGTTCCGCCCAGCAAAGTTCCTGGATTAAAGGTCAACAGGTCTTCCCCTTTTACATCAGTATAGAACCGATGAAGTATTCGTGACATTTCAAAAATGGCCCCAGCCCCTACCTCATCATTAAAAATACCCGAAGAATGTGCTCTTTTGCCCTCTACCTCAACTTTCCAACCAGAAGATCCCCTTCTGGCCACGGTAGCATAATTAAATCCGGTAGAAGTCTCAAAACCTAAGGCAATGTCACTTCTTTTCGCAGCTTCTATCAAATCCTTTCTACTAATTTCCAAAGGTTTTCCCGCACTTTCCTCATCCCCGGTAAATGCCGCGATTATTTGGGCATCTTCCAATAAATTATTCTCCTGTAGCGCTTTTAGGGCATACAGGATAATTACATTTCCGCCTTTCATATCGTTACCTCCCGGAGCATGGGCTATACTATCGTTTATCATGGTAAAGGTCTGAAAGGGACTATCTTCTTCAAAAACTGTATCTAGATGGCCTATCAATAATATTTTCTTTCCTTTAGACCCCTTGGTCTCCACAAAAAGATGACCGGCCCTATTCAATTCTTCGGGCATCGGTATCCATTTCGTATCAAAACCGATGGACTCGAAAGCGGTACCGAATTCGCTGCCGACCTTTTTGACCCCCTCTAGATTAAGGGTACCACTATTAATGTTAACCACCTTCTCTAAAAACCGAATGGCCTCAGCGTTGTTCGCTTCTATACTTTTAATAATCTTCTTTTCGGTTCTAGATAGTTTTTGCCCCGAAACAGGTAGCACCCATACCAGAAATACCAGGCATACAAATAACTTTTTCATCATAATTGTTTGGTTGTACCAAATTTACCCAAAACTAGGGCAATACGAAATTAAAAAGAGGAAACTCCATACCGCATACACCTAGAAAACCGGTATCTACGGACAACTATTCGAACCTAATCGCTTTAACAGGGGTTATCTTGGTAATAATATAAGAAGGTATCAGTAACATTACAAGGCACAGGAACAACACCCCTATGTTTAGTATCAGCACCGTTACCACATCAATATGAACAGGAATATACTCGATATAATACTCCTCTGGATTTGGAAATTTGAACATTCGATATTTACTCTGTAAAAAGATAAGTCCCAACCCGATCAGGTTTCCCCAAAACAGCCCTACCCCTATTAAATAGGCGGCATTGTACAAAAAGACCTTTCTAATGCTCCAGTTTGTGGTACCCAATGCCTTCAAAATACCGATCATAGGCGTACGCTCTAAAATCAGCACCAAAAGGGCGGTAATCATATTTATGCCCCCAACTATGATCATAATACCGATGATAAGGCCAATATTGAAATCGAAGAGACCTATCCATTCAAAAATCTTATAATACTTATCCTTCAAGGTTTTGGTATCCAAATTAGAGAGTGTTTTTCCGTAGATTTCAGCACTTTTTTCGTCTATATCATCAAAACTCTCCAAAAAGACCTCAAAATTACCTACCTCATCCTCTTTCCACTTGTTCATTTGCTGAATATGGCGAATATCTATAAAAATATACCTACTATCTATCTCTTCAAAACCACTATCATAAATTCCCTTTACAATAAACTTACGCTGATTCGGAATCTTTTCGGTATCATCGTCGCGCAGAAAAAAAGTAAAGAAAGAATCACCTACATCCAACTTTAGACGGTTGGCCGTTATTTGGGAGATAAGCACATCGCTATTTAATTCTCCGGTATAGTCGGGCAAAGAACCCTTAACCAAATATTCCTTTAGAGGCGTCCAATAAAAGTCTTGCCCAACTCCTTTGGCAATCACCCCCTCAAAAGTATCTGGTGTTCTTATAATACCTGCCTTTGTAGCCACCGCCTGTACGTGGACAATACCATCTACATCTTTAAACTCTGGATAAAAATCCTGATTTTTAGAAACGGGTACTACAGAAACCTCTGAACTATTATTATCATAGTTCGTGATTTGCACATGCCCATTAAAAGCTGTTACTTTCTCGCGTATCTTATATTTAAGGCCTACTCCGGTAGCAATGGCTATCAACATCATAACCACACCGATCGCAATGGCTGCAATAGCTATTTTTATTATTGGTGCGGAAATACTAATTTTATGCTCCTTACCCGTAATAAGCCGTTTGGCGATAAAAAATTCTAGGTTCAAATGATGTTATTTTTATACCATTTCAAAAATACCCTTTTTTTATCTTTTTTGTTATGTATCTCTTGTGGAAACACAAATGATAAAAATGATAAAAAAACTGAAAATATCAGCACCACAATAATTGCCGACACACTGAAACCTGTTCGGGTAGCAGCGAACAGAACCGAGGCCTACATTCCCATGTTACAAGACAAAAATGTAGGGATAGTCGCCAACCAAACATCGGTTATTTTTAATGAACAGGGGCACACCCATTTGGTAGATTCACTTTTAAATGCTGGAATAACGATAAAAAAGGTATTTGCGCCCGAACACGGATTTAGGGGCCAGGCCGATGCAGGTGAAAAAGTAAGCGATGGTACCGACAAAAAAACAGGGTTGCCCTTAATATCGCTATATGGCAAAAACAGAAAACCCTCTACAGAGCAATTAAACGAACTAGACGTTGTATTGTTCGACATACAAGATGTCGGCGTACGTTTTTACACCTATATAGCCACTTTACAATTAATAATGGAGGCTTGCGCCGACAGTAACATTCCTGTAATTGTACTTGATCGCCCCAACCCCAATGCCCATTATGTAGACGGGCCTACGATGAAAAAAGAGCACACCGGATTTTTAGGGATGACAGAGATACCATTGGTATATGGGATGACCATTGGCGAGTATGCGCAAATGATCAATAACGAGGGTTGGTTAAAAAGTTCACAAAAAGTAGATTTAACGGTCGTTCCATTAGAGAATTGGACACACACTACTGTTTACCATTTACCGATAAGGCCTTCGCCCAACCTACCGAACGACACGGCCATTAACCTATACCCTAGTTTGGGGCTTTTTGAAGGCACCAATGTAAACGCCGGACGGGGAACCGAATTTCAATTTCAAAGATATGGAGCTTCTTTTATGGATTCTACGGCCTACAGTTTTTCTTATGTACCCAAACCAAATTTTGGATCCAAACACCCGAAGGAAGAAGGAAAAACATGTTACGGTAAAGACCTATCAGATTATGAAAGAATGAGCGAGGTTTCTTTACAATGGATCGTAGATGCCTACAACAACACCCCTGACAAGAGTCATTTTTTTATTACCTCCGGATTCACAAAACATGCCGGAAACACAGAACTTCAACAACAAATAGAAGCAGGCCTTTCTGCAAAGGAAATTCAACGGACCTGGTCGGACGATTTGTCAAAGTTCAAAAAAATAAGGGCAAAATATTTAATGTACGAGTAACCTCTTACGAGGATAGGCCAGCGCGCCGTATTACGAATGATCAATCTTGGTTCGAAGCGGCAGTAGTAGGCCTTCTATATTTATGAAAAGGTTGTCGTAGCAGACCTTTGATACTTGAATTCTCATTTTCGTCGGGGAAGGTGTCAACGCCATAAATGATGGTGTCTCTTTCTTTATATCTATAGGTACCGAACAAACGGTCCCAAATAGAAAAAATGTTCCCATAATTACTGTCCGTATAAGGCAATACATAATGATGGTGTACTTTATGCATATCTGGAGAAACCAAAAACCAACTCAAATACCTATCCACTTTTACAGGTAGTTTAATATTGGCATGGTTAAACTGGGACAGCACCACCGACAAGCTTTGATACAACATAATAATACCCACGGGTGCCCCGACCACAAATACTCCGATCAGGGTAAACACATACCTTACAAGCGACTCTAGGGGATGATGCCTATTGGCCGTAGTGGTATCTACATGATGATCGGAATGATGTACCAAATGTACCATCCACAAAGGTTTTATTCTATGCTCTGCCCAATGGGCAAGGTAAGCACCTATCAGATCCAACAACATTAGTCCCAATAGGGCATATAACCATAACGGCATTGGTGGCAGCCAATTAATTATTCCGAAATCGTTGGCAACGACCCAATCGGAAGTTTTAAGCAATAGAAAAGCAAGTGGAAAATTCACGATTATCGTGGTCAATGTAAAAAATAGGTTTGGCACGGCATGCTTCCATTTTTTGTACTTAACATTAAAAAGTGGGGCCATACCCTCTAAAATCCAGAAAAAGGTAATACCGCCGACCAATATTAAAGAGCGGTGTAAAGTAGGTATGTTTTCAAAATAGTCTATAATCTGCTCCATGTCTTAAATATACAAGATCACGGTTCTATAGACAATACTTGGTTTTATAGAAACTATAAGTACAACAGTAGTTTATATCTAAGAACAAAGCTTCCCCTACATGTTTATTCTTCTTTTCATCTCTTCCACAATATTAAATGCCGCAGGGCAAATGGATACATTTTTTAGCGTAAAGTGGCTTATCTGCTGAAACTTCTTTCTGTCGGTATGTGGAAATTCACGGCATGCCTTTGGCCTTACCTCATATATAGAACAGTAATTATCGACGCCCAAGAAAGTACAGGGCACTTGTTGTAGCACATAATCGTTGTCCTCATCTATTCTTAAATAGGTTTCTATAAACTTGCTAGGCTTTAGTTTAAAGAATTTAGATATTCGTTCAATATCTGCATTTGTAAACAATGGCCCGGTAGTCTTACAACAATTTGCACAGGTTAAGCAATCCGTTCTTTCAAATTCCCGCTCATGCATTTCTTGCATTTGATAGTCTAAATTCTTGGGCGGTCTCTTTCTTAGTTTTGCAAAAAACTTCTTGTTTTCCGTATGTTTCTCCTTTGCCTTTATCGGTAATTGTCGCAAAACTTCTTCCATAACTCAAAATTAATGCATCAAAACTAGCAAAGTGGTTCTAAAAAAAGGGATTTTTGTAGTACAAAAACAAATAGATTGCAAACAGATATATTGGGCAAGGCCCTATTAGATTACCAAAGAGGAAATTACACCGAAGATATAAAGACCTATTCATCTTTAGACGAAGAGGATACCCTTCCACTACCCTATTTATTTAGGGGCTACGATCAAATGCCTCCATTAGAACAAAAAGCTTTACAGTTATGTAAAGGTTCTGTTTTAGATATTGGTTGTGGTGCGGGAAGTCACAGTCTGTACCTACAGGAAAAAGGTTACGATGTTACCGGTCTAGACCGATCTGAAGGCGCTATCAAGGTATGTACAGAACGCGGTTTAAAGCAAACCATCCGTCATGATTTACTTGATATCGAAGACATGCAGTTCGACACCCTATTACTTATGATGAACGGCATAGGAATTGTTGGCTTACTCAGCAATATAGACCTCTATTTGAACAAAATGAAATCTATCTTAAAACCTAATGGACAAATTTTGTTGGATTCAAGTGATATCCTCTATATGTTCGAAAATGATGATGATGGAGGGTATTGGGTTCCGGACGATGTAAATTACTACGGTGAGGTAACATTCAATATGGAATATAGAAATGAAAAAGGCACTCCCTTTAATTGGCTCTATTTAGATTTTAACACTTTAAAAAGAGCCGCAAACTATCATGGATTTAGCTGTGAACTTATCAGCAATGGTCAGCACAACGATTATTTGGCTAAATTAGCTTTGGAATAGTGGTCAAACCATATTTTCATTGTATCCTTATAATATGAAAAAACTCCCTTTTCTTTGGCTGTTGGGTCTATTAATATCTGTATTTGCTTGTTCTAAGAGTGATGATGGCAATAGCAATAACGATTCTACCATAGACAAATCTGCAAATTTGTTGGCTACTGGTGATTCTGCCTATGATATTCTATCCAATGAATCTTATGATAAATTATTGATAGAGATCGGTTATGTATCCGGTTATCAACCTACGGAAACGGCCATTGCCAACTTTACAGATTTTTTAAAACAACATACCTTTAAGGAAGACATAGAAGTAATTTATAAAGAATTGGAATCTCCCAACGAAGAAAGTTTGAGCTTACAGGAGATTTCTGACTTAGAAAAAGAAAACAGAACTGCCTATAATACAGGATCCACCTTGGCCATCTATATTTATTTTACAGATTCGCCGGCCGAAGACGATGATGAGGACGAAGGTCTTGTAACCTTGGGTGCGGTTTACCGCAACACCTCGATGGTTATACATGAGGCAACCGTAAGAAAATTGGCAGGACAAAGTTTCCAAATCGATGTTTCAGATGTAGAGGCCGCCACCCTAAACCATGAATTTGGGCATTTGTTCGGATTAGTGAATTTGGGCACGGATATGGTCGAAGACCATGAGTCGCAATCAGAAAACAGTGATGGCGAAATGGTCGGAGACAACCATTGTAACGTAGATGGATGTTTAATGCGTGCCGAACTTACGTTCTCTTTATCCGCTAAAACATTTGGGATGGTGGAAAAAAACACCTACACCAAAGGTTTCACCCCTGGTTGTGTACTGTCTGGCAATAGTGTACTGAACCTTTTACAGTCAAAAACCTCAAGGGGAGTTGAAATCCCCGGTCTGGGAGTTTCATGCGTACATGACATACAGGCCAACGGGGCAAGATAAGATAGATATTTAGGGTATGTTCAAATATTTATGGGTCTGCAAAGAAACCTTCCATTTCGGGTTTTTCATCACATAATCAACGATCATCGGAGTAACTTTATCACGCACGCTCCATTCTGGCTGTAAATAAAGAATGCAATTCGCGTTTGTTAAAGCAGCTTGTTCCTCTGCAAAAATTAAGTCATGTTTGTTGTAGACGATTACCTTAAGTTCGTCCGCCTCGTCATACACTTTTCCAAAAGGCAGTTTGTTTTTCTTTGGTGACAGGCAGATCCAATCCCAATCTCCCGTCAGCTCATAAGCCCCTGAAGTTTCAATATGCGTCTTCAAGTTTTTCTCTTTTAAAAGCCGTGTCAAAGGTCCCATGTTCCATGTTAAAGGCTCTCCTCCCGTAATAACGATAGTATCGGAGTACTTGGCAGCATTCTCCGCAATTTGGGCAATAGGTGTCGGAGGGTGTGTTTCGGCATTCCAACTCTCTTTAACATCGCACCAATGGCATCCGACATCACAACCACCTACCCTTATAAAATAAGCTGCCGTACCTTTATGAAAGCCCTCTCCCTGTATGGTGTAAAACTCTTCCATTAAAGGCAACATTTCGCCTTTATCCACCAAAGTCATAACCTCCTTTTTTTCCATGGCGCAAAGATACATTTTACCTATTACAATACCCTAGCAATTATATAATGGCTTTTAATTCTATCGTATTGTTCTGTTGTTCAGCAAAATGTTACGTAAAAGATGACTATTTACGGCCTTGGCTATTTCTTAATGGTCAAAAATCAGCTATTTTTATCAAAAATTTTAAAGATGGGCTCCAAAGAAGATTTCTTTGCACATATAGAAAAGGGTTATACTACCAAAGGTGATTTTATAACCATGGGGGCGGCAATGCTCAATGAAGAGGCAGTCACCAATGCCCTAGTTAAAATACCCCTTAAAACCCTTAACAGGCACGGTTTGATCGCCGGAGCTACAGGTACGGGAAAAACCAAGACCTTACAGGTATTGGCCGAAAATTTATCGGACAAAGGTATACCTGTATTATTGATGGACCTAAAAGGAGATTTAAGTGGTATTGCACAACCTAGTCCAGGGCATGCCAAAATTGATGAAAGACATGCTAAAATCGGTATTCCATTTGAACCTAAGAGTTTTCCGGTCGAAATCTTGTCCCTTTCAGAGCAAGATGGCGTAAAATTACGTGCTACCGTTTCTGAATTTGGTCCCACCCTATTATCAAGAATACTTGACCTAACCGAAACCCAAGAAGGCATTGTTGCGGTGGTCTTCAAGTATTGCGATGACAACAAACTACCCTTATTGGACCTTAAGGACTTTAAGAAAGTACTACAATACGCTACAGGTGAGGGCAAGGCGGAATTCACAAAAGATTATGGCCGTATCTCTACCAGCTCAACGGGTACCATTCTTAGAAAGATCATAGAACTGGAACAGCAAGGGGCCGATTTGTTTTTTGGGGAGAAATCTTTTGATGTCAACGACCTTACGCGTATAGATGAGAACGGCAAAGGGTACATTAACATTCTTCGACTTACAGATATACAAGACAGGCCGAAATTATTTTCAACCTTTATGTTAAGCCTGTTGGCCGAGATATATGATACCTTTCCAGAACAGGGCGATAGCGATAGACCAGAACTTATTTTATTTATAGATGAGGCCCACCTTATTTTTAAAGAAGCCTCTAAAGCCTTATTAGATCAAATTGAAAGTATCGTAAAACTGATACGATCAAAAGGTATAGGCCTATACTTTGTTACACAAAACCCTACAGATGTGCCCAATGAGGTACTTGCCCAATTAGGATTAAAAGTGCAACATGCCCTAAGAGCCTTTACCGCCAGAGATAGAAAGGCCATTAAAATGACCGCAGAAAATTATCCTATATCTGAGTTTTACGACACAAAGCAAGTGCTCACCTCCTTAGGTATAGGAGAGGCCTTGATCTCTGCCCTGGACGAAAAAGGAAGACCAACACCCCTTGCCGCTACCTTGTTAAGAGCTCCGATGAGTCGAATGGATATACTCACTGATAGTGAGTTAAAAGAAGTCGTTCAGAAATCGAAACTCGTAAAAAAATATGGCGAGGTAATAGACCGTGAAAGTGCCTATGAAATATTGAACGAAAAAATTGAAAGAGCAGAAAAACTAGCAGAGAAAGAGAAGACAAAGAAAAAAAGTAAAAAGACAAGTACTTCAAAAAGTAGTACCAGACAAAACCCGGTAATTAAAGTATTGACCAGCGCTACCTTTATCAGAGGAGTTCTTGGTGTATTAAAAAAAGTGATACGTTAAGTTTTATGAAATCAATCAAATCAATCATTTTTCTATTTTTTTGTATAACCCTCACCCAATGTTCAAAAGAAAAAGACACCACCTTTTTAATAACATCGGAGAGAGTTGGTAAACTGGACAAAAAAAGCCTTACCAGAGATTTAGAACTTATCTATGCAGAAGACTCCATAGTAAAAGACACGATCCAATCAAATTTTGGAAGCAGCGCCAGTAAAATTAAAATTTTTGAAAAAGGAGGTGCCCACCTACTTACATTAACCCCAAATCTAGACAGTATTCCGGTAATTCAGAACGTACTGGTAAATGACGCAAGATTCCATACCGATAAAGGCATCAACCTTAAAAGCACTTTTAAGGATATTCAAGAAAACTATGAGATCAAAAAGATCATCACTTCTTTGAACAATGTTGTCATCTTACTCAAAGATAGCGACCTTTATTTTACCATAGACAAAGCCGAACTGCCCGAAAGCTTGCGATATAAATCGAATACAAATATCGAAGCAGTGCAAATACCCGATAATGCCAAAATTAAATACATGATGGTAGGTTGGGATTAACCCCCTACTTTAACCTAGGTCGCACCTACCTGAACTCTATATGGGCAAGGACAAAAGTGTTTCAACGATTCTTCGATATTTTCTAATCCATGAAAAAAATATTACAAAAACTGATGCCTAAACTATATGGGAAAATATTGAACGTTTATGTTCTAATAAGCCCCAAAAAAGCAGCGGATATGGCATTTCGTATTTTCTGCAAGGTTAGAAAGGGAAAAATATTACCTCATCAAAAAGAATATTTAGACCCTGTAAAACTCCAAAAAACAGAGATAGCAGGGCATAGCATACAAACCTATCAATGGAAAGGTGATAAAGAAACCGTACTATTGGTACACGGATGGGAAAGTAACGCATGGCGATGGCATAAACTTATAGAAAAGCTTACCGAAGCTAATTATAACGTTATCGCATTCGACGCACCTGCCCATGGCAATTCTTCTGGGACCTATTTATATGTTCCCTTATATGCTGAAGTGACCCAATATATGATTAAAAAGTACAAGCCCAAGTTTCTGATCGGACATTCTATGGGAGGAATGACCATTCTATACAATGAATTCCTCAATAAAAATGTTGGTGTCGAAAAAATTATCACAATAGGTTCACCTTCTGAATTTCATGAAATAATCAACCATTTTAAAAAGCTACTCGGATTTAACGATAGCGTATTAAACGCGTTGGAGCAATACATCGTACAAAGGTTCGGTTTCACCATTAATGAGTTCTCTTCTTCTAGATTTATCGAGAACGACAAAAGAAAAGGACTTCTTTTTCATGATAGGTTTGATAAGATCGCCCCCTACCATGCTTCTGAAAAGGTACATTCGGACTGGAAGGGAAGCCAACTTGTAACCACAGAGGGCTTAGGGCACTCTATGCACCAAGATGAAGTCAACGATAAGATTATCGCCTTTTTAAAAGATGCTTAACCTTAATAAGCATCATAAAAAGAGGTAATTTAAACCAACTAGAAAAAATAAGAAAAATGAAAGACATCACACCTTTCCACATCGCAATTCCCGTTCATAATTTAGCGGAATGTAGAAAGTTCTACGGAGAAACACTTAATTGTGAAGAAGGCAGAAGTAGTGATCATTGGGTAGATTTCAACCTCTTTGGGCACCAATTGGTCATCCATTACAAACCTAAACCCGAAACAGAAACATTGCACCACAATCCGGTCGATGGCCACAATGTTCCCGTACCCCATTATGGTGTGGTACTACCCTGGGACACTTTTCAAAATTTTGCCGAGGAGCTTAAAAACAAAGGTATAGAGTTTGTTATAGAACCTTATGTTCGTTTTCAAGGACAAGTGGGCGAACAGGCTACGATGTTTTTTTTAGACCCGGCCGGCAATGCACTGGAATTTAAGGCATTTAAGGACATGGGGCAGCTCTTTGCCAAATAACTTACTGAGACCATGACGTGGGCACTCTGTCCCATCTATGTTTTTTAAGTTCTTGGTGTAACCCTATGGGCAGACCTTTACCGTCACTGGTGGCGGTATTTGCCAACACATTTCTTTGTTTTCTCATTCCTGGTATGGTAGTCGCTACATTTTTATTTTCTAAAATAAAGCGTAGCGCCATTTCTGCCATGGTCATACCTGCTGGAACCAGTGGGCGTAGCGCATCGGCATGATCTACTGAAGAATTTAAGTTTTCCGGTACAAAATAGGTTCCTCGCCAATCACCTTCGGGAAAAGTAGTTTCTTTGGTAATATTACCCGTTAAGGTACCTTCGTCAAATGGCACCCTGGCGATTATAGCTATGTCCAACTCTTCGCATAGCGGAAACAATCTATCTTCCGGTGCCTGATCAAAAATATTATAGATTACCTGTACGGCATCCAATTTACCTGTTTGCAAGGCCTTTATACCATTTTCGGGTTCCCACCTATTTACACTTATGCCCATGGCCCCGATTTTACCCGCTGTTTTTAGGTCTTCGATGGCCCTTTGCCATTCTTCCCTTTGGCTCCACCCATCGTCCCAAGTATGAAACTGCATTAAATCTATCTGTTCGAGTCCTAAATTTTTTAATGTTTTATGGGTATACTCCATAATATGCTCCACCGGATACGAATCTTCAAAACGATACTCCGGTTTGGCAGGCCACTTAAAATTCTTTGGGGGAATCTTACTGGCCGTATATAATTTTTTGGACGGATGCCTTTTTACCAGTTCACCTAAAAGCTCTTCACTATGTCCTTCTCCATAACCCCATGCCGTATCAAAAAAATTAACACCATTTTCAACTGCCAGATCCAAAGACCTTGCAGATTGCTCGTCATCGGAAGCCTTCCATCCGGCCATTCCCCACATTCCATATCCAACTTCACTTACTTCCCAATTTGTTCTTCCGAACCTTCTATAAATCATCTATAAATTTTTATTAACCGATTACGATTCCTTTTCGTCTTACCCAAAAATAGGCAAATATGATATTCGGCACCCAAGAAAGCCAAGCGGCCACTCTATAGGCGGGTAAAAAAGACCCCAATATTAGAGATAACAACGGCAACCATATGCGCAATGTAACCGCCGCAAAGCAAAGGGCGTAACTATAAATCATATAAACCTTGTGCTTTTCTATATCACTTATCTTAATGGCCCTATACGCATTGGTCGTAAAATAGAGCCAACAAACCGCCATAACTAAAAAGCCCGATTGCGCCACTACCCCCCCTGTAGCGAAGAACGCTATTCCCCCACCACAAATACCGCTTACCAGCGCAGATACAACATATATTCTACCTATGATGCGATGACGAGCCATATTGGCATTTCTAAAACGTTTGCTGAACTGCACCCAACCTATCGTCAATGCCAAGCCCCCGAACAATATATGCCCATAAAACCCAATATTCCAGAATACATTGGCCAACAACTCTTTGCTCTTAGATAACTGTATTCCTATTTCGCCATCGGCAAATACATATACCAACGGATAAAGGCCTACGCCTACCGCCAAAATGCCAAATACCAGCCAAGCTACTTTATTGGTTTTGTTCATATTATTTATTTATACCTCCAACTGGTAAGGTCAGCTCCTTTAGGAGCGCTTTCTGCAATACGTTTCATTATTTTGGGCACATACATGCTGTTATACCTTAAGCGACTAATGGCATTTGGCTGCTCGGGATCACCGTTCCAACAGTGCTCGGCACGGTCTCCATACAATACCTCTCCATCATAATAAGGCTCTGTAGTACTTTCTAAAAAATCCTCCATTAAATAGACCGCATTGTTCAGGTAGTAATTATCCATATCTCCACAATAGATATGTATCTTCCCTTTTAGGTTATCCCCCAACTTATCCCAATCGCGTTCCAAGATATGTCGTAAGTCATAATTTTCTTTCCAATATTCCGCCACGGCATGGTCTATTTCACCCGTCATCTTGTCCCAGATCCTGACCGGATAACCGTCATCACCTTGTGGAGAATATGTTGCTTCCCAAATATCCCATTGTTGACCGGACCTTGATTTGTCTCCCAGAACAAGTTCTAAATGATTACCTTCTCTTATGGTCGACTGTATATTCCCTAAATAATCGCGATGTGCGGGCACTTCCAATTGTTTGTGCTCACTATCATAGTAATAGGCATTATCATCCTCATAAATATTGGTAAGGCAATAGGCCCTAAAGTCTATAGGGTCGGGACATGCGGCAAAACAGCCATTATATTCCTCCGGATATTTTACCTGCACGGCGAGAGCTTCCCACCCACCGGTAGAACCACCATACAAAAACCTGGACCAACCTTCTCCCATACCACGAAACTCCTTTTCTATATGTGGTATCAACTCATAGGTAATAGCATCGCCATAAGGGCCTTGACTAGCCGAGTTTACGGCATATGAATCATCGTAATATGGTGTTGGATGCTGAATTTCTATAATTATAAACCGAGGAAAATCGGGATCGTTCCAACGCTTATAAAAATCATACGCTTCTTGTTGCTGAACAATATTATACCCTTCCATATCAAACCTGGCAGAATAATC
This sequence comes from Maribacter sp. MMG018, assembly GCF_018100785.1. Taxonomy (GTDB): domain Bacteria; phylum Bacteroidota; class Bacteroidia; order Flavobacteriales; family Flavobacteriaceae; genus Maribacter. Next base: position 1,606,487 of record NZ_JAGJEC010000001.1, on the reverse strand, counting down.
CGGCTTTAAGTTGGGGTCTGGAGGTGTTGTTCTAAAACCACCGAAATCATCGGGAAAATGTCCGTGAAATACCATCAGCGGGTATTTAGCTTCCGGATGTTCTTCAAATCCTTTTGGGAGCAGCACATGAGCCCCCAAATACATATCACGTCCCCAAAACTCGGATAGTTTCTCCGATTTTATCTTAACATGCTTGATCCATTCGGTATCTTCCGGTTCGGGTACGGGCGGTATTATCTGATCCATTACCACCGAAACGTTTTCTATACCATTACTACCTACCCTTATCTTAAAAGGCTTACTATATAAATTGCCAGGAGAACTGCGCCATTGTTGCCCCTCTCCATTATCCATAGGCAGTTTTACCGTGTGTCCCGTAGCCAAGTTAAAAGTTTCGTACACATGCAGCAATGCCTGTACATTATATTCACCTACCGGAATCTCGGCCAAACTTGCATACGGAAAACCAAAAACGGTCTCATCTATCATTACGGGTTTCCCGGGGGACATACCGTCTACATTAATTCCAAAAACAAGTTGGGTATTTAATCCATCGTTAATTTGAAAACGGGGTTCGGCACTATCGTCGGTGGAAAGCATCAACAAAAGACGACCGTCTTTTGGTACCGTGCTCACATCTTCCGAAAAAGAAATATCGAATGCGTAACTGGAAGTTTCTTTTTTTTCAGAAGTTCCACAACTAAAAACAAAACAAGAAAGGACTAGTAAATAAAAGAATGGTTTTTTCATGATAGTGGTTGATTGTTACCTTAAAGATAACCAATCATTCATCTATTTGTAATTCTAATAACAAACATTTTAAAAGCGACTACAAAAATCTGATTTTCGAATTACCGTACGAACTAGCTGGGAAACTGAATGCAAAATGTAGCGCCCTTGTCAGGCTCACTATCTACCGAAATACTACCGCCTAAACTTCTTAATTGGTTATATACTAGATAAAGCCCTATTCCCTTTCCTTCTTGCCGATTATCAAAACGCTCGTTGAGCATAAAAATCTTATGCCCATTTTTTTCCATATCAAAACCTTGACCCTCATCAGAAAAAATCAATTGTTTTTGTCCCTCTTCGATACTTGTAGAAATATTAATTACCGGAGCGATTCCCGGTCGGGCATATTTTACCGAATTTGTTATTAAATTCAGAAAAACACTTTCTATATATATATCATTAAAGCAAGTACTTTCACACGATGAGAAATCGTATTCCATTTTAGTATTAGAGCTGGTCAACAACGACCCAATATTTTTCAACACCCTAGAAAGTACCTCTTCAAAATATACCTCTTTAAGATCATGTGATTTCTCTCCCACCGTTTGTATCAAATCCAAATAATTCTCAAGAGAATCCTTAACACCCTGGGCCGACATTTTTATATAATCCAACAATTGAAGTGTGGCATCGTCCTTTACATGATCATAATCCAACATCTTGAACAAGGAAAGCATATTATTGATAGGAGCCCTTAAATCGTGAGACGTTGTATAATTTATACGAAAAAGATCTTCGTTTACATTTTTAAGCTTGGAAAACTCTTGAATTCGTTGATTTCTAAGCTGAACCTCATGTGTGATGTCTTTGGCAATGGCATACACCAATTTTTCTTCCTCTACCGGTACAGCACTCCATGAGAGCCATATTATATCACCTGCCTTATTTACATATCTATTCTGAAAATTCACTATTGGGGTATTCTTCAACATCTCATCCCTTACCTGCTGCGTATCTCTCTTATCCTTTTCAAAAACGAACTCATTGATTTTTTTTGAAAACAGCTCCTCTTTTGTATATCCCAATAAGTTAACAAAGGCCGGGTTTATATCAACAAAATACCCTGCATAATCCGCTATGCAAAGCATATCTACAGATGACTCAAAAAAAGGTTTTAGTTTTATTTTCATGCCAAGGCTATTCGAAACCAACAGAGTTTCTAACCAAGGAAAAAAACTGCATTAGATTCCAATATCATTAAATCGTAGCACAAAATAATCTTTTATTAACATAAATTGGATTATTTGACAACTTTAACGATTCAATAAATAAAAGTTACAAACAAGAATAAACGCCAAGGTTCGTCATCATCTCCTTATTTATTTTAAAACACTTTACGCTTTTTTTGACATTAAAGCAATAAAACGCCTTTTGGCCATTGACCGAATACCGTTCTATTTTGACATTTTTTTCGCTCTTTAAAACAACAGGCCTTATACCATTTTTAATTTTTAAACGTTGTAATATTTCATGAACGAACAAAATTCTTATTCCTTTAAAATCAAATTATTATGAAGAAAATAACAGGAATTCTAATTTTAGCAACAACCGTAATCTTGGTAGCTAGCTGCGAGTATGACGACAGTAATGATATTGATATTCTAACACCCAACGACTCTACCGAAACAGGCATTGAAATATCAAAATTACCAGAATAAAAAAACCTCCAACTTTTAAAGGTTGAAGGTTTTTCTTTACTATAAAAATCTTTTACCAGATTTTAACTCTTTCTTCTGGTGATAGATACAATGAATCTGTTTCCTTGATATCGAATGCCGTATAAAATTCAGGTACGTTCCTCACAATTCCGTTCACCCTATAATCTGCAGGGGAATGGGGGTCGGTACTTATTTGCACCCTTAGGGCCTCATCTCTCTGTTTGTTCAGCCAAGTTTGCCCATATCCTAAAAATACACGTTGTTCGCCGGTAAAACCATCTAAAACAGGAGACTCCTTACCCTCTAAAGACATCTTATACGCTTTAAGTGCTATACTAAGGCCACCTAAATCACCGATATTTTCACCCAAGGTAAACTCACCGTTAATATGAACATCTGGCAAAACCTCATAACTATTGTACTGGTCTACCAAAGCGGCGGTGCGTTTCTTAAATTCTTCCTTATCAAAATCCGTCCACCAATTTCTCATGGCACCATCGCCATCAAAAGTGCTGCCCGTATCATCAAAACCGTGCCCTATCTCATGACCTATTACCGCACCTATAGACCCATAATTAATCGCATCTTCTGCATTTAAATCGAAAAAGGGAGGTTGTAGTATTGCTGCCGGAAAAACAATCTCGTTCATCGTAGGATTGTAATAGGCATTTACTGTCTGGGGCGTCATTCCCCATTCATCCTTATCTATAGGCTGCCCCAATTTGGCAAGCTCTCTATTGTATTCCATTAATTTGGCCCTGTGGATATTTCCATATAGATCATCTGCCTTAATGTCTATATCATAGGATTTCCACTTGTCGGGATATCCGATTTTCGGTGTAAACTTGCTCAATTTGTCCAACGCCTCTTTTTTGGTTTCATCACTCATCCAATCCAACTCCTTTATACTCACCTCATATGCTTTTAGCAAGTTTTCTACCATAGTCTCCATACGTTGTTTGGCTTCTGGCGGAAAATGCCTTTTCACATATACCTTACCCACTACTTCACCAAGTGTACCGTTTACTGCAGACACCCCTCTTCTCCATAATGGTCTTTGTTCTTTTATCCCTCTTAACTCTTTACTGTAAAACTCCCAATTCTGTTGGTTCAAGGCTTCTGTAAGGCGAGACGCATTAGAGTCTAACACGCCCCATTTTAAATAGGTTTTCCAAGTACTTAAATCGGTGCCGGCAATAATACCGTCCAAGGCTTTTGTATAGTCCAACATCAACAACCCTAACTTATCTTGATTTTGCAAACCTGCTTCCGATAAGAAATTCGACCAGTTAAAATTTGGCATTATATTGGACAAGGTATCTACCGGAAACATATTGTACAAACCAACCAAGTCTCTTGTTTTTTCCTTTTCCAAATGCTTGGATGCTATTTTGGTTTCTAGATCCATTATGGTCTTTGCCGAAGAAGTTCCGTTCGGCAATCCGGCCAAGTCGAACATTTTCTCAATATGCGCTACATATTTTGTTTGAATTTCTTTTGACCGTTCATCCGTTTTTAGGTAATACTCCCTATCCGGTAATGTTAACCCTGCCTGCCAAGCATATACCGTATATATGGTAGGATCTTTAAAATCTTGATAAACGAACAAGCCCAAGGGAACATTTAGACCGTACTTGTTGGCATAGGCAAAATAGGTCGCCAATTCATCATAATTCTTGATCGCATCTATCTTATCGAACTCATCTTGTAAAGGTGTTACCCCCAATTCGTTTCTTGTATCGAGGTCCATATATGATTTATAAAGATCACCGACCTTTTGTTCGTCCGACCCCTTTTCAAAATTACCCGAAGCCGATTCCTCTATTATTTTTCTAACATTCTCTTCAGACTCTTCATGAACCATATACCCAACACCATACGAGGCTTTGTCTGCAGGAATTTCTGTATTCTTAACCCAAGTACCGTTTACATAGGCCGTAAAATTGTCCCCAGGTCTTACACTAAGATCCATGTTTTCCTGCAAAATTCCCGAGGTCAATTCCTTTGTCGGTTCCTCTTTAACATCGGTCTTACAGGCATAAGACAAAACAAAGACCGCTAAAGCCCCCATTTTTAAGTAATTTGATTTCATCATGATAGATTTTGTTTAGTGAAATATTAGACTAGATAATACTTGAAATGTTACAGGGGATTAAAATTATATACTAAAAAAAAATGCCCCGTCGGGGCATTTTTTAATCTCTACTTCTATGTCTTTCTCTGGCAAGCAGTGTATTCTTTAACAACATTGCTATGGTCATAGGGCCTACACCTCCCGGCACCGGGGTTATATACGACGCCTTCTTACTTACATTTTCAAAATCTACATCACCCGTTATATAATACCCTCTTTCCCGAGTATCATCTGGCACCCTTGTGATACCGACATCTATAATTACGGCATCGTCCTTAACCATTTCGGCCTTTAAGAATTTAGGAACCCCGAGTGCGGATATTACAATATCTGCCTGGGAAATAATCTGGGTAATATTCTTTGTATGGCTATGTGTCAATGTTACGGTAGAATTACCTGGCCATCCTTTTCTTCCCATTAAAATACTCATAGGTCTACCTACGATATGGCTTCTTCCGATCACTACGGTATGCTTGCCTTTGGTATCCACATTATAGCGTTCCAACAACTCTAAAATACCAAATGGCGTAGCAGGAATAAAAGTACTCATATCAAGGGCCATTTTTCCAAAGTTGGTAGGATGAAACCCGTCCACATCCTTATCGGGATCCACCGCCATGATCACCTTTTGGGTATCTATTTGTTCTGGCAATGGTAATTGCACTATAAAGCCATCGATATCCTTATTATCGTTAAGCTCGTGGATCTTGTTTAAAAGTTCTTGCTCAGAAGTGGTACTGGGCATTTTTATCAAGGTAGACTCGAAGCCCACACGTTCACAAGAACGCACTTTACTACCCACGTACGTAAGACTGGCACCATCGTTACCAACGATAATTGCCGCCAAATGAGGAACCTTTTCTCCTCTTTCTTTCATTTTTGCTACCTCGGCAGCGATCTCTTCCTTTATTTGATTTGATACTTTTTTACCGTCAAGTATTTCCATGGCACTATAAATACAATTATATTAGAATTGGTTCTACCGTTTTGTTAGCGCCCTAGGCCGCTCATCATCTGCATCATTTTTTTACCGCCACCGCCTTGCATCATTTTCATCATTTTACTCATCTGGTCAAACTGTTTTAACAGTTGGTTGACCTCTTGAACTTGTCTGCCACTACCTTTTGCTATTCGCTTTTTTCGGCTTGCATTCAATTTTGATGGGTTTGAACGTTCATCAGGTGTCATGGAATAAATTATTGCTTCGATATGTTTAAAGGCATCATCGTCTATGTCCAACCCTTTTAAGGCCTTACCTGCTCCGGGTATCATCCCCATAAGGTCCTTCATGTTACCCATTTTCTTTATTTGCTGAATTTGATTGAGAAAATCGTCAAAACCGAATTTATTCTTCGCGATTTTCTTCTGGATCTTTCTGGCCTCTTCCTCGTCGAACTGTTCTTGAGCTCTTTCTACCAACGAAATAACATCTCCCATACCAAGAATACGGTCTGCCATACGGTCTGGGTAAAAGACGTCAATGGCTTCCATTTTTTCTCCCGTACCTATAAACTTAATGGGTTTGTTTACAACAGATTTAATGGAGATGGCCGCACCACCACGGGTATCACCATCCAATTTTGTCAAGATAACACCGTCAAAATTCAAAACATCGTTAAATGCCTTTGCCGTATTTACAGCATCTTGACCTGTCATCGAATCCACTACAAAAAGAGTTTCTTGTGGTGATATGGCCTTATGTATATCGGATATTTCCGACATCATTTTTTCATCTACGGCCAAACGGCCCGCAGTATCTATTATTACCACATTATTACCGTCTGCCTTCGCTTTGGCTATACCTGCTTTTGCTATGGCCACCGGATCCGAATTGTCCCTATCGGAATATACCGGAACATTTATTTGCTCCCCGACCACGTGCAACTGATCTATTGCCGCAGGCCTGTACACATCACAGGCTACCAACAACGGATTCTTAGATTTCTTCGTCTTTAAAAAGTTGGCCAATTTTCCAGAAAAGGTTGTTTTACCCGAACCTTGAAGACCTGACATTAAAATTACCGAAGGATTTCCGGAAAGGTTGATCCCTTCCGACTCACCCCCCATTAAGGCAGTAAGTTCGTCTTTTACTATCTTCACCATCAATTGCCCTGGCTGCAGGGTCGTAAGAACGTTTTGCCCCAAAGCCTTCTCTTTTACCCTATTGGTAAATTCCTTGGCAATTTTAAAATTGACATCCGCATCCAACAAGGCTCTACGAACCTCTTTGGTGGTCTCCGCTACATTGATCTCCGTTATTTGCCCATGACCTTTTAGTACATGAAGGGCCTTATCTAACTTATCACTTAAATTATCAAACATCTTATTGCAATTTTAAGGGGAATGCAAATTTAATAATATCAACGCTAATCGGGCATAAACCCCGCCAAAATATAACAAACAAAAAGAGCATCCGTAAAACGGATGCTCCTTATTTATAAATAGTGGGGTAAAAAGGTTTTAATTTTCAACTACCAAGTCGTGTTAAAAACCTCCATCAACACCACCAACGAGGCCCAACTCTTTACTGTCGGCGGTGTATTTTGGATGGCTTTATGCTATTCGACCACTAGTCGCAATCTTTGGTCAACACAATAATTTCTTCTCCTCTTTGAAGTTTATATCGTTCGGGCTCGCAAGAAACAATCTCCCACTCACCTACATAATTAGCCAAAGTCATACTTAAACTATTAAAAGTGATGGTTGTTCCTGATATTTCCCAATTTCCTTCGTCGAGAACATTCTCGGTTTCATCATTATCATCATCACTATAAACGTGGATATTATAATTTGAGAAATCTATGGTAAGCTCTTCAAAGAAAGTACCGTCTATATTGGTTATATCCCAAGTACAATTATTTAGGGTCTCTACGATGACTTCCGTTTCACATACTGCAGGTATTTCATCTCTACAATCACTTTTAAGTACCATCTCGTTTTCATCGCCAAACTCAAACTCTATTTTCTTGAAACCATCACCAATTTCTATTTCGTCCAATCGCCAAGTAGCGTTAAAATTCGTAAGATCTGGAATATTGATTACCAGTGCCGTGGTATTCAAACTACTACTTGCAGCCCAAGACCCCTCAAAAACCTCATCATTTACAGTTACATTGACATTTCCATTTTCTTTAAAAGAAAACCAATAGTTGTCATATTCCTCCTCTAAACCTCCTTCATTTTCCAATTTCAATTCATAAACATACCAATAAGGGCAAGCTAAAAGCATTTCGGTAAGTTGGTCGGTACTACAATTTTCACAATCGTCGTCATCGTCATCATAAAAATCATCATCAAAAAAGTCATCATCTACGATACATGAGTTCTTGGCAGATTCTATAGCGATTGCCAATTCTTCATTACTATTTACAACCACTTCTTCTCCCCCTCTTTTCTTAAGGCTGATAGGAAAATCTATACTCACCAAAGAGTCATCGTCCAAATCCTTAAAAAAACGTCTCAACGCCAAATCGCTTTCCACTTCAACAGATCCCGTTTGCTGATTGTTCAAGTCGAAGGTAAATAGCTTTATAGGGTACACGAACGCAACACAAGGTATACGGGCATCTACCGGATCACCAGTACATTCATTTGCCAATTCCCTAAATTCAACAAGGTTGTTTATGGTCAGTTCACTAAAATCGGAATAAGTAATCGTAATTGGAAAAACAATGGTCAACATATCACCAAAGTCATCATCATATTGTTTAACCAACTCCTTTAAAAACCATAGGTCTTTATAAGAATCTACAACAATTTCTAAACCATTGATAGACACCGTATACGGAAATTTAATGGCAAAACAGGAAGAATTGTCCACAACATCATCAAAAGAACCATCTTTGGCAGAAGCACTCTTAACCAAACTTGCGGTAGCACTATTAGCTGTAATGGTCTCTTGTTCGTCGGTAGATATTTCCTCAAATTCATCTTGACATGAGGTAAAACTCAAAACCACCATTAAAAGGCTAAAGTAGATAGTGTAGCTAAATAAATTTTTCATAACGATTTGGTATTATTTGTTTATTCGGTCTTAAAACAATCCACTAAAAAAAAACCCTACCTTCTTTTTTATTTTTTTTAAAATATCTTTGAAAAAAACGAACAGTTGAAAAACGAGGACAAACAAAACGTATGTAAGGAAAATGTCTACAGTTCTATATTCAACGACTACTCCAAAACCATTTTCAATTACATCTACTATAAGTTTGGCAACGAAGAAAAAGCTAACGATGCCGTACAAGAGGCCTTTGTAAAACTTTGGGAAAACTGTTCGAAGGTTTCGCCGGCAAAAGCTAAATCTTTTTTATACACGGTTGCCAACAACCTTTACCTAAATGTTATAAAAGCGGAAAAGGTGCGATTGAAGTATGCAGACAAAACATTAAAGACCACCAACGAAAATCCTGAATTTATTTTAGAGGAAACCCAGTTTAAAGAAAAACTGGAAAATGCGTTAAACGGTTTGCCCGACAACCAACGTACCACATTTCTACTTAATAGGATAGATGGAAAAAAATATGCTGAAATTGCCGAAATGGAAGGCGTTAGCATAAAGGCAATAGAAAAAAGGATGCATTTGGCCCTTAAAAACCTAAGGAAAAAAATAGATGGAATCTAAAGAAAATCAATATTATTAAATTAGAGGTAGGGTTTTATAACTTCTGATTGTTATTTAAAGGTAGAAAGCTAAAATTATGCAAGAAAACTACTTGGCAAAATGGCTTAACGGCGAGCTAACGGAAGCAGAACTGAAGGTTTTTAAGGAATCTGAAGAGTATGCTACCTATAAAAAGATCAGGGACACTTCAGAAAAATTACAGGCCCCTGATTTTAATATGGAAAAAGCTTGGGAAAGCATTGAGAACCATCGTGTGCAAAAAGCCCCAAAAGTAATTACGTTGGCCCCCTTTAAAACATTCTTAAAAATCGCTGCGGTAATAGCGGTATTAATTGCGGGGTCTTATTTTTATCTAAGCACACTTGGCGTAACCGTTATCACCGAACTTGCCGAAAACAAAGAAATTATTTTGCCCGACAACTCTGAAATTATCCTGAACGCAGAATCGGAGCTGTCGTACAATGAAAAAAATTGGGACAAAAAAAGAAATATCACCTTAGATGGCGAGGCCTTTTTTAAAGTGGCCAAAGGAAAAAAATTCACCGTAACCACCGAACAAGGGTCGGTTACCGTTTTAGGAACACAGTTTAATGTAGAAAATCGTGAAGGTTTTTTTGAGGTGAGCTGTTTTGAAGGCCTGGTAAGTGTTACCATGAACGGTCAAGAAACAAAACTTTCCGCCGGATATTCGCTGATAGCCATAAATGGTGCCGTGACCAAATCTGAAGTAACAAAAAACGGACAACCTTCTTGGTTGAACAATGAAAGTTCGTTTAAAAGTATACCTCTTAAATATGTGTTGGCAGAATTTCAACGTCAGCACAATATAACGGTAGACGCAAGCCAAATAGATGACAACCAACTGTTCACGGGAACATTCAGTAATACCGACACCGATTTAGCTTTAAAAAGTATTAGCACCCCCTTGCACATAAAGTATGAACTTAAAGGGAACAAAGTGCTGTTTTATGAAGAAAACGCACCTTAAGACACTGGCCAACCGCATTCTTATACTAGTACTATTACTTATAAAAAGTAATGGCACGGCCCAAGACACTATTAGTTCGAACATTGATATTATAGTTTTTCTACAAGAATTGGAAAACGAGTTCAATGTAAAGTTTTCCTATGCCGATGCCGACCTACAGGAAATAAAGATTATAAAACCAAAAAACTACGACTTACAGGCTGCCTTAGAATATATATTGGAAAAGACCTCGTTACAGATTCAGAAGTTGAACGACCGCTATTATTCGGTCTCTAAAAACAGCGGCATTAGTATTTGTGCCACAATACTGGACAATTATGAAGACAACACCATACCAGGGGCCACGGTTCAAATATTAAATACCGACAAAGCGACCATCACTGATCTTGAAGGTGCCTTTTACCTCGAAAACATTCCTAGAAAGGCCATTGTACAAATTACCCACTTGGGCTTTAAACCATATTTTACAACGGCCGAAAATTTAATCGGCACATCTTCTTGCAAAAGAATTGTATTGGCCCAAAACTACCAAGAACTAGAAGAGGTAATCGTCTATAAATTTTTAGCCGACGGCCTTTTAAAATTACCCGATGGCAGTATTCAAATGAACACCGATGAATTTGGTATTTTACCAGGCCTTACAGAACCCGATATACTACAAACGGTACAATCGTTGCCTGGCATAAAAAGTGTGGACGAAACCGTTTCGGACATTAATATAAGAGGGGGCACCAATGACCAAAACCTAATTCTATGGGACGGTATAAAAATGTATCAATCCGGACATTTCTTTGGTTTGATCTCTGCCTTTAACCCATATCTCACAGACAAAATAACCATCATAAAAAATGGCACCAGTGCCCTTTATGGTGATGGCGTAAGTGGGGCAATGGATATGAGAACAAAAAACACCATAACCAACTCGGTCTATGGTGGAGCCGGGCTAAACCTTATAAGTGGTGACGTATATGGCCAAGTACCTATTAAAGATAATTTGGCTATACAATTTTCTGGAAGACGTTCTCTTACAGATTTTTTGAACACCCCTACATACAATACTTTTTCGGAGAAGGCTTTTCAGGACAGTGATGTAAAATCGGACAATGATTTTTATTTTTATGATTTCTCAGGAAAGCTTCTTTATGATATTGACCCGTACCAGAAACTACGAATTAGCCTAATACACATAAAAAATCATCTAGATTACCTAGAAACAAATTTAAATGATGGTGATTCTAAAAATAGTAGTTTAGACCAGACCAACATTTCTTTTGGCGCTACCTTGGAAAGTGAATGGACAGACAATTTTAAAACCGACCTGAACCTCTATTACACTAGGTACCGTTTAAATGCCCTGAGTATTTCCGATGCCGACAGACAAAGGTTATTACAAAGTAATCTTGTTCTAGAGAAGAGTGCAAAACTTACCACGATCTATATGTTTAACGAAAATCTTAGTTGGACAAACGGTTACCAGGTCACCGAAACGGGAATACAGAATCAGACAGATTTGAACGAGCCCGAATTTATAAGCAATATCAAGGGGGTTATCTACACTCATTCTTTATATTCCGAAGGGGAATACAATTCTTCCAACAAAAGGTTTATGGCAAAAGTTGGGGCCAGATTAAATTATATCGAAAACATAAACACCTTTAAAGAGTTTGTACTGGAACCTAGACTTAACCTAAGTTATGAGTTAGCCCCAAATTTTAAAACAGCGGTGCTCGGAGAATTTAAAAGTCAGTCTACCAACCAGATAATAGATTTGGAACAGAATTTTCTCGGTATTGAAAAACGACGATGGATTTTAGCCGATGGCACTACATTGCCTGTAGTAAAAAGCAAACAAGGTTCTATAGGTTTTAATTATGACAAGAACAATTTTTATGCAGGTATCGAAGGTTTCTATAAAATGGTTACGGGCATCAATGTACGAACCCAAGGATTTCAAAACGAAAACCAATTTAACAATGAGATAGGGGAATATACCGTTAAAGGAATCGAATTCTTGATCAATAAAAAAAACAACGATTACAGCGCTTGGTTAAGTTACACCTACAACTTTAACGATTATACTTTTGAAGGCATTATACCAACCCAATTCCCTAACAACCTAGACATTAGGCACTCCTTGACCATTGCCGGAAACTATAATTTCAACAATTTCAAAATAGGCCTTGGAATAAATTACAGATCAGGAAAACCATACACCGAACCAGATGCCGATGCCCCAGTTGACGACACCTCTTTTCCTTATCAGATCAATTACCAAAGACCGAACAGTAGCCGTTTACCAGAGTATATTAGGGCCGACGCATCAGTGACCTACGATTTTAAAATAAGTCCGAGAATTAAAGCCTCTACGGGCATATCCGTTCTAAACTTTACCAACAGAAAGAATGTTTTGAACACTTATTACAGGCTTAACGAAGCCAATGAAATAGAAACCGTTCAGCGCACATCGCTAGGTGTTACGCCCAATGCCAGTTTTAGGATACAATTTTAGCATTACATTCTTTCTGGAACGTCAATACCCAATAACCTGAATGCAGATTGAATAGTGTTACCTACCTTTTCTGACAACTGCACCCTAAAGTCTTTCTTTTTCACATCTTCTTCACCCAGTATAGAAACTTGTTGATAGAACGAATTAAATTCTTTCACCAAATCATAGGTATAGTTGGCGATCAATGCAGGACTATAGTTCTCTGCCGCAAGCTGAATCGTTTCCGGAAAAAGTTGAATCTGTTTGATCAACTCTTTCTCTTTTATATGAAGTTCAGAAACCTCCACCATGGCAGCCCTTTCAACATTAGTTTCTTTGGCCTTTCTTAGTATAGATTGTATCCTCGCGTATGTATATTGGATAAAAGGACCTGTATTACCTTGAAAATCTACAGACTCCTCTGGATCGAACAGAATTCTTTTTTTAGGATCTACCTTTAAAATAAAGTATTTTAAGGCTCCAAGACCGATCATTTTATAAAGCTCTTTTTTCTCGGCATCGGAGTAATCCTCCAACTTGCCCAACTCTTCAGAAATAGCGGCCGCCGTTTGGGTCATGTCCTCCATTAAATCATCGGCATCCACAACGGTACCTTCCCTACTTTTCATTTTACCACTGGGTAGATCCACCATTCCATAACTAAGATGGTACAACTTATCGGCCCAAGTAAACCCTAATTTTTTTAGAATCAAGAACAGTACCTTAAAGTGGTAATCTTGCTCGTTCCCTACGGTATAGACCATTCCGTTTACATCCGGATAATCTTTGACCCTTTGTATGGCCGTACCAATATCCTGTGTCATATATACAGCGGTACCATCGGACCTTAATACTATTTTTTCATCCAAGCCCTCATCGGTCAGGTCTATCCACACGCTACCATCTTCCTTTTTATAAAAAACACCTTTTTCCAATCCGTCGGCAACCACATCCTTACCTAAAAGATACGTATCGCTCTCATAATAATAGGTATCAAAATCTACTCCTAGATTTTTATAGGTAGTTTCAAAACCTTCATACACCCAACCGTTCATTTTTTTCCATAAAGAAACCACCTCCTCATCACCAGCCTCCCATTTTTGCAACATTTTTTGTGCTTCCAAAAGAATGGGAGCTTCCTTTTCCGCAACCTCTTTTTCAATGCCCTTTGCAACCAATTGGGCAATTTCTTCCTTATAGGCCTTATCAAAAGCTACATAGTAGTTTCCGACCAGCTTATCCCCTTTTAGCCCTGTACTTTCAGGTGTTTCCCCATTTCCAAAACGCTGCCAGGCCAACATACTTTTACAGATATGAATACCACGATCATTGATAATTTGCGTTTTGTATACTTTTTTCCCCGATGCCTTTAATATTTCGGCCACGGAATACCCTAAAAGGTTATTTCTAATATGTCCTAAATGAAGTGGTTTGTTGGTATTGGGCGAAGAATATTCTACCATCACCGCGTCGTCTTGGGCCGTAACCAGACCAAATTTACCATTATCTTTTACCTTATTGAAAAAATCCAGATAAAACGAATCCGAAATTAAAATATTAAGAAATCCTTTTACGACATTAAAACCAGAAACCTCAGAAACCTCTTTTTCCAAATAGGTTCCGATCTGTTCCCCTATCTGAACAGGATTTCCTTTTATATGCCTTAGCATTGGAAAAACCACTACGGTGACATCACCTTCAAAATCTTTTCTGGTCGGTTGAAACTCTACCGTAGGCAGGGTTATACCATAGGTAGCCGATACTGCTTCTTTTACTTTCTCGTCAAGGACTTTCTGAATATTCATCAACATGTAATTAAGGCTGCAAAACTAAGCATTTTTTGCGCTTTTTAAGGCAAACAGATGCGCATTCACCTTTCAATTGATTAACTTTAAAGGAAACTACCCTTATTAAAAACAGTATGCTTTTAAACGTCTCGTACAACAATAGCGAAATCACCAAAAAGATAGATAAGCAGGTTGGCAAACCGTTTACATTAAAACAACGTTTCGAAATGGGGGGTATTGGTTCTCCAAAACTTATAATTACCGATACGAGCATAGAAATCAGGAACTTGCTCATCTTGGACAAAAATAGGAACACCTGTAACATTGAAATGAGACCCAACGGAATTATTGTAAGGTTCCGATCTTTATTGGAAACATATGCATTGGTAGTACCTTATTACAAATTAACCCTTTACAAAGGTGATTCCTCGGTATATTCTATATATAAAGACCATTACTTTATAAAAGTAGCCTCTGATACCAAGGCGGTTCAGAAATTTTTCAAAAAAATACTGGAGTACAGGGCAGACAACTCCCCCACCTCTATCGAAGATCTATAAAATTGACCATCATTATTTTAACCGTTTACAACACTATCTTTTTCATATGTTCAAAATTGCCTTATCATGAAAATTCTCTTAACCGGCGCCAATGGTTATATTGGTATGCGGCTGATACCCCAATTATTGGGTGCAGGCCATGAGGTCATATGTGCGGTAAGGGATGAAAGCAGGTTATCGGTTGATGAGGAAACCAGAAAAAAGATTGAGGTTATCGAAATAGATTTTCTGAACGAGGTAAAGTACAAGTTACTGCCAAAAGATTTGGATGCCGCCTATTTCTTGATCCACTCCATGAGTTCTTCCACAACGGATTTTGATGAAAAGGAAGCGGCCATGGCCGTAAATTTCAATTCGCTTGTAAAAAATACCAATATCGAACAGGTTATTTACCTGAGTGGTATTGCCAATGATGAAACGCTTTCCAAGCACCTAAGTTCAAGAAAAAATGTCGAAGACATTCTTGCTCGGGGCACTTTTAAACTAACCGTACTAAGGGCAGGAATCATTGTTGGGTCCGGCAGTTCTTCATTTGAGATCATAAGAGATCTTTGCGAAAAACTTCCCCTGATGATTACCCCAAAATGGGTGCTGACCAAAACCCAACCTATTGCTATTAGAGACGTTATTGCCTTTCTTATTGGGGTATTGGGCAAAAAAGAAACCTATGATGATTGTTTTGATATTGCAGGTCCCGATGTACTCACCTACAAAGACATGCTACACCAATATGCCCGAGCAAGAGGTTTTAAAAACTGGATTTTTACCGTGCCGATAATGACACCAAAGCTATCTTCGTATTGGTTATATTTTGTTACCTCTACCTCGTACAAACTTGCTCTGAACCTGGTAGACAGTATGAAAATCGAAGTAGTCGCCAAAGACAATAGGTTGTCTAAAATATTAGATATAACACCACACACCTACATGGAAGCCATTGATATGGCTTTTAAAAAAATAGAACAGAACCTTGTCGTCAGTAGTTGGAAAGACAGTATGATAAGCGGACGCTTCAACCAAAATTTAGAAAAATATATTCAGGTCCCCAGATACGGAGTCTTAAAAGACAATCAAACACTATCGATTAAAAACCCAGAACAGGTTTTAGAAAATATATGGAAAATCGGAGGAAACAATGGATGGTACTACGGTAACAATTTATGGAAAATAAGAGGTTTTATGGATAAATTGACGGGTGGCGTCGGGTTAAGAAGAGGAAGAACCCACCCCGATAAATTATATCCTGGCGATTCTTTGGATTTTTGGCGTGTACTACTAGCGGACAAAAAGAAGAAGCGTTTGCTTTTATTCGCAGAAATGAAACTACCGGGCGAAGCATGGTTAGAATTTAAAATAGACGAACATAATGTACTGCACCAAACAGCAACTTTTAGGCCTAGAGGTTTAAAAGGACGTTTGTACTGGTACAGTATTGTTCCTTTTCATTACTTCATTTTTAGGGGTATGATAAAAAATATTGCAACAACCAGCCCTATAAACAAAAAGACAACAAGCAATGCCGTTTAAGTAGATAAAAGAAATAATTAATGTAATTTACCTTACTAAAGTCTTATAAATTTATGATAGAGCCATTGGTAGAAAAACAGCGTAATTTCTTTCTGTCGGGAAAAACAAAGGATGTAAAATTCCGGAAATTCTATTTAAAAAAATTAAGAAAGGCCATTATGGACTTTGAAGATGAGGTCTGCACGGCTTTATACAAAGATTTTAAAAAACCGAAATTCGAGGCCATGGCCTCCGAAACACAATTTGCACTTTCAGAATTAAACCATGCTATAGAAAACATAGAGGAATGGAGCAGCCCAAAAAAAGTTTCCTCCACCTGGGTAAACTTTCCTTCGTCCGACTACATCTATTCCCAACCATATGGCAACACCCTTATAATAGCACCATGGAACTACCCATTTCTCCTTATTATGTCGCCGCTGATAGGAGCCCTCGCCGCTGGTAATACGGCCGTAGTTAAACCATCGGAATTAACCCCGTACACATCTCAGATAATCGAAGATATCATCAAGACGGTCTTTGATGAAGAATATGTAAGCACTGTGCAAGGAGGGGTAGACGTATCACAAAAACTGTTATCGAACAAATGGGATTATATATTCTTTACAGGTAGCACCAAAGTAGGTAAGATCGTATACAAAAGTGCTGCAGAACACCTTACACCCGTTACGTTGGAACTAGGTGGCAAAAACCCATGTATTGTAGACGAATCGGCTTCCACCCAAATAGCGGCCAAACGAATAGCTTGGGGCAAGTTTTTAAACGCCGGACAAACCTGCATAGCACCGGATTATATTTTGGTTCACAAAAGCGTAAAGGAAAAACTCGTAAACGCCTTAAAAAAATCTATTACCGCTTTCTATGGTGAAAACATTGAAAATTCTAAGGATTTTGCTCGAATAACTACCCAAACACATTATGACAACCTCAAAAGTATGTTAAGGGACGAAGAAATTCTTTTCGGAGGAAACTTTAATGACGACACTCTCTTTTTATCTCCCACCTTGGTAAACGAGCCTACAGTGGAAAGCAGCATAATGGAGGGGGAAATTTTTGGTCCAATACTACCCATTATTTCGTATGAAACAGAGCAAGATATTTCGAGATTAATCTCTAACTACGATAAACCCTTGGCCCTCTATATATTCTCGAAAAAGAAAAAATTTCAAGAAAAAATTATTTCACAATATAGTTTTGGAGGTGGAACCGTAAACGATACGGTCATACAGATTACAAATAGTCAACTACCATTTGGAGGTGTAGGTAGTTCTGGCGTAGGCCACTATCAAGGCAAACACTCTTTTGATATCTTTTCGCATAAAAAAGCGATAATAAAAAAAGGATATTGGCCAGAGCTACCTTTACGGTACGCCCCTTACAATATCCCTTTAAAATTCGTAAAAAAACTAAAATATCTGTTCCGTTAATGAACAGTGGCTGTATATTATTAGGCAAATTGCCCGTAATCAGTTGTTCTTTTTTGGCAGAAACACTTCGGCCATCATACAACGGGCACTTCCCCCTCCACAAGTTTCTATGGTATCTAAGGGGCTATGCACAATTTTACAGTACTTTTCTATTTGTTGAATTTGACCTGTATTCAAACTATTATATGCCGCGGAACTCATCACAAGATATGGTTGACCGTCGGAAGCAAGAACCTGTAACATATTACCGGCAAAGGAGTGCATTTGTTTTTCTGTAATTTCAATGATCTCTTTATTATCATTTTTTAAGTGATCAATTACATTTTTCCGTTCCTTTTTATCGTCGATAGTCTCCAAACAAATAACCGAAAAGTCCTCCCCTATCGCCATCATAACGTTTGTATGATATATTGGCAACCTTTTTCCATCGACTGTTTGGTTGGCCGTAAAAATTACCGGCATGCAATCGAAATCTTCACAAAACTCTATGAACAATTCTTCATCTGCCCTTTCTGACAAGGCACAGTATGCCTTGTTATTGACCCTATCCATTATAATACTACCCGTACCTTCAAGAAAAACACCTTCCTCTTCAGCTGCAGTATAATCCATTATGTTATTTATTAGAAAGCCATGATTTTCAATAGTTTCTAAAATATCCTCTCTTCGTTCGTTTCTTCTGTTTTCGGCAAACATAGGATATACTCCTACTGTACCATTTTTATGAAAAGAAATCCAATTATTGGGAAATATACTATCTGGAGTATCCGGTTCTAAAGTATCGTCAACAACAATAACATTTAATCCAACTCCGCGTAATTTATCTACAAATGCATCAAATTCTTCTTGTGCTTTTTCATTTATGGTCTTGTTCTTTTCTTTCAAGTCTTCCATAAAATAATTATTGACCGCAGTTTGTTCGTTCATACGAAAATTCACTGGTCGAATCATCAATATAGTATTGGTAATCTGCATAATAAACTAGTCTCTAATTAAAGGTAATGTGCTACATCTTAAAAGGCCTTCTTGTTTCGAAATCTCGGCATACGGAATTTCCTCTACAACAAACCCTTGATCTCTAAGCCAATTGTTCAATCTTTCAAAATTGCGTTCCGAAACAACAACACTTGGTGAAATAGAAAAAACATTACTGAACATTCTGTACATTTCATCAGACGTTATTTCGAAAATATTTTCCTTTCCAAAAAAATCTACCAACCATAAATACTCCTCTTCGACCAAAAAGCCATTTTTATGAAGTATGGCCTTACCTTTTCCCAAAGGTTGAAAACAACAATCTAAGTGCAGTGCATTTTCTTTGGCATTTTTACTTTTTCTAAGTTCAAATGATTTTACTTTCTTATGGGGAAATTGTCTTTTTAAATATTCGACGGCATACTTATTGGTACGTGCAGTGATTTGATCGGCATAATCTTCACCTGTATAAGTACCCACAAAAATATAATCGTTCCAAGGCATTACATCGCCCCCTTCTACATGTACCTCTTCTGGTGGGTGCAAAATATTTTTTTCTTCAATTTTATCAAGTACATGTAAAATCGCCTCCACTTCTCTTTCCCTATCGGGTAAAATATTGGCCACGATCAATTTATCTTCTATTACAAAAGCAATATCCCGAGAAAATATTTGATTGCAATCCTCTAAAACTTCGGGTCTAAAAACATTGACCCCATATTTTTCAAAAACGGCGGCGAATGCCTCCATTTCTTTCACCATATCTTTCTCTGTTGGATATGTCCCTGCAAGAATATGTTCCAAAGATTTTGGATCATATGCTTCCTCAGG
The DNA here is from genome assembly GCF_018100785.1 of Maribacter sp. MMG018. Lineage (GTDB taxonomy): Bacteria > Bacteroidota > Bacteroidia > Flavobacteriales > Flavobacteriaceae > Maribacter. Next base: position 1,586,699 of record NZ_JAGJEC010000001.1, on the reverse strand, counting down.
CTTTGGAACCGGACCACAGCTTTTGGCAGTACCCAACACCACAGCTTTTAATGGCGAGATTTCATCATTTATATTAAGCTTAAGCATACGATATTTTTTTGCGCTAAGGTACTATTAAAAAACGCCCTCTTAAAAATTTAAGAGGGCGTTTTATTTGCTCTAACATTAGTCTTAATTATCTAGATTTCAAATCTACAAAAGGTCTTAATTTCTCCCCTATATAAACCTGTCTTGGTCTACCTATAGGTTCGCCCCTTAATCTCATTTCTCTCCATTGGGCGATCCATCCGGGCAACCTTCCAAGAGCGAACATCACCGTAAACATTTCGGTAGGTATACCTAATGCACGATATATAATTCCAGAATAAAAATCGACGTTCGGGTATAATTTTCTATCTACAAAATATTTATCTTCCAATGCTTCTTTCTCCAAGCCTTTGGCTATATCTAAAATTGGATCATCGATACCTAGGTCACTAAGTACCTCGTCCGCTGCTTTTTTAATGATCTTGGCTCGAGGATCGAAGTTTTTATAAACCCTATGGCCAAAGCCCATAAGCCTAAACGGATCATTTTTGTCTTTAGCCTTCGCCATATATTTTTTTGTATCGCCGCCGTCGGCCTCAATAGCTTCCAACATCTCTAAAACCGCTTGGTTGGCACCACCATGCAATGGTCCCCACAAAGCAGAAATACCTGCTGATAACGAAGCGAACAGCCCAGCATGTGAAGAACCGACTATTCTTACCGTAGAAGTAGAACAATTCTGCTCATGGTCACCATGAAGAATCAACAACTTGTCCAAAGCATCTATAACAACTTTGTTTCTTTTATATTCTTGATTGGGACGCTTGAACATCATTTTGTGGATATTCTCAACATATCCCAAAGTATCATCCCCATAGTCTAACGGCAATCCTTTTTTCTTACGTAAGGTCCACGCTACCAATACCGGAAATTTAGCCAATATTCGTACAATGGCATGATACATATCTTTCTCTGAACTAATATCTACGGTCGATGGGTTAAAAGCGATCAAAGCACTTGTCAACGAAGACAAAACCCCCATTGGGTGCGCAGATTTAGGAAACCCGTCCAAAATCTTTTTCATTTCCTCATCTACATGAGATTCGTCCGTAATATCTTTATGAAATTTGGCCAGTTCTTCTTCATTGGGCAATTCACCGAATATTAGCAAATAGGCAACTTCTAAAAAGTCGGCCTTCTCCGCCAATTCCTCTATAGAATACCCTCTATATCTTAATATTCCTTTTTCACCATCCAAAAAAGTAACGGCACTTTCACATGAACCAGTATTCTTATAACCGGGATCTATGGTGATCATACCCCCTGTAGAGGAGCGTAATGTTTTAATATCAATTGCGAGTTCGTCCTCAGTTCCTTTTATTACTGGAAACTCATACTTTTGACCGTTATATTCTAAAGTAGCTTTATCTGACATTTTAAAATTTTACTTATTATTCTATTGTTGTAAAGTTAATAAAATAGGGGTGTTTTAACAATTTAACTCTTCTGTTTGGGCAAAAATTAACAATAAGGATATTGACCGGAAAGACTATAACAAATAAAGATCTTTATAGTACTCATCTACAGAGTTTTCCCATGTAAAACGCATCTTTTTTGCATTGGCCTGTATACGCTTCCACTTAGGCTTGTCTTTGTCCCAAATAGTTAAAGCTTCATCAAAGACCTTAAGCATATTCTGTATTTTACCTTCATAGGTGTCGCCACCGAAAGCAAAGCCGGTTTTCATATGTGCAACCGTATCTTTTAAACCTCCTGTATGATGCACCAAACAGGGGTTTCCATTTCTCATGGCCAACATTTGACTTATACCGCATGGCTCGAACAAACTGGGCATAAAATATAGATCTGTCTCTAGGTATATAGAGTCTATCAAATCTTCGGATTGGCCATTGGTAAAGACAAAGTTATCATGCTTGTAACTCATTTCTCGGAACATTTCCTCATAATCAGGATTTCCGGTACCCAAGAGCATAAAAATACCCTCTACTTTTTTTAGGCGTTCAAGAATTGCCTCGAAGGCCTCTGGGGATTGTTTTAAGAAATAGAACTTTTGCTCGGTCAGCCTGGCCACACTAGAAACTATAAACTTAGGTCTATTACCTACATACTTCATTATTTTTTCTCCTGTGTGGGCCAAGAAATCCGCTTTATACTTTTTCGATTCGTCTTGAAGCCACCTAAACAGGGCCTTCACTATATTTCTATATAAAAACCCCTTTTCAGCTGTTCTTATATTGTTATAATTGGATGCGTTCAGAATACCGAACAGCCTACCTTCATTATCGGCTTGCTGCAAGTCTTTTTCCAAACCTTCCCCTCCAATAAATTCCGGAGGCCTGCTTGGAAGCATTACATCTTCTTTATACGAAGGTGAAACCGTATGAACGGCATCTGCCAACCTTATTCCTACGGCCATCAAATTAATACAGTCTTGATATCTCGGATCCTTTAACGCCTCATGATCCAAAGGTATATCGTTAAACCAATTATGTACCGAGGCATAGTTATCATAAAAAGGCCGTATACCTTGAATTGCCAAGTTATGGATACTATACACATATCTCATCTTTTTCAAATCCTTATACGCAGGATGATATGTTTTTAAAAAAAGAACTGCACTTGAGTGCCAATCGTGCATGTGTACGATATCCAAATCACCAAAAGCTCCAATTTTTATTGCCTCTGCCACAGCTGTAGAAAAAATCATGAACTTAATAAAATCATTAAAGAAAGGTTCTGTTGGATCGTCATGATAAATATGGGCGATACCACCTTCTGTAATCTCTGGATGATGAATCACGTAATGGGTAATATTCTTGATTATTTTTTTGGGAAGCACCTCATATAATTCAGCTTTGTAATCCACCCCCCTTAGACTGAACTCCAGATCAGTTTTAAAAATCGCATTTTTATGCAATCTAGAATACGCAGGTACTACCACATGGGCCTTATCTCCTCTTTTTGCGATTTCTCGGGGAACATCTCTTACCACATCACCCATACCACCCGCTTTGCAATTGGGAATTGCATCGTTCTCTGCGGAAACAAAAAGAAAATTATTCATATGGAGTCTACATTTTTTTAATAATTCATAATTATTTAAAAGGTAGGCAAAGTTTTAGATTAGACCAAAAAAAAAGGCTTTCCAATGAAAGCCTTTTTCTAATTTTTATCGATTGGCATTACTTAACCTTAAATGCCTTTTCTTGTGGATAATATGCCATACCTCCCAGTTCTTCCTCGATACGAAGTAATTGATTGTACTTCGCCATACGGTCAGATCTTGATGCAGAACCGGTTTTTATTTGTCCTGTATTCAAGGCAACCGCCAAATCGGCAATAGTATTATCTTCGGTCTCTCCCGATCTGTGTGACATAACAGAAGTATATCCGGCATTTTTAGCCATATTCACAGCTGCTATTGTTTCTGTAAGCGTTCCTATTTGGTTTACTTTTATCAAAATAGAATTGGCTATACCTTTTTCTATTCCAGTAGAAAGTCTTTCTACGTTTGTTACGAACAAATCATCACCTACCAATTGCACCTTATCTCCAATTTTTTCGGTTAAGGCTTTCCAACCGTCCCAGTCATTTTCATCCATACCGTCCTCAATGGAAATTATTGGATATTTAGCGGCAAGATCCGCCAAATACTGCGCTTGCTCTTCAGAAGTTCTAACCACTCCTTTATCGCCCTCAAATTTGGTATAATCATATTTACCGTCCACATAAAATTCCGCAGAAGCACAATCTAAAGCGATCATCACATCATCTCCCAATTTATAACCTGCTTTTTCTACCGCTTTAGCAATAGTATCCAAGGCATCTTCGGTACCTCCGGCAAGATTAGGCGCAAAACCACCCTCGTCTCCTACTGCAGTACTTAAACCCCTATCGTGTAACACTTTCTTTAAGTTGTGGAAAATTTCAGTTCCCATTTGCATGGCATGAGAAAAATTCTTGGCCTTAACGGGCATTACCATAAATTCTTGAAATGCAATAGGAGCATCTGAATGTGAACCTCCATTTATGATATTCATCATTGGAACCGGTAAGGTATTTGCACTTACGCCTCCAATATATCTATAAAGAGAAAGACCCAACTCGTTGGCAGCGGCCTTGGCAGCAGCAAGAGAAACACCAAGAATAGCGTTGGCCCCTAATTTTGATTTGTTGGGAGTACCATCTAAATCGATCATGGTTTGATCTAAAAGATTTTGTTCAAAAACGGACATACCCAAAATCTCCTCTGCAATAATGGTATTTACATTCTCGACAGCTTTCATAACACCTTTTCCCATAAAACTGTTTCCCCCGTCTCGTAATTCCACTGCCTCATGTTCTCCTGTAGAAGCTCCTGATGGCACAGCGGCCCTTCCCAAAACACCATTTTCGGTAATTACATCTACCTCTACCGTAGGGTTTCCTCTAGAATCTAAAATCTGTCTCGCATGAACACTTAATATGATACTCATCTGTTATTCTCTTAATTAAATTGTTTATAAAAATGATTTGTAAAGATACAAACCTTGTTTTCATAGTGAACATTTACACCTTTTAAATGCAAATAATATAATGATAATTTAAACTTAGGCCGATTGTTTTGAATTTTTCTCAATTAATTTAAAAAAATCGTCAAAAAGATAATCGGCATCATGAGGGCCCGGACTTGCTTCTGGGTGATACTGAACAGAAAACACATCCTTGTTTTTCATTCTAATACCGGCAACGGTCTGATCATTCAAATGAACATGTGTTATCTCTAAATTATCATTTGATTCCGTTTCTTCCCTATTGATGGCAAAACCATGGTTTTGGGAAGTTATTTCTCCTTTACCCGTCTTCAAATTCAAAATGGGGTGGTTAATACCTCTATGGCCATTGTGCATTTTATAGGTAGACACACCATTTGCCAAAGCAATTACCTGATGCCCTAAACAAATTCCAAAAAGCGGTTTATCTGATTTTATAATTTCCTTGGCAACGTTAATTGCATCTTCCAATGGTTCGGGGTCACCAGGGCCGTTAGAGATAAAATAGGCATCAGGATTCCAGTCGGCCATATCTGAGAACTTGGCATTGTACGGATACACTTTTATATAAGCACCCCGTTTTGCCAAATTTCTAAGAATATTCTTTTTGATTCCTATATCCAATGCGGCAATTTTAAAAGGAGCGTCCTGTTCCCCATAAAAATATGGTTCTTGGGTAGACACCTTAGATGCCAATTCCAAGCCTTCCATACTTGGCACTTTTGCCAACTGCGCTTTTAAGGCCTCCATATTATCAACGTCGGTAGATATAACCGCGTTCATCGCACCATTATCTCTAATATAATTAACCAATGCCCTTGTATCTACATCAGAAATAGCAAAGAGATTGTGTTTGTTCAAAAATTCTTCTAAACTAGCATCTGCTATAGACCGAGAGTATTCATAACTAAAGTTTCTACAAATTAACCCAGATATTTTAATGGAGTCAGATTCTATCTCTTCCTCGTTTGTACCATAGTTTCCTATATGGGCGTTTGTAGTAACCATTAATTGGCCAAAATAAGAAGGGTCTGTAAAAATCTCCTGATACCCTGTCATTCCAGTATTAAAACAAACTTCTCCGAAGGCAGTCCCCTCTTTATCACCTACAGATTTACCATAAAAAATAGTACCATCGGCCAGTAATATAAACGCTTTCTTTTTAGATTGATATTTCATTCTACCTCTTTACTTGTTACAGTTAACAAAAAAACATAAAAAAAGGATAAGCTTTTAGGCTTATCCTTTCATAATTATCAATATTTATTGACATGTTATTCTTTTGAATCATCCTCTTTGGCCTTGTTCTCGGTTTGAGATTCAGATTCAGTTTCAGTCTTGGCCTCTGGTGCAGCTTCTACTTTTGGCTCTTCTACTTTAGTTTCTTCAACTACAGCTTCTGCTTTATCGGTAGCACTACTTCCTCCCCTACGACTTCTTCTTGTAGATTTCTTCTTAGGTTTACCAGCATTGTACAACTCATTGAAATCAACCAATTCGATCATGGCCATATCGGCATTATCTCCCAATCGATTTCCTAATTTGATAATTCTAGTGTAACCACCAGGTCTATCGGCAACCTTTTCAGATACCACGCTGAACAATTCTGTTACAGCATATTTATCTCTAAGGTATTTAAACACTATTCTTCTGTTGTGTGTTCCCTTATCGGCAGTCAAATTATTCTCTGCTTTAGATCTTGTGATCAAAGGTTCAACAAATTGCTTTAACGCTTTGGCTTTAGCAACAGTAGTGTTTATTCTTTTATGCTCTATTAAGGAACAAGCCATATTTGCCAACATAGCTTTTCTATGCGCAGCTTTTCTTCCTAAATGATTAACTTTTTTACCGTGTCTCATGTTTTTATATTATCATCTTGCTACCAGACCCGTTGGAACGAGGAGCAAAATATGATTAATTAATCTTTATCTAATTTATATTTTGACAAATCCATTCCAAAGCTCAAACCTTTGTTGATTACCAACTCCTCAAGCTCGGTCAATGATTTTTTACCGAAGTTTCTAAACTTCATCAAATCATTTTTGTTAAATGAAACCAAGTCGCCCAAGGTATCCACTTCAGCCGCTTTTAAACAGTTCAATGCCCTTACTGACAAGTCCATATCCACCAATTTGGTTTTTAGCAACTGTCTCATATGCAAAGACTCTTCGTCGTAAGTCTCTGTTTGAGCAATTTCGTCCGCCTCAAGCGTAATACGCTCGTCAGAGAACAACATAAAGTGATGAATCAACACTTTGGCCGCTTCGGTCAAAGCATCTTTAGGATGTATGGAACCATCGGATACAATCTCAAAAACCAATTTTTCATAATCGGTCTTTTGTTCTACACGAAAGTTCTCTATGCTATATTTTACATTTTTAATTGGTGTAAAAATAGAATCTACGGCAATGGTACCGATAGGTGCTCCAGATTTTTTATTTTCTTCGGCAGGAACATAACCTCTTCCCTTATCAATGGTGATTTCCATATTGATGCTCACTTTGGCATCCATATTACATATTACCAAATCTGGATTCAACACTTGATATCCAGAAATGAATTTTTGAAAATCGCCGGCAGTCAATTGTTCTTTTCCACTAACGGAGATAGAAACAACTTCCGCTTCTGAATCCTCTATCTGCTTTTTAAAACGAACTTGTTTTAAATTCAGGATAATTTCGGTTACATCTTCAACAACACCAGGAATTACTGAGAACTCATGTTCTACCTTGTCTATCCTTACGGACGTAATGGCATAGCCTTCCAATGAAGAAAGCAATACCCTTCTTAATGCATTCCCAACAGTCAATCCATAACCAGGTTCCAAAGGACGAAATTCGAACTTTCCTTCGAAATCTGAGGAATCGATCATTATTACTTTATCGGGTTTCTGAAAATTAAATAATGCCATAATAGGATCAGTGTTGTTTTATTTTGAGTATAACTCGACTATTAATTGTTCTTTGATATTTTCTGGAATCTGCATTCTTTCAGGTACAGAAACAAAAGTACCTTCTTTTTTATCGTTATTCCAGGTCATCCATTCATATACAGCACTATTGGCAGCAAGAGAATCCTGTATGCTCTGTAAAGACTTCGATTTTTCCCTTACACCTACAACATCACCTGGTTTTAAAGAATAAGATGGAATATTCACCAATTCTCCGTTTACGGTTATGTGTCTATGTGAAACCAATTGTCTGGCACCGCTTCTAGTTGGAGCTATCCCCATTCTAAAAACAACATTATCTAAACGACATTCACATAATTGCAAAAGAATCTCACCGGTAACACCTTCTTTCCTTTTGGCAGTAGCAAATAAGTTTCTGAATTGTTTTTCTAGGATACCGTAAGTATACTTTGCTTTTTGTTTTTCCATTAGCTGAACAGAATACTCGGATTTTTTTCCTCTTCTTCTGTTGTTACCATGCTGTCCTGGAGGGTAATTTTTCTTTTCAAAAGACTTATCGTCTCCGAATATCGCTTCTCCAAATTTACGTGCGATCTTTGATTTTGGTCCTGTATATCTTGCCATTTTCTTAAATTATGAAAGTGAGATTATGAATTAAGGCTTATCCTTCGATAATCGTAATTACACCTTCGATGAAATATATTAATATTGATTAAACTCTTCTTCTTTTTGGAGGTCTACAACCGTTATGTGGCATCGGAGTAACATCTATGATCTCTGTTACTTCAATTCCTGAGTTATGAATAGAACGGATGGCAGATTCTCTACCATTTCCTGGTCCTTTTACATAAACCTTTACTTTTCTCAAACCTGCTTCGTGAGCTACTTTAGAACAATCCTCGGCAGCAACTTGAGCAGCGTACGGAGTATTCTTTTTAGAACCCCTAAATCCTAATTTACCAGCAGATGACCATGATATCACATCACCTTTCTTATTGGTCAATGAAATGATTATGTTATTAAAGGATGCAGTTACGTGCGCTTCTCCAACAGAATCAACTATAACTTTACGTTTCTTGGTTACCTTAGTATTTGCCTTTGCCATACCTATATATTATTTAGTAGCTTTCTTCTTGTTAGCAACTGTTTTTCTCTTTCCTTTTCTAGTTCTAGAGTTGTTCTTTGTACGTTGACCTCTTAATGGCAAACCAGATCTGTGGCGTATACCCCTGTAACATCCAATATCCATTAATCGCTTAATGTTCAACTGAGTTTCAGAACGTAACTCACCTTCAATAGTGTAGAAAGAAACTGCTTCCCTGATACGACCTATTTCATCATCGTTCCAATCAGAAACTTTTGTATCCTCACTAACTTGGGCTTTTTCTAAAATTTCCTTGGCCCTACTTCTTCCTATTCCGAAAATATAGGTCAAGGCTATTACGCCCCTCTTCTGTTTTGGTATATCTATACCCGCGATTCTTGCCATAATTACCCTTGTCTTTGTTTAAATCTAGGATTCTTTTTGTTGATTACGTACAATCTGCCCTTTCTGCGAACAATCTTGCAGTCGGCACTTCTCTTTTTTACTGATGCTCTTACTTTCATCTTGCTGTCTTAGTATCTATAAGTAATTCTTGCTTTGGTAAGGTCATAGGGACTCATCTCTAATTTAACCTTATCACCAGGCAATAGTTTAATATAATGCATGCGCATTTTACCTGAAATATGCGCAGTAACTACATGTCCATTCTCTAACTCTACACGAAACATTGCATTTGACAATGCCTCTATAATGGATCCATCTTGTTCTATCGCTGCTTGCTTAGCCATAAATTATGCTACTTTTCTATTTTTTCCGGTTTTCATCAAACCATCATAATGCCTATTCAATAAATATGAATTCACCTGTTGTACCGTATCTATTGCCACACCAACCATAATCAATAGTGATGTTCCTCCATAAAACAATGCCCATCCTTGTTGAACATCCAACAGTTTTACTACTATAGCCGGTAAAACGGCCAGCAAAGCTAAGAATATTGAACCGGGTAACGTAATTAATGACATAATTTTATCTAAAAAATCTCCAGTTTCTTTTCCTGGCCTAATACCTGGTATAAAACCGCCACTTCGTTTTAGGTCATCTGCCATCTTATTGGTAGGCACTGTTATTGCAGTATAGAAATAGGTGAAGACGATTATCAAAAAGGCGAACAAAAGATTGTATGCCCATCCGAATATATCACTAAACTGAACTTGCATCCATTGCCCGAATGAGGTATCATCGAAAGCCCCACCGATCATACCGGGAACAAACATGATTGCTTGCGCAAATATAATAGGCATAACACCCGATGCATTCAACTTCAATGGAATGTATTGCCTAGACCCCATGATGTTTTTCTCATAACCACCAGAAGCAGTTCTTCTTGCATACTGTACAGGTATTTGACGTGTTGCCATCACCAAAAGTACACTCGCTAAAATAACAAGGAACCAAACGATTATCTCTATCAAGATAAACATAAGTCCTCCGTTATTATTCGTTGTCCTAGAAACAAATTCCTGAACAAAAGATTGAGGCATAGTTGCGATGATACCGATCATGATCAACAAAGAGATACCGTTACCAATACCTTTATCCGTAATTTTCTCACCCAACCACATTGCAAATACACATCCGGAAACCAAAATAATAACCGCCGGTATCATGAAATCCAATCCTTTTCCTAGAACGAATGCGCTATCTGGAACTCCAAATGCACCCAAACCATATAGATAGGCTGGTGCTTGTACGATACAGATACCAATGGTCAACCATCTTGTTATCTGATTAATGGTCTTACGGCCACTTTCTCCCTCTTTCTGTAATTTCTGTAGGTAAGGTATTGCAATACCCATTAATTGAACCACAATAGAAGCTGAGATATAAGGCATAATACCTAATGCAAAAATAGATGCATTGGCAAACGCTCCACCTGTAAATGCGTTCAATAAACCAAATATACCTTGATCGGTACCATCGGCCAAGCCTCCTAATTGTGTCGAATCTATACCTGGAAGAACGATTTGGCAACCAAATCTATAAACCAATAGAAGACCCAGAGTAATAAGTATTCTATTTCTCAGTTCTTCTATCTTCCAAATATTGGATATTGTATCAATAAAATTCTTCATGTTCCCGTTAATGCTTATAAACTTATTGCCTCACCACCTGCAGCTTCTATTGCAGCTTTTGCTGAAGCAGTAAACTTATGTACAGATATTTTTAGTGCGGATTTTAATTCTCCTCCTCCTAATATCTTTACTAAATCATTCTTTTTCACAAGACCGTTCTCTACCAAAGTTTCAAGGGTAACTGTATCCTTCACTACTTTGTTATCGACCAATTCTTGTAATTTATCCAAGTTTATCCCTTTATAATCTTTACGATTGATATTGGTAAATCCAAATTTAGGAACACGTCTTTGCAAAGGCATTTGACCACCTTCAAATCCGATTTTCTTAGAATAACCTGATCTAGATTTAGCCCCTTTATGGCCTCTTGCAGCAGTACCGCCTTTTCCAGATCCTTGCCCACGACCTAAACGCTTACCATCTCTATTTACGGAACCTTCTGCAGGTTTTAGATTACTTAAATTCATTAGATCTATATTTAAGCTTCTTCTGTAGAAACTAAATGTTTAACTTTATTTATCATTCCCAAGATATTAGGTGTTGCATCATGCTCAACAACTTGCCCAATTCTCTTTAGCCCTAGAGCTTCTAAGGTCCTCTTTTGGTTTTGAGGTTTCTTAATACCGCTCTTAACCTGTTTTACTTTAATCTTTGCCATAATATTCTCTTAACCTTTAAACACCTTCTCCAAGGAGATTCCTCTTTGTTGTGAAATTGTCTTGGCATCCCTAAGTTGTAACAAGGCATCAAAAGTCGCCTTAACAACGTTGTGCGGGTTTGAAGACCCTTGAGATTTAGACAATACATCATGAACACCTACTGCCTCCAATACAGCCCTTACAGCACCACCGGCAATAACACCGGTACCATGTGAAGCAGGCTGAATATATACTCGTGCTCCGCCGAACTTACCTTTTTGTTCATGAGGCAAGGTTCCTTTGTTCAAAGGAATACGAATCAAGTTCTTTTTACCATCTTCGATAGCTTTGGCAATAGCAGTGGCAACTTCTTTTGATTTTCCAAGACCGTGGCCTACAACACCATTCTCATCACCTACAACTACGATAGCGGAGAAACCGAACGCTCTACCACCCTTGGTAACCTTAGTTACACGTTGTACACCTACTAATCTATCTTTTAAATCTAAACCTCCTGGTTTAACAGTTTCTACGTTTTTGTATTTTTGGAACATACCTTTAATTTAGAATTTTAATCCTGCTTCCCTTGCCCCTTCAGCCAAAGACTTAACTCTTCCGTGATATAGGTTTCCACCTCTATCGAAAGCAACTTTTTCAATACCAACTTTACTGGCTTTTTCTGCAATTGCCTTACCCACTAGTGCGGCCTTTTCGGTTTTGGTACCTTTTGCAGTAGCAATATCCTTATCCCTAGAAGAAGCGGCAGCAAGAGTAACGCCTTTAACGTCATCTATCAATTGTGCATAGATTTCGCTGTTACTTCTGAAGACCGATAATCTTGGCCTTTCAGCTGTTCCTTTGGAAACCTTACGGATCCTTCTTCGAATTCTATATTTCCTTTGTGTTTTTGATAATCCCATAATACTATAATTAAGCTGATTTACCAGCCTTTCTTCTTAATTCTTCTCCAACAAATTTGACTCCTTTTCCTTTGTAAGGCTCTGGTTTACGAAAAGACCTGATCTTGGCGGCAATATGACCTACCAATTGCTTATCGTGCGAGGTCAATTTTACAATAGGATTCTTACCTTTTTCTGAAATAGTCTCAACTTTTACTTCAGGAGCAAGGTCAAAAACTATATTATGAGAAAAACCTAAGGCAAGATCAAGTTTTTGTCCTTGATTACTTGCACGGTAACCTACACCTACCAATTCTAATTCTTTGGTCCATCCTTTTGATACACCTTCTACCATATTCAGAATCAAAGATCGGTAAAGACCATGTTTCGCTTTATGCTCTTTAGAGTCAGACGGTCTTGTTACCCAAGCCTGTCCGTCTTCTATTTTAACTTCAACTCCTGAGTATTCCTGTTTCAACTCTCCTAATTTACCTTTTACGGTAATCATTTGATCATTGACTTCTATCGTTACTCCCTCAGGGATTGCTATCGGATTATTTCCTATTCTAGACATCTTCTAACTCTTTATTCGATTAATATACGTAGCATAAAACCTCGCCACCAACATTTTCAGCTTTGGCCTGCTTACTAGTCATTACACCATGAGATGTAGAAACGATCGCTATACCAAGCCCGTTAAGAACTCTAGGCAGATTTTCATTAGAGGCATACTTTCTAAGACCTGGCTTACTTATACGTTGTATATTCTTAATTACCGGATCTTTGGTCATTTTGTCGTACTTCAAAGCTATTTTGATAGTACCCTGAACCTTATCGTCCACGAACTTATAACTTAAAATATATCCTTGATCGAACAATATTTTAGTTATCTCCTTTTTTAAATTGGAGGCCGGGATCTCTACTACCCTATGACCTGCCCTACTTGCGTTTCTAATCCTTGTTAGATAATCTGCTATAGTATCTGTTACCATTTATATATAATTCGGTGACGGTTTTTAGCACTATTGCTAAACCTGAAACCAGTTATTCTTTATTTATTACCAGCTGGCTTTCTTAACTCCAGGTATCAAACCTTTGTTAGCCATTTCCCTGAACATAACCCTTGAGATTCCAAAAGTCCTCATATAACCTTTTGGTCTTCCAGTCAACTTACATCTATTGTGCATACGTACTGGAGAGGCATTTTTTGGCAATTTCTGTAACGCTTCATAATCGCCAGCTTCTTTAAGAGCTTTGCGTTTCTCAGCATATTTAGCTACAGTTCTTGCCCTTTTTCTCTCACGGGCTTTCATTGATTCTTTAGCCATACTACTTCTTTTTAAAAGGTAATCCTAATTCTGTTAGTAATGATTTTGCTTCCTTGTCAGTTTCGGCAGAGGTAACAAAAGTTATATCCATTCCGTTGATCCTATTGATCTTATCAATATTTATTTCCGGAAATATAATTTGCTCGGTTATACCAAGGTTATAATTGCCACGGCCATCAAAACCGGTTGCCTTGATACCCTGAAAATCTCTTACCCTAGGTAGTGCGGAAGTAACCAATCTGTCCAAAAATTCATACATACGCTCTCCACGCAATGTAACTTTGGCTCCGATAGGCATACCTTTTCTAAGTTTAAAGGCAGCAACATCCTTTTTAGACATTGTAGGTACCGCTTTTTGACCTGTAATCATAGTCATTTCGTCTACGGCATGATCAATAAGTTTTTTATCGGCAACGGCAGCACCAACACCTCTACTAACTACGATTTTCTCTAATTTTGGTACTTGCATTACATTACGGTAACCAAACTCCTCGGTCAACGCAGCAATAATGCGTTCCTTATATTCTTTCTTTAATCTTGCAACGTAAGCCATAACTAAATTACTTCTTTAGATTTCTTGGAAAACCTTACTTTTTTGCCATCTCTCACCTCATACCCTACTCTAGTTGTTTCACCAGACTTAGGATCAATCAACGATAGGTTAGAAACGTGAATAAGAGCTTCCTTTTTTACTATACCACCCTGAGGATTTTTTGCACTTGGCTTCTCATGTTTGGAAACCATGTTCACACCCTCTACGATAGCTTTATTCTTTTCAAGATTTACGGACATTACCTTACCTTCTGAACCTTTATGATCTCCAGCAATAACCCTTACCGTATCTCCTGCTTTAATTTTTAACTTCTTCATCTTGACAATCAATTATAGTACCTCTGGGGCCAATGAAACAATTTTCATGAATTGCTTGTCCCTAAGCTCTCTGGCTACAGGTCCAAACACACGGGTTCCTCTCATCTCTCCAGCTGGATTCAACAGTACACACGCATTGTCATCGAAACGGATATAAGAACCATCAGGTCTTCTAACCTCTTTCTTTGTTCTAACGACAACGGCAGTGGAAACCGCTCCTTTTTTAATACCTCCATTTGGCGTAGCCTCCTTAACGGTAACTACGATTTTATCCCCAATAGAAGCATATCTTCTTTTTGTACCACCAAGAACGCGAATAGTTAAAACTTCCTTTGCTCCGGTATTATCTGCTACTTTTAATCTAGATTCTTGCTGTAACATAACTTATTTAGCTCTTTCTAAGATTTCTACTAACCTCCAACATTTGGTCTTGCTCATGGGACGTGTCTCCATAATTTTCACGGTATCACCGACATTGCAATCGTTTTTTTCGTCATGAGCAACATATTTCTTAGTCTTCAAAACGAATTTACCGTACATAGGGTGTTTTACTCTTTTCACCTCTGCAACAACAATGGACTTTTCCATTTTATCACTGGTTACAACCCCAACTCTCTCTTTTCTTAAGTTTCTTTTTTCCATAAAGCAGAACCAATTATTGGTTTTCCCTTTTAGTTAATTCAGTAGCCAATCTTGCAACCGTTCTTCGAACTTTTCTAATTTGAAGAGGATTCTCCAATGGAGTTACAAAATGAGCCATTTTTAAATCTGCATGTTGCTTTTTATATTCAGCCAACTTTTCCGTAAGTCCTTCAACAGACAATTCTTTGATCTCTTGTTTTTTCATGATTCCTACGATTAATTTTCAACTGTATAATCTCGTGCAACAATAAATTTCGTTTTAACCGGAAGTTTTTGAGCTGCCAACCTTAAAGCCTCTTTAGCAACTTCCATCGAAACCCCAGCTACTTCGAACATAACCCTTCCTGGTTTTACGACCGCCACAAAATATTCTGGCGCCCCTTTACCTTTACCCATACGTACCTCTAAAGGTTTTTTGGTAATAGGCTTGTCCGGGAATATTTTTATCCATAGCTGACCTTCCCTTTTCATATATCTAGTAGCTGCGATACGCGCCGCTTCGATTTGACGAGAAGTCAAAAAGGCTGCATCACCTACCGATTTTATACCGAACATACCATTTGAAAGTTGGTGCCCTCTGTTAGAAAGACCTTTCATACGGCCTTTCTGCATTTTTCGGAACTTCGTTCTTTTTGGTTGTAACATTTTTCTCTACTTCTATAATTATTACTTTCTACGACGCGGTTTTCTACCACCTTCTTGCTTACCTCCTTTTGAAGACTGCCCTTTTTGCATGCCTACCAATGGAGAAAGTTCACGCTTACCATAAACCTCGCCCTTCATAATCCATACTTTGATACCCAACTTACCGTAAGTTGTTTGGGCTTCATGCAAAGCGTAATCTATATCGGCCCTAAAAGTAGATAATGGAATCCTACCTTCTTTATATGATTCGGACCTTGCCATTTCAGCTCCGTTCAAACGACCGGATATCTGAACTTTAATCCCTTCGGCATTCATTCTCATTGCCGCCGCAATAGCCATCTTAATAGCTCTTCTAAAAGAAATTCTACTTTCAATTTGCCTTGCTATACTCGCAGCAACCAAGTTTGCATCTACCTCCGGTCTCTTGATCTCGTATATATTGATCTGAACCTCTTTATTGGTAATTTTCTTAAGCTCTTCTTTAAGCTTATCGACCTCTTGCCCTCCTTTACCTATGATAATTCCAGGTCTAGCGGTCGTAACCGTTACGGTTATCAGTTTTAAAGTTCGCTCAATGATTACCCTTGAGACACTTGCTTTAGAAAGCCTAGCATGAATGTATTTTCTAATCTTATCATCTTCGGCCAGTTTATCACCATAGTCGTTTCCACCGTACCAGTTAGATTCCCATCCTCTGATAATTCCTAGACGATTTCCTATCGGATTTGTTTTCTGTCCCATTCTAGCTTTCTGTATTATTATTAGACCCCAAAACCAAAGTTACATGGTTCGAACGCTTTCTTATTCTATGTGCCCTACCTTGAGGAGCCGGACGCAATCTTTTCAACATTGCACCACTATCTACCCTGATTTCAGATACGATTAAATCGGCATCCTCTATACTGGCATCCTCATTTTTTGCTTGCCAATTGGCAATCGCGGAAAGTAACAACTTCTCTAATTTACGCGAAGCTTCCTTTGGATTAAATCTTAAGATTGCCAAAGCTTTTTCCACTTTCTCACCACGAACCAAATCAGCAACAAGCCTCATTTTTCTAGGTGAAGTAGGACAGTTGTTCAATTTTGCAAAAGCAACTTTCTGCTTTTCAGCCTTTATTCTTTCGGCCATCTGTTTTTTACGAACTCCCATAGCTTACTTCTTTCCTTTATTCTTAGCACCAGCATGACCCCTAAAAGATCTAGTTGGTGAAAATTCTCCTAATTTATGTCCTACCATATTTTCTGTAACGAAAACAGGTACAAATTGTCTTCCGTTGTGGACTGCTATTGTCAATCCTACAAAATCTGGAGTTATCATTGATGCTCTTGACCAAGTTTTGATAACCGATTTTTTACCGGATGCAACAGTCTGCTGGATTTTCTTCTCCAGACTATAGTGAACGTAAGGTCCTTTTTTTAGTGAACGTGCCATTTCTTTCTACTTTATTATTTCTTTCTACGTTCTATTATATACTTATTGGTACTCTTAGTCTTAGAACGAGTTCTAAAGCCTTTGGCAGGTATACCGTTCCTTGACCTTGGATGACCTCCAGATGCTCTACCTTCACCACCTCCCATTGGGTGATCTACAGGGTTCATAACTACTGGTCTTGTTCTAGGTCTTCTACCTAACCATCTACTTCTACCGGCCTTACCGGAAACCAACAACTGATGATCCGAATTCGATACGGCACCTATAGTAGCCATACAACCGGACAAAATAAGTCTTGTCTCCCCAGATGGCATTTTTACAGTAACGAACTTACCGTCCTTCGCCATTAACTGAGCAAAAGTTCCGGCACTTCTTGCCATTACGGCCCCTTGACCAGGACGCAACTCTATACAAGAAATTATAGTTCCCAAAGGAATTTGACTAAGTGGTAACGCATTTCCAATTTCTGGAGCAACATCAGCACCAGCAGCTACCTGCTGACCCACTTTTAATCCGTTTTGAGCAACAACATATCTTTTTTCACCATCGGTATACTCCAATAAAGCGATAAAAGCCGTCCTGTTTGGATCGTACTCTATTGATTTAACCACAGCAGGCACATCTTGCCTATCTCTTTTAAAATCTATTACACGATACCTTCTTTTATGACCTCCACCTTTTTGGCGAATGGTCATTTTTCCTTGACTGTTTCTACCTCCCGACTTTTTTAACGGAGCAAGCAAGCTTTTCTCCGGCTTATCAGTAGTAATGGCGTCAAACCCATTTACTACTCTAAAACGCTGCCCAGGAGTGATTGGTTTTAATTTTCTAACTGACATTTCTTGTCTTTATAGATTACTGTAAAAATCAATTATATCACCTTCAACAACATCAACAATCGCTTTTTTAATAGCATTTGTCTTTCCGTGCTGTACTCCAGTTTTTGTATATCTGGACTTTCTTGTAGGCCCATAATTCATTGTTCGAACTTTCTTGACCGAAACACCATAAGTAGCCTCAACAGCCTCCTTAATCTGAATCTTGTTAGCCCTTGGATCAACCACAAAACCATAACGATTGTTCAACTCGCTATCTGCAGTCATTTTTTCCGTAATAATTGGCTTTATCAACACACTCATGGTTCTACTTGTTATTTAAGTTTGATTCGATTCCTTCTAAAGAGCTCTCCAACAATACCACACTTGAGGCATTAAGTATTTTGTAAGTGCTTAATTCTGAGTTATTTATAACCTCAGAACCCTTAAAATTACGCGAAGACAAATATACGCCTTTATTTGAATCACCCAACACAAATAAGGATTTTTTGTTTTCTAAGCCCAACGACTTAAGCACATTAACGAAATCCTTTGTTTTAGGCACATCAAAATCAAAATCCTCAACGACCAAAATAGCCTTCTCTTTTGATTTAAGACTCAAAGCTGATTTTCTTGCCAAACGCTTTAAATTCTTGTTCAATTTTTGAGTGTAATCCTTAGGTCTAGGCCCAAAGATTCTACCTCCACCTCTAAAGATCGGAGATTTGATACTACCCGCTCTCGCGGTACCTGTACCTTTTTGTTTCTTTATCTTTCTGGTACTACCAGCAATCTCACCACGCTCTTTTGATTTGTGCGTACCTTGTCTTTGATGCGCCAAATATTGTTTCACATCTAAATAGACCGCATGATCATTTGGCTCTATAGCAAATACGTCATCAGAAAGGTCTGCCTTTCTACCCGTATCTTTTCCTTTTATATCTAAAACTGCTACTTTCATTACTTCTCTATAGTTATGTAAGCGTTTTTATGACCAGGTACACAACCCTTTACTACCAAAAGATTTTTCTCCGGAACTACCTTTAATACTTTCAGGTTTTGAACCGTAACACGTTCTCCACCCATTCTTCCTGCCATTTTCATTCCCTTGAAAACTCTAGCAGGGTAAGATGCCGCACCAATGGAACCAGGAGCCCTAAGTCTATTGTGCTGACCGTGTGTAGACTGCCCTACACCTCCAAAACCATGTCTTTTAACAACACCTTGAAATCCTTTACCTTTTGATGTTCCTACAACATCCACAAACTCTCCTTCTACAAAAACATCGACACCAATAGTGTCTCCCAATTTGTATTCACCTTCATAATCTCGAAATTCAATGACCTTTTTCTTGGGAGAAGCACCTGCTTTTTTAAAATGGCCAGATTCAGCCTTATTAGCACGTTTTTCTGCCTTGTCATCGAAACCAAGCTGAAGGGCACTATACCCGTCTACCTCTTCGGTTCTGACTTGGGTAACTACACATGGCCCAGCTTGTATAACGGTACAAGGAATGTTCTTCCCGTTCTCGTCAAAAATACTGGTCATGCCTACTTTCTTTCCTATTAACCCAGACATACTTAAATTATATTAATTACTAATTATTAAAATTCTTTCAAAAAAATAGGGTCAAAAATAATTCAACCCTGAAATTATTTTATCTCCGTTTTTCCCTCGCCCGCAGCTCAGGACATGTACACCGACCCTATTGGGGCCAGCTTTTCACTTAAACCTTGATCTCAACCTCGACACCGCTAGGAAGCTCTAGCTTCATAAGCGCATCAATAGTTTTCGATGAAGAGCTATAAATATCCAACAACCTCTTATAAGAACTTAATTGGAACTGCTCTCTAGATTTTTTATTTACGTGCGGTGAACGCAATACCGTAAATATTTTCTTATGCGTTGGCAAAGGAATTGGTCCCGTTACAACAGCACCGGTAGTCTTTACCGTTTTTACGATTTTCTCAGCAGATTTGTCTACCAAATTATGGTCGTAAGACTTAAGTTTTATTCTAATTTTCTGACTCATTTCCTTAAATTATGCTGTTATTCCTTTAGCCGCCTTAATAACTTCTTCAGAAATATTCGAAGGTGTTTCGGCATAGTGTGAAAATTCCATTGTTGATGTTGCCCTACCAGAAGAAAGCGTTCTTAAAGAGGTTACATACCCGAACATCTCGGATAAAGGAACCATACCTTTTACAACCTTGGCACCGGCTCTATCGCTCATATCGCTAATAGTACCACGTCTTCTGTTCAAATCCCCAACTATATCACCCATGTTTTCTTCAGGTGTAATAACCTCAATTTTCATGATTGGCTCCATTATTACAGCTCCAGCAGCTTTACCAGCAGCTTTGTAACCCATTTTCGCAGCAAGTTCGAACGATAGAGCATCCGAATCCACAGGGTGGAAAGAACCATCTTTCAACACAACTTTCATCGCATCCATCTCATAACCCGCCAATGGACCATTTTGCATAGCCATTGTGAAACCTTTTTCTACAGAAGGGATAAACTCTTTAGGAATACGACCTCCCTTGATCTCATCCACAAACTGAAGTCCAGTTCCTTCGAAATCTTCGTCCGCTGGACCCATTTCGAATACGATATCACCAAATTTACCACGACCACCAGATTGCTTCTTATAAGTCTCTCTGTGCGAAGCTGTTTTGGTAAATGCTTCCTTATACTCAACTTGAGGCTCTCCTTGGGTCACCTCTACTTTGAATTCTCTTTTTAACCTATCGACAATGATATCCAAGTGCAATTCTCCCATTCCGGAAATAATTGTCTGACCTGAAGCTTCATCTGTCTTCACCTGGAAGGTTGGATCCTCTTCAGCTAATTTTCCTAAGGCCATACCCAACTTATCTACATCAGCTTTGGTCTTAGGCTCAACAGCTATACCAATTACCGGATCTGGAAATTCCATACTTTCCAAAACAATAGGGTGTTTTTCATCAGACATGGTATCCCCTGTCTTAATATCTTTAAAACCTACCGCAGCCCCTATATCTCCAGCTTCGATATAATCGATAGCATTTTGCTTATTGGAGTGCATTTGATAAATTCTAGAGATACGTTCTTTTTTACCCGAACGGTTGTTCAATATATAAGAACCAGCATCCAATCTACCAGAATATGTTCTAAAGAAAGCCAACCTACCTACAAAAGGATCGGTAGCAATTTTAAAGGCAAGAGCCGAAAAAGGCTCTTTAACATCCGGCTTTCTAGATTCTTCCTCACCTGTATTAGGATTCACACCAATGATAGCTTCTTTATCTACCGGAGAAGGCAAATACCTACATACAGCGTCCAACAAGAACTGAACACCTTTATTTTTGAAAGAAGAACCACATACCATTGGTATAATAGCCCTATCCATAACAGCAGCTCTTAATGCCGCATGAACCTCTTCTTCAGAAATGGAATCTTCATCTTCGAAGAATTTTTCCATCAATTTTTCATCATACTCGGCAACAGCTTCGATCAAGGCAGCTCTATACTCCTTAACCTCCGCCTTCATATCTTCAGGAATATCGATCACATCAAAAGTAGACCCAAAGTTATCATCATGCCAAACAATGGCCCTATTCTTGGCCAAATCAACAATACCTTTAAAATCAGCCTCTTCACCGATTGGCAAAACAATAGGCACGGCATTTGAACCCAACATCTCTTTCACCTGCTTACACACGTTCAAGAAGTTAGACCCTTGTCGGTCCATTTTGTTAACAAAACCAATACGTGGCACTTTATAATTGTCGGCCAACCTCCAGTTAGTTTCAGATTGAGGCTCAACACCATCAACAGCACTGAACAAAAAGACCAAACCATCTAAAACACGAAGAGACCTGTTAACCTCAACCGTAAAGTCAACGTGTCCCGGGGTATCTATAATGTTAAAGTGATATGGTTTTGTCTCTGCCGTAGACTTACCGTTCTCCATTGGAAAGTTCCAAGAACAAGTTGTAGCAGCAGAAGTAATGGTAATACCACGCTCTTGCTCTTGCTCCATCCAGTCCATAGTGGCAGCACCATCATGAACCTCTCCAATTTTATGACTAACACCTGTATAAAAAAGTATACGCTCGGTCGTTGTTGTTTTACCAGCATCGATATGAGCCGCAATACCTATATTTCTTGTATATTTTAAATCTCTTGCCATTTCTGATTAAAATCTAAAGTGGGAAAATGCTTTGTTTGCTTCTGCCATTTTGTGGGTATCAACCCTTTTCTTTACAGCAGCGCCTTCCTCTTTGGCAGCCGCTAAGATTTCGGCAGCCAATTTTTGGGACATTCCTTTCTCATTACGCTTTCTAGCATAACTGATCAACCACTTCATTGCGGTAGAAATTTTTCTGTCCGGCCTAATCTGCATAGGAATCTGGAAAGTAGCCCCTCCAACCCTTCTACTTCTCACTTCTACATGAGGCATTACATTACTCAATGCATCCTTCCAAAGCTCTAAAGCAGTTTTTTCTTCATCTGTCTTTTTGGCCTCTACTATATCTATCGCATCATAAAATACACTAAATGCAACAGATTTTTTACCGTCCCACATCATCATATTAACGAATCTCGTAACCAATTGATCGTTAAATCTTGGATCCGGTAAAAGTGGTCTTTTCTTTGCCTGTCTTTTTCTCATTACTTCTTTTTAAAAAGTGTTATTACTTCTTAGGTCGTTTTGCACCATACTTAGACCTACGTTGTGTTCTACCGGCCACACCTGCTGTGTCCAATGCCCCACGAACGATATGATATCTAACTCCTGGCAAATCCTTAACTCTCCCGCCTCTTACTAATACTATCGAGTGCTCTTGTAAATTGTGACCCTCTCCCGGAATGTAGGCATTCACCTCTTTTCCATTGGTCAACCTTACCCTTGCAACTTTTCTCATTGCCGAGTTTGGTTTCTTTGGAGTTGTCGTATATACCCTTGTACATACACCCCTTCTCTGAGGACACGAATCCAAAGCAGCCGATTTACTCTTCTTAGTAATTGTGGCCCTTCCTGTTCGTACTAATTGTGAAATTGTTGGCATACTATATAAATATGTATAAAAATTACCCTTTGTTTAAGGGTCGGCAAATGTAGTGATATTTCAGAATAATTCAAACCACAGCGCAAATATTTTAAAAGTTTTTTTTAACTGACAATTTTCAGCGCCGAAAATTATTGTTAAGACCCTATGTTTTAACAAAAATTTTAGGTTTAAAAAATTTCACTGATTTTCTAAAAACAGCACTTCGAAACAAACGTAAAACATAGGTTTTTTGCGAAATTCATAAAATACAACTTGTTATATTACACAAACAAAAATATCAATACTGTTTAATCTGTAACTTTGAATTTTTTCACAAATTCTTAAAGTTTTATTAAAATTCCTTTGGATTATTAACACTTTATTTTGATTTTTGTCGCTAGCTAATTCAAATAATTAAAAAATGAGAACAAAACTAAATGGATTGTTGACGCTCTTGTTAGCGTTAATTGTGCATATTTCGTATGCGCAAGAAAAAACAGTTTCCGGTACTGTTACCGACCAGGATGGATTACCACTCCCGGGGGTTAACATTATTGTAACAGGAACTACGAATGGTACTCAAACCGATTTTGATGGAAATTATTCCATAACCGCGTCTGAGGGCCAAACATTACTCTTTACTTATATTGGTATGAAGAATACCACCCAGACAGTTGGTGGCAGTAACACTATCAATGTTCAAATGACAGAGGATGCACAAGCTCTTGAAGAAGTGGTAGTTACGGCACAAGGTATTAAAAGGGAGAAAAAGTCCCTTGGTTATGCGGTTTCTTCTGTAGACGCCGAGGACTTGGAGCAAAAAGCTGAAGGCGATGTAGGTAGGGTACTTAACGGTAAGGCCTCTGGGGTACTGATAAATGCCGCAAGTGGTATGTCAGGTTCCGCTACGAACATCGTAATACGTGGTTTTACCTCTATTTCGGGTTCTAACCAACCATTGTTTATTGTTGATGGTGTTCCTTTTAGTTCAGATACAAATTCACAAGGTGATGCAATTGACGGAAATGTAGGTTCCAGTAGGTTTTTGGACTTAGACCCTAACAACATTGCCAATGTAAACGTATTAAAAGGTTTGGCCGCGGCCAACCTATATGGTACCGCTGGTAGAAATGGTGTTATCTTGATAACCACTAAGGCAGGTGCTGCAGGCACGGGCAAAAAGAAATCTGAAATAACGGTTACTTCTTCTATTTTCTTTAACGAAATCTCAACATTACCAGATTACCAAGATCAATATGGTAACGGTTTTGACCAAGCTTATGGTGAGTTCTTCAGTAACTGGGGACCTGATTTCAATATACCAGAACCAAATAACTTTGGTGCAACTTGGGCAGGTACTAATGAAGAAGGTACTATTTTAATTAGACACCCATATTCAGTAAACTCTAAAGTAAGTGCGGCATTCCCAGAATACCAAGGTGCCACTTATGAGTTTAAACCTTATGATGGTGTAAAAGACTTTTTCCGTACCGGAACGGTTACCAATAACTCTATTAACGCCTCCGGTGCTTCTGAAGATGGCAAGCTTTCTTATAATGCCAGTATCGGTAACTTAAAAGATGAAGGTTTTACTCCTGGAAACAAACTACAAAGAACCACTTTTAGTGTTGGTGGTAGAGCTGAATTAAGTAACAAGTTCACCGTAAACGGAACCATGAACTTCACAAAAAGTGATGTTAAATCACCTCCTATCGCAGCTAGTACGGGTAACGGTGCATTTGGTGACGGTGCTTCTGTATTCGGACATTTGTTTTTTACCCCAAGAAGTGTTGACCTAATGGGACTTCCTTACCAAAACCCGATTGACGGAAGTAGTGTTTACTACAGAGGTGGTAACGATATTCAAAACCCACGATGGACAGCTGAGAATGCTTTTGCCAATCAAAATACCAACAGGGTATTTGGTAGCACACAGTTTAGCTATAAGATAAACGACAACATCAATGTTTTCTGGAGAACAGGTTTAGATTTCTATACAGAACGTAACGAGATTGGTCAGAACAAAGGTGGTGCCGAAGGGTACGTACAAGGTAGGTACCAAACGTATGACAACAAAAATACTATTTGGGACCATACTGCTCAATTAAACGGTATGTGGCAATTATCAGAAAAATTGGACATGAACGTTAACTTAGGTGCAACCTCTAGAAGAACAGAATTTTCTAGACAAGGTGTTACCAGTGACCAACAATCCATTTTCGGTGTGTTCAAACACTACAATTTTGCGACGGCCGCACCGGTTCAATATGACGAGATTCAGAACATTATGGGAGTCTATGCCCAAACAGAGTTTGGATATGACAACTTTGCGTATTTAACTTTGGCAGCAAGAAATGACTGGGTTTCAAACTTTATCGAAAACTCTATATTCTATCCATCTGCCAGTTTATCAATATTGCCTACGGCACTTATAGATGGGTTGCAGTCTCAAAACGGTCTTAACTTCTTAAAATTAAGAGCTGGTTACGGTACCTCTGCAGGTTTCTTTGGCGGGTATCCTGTAGCCAACACGGCAACTTTGGATACTAGAGAATTCCTTAAAGATGGTACTTTGGTCTCTTCTATTACAGTAGATGACGAATTGGCAAATCCAGCTTTAAGCCCAGAACTATTGCAAGAACTTGAATTTGGTGTTGAATCAAGATTCATACAGAACAGGGTGTCCTTAGATGTTTCCATTTATAAGAAAACCACTACAGATCTAATTTCAGAGCAACCATTGGATCCTTCATCCGGTTACACTTCAACTGTAACAAATATTGGTGAGGTTCAGGTAAAGGGTATAGAAGCTGATTTAGGTGTTTCTTTATTTAGAAGTGAAAACGAAGGTGGTTTTAACTGGGATGTAAACGCCAACTTTACGGCTGATGAATCTACAGTAATCGACTTAGGACAGGATACGGACAACATTAACATTGGAGGTCTGTTCTCTGACCTTTCCAACTTTGCCGTAGCAGGAAGGCCATTCGGTATTATCATGGGCTCTAGAGTCTTAAGAGATGATGCAGGCAACAAAGTAGTTACCAGTACAGGTAGTTATGCCGAGGAAAATGGATTATTTGAAATAGGTGATCCTAATGCCGATTGGAGATTGAACGTAAGTAATGGATTCAGGTTCAAGAACTTTAGTTTTAACTTCGATATATCTTACAGGCATGGTGGCGATGTTTACGCAAATACTATCTCTGCTTTGGTAGGTCGTGGTTTAACTACCGATACTCAAGACCGTGTATCCACATTCATTTTACCAGGTGTTAAAGCTGATGGTTCGGTAAATGACATTCAAATCAACAACTCTGACTACTACTTCAGCAACGTGGCTTTTGGCCCAAGCGAATTACAGGTATACGATGGTAGTACCATTCGTTTAAGAGAAGTTAGGTTAGGATATTCAGTACCTAGCAAAGCTTTGGAAAGAACACCATTTGGATCCTTAAGTTTTACCTTAACTGGTCAAAACCTATGGTTTAAAGGAATAAACATACCTGACGGTACCAATTTTGACCCAGAAAACTTAGGGGTCGGTGTAGGTAATGCACTAGGATTTGACTTTATCAATAGCCCAGGTTCAAGAAGATATGGTATGTCTATAAAAGCAACATTTTAAAAAAAAAAGAAAATGAAAATATTTATTAAAAACTTAGTTCTAACAGTTTTCTCCGCGGGGCTTATTCTTTCGTGTGAGAGTACGGAACTTGATCTAATTACCGACCCGAATGCGGTGAGTCCAGATCAAGCTACTCCTGATTTTTATCTAAATCGTGTTCAAGAAGAATTCGCAAGATTCAACGAAGACATGGGGTCTAATGGTGCCGAAGTAACAAGATTGGAAAACATGGGCACACGTTTGTACCAACAAGCCTACTCACCAGCTTCTCAAGATGGTGAATGGAGATATGCATACTCTTCTATGTTAACGGACATCGGTGCCATGAATACATTGGCTGAAGAAGCTAATTTTAAACGTCATATTGGTATGGGGCAAGTAATGCAAGCCTTTACAATAGTCACCTTGGTAGATTTTTATGGAGACGTTCCATACACGGAAGCCATTTCAGGTATAGACAACTTAAACCCAACGGCCGATAGCGGAGCATCTATATACGCTGCGGCATTGGATTTATTGGACGATGCGATTGCTAATTTCTCCACAGATGATAATGCCGCAGACCCTGACAATGATTATTATTATGGAGGAGACTGGGACAATTGGATAAAAGTAGCCAATTCTATAAAATTGAAAATTTATGCACAAACAAGATTGGTAGATGCAGGTGCCATGGATGCTTTTAATTCCATAATAGACGCAGGTAACTACATCACTTCTGTAGATGAAGATTTTCAATTTTCTTGGGGAACCAATGTAGTTAACCCAGATGCTAGACATCCGGATTACGCCGACAACTACACTACAACCGGTGCTGGTGATTATATGTCCAATTGGTTGATGAATTATATGGATAACTCTAAAAAAGACAATGCCATTACAATCTATAATGATAGCGACCCTAGAATACGTTACTACTTTTACAGACAAAACCCTACTACACCTGGTGCTGTTGACTCGGATGGACCTAACCAACAAACACTTTCTTGTAGTGTAGAACCGGCCCCAGCCCATTATGTTTCCGGCAATTTTACCTTCTGTTACTTACCAAACGGTTATTGGGGTAGAGATCATGGTGATGATGATGGCACACCTCCAGATGGTGAATTAAAAACAACGTACGGTGTATACCCAGCTGGCGGTGAGTTCGACGATAGTACTTTTGCAGGAGTTGATTTAGGCTCTGGTGCAGGTGGTGCAGGTATAACTCCAATTTTCTTGGCTCAAACAATAGATTTCCTTAAAGCGGAAATGGCATACTTTGACAATGAGCTTGAAGACGCAAAAACGTATATGCTAGACGGAATCGAAAAATCCATAGACAAAACAATGGCTTTTGGAGTATTGGACGGCGGTGCAGATTTATCGCTTGAGCCTACAGCTGATGATGTTACCGATTACCTTGCAGAAGTTGAGGCCGAATATGATGCCGCTGTTGGAGACGAAAAGTTAAATCTATTGGCAAAAGAGTTCTTTGTATCCCTATTTGGTAACGGAATAGATGCCTATAACTTCTATAGAAGAACAGGATACCCAAGTGATCTTCAACCGAACTTGGAGCCAGATCCAGGTGCGTTCATCAGATCATTCCTATACCCTTCGGTATACGCCAACAACAACAGTAACGTAACGCAAAAAACTTCTGTAACAGAAAAAGTTTTTTGGGACATCAACCCTGATAGCGGTTTTCCTTTATCAAATTAAAAAAATAGAATTATGAAAAGATATATTAAAAACATATTAATGTTATCGTTGGTATCTGTCGGCTTTCTGGCCTGCGAATCCAGCAATAAGACTATAGACGATGTCTTCGAGGAAGTGACCAGGGGAGCCGTCTTTAGAGCAACGACCTCTGCTTCGGAAGTAGCCGCACAGGAATTCAGTTATGAGGATCCCAACGCCGAGTATTCCGTTACATTTGAGGTAGAAGATAACGCTCAGGGTGAATTATTGGACAATGTGGAAATCTATACTTCCTTTACTAGTATAGCCGATGATGCCCTGTCTACCACCTCCACATTGCTCAAAACGATTACAGCTTCTGAGTTCACCACAAATGAAGATGGCCTTCCATCTATTACGGTTGTTCTAACATTAGGTGAGCTTGCTGCGGCCAATGGCCTAGCTGATGGCGACTATTTTGGAGGTGATAGCTTTACCATTAAATACGTATTGAATTTAACGGATGGAAGAT
This sequence comes from Maribacter sp. MMG018, assembly GCF_018100785.1. Lineage (GTDB taxonomy): Bacteria > Bacteroidota > Bacteroidia > Flavobacteriales > Flavobacteriaceae > Maribacter. The sequence continues at coordinate 1,557,901 of NZ_JAGJEC010000001.1, read as the reverse complement.
CATTCACCAATACCAACTTAAACAGTACGGTTTCTGGTGGTTCTTACTATAGATCTCCATTTATCTATACCATTCCTTTGGTTTGTCCTCCAATTGCTCCAACTCCAGGAACTTGGACCATGGAATTGCAAGATGCATATGGTGATTCTTGGAACGGTGCTTCGTTGGATGTAAACATCGATGGTACCATCACGAATTATACTCATGATGGCGGCGATAGTACAACGATTACATTTGATGTACCTACAGGTACAGAGCTTATTCAAATTGTATACAACAGTGGTTCTTACGACGAAGAAAATACATTCCAAGTAATTTCGGCGAACGGAGAAACAGTTTTGGATTTAGGTCCCGAACCAACTGCAGGAGCCAGTCTTTTTGATTTCTGTTTACCTTTGAATCTATAATCTAATTTATAGAATATATAAAAAGGTGCAAACATATGTTTGCACCTTTTTTTGTTTAAATATGAGGCCATAAAAATTCGGCATCCTCAATACTCTTCCTTTTTTCACTTATTTCTTACCTTTAAAATATAACCCAGCCCACAAAACCAATATGAAAAAATTAAAATTAGTTTTATTACTTACCGTGCTAATCACTTCTTGTAAAGAGAGTGAGGTAAAAGAAACTAAAAAAGTGGTCACACCTGTCAATTCTGAAAATCGGGCAGATAAAGAAAAAGAGCTGCCAAACGGGGGCTTAATTTTACCAGATGGTTTTTCTGCCTTAGTTGTTGTAGACAGTATAGGCCCTTCTCGTCATATGGCAATCAACAAAAATGGTGATATCTATGTAAAATTGCGCGAGCCTAAGGGAATTAATGGAAATATAGCTCTAAGGGATACGGACGGGGACGGAAAAGCCGATATCATAAAACGCTTTGGCGATTACCCCAACGATGGTACCTTCGCCACAGAAATGCGTATTCACAATGGTTACCTCTACTTTAGTTCAGAACAAGTAATCTATAGGCAAAAACTATCGGACTCCCAATTAATTCCTGAAGGAAAACCCGAGGTTGTACTTACCGATTATTTCCCTAAACGATGGCATAATGCCAAATCTTTGGCTTTTGACAAAAAGGGGAATATGTATGTTACTTTTAGCGCCCCTACCAATGCGTGTGAAGATCCCAACTCTAAAGGACAAATAAAAGGCATGTACCCTTGTCCCGGTCTAGATGTACTAGGCAGTATATGGAAATTTGACGAAAACAAATTAGGACAATCGCAACAAGATGGTCAATTGTATGCTACTGGTATTAGGAGTATGGTTGCTATTTCATGGAACCATGAGGACAACACCTTGTACGGTGTACAACATGGCCGAGACTATCTACACAACCATGCGCCACAATATTTTAGCAAATGGGACCAAGCCGTATTACCTGCCGAAGAATTTATGAAAATAGAGGAAGGCGATAATTTTGGATGGCCCTATAGTTATTACGACCCTTTTAAGAACAAAAAAATGGTAGCCCCCGAATATGGTGGAGATGGCCAAAAAGAAGCCGTGGGTTTTAAAGACCCCATCATGGGCCTACCAGCACATTGGGCACCCAACGACCTTTTATTCTATACAGGCACCCAATTTCCCCCAAGATATAAGGAAGGAGCTTTTATTGCCTTTCACGGATCCATGAACAGAGGCCCCTACCCCCAAGGAGGCTATATTGTAGCCTTTGTTCCCTTCAAGAAAGGAAAACCTACCGGAAAATGGGAAGTTTTCGCAGATGGTTTTATCGGAGTCGATTCGGCCAAAACAACCGACGACGCAAAATACCGCCCCATGGGACTCGCTCAGGACACAAACGGATCTCTTTATATTTCAGAATCAAAACAGGGAAAAATATGGAGGATAAGTTTTAATGGAGACCCCCAAGCATTTGGAGATACGGAACTCAAAAAAATGGAGAAACGAAAATCTTTGCCTCACTTAAAAACCCCTGAAAAACCTTAGAGTCTATTATCAATAAAAAAAGTAACTTATTCCCATCGGAAAAACGACTGATTACCACCCAATAATCCGTATCATGAGCAAATCTTCTTCACTTCTAAAAATGAACCTGACATACGTGCTCTTAACGTGTTGCCTATTTTCATGTTCCGATGACGATTTTACACCACCGCCTTCTGAAGAGGAAGAAATCGTATTGGACGAGCATCAGGAAGACAACGAAGAAGAAACATCCGAAAACACCCAGGAAACCATAGAAGGAGAAATGGGCACCGTCACCTTTTACAACAAAGATTTGGCAGAAGACCATTATATTCTTGTAAACGACGCCCTGAGCAACAGGGTTTACCTAATGGACAAGAGTGCAAATATTGTATATGAATGGCCGTTAGACGAAAGAAATATTGGAAATGATGTCCTCTTATTAGAAGACGGAACCTTATTAGCTTCTTTACAAGCCGATAATCCCGAAATTTTATTCGGCGGTTTTGGTGGTAAAATTCAAATCATAGCAAAAAATGGAGAAGCTCTATGGGATTTTACTTATTCTAACAGCGAGTATCGCTCCCACCATGATGTGGAGTTACTTCCAAATGGTAATATTTTGGCAATCGCTTGGGAAAAGATGCCCGAAGCCGAAGCATTGGAAAACGGATCTAAGTATGGAACAGACCTATATCCAGAATCTATTATAGAGATAGACCCAAATACCAACACCATTACATGGCAATGGCATGCAAAAGACCATCTTATACAAGACTACGATAGCTCTAAACTAAATTATGGAGTAATAGAAAACAACCCACAATTAATAAATCTTAATTACTACGAAGCAACCGACGGCAATATAATGCACGCAAACGGTATTGCTTATGACGATACAAACGATCTTATTTATTTAAGTGTTAATTACTACAGTGAAGTTTGGGTCATAGACCATTCTACCACTACCGAAGAAGCGGCCGGTCATACCAATGGTAATTTTGAAAGAGGTGGTGATCTGATCTACAGGTTCGGGAACCCAAGTACCCAAAATAAAGAAGCAACAGATCGGCTGTTCCATAACAATCATTTCCCAAACTTATACGAGGAAGGAAAAATGTTGATTTTTTCAAATGGAGGAGACCTGGAACAATCCACGGTTTATGAATTTAGGCTTCCAAATGAACTTTCTTTACAAACTGTTCCAGAAACAATAGATCCAGAAATTACGTGGAGTTACTCAAACCCTGCCATTTATTCCCCAAAAGTATCGGGAGCGGTACGTTTACCAAACGGTAACACCTTAATTACCGAAGGGGACCATGGTATATGGGAAGTTACCACCGAAGGTGAAATCGTATGGGAATTCTCGGGTGTAGGCTTTTTCTGGAGAGCATACCATTACGCCAAAGATGATCCGGCAATATTAGCGCTGGACCTATAAAAATGTCTTTTATTTTTATGAATGCCGAACTGAAAAAAAATATCACCTGTTCTTCAAATTAAGTATCTTCGCCCCATGAATGATCAAATATATGGCATAAGGGCCATTTTAGAAGCTATAGATTCTGAACAGCCAATCAATAAGATATTTCTTCAAAGAGGGCTTAGTGGTGAATTGTTTAAAGAACTAGAGTCGGCTATTAGAAAAAACAATCTTATTTGCTCATATGTACCTGTTGAAAAACTGAACAGGTTAACAAAAAACAACCATCAGGGAGCGGTCGCGAGTATATCTCCCATTAAATTTCATACCCTTGAAGACTTGGTAGAAAAAGTCTCTGAAAAAGAGAGCAATGCCCTATTTCTTCTTTTAGACCAACTTTCCGATGTTCGTAATTTTGGGGCTATCATCAGAACAGCGGAATGTACCGGTGTAGATGGTATTATAATTCAAAAAAAAGGTGCTGCCCCGGTTACCGCCGATACTATTAAAACCTCGGCCGGTGCCGCATTTAAAGTTCCTATTGCAAAAGTAGACCATATTAAGGACGCCATTTATTATTTACAGGCCTCTGGTGTAAAGGTGGTATCAGCGACCGAAAAAACAACAGATTCTATTTACGATATTTCGTTCACCCAACCCATTGCCATCGTAATGGGTGCCGAAGACCAAGGTATCTCACCCTCTATTTTAAAAGCTTCGGACTATAGGGCCAAATTGCCATTGTTGGGAGAAATTGAATCGCTGAACGTTTCTGTTGCTTGCGCCGTGTTTTTATACGAAGCGGTCAGGCAACGTCTGCAAGGCTAATTATCTTCAGGTTCGTCGGTATTACGACTTTCCTTGTAATGATATTTAAAACTGATCCGTTCTTGAGATTCCTCTTCCGGTATCGACTCAATAAAATTACCTTCGGCATCAAAATGTTTTAGAAAAGGGTCTTCTTCTTCGTTGTACCCTTCTTTTTCCCATTCAAACTTTTTGGGCAACGGCACTCGCACCTTAAATATCAGTGCAAATAAAAGCCCCGTTATAAAACCGCCCAAATGTCCTTCCCACGAAATACCTTCTTTAACAGGAAATATATACCACAGAAGACTACCGTAAATAAATACCACTACCAACGATAAAGCTACCAACCGATAATGCTTTGTAAAAACGCCCTTAAAGAAGATGAAACTTGCCAACACATAGATAAGCCCACTGGCACCAATATGGTGCGATGGCCTTCCGATCAGCCAAGTGATCAAACCCGACATCAACACCCCACCTATCAGCACCTTGAAAGCTACTTTACCATAAAAATAAAACAATGCGGCCAACAGAACCGCCAGAGGAATGGTATTGTTCCACAGATGCTCTAGAGAACCATGGATGAAAGGACTAAAAACAACCCCCTTTAACCCCATGAACGTTCTTGGATAAATACCGTAATCATTAAAATTTGTGCCTCTCAACAGTTCAACCCAATAAACCGTCCATATTGTTAGAACGGACACCAAAGGAACAAAAAGCACCTTGTTCGAAAATTTAAAATGTTGATTCTCTAACATTCCATACTTAGTATCAATTAATTGGCCAAAACAAAAAATCGGTTAAAATGTCATTTATCAAAAATAAGCCTAAAATTTTACCCAATATTATCTACAAGCCAAATGCCCTTAGTAAACTTTATTCTATTTTTATACCATGAATCAGCCATTAGCAGAGCGTGTACGTCCAAAAAATTTGGAGGAATATATAAGTCAAAACCATTTGGTAGGGACAAATGGCTCTTTGACACATCAGATAAAAAGGGGAATCATTCCCTCCTTGATTTTATGGGGCCCCCCGGGTACGGGAAAAACCACTTTGGCCCATATTATAGCAGAAGAAAGCAAAAGGCCCTTTTATGAGCTAAGTGCGATCAACAGTGGTGTCAAAGACATCAGAGAGGTTATAGACAAGGCCAAACAAGCAGGAGGACTTTTTACGACCAAAAACCCCATTCTTTTTATAGATGAGATACATAGGTTCAGCAAATCGCAACAAGATTCGCTCTTGGCGGCTGTAGAAAAAGGTTGGGTTACGCTTATAGGCGCCACTACCGAAAACCCAAGTTTTGAAGTAATTCCGGCCCTTTTATCAAGATGCCAGGTATATGTTCTAAATGCTTTTGACAAAGAAGATTTAGAACAACTTTTAAAACGTGCCATTGAGAAAGATGATATTCTAAAATCTAAAAAGATTGACCTAAAGGAAACCGAGGCATTATTAAGACTATCTGGCGGTGACGGCAGAAAATTATTGAACATATTTGAACTGGTCGTTAATTCCGAGCCCCACGAAGACATAACCATTACAGACGATTTGGTGCTGTCCAAGGCCCAAAAGAACACCGTACTATATGATAAAACAGGAGAACAGCATTATGACATTATTTCCGCTTTTATCAAATCGATCCGGGGAAGCGACCCTAATGGAGCCGTTTATTGGTTGGCCAGAATGATTGAAGGAGGCGAAGACGTAAAGTTCATTGCACGAAGAATGCTTATTTCAGCTTCTGAAGATATAGGATTGGCCAACCCGACCGCACTGGTAATTGCCAATACCACCTTTCAGGCGGTGACGACCATCGGTTATCCAGAGGCTCGTATCATTCTAAGCCAATGTGCCATTTATTTGGCTACCTCAGCAAAAAGCAACGCTAGTTACATGGCTATTGGAAAGGCACAACAGACCGTTAAACAGACCGGAAATCTATCCGTTCCCCTACATCTAAGAAATGCCCCTACAAAACTAATGAAGGATCTTGGCTATGGTACCGACTATAAATATGCCCACGATTATGAGAATAATTTTGTAAACGAAGAATTTTTGCCCGATGAACTTACGGGCACCTCATTTTACCGACCTGGTCATAACCAACGAGAAAATGCGCTCAGCGAGTTTTTAAAAAAGCGATGGAAAGATAAATATGACTTTTAGAACTTGATGTTCAGTTCTTTTTGTGTGAGCTTATCCCCTTCATAATACTCGAAGATCCATTGACCATCTTTTTGATAGACCATGCCACTTTTGCCGTCGCCCTGTGCCATATATACATTGTCGGTAGAACTTTTCATTAACTTCATTCTGACCTTAGGGGTACTATCTACCAACTGATAACCATTGGCGAGTTTTTGAGCATACAGGATCTCTGTTGCCTCCCCTACCTTATTTAGTTGTATTTCAGAAGAAACGGGCTCCCTATTTTTATACAATTGGTCTTCTGTGGTAGCCTGCTGTACCACCATAGGATTCGTATTCTTTGGTTTACTTGCGGCAACGTCCGCCTCAACATTTTTCTCCTCCAGTTTTTTTACGTCATTTTTAAAATTAAGCGTTACCGTCTCTTTCTCCCCTCCTTTATTGTTGTACACATAATTTACTCCGTTAAAGCTTTTCATTGCCATTCTAATAGCTTCGGAATATGCGCCCCTGAATTCTTTAACCTTGCTTTTGCCCTGTTGTGTCTTAAACACTTCCTCACCATTACAATCTGTCAGTGAAATAGAGGTCTTTGTTGTAAACATTGTGGAATCATCGATCAACGAAGCCATAAGGCCCAAACATCTATTAAATTTTAAGTCATCGGGCAGTGCATCGTCGTATACCACATTAAATCCTTTTTCGGTAAAAAGAAACTTTACCAAGGTACTTGTTTGATGTTCATTTTGCTTTTTAAAAGCTTCGAATTGTTTGGGGACTATAATGTACTTATAGTCATTCAGATTTGCCTGACCAAATCCCATAACATTCAACAATACGAAAAACGACACTATTAGGGTTTTCAAAATATACTATGTTTAATAATTACCAATGGATATGAAAAAAGTATGCCAGAATCGTATACGGGGTCTACTTTCGCCCCCAAGATATAATATTTAATCCTAACTGAAAAGAAGCATAATTGCTTGCGGCGATATTGCCGTAAGAAAACAAATTATCGGCCATGGCATATATATTTACAGGACCGGCCTGTACATTAAGCCCAAGCCCCACATTGGTATAGGTAAATTTATCTACGGTATAAGTCCCTTTCAGGGCCAATATATTTCCGATTCTACGGGTATAAAAACCTGTCAAGGCCATCTGTGGCCCCCTAGGCCTGTTGATCATATATAAATGTGCTCCAGCAGAATTTCTATAACGAGATCTTAAACTGGCACTTGTCCCTTTTAAAGGGTCACAATCACAATCATTTGATGGTCCACCTATTGATTCGCCAAAATCTTTACGTATAGCCATATTCAATTTTGTTGGCCTAAAGGTAATATACCCAGTACCATATTTTTTAAAAGGTACCAGCTCTTCTACCTCATCTACCAAGTCTTGCCAATAATCCCTGTTGAGATCCGCGAAATCTTCCAAAACATTTATTTCTATTCCTTCTGTGCTAGCGGTACCTTTAAGACTATAACTTACAACATCTCCACTATGATATATAAAACCTACATCCAATAAGCTACCGGAAATAACAGTTGTTTCGTTTAGATTATAGGAAAACCCTAGATCCAGTCCCAAGCCCAGATCACCTCCAAAAAAAGCGCGCTTCATTATCGCATTCACAAGTTCATCGTCTTCTTGGGCGGTATTTAGCTCCCTGACTCCCGAAGTCTTTAGTTTCATATCAGAGCTCAGGGTCGTGGTAAAAGTATTGTTACTTCCCTCGGTATTCACCAAATACCCCTTGTTATTGGTAGAGGTATAATCAAAAATTCCGGAATACAGCTTACCCCTGGCACCAATAGTCAAATCGTTGCTTACTCTTTTATTGACCCCAATATGAAACACGTTCACCATAGAGCCCCTTGCTTTTAAATCGCTAAGGTCGAACCTTCTGTTTAGCTGATCGGCATTTCCCTCAAAAAGCAATACCGCGTAGTCTTGCGGCCAATATGAAATATTGTCCATTTCCAAATAGGCCCCAAAAGAATAGAATACATTTGGGTCTGAGCTTCTATAGCCTATATTAAAAAGTTCTAATTGCAGGTTACCGCTAAACTCGTCCTTCGTTGATAGGCCCCTGACCATACGATCGCGAACCTTGTCGTTTATATCTAGGCCGTCATCCGCAAAAATATCATTGACAGACACACCATTACTCCCTACATAACCAGAAACACCCGACAATAAGGGAACACCACCGTACCATTTAAAACTGGTTTCCATACCAGGGTTTACCATTAACGATTGCGGTATTTCCGTAAAGTCATAAAGCAACTGTTTGTTCTGTGAAACCAATAGATTACTGACAAGGAAAAGAAATACGGAAAGATTTCTAAGGAATATCATTTTACCCGTACCGTGAATTTAGCGCTTGACCTTAAGACTATCGCTGGATCCGGTAGGTCTGAGGTACTACTATTGTCCCCCAGGTTTCTTGCGGACAACCTAACTTCCGAAGTGTTTCTTATAATATCTAAATTCTTTCCAGTACTACCATAGGCCACCTCTCTAATAAGTTGGGCCGTGGGAGCTCCATCCATTCGAAAAAACTCGCTGTCCAGTACTGTTTCATTATCGTCTAAAAATTCGATCAAAACCTCGATCTCTTTACTAGTGGTGTTTTCCAGTTCATAGGTAATGACGCCTTCCTGCACCCTTTCCGAAAAAAATTCTTCCTCAAAGGCATCGAAATTAAAATCTTGTGTATAGAAATTAAGCCCGCTCACCCTATTAATGATGGACTCTTGTGCTTTAACAAAAAATATACTGGTTTCAAAAGTCGGGGTTATGGATAGATCATCATATTGCCCAAAATCTTGTTCTTCTGAACAAGACCAAAGTAAAACTACACTTAAAACAATCAACCCAAAATTTCTTAAAGCTTTCATATAGAGCAACTTTTAGCAGTAAATTCTATCATAGAACACAACCTATAAATAACAACTCTATAAATAACTTTTTATTTCCTGTAATTCTGTAATTATTGGACTATAATCATGTGCAGGTTCGTCGTGCGGATTAAAATGTATGGTGTGAAACCCTACCGATTTGGCTCCCAATATATCGGCTTCTAAACTATCGCCGATCATAATCGATTTTTCCGGGTCGGTATTTGCTTTTTGCAAGGCCAGTTCAAAAATAACAGGATTGGGCTTTTTAACTCCCGCCATTTCAGAATCTATTATTTGTTCAAAATAATGGTGAATGCCAGAGTTCATCAATTTTCGCTCCTGAATTTCTTGAAAACCATTGGTGATAATATGTAAATTATATTTGGGACGCAGGTAATCTAAAACGGAGATGGTATTCGGAAAAAGATGATTGTAAGACGATAAATGATTTATATATTCATCAGATAGGCTATGAATGGTTTCATCCGCTACACGATACCCTATTTCATCAAAAACGGTCTTTAATCGTTGATACCTTAGTTCTGCCTTTGTTATTTTTTCTTCTCGGTACAATTTCCAAAAAGACAGATTGGCCGGAACGTACACTTCTAAAAAGCTTTCAAGGGCTATATCAATTTTATGTTCCGCCAATATTTTTTCGAAGGTCAGTGATGAATTTTTTTCAAAATCCCAAAGGGTATGGTCCAGATCAAAAAAGACATCTGTAACTAAATCTTTAAACATTATATTTCGAAATTAGATTTTTATAGATTTCCTTCCAATCATACTTTTCGTTGGTTCCAAGCAGTTCGTTGGAGAATACGGAGATGAACATACCCTTTACCAATTTCACCTCTTGATATACAAGGTCCATCCTTTTTTCGACCTCAGCCTTCTTTTTTATATCCAACAAGGCATAATCATGTAAAACAAAAGGATACACCATAATCGGCTGTTTTACCTCTAAAGGAATATCGTAAAATTGAAACGGGGTACATGTACCGGCCCTAAAACCTATCTTATGGCTATAGCCCATGGTATAATCATCGGTAAATTCCGCTGAGACCAAGTTTCTATAAGTATCCGGTATATCTACACGGTTATAGCGCATTCTTGAGCAGTTAACAGGTCTATTTACAACCTGTTCCAAATTATGTTTCTCATTTCTAAGTAGATCCAAATCGTTAAAAGAACTATAGGAAGCCGCCAATGCTACTTTGGAATAGTCGCCCACATGCTTGATCAATGCCCTAAACCTATTACTATTGGTAGATACATTTTTGTCGTATTTGGAATAATTGGCAAACTGAAAAAAGAAGATACTCTTTACCTTTAACTTTCTATGCCACTCTATCAGTATCTCAAAATTATCATAGGGATCTTTCTTGATGTTTAAACCTACGGCTACCCTTTCTACCAGTCTTTTAAACTTAAAGGTCCCCAAATCCAACAAAAAGCCCGCCAACCCACGAATAAAACCACGGTTCGCATAACAATGTGAGGTAGTAACATCGATCAACGATAGGTACCGGTATTTTCTTGGTCGTTGTTTTAAACCCGGAAAACGCTCTTTAAGAACCATAAACAATTTCATGGCCCAGATATCCACTACGGGCCTTTCCAAGAATTTATGTTTATATGCGAGACTGTCCCTATACGAAAAACGGCCATGTGCATCTTTTACATGCGGCAAATATTCTTCGTACCTGCTTATTAGGTAGAAAGTGGCCGCAAAAACATCAAAGGGCAAATTACTACGTTCCCCCGTTGAAAAAAAACAAGGAACATTGTCCCAACTCTTCACCTGAATTTCTACGTCTTCGATACCCTGTTCGAACAAAAGCCCATGACTTCTGATAAAAAATTCGTTTTGCAAGGGTTGTTTGGTGTACGTAATCTTTTCGTCACCATGTTTTATGAAATCTTCTACTTTGGTAGTAAAACCAATCTCTATACCCAACATTGTGGTGAAGATGTGTTTCATGGTGTAGGTTACACGCGGTGTAATCTTATGTGTATAAATCAACAGCATTTACAATACCTGTTTATCTGCAAAACTAAAATAATCCTTTTGCGTAATTATAAGATGATCCAAAACCTTTATATCCAAAGATTTGGAAGCCTGTACTATTTTTTTGGTAATCTGCTCATCGGCCGCACTGGGCCTTAAGGTACCTGAAGGATGGTTGTGTGCCAGGATCAACGCAACGGCTCCGGTCTCCAAAGCTTGTTTCATTATTAAACGCACATCTACCAGGGTTCCCGTAATACCGCCTTTGCTCAACTGGGCCTTATGCAACACTTTATTTGAGTTGTTCAAATACAAGATCCAAAATTCTTCATGCTCCAATTCTCCCATAATAGGTTGTAAAAGCTCAAAGGCATCTTTGCTACTTCCAATCTTGGAAATTTGCGCACCTTCCTCTCCCCTTCTCCTTCTTCCCATTTCCAATGCGGCCGCAATGGTAACCGCCTTCGCTTCCCCAATTCCCTTAAACTGCATTAGCTGTTGAACAGATAGTTTTCCCAGTTCATTTAAATTATGGTTTACAGAGGCCAAAATTCTTTTGGAAAGCTCTACGGCACTTTCAGACCTGCTCCCCGACCCTATAAGAATTGCTATTAATTCGGCATCCGAAAGAACAGAACGCCCCTTATGTACCAATTTTTCGCGTGGCTTATCATCGTCGGACCAATGCTTTATAGAAAATGAAGTGTGCCTTTCTTGCATTTGTTAAAGATACTGAACTAATTATTCTAATGCAGATCTAAAACAATTATCAAAACAAACGTACGAACATGGCTATCACCCCTCTATGATCCCCTTCACCTCATTTAAATCCAAACCACCATAATTACCAGAACTCATAAGCAATAACGTAGTGTCGGAATAATCTTGTCTCTTAATAAATTCATGAAACGAAGAGGCTTCAGTAAATATATTCAGATCCTTTCTTTGAAAAGCTTCCGAAATTTGATCGGGTGTCACTTCTTTTAACTTCTTAATGGCCACGGATTCTGGCAGGTAAAATATTACCGCCTCATCGGCGGCATCCAGGGCGCCTTTATATTCTTTAAGAAACTCTGGATTAAAACTACTATAGGTATGTAGTTCTAAACAGGCAATAAGTTTTCTATCGGGATATTGTTCTTTTACCGCCCTTGTAGTTGCCGCCACCTTGCTTGGCGAATGGGCAAAATCCTTAAACGCCACACTATTGGCTGCCTCCGCAATTTTCTCAAGTCTTTTAGAGGCTCCTTTAAAAGTTGCAATGGCCTCGTAAAAATCTTCTTCGTCCACTCCCATATTTTGACAGATCCATTTTGCCCCTGCCAAATTGCTAAGATTATGTTTGCCAAATATCTCGATAGGCATAGGCCCATCGGATGTCTGCAATAAAGTTTGTCCGTCCTCTACAGTATACTCGGGCGTTGTATATGGCAATTTTCTTATAGGGTTTTCAGAAGCTTCTACGACATTTTTTACCTCGGCATCTTCTTCGTTGTAGGTAATACTTCCACCTTTTACGATACTATCCACAAATATTTTAAACTGCTCTACATAGTTTTCATAAGTGGGAAACACGTTAATATGATCCCAAGCTACACCGCTCAACAAAGCAATATTGGGCCTGTATAAATGAAACTTTGGTCTACGATCTATAGGAGACGACAAATACTCATCCCCTTCTAGAACAATAAAATCGTTCTCTTCGGTCAAATGCACCATTCTATCAAAACCGTCCAATTGGGCACCTACCATATAATCTACCGGAATATCATGATAATTGAGCACATGCAAAATCATAGAAGTAATGGTAGTTTTACCATGACTACCACCTATTACGACCCTGGTTTTGTTCTTAGATTGTTCGTATAGAAACTCGGGATAAGAGTATATTTTTAAACCCAGTTCTTGCGCCTTCAACAATTCGGGGTTATCCTCTTTGGCATGCATTCCCAGTACCACGGCATCCAAATCTTTGTTTATTTTCTCCGGAAACCATCCAAATTCCTTGGGCAGCAATCCCTTTGAATCCAACCTAGATCTAGAGGGTTCAAATATTACATCGTCACTACCTGTAACCATGTACCCTTTATGTTGTAAAGCCAAGGCCAAGTTATGCATTGCACTGCCACCGATCGCTATAAAATGTATCTTCATCATCATAAATTATGGGGTAAAGATACATATTGACATACTTAGCACAAATGATTTTAGGAACAGTAATATTCTTTTTAACTTAGAACCAGATCTATGGACATGAACTTAAACATCAACAATATTCCATCAAAGGAAATAATGCCGGGCTACCATGGCAAACTTGTACATGGCGATACCATGAGCCTTGTATTTTGGGAAGTAGAAAAAGAGGCCGAAGTACCCGAACACGCACATATGCACGAACAGATCATGCATGTCATCGAAGGTGATTTCGAATTTACCTTAGACGGTAACACCAAGGTATACACCACGGGCGATATTGTAGTGATAGGCTCTCACCAAAAACATAGCGGAAAAGCATTGACCAATTGTAAATTAATGGATGTTTTTAGCCCCGTAAGGGAAGAATACAAATAGGTTTAGACATGAATATATCTTTAGGTGGAAAAACTGCGCTAGTGGGCGGAAGCAGCGGGGGCATCGGAAAAGCTATAGCCCTACAGTTGGCAGAAAGCGGTGCCAGTGTGACCCTAATGAGCCGTAGCGCCGACAAATTAAAGAACATAGTTGCAGACCTACCCACGGACCAAGGTCAAAGACATCGTTTTTTAGTAGTCGACTTTACCAATTTTAAGCATTATAAAGAAATCATAGAGCACTTCTTCGAAGTCAATCAGGTAGATATACTGGTAAACAACACACAAGGACCCAGTGCGGGAAGTGCATTGGAAAAAACTATGGATGACTATCAAGAAGCCTTTGACCTACTCTTTAAAACCGTTGTTCTAACAACAGAATTAGCCCTAAAAGGCATGATGAAGAACAAATGGGGGCGTATTATAAATGTAGCCTCTGTTTCTGTAAAAGAACCTTTATCGTACCTAGCATTATCGAACTCTATTAGGGCGGCCGTAGTTACATGGGCAAAATCTCTTGCAAACGATGTAGGCCCCTATCAAATTACCGTGAACAATATTTTAACGGGCTATTTCGACACCGACCGTATTGCACAACTAAATGCAAAAAAGGCCGAGCAAATGGGCATTACGCAAAATGAAGTCCGTAATGAAATGGAATCGAAAGTTCCATTAAAACGTATTGGCGACCCCAAAGAATATGGTTATTTGGCAACCTTTCTGGCATCTGAAAATGCCGCGTTTATTACGGGAACCAACATACCTATAGATGGCGGACTCTTAAAATCGTTGTAACAAGGCGAATTGAACACTATTTCAAGGACTCTTTTCATAAAAAAACCAGTGTTCACTAACCAAAAGGCACCATACACTCAATTGACATTGTTTTCAGAAAATGTTTGGCACACTTTTGTATTATATCTTTAACATGATGAAAAATATACCCATAATACTGTCCATAGTCTTATTCTCTCAGATGACCTATACACAAGAAACACCTGAATCATATAAAGAATTATGGTCAAAGGTCTTAAAGTTAGAGAAAGACAACTATACCAAGTCGGCCTTAAAAGTTGTGGAAACCATTCGTTCCAAAGCAAAAAAAGAACAGAACAACGGTCAGTTAATAAAATCGATATTATTTTCTTCAAAATACACCTTGATCTTAGAAGAGGACGCCCAGTTGTCCATCATCAATAATTTTAAGGAAGAAATATCGAAAGCCGAATTTCCGGTCAAAAATGTATTGGAAAGTTATTTGGCCAATATGTATTGGCAATATTTTGCACAAAACAGGTATAAGTTTTACAACAGAACGGCCACAGACACCAAAGTGGACAGTACCGATTTTAGGACATGGGACCTTACCACCCTCTTTAGGGAAATAGATACGCATTTTGAAAATGCCCTGAGCAATCCAGAGGCATTACAAAAAGAAGGGCTAACCGATTTTAAAGAGATCATAGCCCAACAAGATGGTTCTGAAATGTACCCCTCCACACTCTATGACCTATTGGCCCATGATGCTTTGAATTTTTACAAAACGGATGAAAACAGTATTACAAGACCGGCAGATAAATTTGAGATAAATTCTCGCGACATTCTCTGTGATGCTTATTCTTTTACCGAATTGACCATTACTACGGATGACGAAACATCGCTACAGGCCAAAGCCCTAAAAATATATCAGAACTTAATTGCTTTCCATTTTTCGGATGTGCAATTGGATGTACTCGTAAATATAGACATAGACCGATTGAACTATATATACTCAAAAGCGGCATTTGATGACAAGGACACGCAGTTTTTACAAACATTAAAACAATCTGCCGACAACTTAAAACATCATGAGGTTTCGGGACTCTATAACTTTCAGATTGCACAAACACTAAAAAACCAGGGCAACACCTATACTACGGACAACGAAAAAAATAGATGGAAATTAAAAGAAGCCATTGCCCTTTGTGATCTGGTTATTTCTAATTTTCCGAACAGTAGGGGCGCAAAACAATGTGAGGTACTAAAATCTCAAATACTAGCTCCCTCTCTCCAGGTAACAGCCGAAAAGTATGTACCTAACAATAGCCCATCTCGCTTATTGATCAATTATAAAAACCGAGAAGGGTTAGACCTAAAGGCCTATCATATTTCACGCAAACAATTACAAGAATTAGAAGACCTCTATCCTATTCAAAAACAGCTTTCCTATATTAAAAAATTAAAATTGAACACTGGTTGGTCGGTATCGTTGAAAAATGAAGACGACCATCAGCAACATGGGATCGAAATTCCCGTACCCAAGCTTTCCAATGGGCAATACATAATTCTTGCAACACCAGTAAAAGAGGCCTCTACAGATACAGACAATAGTTTTTCCTATAGCCACATCCAAGTAACCAACTTGGCCCTTATAGAAAACAACAATCCTGAAAAACATATATTTCAGGTAGTTGACAGAAGAAACGGCAAAGAAATTAAAAATGCTCAAATAACCATTTCTTACAGGCAAAATTACGGCACCAAGTCTCTAACAAAAACACTAACAACTGACAAAAACGGCTTTGCTTATCTAGACCGGGACAACGATAATATAATTATAGAATATATAAAAGTAACCGATGGCCAAGAAACAGCCTTTTTTGGAAGCACCCATATATATCCAAAACCAAACGATAATGACGGTCCAAAGGTGACCTATAAAAATTTTCTGTTTAAGGATAGAAGTATTTATCGACCTGGGCAACCGCTTTTCTTTAAAGGTGTACTTGTTGAGAGCTACAACGGAAACTCTAAAGTAGCAACAGAAGAATTGCTTACCGTAGAATTATACGACCCAAACGGTCAAAAAATAACTGATTTAGATACCCAAACAAATGACTTTGGTTCATTTTCGGGTGAATTTATAATTCCTAACAATGGGCTAACGGGACAACATTACATACGGGTTACTGGGCTTTCAGGACTAATAGACGAATCTTATTATTTTAGGGTCGAGGAATATAAACGTCCAAAATTCGAAACCTATTTTGAACCTGTAACGGAAACCTACAAAGTAAACGATAGTGTTACGGTACACGGAAAAGCCAACGCCTTTGCCGGAAGCAACATTACCAATGCCAAGGTCAGCTACCGTGTTCAGCGTACCGTAAACTACCCTTACTGGTACTATTGGAGAAGGCCTTATTTATATGGAGAGCACCAAGAGATAACCCACGGTGAGACCTTGACCGATGAACATGGCAACTTCCAGATAACCTTTAAGGCAATTCCCGACTTAAAATCGGACAAAGACGCCCTTCCTATATTTTCATACAATGTAACGGCCGATGTAACCGATATTAACGGAGAAACACGCAGCACCCAAACTCAAGTGCAAGTTGGGTACCATGCCATGAGCGCTACTATATCGGTAAACGAACCTTTGAACAAAGAGAACAAAGAGAATACTTTTCAGGTTTATACCCAGAACCTGAACGGTCAACCCGTGCCGGCACAAGGAAATCTTAAAATATATAAACTAAAGGCCCCTAACTATGTGCTCAGGCCCAGACCATGGCAAGCACCAGATTATCAATATTGGAGCAAAGCAGATTTTAAAGCCCTATATCCTCACGATGCTTTTGGCAATGAACACGACCCCAATACTTGGGATCGAGGTAAACTGGTTTATAAAACCAGTTTTAATACCGAGGACGGTAACAACATTGATTTAAAAAGCATAAAAAAATGGTCATCCGGTCTCTACCTCATCACATTGGAGACCACAGATACCTTTGGACAAAAAGTAACCGCCAAGGCCCAAACCATGGTTTCTAGCCCAAAAGAAAAATCATTGCCCGACAATCAGCTTTTTCAAGTAAAAACCGACAAGAACACCTACCAACCCGGTGATATTGCGGAAATTTCTTTTTATGGCAATGCAAAAGATATGCACATTACCACTTGGGTAGAAAAAAACGGAAAACGCACCAACACTAAAATATTGAGTTTAAACGAAGGTTTTGAGGCCATACATGTTCCTGTCACCAAAGACGATGAAGGAGGTTTTGTAATCGGATATAGTTTTTCTATTTATAATTCCTTTCAATCTGGAAATGTTCAAATTGCCGTGCCATACCCAAGTAGCGACCTAGAAATAGAAACGATTACTTTTAGAGACAAAATTCAGCCCGGAACAGATGAAACATGGAGTTTTAGGATAAAAGGAGACAAAGGCGAGCAAGTGACCGCAGAACTATTGGCCAGCATGTACGATGCTTCTTTGGATCAATTTGCATTCCATAGTTGGAATTTTTCCCCTTTGGCAAAGCCCCATTACTATTCTCGCTCTTACACCAATGCCAATAAAAGTTTTGCAACCACCCATTTTAGAAACTACCAACACACTTCTAACAGACTTCCCATTATTTCTGCAGTAAGCTATGATCGTTTAGAGTGGTTTGGTCTCTATTTTGAGCAACCTACAACCGCCTTTTACCGGACCAATAGGGCAGCGACACGCAAAATGGAGCGAGAAGATATGGCCATGGGCGCTCCTACCATGGAGCTAATGGACACAGAGGATGCAGTATTGGAAGAAGTTGTAATCACCGGATCCAGTGTTCCACAGCCCCAAGAAACTACAACGGAAAGTTCTAAAAACACCAATCTTAATGATGTTCAAATCCGTAAAAACTTACAGGAAACGGCCTTTTTCTATCCTCACTTAACCACCGACGAACAAGGCAACGTCTCGTTCCAATTTACCACTCCAGAAGCACTTACCCGTTGGAACCTTCAATTATTGGCATATACCAAAGACCTTAAGTCCGCAACCAAAACTCTTTCTTCGGTCACACAAAAAGAGTTAATGGTGCTACCCAACCCCCCAAGATTTCTTAGGGAAGGAGATACTATTACCATAAGCAGCAAAATATCAAATATAACGGATAAAGCTTTGGAGGGTGTCGGACAATTGGAACTGACCGATGTTGTAACCGGAAAAACAATTGACCATCTATTTCTGAATGCCGATAAAAAACAATCTTTTAGAGTAGATGCAAAAGGAAACACGCAATTGTCGTGGAATCTAAGTATACCCAAAGGGCTACAAGGAGTAGCATATAAAATTGTGGCCAAGGCCGGGAATTTTAGCGATGGCGAGCAAAATGTACTTCCGGTACTGACCAACCGTATGCTGGTAACCGAAACCTTACCGATGTGGGTAAGAACCGACCAAAGTAAAATCTTTGTTCTAGATAAGCTAAAAAACAACACCTCCAATACCCTTAATAACCATAAACTAAGTTTAGAAATAACATCCAACCCTGCGTGGTATGCCGTACAGGCCCTACCCTATTTAATGGAGTACCCTTATGAATGTAACGAACAAACGTTCTCTAAATATTATGCGAACACCTTGGCTAGCCACATTGCCAATTCCAACCCGAGAATAAAAGCCGTATTTGACCAATGGGCCAATGCAGATGCCTTGGTAAGCAATCTGGAAAAGAACCAAGAACTTAAATCACTATTGATACAAGAAACCCCTTGGTTGAGGGACGCCCAATCTGAAAGCGAACAAAAAAAGCGAATCGCCTTACTTTTCAATTTGAACAAGATGAAGAACGAGCAAGCGATCGCCTTACATAAACTACAAGAGAACCAAATGTTGTCCGGGGCATGGCCATGGTTTAAGGGTGGTCGGGAAAATAGGTACATAACCCAATATATAGTAACAGGTTTTGGACACTTAGAAAAACTTACCCAACTACCCGAAAGCACTAAAAACGACGTAGTAACAAGGGCTATCAAATATTTGGACAATGAATTTATTAAGGAGTACGAGCAGATGAGAAAATACTCCAAAGATCTATCCAAAGACCATTTGAGCCATACACAAACACACTACCTATACATGCGAAGTTTCTTTAAAAACATTAAAACTTCGGAAAAAGTAACCGAGGTAATGGACTATTACAAAGGACAGGCAAGCAAGTATTGGCAAAACCGAAATTTGTATTCCAAAGGTATGTTGGCATTGGCCCTACATAGAATGGGCGATTCTGATACATCTAAAAAAATACTACGTTCCCTAAGAGAAAATAGCATCGTCTCCGACGAACTTGGAATGTATTGGAAAGAAAACACCAGTTCTTGGTTTTGGTACCAAGCCCCCATAGAAACACAATCTTTACTCATAGAAGCTTTCTCCGAAATAGAGAACGATATTACAACGATAGACAACCTTAAGATTTGGTTGTTAAAAAACAAACAGACCAATCAGTGGAAAACAACCAAGGCAACCGCCGAAGCGGTCTATGCCCTATTATTGCAAGGTAGTGATTGGCTTTCGGTAACCGATGCCGTAGAGGTACAAGTAGGTGAGAAACATATAGATTCCGCCCAATTGGAAAATGTTAAAGTAGAAGCGGGTACAGGGTATTACAAAACCTCGTGGAACAAAGGTGAGATAACCCCACAAATGGCCACCGTAAAAATCAGAAAAAAAGGAAAGGGTATTGCCTGGGGAGCCCTTTACTGGCAGTATTTTGAGGACCTGGACAAAATAACCACGGCAGAAACCCCACTACAATTAAAGAAAAAGCTGTTCTTAAAAAAGAACACCGATACCGGAGAAAAAATAACAGAAATAGATACTAACACCCATTTAGAAGTAGGAGACCTCATACGTGTTAGAATAGAACTAAGATCGGACAGGGATATGGAATTTGTTCATATGAAAGATATGCGTGCCGCAGGTTTTGAGCCGATAAATGTAAACTCTCAATACAAATGGCAAGATGGTCTAGGCTATTACGAAAGTACAAAGGACGCCAGCACCAATTTCTTTTTTGATTACCTACCAAAGGGAATCTATATTTTTGAGTATGACCTGAGGGTAAACAATTCGGGGAATTTCAGTAATGGTATTACGACCATACAGAGCATGTACGCTCCAGAATTCAGTAGCCACAGTGAAGGAGTAAGAGTTTCGGTGGCACAATAAAAACAAGGGAAACAGGAAACAACTAAAGACTCATCTTGTCCTTAAAAAGATACGATTGTCTTCTAGACACCTCTATCTCATCACCGTTGGTCATCGTCAATTTTAATTTTCCGTTAAACCATGGCACTACATCTACGATATAATTGGTATTGATTATTTGTTGTCTATTGGCCCTGAAAAAATACTTTTGGGGCAATTTCTCTTCTATTTGGTTCAATGATTTATAGAGCATGGGTTTTTCATCCTGAAAAAATACCCGGGTATAGTTACCTACAATTTCAAAGTGTGAAATATCACCGATCTTGATCAACCAGCATTTTTCTCCGTCCTTGATAAAAATTTGGCTGTTACCTGTTAAATGTCGGTTTTCAGAAATAGGTTCTTCTTTTTGTGAATTCAATTTTTGCTCCACCTTTTCAATTGCCTGGGCAAATCGTCTTTCGTTGATAGGTTTCAACAAATAGTCCAATGCGTTGTATTCAAAAGATTTTATGGCATATTCATCAAAGGCAGTGGTAAAAATGGTGATAGGTATCTGATCCAACATCTCTAACAGTTCAAACCCATCTTTTTCTGGCATGTTTATATCCAAAAACAGCAATTGGGGCTGCGTTTCCCGAATAAGGGCATAGGCATCGTCCACGTTTTCCGCCTCCCCTACTACCTGTAATCGAGCATGTTTTTTAATTAGCTCCCTAAGCTCGTTACGTGCCAAACGGGAATCTTCGACAATTACAGCTTTTATCTGGGTCATGACAGAGGAATTTTTATTGTGGCGACGACTTCCCCATCTATTTCATTAATGGTAAAAGAAGCATTGGAACCATACAACAGCCTTAATCGTTGTCTTATATTCTTGAGTCCTAATTGTGTAGACCCCTTAACGATCATAAGTTTACCGGTATTGATCACCTTTATTATTAAATTATCGGAAGATTTTTCTGTAGTCAACTTTATTATTCCCCCAGATTTTAGATTCGCAATACCATGTTTAGCGGCATTTTCTACCAAAAGCTGTATGATCATTGGTGGAATCTTTATATCCAACGTAGTTTTGTCTATATGCTTAACGAACTCAAGACGTTCTTCGAACTGTATTTTTGAAAGGGCAATGTAATTATCTACCATATCCAATTCTTCCTCTAGATTAATGGCATTCACGTTGTTCTTGGTCAAAGAATAACGCAACATCTCTGACAGTTTTGTGAGCATGTCCCTAGATTTTTCTACATCTTCCAACATGAGCCCTCGAATATTATTTAGGCTATTGAACATAAAATGAGGATTTATCTGCCCCTTTAACGTATTCAACTGCGCTTGTCTTAGGGTAGCGTTAAGCTCTGCCCGCTCTACCCTATTGGCGTTCAATTTTGCCGCGACCTTCACAGAAAGATAAAAAATGGTCCATCCAAAAATGGTGATGAACGAATTTACGATCATTAGCCCGATACCGAAATTTTTATACATTTCCGGCACCTTTACATCCTCTTCCGAATATTTACCCACACAATACCCAAAACCGTAAGAAAGGGCAAAATATAACAAAGAAGCACACGCTACCCCCAAAAGAATTTTTACTATCTGTTTCTTCTCAAAGGCTTCAAAATTTACGATCCCCTTTAAATAAGAGCGTAATAAACTTGTAGATACAATACCGATTAAAAAAGTAGAAACTAAACCATAACTAAATACCTTGCTACTTTTATAGCCATCCATATCGGGCGTAAAGGCATATGCTATGAAGACCAGACCTCCCCAAGACATAAGTTGAACGACCCAAAAGGATATCGACCATCTATATTTTTTAACAAAAGAAGTCATGCAGTCCCATTTTACATCCAAATATAGCGGAATATACTGTTCTTTCTAATTTCATGCTTATAGATGTGGTCTTAAATAAATATATAGATAATAAGCACTAATAGTATTTTCACAATTGCAATCATAGTACGTTTTTTAAATATTGAGATAAATTTAATGGTTGATATGGTCGAATTTGCCCATATTATGATAAGCGGCAAAAAGAATGTTCTAAATGGTTTTTATAGATTGCTCTCGCCACTAAATGGTACGTTTACAAATTATTTTTCTATCACCAGATTATCGCTCTTGCCCTCTTTTGTTGCATCGTTGTGCAGGAGGGATACACCTACCAATGTTAACCCGGCATATAGTGGAAAGAAATAGTTGGTCAAATTTAAATCTATTGCCACTCCGATAAGCGATACGACCGTTGTTAAGGTTCCGATAATTAATACTGCAAGTTTTGTTCTGTCTAAAGTTTTCATGATTATAAGTTTTTAATTGTTCGTAATACGATGTAAAACTAAAGAGCAAATGGGGATAAAATGAATGAATTATGATGAACGGTAGAAAGAAATGACCGAACGGATATTTTACCTAACCAAAATGTAACAACCTCATTATCAATACTTTATGGTTTAACAAATAATCGAAAAAGGACAATTTATCTAGAAAAAACGGGGCTTTCCACGTTATTGCACCTATTTAAAAACCTATGGAAATTTCTTTGGAGCAGCTATATGTACTCACTTTTTGGGAGGATATTTTTCAAATATTTTTAATACCAATTCTTGCATTTTTTCTTCTTTCACAACTGGTGGGTCCTCTTCTTTAAAAACACTCTCACTTATGGCCTGCCATACCAAAACATTCTTTTTGGCATCTATGAAGTCTATTTGCAATTCTCTTTTTAGCTTCTCCCCCCCAACAGGTATGCCCATAGAGACCCCTCCACCTACACTGCGCCCGCCACCACCAATACCTACACCAACGGTATTTTTGGGCCCATCTTCATAAACGGCACTTTTAACATCTATTAGCAGGTCTGATTCTTCTGAAAACTTTAGTCCCTTGCTCTGTAAGGTAATATCCATGGCCATTAAAAATCTCTTTTCATCAAGCTCACTTAACCCGGTTTGCATATCATCAAAATAACCATAGGTACTGTACCCTGAAAAATCGGTCTCCTTTTCATAGTCGTAATTCACCTTTACAGCCCCGCACGAAGTGATAAAAAACAGAATCAAAATAGCACAAAAGGGTTTCATTATCAATATTTTAACCCAATATAAGAAAAAATCAACCTTCCTCGTTCTTATCCACACTCTTTGTAAGTGCCGATGAAATAATACCCGTAGGTATGGCCACTATACCCAACCCGATCATTAGAATAAAAAAAGTAAATACCCTACCACCGACAGTTACAGGATACACATCACCGTAACCGACCGTGGTCAATGTAATTATAGACCACCAAAGGCTATCGAATACGGATGCAAAGTGCTCTGGCTGAGCCTCATTTTCAAAATAATAAATCCCGACAGCCGATATATATATCAAAATCAAGGTAACGATCAAGAACAGTACGATCTCTTCTTTTGCCGTTGCTATAGCCCTTGTAAAATGATTGATCGCACGGTTATAACGCATTAATTTCAACAATCTAAAGAGACGCAAGAACCTCAGCGCCCTTAACGATCTTAGGTCTATTCCCAAGGCCAAATAAAATGGCAGAATAGCCAAAAAATCGATCAGGCCATAAAAACTGAAAATAAATCTAAGTTTACGATCCGACACATAGATGCGCAAGAGGTATTCTACAGTAAACACTACCACACAAAAAACCTCTATAACCCTTAATATGCTTCTTGTAGAGGACGATAGATCAGGAATTGTTTCAACAGAAAAAGAAACAATGGAAACAAATATTAAAATTTGGATAAAGTAAGCAAAGTATCTGCTCTTGGGGTTGTCGTTTAATTCAACAATATTTTTTAGATACCGTCTCATTATCAAATACTTTTACGCGTTCAACATCTTCCAGAGCCTATCTTTAAGTTCGGTAATACCCATCTGTGCCACAGAAGAAATAAACATGTAGGGCACCCCTTTTAACTCAACGTCGAGCTCCTTTTTCATTTCATCCATTAATTCCTCATCTAGCATATCGCTCTTCGAAATGGCCACTAGGCGCTCCTTATCCAATAGTTCTGGATTGTACCTTCTTAGCTCGTCCAATAAAATTTCGTATTCTTTGCTAATATCATTGCTATCCGCAGGAATCAAGAACAACAAGGTCGCATTACGTTCTATATGCCTTAAGAAATAATGCCCAAGACCTTTACCCTCTGCGGCTCCCTCTATAATACCGGGAATATCCGCCATTACAAAACTCTTAAAATCACGGTACTCCACAATTCCAAGGTTTGGTTTTAGGGTAGTAAACTCGTAATCCGCTATTTTGGGCTTGGCAGAAGTAATCACCGACAATAAGGTAGATTTACCTGCATTTGGAAAACCGACCAAACCTACATCGGCCAATATTTTTAATTCTAAAAGAAAATAACCTTCTTTACCTTCTACCCCGGGCTGTGCGTACCTGGGCGTCTGATTCGTAGGTGATTTAAAGTGCCAGTTACCACGGCCGCCCATACCACCTTCCAAAGCAATTTTTTCTTCGCCATGTTCGGTGATCTCAAACAACACCTCTCCCGTTTCAGGGTCCTTCACTACGGTACCCAAAGGCACATCTAAATACACATCTTGCCCATCGGCTCCCGTGCTACGGCTTTTGCTACCATGTTCTCCATGGCCGGCCTTAAAATGTTTTTTGAACTTAAAATTTACTAGGGTCCATAGGTTTTGGTTGCCACGAATTATAACATGGCCTCCACGTCCACCGTCTCCACCATCGGGTCCACCTTTGGTAATATACTTTTCTCTGTGTAGATGTACAGATCCCTTACCTCCGTTTCCAGAAGCCAAAAACACTTTTACATAGTCTACAAAATTACCTTCGGTCATTTTCCCAATTATTTATTAGCCCACAAAAATACACAATATAGCCGTGAGCAATTAAAAAATGATGTTACTATACCTTTTACGATAAACCTTATGTTCTCTCGGTTTAAGTCAAGGGGTCATTAAAATAATATAAGTAGATCAGGTATGCAATGGCGATAATAACCACCACCAACACAGAAGAACACCCTGTAATAAAACATCCCTTTAATGCATCTTTAGGCCTTATTACTTCTTCTGCCATACCATAAATTAAAAGTGTTCTGTTTTACACGGCGTTTGCCGTAGACCTCTTTTTGACCGGAAAAACTTTCTAAAACTATTTAGAAAGAGATTCTATTACTTTGGTCAAACGTTCGGTAATTTCTTTGATAGAACCAATACCGTCAACACTATGAAACTTGTTCTGTTCTTCATAGTATTCTTTTAAAGGAGCCGTTTTTAGATTGTACTCTTCAAAACGGTTTTTAATTTTTTCTACATCTTGATCGTCCGATCTTCCGCTCACCTTTCCTCTTTCCAACAAACGCTCTATCAAAACATCATTATTGGCCTCTAATGCAATAGTGGCATCAACTTTCATATCCCTGGATTCCAAAAAGTTATCCAATGCTTCCGCTTGGGCGGCTGTTCTTGGAAAACCATCAAAAATAAACCCATCCGCATCCGGGTTTTTACAAACTTCGTCCTCCAACATTTTAATGGTAACCTCATCTGGCACCAAATCACCTTTGTCTATATACGATTTGGCCAAGGTACCGAGTTCGGTTCCATTTTTAATATTATATCGAAACACATCGCCCGTAGAAATATGTTTCAAGTTGTACTTTTCCTTTAAAAATTGGGCCTGGGTCCCTTTACCTGCTCCCGGTTTCCCAAAGAGGACAAGATTTATCATATGTTTTTGGTTTAATTGGTATACTTCTCTTAAATTTCTACCTAGCTCTTTATAATCTAGACCGTACCCTACTATAAATTTATCAGGAATATCCAGCCCAAAATAATCTATGGCATATTCTCCATTGTAGACTTCCGATTTGTAAAACAGACTAGCTATCTTAAACTCCTTAACTTTTGTATTACTAAACAAATGGACCAGTTCTTTTAACGTTCGCCCGGTATCTATAATATCTTCCAATATAATGACACTACGGCCTTCTATATTCTCTGGCACGTCCAAAAGGGTCTCAACAATACCCGTAGAGGTAAGTCCGTGATAGGAACTCAATTTCACAAAAGAAACTTCACACGGATGTTGGTAGGCCTTTAAAAAATCGGAAACGAACATAAAAGCCCCGTTCAACACCCCTACAAAAATGGGGGTCTCGTCTTTATAGTCCACGGCAATATCATCGGCTATACGCTGTATAGCCTGCATAATTTCCTCTTCACTTAGAAAAGGCTTAAAGAACTTGTCGTGTAACTGTATCAATTCTAATAAAATTAATAAGGTTGGCAAATATAGGGTTTTGACCTGTGTTTTTGAAAATTGAGGAATTACATTCTAAGATTTAAGCGTATTTTTGTAACTCATATGGACTATTTTTCTTCAGATTTTAAGCTTGGAATATTAGGCGGAGGCCAATTGGGCAAGATGATGCTTTACGAAACCCGTAAATGGGACGTATGGACCAAAGTATTGGATGCATCGCCCGAAGCCCCATCTAAATTGGCCTGTAACGAATTTGTGCAGGGCGATTTATTGGATTATGAAACAGTGTATAGTTTTGGTAAGGATGTAGACGTACTTACCATAGAGATAGAGAATGTAAATCTCGATGCATTAGAGCAGTTGGAAAAAGAGGGCGTACAGGTTTTTCCGCAACCAAGGGCCCTTCGCATTATACAGAACAAGGCAAAGCAAAAACTCTTTTATGTAGATAATGATATACCTACGGCCGATTTTCTGCGATTCGCATACCTAAGCGAAATAGATGACAGCATTCATAATGGTGGACTCTCGTTCCCTTTTGTATGGAAAGCGGCACAATTCGGATATGACGGACAGGGTGTAAAGGTTATCAGAAAAATAGAAGACCTAAAAGGACTACCACCAGGCGAATGTATTACCGAAAGTATGGTACCCTTTAAAAACGAGCTTGCCGTTATTGTAGCAAGAAATAGTGACGGAGCTATTAAGACCTACCCTGTAGTGGAAATGGAATTTCACCCAGAGGCCAACCAGGTAGAGTATGTTATCTGTCCGGCGCGTATAGATGACAAGGTAGCTAAAAAAGCTCGTGACCTAGCATTAAAGGTAGCGGAGAAAATTGAACTGACCGGTTTATTGGCCGTGGAGATGTTTCAGACCCAAGAAGATGACATTCTGGTAAACGAAGTAGCCCCAAGACCTCATAATAGCGGCCATTACAGTATAGAGGCCAGCTACACCAATCAGTTCGAACAACACATCCGTTGTATCTTAAACCTACCTTTGGGCTCCACCGAAAGCAAAGTAGCCGGTATTATGGTAAACCTTGTCGGCGAAGAAGATCATGAGGGTGATGTCGTCTATGAAAACATGGACCATATCTTACAAATGAACGGGGTGACCCCGCATATATATGGCAAGAAAAAAACAAGGCCTTTTCGTAAAATGGGACATGTAACCATTGTTAACAAAGACATTGAACAAGCCAGGGCCATAGCACAAAAAGTAAAGGAAACGATTAAAGTAATCAGCAAATAAATTATGAGTAAAGTAGCCGTAGTAATGGGAAGCACTAGCGATTTACCTGTTATGCAGGACGCTATTGATATCTTAAAGGGATTTGATATTGAAGTAGATGTCGACATTGTTTCCGCACACAGAACTCCCGAGAAACTTTTCGAATTCAGCAAAAATGCACATACCAACGGTTACGCCGTAATTATTGCCGGTGCCGGTGGAGCGGCACATCTACCCGGTATGGTCGCATCTATGTCTCCCCTACCCGTAATCGGTGTACCCGTAAAAAGTAGTAACTCTATAGATGGCTGGGATTCCGTTTTATCCATATTACAAATGCCAGGTGGTGTTCCCGTTGCTACCGTAGCTTTGAACGGGGCAAAAAATGCCGGTATTTTGGCCGCCCAGATTATTGGTAGTTCTGACAAATGTGTCTTGGACAAAATTATTTTTTACAAAGAAGGCCTAAAACAAAAGGTCATAGAAGGCGCAAAACAAGTAAAGGACAAAAAATAGTACGTTCACTTAAAACGAAGGTAAAAACATCTTTTTTACCTACACTTCTAAAAAATTATAAAATTCATGACGAATCCGTTATTACAGAAATTCGACACCGCACCCTTTTCCAATATTAAGAACGAACATTTTAAACCTGCCTTTTTACAGGCGATGGAGGATGCACGTGAAGAAATAAACGCTATTACAGAGAATACAGAAGCCCCTACTTTTGAAAACACTATCGAAGCCTTGGAATTCTCTGGGCAACAGTTAGATAGAATATCCAGTATTTTCTTTAACCTTAACTCTGCGGAAACCAACGAAGAGATTCAAAAGATAGCTCAAGAAGTTTCCCCTTTACTATCAGAGTTCAGTAATGATATTACGTTAAACGAAAAACTTTTCAAAAGAATAAAAACGGTATACGAACAACTAGACTCCCTAGAGTTGAACGTTGAGCAAAAGACACTGTTAGAAAAAAAATACAAAAGCTTTAGTAGAAACGGTGCCAACCTGAGCGAAGACAAAAAGAAACGACTTAGGGAAATAGATGCGCAACTTTCTAAGCTGTCCTTAAAATTTGGTGAAAACGTATTGGCAGAGACCAATAAATACGAAATGCACCTAACCGACGAATCTGACTTGGAGGGGCTGCCCGAAGGCGCCAAAGAAGCGGCAGCACAGTTAGCTTTATCAAAAGGAAAAAAGAATGGCTGGTTGATAACCCTAGACTACCCAAGCTATATACCGTTTATGAAATATGCCAAGAAACGTTCTTTAAGAAAAGAACTGGCCATTGCCTTTGGCAGTAAGGCCTTTCACGGTGACGAGCTGGACAACCAAGACAATGTGTTACAAATAGCCAAACTACGTTTTGAGAGAGCTCAATTACTAGGTTACAAAACACACGCCCATTTTGTATTGGAAGAGCGAATGGCCGAAACCCCAGAAAAAGTACATTCTTTCTTAAACGAACTATTGGAAAAAGCCAAACCTGCGGCCGAAAGGGAGTTTAAACAGCTTGAAGATTTCGCTAAAGAATTGGACGACATCGATTCTCTTGAAAAATGGGACGGCAGCTATTATTCAGAAAAACTGAAACAAAAACTTTTTAGTCTGGACGATGAGCAGTTAAAACCCTATTTTAAATTAGAAAACGTAATCAACGGTGTTTTTAAGGTAGCCGAAAAACTCTACGACCTTCAATTCGAGGAGGTTTTCGATATAGACAAATACCATGACGATGTAAAAACGTACAGGGTATATGACAAGGACAAAAATTTCATTTCCATATTTTATGCGGACTTTCATCCACGTCCGGGAAAACGTGGCGGGGCTTGGATGACCTCGTATAAATCGCAATGGAAAAAGGATGGCGAGAATATACGCCCTCATATTTCCAATGTCTGCAATTTTACACCTTCCACAAAAAGTAAACCTTCGTTACTTACATTTAACGAGGTAACCACCTTGTTCCATGAATTCGGTCATGGCCTTCATGGCATGTTGGCCAATACGACCTACCCCAGCTTATCGGGTACATCTGTTTACTGGGATTTTGTAGAACTTCCTAGCCAAGTAATGGAAAACTGGTGTTACGAAAAAGAAGCCTTGGAGCTTTTTGCCACCCACTATGAGACCGGTGAGGTAATACCTATGGACCTGATTACAAAAATTAAGGACACTGCCACTTTTCAAGAAGGCATGCAAACCTTAAGACAACTTAGCTTTGGTTTATTGGATATGTCTTGGCATGGCATAGACCCCACAGACATCAACAATGTTAAAGAACACGAGACAGAAGCCTTTAAAAACACACAGCTGTATCCAGATACACCGGAAACCTGTATGAGCACCTCTTTCTCCCATATTTTCCAGGGCGGTTATTCTTCTGGCTATTACAGCTATAAATGGGCCGAAGTACTGGATGCGGATGCTTTTGCCTATTTTAAGGAGAAAGGTATTTTCAATAAAGAAGTTGCCAAGAAATTTAAAGAAAACGTACTTTCTAAAGGAGGTACGGAAAACCCCATGGAACTGTACAAAAGATTTAGGGGCGCAGAACCAAAAGTAGAGGCGTTATTAGAACGGGCAGGGTTACTGTAGTACCCCCTGCTTTGTTTTTTGTCGACATTAAAGAATGTAGAAAGGGAAGCCCTTTAAAATTCAAATTCTGAAAGAATTTGACAATCATTACGACTAGTTCGCATATCAACACAAAATAGTATATAGAGAAAATGGTCGAGTATATTTTTCGGCATATCGCCAATCGGTTATATGTACAACAGATGTACTTTTCCAATAAATGCCGAACAACTTTTATGTATGATTACAAAAGAAACATATAGTTACGGTTTAACACTTTTTAATTTTGAGCACAAAAAGATGAAAACAACATTTTAAAATAGCATATATTTATATTTTAACATGTGAGCCAAAAAAATATAGGCTCATACTTCCTTTCGAGGAACAAAAAATAGGACCGTGAACGATAGAGGTTTTAAAACCAAAAAACAAGCAAGCACACAAAACAAAATACCGTTACTTTTTACGGCAATTGAAACAAATGGCATCACATCGACTACAACCAGATAATTGGGTAGACAACTACGCGGATTACCTATACAACTATGCCGTTGGTAGAGTGAGCAATAGTGAAGTTGCCAAAGACCTGGTATCTGAAACGTTCTTGGCAGGACTTAAATCCGCAAAGAATTTTAAAGGAGACGCAGCTGAAAGAACATGGCTTATTGCCATACTTAAACGCAAAGTAATAGACCACTACCGAAAAATAAACTCTAACAAAGGAAAAGCGGAAGTAAGAATGAACTATGCTTCGAGTTCAGATACCGATGGCGATTGGCTAGAAGAGCAAGTTGCCGACCCTTTTAGCAATTTTGAGAACAGTAACATTGAAAACGAAGAGCTTGGTCTTGCCATACAAAAATGCATCTCAAAATTACCAAAAAAACAAGCCTTGGTTTTTAACATGAAAACGATTCAAGGTATTAGTACTGATGATATTTGTAATGAATTGGAAATTAATCCGTCAAACTTATGGGTGATGATCCATCGTGCCAGAACATCTTTAATGGAGTGTTTAAATGAAAATTGGTTTTAATTATGATTTCTTGCGATAAAGCAGCCACTATCTGTAATAAAGTTCAATATAACGAGGCCTCATTTTTAGAAAAAATGAAGCTCAGATTACATTTATTGTACTGCAAAACATGTAAGGGTTTTTCTAAAAAAAATACCGAGTTATCCAAATTATGTGAAAAGGCGAACCTGCACAGTCTTACCGAGCAAGAGAAAATCGCCCTAAAAAAACAACTTAAAGACAACCCTAAACCACCAAGCCCAACAGATATAAGCCAACCCACCATAGAATAGGAATACTCTCTACCCAAAAAGAAGCAAAATACTTTGACTGGTGCCTTTTGGTAACATACATTAAAGCCCCCAAACCCAAAAACAACACCCCTTTCATACACAGTTCGGTCGTAGAAACACTATCTTTTAACATTGTTGCAAAGAAAAAGACGACCACAAGAAAAGCCCCTATTACTTTTGTATTCGCCACCCCAAAACGCTGAGGCAAAGTCTTCAGTGCCGGATCATCAAATTTCAGGTCTCTTATCTCAAAAGGCACAAGCAATACAAGCACGAACAAAAAGCGTTGAAAAGTTTCCACCCAAACGTCCCATGTAACGGTATGGTTAATGTTTGCGAAAGGGAGAATAACGGTTGTCCCCGCCCACACCATGGCTACTATAAAAATTTTAAGGCCACCTAAATTCCTCAAATTCTTTGTGTGGGGCAATACCGGCACCGCATACAGTCCCGTTAGAAACAGCAACAATAAAATACTGAGCCAAACATATTCGCTTAAGAAATACCCATTGTAAAGCCCCAACACAATTGCGATATAACTTACAATTTGTATGTTCTTTTGGTAAGGCGTGGCCACTATAATGTACTTTTTGGCCTCTACGCCATACTTTATAAAATTATAGCACGCTATAGTACCAAAAAATATAAACCAAGAAAGATGCTCATCTCCATGAATGTCGAATGTTAATATGGTAACCTGTGTTAGGGCCAACACCCCAAAAGCAACATGTATACTGGCATTAACATAAAAATCTAAAAAACGTTGCCAAAACTTCATTGCACAAAAATACCCAAACTGTTTATAACCATGGTTTTTGGTTAAAAACTTTCGCTTTCCTTGCACACATACTTGCCATTTTTGCGATAATTAATCGCTAATTTTGCACAATTAATTCGAACAACTTATGAAGACTGACGTGTTTGCATCCCGACATATTGGAATAAGAGAGGAAAATCTCCAACACATGCTAGAAACTGTATCCGCAGATAGTTTGGAACAGTTGATTTTTGAAACAATACCAGATGACATTCGATTAAAAGAGCCTTTGGATCTGGAAGCCCCCATGAGCGAACATAGGTTCTTGGCGCATCTTGAGGCCTTATCGAAAAAAAATAGAATTTTTCGTTCCTATATTGGTCTAGGATATCACGAAAGTCTTATGCCATCTGCGATCAAAAGAAATATTTTAGAAAACCCCGGATGGTACACGGCATATACTCCTTACCAGGCAGAAATAGCGCAAGGTAGGCTAGAGGCCCTGCTAAATTTTCAAACAATGGTATCTGACCTTACCGGAATGGAAATGGCCAATGCTTCGTTGTTAGATGAAAGTACTGCGGCAGCGGAAGCGATGACCATGCTTTACGACCTTCGTTCTAGAGATCAGAAAAAAAACAACGTTGTTAAATTTTTCGTATCCGAGGAGGTGTTGCCTCAAACAATATCGCTACTTAAGACAAGAGCGTTACCATTGGGTATTGAGCTAGTCATAGGTAATCATGAGGAGTTTGAATTTGGTTCCGAGTTTTATGGTACCCTATTACAATATCCTGGCAAATATGGCCAAATTTATGATTACTCTTCTTTTGTAGACAAGGCAAAGGAAGCGGACATAAAAACCGCCGTTGCCGCAGACATTCTAAGTTTGGTACTATTGACACCTCCTGGTGAATTTGGCGTAGACGTAGTTGTCGGAACCACTCAACGCTTCGGAATTCCGTTAGGTTACGGAGGCCCACATGCCGCTTTTTTTGCCACTAAAGAAGCATACAAAAGAAGCATTCCGGGAAGAATCATCGGTATCACCAAGGACAAGGATGGAAAACCGGCTTTACGAATGGCCTTGCAAACACGTGAACAACATATAAAAAGAGATAAAGCAACCTCTAATATCTGTACGGCCCAAGTATTATTGGCAGTTATGGCAGGTATGTATGCAGTCTATCACGGACCAAAAGGA
Organism: Maribacter sp. MMG018; assembly: GCF_018100785.1. Classification (GTDB taxonomy): domain Bacteria; phylum Bacteroidota; class Bacteroidia; order Flavobacteriales; family Flavobacteriaceae; genus Maribacter. Next base: position 1,523,742 of record NZ_JAGJEC010000001.1, on the reverse strand, counting down.
TTAAGCTATATCGCCAACAAAGTACACTCAACCACAAAAACCTTAGTAGATTCTTTAGAAAAACTAGGGTACTACCAGCTTAACACTTCTTACTTTGATACCATCGTAATAAAAGCGGATGCCAATGCAGTAAGGCCAATTGCTGAAAAAGAAGAAGTCAATTTCCTATATATAGACAACGAAACCGTTTCAATTTCTATAAACGAAGCGACCTCTATAAAAGACCTTAACCAGATTATATCCATTTTTGCGAAAGCCAAAGAAAAAGAAAGCATACAGGTTGACGGGCTATTGAACGAATCTGCCATTTTAGATCAGGTAAGGCGCACATCCTCATTTTTAGAAAACAAGGTATTCAACAGTTATCATTCAGAAACAGAGTTGATGCGTTACATCAAAAAACTGGAACGCAAAGATTTGTCTTTGAACCATAGCATGATTTCTTTAGGAAGCTGTACCATGAAATTAAATGCCGCTTCGGAAATGTTGGCTTTAAGCAGCGCTAGTTGGGGAAACATACACCCATTTGTACCTGTTGAGCAAGCAGAAGGCTATCAAATAGTTCTAAAGGAGTTAGCAAAAGACCTCTCTATAATCACAGGGTTCTCCGACACTTCTTTACAGCCCAATTCTGGTGCCCAAGGTGAATACACCGGTCTAATGGTAATTAGGGCCTATCACAAATCTAGAGGAGAAGAACATAGAAACATCTGTATCATTCCCGCATCTGCACATGGTACCAACCCGGCATCTGCAGTAATGGCAGGAATGAAAGTAGTAGTAACCAAAACGGATGAAAAAGGAAACATTGATGTTTCAGACCTTGAAGACAAGGTAAAACTGCACGCCGATAATCTTGCGGCTTTAATGGTTACATACCCATCAACACATGGAGTTTTTGAGTCTTCTATTAAACATATTACGAAATTGATCCATGACCATGGAGGACAAGTATATATGGACGGTGCCAATATGAACGCCCAAGTAGGATTAACCAATCCTGCAACCATTGGCGCAGATGTATGCCACCTTAATTTACATAAGACATTCGCCATACCCCACGGTGGTGGCGGACCTGGCGTAGGCCCTATTTGTGTAGCTCCGCAATTAGCACCGTTCTTACCGGGCAACCCCGTTATAAAAACTGGTGGCGAAAAAGGTATAACGGCTGTCTCCGCAGCACCTTGGGGAAGCGCCCTTGTATGCTTGATATCTTACGGATACATTAAAATGTTAGGTTTGGAAGGTTTAACACAATCTACCAAAATAGCCATCTTAAACGCCAACTATATCAAACATCGTTTAAACGGAAAATTTGATGTTCTCTATAGTGGAGAAAAAGGAAGGGCCGCCCATGAAATGATTATCGACTGTAGGCCATTTAAACAAAACGGTATCGAAGTTACCGATATAGCAAAACGTTTAATGGACTATGGTTTTCACGCTCCTACGGTGTCCTTCCCAGTAGCGGGCACACTAATGATAGAGCCCACGGAAAGTGAAAGCCTGGAAGAACTAGATCGTTTTTGCGACGCAATGATATCCATAAGACAAGAAATTGACGAGGCAATAGCCGGAGACTCTAACAACGTGCTTAAAAACGCTCCGCATACCATGGATATGGTTACCAACGATACTTGGGAATTTCCATATACCAGACAGAAAGCCGCGTTTCCTTTGCCTTATGTTTCGGAAAACAAATTCTGGCCATCGGTACGCAGGGTAGATGATGCTTATGGAGATCGTAATTTAATATGTACCTGTACCCCTATTGAGGCGTACGCCGAGGCATAAAAACACTCAAAGTTCTTGCAAACATTGACTTTTGCTTGTTTAAGAACCTAAGGTGACTCTTTCATTCGAAAAACAATGAATTTTGAACATCGTAAAACTTGCTATGCACGCATAGCAAGTTTTACTTTTTATTATAACTTTTACATTCTAAACCATGATAAAAGTATATGAGTGTAAGTATTACCGGCACAGGTAGCTATATCCCAACCAACACTGTAGAAAATATGGCTTTTATAAACAATACATTTCTAAACAACGATGGCAGTAAATTTCCTCAAAGCAATGATGTCATCATTCGCAAGTTTGAGGCGATTACGGGCATTAAAGAAAGACGTTATGTCAGCAACGACCTAAACAATTCGGACATCGCTTTTAAGGCCTCTGAAAAAGCCATAAAAGATGCTGGCATAGACAAGGAAGAAATAGACTATATTATTTTTGCCCATAACTTTGGTGACGTCTCCTACGGGCAATCGCAAAGTGATGCCGTTCCCAGTTTGGCATCCCGTGTTAAACACAAACTTAAAATCAAAAATCCAAAATGCGTCGCCTACGATATGCTTTTTGGGTGCCCTGGATGGATAGAAGCCGTGATCCAGGCAAATGCTTTTATTAAAAGTGGTATTGCAAAAAAATGTTTGGTAATCGGAGGAGAAACATTATCAAGGTTGACAGACCCCTATGACCGTGATTCTATGATATATGCCGATGGTGCAGGAGCCGTTATTATAGAAAAAACCAACGGCGAAAACGGTATTTTAGCCCATAACAGTGCGTCGTTCACGTATGAAGAAGCCTACTTTCTGTTTAACGGAAAGAGTTACAACAAATCTGAACAAGACACCAAATACATAAAGATGTTCGGGCGTAAAATCTATGAATTCGCCTTAACAAATGTCCCTCAAGCCATGGCCGACTGCGTTCAGCAAAGCGGGGTGGATATTACAGAGGTAAAAAAAATATTGATTCATCAGGCAAATAAAAAAATGGACGAGGCAATCGTCGAAAGATTTTACGACCTATACGAAATGGAGGCCCCAAAAGACATAATGCCCATGACAATCGAAAAACTGGGCAATAGTTCCGTAGCCACCATTCCCACCCTATTGGACGGTATTTTAAAAGGAAAAATAGAAAATCACCATCTACACAAGGGCGATGTTGTTATATTTGCAAGTGTTGGCGCAGGAATGAACGTCAATGCAATCGTTTACAGAATCTAAAATGTACGAAAAAAGTTTTCCGAGCAAAAGATTTAAACATACCCTCGATTTTTTAAAGAAACATGTTTCGCCCAATGAGCCTATTTTAGACTTAGGAGTAGAAAACCCTTTTTCTAAGATAATGCAATCTGAAGGCTATTCGGTAGAAAATACAAAGGGCGAAGATCTGGACATAGACTTTTCATCGGTATTGGACTCGGATGCCGAGGTTGTTACCGCCTTCGAGATTTTTGAACATCTTTTAGCTCCTTTGAACGTACTATCAAAAGTTAAGGCTACTAAATTAGTGGCCAGTATTCCCCTTCGTTTGTGGTTTGCACCGGCGTACAGAAGTAAAACAGACCCTTGGGACCGTCATTACCACGAATTTGAAGATTGGCAATTTAACTGGCTTTTAGAAAAAGCCGGATGGGAAATAAAGGAAACCAAAAAATGGGCACATCCTGTTAAAAAAATAGGTTTTCGGCCTCTTCTTAGATTGTTCACCCACAGGTACTATATCGTATACGCCATCAGAAAAACCGATAATTAAAGGTTTAAATGGATTACTATGTCATTATTCCGGCACATAACGAAGAGACCTTTATAGGGCTCACATTGGACAGTATCGTAAAGCAAACACTCCTTCCCAAAAAAGTTATCGTTGTCAACGACAATTCCACTGATGGCACTGAAAAAATTATTGATGAATTTGCATCCACCCACCCATTCATCACAAAACTAAATACGGCATCCTCTACCTTGCACATGCCGGGCAGCAAAGTGATAAACGCCTTTAAAAAGGGAACAGAGCTAACAGACGACAACTATGCTTTTATAGTAAAATTGGATGCCGATATCATTTTACCCCACAACTATTTTGAAAAAATAGCTTACATTTTTAAAGAAAGACCACAAATTGGTATTTCCGGTGGGTTTATATATGAGCAAGACAACGAGGACAAATGGGTACTGAACCACCCTATGGACAAGAATCATATTAGAGGAGCCATTAAAGCATACTCTAAAAGTTGCTACAAAGCCATTGGAGGGCTTAAAAGTGCTATGGGATGGGATACCGTAGACGAGCTTCTGGCGCAGTACCACGGATTTGAACTATATACCGACGATACTTTAAGAGTAAAACATTTAAGACCAACCGGAAACGCTTACGACCCCAAGGCAAAACTTTTACAGGGAAAAGCCATGTACACCATGCGCTATGGTTTTTGGATAACCTTGATAGCATCATTGAAGATGGCCATCAAAAACAAAAAGCTACAAGCCCTATCCGATAACATGTACGGTTATTTTGAAGCCGAAAAAGAAAAAACACCCTTTCTAGTTACCGAGAAGGAAGGAAGGTTCATCAGAAAACTCCGCTGGAGGAACATTAAACAAAAAATTATGGCATAAAAAAACCATCCCTAATAAGGAATGGTTTTTTTTACAATCTTAGTTTCTAGTTCTTAGAAACCTAGTTCTTTTTTTACGTCTGCCAAAAGGTCTTTTCCTTTTGCTACGATAAGACCTCCACCCGCTTGTGAATCTATAACGTAATCAAATCCTTGTTCCGCTGCAACCTTTTCTATGGCCGCCTTTGCCTTTTCTGATATTGGGGCGAACAATTCCGCTTGTTTCTTTTGAAACTCTTGCTGAGCTGCTTGCTGCGCCTCTCCTATGTTCTTTTCATAACCTTGAAGTTCTGCCGCCCTTTTATCGTTCTCTTCTTTGGACTTAGAAGCTGCCTCGTTCTGATACTGCGTAAATTTATTACGGAGTTCGGTCATAGAAGCTTGTATATCGGCATTATATGTTTCTTGAAGCTTTTTAAGTTCTGCTTCAGCTGCTTTCATTTCTGGCATGGCAGATAACAATTGTGTAACATCTATATGTGCCACTTTACTCTGCGCATTAACAAAACTGGTCGCCGCCACGAACAACATTAAGGCTACCGCAATTTTCTTTACTTGTTTCATGAGTTAAAATTTAATTCTTATTTAAGTATTAATTAATGGTTATTGATTTTACTGAGTTAGTTTTCTTTATTTTCTTCAGCCTCTTCACTATTCTCGTTATCTTTTTTACGCTCCTCTAATTTAGCCTTACGCTTTGCCTCTCTCTCCTCCAATAGTTTTTTTCTTCGCTCCTCATAGGCCTTTTTTCTCTCTTCCCTTAACTTAAGCTGCTCTTCCTTCTTTTCGTTTGCCGTTTTCTCCCTGGCTTCCTCCGCTTCTTTCGCCTTATCTATTCTTTCTTGTAAAGCTTCACTTATCTCCTCTTCATCCTCAAAATCATCCAATTTACTTCTATTGTCCGCTTTTTGTTTAGGCTTGCTTATTTTTCTGGTTCTAGCAATACCTCTCAATACCAGATCACTAATATCGTGCCTTTTTTCGGAATACAACATTACAACATCCGCAGATTTATCAAAAATAAAATCATATTTTTTATTTGCACCCAATTTTTGCACTTCATTGAACACCTGATCTTGTATTGGTTGTATCAACCTTCTTTTCTGCAGCACTAAATCTCCCTGTGGCCCAAACCTGTCTTGTTGGTACTCTATCATCTCCCGCTCCAGAATTTGGATTTCCTCCTCACGCTCCTCAATAAGTTCAGGGGTAAGCAATACTTTCTCCGCCATTAAATCTTTCTTCATTTGCTCTACCACATTTTGCTTCTGCTCAATCTCTATCTTCCATTTTTGGACCTTAGCCTCTAGTTGCTCACTAGCCTCACGGTACTCCTCAACATTTTGCAGTATATATTCCATATCCACATAACCAATTCGCACACCTCTTTGAGCTGAGACATACAACCCTGTAATTACGGTAACAAGAAATATAAGAACTTTTGTTTTTGACTTCATCTTTGATATCGTTTAATCCAATAGAAAATATCGTGCCAAAATTACTAAAACTTTTAAAATGAATAGATTAGCATATTGACCGATTGCATAATTTTACAATAAAATTAAAACTGCTGACCAATAATGAAGTGTGTTTGCCATCCACTGGGTCCTGTGGCACCGGTATTGTCTTCATCGAAGCCATATCCAAAATCAATGCCCAGTAAACCAAATGCCGGCATAAATATTCTCAGCCCCACTCCGGTCGATCGTTTTAATTGAAACGGATTAAACTCCTGAAAATTGTTGAAGGCATTACCACCCTCTAAAAATACAAGTCCGTAGATGGACGCAGATGGCTTAAGCGTTAGTGGATATCTCAGTTCCATAGAAAACTTATTATAGATCAAACCACCTTCCTGTTGTCCTGTAATTGGGTCTAATGGCGTTAAGGCCTGCTCATCATAACCACGCAACTGTACAACATCCCTACCATCCAAAGTAAAGTTACCAAGACCATCACCACCTACAAAAAATCGCTCAAACGGCACATCACCAATATCACTGTTGTAGTTTCCTAAAAATCCGAATTCAGCATTGGTACGCAAAACCAACTTATCGATCAAAGTAGTATACCAATCACCTTTAAACTTAATTTTATAGTACTCCAACAACCTAAATCTTTCTTGGTCTATATCTTCTAACTCACTTGATTCGGCAGCGGTCAGCCCTTCACTATATTGTTTTTCGGTCAACTCTTCACTTCTATCTTTTAAAGAGGCAAAATCCTTATTACTAAAAAGCGAATATGGAGGAGTAAACTTGGCCGTTAATTCGAAAGTAGAACCTGTCATAGGGAATATTCTACTTGGACCCTGAGAGCTTCTAGAAATACCCAATGTGTACGCCAATGAATTAGCCTTACCGTTTCCAAAATTGAACAGACCAATATTATAATTTCTAAAATCGTACAATTGGTAACCAAGTGAATGAGATATTGTAAAATAATCATCTGGCCATTGTACACGTTTTGCAAGACCAAGGGTTACACCGGTTATCGAAAATTGTTGGTCTTTATTTACCTCTATATTTCCACTACTACTGTATGAAGCGGCAAATTGTTGTGTTCTAGACATGTTTAAGCTAAAACGAACCGGTTTTTTACCTCCCAACCATGGTTCAGAAAAATTTAAACTATATACCCTAAAGGTACGACTGGCCTGTACCCTAAGGGCAAAGGTCTGTCCATCTCCCATGGGCACAGGTTTGTATGCTTCTCCTTTAAACAAGTTTTGAATAGAGAAGTTACTAAAAGACAGTCCTAAAGTACCGATAAAACCACCGCCACCATAGCCACCTTGTAATTCTATTTGACTAGACCCTGATTCTACCAAGCTCCAAGCCAAATCTACCGTACCTTCGTTAGGATTCGCATTTAAAACATCGGGGGTAATCTGCTCTGCATCAAAAAATCCGAGTTGCCCTAATTCACGGATACTCCTAATAATATCCGATTTATTATATTTTTGTCCAGGGCGCGTACGTAGTTCCCTGAAAATAACATGATCATTAGTCTTATCGTTACCCGAAACGGTAACGTGATCCAAGAAAGTCTCCTTACCCTCTATAATTCTTATTTCAAAATTTATGGTATCATTTTCCGCAGATACCTCTACTGGGTTGATAGTTGAAAACAAATACCCGTTGTTCTGATATAGACTGGTAATATCATTAGGGTCTGGTTTGGTATTATCGGCAATACGCTCCCTTAAAAGAACCCCGTTATAGGTTTCCCCTTTTTTAATTCCCAAAACTTGATTTAATTGACGGTCGGTATACACCGTATTACCAACAAAATCTATATCTCCGAAATAATATTTATTCCCCTCTTCTACCTTTATCTTTAGATTGATATTATTCTCATCTACCTTTACGACGGTATCAGAAATAATACGGGCGTCCCTATATCCGTTTTCGGCATATTTATCAATTAAAGAGCCCAAATCCTCTTCGTAGTCATCCTTTATAAACTTAGATTTTTTCCAGAAACGACCAAACCTTTTCTTTTTGGTGTTTTTAAGTGCCTTTCTAAGTTTTTTGTCCGACATCTGCTCATTGCCCTCGAACTCGATATCCTTTATCTTTACCTTATCTCCTTTATTAATGTTCACCACCATACTTCTTGCATTGGTCGCAGAGGTATCCATCGCGGTAGTTATACTGACCTTTGTATTAAGGTAACCCTGTTTTTTGTATTTATTGACAAGGTAATTTTTGGTATTCGAGATAAGACTTTCTGTAATCTTCTTTCCTTTTTTTAAGTCCGTATCATCTATCAACTCATCTACCTTTCTTTCTTTAACCCCATAAAAGGTAACGTTTGTCAGCGTAGGGCGTTCAGTAATATTTAGTTCTAGAAAAACCTTATCGCCCTCTATGTTGGTGATATAAAAATCTATCGCGCTAAAAAGCTCCAGTCCCCATAATTTATTGATGACCTCGCTGATTTTTTCACCGGGCAAGGTAATTGGCTGCCCTACCCTAAGGCCCGTGTAGGTTTTAACCGTTTGCTCGTTGTAACTTTCCAGACCAACGACTTCCAGTCCTCCCAATATATATTTCTTCCCATTTTCATAGGACATGTCCTGGGAAAAAACATTGGTTGCAATAAAAATTAATAGGATTGTAAATAATGGGTTCAAGGACATGAACTTGGTCATATCTTTAAGTGAGTTGTTCGCTAGTTTTTCCAAATCTTCGTTCTCTGTTCTGGTAATTTTTTATGGCCTCTACCAAATGATGCTCATTAAAATCGGGCCAAAATACATCAATAAAATATAATTCGGCATATGCTATCTGCCATAACAAAAAATTGCTTATCCGATGCTCTCCGCTAGTTCGTACAAGCAAGTCTACGTCTGGCAAATTTTGCGTGTAAAGATGGTTATTAATAATGGTTTCGTCAATATTTTCAGGTGAAATTATATTATTTTTAACTTTGATAGCTATTGATTTAACCGCTGATTGCAGCTCTTCCCTAGCTCCATAACTCAAGGCCAAAGTAAGTGTCATACCTGTATTTTCTTCGGTTTTCCGCATCACTTCTACCAATTCTTTGCGAGCCCTATCGGGCAAGGCCGAAATATTACCAATGGTATTTAACTTTATATTATTCTTATTAAAGGTCTTAAGTTCTTTTCTAAGAGAAGAAACCAACAAACGCATCAAAGTCTCCACCTCATATTTTGGTCGGTTCCAATTTTCGGTAGAAAATGTATATAAGGTAAGGTATTCTATACCAATCTTAACGCAGTTCTCAACTGTGGACCTAACTGTTTTTACGCCATTTTCATGACCAAACACACGCATCTTGCCTCTCTGCTTTGCCCATCTTCCATTACCATCCATAATAATGGCCATGTGCCTTGGCAAGTTAATCGGTTCAATATCCTCTATTTTACTCATTGATGTTTTTATTCGAAGCAATCGGAACATGGTTTTCTACCAAAGGTGTATGTTAATGTCACCCCGGAAAAAACGTACCAATCGTCACTAAAAATATTTCCAAAACTGAATTCTTCAAAATTGGAACCTAAGGGATTACTGGCATCCAGATTATCCGTAAAGGTATACCTCGCCCCTATTTCTGCCCCAAAAATAAGAAACTGATTGATACGATACTTAAAACCTGCCGTCATTGGTATGGCAAAAGAACCATCCCTTTGACCCGTCTCTTGCAAAATACCTCCATTAAAATATTCGAAATCATACCTAAAATAAGTAACTCCGGTATACAGATATGGAGTAAAGGCCGGTCCCAACTTATGTAAATTATATTCTACAAAATTAAACTCTAGACCTGCCGAAACCTCAAAAATGGAATTATCCACCACGTACCCTCTTTGTTGTCGAGAAGCCATACTGGACTTATTATCGTCTGCGGTAAACTTACCGTACATGATACTACCTCGCCATGCATATCTTTTACTCTTATTCCATTTAAAAATACCACCAAAGGCAATATCGGAAGGCAAAATATAATTTGTTCTACCTACATCACCGATAGTATTGGCTCCACCAGCAAAAACACCTACCTCATAGGTTTGTGCATTTGCTCCAAAAAAAATGGACAAAAGAGCAACAAAAACAAGTTTACGCATATCTATTAAGGTTTGTAATCTTATGTAGCCACTATATATTTATGCACCACACATTAATTGAGTTCTCACAAGATAAACAGCTTTTGAGGGCATTTATTGTTTCAACAAAAGTTCAATTTCTTTTGTCCTCGCCCCACAACAATTTGTTTCTAAGTGTTTTTAAGAAGCTTTCTGAGGTATACTCTATCATCTTTATGGCAAAAGGCGCCTTTGTAATGGTAATTTCCTGCCCGTTCTCTAAAGATGCGATCCTAGAATCCAATGACACCAAATGGTTTTCTTCCCTACCCGAAACCCGTAGTCTTATTTTGGTATCGTCGGAAATAACCAAAGGCCGTGCGTTCAAATTATGGGGCGCAATGGGCGTAAGCACCAAAGATTTGGCCGTTGGCACTATAACCGGACCTCCGCAACTCAAAGAATACCCTGTTGAACCCGTAGGGGTAGAGATTATAAGACCATCTGCCCAGTAAGAGGTAAGATACTCATCGTTTAAATGCGTTTCTACGGTAATCATAGATGTGGTATCTTTTCTACTGACCGTAATTTCGTTCAATGCAAAATTAAGGTCGCCGAACTCGGCTTCCAGCGCATTGGCATGTATTTGCACCAAACTTCTTTCTACAACGGTATAGGCACCGTGTACAAACTCTTTCACCACTTTTCTGACATCCTCTTTTTTAAAGGTCGACAAAAAACCAAGCCTACCCGTATTTACCCCTACAATAGGAATGCCCAAATCCTTTACAAACGTGGTCGCCCTTAATATGGTACCGTCCCCACCAAAACTAACGAACATGTCAAAAGAGCCGTCCAGCCCTTCTTTGGCCGTAAAAACAGGAAAAGTTAAAGACTCGGGGCTTTTTTTATACAGGCAATAAAACTCTTCTTCAATAAAAACCTCGGCCGACTCTTTCTTGAGTTCGTCCAATAGCTCTATTACATATTCTATTGCATTATCCTGATACGTTTGACCGTAGATGGCAACCTTCATACTAGACATTTAGGTACTTATCCAAATAATCCGATCTATTTTTTAGATCTTCCAAAAACTGATCGTCACTATTACCAAATATAATATGATAATTATAACGTCTAAAGGTCTGTACCACCTTATCAAAATTAACGGTACTGATCTTAATGGTAACCTGCACCACATCGTTCTGCATATCGGTTATAAAACCACCTATCAGCTTGGCATTGTTACTTTCCACTATTTGTGCAATTTCACTGAACGAATAATCCTTGATCCCGGTCGCCACGACCAAAATATTGCCGGGATCCGTAAAAAAAGGGGTATCGATAAACACGGCCACCACATCCGTTAGGTCATAATAGCCAAAAACCTCTTCACCCTCTCCAAGCACCGGAACCAAATTTGCCTCATTTCTGGCAAATACCTCTAGCACATCCAACCAATTGGTATCTCTATTCACAAAAAAAGCCTCTAGGTCATATCTATACTCATCAATTTTAGCGGTAGGCGATATAACATCTATATCATTCTCGGAAAAGACCCCTAAAAACCTTCCTTTTTCTACAACGGCTATGTGTGAAAAAGTATTTTCCTTGAAAAAGTCGAGTACCTTCTCAAAAGAATCCTGAACATCGAAGACAGGTATGTTATGGATAATATGTTTTTGAATATACATAGACGAAATTATAACGCAAAATAACAATTAATAATATCAAAAGGCATGCCTAATTCGTATTTTTGAAGTCGTTTTAATCCAGAATCGATAATATGACGAAACTAAGCGTTAATGTAAACAAAATTGCCACCCTAAGAAATGCAAGAGGAGGCAACATGCCCGACCTTTTAAAAGTAGCAGCGGATATCGAAAGATTTGGGGGACAGGGCATAACCGTACACCCAAGACCCGATGAACGCCATATAAGGTACCAAGACACAAGAGACCTAAAGAAAATAGTAACGACCGAGTTCAACATTGAAGGCAACCCCAACCCTAAATTCATCGACCTGGTATTGAACGTAAAACCTGAACAAGTAACCTTGGTCCCCGATGCCGTGGACGCCATTACCTCTAACGCAGGCTGGAACACCATTGAACATGCCGATTTTTTAACGGACGTTATCGCCACTTTTAAAAAAGCAGGTATCAGAACCTCCATTTTCGTAGACCCCAATACAGATATGGTAGAAGGTGCCAAAGCTACAAATACCGACCGCATAGAACTATATACGGAAAGTTACGCCAAGCAATACCCCACAAACAAAGAAGAGGCCATAAAACCCTTCGTCGACGCAGCGATAAAGGCCAACGAACTAGGTTTGGGCATTAATGCCGGTCACGACCTTAGCTTGGACAACATCGAATATTTTAAAAAGAATATTCCAGGCCTACTGGAAGTTTCCATCGGGCACGCGTTAATATGTGAATCTATTTATTTAGGCCTAGAGAATGTTATAAACATGTATTTGAACAAATTAAAATGAATCAAATCTTATACTCCAATATCATTGGTTCGGGCAAGCCCCTTTGCATACTCCACGGTTTCTTAGGAATGTCGGACAACTGGAAAACACTGGGAACCGCCTATGCCGAAAACGGTTTTGAAGTACATTTAATAGACCAGCGAAACCATGGCAGAAGTTTTCATTCACCCGATTTCAACTACGATTTTCTTGTCAACGACCTCAACGATTACTTACTTGCCAAGAATATCGAAAGTACCTTTCTAATAGGCCATTCCATGGGAGGAAAAACAGCCATGCAATTCGCATGTTCCTATCCAGAAAAAACACAAAAGCTGATAGTGGCCGATATCGCCCCAAAGTTTTATCCGCCACACCACCACGATATCATTAACGCGCTCAACTCCCTTGATTTATCCGAATTAAAATCAAGAAGCAAAGCGGACGAGCAACTACAACAATATTTAAGCAATTTTGGTGTCCGTCAATTTTTGCTGAAAAACCTGTATAGGACAGAAGACAAAAAACTAGCTTTCAGGTTTAACCTGGAAGTGCTCAGCGACAAAATGGAAGAGGTAGGCGAGAACATTAACAGTACCGATCACTACGATGGCCCTACCCTATTTTTAAAAGGCAGTAAATCGGAGTACATTACGCAGGCCGATATACCAGAGATAAAAAGGCATTTTCCCAATGCCAAAATTGAAACCATCGACAATGCCAGTCATTGGCTACACGCAGAGAACCCGACTCAATTTTTAGAAAAATCACTGGTTTTCCTAAACAACGACCTACCTTAACACATACCAACTTATTTTTTTACCTTTAATAACAATTAAAACCTGTCGGCAAAACATATAAACACACCCAATATGAAACTTATAATCAGAATTCTACTAAGCGCACTGGCCGTTATACTTTTAGCTAATTTTTTACCCCACGTATCGGTTGATTCGTACATGACCGCAATAATAGTGGCCATAGTACTGAGCTTACTTAATTTTTTGGTGAAACCGATCTTGGTGATACTCACGCTTCCGGTCACTATTGTAACCTTTGGGCTATTTCTGTTGATCATAAACGCAATACTCATATTATTGGCCGATAATTTGATAGACGGGTTTAATGTTGACGGACTTTGGTGGGCACTTCTTTTTAGCCTTCTACTGTCTTTTTTACAATCCATTCTGTTTTCATTACTCAAAGAAGATGAGTAAAAAGCAAGTTATTATTTGAAATTCAAGGCTTTAAAAACTTGGTCAACATTATAAAATAGAGTAATTTTGCATCCCATTTTTATATAAGTAATTTAAGTAGATACCGAAGGAATGAATATTACAAAAGAGCAAATAGACGATTTAAACGCTGTTGTTAAAGTTGCTATTACCAAAGAAGACTATCAAGATAAAGTAGACACCATCCTTAAAGATTATAAGAAACAGGCGAACATTCCTGGTTTCAGAAAAGGACAAGTACCTATGGGTCTTATAAAAAAACAGTACGGAAAAGCTGTTTTGGTGGATGAGGTAAATAAATTGTTACAAGACAACTTGAACAAATACCTTACAGAAGAAAAATTAGATGTACTAGGAAACCCACTACCTAAGCAAAGAGATGATTTTGATTGGGACAAAGAAGAACTTGACTTTGAATTTGAGTTGGGCCTAGCTCCTGATTTTGAAGTATCCCTTAAAACCAAAAAAGCCATTACCCATTACAAGATAGTGGCCGACAAAAAAATGATTACCGAACAGGTAGAGCGTATTCAAAAGCAATACGGAAAATTGGTAAGCAAGGATGAGGTAGGCAAAAAGGATGAAGTTTCAGGCAAGTTCACCAACGAAGAAGAAGGTATAGACAACCAGACCTTGATCGAGATGGATAGCCTTAAAAGCAAAAAAGCGATTGACAGTCTTGTAGGCAAAAAGGTAGGTGACGTAGTTACACTAAAGACCAAAGGGCTGTTCAAAGAGGATCACCTATTGTCTAGCGCATTAGGAATAGCCAAGGACAAAGCAGATGACCTAAATACTGAAGTTACCTTCACCATTACTGAAATAAACGAAAGAGAGCCTGCCGAACTAAACCAAGAATTGTTCGACAAACTTTTTGGCAAAGACGTTATTAAATCTGAAAAAGAGCTTAGAGAGCGTATTGCGGAAGATTCTGAAAAACAATTCGAACAACAGGCCGATCAAAAATTACTGAACGATGTAACGGAGTATTTTATAGAAAATACCAAGTTTGATCTTCCTGCAGGATTCTTGACCAAGTGGATTCAGATGACCGGCGAAAAAGAATTGACCGAGGAAGAAGCTAGCGAAGAATACAAAAAGTCGGAAAAAGGCTTGCGCTACCAACTTATAGAAGGCAAGATCATAAAAGACAATGACCTTCAGGTTCAGTTCGACGAATTGAAGGAATTTGCCAAAGGATTCATAAAATCTCAAATGGCACAATTTGGCCAAATGGACCCAAAAGAAGAAGAATTGGACAATATTGCAGCTCGTGTTCTAGGAAACCAAGACGAGGTAAGACGTCTGTCCGAACAACTTATGAGCCAAAAATTATTGAACCTTTATAAAGAAAAGGCCAACCTAAAGACAAAAGAGGTTACCTACGAAAACTTCGTGAAAGAAGTTTACGGATAGTATTCAAACAATAATTTAAGTATCTTTACGGTGCCGGAAATCTTTTTTTCGGCACCTTTTTTTACTACTTAAAAATCGTTTAGGAATTTATGGATTACGGAAAAGAGTTCAAGAATTACGCCATAAAGCATCAGGGAATCAACAGCATGTACTATGACAAAATCATGAGTAGCATGTACCCTACAAACATGACGCCGAATATAATTGAGGAAAGACAGCTCAATGCCATTGCCATGGATGTATTTTCTCGTTTGATGATGGATAGGATTATATTTTTAGGCACCGGTATAAATGATCAGGTCGCCAATATTGTTCAGGCCCAATTATTATTTTTGGAAAGCGCCGATGCCTCTAAGGACATACAGATATATATTAATTCGCCAGGTGGTAGTGTATATGCAGGTTTAGGTATTTATGACACCATGCAGTTCATAAAACCGGACGTAGCCACTATATGCACAGGTATGGCGGCCTCTATGGGCGCAGTACTTCTTTGTGCCGGAGAAAAAGGTAAACGTAGTGGACTTAGTCACTCTAGGGTAATGATCCACCAACCAATGGGCGGTGCACAAGGACAGGCTAGTGATATTGAGATTACCGCCAGAGAAATTCTAAAGCTTAAAGAAGAACTCTACGAGATCATCTCAAAACATTCTGGTCAGCCAATGGAAAAAATCCATGAGGACAGTGATCGTGATTTCTGGATGAAAGCCGATGTGGCCAAAGAATATGGTATGATTGACGAGATTTTGGTTCGAGACAAAGAATAACTTGTTCCAAAATCTAGAATTTTAGTATTTTTTTTGAACCAAAAGCGAAATAAAAACGTTGTGCTTTTGGACAGTTTATATAATTTATGGCAAAGGAAAATTTAGAATGTTCGTTTTGTGGAAGGAAAAAACCAGAAACAAACTTGTTGATAGCAGGCTTGGACGCTCACATTTGTGACCGTTGTATAGAGCAGGCGCATGGTATAGTGGCGGAAGAATCAAGGCAAACAAAAACCAATGACCTTTCCTCAGAATTGACCTTAAAAAAACCCCAAGAGATAAAAGCTTTCTTGGATGGTTTTATTATTGGTCAAGAGCGTACCAAAAAAGTAATGTCCGTTGCCGTATACAACCATTACAAAAGACTTTTGCAGCCTTCTTCAAAAGAAGATGATATTGAAATACAGAAAAGTAATATTATAATGGTCGGCCAAACAGGGACCGGAAAGACCCTTATGGCCAAAACCATAGCCAAAATGCTGAACGTGCCTTTGGCAATAGTCGACGCCACAGTACTTACCGAGGCGGGCTACGTAGGCGAAGATGTAGAAAGCATACTTACCAGATTATTACAAGCTGCAGATTACAATTTAGAAAAAGCGGAAAGAGGGATTGTTTTTATCGATGAGATAGACAAAATCGCAAGAAAAAGTGACAATCCGTCCATTACGCGCGATGTTTCTGGAGAAGGCGTACAACAGGGATTACTTAAATTATTGGAAGGAACCACTGTAAACGTACCCCCAAAAGGAGGAAGAAAGCATCCAGATCAGAAATTTATAGAAGTAAACACAGAAAACATTTTGTTCATCGCAGGTGGAGCTTTTGATGGTATCGAAAGAGCTATCACAAAAAGGCTTAACCTACAGGCCGTTGGGTATAGCGCCTCAAAAGCAGATGAAAACCTGGACGAAACAAACATACTGCAATATATTATCCCAAAAGATTTAAAGGAGTTTGGTCTAATACCGGAGATAATCGGAAGATTACCCGTATTGACACACATGAATCCTTTAGATGAGAAAACATTGCGAGCTATACTAACAGAGCCTAAAAATGCTATTATAAAGCAATATGAAAAGCTGTTTGCCATGGACGATATTACGTTCACCATTACAGACCAGGCTCTTGACTATATAGTTGCCAAAGCTGTTGAGTACAAACTTGGCGCAAGAGGCCTCAGATCGCTCTGTGAAGCAATTTTCACTGATGCCATGTTTGAAATGCCCAGTACGGAAGAGACGGAATTTAAGGTAACAAAACCTTATGCCGAACAAAAATTGTCGTACGAAACAGTTAAGAAGTTAAAAGCGGTCTCTTAAAGATCAGTAAATCGCTAAACCACCTTTTTTTCTAATGATTGTTGAGGTATTGTTATATTGGTAACCTCTTTTAGAAGACTTAAGCATACCTTTTTGATGATTTTTTCATCCTCATACAAGGTATGTCCATAATTAGGCAGCACCTCCATTTCAACACCTAAATTACTGGCCCAAACCTCACTGGGTCTATTACTATCTTTACCGCCATATAGCAAACTAAAAGGAACGTTCGGTTTATCGTTGTCCAATCTAATTCTTGTAGCGGATATACAATACAATGATTTAACGGGAAGTCCTTTTTTTGCAGCATTCCAGACTATGGTACCACCAGTACTAAAGGCTAAATAATAACTAGGTGTTTTTTCTTTCTTTAATAAATGGGATACAGCTGTATCGATTCCTCCATTTAAAAACGCCTCATGTACATTTTCCTCTGTCTGCACGGCCAAATCCAAATTTGCCAATTGCTGACTATCATAAAAAGTAATATCAAAATATTGCTGCAGATAACCGAGATATGAAGTTATCCACAAGCCTTTTTTTGCTCCCCACATGTCGGATACTATTACTAATCTTTGTGTCATAATATTATTTGGTAAATTATTAATTTGGGAACTGCCTTACTAAATTGACTTATTAACGCCGAAAACAATAATTTATTTGGTTAGACGCCACAATTACTCGATGTAACACGGTTTGGCAATTTAAAAAGAAGAAGAAATATTTCAAAAAATATTCAACATAACAAACACAATATCAGTGTATTAGTTACATTTATAAAATCAATTTACCACCAAATTGCCCTTCTCTTTGTTCATAAGAAGCAACTCTTCTAAATAATCTCTTCGATTGGAAAGTCTAGGAATTTTATGTTGCCCTCCCAATTTATCATTCACCTTAAGCCAATCATAAAAAAGGTTCTCACGTGCTATATGCACCTTGGGCATTTTTAAAGTAATATTATTGTATCGTTTTGCCTCATAATCTGAGTTCAACGACTTTAATGCATTGTCTAAAAATTCGGTAAAATAATCCAAGTCCTTCGGTGGTTTCCTAAACTCAATAATCCACTCATGGGCGCCCTTTTCATTACCTTCCATAAATATGGGGCCAGCCGTATAATCCTTAATTTCCGCACCCGTCTTAAGACATACGGTCTTTAGCGCCTCTTCTGCATTTTCAATAATCAATTCCTCTCCAAAAACATTAATATGGTGCTTGGTTCGCCCTGTAATACGAATACGATACGGATTTTTCGAGGTAAAACGAACCGTATCACCTATCTTATATCGCCATAACCCAGAATTTGTAGTAATGACAATTGCATAGTTCTTACCAACCTCTACTTCCCAAATAGGTATGCACTGCTGATCTTCACTTCCATAGACATCCATAGGAATAAACTCATAGAATATTCCATAATCCAACATCAACAACAAATCATCGGCATCGTTACGGTCCTGTATTGCAAAAAAACCTTCTGAGGCATTATAGATCTCATAATACCTAAACTGCTTTCTGGGCAGTAATTTCTTGTACTGTTCTTTATAGGGACTAAAGCTGACACCGCCATGAAAATAGACTTCTAAATTCTCCCAGACCTGAAAAAGATGTTCTTTACCTGTTTCTTGCAAAACATTGTTCAACAAAACCAACATCCAAGATGGCACCCCTGCCAAACTGGTTACATTCTCCTGAACACTTTCCTCTATGATTGCCTTTAATTTAATTTCCCACTCACTCATCAGGGAAACCTTATTACTGGGGGTACTACTAAACTCTGCCCATAACGGCATGTTATCTATTAGTATAGCCGATAGATCACCAAAAAACGAGCCATTGTCCTCATAAAGTTCTTTACTACCCCCCAACCTTAGACTTTTGCCGGTAAAAAGTTGAGAGTTTTCATTATTGTTCAAATAAAGGCACAGCAAGTCTTTTCCTGATTTATAATGACAGTCTTCCAATGCTTCGGAACTTACAGGTATAAATTTGCTTTTCGCATTGGTGGTTCCACTACTTTTTGCGAATAGTTTTACCGTAGTAGGCCAAAAAAGATTTTGTTCTCCCTTTCTGGTTCTTTCTATAATAGGCTCCACATCCTCATAGCAGACCACGGGAACACGCTCTTTAAACGTATTGTAAGAATTAATGGACTCAAAATCATATGCTCGCCCCACTTCGGTATCTTCAGCAATTTCCAATAACTGCAACAACACTTCTTCCTGTACCTCTTCAGGATATTTCAAGAAAAGTTCTATTTGATGATAGCGTTTTTTTAACAACCAGGACGCTATTGAATTGAACAGAGGAATGGACATTTTTTGGGTATCTTTACGCCCTAAAAATAGGGTTTATCCCCATCATTTTCAAATTGAAATTTTAATTAGACCATATATGCAATACGAAGGAGTCTTAAGAAAAATGGAGACCGAGGCCGATAGCCCTATTCAGTATTACTTAGTTTTTGAATCGGATTTTCTGAACCTGAACCAAGTATTGGGAAAGAAGATAAAAATAGACTTCATAAAACACCAATGTTTAAATTGCGGCAATGACCGGCCTATCTACCGACAGGGCTTTTGCAAATCGTGTTTTTTTGAAATTCCCTCGGCGGGCGACTGGATCATGAGACCCGAACTGAGCAAGGCACATCTAGATATAGAGGACCGTGATTTGGCCTATGAGAAAAAAGTACAATTACAACCCCATATTGTTTACCTCGCCAACTCTAGTAACATAAAAGTTGGCGTTACCCGAAAATCTCAGGTTCCTACGAGATGGATAGACCAAGGCGCACATGAAGCCATAGAGATCGTAGAAGTACCCAACAGATATTTGGCAGGCATAACCGAAGTTGCGTTAAAAGATCACCTCTCCGACAAAACAAATTGGCGAAAAATGCTTACCAATAACACAGAGGACCAAGATCTTGTGGCATGGCGAAACAAACTAAAACAGTACATACCAGAAGAGGCTCTGCCTTTTTATATCACCGACAACGCTGAGACCCACCTTGAGTTTCCTGTATTAAAATACCCCGAGAAAGTAAAAAGCCTGAATCTGGACAAAACCCCAAGCTACTCTGGAACGTTAATGGGCATCAAGGGCCAATACCTCATCTTTGATGATGAAACCGTCTTTAATATTAGGAGCAACGAGGGCTACTATGTAGGACTCTCCATTATTTGATCGAGTCTTTTTGAGTTTCCGTTTCACTTGTTTTCTTCTTTCCGAACAAACCTCCTAGAATATCTTTGGCCGCTTCTTTGACCGTCTCTTCCTTTTTCGGTGTTGTAGCGGTCGTATCGGCACTGGATGTAGTCGTGTCAGATTTTTTAACGGTCCCCAAAATATTTCCAAGCACTTCTTTGGCATCCGTTTTAACATCATCACCGGAGGTAGAATCGTTTTCGGTAGTATTATTGGACAATAACCCCCCTATTAAATCTTTGGCCTTATCTTTTCCTGCGCTAATTAGTTTTTGCTTCTGTATCTCTATCAACTGATTGGTCAAATTCTTCACCCCCGAACTTAAATCCGTAGTTACCTCGGGACTATTATACATACCTCCAATATTCGCGGTTACGGGAATTGTTAAGCCTTCTAGAGAGCTATCGTCTATTTTAGCAATTAAATCAGTAATGTCTTTACCTAAATACTTAGCAGGCACCTCTAAAGTAGCCTTGTAATTCATTTTTTGGTCAAAAGTGTGATTACCATCAACATTAATGGCTATATCTTTATAGTTAACGGTGAAGGGTTTTACAGAAACCAATCCGTCCTTAAAAGATAATTTTGTCTTTAGCTCTTTGAGGTTCAATTGTTCCAAATCAAGAAAATTCAATTTACTATCCAAAGCGGTAAGCATAGGCGCCTTTTCGGCACTTATTTCCCTAGTTAAAATATCTGCAAGTATATCTCCACTTAAAGACAAAAGGTCTGGAGAAAAATCATCGGTCAAATTTCCGGACAAGGAAATATCTGAACTAAAAGTCCCTTTTATCACTTGTGCTACCGGCGCCAACACCTTAAAAAGTTCCAAAGCCTCAAAAGTTTCACTTACCTGTAACTGATCCATTCCCAATTTCATGGCAAAGGTAGGAGTATCGGTCTTGGTGGAAACCTCACCGCTAAAAGCAACTTGGCCATCGAATAAAGAAGACGTCATATTGCTCAAAGTAGCCTTCTCATCTTTGATCTTCAAATTCCCCTTTACATTCTTCAATGTAATATCATCGTACAATACCGTATTGGCAGAGGCGACAAAAGTAGCATCGAGAAAAGAAGGTATTTTAATTTTTTCGGTCGATGAATCGGAAGTATTTGCTTCCTCTTCACCACTTTCCGTTTTTGGGGCCTCCTCTACCATAAAATCGTTCAGGGCAAAGGTATTGGAGTCTAGATTAAAATTACCCTCTATATTCTCATCATTAAAAAAGTAGCCCAAGAAATTATTAACGACTCCCGTCACTTTAAAATCGGTCTTACCCGTAGAACCATCCAATTCTTTTAGCGTCACCGTTTTAGGATTAAAACTAACCGAAGTAGTTTTTAAAACGACCGGATTTGGCATTTCCTCCGACTTGTACTCAAAATCGCTCAAGGTCATTTGCCCCTCGGTCCTTGTATTCTCATATTGCTTCTTTTCCAAGGTCTCCATATCAAAGGCGGTACTTATATCGGCATCCAAAAGTCCCTTTAAACTAAGTCCCTCTGGTACAGGATATGCCTTTTCCAAATTTGCCAGGTTCATCTTACCATCCATATGGGCATTTACATGTGTATTGCCCATGAGTTCCGTTATTTTTGATGTAAGGTTAAATTTATCCTCATCGATCATAAAAGATGCCTTATTAATATCTACATAGGTATCCTCTACAATACCTGTAGTATTATTTATCGCCACATCAATAAAGATATTCTTTACAGATTTTGGCAAATCCGGATATTTGAAAGAAGCATTATCGGAATTGATAGTAATATTAAATTTAGGTATATGCTCTTCATCCACGATTCCCTCAAATGCACCCTCTACCTCAAAATTACCGGTAGTCGCAACATTGGCTATATCTTTTGAATATGCCTCTGGAATAACGGCCAAGAAATTTTTAAAATCCGAAGAAGGTGTTTTAAAGCTGATATCTACCTCTTGGTTATCATCGTTCATCTTTATAAAGCCATCGAATACCAAAGGAAGTTGATTCAACAGTGCTTCGTTCTTTAAGAAAGAATACTTGTTCTCTTTTAGATCTATACCGATCAAGGCATCCAACTGTATTTTGTTATTGTTCAAATAATTGGCGCTATCCATTTCAAATGACACCAATGCATCGGTATGTGTATCCAACTCAGATGTCTCCAAAGACAAATCTCCTTTTCCCCGGTGGTTCATATCGGTAATACCCAAATGAATTCCTGTCGAAAAATCATCGTAAGATATTTTTGTGTTGGTTATTTCGTACGATTCCATATTGAACGAAAACCCGTCTGTTGAAGCAGGCTCTGTATCCGTAGAAGTTTCAGATCCGGTTTCTTTAGCTATATCGTAGTTCGCATTTTCGTTTTCATCCACTTTAATTTGAAGCAGCGCATCGCCAATAGCAATATTTTTTATGGAAATCGGTTCATCACTGCCCTTCAATAATTGCATAAGCCCCATAGACAAAGAAACCTCTTTGGCCGCAAATAGCGTATCGCCTTCAAAAGGTTGTTTATTGATCATACTCACATCTTGTAAGCGCACTTCCGCATTTGGAAAACTACGGATCAGACTTAAGCTCGCCTCAGAAAAATCGAAGTCGGCATTCACCGAGTTATTGACATTGTTCTTTAGAATATCGCCGATCTTGGCTTCCAGAAAAAAAGGTATGGCCACTAACACCCCAATTACCAATAATAACAAGACACCTGCGATCTTTAAAATCTTCTTTTTCATAATTGTACTTTGCGTGTGTGATAAAAACAGAAAAATCGGCTTTATATTATGCGTCCAGATCAATTTCTTGATTCACCGCCAACTTAAAGCGTTTTCTCATTATATATACGAAGAAGTATAACAAAGGGGTGTCTAAAAGTGCTATAATTATCTTAAAAATAAACCCACTGATCACAAGACCCGTGAACCTAGCCCAAGGTATCTCCCCAAAAGAGCATAAAAGAAAGACCACGGTAAAGGTATCTATCAACTGAGAGGAAAAAGTAGAAAAATTATTCCGTAGCCAAAGATACTTTCCCCTTGTAAGGTTTTTCCAAAAATGATATATCTGTATATCTACGAACTGGGCCAACAAATAAGCCATCATAGAGGCAAAAACCGCGATTATAGTGTTACCGAACACTTTAGAAAACAAACCATCGGCAACAGGAGACCAAGAAGTCGCGGGCACCGAATTTCCGGTGTATACGATGAGTAACGAAAAGAAGGACGCAAAAATACCGGCTACCACTATCTGGTTTGCCTTTTTCTTACCAAAAATCTCCGATATTAAATCGGTTATCAAAAAAGTTATGGGATAAGGCAATACACCTACCGATATCTCAAACAAAGGGGCTCCAAAAATCGTTACATCACCAAAGGGGTTCCAATAGAAAAACTTTTGAAATATTAGATTGGAAACCACCAAAGATGTTATAAATAGGGCCCCTAGGTACAAATAAATTCTACGGGCCAACAATTTATCCTTATGGAGCATTCTAATTTATATTTAGGGTAAAGGGCATTCTGGCCTGTACCCCTTTTTGATTCATGATCGATTGCACCTCTTTCAGTACATTATAGGCCTTGTCGCCTATTTCTTCCCTAATAAGATTATCTTTGGTTTTTGCACTAGCACCCGAAAAATCTTCCATAAATCTCTCAAAACCAGATTTGTATCTTGGAAATTTTTTAACACCATAGGTTTCTACCCCGGCCATGTTGGCCGCTTCCGATATGGCATCCTCCAAAGTCCCCAGTTCATCTACGAGACCCAACCGTCTTGCATCGACCCCGCTCCATACCCTTCCTTGTGCCACACTATCGGCCTCTGCCATAGAAATATTTCTGCCAGCAGCTACCCTACTTAAAAAAGTATTGTAAGTTACCTCTATACTTTCTTGCACCTGGTTTCTAAAAGAATCGCTCATAGGTTCGAATAAAGAATAATCTACAGAGTTCTTATTGGTACCCACCTGCTCTGCATTGATACCTATATCCGTTGCAAGACCATTGATATTCGGCACGGTACCAAAAACACCAATAGATCCAGTAATAGTAGTAGGCTCTGCAAATATCTTATCGGCACCTGCCGCGATATAATACCCACCAGATGCAGCTACATCACCCATAGATACCACTACAGGTTTCTTCTCCTTGGCCAGTTCTACTTCCCTCCAAATTATATCGGAAGTTAGCGCACTACCACCCGGCGAATTTACCCTTAAAACTATCGCTTTTACCCCATCATCTTCTTTTGCCTTTATAAGCGCTTCGTTTATTAAACCCTGACCTATTATATCAGGACCTCCTTCACCATACAAAATCTCTCCCTGCGCAAAGATTACGGCAATTTTATCACTTCCGGCCTTAAGCTTCTTACCGTTAGCGTATTTCGCATAATCGTCTAAAGCGATATAATTTACATCCTTATTTTCTTCGGCGGACAGCATACTGGCGATTGTACCTTCATATTCATCATAAAAAAGAATATTGTCTATCAACCCATTTTCTTTGGCATACTTTGGCAATCTAGCCCCCAAGGTATCCGCGATAACATTTAGGTCTTGCTCGGCAATACCTCTATCTTCAGAAATATCGGAAAGCATAGAATTCCACAAAGACTGTATCAACTCTTTGATCTGGGTCCTATTTGCATCGCTCATTTCATTTTCCAAATAAGGTTCTACGGCACTTTTATACTTACCATGGCGTACCACTTCCATTTTAATACCTGTTTTTTCTTGAAGATCCTTATAGTACAACACCTCAGATGACAACCCTTTAAAATCCATCACTCCTACTGGATTCAAAAAAACAGAATCCGCAACACTTGCCAAATAGTAGTCTTTTTGTGAATAAAAGTCACCATAGGCATATACGAACTTGCCAGATGCCTTAAAATCTTTTAAGACCTTTCGTAAGCTCTGGGTTTGTGATAGACCGGCTAGAATAAAATTATTATTGATACTTATGCCCTTGATACGTTTATCGTTCTTGGCCACCTTTATGGCATGTAGAATTTCATCCAACCCCTGAGACTCCTCGAATATTCCAGAAAACGGGTCTGCTTCACCGCTACCGGTATAATCTGAAATCGGACGTTGCAACTGTATTTCCAACACAGAATTATCTTTCACCACTACCGCATCTTCACCGCTACCCAATAGACTTACCAGTACCAAAAACATAACAAAGAGGATCCCAAAAGCAAACAAAGTGCCGAGAATCGATGCTAAAAAATTTCTCAAAAAGTTCATGCGATAGCAATTTTTATTAGCCGACAAAGATAACTAATGTGAAATTGTTTTACTTATTTTGCTGTCAGATTATGACAAGAACAAC
The DNA here is from genome assembly GCF_018100785.1 of Maribacter sp. MMG018. Lineage (GTDB taxonomy): Bacteria > Bacteroidota > Bacteroidia > Flavobacteriales > Flavobacteriaceae > Maribacter. Next base: position 1,498,013 of record NZ_JAGJEC010000001.1, on the reverse strand, counting down.
AACCGTATATATTTCCATCGGAAGCAATCTAGGAAACAAAAGACAGAATCTTCAGCATGCAGTTTTTTCAATTGAAAAGCATATCGGAGAAATTACGGCATTATCGCCCATATACAATACTCCTTCTTGGGGCTTTGAATCCGATGACTTTTTTAATGCCTGTGTAAAGGTAGAATCCGCATTGAAGCCCGAGCCCTTATTGGATAAGCTGATGCTTATCGAAAAAAACATGGGAAGGGAGAGAAAAAATAGTGATGGTTATGAAAGTAGGATCATAGATTTAGACATTATCTATTACGGCTATGAAATTATCAACAACGACAATTTAACAATTCCTCATCCAAGATTACAGGAAAGAAGGTTTGTACTAAAGCCATTGGCAGATGTCGCCCCACAATTTTACCATCCTATCTTTAATAAAGACACGCGAAACCTGTTACAAGAATGTAGGGACAAAAGCAAATTGACCAAATTAAAGGAAAAGCTTTTCCCTAATCGCACAAGTCTATTCTCTGAAACGCAGTTTATTGCTATCGAAGGGAATATTGGAGCGGGAAAAACAAGTTTGGCAACAAAAATATCCGAAGATTTTAATGCCAAATTAATTCTGGAAAGATTTGCCGACAATCCGTTTTTACCAAATTTCTATAAAGACCAGGCCCGTTATGCCTTTCCTTTGGAAATGTCCTTTTTGGCAGACCGATACCAACAGTATATGGACGACACCAAACAATTCGACCTTTTCAAGAACTTTATGGTGAGTGATTACGATATTTTTAAATCCTTGATTTTTGCCAATGTAACCCTTCAAAAAGATGAATTTGACCTATATCGAAAGATTTTCAATTTCATGTACAAGGAGGTGAAAAAGCCAAAAATCTACGTTTATCTGTACCAAACACCTGAAAGATTATTGGAGCAAATTAAAAAAAGGGGCAGGGATTACGAACAAAGTATTGACAGCCAATATCTTGAAAATATCAACAGGGGATATCTAGATTTTTTAAAAACATATCCGCCAGAAAATCAATTAATTATAGATGTTTCGTCGTTAGATTTTGTTAACAAAAGAGAAGATTACGAAACCATTTTAGAAAACATTCAGGATTTCGCATTATCAAAATACGATTAACATAATTTTAGTAAATTTCTTGCACAATAGAAATGATTTTGCTTTCTTGTGTAACTCTAACGAGAAACTAACTAACTCAAACTATACCTCAAGCCCAGCATTCGCTGGGCTTTTTTTATGCGTTTAATTTTGACCAAAAATCCCAAATAACCACCCCGGCACTTACAGATATATTCAGAGAATGCTTGGTTCCGAATTGCGGAATTTCCAATACCGAATCGCAACTATCCACAACTTTTTGCTGCACCCCTTTTACTTCATTACCAAATATTAAAGCATATGAATTATTTGATACGGGCTTAAACTCATGAAGCATTTCTGCCCCTTCCGCTTGTTCTATTGCGATGGTCTTGACTTTGTTCCCCTTAAATCTTTCCAACAGCACCATAATATCTTCCACATACTCCCACTCCACACTATCCGTAGCACCAAGGGCCGTTTTATGAATATCTTTATGTGGCGGTTTAGCCGTTATTCCACAGAGATATATTTTCTTGATAAGAAAGGCATCGGCCGTTCTAAAAACCGACCCTATATTGTTTAAACTTCTAATATTGTCCAAAACAATGCTAACCGGTATTTTCACCGTTTTTTTAAACTGATCAACATTCAACCTTCCCAGTTCTTCGTTCTTTAATTTTCTCATCTAGATACTTTTCAACTTATAGACCTTAAATATCAACAAAAATTCAAATAGCATAGAGAATGCTATATATTCGTCTTTTTACAACAAAAATAGGTAGATAAAAGAAGTGGCGGACAAAAAAGTAAAGACAAAAAAGGTAACCCCTTTGATGAAGCAGTACAACACCATCAAGACCAAGTATCCTGATGCCATGTTGCTGTTTCGTGTTGGTGATTTTTACGAAACATTCGGAGAAGACGCTGTTAAGGCCTCTAAGATCCTTGGAATTATCCTCACTCATAGAAACAATGGTGGGGACCGTACAGAATTAGCAGGTTTTCCGCACCACTCGTTAAATACCTACTTGCCAAAACTTGTAAAAGCCGGCCAAAGAGTTGCTATTTGCGACCAATTGGAAGACCCAAAGCAGACCAAGACCATTGTAAAAAGAGGGGTTACCGAACTGGTTACCCCGGGCGTTGCACTTAATGACGATATATTAAGTGCGAAGAGCAACAACTTCTTATGTGCCGTACATTTTGGCAGAAAAAAAATAGGTGTTGCCTTTGTTGATATTTCTACAGGAGAATTTTTGACCTCCGAGGGAAGCGAAGAGCAAATCGACAAACTTCTACAGAATTTCGCTCCCAATGAAGTATTGATATCAAAGGCCCATAAAAAAGAATTCTTAGAGGTATTCGGGGTACAATTCCATACCTTTTTTGTTGAGGATTGGGTTTTTCAAGAAGATTATGCACTGGAAAACCTCACCAACCACTTTAAGACCAAAACCTTGAAAGGATTTGGAGTAGATCATTTAAAGGATGGCATCATAGCCTCTGGTGTAGTATTGCATTACCTATCGGAAACACAACATAGGCAATTGCAGCACATAAACACCTTACAACGCATTGCCGAGGACGAATATATTTGGATGGACCGTTTTACCATCAAAAACTTGGAACTATACCATTCTTACAACGAAAACGCGGTTACCCTTCTCGATGTTATCGACAAGACCATTTCACCAATGGGAGGCCGAATGATAAAAAGATGGTTGGCCTTACCACTAAAAAACGTTCAAAAAATAAAGGGTAGGCATGAGGTGGTATCCCATCTATCCGAAAATGAGGACATACTCCATAAGTTTCAGTCCCATATAAAGCAAATGGGCGATTTGGAGCGTCTTATATCAAAAGTTTCTACCGGAAAAGTAAATCCAAAAGAGGTAGTACAACTAAAAAATTCGATAGAAGCCATCATCCCCATTAAACAACTGGCTTCCAGTTCCAAAAACGAGGCATTGGCCCTAATCGGCGATCAACTACAATCTTGTGATCTGTTAAGAACAAAGATCAAAGAAATGCTCAACGAGGAGGCGCCCGTGAATATTTTAAAAGGAAATGTTATAGCCCAAGGGTTCTCAGAAGAATTGGACGAGCTTAGAGGCTTAGCCACCTCGGGCAAAGACTATTTGGACAAAATGCTGGAGCGTGAAACCGAAGCAACGGGCATCACATCATTAAAGATTGCCTCCAACAATGTTTTCGGCTACTACATAGAGGTCAGAAACACCCATAAAGACAAAGTTCCGGAAACTTGGATCAGAAAACAGACCTTGGTCAATGCGGAGCGTTACATCACCGAAGAGCTCAAAGAATACGAGTCTAAAATACTGGGGGCCGAAGAACGCATACTGGCCATGGAGCAGCAGTTGTTCTCACAATTGGTGGTTTGGATGCAAGAATACATTCAACCGGTACAGAACAATGCCCAACTTATTGCCCAATTAGACTGTTTATGCGGCTTTACACAATTGGCAAAGGAAAACAATTATGTCGCCCCCGAGCTTAACGACTCTACGGATATATCCATCATAAACGGCAGACACCCTGTCATTGAAAAACAATTGCCCATTGGAGAAGCCTATATAGCCAATGATGTAGCCCTGGACCGCAACAACCAACAGATAGTAATGATAACCGGGCCCAATATGAGCGGTAAATCGGCCATTCTAAGGCAAACCGCACTCATAGTACTATTGGCCCAAATGGGAAGTTTTGTTCCTGCCGAAGCTGCTAAAATAGGCTACGTAGATAAAATATTTACTCGAGTGGGCGCCAGTGACAACATCTCTATGGGCGAATCTACTTTTATGGTAGAGATGAACGAAACCGCTTCTATACTGAATAATCTCAGCGAAAGAAGTTTGGTACTCTTAGACGAAATAGGGCGAGGTACCAGTACGTACGACGGTATATCCATTGCATGGGCCATCTCAGAATACTTACACGAACACCCTGCAAGAGCCAAAACGTTGTTCGCCACCCATTACCATGAACTTAATGAGATGTCCGCCACTTTTGAGCGTATTAAAAATTTCAATGTTTCGGTAAAAGAACTGAAGGACAACGTATTGTTTCTCAGAAAGCTTACACCGGGCGGAAGCGAGCATAGTTTTGGTATACACGTAGCTAAAATGGCCGGCATGCCACAACAGGTAATCGCCAAAGCCCATAAAATATTAAAGAAACTGGAGAAATCGCATTCCAATGAAGAGTTGACCGATAAGCTCAACTCGGCCCAAGACGAAATGCAATTGAGTTTCTTTAATCTAGACGACCCACTTTTAGAAGAAATAAAAGAAGAAATATTGCATTTAGACATTGATACGCTAACTCCGGTAGAGGCATTAATGAAGCTCAATGAAATAAAACGCTTATTATCAAAGAAGAAGAAAGCGACCTCATAATTATATTTCTTTTTTCGAATTTTGCTTTGGAATTTATAGAATTATATTAAATTTGCACCCGCATCTTTAGATATAGATGCACGTTCTTTAAACTTGCGAAAATAGCTCAGCTGGTAGAGCGCCACCTTGCCAAGGTGGAGGTCGCGGGTTCGAATCCCGTTTTTCGCTCAAAAAACGCTGGTTACAGCGTTTTTTTTTAGTCCAATACCATCGATAGGTATTTAGGCTCGAGTGGTGGAATTGGTAGACACGCCGGACTTAAAATCCTGTGGCCTTTGGGCCGTGCGGGTTCAAGTCCCGCCTCGAGTACTTAAACCCCCTAATTATAGGGGGTTTTTTCGTTTTTAGACGGTATAGTCAGAAATTACAGTTCTTTGCTTAAATAACACAGAATACAAACAAAAAAGCCCTGACAATTACTATTGTCAAGGCCTTTACTACAATGTTGGTTTATTACTACCTGTATTTATTTACACGGGCATCCTCTATAACACCGCTCCAGTTTAACCCAAAGGCAAAATCATAGGAGTTTCCATCTTCATCCATATACACCTTCATGTCCCTTGGTACATCTTCAAATTGAGTTTCTACCGTCAACATATCCGCAGGCATTTGAAAAGGCAATAAAGCAGAAGGTTCAACTTTGCCAGAGATAATATCCATCAATGCCTGATCTTGAACCCCCATGTGAATCAGAATAGCCGAAGCACTGGCCTCAATTTCCGAAAACACCATAGGCTTTGACACATGTACAACTACAATAACAGGTTTATCCCCCATTTTAGCCTTTGTTTCGTTTACTAAGGTCATATCGGTAACATTATTGGTCATCACACTTTTACCTTTATAGGACCTATTTGTAAAATCTTCGAACACACTACCGCCGGCCAAACTTGTTTCTCTGGCATTATTAGCGGTATAGGTACTATATTGAAGGCTTATTGGAATATATCCGTTACCTCCCTTTTCTAAATCGGCCCTATCATAACCTACACCACCGTCAGGACTCTTTATTCCCACCAAGGCAAAATCTGCATCTGCTGGATTGTCCACTACCTCGAAATACTTTGATATTAGATCCATATTAAACGGCGATTCGGTTCTTGCGGGCGTAACTATCCCCCACCAATTGGTACTTGGCGCTATATACCTCTGCGGCACATACATTTTCTTCCTCTCTTTTACGGGTAGCGTATTGTTATGGTTTTTAAGCATTACTATAGACCGTAACTGAGCTTCATATCCAGCCTTCATATATTCAGAATTTCCAACTATTTTCTCAGTTTCGGAAACATCTAAATAAGGATTTTCAAAAAGCCCTACCCTAAAAATATTTTTTAGCAAACGAACCGCGGAAGCCTCAAAACGCTTACGCATATATTCCTCGCCATGTTCCGCTACACCCAATTTATACGCTTCAAGAATAGGTCCCATTTCATTGTTGCCACCAAATTGATCTACACCAGCCTCAATTGCCTTATAATGGCGTTCGGCTACTGACAAGGTTTCTACACCCCAACTTTTTCCTTCAAACTTATCCACTGCAGAAACATCTTTTGTTATGGCCCAATCGGTACAAACCACTCCATCATACCCATATTCACCACGTAAAACATCGGTAATCAAGTATTTATTGAATCCGTTACCAACAGCCTCTCCCTCTCCATTTGAAATTGTATAATAGGGCATTACGGCAGAGGCCATTTTTGTCTTGCCATTTAGCTTAAAAGCACCTTCCGTAAACGTTTTCATATGGTCCTTTATATTTTTACCTGGATAAACGGCATAGGCCCCATATCCAAAATGACCATCACGTCCTCCTTCTTCGGGTCCACCCCCCGGCCAGTGTTTTACCATAGCATTGACACTCTCAAAGCCCCAGCCTTCATCTTTAGTAGATTGAAAACCATCTACATACGCCCTAGCCATATCGGTTGCCAAATCGGGATCTTCCCCCATGGTACCATCAAAACGGCTCCATCTGGGCTCTGTTCCCAAATCAATTTGCGGAGACAAAGCCGTCGCAATACCCAAAGCCCTATACTCTATAGACCCTATTTCACCAAACTGTTGCATAAGGGACGGATCAAAAGAAGCCGCAATACCCAAAGTACCGGGCCACATTGATATAGCACCACCGGCACCGGCATTAAACTCTGCATAGGAATCGCTACCATGACGGGGATCGGAACTTGTATTTACAGGAATTCCGAAACCAATGGCCTCTACATATGCTTGCGCATTATTATTCCATTTTGCGGCAATCGCCGGTGTTTCCACCTTTGTAATCAACACATGTCTTAAATAATCATCTTTCAAGAACTCTTTTTGCTCATCCGACAAATCACTGGCGACGGCCCCACTCTCATTAAAAGGTTTACCCCCATATTTGGAAGCTCCAAACCCTTGAATAGCTCCGGGAATTGACTGATGCGAACTGTATAACATGAGGCCGGCTATATCTTCTAAACTTAACTTTGCTGCCAGGTCATTGGCACGTTTTTCTGCAGACAATCTCCAATCCTCATAAACATCAAGCGTTCCGTTTTTGTTCAAATCCTTGAACGCAAATCCATCGACCGTTAGCAGTTTCACTCCAGATTCTGGATGATACCCTAGGACAGCTCCCTCCTCATTTATAACACTTATATAATCCTGTTTCTGTTCTGTTGTGAATTTATTTCCACAACTGCTCACCAGTGCACTTCCCAACAAGAGCACACATCCTATCATTAGTTTTTCTCTTCCTAACATCGGTTTATTTTAATTTCCAATTACTATTTCAAACAATTCTTTATCCAACTGCGGCTTTACCTCACATTTTACATCAAAATGCATAGTAGCCGTGTTACTTTGATTATAACTTGGCCATTCTGGCAAACCCTCGGTGTTCGGATTTCCTGTCTTGGCAAAATTTATCCAGGCCGAACTCATTTTTTCGGCAAGCGAGTGAGCCTCTACCCCACCCCCTGTCATATGATTGGCCAAATCGACATTATCAAAAACAAAGGGCAATTCCATACAATGTACCGCCTTGTATTTACCATCAAAAACAGGAGATTGCCATGTAAACAGATACATAAAAACATCTGCCCCGTCCTTTAAGCTAGATTTGGCATTTGCCTGCTCTACAGCACCTGGCCTGAACATGGTATCCACATACAACAAGTCTTTTGGATCCGTATCGTTTGGATAGGCTTTTTTTACAGCTTTTACATAATCATCGGCTTTTTCTTTATACCGATTTTTAATATGGGCCATTACCTCCGCTTCCGAAGCATTGGCAAATTTCATATTGGTAAAAGGGGTAAATTCATTCTTTGTAGTCCCTATCAACAAAGGTATATGCTTAGAAAGAGCCAAAGCCTCGTTTGAGCTTACCTGATACGGCAGATCTTCGCCATCTCTACTTGGCCCCCAATCAAGACCAAAACCAATGACCGGTTTGCCTTGTTCCCTCATTTTCTTCTCAACTATTTTTAATGCCCTTGAACTTGCATCCACCAACATCTCAAATGGTATTTTCTGAATACTATCTACCGAAGAGGCATCTAAACCCAATATTGACAAAGTCTCGGAAGCTATAGCTTGCGTATCCTCCTTCTCTAGTATAGCAGTCCTAAAAGAGCCACTCTGATTAATTGCCTTATGGAACAAACCTTTTGCCTTTGGCATCGCCATCAAGGTATTCACTTTGGCACCTCCTCCCGATTGTCCAAAAATGGTCACATTATTGGGATCGCCCCCAAAATTGGAAATATTCTTTTTTACCCAATCTAATGCCATTACGATATCCAAAATACTATTATTGGCCGCATGACGGTACTTTTCTCCATAAGCGGATAAGTCCAAAAAGCCCAAGACATTAAGACGATGGTTAATGGACACCACTACTACGTCACCTTTTTTACTAATATTGAGACCATCATAGGAAGGCAGTTCGTGACTGGATCCTGCCGTAAAACCACCACCATGAATCCAAACCATCACAGGTCTCTTCTTATTGTCGGATATACTGGGAGTCCATACATTCAAGTTTAAACAGTCCTCATTGGTATACCCCCAATCGTGATCAAAAACGAACTCGATCTCATCTTGTACAGATGTGGTCGGGGTCAACAAAGGTGCCACTGGGCCATACATTGTAGAACTGCGAACACCCTGCCAAGCATCTGGTTTTACAGCTGCCTCAAATCGTTTTGCCTTTGCATAGGGAATACCTTTATAAATGTACACCCCATTCTCTATGTAACCACGCACCTTGCCCGATTCGGTATCGGTAACCGCGACATCGCTTCCCGTTTGTATTTCTTGCGAACAAACCGGCAACACCGTAACAAGGCTAATGATCAAACAAATTTTTGAAAATCTATTTTTCATCGGCTTACTAATTAGTTTGATTATATATAAATATTTAAATCGACCAAAACACCATGTGTATATTCAAACACAACATGGCTAGGTATATACCTAGCTCGACCTATTAATGAAAGCCGAACTTTTTTAATCCGTCATGACTGATTTTTATAGCTTCCAATGGCTTTAACCCGTCGAAGGTCATATCTTGTTCGACCATGTAATATTTCATTCCGGATAATTTTTTGTTATCCAAAATGCGTTTGAAATCAATACTTCCATTACCAACGGGAGCAAACCTACCTTGTTCGTCCATATCCTTTACATGCCAAATCTTAAATCTACCAGGGTATTTCTCAAAATAGGCCACGGGATCTGCACCGGCCTTTGTCACCCAATAAAGGTCCATTTGAAAATTGACATACTTAGGATTACAGTTCTCCAACAAATAATCGATGGTCACAATACCTTGCGCATTCTTTTCAAATTCAAAATTATGGTTGTGATATAATAATTTTAACCCTGCTTTATGAGCTTTTTCCCCTAAGACATCTAAAATTTCTGCCAATTCGGCCGCACTGCCCTTCATATTCATCGTTCTCTCCTCCATATTAAACTCGAACATACCCATTGGAGGAACAGGAATAACAAAGTACTTGAAACCTGCCGCCTTAACATCTGCCATCATCTTATCGGCATTCTCCATGGTAACGGTTCCCTGGTGTGTACTAACAGGTTTCAACCCCATAGATTTTACCATAGATTTGAATTCTTTCGGACTCATACCATAAAACTTACCATCTTCATATCCGGCCGCTTCAATGTTCTTATAACCTGCATCGGCAACCGCCTGTAATGTTGCTTTCGCATTCGTACCCATATCGTCACGGACGGTATACAAGGCCAGACCTCCAAATTTATCTTGCGCATATATAGAAGTGGCACATATAAGAAGAAGGCCTACAAAAGCTATTTGAAATATTGATTTTTGAGTTGTTTTTTTCATTGTTAAAGAATTAAGTATTAATTGTTTTGTCTATTTAAAACTGTATAAATAAGGAGCCTTATGGGCTTTGCCCTGAAAAAGTTTTTCATGTCTTACCAGAATATCCTTGGAAAGCATTTTTCTTTGAAACGTAGTTCGTCTTAATTTTTCCCCTAGAATGGCCTCATGTACTTGTTGCAATTGTTTCATTGTGAACTTTGCTGGCAAAAGATTCATTCCTATCAATTTGTTTTCAAAGTTTGCCCTTAGCACCTGAAGCGCTTTGGTCACCATTTCCTCATGATCCATCATAAGCGTAGGCAACTCATCTATAGGATACCAATTAATGCTATCCGATAGTTCGTCGGGCTTTGGCGATACCTCCTCATAATTTATAAGAGCATAATACCCAACAGATATAAACCTACCGAACATCCACTCACAATCCATCAGATCAGAACCACTCTCCATGATAATTCTTTTCATTGCAGCCGAATCGGAACGAGACAAGCTTCCAAAAGTGTGGTACTGTTCTAAGTAAATGTCCTCTAACCCGGTTCTTTTAGAGACGCCGTTCTTGACCGCCTCGTCCAAATCTTCGTCCATTCTGATAAAACCACCTGGAAGTGCATACAATCCAGTATTGTGATATTCTAAAACCAAAATTTTGAGCTGCGCCCCGTTAAACCCAAATATGACCGAATCATATGAGATATTTTGAATATAATCACCCTTTTTAAGCTTACTCTTCAATTTTTACGTTTTAAAATTTTTGTTTTATCAAAGAACTGACAAAACAAGAAGAAAACAAAGTATTATTGTAACAATATGAGACAATAATAGTACATATAACAAAAATGCACTACACTTCCCTCTTTTACAAAAGAGAAACTACAGGTATTTTTAGGTAATTAAACCAAAGTACAAACCCTTAAAAAAGAAGGAGGCGGTTATATAAACACCACGGATAGGTAACGAGAGTAGATCAATAGATTTTTATTCCAGAATCTTTAAACTCCCTTAATTTTTCATCTGAGGGGTCTAGCTCGGTAATCATTACATCAATATCGCTCAGCTCACAGGTCTTATAACGATTTCTAGAATTTAATTTTTCCGATATTGTCAGTAGCACGGGTGTTTTGGAAGCATTTACCACGGCCCTTTTCACCTGCACACTTTCGTAGTCGAACTCCGTAAGTCCAAAATTTACATCAACGTACCCGGTACCGATAAAACTGTAGTCTACCTTAATATTCATTAAATCGTGAATTGCACTACCACCGGAAGCTATCTGTGACTCCTTAGCCATTGTGCCCCCTATCATTATCACTTCTAACTTTGGTTTTTTACAAAGCTCAACCGCTACGGGCAAACTTAACGTAAAACAGGTGAGACTTATGTTGGAGGGTATCATTCTTGCCAATTCCAAACAGGTAGTTCCCCCATGTATAATAATAACATTTCCATTTTCAAGAAGCCCCAAGGCCTTCTTCGCGATCTGTCCCTTTTCATTAAGAGCGTACACCTTATCATGTTCGCCCGTATTGTTGACATAACCAAGGGCTACAGCCCCTCCATGGACTTTTTGTAGTTTTTTCTCGGCATCTAACTGAGTCACATCACGCCTAACCGTATCTACCGAAACATTTAAGACCTCGGAAATATCGGTCAGTAATATTCTGTTGTGAATCGCCACCTCATTTAAAATAACCCGATGTCTTTCTGCCTTTAACACTACCTATAATTTTATTCTCAGAATTTTAACAAAAGTATGACCAAATTAAAAAACAAAGTCATATTTCTTTTAAAATTTCGATATTTTGCAAATTAAAACTGCATAAAACTGCAAGATATATTTTTTTTAGTATTTTTATTCACTATTAATGTCTCTTTTGGAAAACACTGAAAAAGACATCCCGTTTATTTAACTAACTCTATACTCTATGAAAAAATGCAGATTAAAACTAGAGCAAATCGCCTCTAGACTAGCGCTTATGCTACTCATGCTTTATAGCGCTTTCTCCTTTGGACAAACAACGGAGTATTCCCTGAAGGGAACCGTTACGGATGCCAACAACGACCAGCCCATACCTGGCGCATCGGTATTCTTGAAAGGCACCTCTTTTGGTGCGGTTACAGATTTTGACGGTAATTATGTACTCACCGTCAATTTACAAGAAGGAGAGTACCTACTTACCACAAGTTATTTAGGATACTCTACCAAGCAAACACCAATTAACTTAGGATCAAGCACTGTTATTGTTACCGATGTATCGATGAGCGAGGATCTTTTAAGTCTTGACGAGGTTATCGTAACAGGTAACACTGTAGGTGTAAACAAAAGAACCTTGGGTAACGCCATATCTTCTGTAAGTGCCGAAGACTTGGTAAACAACGGAGCTACTGCGGTAGACCAGGCCATCTCAGGTAAGACTACAGGTGCTTTGGTACAACAGAACTCTGGTGATCCTGCAGGCGGAATAAGCATTAGACTTAGAGGTCCCAGTACTGTTTTAGGTAGCTCTGATCCATTGTATATTGTTGACGGTATTATTTTCAGCAACTCCAGTAACGAGCTGATCGACCTTGGTGGTAATGCCCAAAACCGTCTGGCGGACCTTAACCCCAACGATGTAGAAAGAATTGAAATAATAAAAGGAGCTGCAGCTGCGGCCATTTATGGTTCAAGGGCCAGTAACGGTGTTGTTCAGATATTTACAAAAAAAGGTAAATCAGGTGAACCCAGATTCAGTTTTTCTACCAACATAAAAGTAAACGAACTAAGAAAGGAAATCGATTATAATACCGTACCATTGGCGTGGGAAGATCCTTTTGACCGTACCAATTTGAATACGGTACCGGCAACACGTTATAATCTACAAGACACCTTCTTCGAAACAGGTTTTGGTATAGAGAATTACCTATCTGTAAACGGAGGTAACGATAAAACATCTTATTTTTTATCCGCATCTCATCTTGATAATGAAGGAATTATAAAAAATTCTGATTTTCAAAGGCTAGGTTTTAAAGTGAATATTACACAAAAAGCAACAGATTGGCTTACCATCAATGCCGGTTTAAACTATGTTCGCAGTCAAAGTAACGACGTACCCAATGGTGGTATCAACTCTGCATATGGTGCCATCACAGGTTTTGTCTTCAGCGACAACTCTATAGACCCCTCACCTAACGAATCTGGTGTTTATCCTGTTACCTCTCTTTTAGTTCCAAGAACCAATCCGTTAGAAGCGGTAAACAGATTTGATTTCGGACAAAAAATAAATCGTATTATTTCGAACATAGGCTTAGATGCCAAAATTACCGAGCACCTGAGCGCCAATTACACCTTAGGGGTAGATTACTTTAACCAATCGGCCACGGCCTTTATCCCTATCAACAATACTTCTACCAATGCAAACGGATTTGCCAGAAGGTCGGATATCAATAATTTTCAATATAACAGCGACCTTAACCTTACCTACAGAACTGATTTAAACGAAGATATTTCATCTACGACCACCTTAGGTGGATCATGGCAATACGAAGAGTTCGATAGAGTAGGTATTAGTGCCGACGGTTTGCCACCAATTGTAGAAACAGCCGAAAGTGGCAGTATTCTTGCCCAAGGCGAGAGTAGGTCACAGATTTCATACTGGGGTTCTTTCTTGCAACAATCCTTTAGCTATAAGAACAAACTATATGTAAACGGGGCCATTCGTGTAGATGGAGCCTCTACTTTTGGGGAAGATCAAAGAAACCAGCTTTATGCAAAGGCAAGTGCTTCTTATGTAATATCCGAAGAGGATTTTTGGGAAGATACGTTTGGAGACGCTTTTCCAACATTTAAAGTAAGAGCTTCTTGGGGACAGGCCGGTAACCTTACCGCCTTATCCGCTTTTCAACGCTATACCTTGTTAAGCCCTTCCGCCATAAACGGATCTACAAGCCTAATACCTGACACGCAACAAGGAGATTTGGACATAGCACCCGAGAGACAGGACGAGTTTGAATTTGGGTTCGATGCCGGATTCTTAAACAACAGATTGGGCCTTGAGTTTACCTACTACAAACAAAAAGTTTCCGATCTTTTACTTCCAAGAGAACTAGCTCCTTCTTCAGGATTTTCCTCTAGAATAGAAAATGTTGGTAACCTTGAAAACAAAGGTTTGGAAATACTACTTAAAGGTAGCCCTATCAAATCAAACGATTTTACTTGGGAAGCGACTGCTACATTCTCTAAAAATGACAATGTGGTAACCGATGTTGCCGGAGGTGGACAATTTGCCTTGGCCGGTAGCTTCTCTACAAATTATGTAATAGAAGGAGAACCACTAGGTGTTTTCTACCGTCAGTTCTATGCCAGGGAAGCGGATGGCAGCATTGCACTGGATGCCGATGGTTACCCATATGCCGGCACAAACGAAGATGGCACTTCATCAAAAGTAATCGGTGACCCTAACCCAGACTGGTTCGGTTCTCTTATCAATGAATTCACCTATAAGGATTTTGCCCTTAGAATTCAATTTGATGCAGTACAAGGATTTGATGTCTTTAACTGGAACCGTAGACTTATGGACAATGTGATCTTTGGAGGCGGATATAATGTAGGTCAAGAACTTTTGGGCAACCAACCTAAAGGATATGGTGGGGCCCAAGCCAATATCTTCGAAGAATTCGTAGAAGACGGGTCTTTCGTTAAACTAAGGGAGTTGGCACTATCGTATAACCTAAAGACTCCTTTTAACGGTGTTGACAACATAAAATTTAGTCTAATTGGTAGAAACCTGATTTCTTGGGACGATTATAGCGGTTGGGACCCTGAGATTAACACAGCAGGTCAAAGTAACGGTGTAAGAGGATTCGATTTCGCGGGTGTTCCGATTCCACGCACCTATCAACTTGGTATTAATGTCAACTTCTAAAAAAGAACATGATGAAAACATATAAATTAAATAAAACGATTTTCGCGCTTATGTCAATTCTACTATTGGCTTCTTGCGAAACTGATTTTGACAATCCGAATGCGGCAACGGCCGAAGAAACATTCTCTACTAGAGAAGGTATTTTGGCCTCTGCCGTAGGTCTACAACAACTCTACTCTACCACAGGTATTAGATGGGTCGTTGAAACACCTGCCATTACAACAAGAGAAGGTGCAATTACCACTACCTACCAAAACATGATAGAGCTAGAGGATGGAGGCACCGCCCTACCTAACTTCAACTCAAATGTACAAGGGCTATGGTCCACTATGTTACGGGTAATTAAAATAGCAGAGGATATTGAGACCAATGCATTGAATATAGATTTGGAAGCAGGTACCCAAGCTGGTCTTATTGCACATGCAAAGCTTTTTAAGGCTATGGCCATTGGAAGTTTGGCCCAGAATTTTGAACAAATAGTAGTTGAGACCAATAATGATAACATGGCCGAATTTGTTTCTCGTATCCAAGGTTATGAAACGGCTATTTCTTTATTGAACGAAGCAAAAAGTACTATAGAGGCCACACCTATATCATCTGAATTTACCACTGCGGTTACTTTGGGCAATATAGACCTCAACAATACGGTTAATGCATACTTGGCAAGATATAACCTATTTGCGGGCAACTATGAGGCCGCCATTACTGCTGCAAACGCTGTTGATGCAACCTCGACCTCTATTTTTGCATACGACCTACAGAACTTAAACCCAATATGGAACAGGGTCTTTTTAAACAATGCCCCCAATTTTAAGCCAAGGGATAATTTTGGCCTTCCTTCCGAGTTTGTTTTTGACCCTACCGACGGTAGATTCGCATTTTACCTGGTTCCTCTTGACGAGACCAACCAGAACGGATTGCCGATCGAAGATCTTGCCGGATTCTTTGATGTTAATACAGGCTCTATTCCATTATACATTCCCGACGAAATGAATTTGATCTTGGCCGAAGCCAATCTTAGAAAAAGCAGTCCGGATATAACAGCGGCCACAAACGCTTTAAACGATGTCTTGACAGATACGGACGATGTATTCGGCATCAACGCCAATTCAGCCGCTTATAGTGGAGCCAGTACCGTAGAAGCATTGCTTCTGGAAACGTACAAGAACAGAAGGGCGGAACTTTTTCTTTCTGGCCTAAGTTTAGAGGACAGTAGAAGATTTGGAAGACCGGAGCCAAGCGGCGCCTCTATGAATTACGACGAGGAGAGGAACAGGAATTTTTATCCCTATCCCGATACGGAGAGAAATAGTAACCCTAACACTCCCGATGACCCTAGCATATAAAAAAGCGTAAGTGATTTTAAACTAAAAAAAAGGCTTGTTATATTTATTGACAGGCCTTTTTTAATTGTATATCAAAAGTAATCAATAGCCCTATGGACAAACCCATTTTAGATTCATGGAACAAAAACGCAGAAGAATGGATCAAAATTATCGATAATGACAAAATACCTTCAAGAGTCTTTACGAATAAAGCCATCATCAAAGCAATAGAAAAAGATAGTGGCGAAAAAATTTTGGATATAGGTTGTGGAGAAGGTTGGCTAACACGAAGCATTTCGAATATGGGCAAACATGCCGTTGGTTTCGACGCCACGGAAGCATTATTGAAAAATGCCCGAAAAAAAGGTAGTGAAGAATATTACAATATAACCTATGATGAAATCGTAAATGGAAAGGCCCACCCACTTGCACCGTTTGATACGGCCATTTTCAACTTTAGCCTGTACCAAGAAAAAGGACTTGAAACACTGCTAAAGAAGGTAAAAGAACTTCTAACGTCCAATGGTACAATTATAATACAGACACTTCACCCCTATTTTTTAATAGCCAACGGAGGAAATTATCAAAGTAGATCAATATCGGATTCATGGAAAGGCCTCCCCGGAAATTTTACGGATGGCCATGATTGGTACGCCCGTACATTTGAGGATTGGACAAAAGTAATTAACGTAGCAGGTCTACACATAATAGATCTAAGGGAAGTGACCAATAATGAGAATACCCCCATCTCATTGATCATAAAAGCCAGTTAGGTATGTAGGCAAGGTGATCGTTCTTCTTTTGAACAATCGTGGTTTGCCATATTTTACCTATGCGCGATAGTAGCCACAACAAACCAGTCAAAAACCAAGGTTTTTTTGCAAAAAAAATATGTACCTTTTGTTACCAAACATTTCCTTTCAATGCAACAATTTAACACGAATTACCCTTCTGTAGAAGACCTAAGAAAAAAGGCCAAATCAAGAATGCCACGATTTGCATTTGAATACCTCGATGGCGGATGTAATGAAGATGTAAGCCTTACCAGAAATACGGAAGACATTAGAAAGGTACAGCTAGAGCCCCGGTACCTTCAGAATTACGGCACCAGTACGACCAAGACAAAAATTTTGGGTATGGAATTCGATGCACCGTTCGGCATTGCCCCAGTAGGATTGCAAGGACTAATGTGGCCCAATTCTCCCGCTATTCTTGCAAAAGCGTCCCATAAACACAATATCCCCTTTATTCTTAGCACGGTCACCACTATGAATATCGAAAAGGCCTGCGAACTAACGAAAGGCAATGCATGGTTTCAACTATACAATCCTGCGGACGATAGTATTCGCGATAATATCATAGAAAGAGCCGATGCAGCTGAATGCCCTGTACTGGTTTTACTTTGCGATGTTCCCACATTCGGGTTTAGACCAAGAGATTTTAAAAACGGATTGGCCTTGCCCCCAAAAATGACAATGTCCAACATTTTACAAATTTTAGGAAAACCAACCTGGGCGTACAACACCCTTAAATATGGCCAACCCACATTTGAAAACCTAAAGCCCTACACCCCAGAAGGATTGAACCTAAAGCAACTGGGTGCTTTTATGGACAGGACTTTTTCCGGTAGGTTGAACGAAGAGAAAATAAAACCGATAAGGGATAAATGGAAAGGCAAATTGGTACTGAAGGGAGTCGCCTCTGAAAAAGACACACAAGATGCCATAAAAATGGGTTTCGACGGCATTATCCTATCCAACCATGGAGGCAGACAGTTGGATGCTGCACAATCCACTATTGCCACACTTCAAAATATAGCACAAAAGTATGGCGACCAAATAGAAATTATGATCGATAGCGGGTTGCGTTCGGGTCCAGACATAGCAAGAACCATGGCCAGTGGCGCAAAATTCACTTTTATGGGCAGATCTTTCATGTATGGTGTAGGAGCTCTGGGAAACAAGGGAGGCGATCATACCATCAGCATGCTAAAGACCCAGTTTAAACAGGTTATGGACCAACTTTGTTGCGAACGTGTCGAAGATTTACCAAAACACCTGACCCAATAATAAACTTCCGGACAACAAGGGAATCGCTTTTACAAAAGCGACCCGATACTCCTCATAACATGTTTTTCATTTCTACACCCAAAACTGTAAATTTTTTAAGATTACACTTTTTTAACCTGCAACATTTATCATATTGTCAAAATTCAAAAAAATATTGTATTATTGTCACAAATTGAGACAATAATACATAAAATGAAAATATTAAAAATTATACTTTCCCTATTGATATTATCACAATATAACGGTCATGCCCAAGAAACGAACTCTTTCCCCGTACAGGTAACCATCAAAAATGGAACCATAGAGGGTAATTATGATACACATACCGGTATTCAAAAGTACTTTGGTATTCCATTTGCACAACCTCCAGTCGGTGAACTACGTTGGAAAGCTCCCCAACCTGTTGCCAATTGGGATGGCATTAAAGAAACAAAGGCCTTTGGTCCTAGACCTATGCAAACCATAGTCTTTGGGGACATGAAATCTAGATCCAACGGGGTCAGTGAAGATTGCCTTTATCTTAATGTTTGGACTCCGGCAAAAAGAAACACCAAAGACCTACCCGTTCTCGTATATTTTTATGGTGGCGGCAATGTTGCAGGTGATGCATCGGAGCCCCGCTATGATGGCGAAAGCATGGCCAAAGAAGGTATTGTTGTTGTAACCGCAAACTATCGCCTTAATATCTTTGGTTTTTTTGCGCATCCTGAATTAAGTGCCGAAGCCCCGTACAAAGCTTCCGGCAATTATGGCTTGTTAGACCAAAATGCCGCCCTTAAATGGGTAAACGAAAATATAACGGCCTTCGGTGGCGACCCAAAAAAGGTAACCATTGCGGGCGAGTCCGCCGGATCCATAGGAGTAAGCCAACAGATGGCATCTCCTTTATCGAAAGATTTAATTTCAGGGGCAATAGGTGAAAGTGGCGCTGCCATTAACCCAACTATGGCCGCGGTTAGCTTAAAAGAAGCGGAAAGTATAGGATTGGAATTTGCCAAAAAGGCAGGATATACATCGTTGGCCGAACTAAGAAAATTAAGCACAAGGGATGTATACGAAATATATAACGAATCTAAAAGATTTGGTTTCCCTGCCGTTTTAGACGGTTACTTTTTACCGAAAAATCTTCCAGAAATTTTCGAGAACAAAGAACAGGCCATGGTTCCCCTGTTACTAGGTTGGAACTCGGCCGAAATTCCGGGCATGGCCTTTACCCAAGGTCCCTATACCAAAGAAAACTACGTTGAAAAGGTAAAAGAAGCATTTCCTCAATACCACGATAAAATTTTAAAGCTATACCCTTATGGGTCTACAAAAGAAATTGAAAGATCCGCTACCGATCTAGCTTCCGATCGCTTTATATCGTATAGTACCTGGAAATGGTTTGATCTACACAGAAAAAATAGCGACCAACCTGTTTATCGCTATCTATACAGTAAACTCAGGCCTCCCCTAGTAGATAACTCCTTAGCTTCGGGTCTTGCCGGAGGCACCATAGAAAAGGGTTCCGAAGCACCAAAAATGCCAGAACCCATCGGAGCCCCACATGCTTGTGAGATCGAATATTGTATGGGCAACCTTCATTTGGTAAAAGATTATGCTTGGACCACCGATGACTACAAAGTATCAAAAGACATGATGACCTATTTTGCCAATTTTATAAAAACAGGAAACCCTAATGGTGAAGGCCTACCGACATGGGATCCCGCCAGTTCTAAGGACAAAACTCCACCTGTAATGGTCATAGACACCCAAAGCAAGCTGATAGAGGCACAAAACGATGCCCGTTACGAGCTATTGGATAAGATATATAACAACCCATAAATCTATTTTTATTTTTGGGCGGTATATATAGCCGTTAAATTTCCCAATTATCATAAAAAACGATCTAAACAAAAAGGAAGGCATTAGGCTTTCCTTTTTGTTTTGTCCGCAAATTAAGTGCCTTTATTTTCACTTACATGACCAACGACCTATTACACGATTCACCTTACACATTCTAATTTGCAGTATATCAATACCATACATCGCACCTTAAAATTCACGCCCAGTTCTAGCGATAAAACAAAGACCAATAAAAAAGATTGACTATTTTTGAAAGGAGACAGAAGAAGTGTTTTCAGCAGGTGATGTGGTTAGATTCTTCCGTAACCCGACTGTCATATCCTTACCCATATGACACAAATTATATATCGTTAGAAACCTAAAGGACCAGCTCTCTACAATGAAAAGTAAAATATTAAAATTTACGATCGTAGCACTAAGCTTTCCTTTATTGGCTTTGATACTATGCAACTATATAATAAATTCTTTTGGTGAAGGAAAAACATATAGTTCTGTACAAGAGGTACCGAAGAACAAAGTGGGGTTGATTTTGGGCACGGCAAAAAAAATAAAGGGAGGGGCTTCCAACCCTTATTATGCCAATAGAATTACGGCCACCGTTGCCCTGTACAAAGCTGGTAAAATAGACTATATTCTGGTAAGTGGCGATAATGGCAGCATTTACTACAACGAGCCCACCACTATCAAAAACGACCTTGTAGATCAAGGCATACCTTCTGAAAAGATCTTTCTAGATTATGCGGGCTTTAGAACTTTAGATTCTATGGTAAGGGCAAAAGAGGTGTTCGGCCTGAACGAACTAACGGTGATATCCCAAAAATTCCATAACGAACGGGCCATATACCTTGCCTACAAAAACGACCTTAAAGCAATTGGTTTTAATGCAGAGGACATATCATTGGAATCGGGCTTAAAGGTGCAATTCAGGGAATATTTTGCCAGGGTCAAAGTTTTTATCGACCTGATACTTAAAACACGCCCGAAATTTATAGGTGACAAAATTAAAATTGAATGATTATTTTAGTGTCAATGAAGTCTTTATGACCACCGACCATGACCAAACTAAAAATATTGTTCAAAAATCTGGGCCCTGGATTACTTTTTGCCAGTATGGCCATAGGCACATCACATCTAGTACTTTCTACCAAGGCCGGCGCCCAATACGGTTGGCTCATGATCATACCCATTGTACTGGCGAACATACTTAAATATCCTTTTTTTGAATTTGGGGTCAGGTATACCAGTGTTACGAACAAAACGCTTATTGAAGGTTATTTAAATAGGGGAAAGGGCTATCTATGGTTTTACGCATTTATAACCCTATTTTCGACCTTTACCATATTGGCGGCCCTCTATACCGTCACCGCAGGTCTTTTTATTAACCTGTTCAATATAACGGGAACATCCATTAGCACGATTACTCTTTGGCTTTTTGTCTTGATCAGTATGTTACTGATCGTGGGAAAATATAGGTTTTTGGAAATTAGCCTAAAATTTGTGGTCAGTATTCTATTCATCGCCTTATTGGTCACCACCGCATTGGTATTGCTTCAAGGTCCTACAGCTCCGGTAGACAATTTTGAAGCACCTTCCGTTTTTAACGAAGTAGGCATCCTTTTTTTAATTGGCCTTATGGGTTGGATGCCTACGACCGTAGAAGCTTCTAGTTGGGTAAGCCTATGGAGTATAGAAAAATGGAAAACGAAAAAGAAACCTACCTTAAAAGAGTCGTTACAAGAATTTAAGATCGGTTATTTCATAACCGGCCTGTTGGCCATTTTTTTTATGCTTATTGGCCTGTTTACCCTCTACGGCACCAATACGGAACTCAGTAACAATGCCGTTAGTTTTGCCGATCAGGTAGTAACCCTATTTACCACTCACATTGGTTCTTGGGCCTATGTTTTTATTGCCGTTTCTGCCTTTGCCACCATGTTCAGCACCTGTATGACGGCCCATGACGCCATAAGCCGAGTGAGTCTAGACATCATTGACCTATTATTTCCATCGAACACCACAAGACAGACAAAATTTAATTTTGCGGTCATAGTTCTGCTACTCGCGGTCATTAACTATTTGGTAATTGCATTATTTTCTGCCAATATGGGAGATTTGGTAGCCCTTGCGACCTTTGTCTCTTTTGTAGTTGCACCGATTATAGGATACATGAATTTAAAGAATGTAATGAGCGAGGATATTCCTCCATCCTATAGACCTAAAACCAACCTACAGATACTTACTTATTTAGGCATTATTTTTTTATCCCTGTTTTCTATCTACTATTTCTGGATCGTTATTTTTAAATAAAAACACAAAAAAAAGGACTTTATATTATACTTAACAGTTTCAATTTGTGATTGGTTTCTGTGTTATAAATCTTTGCACAAACAAAAAAGGGTTCTATGAAATTGATTACTGTTGAAAGAAAAACCAAAAAAGAAAAAAGGTATGCCAAAAAAATGGGGATTCTCTATACCAATGTCACCTATATCAGGAAAACAGTGTTGGGCCTACCTATTAAAACCTTACATAAGTATAGGGAAACCTATTACGGTAAAACAAAAGATTGCCACAAATGCATTCTTACCAGATAGAATTTCACCTATTTACGACCTCTATTAAAGTACGCTCGTTCTGCTTATGCAAAAAGTCTAGACAATAAACACCGTTGGTACAATTGTTTATTATCTTTTCTTCTCCATAGCCAACAGCTTCCAATATATTTTCTGAAGACAAGCCGTTCTTAAGAAGGTAACTTTTAATGGCGTCGGATCTTTGCTGCGATAGCTTTTTGTTATATGCACTGCTACCTTTACTGTTGGTATGTGTTTCTATTCTAAGCCTAAGATCTGGAAAACTGGCAACGGCCTCTATTACTTTTTTCAATTCAGAAGCAACAGATTCGGTTACCTCGCTTTTGTTTTTATCAAAATAGAATTTTCTCAATTTTAGCACACGCTTGCCTTCTACCTCCTCTACCAGATCGTCTAATAGCACCAACCCTATATCGTAGGTAGATTTTTGAACCTCTTCCATTTCCTTTTCCGAATAGGTCTTTGAAAAAATGGAAAAGGACTCTTTTGTCGCCTTGACCGTTATTTGTTCTTCCCAAGGTATCTCTGCCGAAAAAGACCCATCTTCCGATGCGTACACCTCTTTTAAAACTTCTCCCTTAGCATTCAATAATAAAACCTGTGCTTTAGAAATACTAGTCTTTGAAGACAAGTTAACAACACTTCCTTTTAAAATAAAGGTTTTTAGACCCGGAAGTTTGTTCATTTTAAAACTGTATAGATCATCGCCCCCTTTTCCCCCACTTCTGTTAGATGCGAAAAAACCAATGTATTCATTCCCTTCATTTTCTTTAATGATAAAACCGAAATCATCATCTTCAGAATTTATTCCTTCCCCAATATTTACAGGTATACTATAGCTGTTGTTACCTAGTATATTGGATTTGTAAACATCCATACCACCAAGACCATAAAAAACATCGGAAGAAAAGTAAAGACTATTGTTGAATATATATGGAGCTATTTCATTTCCGGGAGAATTGATCCTTGGCCCTAAATTTATTGGTGCGGACATAATTTGCCCGTTATTGGTCATAACATAGTACAGATCGGTACCGCCATAACTATCATCAAAATTTGCGGAAAAATATAACCTATCGGTATTCTCATCAAAAAAGGGATAGTAAAAAGAGGTACTTAAATCTTTTAAGAGAAACCTAAACTGGCCCGAATCATACAACATTCCCACGGCCAATGCATTTTTACCATTATCGTCAAATGCCAGATTACCTTCTTCCGTATTCGATAAAATATAAAAGAACCTGTTTAACTTGCTCGAATAGAATGGTGTAGATTTATGAAATTTCGAATCTGGAATCTTACTAAAAACCGTTGCATTTGAAAGGTTTCCGTTTTTATCTACCGTAGCTTCAAAAATATCTAAATACGATTCCCCGGATGGCTCGTATAATTCTTTTGATTTTAGCGGTCTACTACTACTAAAAAGAATTTTGTTTTTATAAAATGCCGGAGAAAAATCGGCCTGTGGGGTGTTCACTGAAAGATTTTTTACTATGGTAGTACCAGAAGCACCATGTTCTTTTAAAAGTTTATAGTTAAACTCAGCATTCTCCATAAGTTCTTTTGACAACAAAGATGACTTGGAGCGCAAAAAGCTCTCTACCCTTTCTTCTTTCATACTTTTGGATAGACTTTGCAACAGTTTATTAAACTGATGAACAGACATTATGGTGTCGTTCTTATTTACTTCCATATAAAGTTCGGAAGCATCGCTGTAGCTACCTACTTTAAAATAAGAATCGGCCAGGTTTAAAAGCTGACGATTGGTCAACGGACCTTTCGCCATCTCTTTTCTATATTGTTCTATGGCCTTCTCGTATTGATACCCATAGAAATAAATATCGCCCTTGGATTTTTTATCCTGAGACAGCATCAGCGATGGTACCATTAGAAGAAATAAGACGAATACTTTAAATTTCATACATGTCCGCTTTAGAAAAATCTTGGTGTATCAATTTGTTTTGGTTTTCCCTTTGCATTTTTGTCTTTCGAATCCTTGGAGCTTTTACCACTACCCTTTCCTAAGAAAAACTTCAATATTATCTCATGGGAGCCATTATTATATTCTCCCAATATATTGGTATTATAATCGTAAGAATAACCTATAAACGTGCTGTTCGAAACCTGAAAACCTGCCAGACCGCTAAATGCATTATCCACTCGGTAAGAAACACCTGCCGTAAACACATCTGAAATTAAAAAATTTGTGGAAACATTGATATTAACCGGAGCCCCTTTCAATGAATTTATTAAAAACGCAGGTTTAAATTTAAGCTTATCGGAGAGTTCGAACACATAGCCCCCTATAAAATTAAACTGCAATTTATCCTCGACTATAGAGGCAACATCGTCATTATAAATACCTTCTGTCAAAAAATTGGGAATCGATGTTCCAAAGTACCAATTATCGCTATATAAGAACAATCCTGCCCCTATTGTTGGATAAAACTTGTTGATCATCTCTTCATTAAGCGGCTCTCCAGGATTTTCAAAAGTACCTTTAGAAAAATCGACGTTTAAAAAAGAACCTCCAGCGTCCATCCCAAAAGATAACAGGGTCTCATCTGAAATATTTATTTGGTATGAATACGATACATCCACATAGGTCTGTGACGAAGGCCCCAATTGGTCGTTGACGACGTTAAGGCCCATACCCATCTTTTCGTTCTTAAAGGGCAAATTCGCACCAAAACGGATCGTTCTTGGTGCTCCGGGAATATCTATCCACTGTGCCCTATACAACCCTATGATCTCCGGCGTCTCTACAGACCCCACATAACCAGGATTAAAACTTCCTATATTATACATATATTGGGTATACTGCGGTTCTTTTTGGCCGTAAACAACGCTAAAATAAACAGTAGCCAACATCATAAAAGAAAGGCCTATATATGTTTTCAATTTGAATATTTTGTAACTCATACCTGTTTTATCTAATCAACTGAATCCATCCTTTATCCAATATTGGCTCTCCTCCGTTGACACTGTAGTTAAGTAAGTAGAAATACGTTCCCCTAGGCGCCTCTTTTCCTTCATAGGTACCGTCCCAAATATTAGGATCGTTTACTTTTTTAGCTTCAAATACCTTATTGCCATACCTATCGAATATTTTAATATTATAGCTTACAGATACTGTTTCATCCAAATCAAAATTGGTCATGTTTATCCTAAGCACATCGTTCGTACCATCTCCATTCGGCGAAAACTGATTGTACAAAAAGCCAGGATCTGCCTTTGTTGGGGCACTTACGGTTACCGTAACAGAATCTTCGTTATCATCTAAATTAGTGTTATCTCTAGGTGAGGAGCGCACTAAGCTTGCCGTATTCGTAAACTCCCCTTCTACAGGCACCTGCACCGTTATTTTTAAGGTAGCGGCATTAGCTTCACCTGTCGCTAAAGACTCTATGGTCCACAATCCGGTATTGGGGTCATAGGCACCTACGCTAGCCTCATGGCTTTGGTATACAAAACCGGCATTTACCCCGTTGGGAATAGAATCTGCGATAACTATGTTCGACAATACATAATCATCTTGTGAGTTGTTGACGGCCGTTATGGTAAACGTTATCGTTTCACCCACAAGCGGAGCCTCAGAACTTGCTTTTTTGATTATGGCAATATCAATACCCTCTGGCACTTCGGTTTCTATGGTTACCGTGGCAGTATCATTATCCGGATTTTCATCCAACGGCGTGGAGCTCAACAATTCTGCGGTGTTGGTATACACCCCATCATCCAGTACCTCTACGGTAATTTCCAAGGTCGCCTCCCCTAACGCCGGTAGGTCCTCAATGGTCCATATACCTGTTTCATTATCATACGTACCCAAAGACTCCGTATGTGATATATATGCAAAACCTGTTTCTAAAAGCTCACCGATCGTAGCTTCGTCGGTCACCTTATCGGTTAAATTACTGACCGTAACGGTAAACACTACCGTATCACCAGGTGTGGCATCAAACAAATCAGCATCTTTTGTAATCGCTAGATCCACAGGGCAATCGGGACTGGAATTATCGGGAATACACGAATTTAAATTGGCAGGGTCTTGTTGATCGTTCACCCCGTCTCCATCAGAATCTAAAGTATTAGAATCCAAGGCATCTATAATTCCGTCACCATCCTCATCCAACGGGTCAGTAACATCATCCCCAACCTCATCACCATCGTCAATACCATCACCATCGCTATCGGCTTCATTTGGATCCGTACCTATTGTGGCTTCCTCACAACCGGTAAGACCATCGTTATCATCATCGGTCTCACTGGTATTCAATAAAACCGTCACATCTACAGATTCGTTTACACAAGATGCTTCGGCCCCTACCGTGGTATAGGTAAATACATAGTTGCCATCTTGTAGCCCCGAGAAATCGACTTCATTTTCATCATTTATTTCAATAGAATTGGAAGGATCTGTCTTAATGGTCCACACCCCTTCATCTTGCCCTGTTAACCTGTCGTCCAAATCTAAAATGGCAGAACCGGCATCTAATGCCGTGCTACATAAAGAAATATCGGTCGCGGTACCGGCCGAAGGCTGAAAAGCTATATTCGCAACCACCTCGACCCTTTCGGAAGGGCAATCGTTCTCCACAGCTTCCACATAAAAAGAAGTAGTAGCATTTAGACTAGGGGTCGTAAAATTACTACCCGACCCTAATGGCGTATCGGCATCTTCTGAAGCATACCAATTGATCGTAGCCGTAGGGCTTGTACTGGTAGCGGACAAAAGTACCGTTCCCGGACCACAACGCTCAACGTCTTCCGCTTCGGGATTATCGGGAGTTATATTCAACACCAACTCCACTTCTATTACACTACTGGCACAGTCATCTGAATAATCGTCCGGTGTACCATTATCATCCAAGAAAAATCCAAAATAAGACCCTGTATTTCCCGGATCTGACAGCTCCGCAGGCTCTAAATAAGAACCTTCATTTAACGGGTCGGAATCCCTACTCCACATCAATGTTGTTCCGGCGGGTGGCGTAGAATCGGTATAATCGTTTAGACTGGTTACAGAACTATTTGCGAAAATAGGATCACCTGGGGCGCCACAAAAAACAGTCTCTATATCTGTATTTAAAATAGGAGCCGCTACACAATTGTCATCATCGTTTATAGTACCCTTGGCCGTGCCCCCATTGGTCAGATTCACATTATTTGAAGGTGTTGCCAATTGCACTGTAAAGGTTTCGGTATCTTCTAAAATTTGGTCATTTACAATACCTACCGTAATGGTTTGCACCTCATTGGCGGTACCATTAAAATTAAGGGTTCCGTTAGTAGCGGTATAATCTACCCCTCCACCGGTGGCAGTATCATCAGAAAAGGAATAGCCTACCGAAGTACCGCCGTCCACGGCAATATCCAATACAACATCGAACTGCATATTCCCTGAAGCAACATTTTCATTGACCGCTTGATCCGCAACACTTAAACTTGCTTGGTCATTATCTGTAATATTTACGGTCGCCGACCTTGTTGCAGGTGCTCCCAGACCATAGTTCGTACCTGCGTTCAAAGTAACTATTACGGTCTCTGTTTCTTCTTGGATTACATCATCTATAGGTGCAATGGTAATAGTAGCGCTCTGTTGGTTGTTGGGTATAGTGACACTAGTACCAATGGTCGTATAATCTACCCCATTATCTGCCGTACCTGTAATGTCATAATCTACGACCACACCGCCACCCGTGGTATTTACCTCATCTAGACTAACAGTAAAGATTCCGTTGTTATTACCTGCGGCGGTCTCTGCCGCAGCCCCGTCACTAGCCGTAATGGTTGCCGTAAACTCATTATCTTCATTTATTATGCCCACCACATTAGCAACCGCCCCACCGTTCAAAGCATTGTAATTGGGATCTGATGAAGTTACATTTCCTGTTATAATATTATATGTTTGATCACCATCGGCTATAGCATCATCCGCACCGGTTACGGTAACGTCCACTCCCGTATTCCAATTGGCGACAGGTATGGTTACATTCGGCGGAACGGTACCTTCACTTGTATCACTGCTAGAAAGGGCTATCGTGACAGCTGCGGTAGGTTGGCTGGTAAGCGATACATTAAATGTGGCCGCACCACCATCTTCGGTGGTATTACCGCTTATGGCACTTACATTTACCCCGGCGACATCATCATCTTCGTTGATTATGCCCGTAACATTGGCCACTGCCCCACCGTTCAAAGCATTGTAATTAGGATCGCCAGAAGTTACATTTCCTGTTACGATATTATAAGTTTGATTTCCATCAATAATATTGTCGTTTGCCCCCGTTACGGTAACCGGTACCCCTATATTCCAACTTGCTACAGGTATGGTCACAGACCCTGGAACGGTACCTTCATTAGGATCACTACTAGAAAGTACCATCGTAACAGCTGCGGTAGGTTGGCTGGTAAGGGATACATTAAACGTGGCCGTACCACCTGCTTCGGTAGTATTACCGCTTATGGCACTTACATTTACCCCAGCGACATCATTATCGGCGATGGTAACGACTGCAGTACCACTGCCCGGTACAACTGTATAACCTACATTATTAACGATAGACCATTCTACATTTTCCGTAGTTTCTACAAAATTATCATCGATAACCTCAAGCGGTACGGCTGCTGTACCATCACCCAAAAACAAACCAACGGTAACAATAGTTGGTAACGGCGTAAAATCATCACCTGAATCCGCACTTCCACCACTAACAGCTAAGAAAACATCAATTGTACCAGTAACCCCACCTCCTCCTGTGACCGCTATAGTATATTCGCCATCAACAGGGCCATTTTCATCGGCATTGGGTTGGGATGCCGAAATGGAAACGGTCTGACCATAAACACCGAACAGTGTAACCGCAAAAAACAAAAACACAAAAACCGATAGCGATTTTTTTACGTTGCTTTTTTGCAAACCACTAAGCAATACAGGATAATTTTTCAACTTCATAGCATTCCCTTTAAAAGCACTCTAGCGGTGTTCTACGCACACTAAAGGCACCATGGATAAATGGGGGTCAATAATACTAAAAAAATATTCCTAATCTCTTAATTAACAGATTAAAAAGAATATTTTCCTGATAAAATACCGGTTGTGCCGAAAATACCTACATTATAATGTAGGCTGTTGTGTTTCAACACTAGAATCTATTTTCCTGACCAAGCCCTGTAATACCTTTCCAGGCCCTATTTCGGTAAATATGGTAGCTCCGTCGGCCACCATGTTCTTAACACTTTGTGTCCATTTTACGGGAGCCGTCAATTGCAGCATCAAATTTTTCTTTATCTCGGTAGAATCCTTCACAGGTGTCGTAGTCACATTTTGATAAACGGGACAACTAGGTTCTGCAAATACCGTATTCTCAATAGCGGAAGCCAACTCTTCACGGGCAGGTTCCATTAACGGTGAATGGAAAGCACCACCAACGGGCAGTACCAAAGCTCTTCTGGCACCTGCTTCCTTTAATTTCTCACAAGCGGTGTTTATCGCTTCCACCTCTCCCGAAATAACCAATTGCCCGGGACAATTATAATTTGCGGCTACCACGATACCTTCGGTCTCTTCACATATTTTTTCTACCACGGCATCGTCCAAGCCCAATACGGCGGCCATGGTGCTCGATTGTATTTCACAGGCCTTTTGCATGGCCAAGGCTCTCTTTGAAACCAACTTAAGACCATCTTCAAAATTCAAGGTGCCGTTGGCGACCAAAGCAGAAAATTCACCTAAAGAATGGCCTGCGACCATATCTGGCCTAAAGCTATCGCCCATTACCTTGCCCAATATTACGGAGTGTAAAAATATAGCGGGCTGGGTTACCTTGGTTTCCTTTAAGCCCTCTTTGGTGCCATTGAACATAATATCGGTAATCTTAAAGCCAAGAATATCATTGGCCTTTTCGAACATCTCTTTGGCAATTGGATATTTTTCGTAAAGATCCAACCCCATACCTACAAACTGAGCCCCTTGTCCGGGAAATATATATGCGTTCATATTTTCTAAATTTTAAGTGTGCAAAAGTAATAATATTGAATGTAAGCGCAATTTACGTTATCGGAACAGGTTAATCATTTTCTTTAAACCATCCAGAATACATGGTATACGCCTCTGCGATCCTATTTATTTCGCCCGAGCTCAACTCTGGACTAATATCCTTGATTTTTTTTGCCGGTGTTCCTGCAAATACACTGCCCGAAGGCACATGTGTGCCTTTGGTAAGTACGGCACCTGCCGCTATGATGCTATTGCTCTCTACCACGCAATCGTCCATCACGATACTTCCCATACCTATAAGTACATTGTCTTTTATGGTACAACCGTGTACAATGGCATTGTGCCCTATAGAAACATTGTCACCAATATTCGTGGGTGATTTTTTATAGGTACAATGTATGACAGCACCGTCTTGCACATTCACCTTATCACCCATTTTTATGTAATGCACATCTCCCCTTAAAACAGCATTGAACCATACACTACATTGATCGCCCATAACAACTTCCCCTACTATGGTCGCATTTTCGGCAATAAAACAATCTTCACCGATCTTGGGCATTTTGCCCCTAACTTCTTTAATCATTATGCTTTTATTCTCTATTAAACTCGACTTAATCAAAAAACGAAAGAAACTCTTTCTTTTTGGAGGCCGAAACAAGCAGTTCCTTTCCGTTTGAGACCACTACGCTACCTCCTTTTCCCTTTTTATATTTGACCACTTCGTTTACGTTTACCAAATATGATTTATGGATACGTGCGAACGGAAAATCAATCAGGGCATCCTCAAAATACTTAAGGGTCTTGCTCACCAATATCTTTTTGTTCTCTAGATATATCTCTGTGTAATTATCATCTGCCTTACAATACAGAATATCTTCCACATTCAAGACCTGAAAACCGTCTTGCTGTGGCAAAGTTAACTTACCCTGTATATTTTTTGAATTTGTATTTAAAACTTTCTCCTGTAAGTTATCTTCTTTGGCCTTGATCTCCCCTACATATTCCACCGCCATTATCAACTCATCTATATTGATGGGTTTGGTTAAATAATATGCCGCATGATGGTTTAGGGCATCTTTGGCGTAATGGTCATAAGCGGTAACGAAAACGGTTTCGAAAGTACGATCGGGCACTTGGTCCAACAGATCAAAGGCATTTCCAAAAGGCATTTCCACATCTAAAAAAACAAGGTCCGGTTTATTTTTTTCTATTAACCCCAACCCTTCCTTTATCGAGGCTGCCTCTGCTAAAAGCTCAACGTTGGCGCAATATTTCTTAAGATAATTCCTTAAAATCTCTCGGCTGTTGGCTTCGTCCTCTATTAAAATGGCCTTTAATTTCATTTATCTTTTTTTAGCGTGAAGACAACCTTTGTTCCTTCACCATTAGCGGTTACATCGGAAATGGAGACATCGACCTTGTCTTTGTACATATCGTTTAAAATCGCCAATCGTTGTTTTATATTCCCCATTCCCTTAGATTTCTGATTCTTTTGGTTCTTGGTCTTTAAGGCTGCCGATTTTGTACGTCCGATACCGTTATCCGTAATAACGATCTTCAATTCCTTTTCGTTACCAGAACCTACTTTTACCTCCAAGAGGCCTTTCTCCTCTTTGTATCTAAGTCCGTGCCAAATTGCATTTTCGATATAGGGCTGTAATAACATGGGAGGAATTTGGAAGGAGGAGACATCCAAATGTTCGTCTACCGTTATGGTATAGTCGAACTTATCGGGAAAACGGGAATGCTCCAACTTTATATACAACTCCAAAAGCTCTAGCTCTTTGGTCAGGGGAATAAAATCTTCCTCCGAGTTTTCCAAAACGGAACGCATCAGTTTAGAAAAATCGCTCAAATACCTATTAGCGCTACGTTCATCACTTTTTGAGATATAGTTATTGACAGAGTTAAGGGCATTAAAAATAAAATGGGGATTCATTTGCGAACGCAAAGATTTTAATGCCAATAGGTTGTTGGCCAGTTTTTGTTGTTGGTTGCTTCTATAAAAAAAGAAAGCAGCCAAAATTGTTAGTAACAACCCAAATATGAGCGAATAGATAATCCAACGTTGCCTTTTATAACTTTCCTCCGCCAACTCTTGTTGGGTCAATGCCAAATCATATTTACTCTGCGAAAGCTCCCTTTCTTGCTCCAGCCCGGTAATTCTACTTTGAGTACTTGCTATCTCTCTATTAAAACGTGCCGCCCTTGAAATTTCCTGCTCTTTACGCTTGTACAAGGTGTCTACCAGGGCAACGTACGTTTGATAGGTTTCCAACGCCTTGTTGTAATCTCCCCTATACCCATATACTTCCGATAGTTTTTTAGTTGCATCTTTTTGCACCACCAGATCATTGCTGGAATCTGCCTCAACGATACTTTTTTCCAAATAGGGAATCGCTTCGGTATACTTGTCCTGGGCAATGTAGGCATTGGCGATTTTATAGTTTATTCTTTGAGCGGTAATGGTATCGCCCGCTCCAACTTCTGAAGTTTGCCCTTGTACTTTATTTATTTTGTCCAATTCGGCCAAGCTGTTTTTACGAATGGCTATCTCCTCTTGATATTCACTTTTTTTATTGTAGAAATCAGCCACTTTCTCTTTTTCTTGCAGGGCCCTTTTCGGCGCCATTTTAGAGGCAAGTTCTACAGAGTTGTCATAATAGGCCTCCGCCTCCCTTAACTGATTGCCCTGAGCATAGGCATCTGCGATCTTAGAGGTCAAATCCGTCATTTTGGGGGTAATCTGATTTTTGGTGGCCACTGTTAATCCTTCGTCATAAAATTTTACGGCCGTATCTATATCATTCTTTTTCTTTTTGATATCGCCCAGTATTTCGTAGAGCTCAACTCTTTGAAAAGGCACCATACTACGAATTTCCTGTATCGGTTTTAGGGTCTCTTCGGCCTTTTCCAATTGATCCGTGAACATATAGGTCTCCGCCAAAAGCAAAGAAGTAGCTATGGTTTTATTGGCTTCCAAAGCATCTTCAAAATTATCGATGGCCAGATCGTACTGTTTATGAAAAAGATAAATCTCGCCCAAGGTCGTCAACGACTTGGCCAATTCTCGCCTACTACCATTACTGCCCAGACTTTCTATATATCTGGCCACATAATCGATACTCTTGGCAATGTCATTTTTTTTATAAACCTGTGCCGAATCTAAATATGAGCTATTTGCTACAGATTTTCTAGAAGAGTATTGGGTATCGGAACTTCTTTTCTGCCTGTTCGCATACCCCTCTACCTGCACCTTAATATCGTCTTTGCCCGTAATACGATACCTCACTGTTTGAAAACCGGAATGCTCAATAACCAATTCTTCGCCGATGGCCGTAACGATCTTAAACTCTCCCAATGCATTGGTAAAGGTCTGCGCACCGGCACTGGTAGTAACCGACACCCCCGAAATAGGATCATGGGTCGCTTTGGCTTCCACGCTGCCCTTAATGGTAAAACGGGGTACCTGACCCTGCTGCGACAAACCGGTGAAGCCTACCAAAAGAAATAAAACTACTATGTAAAAACCCTGTTTATGCATCGTTTATAATTACCGTAAACTTAGCTGATTTATAGCGCACTAAAAAATCGGTATGTTTCATATTACCTGTTAATCGAAACGCTTTTAAGGCCTTTACGCAGGCAAAGCCACACTTTACTCATTTAAACGGCCGTTTCGCTCACAGCCCCTATTTTAACCTAAAGTTTCCCTATAGATTTATCTCATAAACCTTTAAAAACATGTTATGAAAAAGTATCAAAAAATAGGTGTTCTAAGTTTCCTGGTCTTAACAATGGCCATGGGTTATGGGTGTGAGACGAGAAAGGACACCAACAAAAAAGTGTTATTGGCTCAAGCTACACCATCAACAAAAACTGCTGATAAAAATACGGTCAAAATAGCATTGCTATTAGATACCAGCAATAGTATGGACGGTTTAATAAACCAGGCCAAATCGCAACTTTGGGACATTGTCAACGAATTCACCCATGCCAGATGCGGAAACGAAACGCGACCAGAACTTCAAATTGCCATTTATCAATACGGCAACGATAATCTCTCCTCTAGGGAAGGATACATACAACAAGTATTGAATTTCAGTAACGACCTAGATGAGATTTCGGAAAAATTATTCTCACTGAGCACCAACGGGGGTGAAGAATTCTGTGGAGAAGTGATACAAACCTCTATAAAACAATTGGAATGGGGCAAAAATCCGGATAACCTAAAAATGATATTCATTGCCGGTAACGAACCCTTTACACAAGGTAAATTAAATTATAAGGATGCAGTTACCAATGCCAAGGAAAAGGACATTGTAGTAAACACTATTTTCTGTGGCAATTACGAACAAGGCATCCGGACCAAATGGAAAAACGGGGCTGTTTTGACAGGGGGAGAATATATGGCCATTGACCACAATAGAGAAGTGGTACACATTAAAACCCCCTATGACGACATCATTATACGATTAAACTCAAAACTGAACAAGACCTATATTTCTTATGGTAGTTTGGGGGCTTCTAAAATGGAAATGCAACGCACCCAAGACCAAAACGCAATGGCCATGGAAGAAACGGTGGCCGTAAAAAGGGCCGTCAGTAAAAGTTCTAGATTGTACAATAATAAAAAATGGGACCTGGTAGATGCCTATGCAGACGAAGAATTTGAACTTGAGAAGCTACCGAAGAACGAACTACCCGAACACCTACAAGACAAATCTAAAAAAGAAATAGAAGCTTATATCAAAGACAAACAAGCCGAGCGGGAAAACATACAAAATGAGATTGCCGAGCTCAACAAAAAAAGGGAACTCTATATTTCAGAAAAACAGGATGACAAAAATAACGGCGAGCTGGAAAGCGCTATGTTAAAAGCTATCAAAAGACAAGCCTCCGTAAAAAATTATACTTGGGAGTAATTTATAAAAAGGGGTCTTTTCTTATAACGAAAAGGCCTCTTAACAATTAGTTGGCCGCAGGGCAGTAACAATCGTACTTGCGTTCTTTTTGCCCAAAATCGTACCCTAAGGTAATTTGGTGAAACCCGCCATTATCAAAACGGATATCTCCCATTTGATACGAATAATTATAGGAGACCAAGAAATTTTTGATGTTGGCACCAATAATAGGAGTAATCAACTGTAAACGCTGCTCCCCAAAACTATCGGTCGTTTGAAATTGCGCCCCATCAAAACTTCTTCTATAGGAAAGCCCTCCCCAAATACGTCCAAAATCTACATCTTTATATACTTTGGCGTTTACATCCATTGTTTTTTCCTTGGTAAAATCGGTCAATTGAAAAAGTACCGAAGGCTCTACCTGCCATTCGCTTTTACCGAATACATACCCCGTAGAGATCAAAAATCTTCTAATGTTATCTATTACCAATGCATCCGGATTATCTTGCCTGTCTCTATAATAAACATTTCTTTTACTACCCGTAAGGGCATTGGTAACCGCAAAATGAGCATAGAATTCTTGATAACTATAAGACACCCCAAGGTCTACGTTAAAATAGGTAGAACTCAATTTTATACCGGAAATGGCCGGGTCGGGAGTAGCGGACCTAAATTCGGTCTCATCCAAGCTACTTTGCAATACCGTAGCACTAAGACCAAAAGACAATTGGTTCAGCACCCTTATATCTTGGCTACCCATTCTTAGATGATGGGCATACGTTGTTTTGAG
Source organism: Maribacter sp. MMG018 (assembly GCF_018100785.1). Taxonomy (GTDB): domain Bacteria; phylum Bacteroidota; class Bacteroidia; order Flavobacteriales; family Flavobacteriaceae; genus Maribacter. The sequence continues at coordinate 1,461,709 of NZ_JAGJEC010000001.1, read as the reverse complement.
TCCCGTTTGAGAGTGGTAACCGTTTGCATCGTTAAAAACGATCGCCCCGATACCACTAGGACTATCGCCCAATCTAAAATGGGCATTTATGGTCTGCAAGTTAGGCGCATCGTCCACATCGAACCATTGCTTCCTTACGGTTGCCCTGATTTTTCCTCCCTGACTAATACCTGCCATCGATGGAAAAACCAAATAATAGTTATCAGATAAATAATCAAAATAAACAGGTATTCCTTCCTGAGCATTGGATTTCATTCCAAAAACCAGGAAAGAAAACAAAAGTATCAGCTTAAATTTCATCTGCGGGAAATGAGGGTATAGGTTCAAATTGCTTTAAATATATAGTATAACGATATATAGGTAACATTATTATATAGCCCTTAACTTAGATTTCCTTTGTATTTTTGCATACAAATTAAAATGAGATGAAAGAGTATTCTATCACTGTAGTAAAAACGAATAACCCTACCATACTAAAGTTCGAATCTAACCATATGCTCGTAAAACGCAAAAACTACGAGTACAAAAATATTGATGAGGCCAAAAATTCACCTCTGGCACAACAACTTTTTCACCTTCCGTTTATAAAAACGGTTTATATCTCCGGTAATTTTATCGGTTTGGAAAGATATGATATTGTAGAATGGCAAGACGTAAAAGATGAAGTGGCACAACAATTAGTGGAGTATTTAAATGCCGGAGAGCCTATTGTTATAGAAGAAGATAGCGACAAGCCAATAGCCGTAACGGTCTACGCTGAAGTAACCCCGAACCCTGCCACCATGAAATTTGTGGCCAGTAAAAAAATTGTGGGATCTACTTTTGAGTTTAAAAACATTGACGAGGCCAGAGAGTCACCTTTGGCTATGGAGTTGTTCCAGTTTCCGTTCGTAAAGGAAGTTTTTATCGATGAAAATTATGTTTCCATTTCCAAATACGAAGTGGCCGAATGGGAAGATATTACCATTGAGCTAAGAGAGCTGATAAGAAACTTTATTGCCGAAGGAAAAGAAATCGTAAACGACAATGCGAAACCGGTAGGTGGCGCCCCAGCCCCTAATGTTACCAATAACGAAATACCAGAGGACCTAGACGATACCTCTTTAGAAATAATAGATATCTTAGAAGAGTATGTGAAGCCTGCTGTGGCCAGTGACGGCGGAAACATTCTTTTTAAATCGTATAACGCGGAAAGTCGCACTGTAAACGTAATTCTGCAAGGTGCCTGTAGCGGATGTCCTTCTTCTACATTTACATTAAAGAATGGTATAGAAACCATGTTAAAGAACATGATGGGCGATAAGATAAATGAAGTGGTTGCGCTGAACGGCTAAAAAAAATTGCAAATCAGTCAAAGAAGCCATGATTATTCGTTAAATTGTAGAGAACATTAAAAACACTAATTATGGCAGTATTAAAAGTTATAGAAGTATTGGCTAATTCCGACAAAAGTTGGGAAGATGCCGCAAAAAATGCGGTAGAACAAGCATCAAAATCAGTTAAGAACATTCGTTCTGTCTACATCAACGAGCAGAGTGCAATGGTCGAGGATGGCAAAATGGTAAATTACCGCGTTAATGTAAAAATTACATTTGAGGTTAAATAAACCTTATTTTGAAATAAGTTTAAGAAAAGCACCCCTAGGGTGCTTTTTTTATTACTAAGTACCAAAGATTATCTTTGAGAAAGAATGCGCTCCGCAAAACAACAATTACGGTTTTAAACCAAATATGATATGGCCCCAAAATTCACGAACGACCTCATAAAAGAAACAAGCCCATATTTATTACAGCATGCCCATAACCCCGTTAACTGGCATGCTTGGAATCCCCAGACCTTGGAAATGGCAAAAGAGCAAAACAAACTGATCTTAATCAGTATTGGCTACGCGGCCTGCCATTGGTGCCATGTAATGGAACATGAATGCTTTGAAGACGAAGAGGTGGCCAAAGTAATGAACCAACACTATGTAAATATTAAAATAGATCGTGAAGAGCGTCCGGATATTGATCATATATACATGGATGCCCTTCAGATGATGACCGGTAGTGGCGGTTGGCCACTTAATATGGTCGCCCTACCCGATGGACGTCCTTTTTGGGGAGCCACCTACCTACGAAAAGAAGACTGGACTAAAGTACTTAAAGACCTATCGGACCTATACAGATCCGATACCGAGAAAGTATTGGGCTATGCCCAGCGAATGGCCGAAGGAATACAACAAATAAACATTATTGAAGATCAACAAGACTCGTTTAACTATTCTATTGAAAACCTAAAGGAAGATACACAAAATTGGTCCGGTTACTTTGATACTTTCTTAGGAGGTTACAAAAGGGCACCAAAGTTTATGATGCCTGTAAACATGGAGTTTTTACTTCATTATGCAACATCGTTAAAAGACGAAACCCTAATGGATTACGTGAACACCACTTTGACCAGAATGGCCTACGGAGGTATTTTTGACCATGTTGGGGGAGGATTCTCTAGGTACGCGGTTGACACAAAATGGCATGTACCCCATTTTGAAAAAATGTTATACGACAACGGCCTCTTAACAAGCCTATATGCAAAAGCATATGCCGCGACAAAAAACAAGCTTTATAAACAAACCGTAGAAAAGACCATTGCATTTGTAACCGATGAGCTCATGTCTAAGGACCATGCCTTCTATTCTTCTTTAGATGCCGACAGCCTGAACGAAAAAGGAGTATTGGAAGAAGGGGCCTACTATGTCTGGAAAGAACAGGAGTTGCGATCACTTCTAAAAAAAGACTATAAACTATTTAAAGAGTACTACAATATAAATTCTTACGGACATTGGGAAGAAGGCAACTATGTTTTGATACGGGACACCGCAGATGAAGACTTCATAAAAAAGCATTCATTGTCCCAAGAAGAACTGGAAACCCTTTTAAAACGATGTCTAACCACTTTAAAAAAGGAAAGAAACAAAAGACCCAAACCAAGGTTGGACGATAAGATATTAACCTCTTGGAACGGTTTAATGCTAAAGGGCCTTACAGACGCTTACAGGTATATACAAAAAGAGGTCTATTTAGACCTTGCCTTAAAAAACGCCAACTTTCTAATCAAGAATATCTTTAGAAAAGACGGTGAATTGTACCACAATCATAAAAATGGAAAAAGTTCCATTAATGGATACCTTGAGGACTATGCGGCCGTTATAGATGCCTTTATTGGCCTATACGAAACAACCTTTAACGAACATTGGATCCAACAGGCCAGTAATTTAACATCTTATTGTCTCTCCAATTTTATGGATGAGGAAAGTGGACTGTTCTTCTTTACCTCAAAAAAAGACAGCTATGTAATACGAAGAACCTTAGAAGTTGCCGACAACGTCATACCCTCTTCCAATTCCATAATGGCAAAAAACCTGCTGAAATTATCCAAGTATTACCCCGAACTGGGTTATAAGGACATTTATATGAAAATGCTAAAAAACGTGCAGGATAATTTTTCGCAAAATACACAGAGCTATGCCAATTGGTTAGATCTGGTACTAAACGAACAATTGCCTTTTTACGAAATTGCCATTGTTGGCGACGACTATGTAGAAAAAGCCGTGGAAATCAATAAAAACTATCTACCTAATACCGTTATTTGTGGAACAAAAAAAGAGGGAAACATCTCTTTATTAAAGGATAGATATATTGAAAATAGCACCCAAATATACATCTGTAGCCATGGCGCCTGCCAGTTGCCTTTGACTCATACGAGCAAAGCTTTGACGCAACTACTTAAAAATAGCCCGCATTAACAATTGTTTAAATAAATATACTTGTTCAAAGTATTCAGAACATATAAGTTCGCCCCTTAAAATTCAATCATATTTATGGAAGAGATAATGAACTATCAAGAACATGTAGACAAAGCCATTAAATGGTTCTGGGACGCCCTACCAAATTTATTATTGGCTATTTTATTATTAGTAGTGGGCACGTATATTATAAGGGTCATAAACAAATTGATACGCAAGTTCTTTGCTAAAAAGGACTACGACCCCTCTTTAGAAACGTTCTTGCAGAGCTTAATATCCATAGCACTTAAAATCTTACTTTTTGTGCTGGTAATAACCCAATTGGGGGTACAGTCATCATCGTTAGTTGCCATAATAGGTGCCGCAGGTCTTGCTGTTGGCCTGGCCCTACAAGGCTCTTTGGCCAATTTTGCAGGGGGTGTGCTTATATTACTTTTTAAACCCTTTAAGGTCGGTGACTTTATTTCTGCACAAGGGGTAGATGGGACGGTGAAGGAAATATCCATATTCACTACTAAGTTAAAAACCTTTGGCAACCAAATAGCTATAATTCCAAACGGACAACTGTCGAACAACAATATTATTAACTATAATGCCGAAGACTCTAGAAGAGACAAAATTGACGTAGGTATAGGCTATGATTCCAACATCAAAAAGGCGAAAGACATTCTACTTCAAATTTGTAACGACCAGAAGGACATATACAAAGATCCGGCGCCCGAAGTATATGTGGGCGAATTGGCGGATAGTTCCGTAAACCTGACCCTTAGGTTTTGGGCCCATAACGACACCTTTTGGAAAGCCCATTTTTACGTAATGGAAGAAATTAAATACAGGTTCGATGCCGAAGGTATTGAAATTCCCTTTCCACAAAGAGTTGTGCACCAAGGGAAAGAATAACACCTAAGCTCAAAAAACAAAAACCCCTTTAGGTTAACACCTAAGGGGTTTTTCTTATCGTTAAAAAGTAAGTCTACCCTTTTTTCTTGGTAACTAAAAAATCTTTTAGATAATAAGGCTCAAAATAGGCTACGTCCTCAAAATCTTTTGAAGAGAATTTTTGATATGACAACACTGCCATTTCTTTTGAAGAAGGTACCGCCTTGGTCTTAAAAACCAAATTATCACCCTCTAAAGTCGATTCTATTTTTTGCGCTCCACTACCAATAAAATAAATGGTACCGCCCGAAGTATATTCTTTAAAAGAATCTTCGTCTATAATCTCTGCACGTGTCTCCCTTATCTCATTTAATTGGGCATCAAATACCGCCGAATACACCTCCATTCTCCTGGCATCCAACACAGGAACGACAACAGCATCCTTTTCAATGTTCAATTGCGAAGCCATGCTCTTTAGCGTCGCAATGGAAATCAGCGGAACCCCTAAAGCAAAACACAACCCTTTTGCCGCCGATACACCTATACGCAAACCCGTATAAGACCCTGGCCCCTTGCTCACCGCAACTGCATCTAGATCACCGGGCGATTTTCCGGCCTCTTCTAGACATTCTTGTATAAACACATGCAACTGTTCGGCATGCGAGTAATTCGGCGTATCGTTTTCCCTAATAGCAATAATAACACCATTAAGAGCAAGGCTAACGGAACAATTGGTAGTTGCCGTTTCTAAGTTTAAAATCAATCCCATGGTTCAAAGGTATTGAATAGCCATAAAAAAACCTGCAAATATATATTTGCAGGTTTTTAATTACACCTATTAAAACTAATCTAAGGTAATTGGAATTCCGAAATAGAACTCCAACAACTTTAATCTAAAAATATATTCATATTTAGTTCTTATCACTTGGGCGGCGGCATCATCTACCCTAGCCTGCGCCTGACTAAAATCAAAAGAATTCATTAAGCCCACATCAAACCTTTCTTTAGAATATTCATACGCCAGTTTTCTTGCCTCCAGTGTTTTTTCTGCCGCCTCATAAGATTTACGAAATGTAGTAACATCTATATAAGCTTGGTTCACTGTTGACTCCAAGGCAAGTTTATCTTGTTCTAACTGTAATTTTGACTTCTCTAAACTGATCTGCGAACGTTTAACATTGTTGCGCGTACTCCAACCATTGAATATTGGTATGTTAAGCTGCGCACCATAGGATATACCATCAAAAATCCACATTTGATCCGTGAAACTGGGAGTATAAGGCATGCCGGTAGCATCAGGGATCTGTGTTACGTCAGAATATCTGGTACCATATTGAAAAAATGCCGAAAGTGTTGGTGCATAAGCACCTTTTGCAATTTCCAGATCTTTTTCCGCCAAGTCTACATTTGACTCGGAAAACTTGATATCATTTCTAAATTCCAGCGCTTTTGAAAAAATGGTTTTTGGTGTGTTGTTCAAAACATCGGATAATGGCACATCAAAGGACTCGTCCGCAATATCAAAATTTTCATAATCCGTAATCTGCAATAATTGGGCAAGATTAATTCTAGAGATCAACACCAAGCCCTCATTGTTTACGATTTGTTGTTCTTGATTTGCCGCAGTAGCTTCTATTTCCAATAAGTCTCCCCTTGGCACCACTCCGGACTCCACCAACTCCTTGGTTCTTTTTAAATCCTGTTCCGTAACGGCATATTGGGCCTTTGATACTTTTAACGCCTCTTTGTTCGAAAGTATTTGCAAATAGGCATTTACCACGTTCAGTCGAATATCATCTTTAAGGTCATCTAAACGATATTGATTGGATAATGTCGCCAATTTTGCCCTTTGCAACCTTTTTATATTTCGTAAACCATCGAACAACGTAACGTTAGAGGAAAACCCTGCATTCACATTGTTCGCCGTACTGTTCGTAGGCAAGTTATTGGTAGGGTTTATAGAAAAACCGGTATTACTGGAAACCGACGCAGTGGCATTAAGATTCGGTAAAAGATCGCCAAAAGCATCCTTCTCATCTATCTTTACACTTTCTAGGTCCAGCTCATACTGCTCAACCGATAGGTTGTTTTCCACCGCGTAGTTAACACATTCTTCCAAAGTCCACTTCTTATTTTGGGCCAGTGTAGTGCCAACTGCAAATAGCAGTAACATTATGGTTATCTTAAGTTTCATGTTTTATTTATTTTGATTGATGATGATTATTCTTCCTCTGTTTCTTCGTCACCTTTTTTAATGGGCTCCGTTTTATTCCAATGCTTTACTTTGTCTTCTTCTGAAAGACCAGAAATAATCTCAACGTTTACACCATCGGAAATACCCGTTTCTACATCTCTTCTCTCAAACTTTTGTTCATCTACAGACCCAACGGCCACTTCTACATAGGGCTTATCTGTTTCTCTGTCAAACTGCAATAAGGCTTCTGGTATTACCAATATATCCTCTTTCTTTTCTAAGACCATAGAAGCGTTTGCACTATATCCGGCACGAATAAAAATATCGTCGGTTACCTCAACATCAGCCTCTATCTTGAATTGTACGGCACCGGTCTCCTCAATACCCTTTGGTGCTATAAACCTTAGTTTAGCATCTAACTCTACCCCTTCCATAGCACCTAAACTTATCTTTAAAGGTGTACCGACCTTAAGTTTTCCAACTTCGCCTTCATCCACTTTTCCTTCGAATATCATTTTACTCAAATCTGCAATAGTTGCGATCGTAGTACCATCATTAAAGTTGTTACTTTGTATTACCTGAAAACCTTCTTCTACAGGGATTTCTAAAATAGTACCATCTACGGTAGCCCTAATATTGGTATTGGCACTAGTAGAACCGCCGGCAGAACCTCTTTTAATAATCTGATAATCGGCCTTCGCGTTTTTAAGCTCTTGTTCTGCTTGATTGTAGGTCAACTGAATATTGTTAAAATCTTGACTCGATATTACTCCTTTATCAAACAATTTTTTGTTTCTATCAAATTCAATTTTGGCATTGTTAAGGGCCAATTCGGCATTTCTTACACGACCGCTCGCCTGGTTTAATGATTGCTCGTTAGGCACCACTTTAATAACGGCGATCAAGTCTCCGGCCTTTACCTTTGCACCCTCTTCTAAATAAATCTTTTCTATGATACCTGAAATCTGAGGTTTTATCTCTATCTCGTCCTCTGGAACAACCTTACCAGTGGCCACTGTTTTCTTTTCTATACTAGATATAAAAGGTTGACTTGTTTCGTACGTAATAGCAGATTTACTGTTTGATTTTATAAAGAACACAGCTGCCCATAGTGCTCCTAGCACCAGTACTCCTATTAAAATATACTTTACGATCTTATTCATTTTAAATGTTTATTAAATTGGTTGTTACTCTTCTCTTAATGCGTCAATAGGTTTTATGCTTACGGCTCTTTGTGCAGGTATCAACCCTATCAAAGTGCCCAATACTACCATAATTAAAAGTGCTCCCAACACATAGGGTATGGGCACAGTTGGATTGGTATACGGAAAATCGAGATCTTTGGTCAAGCTATTGATAATGGACAATACGCCCGCACCCAATATAATTCCCATAACCCCGGCAATCATGGTTAAAAAGACAGATTCTAAAATAATCTGTGACCGCACCTCTTTTGGTGTGGCTCCCAAAGCCCTTCTTACCCCCAGTTCCTTGGTACGTTCTTTGACCGATATCAATAAAATATTACCGATACCAATGACCCCTGCCAAAATCGTGGCGATACCTACCACCAAACTTAAAAAGGTCATACCCTTTGCAAAACCAGAAACCTTAGTGAACATTTCACCTAGGTTGAAAGATCCAAATGCCCTTTCATCTTCAGGGTTTACGCGGTGAATATTTCTTAATAGGGATTTTACATCCTTTTCTACCTGTACTACATCAACATCATCATAAGCGGCAATACAAAAGTAATCTACGTTCTCTCCCGTATTGTATAATTTCCGAAAGGTGGTAAAAGGAATAAAAATGGCGTTATCATTGTCGAAACTGACACCTTGAGACAGTTTATGAACCCCGACCACCTGAAAATACACATCACCTATTCGTATAAACTGACCTATAGGGTCTTCATCCTTTTCAAAAAGCTCTTGCAGATTTCTTTCACCGATCACGCACACTTTTCTTGCCTGGGCGATATCCTCATCGTTGATAAACCGTCCACCATCGAATATTTTCTTGGTGGCTATTCTCGTATAAACCGGATAGTCCCCATTTACGGGATAAGATCCAGATTTTTGTCCTCTTACGGTAAAGACGGGATCAGAACCAAAATTGCCCAATGTAATACGGGGCGCGATATTCTGTATTTCAGGAATTCTATTTTCCAAAGTAGTAACATCACTCAATTTTAACTGCATGGGACGGCCCGTTTTAAAACCTTCATAAGGCATACTTGTACTCTGCCCCCAAACGAACATACTGTTCATTGATACGCTTTCAAAAACCTTTTCAAAACCGTTGTCCATGCCCTTTGCAGCACCTGACAAGGCTATATATATAAAGATTCCCCAAAGCACCCCTACAATGGTTATAATGGTTCTGGTCTTATTCTTACTTATAGAACCGAATATCTCTTGCCATGTATTTCTATCAAAAATAAATTTCATATCATTCGTCTCTTAAAGCTACAATTGGTTTTATTCTTGCCGCCCTACGTGCGGGTATATATCCGGCTAAACCGCCAAAGAATATCAACACTACCGTTGCAAAAATGGCGGTGCCCATATTTATAAAAGGATTGGTAATAAAGTAGTCCTTTAAAGAATCACCTAAAGAACTTAGCATTGCTACCCCCAAGACCATACCTACAATACCAGAAACCGTTGTAATAAAAACAGATTCTAAAAGTATGGTACTAATTACGGATTTAGGTGTTGCCCCCAAGGCTTTACGTATGCCGATCTCTTTGGTTCGTTCCTTCACCACAAAAACCATAATATTGCTAATACCGATGATTCCGGCAATAATGGTCCCGAATGCCACAAAGCCCACAATAATTTGCAATACCCCTGCAAACTGTTGGTTCTGCTTTAACTGATCCGCAACATTTCGGATAAAAAACCCACGTTGGTCATTGGGGTCTATATATTTTTTCTCCCTAATAAAATCTCCCAACTTTCTTTCGAAAGCCATTGCCCCGGCATATCCTATTTCCGGTTTAAAACCGATTACGATCTGATTGATCTTATCGGTATTTTTCTCGATCAGCTGCCTTGTCGTATATGGGATGTAAATTCTACGTTCCTCATCGTCACCGGCCTCGTCTTGAAAAACTCCTATAACCTTAAATACACTGCCCGTAATATCTATATACTTACCAAGGGCGTCCTCGTTCTTAAAAAGGTCTTTCTCTACAAGTCTACCGATAACGGCATATTTTGTTTTGTCTTTAATGTCTTGTTTGTTCAGGTACCGCCCCTTCATTATAATGGTCTTTTCGGCAAACTGATACGCCTCGCTAACACCCCTTGTCGTATAATTATTGGATTCGTTCTTATATTTTACCAATCCGCTTCTATCTACCCTTGGGGAAATATATTCCAAGAACAGCGGGAAGCTCTCTTCTATATCGGCCAAATCTGAATTATCGAATTCTATTTGTCTGTTAGACTTATAGCCTTTAAAGGGTTTTGAGGTTCTACCTGGAAAAACAAAGAATGTATTGGTGGCGTCGTCTTCAAAAAATTCGCTGAAAGTATTGATGAGGCCATTGCCAAAACCATATAATACAACAAATATCAAGATACCGAGCGCTACCGTAAAACCAGAAAGGAAAGTCCTTAACTTATTTTTTTGAATAGTTTCGAATATCTCCTTCCAACTATCTCTACTAAACATATTGTTCCGCCCTTACTTGATCCACTTTTTTATCCTCTACGATCACCCCATCTTTAAGGTGCACAATTCGTTTACACATATGCGCAATATCCTCTTCATGGGTCACCAACAAAATGGTATTTCCTTGATCATTGATCTTTTGGATCAAATCCATTACCTCATACGATGTTTTACTATCCAATGCCCCGGTGGGCTCATCAGCTAATAATACCTTAGGCTCTGCGGCCATTGCACGGGCAATGGCAACCCTTTGTTTCTGCCCCCCGGAAAGCTCGCTGGGTAAATGGGTAGCCCATTCCTTAAGTCCCACTTGCTCCAGATATTTTAAGGCCTTTTCTTGGCGTTCTTTTCTACCTACCCTTTGGTAATACAAGGGCAAAGCAACATTCTCTGCGGCGGTCTTATAATTGATCAAGTTAAACGACTGAAAAATAAAACCTAAGAACTTATTTCGGTACTGCGCCGCTTTTGTTTCGTTTAAATTTTTAATTGGTACACCATCTAAAGTATAGCTCCCTTCATCCAATTCATCCAACATTCCCAGAATGTTAAGCAATGTAGATTTTCCGGAGCCAGAAGACCCCATTATAGCTACCAATTCTCCTTCCTCTACAGAAAAATTAATTCCTTTTAGTACATGTAAGGAATTTTTGCCCATTTGATAGGACTTATGAAGATTCTTAATTTCAATCATGTTGGTTGTTGTTTTAGACAATTAACTTGTAATGCCTATGTGTTAGACTATGATCTTTTTAAATTGTTACATCAAATCACAGATATTTTTTTAGTTCTGCGCCAATTCGTCCGGTTTTACTTCGTTCCAGACTTTAACTCTTTCATTTTCAGCGATTCCCGATTTAACCTCCACATAAATTCCGTCACTAATACCGAGTTCGATATCCCTTCGTTCAAATTCTTGATCTGCGGTTTCGATTTCTACATATGGCTTTTTAGTTTCACTATCAAACTGTACCAGCGCTTCCTTCAACGCAAGAACACTGTCGGCCTTGGCCAGAATAATGGATGCGTTGGCGCTTAATCCTGCCCGTATAAATACACTGTCCTGTTTTTTCAAGGTGCCTTTGATCTCGAACTGAATGGCACCGTTCTCCTCTTTTCCCTTTGGGGCTATATAATCAAGAACAGCATCAAAAACTTGATCTTCTATAGCACCGACCGTGATCTCTAAAGGAAGATTCTCTTTGATCTTACCTACTTCCGACTCGTCTACCTTTCCCTCGAATATCATTTTCTCTACATCGGCAATGGCTGCTATGGTAGTACCTTCATTAAAGTTGTTGCTCTCTATTACCTGATTACCCACTTCCACCGGCACCTCTAAGACCATTCCGCTTACCGTAGCACGAATTTGGGTATTGGCAGCGTTTCCATACCCCTTTGTGGTTCCGGTCTTTACAATATCGTACCTCTTATTGGCTGCCGCATACGACTGTTTTGCTTGATCGTGACTCACTTGGGCCCGTTCTAGATCCACCTGTGAGATAACCCCTTTTTCAAAAAGTGATTTCTGTCGTTGTAGGTTTCTTATTTGATCGTCCAATCCAATTTTCGCCTCTTCTATATTGTTTCTCGCATCGTTTAGAGCACTTAAGTTGGGCACTACCTTTATCTTACAGATCAAATCTCCCGACTTTACAAAATCGCCACCTTCCACATATATTTCCTCTATAACCCCTGAAATATTGGGCTTTATCAATACTTCTTCCAAAGGAAGAATACTACCCGTTGCCATGGTTTTTTTTATGATCGTTTGCTTTGACGGCTGTTCCGTCTGATAGACCACTGGGTCTTCCTCATTTTTTTGATACAAGTAATACATAGACCCCCCAAAGGCTAAAACTATGACCAGTAAGATGATGACCGTTCCTGACTTTTTCATTTTTTTGATTGATTTAATTTTTATAATCGATGAATCTTATTCTGTTCTTAATGCTTCTATGGGCCTTACCTTTATAGCACTTTGTGCCGGAATAAAACCTGCCAATAATCCGGATACTATCAATATCATTAAAGCGACCGCTACCACCCCTATGCCCACACTCGGGTTAACGAACATATCTACCGGCCCTACAGAGTCGAGAACTGCATTGATGCCATAGATAAAGGCCGCACCAAAAATTATTCCTGTCATGCCGGAAATTATGGTCAAAAAAATGGATTCCATTAAAATTTGCTTTTTTATGGACCACGGATTTTCGCCCAATGCCCTACGGATTCCAATTTCCTTTGTCCTTTCCTTAATAACGATCAGCATAATATTACTTACGCCTATTATACCGGAGAGCAGGACCAAAATACCAACAAAATAGGCAACCCAACGCAAAGCCCCGAACAAGCTCTCTACCCTATTGAACTGTTCGTATAGATCAAAGTAACCAACGGCTCTTTTATCTTCGGGGTGTATCTTTCTATTTTCCTTTACAACATTTACTATTCGTTCCTTTAGATTGGATATAGAACTTCCATCTTTGGCGGTAATCGCCATCCAACCAACATTATTGCCCATATTAAATGCCTGAGAAAAAGAAGTAAAGGGAATAAATATTTCTTTTTGCCCCTCTTCACCATCTCCATCATTATTTTTCTTTTTATAACTACCTACGACCATAAAATTCACCCCCTGAATTTTAATATAGGTACCTAAAATAGGTTCACCTTTATCATAGAGTTCATTTTTTACCCCTTCTCCAATTATGGCTACTTTTCTTTTCGCCTCAATATCGTTGTGGTTTATGAACCTACCTTGGGTAATGGTCATTGGCTCTTGCTTTATTATTTCAGGATAATCACCATATACATTAAAAGCTCCCGTTTTCAGCCCCCTAACGACATTATTGCCCCCACCAAAGCCTCCCAATTGGTTTCTTGGTGATATAAACCGGAGATTGGGCACTTTGTCATTTATAGCTTGTACGTCTTCTAATTTAAAATTATAACGCCTACCCTTGGGCAACCCTTTATATGCCTTGGTTGTGCTTCTAGACCACATGAACATGGTATTGGTGGCAATATCCCCAAAATCAGCACGGATACCATTTTCCAGTCCCTTTCCAGCGGCCAAAAGAATGATCAGAATAAAAATACCCCAACCTACCCCGAACGCCGTAGCCAATGTGCGGAACACATTACGAGACAACACCTCTATAATCTCTTTCCAACGATCCTTATTTAGCATACTTCGCGATTAAGAAAGTTATTATACCCCTATTCATCTTTCAAAGCTTTAATTACATGAACCCTTGCTGCCCGCCAAGCCGGAAAAAAACCCGCTACGGCCCCAGCAAAAATGAGCACGAATACGGTGGTAACGGCAACATTGAAGTCTACGGACGGATTCATTATATAATCCACCTCTATATGTGGTCCCACCAATTCCAATAACCCCATACTGAATATGAGTCCGGCAAACCCGGCAATGGCGGTTACAAAAATAGATTCGTGCAGTATCATCCCCACAATGGACCATGGTTTGGCTCCCAAAGCTTTTCTAATTCCTATTTCCCTAGTACGCTCCTTTACCACGATCAACATAATATTGCTGACACCCACCACGCCGGCTATAATGGTGCACACACCTACAAACCAAAAGAAAAACTTTATACCGGACATTAGAGTATAAAAGCGTTTTGCCTCTTCCATAGGATTCCAAATTTGAATGGCACTCGTATCGTCCGGGGCTACCGTGTGGGCCTGAAGCAAATAAGATCGTAGTTGATTGGTAAATTGAATGGATTGGGCCACCGCAGTCTCAAAATCATCGGCCGGAGGAAGTGTATAGGCCATATTGTTTATATGATCCGCACCATTGAAAACCTGCTGTGCCGTAGAAACAGGAATAAAGATTCTTTCCTCTTCTCGTTCTCCGCCCACATCGCCATATACCCCAATAATTTTAAACGGGATACCGGATATATCTATAAACTGACCTACGGGATCAGATGTATCTTTAAAAATGTCTCTTTTGATTTTGTTACCGATGACCGCCACCTTGGCCTTTTCTTTCTCATCGGAGTAGTTTAGAAAGCGACCTTTGGACATATACTCGTTCTCAATAAACTGAAACTGGGAAGACACGCCCTGTATGCCATAAGCCAACGATTCTTTCCCATAATTTACCTGCACATTACGCACAAAGTATCTCGGGGACTTGTTCTCTATTTTATCCCCCAACAGATTTGCTGCAAATTCGTAGTTTTCGTTTCTTAATTGAATACGTCGACCAGGGTTTAAACCTTTGTACTCTTTGGTGGTCACACCCGGCCAAACCCAAACACTGGTAGCCGCATCTTCTTCAAATTCATTGGCAATACCATTCTGCATTCCTTGACCAAAACCCAATAAGATTACCAAAATAAAAATCCCCGAAGCAACGGAAAGCCCGGTAAGGAAAGTTCGCAATTTATTTTTTCGAATAGTATCGAAAATTTCTTGCCATCGTTCTAGGTCGAACATGTTGATTGATTTTGATTGATGAATGCAATACAAGTATTACTTGTAGATAAGACTATGCATTATCTATAATGTTACAAAATCAATAGAAAAAAAGTGTTAAATCTATAAAATTGTGTTAAGAACGCATTCTTCTATATATAAAATAGAAAAGACCTGCCACTAAAATGTACGGTATGGACATAAGGTAAACAATACCATTATTTATACCCTCAGCAGCATTGCCGGACGCCTCACTCTCTAAAACGGCCCTACACATGGCACATTGTGCATTTGATAAGGATGGCATTAGCATTAAACCCATGACCAATAAACCTATTAAGAATTTTGGGCTTATCCTTTTTGGCCATAAAAAGCCGATTAAACTATTCAGGTGTTTTTTTAATTTTATTTTAGTGTGCATAATAGGGTGCTATCATTATATAAACTACGACTCCCGTTACGGCTACATATAGCCAAATAGGAAAAGTATACCTTGCCAAGGCCCTATGGCCTACATAATCCTTGAGATAAGCCCTTGCATAGGTTCTAAGAACTAGAGGTATCAATGCTATGGACAAGATAATATGTGTTATCAATATAAAGTAATAAACATATCGTATTACACCATCTCCACCAAACGGAGTTGAATCGGATGTCATATGATAGGCAATATACATTACCAAAAACAACAAGGACAGAACAATGTTCGTTGTCATAAGTTTTTTATGCAACGATTCATTTCCATTCTTAATGGCCCACACGGCCACCAACAATAAAATAGCGGTCAGTCCATTTATAGTCGCGTAGATAGGTGGCAAAAAAGACAACGGCGCCACGTTCGGAATTTTAACGCCAAACAATATAGCCACTACCACGGGAATAATCACCGAAACTACAGTAATCAGTTTACTAAAACGTTTTTCCTTTGTCAGTGTACTTTCTTCCATACTACTCTTGCAATAATTTTCTGATATCCTCCTTTAATATACTTATCTGTTCTTTTTCTCCTTCGCTATTCACCCCCATCTCTTGTGTAATGGCCCCTCGATAGTATACAATAGGGTTTCCAAATTCATCTTTTCTTGATCTTATATACCCTTGTTTGTCTACCAAGGCAAATAACCCAGAGTGTTCAAATCCTCCCGGGGCATCCGGCACTTCCGCGGCAAAAATATTAAATCCGGAATTTGCCAACTCATATATTACGTCCCTATCTCCAGTCATTAAATGCCAATCCATATCGGTCACCCCTTTATCTTCGGCATATTTCTTTAAAACGGACGGTGTATCATATTGTGGTGTTATCGTAAAAGAGGCTATACCAAAATCCTCATCAGCAAACTCATTTTGCAATACGACCAAATTTTCTGTCATGATAGGGCATATACTTGGGCAGGAAGTAAAGAAAAATTCTACCACAAAAACTTTTCCCAGATAATCCTTATCGGTAACTACCAAACTGTCTTGGTCTATAAACTCAAAAGAAGGCACTTTTCTTTTGTTACCGTTAATGGTGATGTAGGCCAAGCTGTCTCTTTCGGAATATGGCACCATCCTATCCTTATCTACAACTTCACCCTTAGTAATTTTTTCTACTATCATAGGTATTACGATGATACCGAATATCAGTACGATCAGGGACACCCATACGTATGTATATTTTTTATTCATTAATCGGTATTTCTATTGTTGTTTTTTTTCAGTGCCAATCTATATTCCGCCAATATAATCTTAACATCGTCTACCATCTTATTATTGAGCTCTGCCACAGAATTGGTGTTAAAACCATATTTGGTACCTTCATCCTCGTCATTGTCCCTACCTCTGAGGTTTCCTTCTTTATCGATTATAAAAACATATGGTGTTCCTAGATCCGACCCTAACTTAATATCTGTCTTAAGACTATTAAATAAGTTTTTGATATCGGTTTCCTCCATGAAAAGAAACTTCCACTTACCGGTATCCGCAAGGTTAGCAAGTTCTTTTTCCAATTCATCTACTTTTTGCTCGGTTCCGATCGGTAAGACCATCACACACTGAAAGTCTTTGAACCCATAAAACCGTTTGTATATTTTTTGGTTCAAATTAAAAGTGTTCCCCTTCTTATGCTCTACATCGTTTCCAAGAAAACCAAGAACGGTAATATTATTTTGGAACAGTACATTATCGCCCTCTACATCCAGTTCGTTCACCCCTTCTGTAAGTACCGGCAACTTGCCAAAGTTATTTACTCCCGATGCAAAGAACAAGTAGGCCACAATAGGCAATACAAACAAAACTACCAGTACAAAAGTTTTTTTCATTTTAATATTTTCTCCTTATAAAACATAGGTTATTCAAAAAATATGAAAAGCCCATATACCGTACTTGACCGTACCTTACAAAAATAAAAAAGACGGTGTTTAAACCGTCTTTTAATTCTGTTAATTCTACCTTATAAGCTATTAAAAATTCCAGGCCATAAAACCATCTTTATAGACATTATAAATATAGTCCCCTTCCACAAGAAGTATAAAAGAAAGGTATATGACCAAAAATACCGGTGTCCATACGATAGCTCTTCTCAATGAACTTTTTTCGTCACGAAGGTGCATAAAGTCCCAAGCAATATAATAGGCCTTTACCAGCGTTAATATGATAAAAATCCAATTTAACAATTTCATACCTAGCACATGTGTCTCTACAAGCCCAGCTGGTTTATAGATACCCAAAACTACCTCTATTGCCGTTACAAATGTCAGAAAGGCCAAAACGCCCCAAATCTTTTGGGTGTTTGATTTAAACTTTACTAGCCCTCTAAAAATCTCTAATTTATGTCCGTCTGCCATAATATATATTATCTAATCTTTATTCTTAAAGAAATTTAAACTTGATTAACCTTATACCAAATAGAAGAAGGTAAATACGAATACCCACACTAAATCTACAAAGTGCCAATATAGCCCTACTTTTTCTACCATTTCGTAGTGACCTCTTTTCTCATAAGTTCCTAATACAACATTAAAGAAAATAATTAAGTTGATCACCACACCAGAAAACACGTGAAAACCGTGAAACCCTGTTATAAAAAAGAAAAAGTCAGCAAAAAGACGGCTTCCGTATTCATTATGTATAAGGTTTGCCCCTTCAACAACCTGACTTGCATCTGAAAGTTTATCTAAGGACTCTTGTCTCGTCAACAAGGTTTTATGACCATCCTCACCAATGGTTTCCGTTCTGATCAATATATCGGGATTGGCCTTAAAGCCAGCTACCACTTCATTAACAGAGAAGCTAGGTAAAGCTGTTTCCCCATAGAACCAAATTCCATTTTTTCTTTCATGATCAACCCTTTCGCTGGGTATAGTTTTGGCAAAATCGGCCAATGCAACCCTTTCTCCTGTCTCCGCATTTACAAACTGCAATATTCTTCCACCTTTTGTCTCAATAGCACCATAATCACCCTTTATAAAAGTAGCCCATTCCCATGCCTGAGAACCAACGAATATAGCACCACCAATAATGGTAGCGAACATATACCAAATAACCGCTTTTTGTTTCATTTTATGACCGGCATCAACCGCCAATACCATAGTAACCGAAGACATGATCAAAATAAAGGTCATAAAGGCCACATATATCATCGGATAATTTCCATGAAAAAAAGGCACGTGAGTAAAAACCTCATCCGCAATAGGCCATATATCCATAAACTTAAACCTGGAAAAACCATAAGCAGCCAAAAAACCTGAAAAAGTCAGGGCATCCGAAACAAGGAAAAACCACATCATTAATTTACCATAGCTAGCGCCTAAAGGTCTGTTTCCACCCCCCCAAACGTTTTCTTTTACTCCCGTTGTAACCGTCGTATCCATAGATTAATTTATCTCTTTAATAAAACTTTAGCAAATTTACATTTTTTTCAACTATATGAAAGCTGAATTTATTCAAAACTATTTTTGTTCGATATTATTATTTAACAAAGGTCATAAACAATAACAAATAGACCCATAAAAGATCCAAAAAGTGCCAAAATGTGGCTCCTAATGTCACCCCTAAATAATCTTCTTTCGTATATTTTCTTCTACTATGGTTAAAGAGCACCAATGATAACGATAGCAAACCGGCCACAACATGTATTATATGCACCATTGCTATTAAAAACACATAAGATGTTTTTATATTACTGGTAGGTCCTGTAAAATAAAAGCCCTCGTTCACCATTTGCGAAAAACCATTGAACTGCAACGCTACAAACAGCAAACCAAGCCCCATGGTTGTCCACAACCAAGTAGTACAAAGTTTATGATTACCTTCCTTTATGGCCTTTTTAGCCAAAATATAGGTTATACTACTAATAATGATAACGGCGGTACTTATATAAAAGGAGTTTGGCAAGTTAATATCACTCACCCAATCTTCTCTCGTACTACTTACAATATATGCACTTGTCCACCCGGCAAAGCCCATTAACAGACTAACAATACCAAACCAAAGAATCATCTTCTTCGACCTGTCTATTTTTTCTTTTTCAGTACCTTGTGTTAAATCCATTCTTCTTTAAATATATTTGTCAACCACATAAACAACTTGCATTAATGTAATATAACTTACACTTGCCAACATTAATTTTCTGGCCGTAACATTGCTTCTTTCCGAGTACAACCTAAAAGCAAAAAACAACATTACCGCACCCATTAGCAAAATTACCACTGCGGCAGGAACAGAAAGCTCTAACCTGCCCGTTATGCCAAAAACGGGTATTATCGAAACAGCCATCATCCAAATGGTGTACATTATTATTTGCAATGCCGTACCTGCATCCTTTTTACCGGTAGGCAACATTTTAAAACCTCCCCTTTTATAATCATCGTCCAACATCCACCCCAAAGCCCAAAAATGGGGGAATTGCCAAAAAAACTGAATCATGAACAGGGTGCCGGGTTCTATGCCAAACTCATTGGTCGCGGCAACCCAACCAAGCATAAAAGGAATTGCTCCAGGAAAGGCCCCTACAAACACCGACAATGGTGTTTTTGTCTTTAACGGCGTATAAACACTCGTGTACAAAAAAATTGAGATAGCACCGAACATGGCCGTCTTTGGATTCAACAAATACAAGGCAACAACCCCTAAAACAGTTAAGAGTATTGCGATGGTCATAGCAGTACGCACCGTCATTCTACCAGAAGGTATAGGCCTATTCTGGGTACGTTTCATCAACGCATCCAAGTCTTTTTCTATTACCTGATTATATGCATTACTGGCCCCTACCATACAGTAACCGCCAAAAGCCAATAATAAAATGGAAGAAGGATTGATCTCGTAAGCTCCTAGAAGATAGCCCGCAATGGAAGAGAAAACAACACTGACCGCAAGTCTTGCTTTGGTAATTTCCTTAAAATCAGCAAAAATCAATGCTACTATGTTGTCTTTTGCCATACCAACCGCGGTCTTCATCTTTACTCAAAATTGGGATGCAAAGATAACCCTCAGCCCATATTTCTGCAACCAAAACGGTTTTATTTATAGTCATAATGAATAACCGACATAAGTAAAACCTACTTTCTATGTTAAAGAACCTAAATTAACGGCACAAAAAAGCCCGAATATCACTATTCGGGCTTACTAAAATATTATTGGAATATATATTATTGCAATTTAAATGTAATTGGAATACTAAAAGGAACACGTACCGCTCTACCTCTTTGCTTCCCTGGTATCATTTTAGGAAGTTTACTGATAATTCTTGCAGCCTCTTTTTCCAAGTTCTTATCCGGACCACGCATTCTAACGTTACCGATGCTACCATCTTTTTGAATTACGAACATTACACTTACCCTACCTTGCACACCCATTTCTTGGGCAATTTCTGGGTAACGGAAGTTCTTACTAATATGCTTTTGCATCATCTTGTTAAAACAAGCCCTCTTATCACTTTCGTTTTCACAACCTGGAAAAACCGGAACATCTTCAATTACCGCAAAAGGAACGTCAACATCTTCTACCTCTTCTTCAACTACAACATCCTCTACCTCGATTATTTCCTCTTCCTGACTAGTTTCCGTAGACTCGATTACAGTTTCCTCTACCTCTACCTCATCCTCTACAACTTCTATGATTTCAGGTGCAGCTGGTGGCGGTGGTGGCGGTGGCGTTTTAATTTGCTCCGTCATAGGAACTTCTTCATCCAACATATCATCCACATTCATGGAGATGTCATAATCATTTACCTCGTCATACGTTTTCCATTCAAATGCGAAATACGTGAGCAGCATCACAGCGAACAACCCTATAACAAAATAGAGGCTACTGTTTTTGGTTAAATCCGCCTTTGGATTCTTTTTCGGTTCCATATCTATTCAATTTAGTTGTTTGCTAATTTAAATAATAAATACTTAAATACGCAATTAAAATTTTCATTTTAACGGCCAAATGCGATAAACAAGCCATCTAACTAAAAACATTCCTACAAGAGCACCGAATGTATTAGCGAAAACGTCTAAAATATCACCTTCCCTATCGACCGTAATACTATATTGTAACACCTCAATAATCATACCATACAATACAGCGAACACCAGAACACCCAAAAGCGCCTTTTTCAGCACAAAACGTTGCTTTAGCTGTTCTCTGGAAGCAAGTACCCCCAAGACCACCATACCAAAGTAAAATGCAAAATGAACGATTTTATCAAAATGGGGAATATCGATACCTCCGGTATCTACCTCTGAAAACGAAAATAAGCTGGAAAAAGTGACGAGCACTATCCAGCTTATAAAAGATATTCTAAAAAAAATGGATTTAGGCACCCACTAATGTTTTGTAATCCGAATCGCTCAACAACTCGGCTATTTCATCCAAATTGCTTAACTTAACCTTTACCATCCAACCTTCACCATAGGGATCTGTGTTCACCTTTTCGGGTTCATCCTCCAACGATTCGTTGAACTCTATAATCTCACCCGACAATGGCAAAAATAAATCGGAAACGGTCTTTACGGCTTCTACCGTTCCAAAAACCTCTTCCTTGTCCAAGCTTTCATCTAGGGTATCTACCTCTACATAGACAATATCACCCAACTCGCCTTGTGCAAAATCGGTAATGCCAACAGTAGCTACATCTCCTTCAATTTTTACCCACTCGTGGTCTTTTGTATACTTTAATTCTGATGGTATATTCATTTCATTGTTTTTGATAGAGGCAAATGTAAATTATTCTTGAACGGAATTCAAAAAATATCTTCAACTTATATAAAAATAGATTTTATTAGTTACCAAAGTTATAACGCAGGGTAAATCCGGCATTTATAGTAGTCTGAGGATATGCGGTAGAAACGGCAAATTTTGAGAACGAATGATCGTAGAAAAACAATGCGTTCAATTGTTTGCTCAACGCATAATCCGCCGTAAACTTAATAGACAAAAGGTTTTGACCAGAAGTAACTTGGTTGTTATCCAAATCCAAATACCTAATTATAGTAACATTATCCCTTAAGCTTACATCTGCCTTAAGGTTCAAATCACCTTTTAATCTAGTTTTATTGCCGCCAATATTGGTAACCAACTTTACATCTTTAATACGATACCCCAGACCTACGGTATATTCCTTTCCATTGATCTCCGTCAACAGGTTGTTATCAAAACTTAACGACAACGCCCTATCTGTACGAACTTCCGCCAAAACGCTCAATGAATTTTTCATTTCAAAATCTACGCGCAACAACGGATTAAATTGATCCGTAAGAACCACATTGTTCAATATCAGATCTGGCAATATGTCTCCGTTTTCATCAAATTGCCCATTTTCTTTTTCCAGATTCGTCTGAAATGAATTGATACTATAGGAGGCCCTATAACCATGGCTTAAAGAAAAACGCTTAAATTTCTTTTTAAACCACTTGTTCCTCATAAGCCCCGTATACTTAATATTCCAATTGGGAATCGGAATTTTTCTAAAAGCATCTAAATTTACACGGTTAACATCTTGGCCGGTATATGCCGCAAAAAAAGCAGGCAACAATACCTCTGGTTGGGTTTTGCTATAACGCTGTGGATAACCATCTTCGTCAACTTCGCCTAGAGACTGATACCCCCTATCGGCTTCCAACCTATTGGCAACGGTAATTCTATTTTCTTTAAACTTGGCAAAAGTTTCTGAATCGAACTCGTCACTTTTACCAAAAGCGGTACCGATCATAACAGTAGAAATACTAAAGCTACCATATTGGTTCTGAAGACCGTTTCTATTATCCAACAAAGCCTCTAGATCGTAATTTTCCTGTACACTGCTAGAATACTGCCTATCTGCAGTTAAATCTATGGTGAAATCTTTTGTTGGCTGAGCTGTTGCCGTAATACTCAACTGCTTATTATTTCTCTTTATAAACTGATCGTTAAAATCGGAGTAAGGCGTCAACCAACCATTTTTCGCCGCTTCGTACCGTACATCTGACTGACTACCAAAAATGAACCCAACAGATGGTCTGGTGGTACCGATAAACCCGACCGATTGTGTATACCCTGGCAATACGGTACCATTGTTCTCATTATAGTTTACGTTTACCCTTTTCACCATAGTGGCCACATCAACAAAGGCATTGAACAGTCCACTTGTCTTCGGCTTCACTTTTTCATCTTTACCAGCAGCTACCCCAGCCTTGTCTCTACGTACAGGAGAATTGTTAGCCTTACCGGCAGATTCGCGTTTCTTTAACCCTATCAAATCATAGAATTTTTGCATGGTCAACGAAGCCGTAAGAGCATGTGTATTGGCATTTTGAATGGTATTTATCTGTGCATTGGGGTCATTTAAAGCAACCTGCGCAACCTCAGCCAAGGCATCACCTCCACGTTGCCAATCAAAGTTACTGGTATAACTATACTGTGCGTTTATAAAGTCGAGTGCGGGAATCTTATTAAAGGGTATCTCGTAATTTAACTGCATTTGCTGTGAATGCCTATTTGGTTCACCGATATCAAAGAAACCATCCCAAACATCAAGTGCCTTATTTATGGCATCGGCAGAATTCACAGGTTCATCCTCGTTATAATAATTACGCACAATATTATTGTTAGAACCCGTAAAGTTCAAACGCAACGATTTGGTCAAATTATAATTAACGGCATATTGCCAGTTAAACAAGTAATTACGTTGCTGCAATTCGGGAAGATCTAAACGATCTTCACCCTCTTCGTACACATCCCTAAATCGCTGAGCGTTAAACTGCCTATTTATATTAGAGTTTAAAGATACACTTGCCGGCAGTAGATTTAAGTTCAGGTCTTTCAACCATTTCCAGTATGCACCATTGAAAAGTGAATCTTTTTTGGCAAATGGTGCTACCTCCACCGGGTCAAAACTATGGTTATAGACAAAACCTGTATTTACCGTTTGATCTCTTAGCTCGGCAATTTCAAAATCTCGATGTTCTGTTTCGTTATAGGAATAGTTAAATGTAAAATTCTCTATGTCGTAGAAATTGGCATCGGCTTCCTCTCCCCTATTCTTTCGAACCCCGATCAAGTTAATACTGGTTCTTTTTGTATAATCTTCGGCCTGTTCCTTTATATTGTCCGCGGCCTCTTTGGTAGGAGCTGCCGCAATTAGGTCATCTAATCTTAAATCGTCATAAACAGGATCGAACTCTGGTGTTATCAGTTCTTCGGATACACTATAATTAAATGGCAATTGTATGTTCCACTGTTTAGGCAGTAACTGTCCGGCATTTACATTGGTCACCACATCATAGGAAATGGCATCTTCCATAGACCTTTCGGTAGGTGTTTGATCTATGGTACCAAACCCGGATGTACTGGTGCTACCGGTGGCGGATATGTTAGCAAAATCCGCAATATTGGCATCTAGCGCCCCTGTGGCGGCCCAACCTCCACTATTTTCCAGTCCGGCCAGACGAAGTTCATTGAACCAAACCTCTCCCCTTGCAGGTAAATCATCTTGATTCTTTACCCCGACCATCATACTTCTTATACTTCCTAACGAAGGGTTACCTTTTATACCTATACGAACCCTACCCGGTGTTCTTTCATCAAATTCATTAACCCCGATTACTTCGCCGTTTACCACTTCAAAGAAGCGCATCTCGCTTAAATCATCCCCTTGGATCCATGAAGATTTTACTTTGTTCAGATCACTGAGAGCAATTTCCAACTGATTATCCTCTGGCCAGATTTCGGTATCCGATACCGCTGAAAATGGTGTAAACTGCAAAGGAAGTTCTAGCTGATAGTAATTTTGGGTAAAATCAGTTCCGATTCGCAAGAAACCGACCAAGGGGGTTTCATTGTCCCCATAATCACCGTCGGCTATCTTTTCGGCATGCATGAACATTTTTATTTTCTCGTATTGCCTAATATCAATATTCAAATTTTTATAAACCCCTCTAGAATCTTTAGACTCCAGACCTTCGATCAACAAAGAGAGCGATTGTTCATTTTGCCTAATAATAGTATTGTTATTGTTCAACTGCTCCCTAACAACCCCTGGAGGTAACACATACGGAATCGGAAGTCTACTACTATTTTCCTCAATATTCACAGTGTTCACATCTACCGTTGTTCCATCGTCCGAAGGATCACTGTCAAGGTCCTCGTCTTGCAAATTCTTGGTATAGGTACGCCAGTCTCCCCTCACAAGATCTAAAGTCGCAAAACGCAATACCGTAGGAGAAGAAAAACCGGTCATGTACATACGCATAAAACTAATGGACCTAAAATCTGTAATGCCACCGACGGCATCGGAGAAATCACTTAAAGGAATCTTATACTGGATCCATCTTCTGTTCAACTGATCGCCATTTGGCAATTCTGGCGTTACCCCTTCTTGTATATCGGTTACATATTTATCGTCTATTGTTGTATTGGGCTTAATAGGAATACGGTACTCATAATAACTATTTACCGTATTCATGGTAAGATCACGATCTATATCCTCTACATCGGGTAAAGTGGTAGACCCCCTATTGGTATTTGTCACCTCTACGGGCGAGTTACCTTGCGGGTTATTAAAATCTAAATAACGCTCTAAAATTCCACCATCCCTATTCAAATAATATTGATAGTTATCCAAAGCTGGGTCATCACTTGGATTGGCATCGTAAATAGCCGCCTCGGCCTCATCTGTCAACCCATCAAACCCAAGATCCTGCAACGTTCTGTTTTCTTCACTTGCATCAAAGGCATATACCAAAGATTGGGTGGCGGGCACTTGTCCCCAAGAAGTTTCGGAAACAAAATCATTACTATCTACACCCGGTAAACCATTCTCATATTGCTTTTTACCATCCTTTAATATATCCTCCGATATATTACCTAGGTTAAGCACCAGTTCTCCTGATGTTGTTGCTTCTCCGTCTACATATGGGTCCAATACCCAAAACTGAACAAACTCCACATTTGACTGCTCAAAATCGGTACTACTCAATGACCTCATGATACCTGCCCATTTTTCTTCGGGCTGTTCGGTCTCAAAATTCGGGTTGTTGTTATAAGGCCCTTTTAAATTGGGATAGTATGCTAAATCCAACGTTGACTGTACGGTTGTTTGACCTTGCGCAATATCGGTTTGAGGAAAAACTTCGTCTACATACACCCTACGCGTAGCATTTGTAGACACATCGTTATCGCTGATAGTCGACGGTCTTTGATTGGTGTAGAAAATAGGATCTATGGTATACCATGCAACCTTTGCCCTTCCATAACCATTTTCTAGATTGGTGGGATCGTCTGGAGAACCACCGGCCAATTGCCCCCCTGGCATAAACTCTAAAGGAGTACTCGCCAATGACCAACCTAAATACCCACTGATATCTATCAAGGCTTGCGCCCCTTCAAAATCATCCAAATACGTTGTTGTTTCCCCTTCAAAATCAGCATTTTTAGGAGAATTTGGCTTCAACCATGCCACCTCGGCCCTAAGCGATAAGTTTGAAGGTACATCCGTATCAATGTTCGGCAGTTTGTTCACCATTCTGGTCAACCATGGCACTTCTGTAGAGAAATTACCGTTTAAACCAAAAATGGTATTGTTCACGGGCTCTACCCCATAATTTGATTTTTGTGTCAACGGACGTTCATTAAGATTCAAAAAAGTACCTCCTAAAACAAAGTTCTTGTTCAATTGATGTTCAACGTTAACACCCGCAAAACGTTTTGTTTGTTGCCCGAACACGGCATTGTTTTCTACAGAAATATTGATGGGGGTATTGGAAGCTTCCAAACTTGGATCCAGTATCTGTACTGTTCCGGCTTGATAATTTACCGTATAATCGATACCCTCCTGCAATTGCCTTCCCCCGGCCGTAACAACAACAGAACCCTGTGGCACATTAAAGGCCCCAATAGAAATACCATTGCTACTTTCAGATTTATAACTACCCTTTAATAGAAACTTATTTTTTTCAGATTCTTGTAAAGCTGCAGCTTTGGTAAGGGCATACATATCCCTGAATACATATTTCTTTTGGTTCTCGTTATAGACCGATTCATTATCGTACCCTCCAGAATTTCCGTTTTCCAAAATCTCATAAAGATACTCTCCAAAAGGCTCTACCGTTGTAAAAATTATGCGTCCAGATTGGGTGTCCACAGTTATTCCCGAATAAAAATCAAAGAAACCGTCACCCCCAGGCTGAACATCATTATATATATTTAACCTGTCCAAATTAAACACATCCAGCAGAATTCTTTCTTCCAAACCTTCTGGCCATCCACTACCCGGACCATCGTCAACAGGAGTAATATAATTTCGTGAGGTAGGATCCGAATAGAGAATATTCATCTTAAAGTCGTCCTCACTTAAATTATATGCCCCAGTGGAGTAAATATTCTTCATCATCAAGTCCCAAATAGGGTCATTGATATTCGTTATATTACTTTTTAATAGCTTTAACACCAAAGTATTGTTCTCTACAACGGGGTTAACATCTTGCGACACCGTAGTGGCATCAATTCCCCCATTGGCAAACTCCCCTACCTGAAACACTTCTCCTTGATACGTATATTGATAGGCCACGGCCAACACTTCGTCATTACTTAAACTCTGATTTAAAGAGATATAACCCAATTGAGAATTATATGTATAGTCGGTACCTTCGGTCAGTTTTCTCGCATTCTCCAAGATTGCATAATCAAACCCTTGGTTAAGAGTATAACCAGGGGTGAACTTTGATGCATCGAACCCACTCTCTACAGTAGCTATTTCCCTAATATTTTCTGTCAGGGCGCCTCCACTACCTATTAATGACGGATCAAGGTCATTGGCATTGTTACGCGGTCTTAAATCTCCAGGGTTATTAAAGAAACCAGCGGCATCACCTCCATTTTGACCTATTCTGGTTTTAGAGGCATCCGCTTCCCCCAAATCCTGTAACGCCACAACATTTCTAACATTGAGCGTTTGTTGGGTTCTATTGGTTATCCAAACCTCCAGTCTCGTAATCTGAACTTGGCTTTGTATATACGGATAACTAGATAGGGCTTGATCGTAATTGTCCCTAAAGTATTGTGATAAAAAGAAATGCCTATCTTCATCATAGTCCAGCGCAGTAATATTGAACTCATTTACCGTACCCCCACCTTGGGCTACGACCGTATTGCTTTGCGAACGTTGTTCTGAAAAAACGGCGGTTACTTTTGTTTTTCCGAACTGTAGTTGCGTTTTTACCCCAAATAGGCTTTGCGCACCTTGTATCAAAGAGCTATTTAAGGGCATACTTACATTACCTACTTCAATATTTTGGAGTATATCATCCTCGGTGGGCGTATAATCCAACTTAACAATATTTTGAAAATCGAAAGTGGCCTCCGTATCATAATTCGCGGTCACCTGCAATCTTTCACCAATCTTACCCAACATACTAAGACTAATACGTTGATCAAAATCAAAGGACAAATTGGTTCTATTTCTTGGGGATAAGGAAGGGTTATCGTTCTTCTGCCATATAACACCTAGATCCATGGCTACAGAACCCTGGGGTATTACCTCTATAGTATTGCCCCCAAATATGGATTGAAAGAAGTCGTTATTGACATAAAAGTTGGGCAACAGATTTTTTCTAGCTTCCTCACTACCCGCCTTTTTTCCCGAGTATGCATCCGACTTCTCTTTAAAGTAAGATTTAATACCCTCTTTTTTGATAAGGTCGTAATACTGTTCGGGAGTAAGAATGATAGGATACCCTATATTAAAATCACCTACACTCTCATTATAGATATACCGATCTAGGCCCGGATCATATATATATTTAGACACGATACTATCTGGGTTCTCCAGAACTATCCGTCCTAGATCAAAACCTGTCTTTACCGAGTCAATCTCCTGCTCATCTGTTTCTTGGGCCATGGAATAGTCCATGAAGCCTAAAAAAACAATGAATAGAATATTGTACTTAAAAGAATTTTTAAGAAATCTAAATGCCCCTTGTTTCAAACTTGCTACAAATTTTTGAGCGCTAGTTTTATAATGTTCTCCACGCTTAAAGAGGTGTCTTGGGAAATAACCTTATCAACTACTTTTTCGGCCTGTTTTCTGGCAAACCCTAGAACCTCTAAAGCAGATAACGCTTCATCTTTATTTGTATTGTTTGGAGGGGTCGAAACTTCGTCAATATCATAAATTTTTAGAACCTTATCTCGAAGATCCAAAATAACCCTTTGGGCGGTTTTGGCCCCTATACCTTTTATGGCTTGTATTGCGGGAACATCATCATTTGCTATAGCGTCCCTGATCTGTAGAGGAGACATTGAGGAAAGCATAGTTCTTGCGGTACTAGAACCTATACCCGAAACCGACAACAAAAGACGAAATATTTCGCGTTCCGATTTTTCGGCAAACCCAAAAAGTGTATGGGAATCTTCTTTAATTTGAAGGTGGGTATAAACATGTACCAATTCACTATCTGTCAGTTTCGAAAAAGTATGCAACGATATATTTATAAAATATCCCACACCCCCACATTCTACAATAATGTGGGTGGGGTTTTTCTCTATCAGTTTACCTTTAAGATGGTGAATCATAAAATTAATTTCGTTTAGTTGTGACAACAATGGGAAGGGAGCTAAAATTCTTTTCGAATTTAAGCTCCTCCTTTTGCCTTTTTACGTTTTTCCCTTTCTTGGGCATCTATAACCGCAACGGCCGTCATGTTCACGATCTCATCTACACTTGCCCCCAATTGCATTATATGGACAGCTTTTCTTAGCCCCATCATAATAGGACCAATAGAATCGGCCTTATTCAATTCTTTCAACAATTTATAGGTAATGTTTGCAGATTCCAAATTCGGGAACACCAATGTATTCACTTTTCTCCCCGCCAATCTAGAAAAAGGGAAATTACTTTCATGCAACTCTCTGTTTAGGGCAAAATCGGTTTGGATTTCACCATCTACTACCAATTCTGGATTAACCTCATGCAGAATCTCAACAGCTTTTCTAACTTTTACTGCATGGGGGTGTGATGATGACCCAAAATTAGCATAGCTCAAAAGAGCGATTACGGGATCAAAACCAAAGGTAGAAGCAACATTGGCCGTCATCTGGGCTATTTCTGCTATTTCTTCAGCATTGGGGTCGATATTAATAGAGGTATCGGCCAAGAACAATGGCCCTCTTTCGGTGATCATTATATTCACCGTCGCTACCTTTTTAACCCCATTAGCCCTTCCAATTACTTCCAAAATAGGTTTTACAACCGTTGGATAAGCTCGTGAGTAGCCAGATATCATACCATCCGCGTCACCTTCCATAACCATCATCGCACCAAAATAATTACGCTCGCGCATTTTTATTTTAGCACTGTACAAAGTAGTTCCTTTACGTTTTCTACTTTCCCAATATTTGGTTGCATATCTAATATGCCTTTCATCAAAATCTCCCGACAAAGGATCTACTATGGGGATATCGGCATCAAATTCCAACTCTTTCTTAAGTTCCAATATAATGTCCTTTCTTCCCAACAAAATAGGCTCGGCAATACCTTCTTCGTATACTATTTGAGCGGCTTTAAGAACATCTAAATGGTCGGCTTCCGCAAATACGATACGCTTGGTATTGGAACGCGCCCTACTATGCAGCAATCGCACGACCTTATTGTCGTTGCCCGAACGCAACATCAATTCCTCCCTATACTTGTCCCAATCCTCTATCGGAAGTTTTGCCACACCGCTATCCATTGCGGCCTTTGCCACTGCTGGCGGTATCTCATAGATCAAACGCTGATCAAAAGGTTTTGGAATAATATAATCTCTACCAAAGGTAAGCCTTGTTTCTCCGTAAGCGATGTTCACCTGTTCAGGTACAGGTTGTTTTGTTAGCTCTGCAAGCGCCTTAACGGCCGCCATTTTCATCTCTTCGTTGATAGATGTAGCCCGTACATCCAGAGCTCCCCTAAAAATAAATGGAAAACCGAGCACATTATTTACCTGGTTAGGATGATCTGACCTACCGGTGGCCATGATAATATCCTTACGGGTAGCGATGGCTGTTTCGTAACTTATCTCGGGATCAGGATTGGCCATTGCAAATACAATGGGATTATCGGCCATTGACTTCAACATCTCTGGCGTAACTATATTGGCCACAGAAAGACCTATAAACACATCTGCACCGTCTAAAGCTTCTTCCAATGTATCTATTTTCCGATCTGTAGCAAATTCAAGTTTGGAAGCCGACAAATTTTCTGCATCCTTTCTTATAACACCTTTACTATCCAGCATTACAATATTCTCTGCCTTCGCCCCAAAAGCCTTGTACAACTTTGTACAGGAAACAGCTGCGGCACCGGCCCCACTAACCACGATTTTTACATCCTCTATCTTTTTATCGGCCAATTCGAGGGCATTTAAAAATGCCGCTGCAGAAATTATGGCCGTTCCGTGCTGATCATCGTGCATCACGGGAATATCAAGTTCTTCTTTTAACCTTCTTTCTATCTCAAAGGCTTCGGGTGCTTTTATATCCTCAAGATTAATTCCCCCGAAAGTAGGGGCTATCATTTTTACGGTTTCTATAAACTTGTCCACATCTTCGGTATCTACCTCAATATCGATACCGTCTATATCTGCAAAAATCTTGAACAACAAACCTTTACCTTCCATCACGGGCTTAGAAGCTTCTGGCCCAATATTACCAAGACCCAACACCGCAGTACCATTAGATATTATGGCCACCATGTTTCCTTTAGAGGTGTATTTATATGCATTGTCCTTATCCTTTGCTATCTCCAAACAAGGCTCGGCAACACCTGGCGAGTATGCCAGACCAAGATCTCTTTGTGTACTATATGGCTTGGTAGGAACAATTTTTATTTTTCCAGGCTGTGGTTTTGCATGGTATACAAGGGCTTCTCTTCTTTGCTTTTCATTGCTCATATTCTCAAGTTTAAGGAAACAAATTTAACCGTATTCCTGAAAACACAATTAAAAGATCAAAGTTTTATCCAAAGAAATTACGTGTTCCAACAAAAATATCGAACCAAAGGCAACATAGATATTGTTATGACACACGGGGCGACTCCCCAATCATTTTTTTAAGAATTCTATATTACGGGTAAGACCAGAAAATTTGGTTCTTTTTACAGCGGATTTTTTGAACACTTTTCTAAAGACCTCCTCGGTAATTTCTTCCCAATCACTTTTTGTCATCGAGAGCAGCTCTGGAACGGGTTGTAACAAAGGTTCTTGATGTGGCTTCGAAAATCTGTTCCACGGACACACATCTTGACATACGTCGCAACCGAACATCCAATCATCGAATTTACCTTGAAATTCATCCGGGATCTCATTCTTTAACTCTATGGTAAAATACGAAATACACTTACTGCCATCCACTACGTAAGGTTCCACAATGGCCTGTGTTGGGCAAGCATCTATACAAGCAGTACAAGTACCGCAGTGATCGGTAACCGTATGATCGTATTCAAATTCCAAATCCACTATTAGTTCTGCAATGAAGTAGAAAGACCCTACTTGTTGCGTCAACAAATTGCTGTTTTTACCGATCCAGCCCAATCCACTTTTTGCAGCCCACGCCTTATCCAAAACAGGAGCGGAATCTACAAAGGCGCGACCATTGACCTCTCCGATTTCGTTTGAGATAAACTCTTGCAGCTGCCGTAATTTGGCCTTTATGACATGATGGTAATCTTGGCCGTAAGCATATTTAGAGATTTTATAACTTTCCCCAACCTGTTCTTTTTCTGGGTAGTAGTTTAATAACAACGAAATAACGGACTTGGCGCCATCCACCAACAAACGCGGATCCAAACGTTTATCGAAATGGTTTTCCATATACCCCATTTCTCCATGCATTTCTTTTTTGAGCCATTTCTCCAGCCTTGGAGCTTCTTCTTCCAAAAACTCCGCCTTGGATATGCCACATGATAAAAAACCGAGGCGTTTTGCTTCGGTTTTAACAAGGTTCGTCCATTTTATCTTTTTGGAAATACTCAAAACAATCCCGGTTGTATTCCTCCTTTTACCCTGCCTAAATGTTTATAGGCCAACTCTGTTACTTCTCGCCCCCTAGGAGTACGCATAATAAAACCTTGCTGGATCAAAAACGGTTCGTAAACCTCCTCTATAGTCTCGGCGCTTTCCGAAACGGCCGTAGCCAACGTTGTTATACCTACCGGACCGCCTTTAAACTTATCTATTATCGTAGAAAGTATTTTATTGTCCATCTCATCAAGGCCATGTGCATCCACGTTCAACGCCTTAAGGGCAAATTTTGAAATTTCTATATCTATAGACCCGTTCCCTTTTATCTGAGCAAAATCACGGACCCTTCTTAACAACGCATTACAAATTCTCGGGGTTCCCCTACTTCTACCGGCAATTTCTATAGAGGCCTCATTGGTAATAGGCACTTTTAAAATATCGGCACTACGCTGCACAATGGTAGAAAGCAATTCTGTATCATAATATTGCAATCGGCTCTGTATTCCGAATCGCGCTCGCATAGGGGCGGTCAATAGACCTGACCTCGTTGTAGCCCCGATCAGGGTAAACGGATTAAGGTTGATCTGAACCGTTCTGGCATTCGGACCGGTCTCTATCATTATATCGATCTTATAATCCTCCATGGCCGAATAAAGGTATTCTTCCACTATCGGACTAAGCCTATGGATCTCATCGATGAACAAAACATCCCGTTCGTCCAAATTGGTCAAAAGTCCCGCCAAATCTCCCGGCTTATCCAACACGGGTCCTGAGGTAATTTTGATACCCACCCCTAATTCATTGGCCAAAATATTTGCCAAGGTAGTTTTTCCAAGACCTGGAGGGCCATGAAATAGTGTGTGGTCCAATGCCTCCCCTCTTTGGTTGGCCGCTTCAACAAACACCTTTAAATTTTCCAAAACCTGCTCTTGACCTGTGAAATCGTCAAAGCTAACAGGCCTCAGCGCTTTCTCAATATCAAGCTCAGCATCGGAAAAACCTTCTGTGGATGGATCTAGATACTCATTCATATACTAACAAAGATAGGTAAACACACGTAATTTATTTTCACTCTCCACACGGTTTATCCCATAATTCTTCTGATATAAATTCGTAATTTCAAATAATGAAAAAGTATACATATACCGTCGGAATTCTACAATACATTCCTTTTTTTTATGTCATCTGGTCAGATGATCTAGTTTCCGCCTCTGAAGTGAACGTTGTAGAAAAGGCCATTCAACTAGACCCTAGTTTAAACGATCAAGAAAAACAATTATTAAAATCTTGGTTGATCGCAGACCGTCCACCCACAAATAACGAGTTTAAGAAATGGAAGCAAACCATATACAACTCACATGCAAAATTAGTGGAAAGCGAAACATACCCTTTATCCACTTTTAGTCAAAACGTAGCTACCCATTATTATGGCAATTGCGACTTTAACAACCATTTAAAGCACATTGAAATCAACCTTGGTATACAGCCCAATCACTACAACCACCTGTTCGAGGTAGAAGTAGACCACAGCCCATCGTCGGACCTATATAGTTCAGAGGAAATATCGACACTTCTAAAAGGGGAACACTCCGAGGTTCTACATAATTTTCAAGAACTATTAAAAGACCCTATTTTCAAATGGGACATTTATAGAGACAAAGAGAATTACAGACAAAATGTTTTGCGACAGGTTGTTTTTTTAGCCGAACATGGTTATGGGGCCATGGCATACCCAAAGGCTTATGGGGGCACGGACAATATGAGGGGCTATGCATCAATTTTCGAAAACTTGATGTTTGTCGACGGAAGCCTTGCCATAAAATTCGGCGTTCAATTTGGTCTCTTCGGCGGTAGTATTCAAAAATTAGGCACGAAACCACATCATGACAAGTATCTAATTGAAGCAGGACAAGCCAATCTATTGGGATGTTTTGCCATGACCGAAACCGGACATGGATCTAATGTCAGAGGAATAAAAACTACGGCCACTTACGATAAAAAAACCGACACCATAACCATTCATACCCCGGGAAAGAACGATAACAAAGAATATATAGGCAATGCCCTACATTCTAAAATTGCAACCGTTTTTGCCCAACTCATAGTAAACGGAAAAAACGAGGGGGTACATGCAATTTTAGTTCCCCTAAGAAATGAAGACCACGAAGTACTAGAAGGAATTAAAATTGAGGACAACGGATACAAATTAGGACTGAATGGCGTAGATAACGGAAAAATATGGTTCAACCAAGTTAAAGTTCCCCGTACCAACCTATTGAACAAGTATGGCTCCATTATGGACGACGGCACATACGCTTCAGAAATTAAAAACCCCAATAAACGCTTTTTTACAATGTTGGGCACATTGGTAGGTGGTCGTATCTGTGTGGCAAGGGCAGGACTTGGCGGTGCTAAAATGGCTTTGACCATTGCCATAAAACACGCCTTGAAAAGAAGACAGTTCAATGACAGCGTAAAAATACAGGAAGATCTGTTGATGGATTACCCGACTCATCAACTACGCCTTATCCCCTTAATAGCGAGTGCTTATGTTTACCATGCCACCTTAGAAAAAATGATGTCGGTTTATTGTGATGAAACCCAACCGGACAAACGCAAGGTAGAAACACAAGTGGCAGGTTTAAAATCTATAATAACTTGGTACGCAAATGACACTATTCAAGAATGTCGTGAAGCATGCGGAGGAAAAGGTTATTTGCTAGAAAACCGTATTGCCGACCTTAAGGGCGACGTAGATATATTTACCACTTTTGAAGGAGACAATAACGTATTGCTTCAATTGGCGGCAAAGGGAGTTTTGTCGGATTTTAAATCAGAATTCAATAGCGCCGGCTTTTCTTCAGTGTTGAAAATCCTCAGCCAGCAACTAAGCGACAAGCTAGCCACCGTAAACCCTTTATATTCGAATAAAATTGACCCAGAACATCTTTACGATCCTAAATTTCACAAACATGCCTTTGAATACAGAACACGTCGCCTTACGTATACACTGGCCATGAGAATTAGGGATTACATCAAAAAAGGGATACCGTCTTACCAAGCTTTCTTAAAAGTACAGACGCATTTACTTGCACTGGGCAAAGCATATAGCATACAACTCGCCTATTCCACTTATATGGATTTTATAGAGAACATTGCCGACGATAAAACCAAATTACTATTTCAAAAGTTAGGAAACCTATATGCGCTATCAGAAATAAGAAAAGATGCCTCATGGTACCTTGAACAGGGGTATATAGGCAGCACAAAATCGAAAGCAATCAGGCAGCGTGTAGAAAGACTATGCACAGAACTTAGGCCACATGTGAATGTATTGGTAAATGGTTTCGACATACCCGAACATTGTATGACCGCCCCGATAGCCTCTTAGTTCTTTTCCTTATCCAATTGTGATGTATCTAAAAAGTCTATGATATTAATCTTTGGATTACCGTACAGACTAGTTTTTGCAGAACCCCTTGACGATAACTGAAAGTCTTCTAATACATTTACCTTGGCCTGAGGAGAATCCTCCATAATAAGCATTGTGGACTTGGCCTCGAGCATTTCTGCCTTAAGGTTGGTATTACCATACAATTTTGCCATCAAAAAGTCAGTAGCCCCTTCCATTTTGGCCGAAGCGTTCTTATACATATACACAGAGCTATTTGCCACAGTCGTGTACACCTTTACATCTATACGATCTTTTAAGGTCATAACCAATGAATCACTGGCTACATTGAAATCTCCAGAACTAATACCATCCATATTTATATTAATAACATCGGCAGTGGCATTAAGTTCTAATCGTGAGGGGCCAGAGGTATGCACATCCAACTGTTCTCCAGATATAACATCTTTCATACTAATTTCCCCATTGCTCATAGACAAGGCCGCCAGTTCGGTATAATAAACGGTTATATTCAACTTTTTCTTAGAGGTAATATTATAAAATGAAGATATTTTTAATGTATTGTCCTCTACTTTAAACTTCAATACATCTATCAAATTATCGTCTATTTCTAAAGCATAGCCCTCTTTGTTGGCCTTTTCCAACACCACTTCTAAATCATCCGCAAGATCAATAGCATAAAAGGGTGGCAGTTCTTCCTTAACCTCTACAACATTCTTATTTCCTTTTATTTTAGGTTTTCTTTGGGCAAAACTTTGTAATCCAATAAACAATGTAAGACCCAGAATCAATATATTTTTCATTCTCATTTCATTAAAGTGTAGTGTTCTAAACAATAAATCAAAGATATTACAAATTAGAACAACGTGATTTTAAACATAACAGCAAAAAAAATGCCCAACTATGTAAGTTGGGCATTTTTTACAAATATTATTCTGAACTAGTGTTGAAGTTCCTCTTCTCCGTCAAACAGAGGAGTATGCTGTTGTATATAATCCTGCTCTGGAATAATATACTCATTGTTTTCATCAACTTTACTGTAATCATACGCCCATCTGTGTACTTCAGGAATAGCACCAGGCCAGTTTCCGTGAATATGCTCTTCTGGGGTTGTCCATTCCAATGTGGTTGCCTTCCAAGGGTTTTGTCCTCCTTTTTTTCCGTAAAAAATACTTCTTATAAAATTAAAGGCAAAGAACAATTGTGCGCCGGCAGTGATAATAGCAAACACCGTCATTAACACCTGAACATCGGTAAGCTCATCGAACATTGGAAATGCCGTGTTCTCGTAATACCTTCTTGGAACACCGGCCATACCCACAAAATGCATTGGGAAGAAAATTCCATAAGAACCTATAGCTGTAATCCAAAAGTGTACATACCCTAAGTTTTTGTTCATCATTCTACCATGGAACATTTTAGGGAACCAGTGGTAAATTCCAGCGAACATTCCGTAGAGTGCCGAGATACCCATTACCAAATGGAAGTGAGCTACTACAAAATACGTATCATGAACGTTAATATCCAAAGTACTGTCTCCAAGTATAATTCCCGTAAGACCACCTGTTATAAAGGTAGATACCATACCAATAGAGAACAACATACCCGGGTTCATTTGCAGGTTACCCTTCCATAATGTGGTAATCCAGTTAAAAGCTTTTACCGCCGATGGTATTGCGATCAACAAGGTTGTAAATGTAAACACAGACCCTAAAAATGGATTCATACCGGATACGAACATATGGTGACCCCAAACTATCGTAGATAAAAATGCAATCGCCAATATAGAAGCGATCATTGCCCTGTAACCAAAAATTGGTTTTCTAGCATTTACCGCCATGACTTCGGATACGATACCCATAGCCGGTAGAATTACAATATAAACCTCAGGGTGACCCAAGAACCAGAACAAATGCTCATATAGTACCGGTGAACCACCTTGATAGTGTAATACCTCACCTTGAATAAATATATCTGACAAAAAGAACGATGTACCAAAACTTCTATCCATTATCAACAACAATGCTGCAGATAATAAAACAGGGAAAGAAACAACACCGATAATGGCTGTTACAAAAAACGCCCAAATAGTCAATGGAAGTCTAGTCATAGACATCCCTTTAGTTCTTAAGTTTATTACGGTAGTGATATAGTTCAACGAACCTAAAAGCGATGAAGCAATAAATATTGCCATTGAAACCAACCATAATGTCATCCCCATTCCTGAACCTGGCTGCGCCATCGGTAAGGCACTTAATGGTGGATAGACCGTCCATCCGGCTGCTGCCGGACCTGCTTCTACGAACAAAGAGATAATCATTATAACACTAGACACAAAGAACATCCAGTAAGAAACCATGTTCATAAAACCAGAGGCCATATCCCTAGCACCGATCTGTAATGGAATTAACAGGTTACTGAAAGTACCACTCAATCCTTGGGTAAGTACAAAAAACACCATCAAAGTACCGTGTATGGTAACCAATGCAAGATACACATCGGCATCCATAACCCCATCAGGAGCCCATTTACCCAACAAAGCCCCAAAAATGGCATTTGATTCACCTGGCCAAGCCAATTGCATTCTAAACAATAATGACATGGCAATACCAATAACCCCCATGATCAAACCAGTAATCAAGTACTGCTTTGAAATCATTTTATGGTCTTGGCTAAAGATATATTTTGTTACAAAGGTTTCTTTATGATGATGTCCATGATCATCATGTGAGTGATCATCTACCTGTGCATGTGCTGTTGCTAATGACATAATCGAATTTCGTTTTTTTTAATTTCTTTTTCTGCTTATTACTGAGCGCTTGCCATCACCGTATTCTTGAATGTCTGTTGGCTAGCCATCCATTCATTAAACTCTTCTTCGGTCTCTACAATGATCTTCATCTGCATATTGTAATGAGACTTACCACAAATTTTGTTACACAACAAAACATAATCAAACTCCCATGGATCAATTGTTTCTCCACTTTCGGCAGCTTTTTCCGCTCTAAGTTTATTGGTACGCTTTACTTTTTCGGCAACATCCGGATTTTGCCTCATTTCTTCTGTGGTATAGATTGGAGTAAAAGAAAACTCCGTTATCATACCTGGAACACAATTCATTTGAGCCCTAAAATGAGGCATATAGGCAGAATGCAAAACATCTTGGCTTCGCATCTTAAAATTGACCTTTCTACCAACAGGCAAGTGAAGTTCCTTTACGATAACATCATCGTGTGCGTAAGTATCGGATTCATCCAAACCTAAAACATTGGCTTTGTCAATATCTATCATTCTAACATTGGCATTTCCCAAGGTATTATCGGCACCGGCATATCTAGCGGTCCAATTAAACTGTTGTGCATAAAGCTCAACAACCAAAGGATCGTCCTCATCATTAACATCCATAATATTGGTCCACGAATAAAGTCCCCATAAAATAAGACCTGCCAAAACAATTACAGGTATAATGGTCCAAATAAACTCCAATCGATCATTGTCTGCATAGAACAATGCCCTTTTTCCTTTTTCACCTCTATATTTAAAACCAAAATAATGTAAAAGAGCTTGCGTAATCGTCTGTACAAAAAAGATGATGGCCATTGAAACCAACATCAATTTATCATACTGACCACCGTGCTCAGAAGCAGCTTCTGGCAATAAGGCCTTACCATAGTTATAAAAACTAAATATAGTTATACCATAAATAAAGATCAGAAATGCGAACAACAGATAACCGTTATACTTGTTATCCTTATCGGTTGCTATTTCAGAAACATCTGTTTTAAGCTGTGACAATTCAAATATTTTGGTCATTTGCCAAATAGCAATTGCCACGAGAACTAAAACAGCTAAAGTCAATAATGTAGTCATTGTATGATTTGATATTATACTTTAAAACTCACTAATAATGGAAGTGCTTACTTTCCTCAATAAAAGGATTTCTCTTAGGCTGTAATGGTGCCGTAGCAAGAGCCCTAAAGACCCAGAAAATAAAGAAACCTGCAAAAAACAATACAGAACTTATCTCTGACAATCCTATATACCATTGGTCACCTACCGTTGCAGGCATAATGGCATTAAATATATCTAAATAATGACCCGCCAAAATAACGATACCGGCCAACACGACGAACCAATTTACCCGTTTAAAATCACTATTCATCAATAATAATAGCGGGAACACGAAATTCATGGCTATCATACCAAAGAACGGAAGTTTATAATCCTCGATCCTGGTCACATAATAAGTTACCTCTTCAGGTATATTAGAATACCATATTAACATGAACTGCGAGAACCATAGGTACGTCCAAAAAATACTGATACCGAACATAAACTTGGCCAAATCATGTATATGACTATCATTTACATCTGGCAACAAGCCTTTTGATTTCAAATAAATGGTCACCATTGCAATAACGGTTATACCAGATACGAACATACTGGCAAAAATATACCATCCGAACAAGGTACTGAACCAATGTGGATCAACACTCATAATCCAGTCCCAAGACATAATAGATTCAGATATAAGGTAAAACACCAAGAAGGCCGCAGATATTCTAAAGTTCAACACAAACTTAGAGTTATCAGAAGATTCATCTTGTTGTAATGACAACTTTCTAGAATACTCACGATACGCTATCCATCCTCCTAAGAAAACCGCTGCGCGTATTAAGAAAAATGTTGGATTTAAATATCCTGATTTACCCTGCAACAGCGCATCATGGGCCACTACATCAGAATCCATCCATACAAAAAGATGGTTCATATGCAGTACCGAAAGAAGCAGGATAACAAATACTATTATCCCCCCTGGAACCAAATAGGCCGTAATACCTTCCATCACCCTAAACAACAAGGGAGACCAGCCAGCCTGTGCCGCTCGTTGTATAGCATAAAAAGCAAGTACGCCCAAAGCTATCATCATAAAAAAGAATGCCGCCACATAAAGTGCCGCCCAAGGTTTATTTTGTAATTGATGTAATAAATGCTCATCATGGGCTGCGTCGTGTCCATCGCCATGCTCCACTACTGCAGCATGTGCATCTGCAGATTCACCGTGACCACCATCATGACTAGCTACCATAGCTTTTGCTTCCTCTACAGTTCCGGGCGCCATGACAAAACCACCTATTATACCCAACAGCCCAACTGCCATTAGAATAATGGAACCTATCTTAAGTCTATTTGAAAACGTATACATAGTATTGTCTACCTAAATTATTTGGTTAAATCTTCTTTGAGCTTCATTACATATTCGGCCACTTGCCACATCTCTGTATTGTTCATCTGAGATGCGTAAGACCCCATAGAATTCAATCCATATATTTGAGTATGATAAGCAGTTCCAACAGTAATATCACGAGCAGGGTCAGCATAACTAGGTACACCTAATATTTTCTCCCGTTTTACCAAAGTACCTTGGCCATCTCCTTTTGAACCATGACAAATAGCACAATAAATATTGTACAACTCTGCACCTTTGGCCAAGTTTTCATCACGTGCCATAGAATCTAACGGACTCGTATTCAACCTAGCTAATTCTTTACCTTCTGGAGTATTTTCGAACTCGTAAGGCAACCAACCTCTATTAACTGTATTCGCGGGTGGCGCCATAGCCTCTTGACCTGCGGGTAAAAAATCTACCTCGCCATAAGCCTCATAGCCTACAGGCTCATACATGTTTGGCATATATTGGTAATTGGGCTTGTTTTTATCATGACAAGCACTCACCACCACCAATAAACATATTACAACTCCTATTTTAATAAAACTGTTCATATTTAATGACTGTTTTTTTCTGATATATTAATCTCCACAGCTCCAGTATCGGCCAATAAATCCTTCAATTCTTGCTCGTTGTCATGGATCTCTATCTCCATTAAAAAGTGATCATCGGTTGTTCTTACATCCGGATTTTCAGCTTTTTTAAAAGGCCACAACCTACTTCTAAGGTAAAAGGTAATCACCATTAAGTGAGCTGCAAAAAACACGGTAAGCTCAAACATAATAGGAACAAAGGCCGGCATATTCTCCAAGTAACTAAAACTTGGTTTACCACCGATATCCTGAGGCCAATCCTCGATCATGATATAGTTCATCATAACCACTGCGACCGTTAAGCCCACACAACCATACAAGAAAGACGTAATCGCAATTCTTGTAGGGGCCAAGCCCATAGCCTTATCCAAACCGTGAACCGGAAAGGGACAATAAACCTCTTCAATATGATGTTTGGCTGCCTTTACCTTCTTTACGGCATGCATCAGCACGTCATCATCATTATAAAACGCTTGTATAACTTTAGATGCCATAATCTACTTTTTGTTGTTTAATACTTTTGCTTGACCAGCCCAATCATCTCGTTGTGCCCTTCCAGGAAAAGAACCTGTAATTGAGTCCAATAAATCATATTCCTTTTTCGTCATTCTAGCTACTTGGGCAAAAGTGTAAATACCTATTTCATTTAAGGTAGCCTCCATTTGCGGACCTATACCCTTAACTTGTTTTAAGTCGTCGGGGCTTTCCTTTGCCGCATCAAAAGTACCAATAGAACTTAACAGCTCGTCTACACCGGCACCATCCTTAATCGGTTTCACTTC
Source organism: Maribacter sp. MMG018 (assembly GCF_018100785.1). Classification (GTDB taxonomy): domain Bacteria; phylum Bacteroidota; class Bacteroidia; order Flavobacteriales; family Flavobacteriaceae; genus Maribacter. The sequence goes on along the minus strand of NZ_JAGJEC010000001.1, from coordinate 1,418,265 downwards.
CTCTACAACAGCGTTATCGGAAACCTCTTCTTTAACCACCGGTCTTTCAGATGAAATCTGATATAAAGGCTGACCGGCATCCCTAAGTTTTTTATAACGCTCACCAGAGGATTTCAATATAGACTTAACCTCTGCCTGAGCAATTACTGGGAATGTTCTTGAGTACAACAAGAAGAGAACAAAGAAGAACCCTATGGTACCTATAAATATTCCTATATCAACAAATGTTGGCGAGAACATTGTCCATGAAGATGGCAAATAATCTCTGTGCAACGATGTAACTATGATCACAAAACGCTCAAACCACATACCTATGTTCACTACAATAGAAATAAAGAAAGAGAACATAATACTGGTACGTAATTTCTTGAACCACATAAACTGTGGAGAGAACACATTACAGGTCATCATTGACCAGTAAGCCCACCAATAAGGCCCTGTTGCCCTGTTCAAGAAAGCATATTGTTCGTACTCTACACCAGAGTACCATGCCATAAACAACTCTGTAATATACGCACAGCCCACGATAGAACCTGTAAGCATAATTACGATGTTCATCAACTCTATATGCTGAACTGTGATATAAGCTTCCAAGTTACATACCTTCCTCATTATGATCAACAGCGTGTTCACCATGGCAAACCCAGAGAAAATCGCCCCTGCCACAAAATAAGGTGGAAATATTGTTGTATGCCATCCTGGTATTACCGATGTGGCAAAGTCAAAAGATACGATCGTGTGTACTGAAAGTACCAATGGTGTTGCCAAACCGGCCAATACCAATGACACCTCTTCAAATCGTTGCCAATCTTTGGCACGACCACTCCATCCGAAGCTTAATAGACTATAAATTTTCTTTTGAAAAGGAAGAACCGCCCTATCACGAATCATGGCAAAATCAGGCAACAATCCTGTCCACCAGAAAACCAATGATACCGATAAATAAGTAGATATCGCGAATACATCCCAAAGTAGCGGTGAGTTAAAGTTTACCCACAAAGAACCAAATTGGTTAGGTATAGGCAATACCCAATAGGCCAACCAAGGTCTCCCCATGTGTATGATAGGGAACAATCCCGCTTGCACAACCGAGAAGATTGTCATTGCTTCTGCGGAACGGTTGATAGCCATTCTCCATTTTTGACGGAATAGTAATAGAACGGCAGAAATAAGTGTTCCTGCGTGTCCAATACCAACCCACCATACAAAGTTGGTAATATCCCAAGCCCAGTTAACAGACTTGTTCAATCCCCATGTTCCGATACCGGTAGAAACCGTATAAATTATACAACCTAATCCCCAAAGAAATGCCACTAGGGCAATAGAGAAAACAATCCACCAATGCTTATTGGCCCTTCCTTCCACAGGAGCGGCAATATCAACTGTTACATCGTGGTAACCTTTGTCTCCAACAACTAGGGGTTTTCGTATAGGTGCTTCGTAATGCGACGCCATAGACTTCTGTTATAATTACTTTCTTGTATTGTTATGCTTCGTTGGTATTCCTAACCTTTACATGGTAGAATACATTTGGTTGAGTACCTATATGCTCCAACAAGTGGTACATACGGTCACTTTCTTTTAATTCTGAAACTTTACTCTTCTCATCGTTCACATCACCAAAAACCATGGCACCTGAACTACATGCAGAAGAACAAGCTGTCTGGAACTCTCCATCTTCGATAACCCTTCCATCTCTCTTAGCGTCAAGAATTGTTTTTTGCGTCTTCTGAATACACATAGAACATTTTTCTATCACACCTCTTGATCGGACATTAACGTCTGGGTTTAATACCATTTTGCCCAAATCATTGTTCATATGGAAATCAAACTCATCGTTGTTGTTATATAAGAACCAGTTAAATCTTCTTACTTTATAAGGACAGTTGTTAGCACAATATCTTGTACCCACACATCTGTTGTAAGCCATTTGGTTTTGCCCTTGCCTACCATGGGATGTTGCCGCAACCGGACAAACAGTCTCACATGGAGCATGGTTACAGTGCTGGCACATTACAGGTTGAAAAGCTACTTGAGGATTATCGGCGGGATGTTCCATTTCTCCAAAACCTCCCAAAGAACCTTTTTCACCCCAAAGGCCGTCAAACTCATCTTTTTTGATATTATCCCCTTCAAAAGTATCTTCCGAAGAGTAATACCTATCGATACGCAACCAGTGCATATCCCTAGATTTTCTAACTTCCGCCTTACCTACTACAGGAACGTTATTTTCCGCATGACACGCTATAACACATGCCCCACAACCAGTACAGGCGTTTAAATCGATAGAGAGATTAAAGTGATGACCTATAGAGCGATCAAAACTATCCCAAAGGTCCACAGAAGTTACAGGAACTTCCTGATGGTTCAGCGAAACCTGAGGAACATGGTTCCATTCCGCATGATCTTTGGTATTGAATATCTCTAATGTTGTTTCTTTGATAATATCGCCTCTACCCATTAACGTCTTGTGCAACTGCACACAGGCGAACTCATGGTTACCGGCGGCCTTTTCTATACTAACGGTCTGATTGGCGTTAAAATCCTTATATAAAACAAATGCGTTAACACCTGTTTGCATGGCTTCTTTCATCCCCACCTTCTTTCCATAACCAAAAGAAAGCCCAATAGAACCTTTTGCCTGACCTGGCTGAACAACAACCGGCACTTTTTCTATAGTAACTCCATCAACGGTAACATTGACATAATTACCATCCATACCACCATTTGCAACGTTCACGTTCTTAACACCCAATGCCTCTGCATCAGCTCTAGAAACGGTGACATAATTATCCCAAGAAACCCTTGTAATAGGATCAGGAAACTCTTGTAACCATGGGTTGCTAGCTTGTTGCCCGTCACCCATTCCAACTTTAGAATACAGGGTAAGTTCCATTCCACCAGCAGTAACATTGGCAAGGTTACGAACAGCCGAAGCTATCGATACACTTACCGTATCTTCACCAGATTCACCTTCATCGACCTTAACACCAGCAATTTCTTCTTCACCAGAATTATTTACAACGAACACACCATCCTGCAACGCTTGGTTCCAACTTGCACCGTTCAAGATACCACTGGCCCAAGTCTCTCTAACATAATCATAGTAAGAACTCTCACTACCCATCCAGTCAAGAACTGCATCTTGAAACTGTTTGGTATCAAACAATTCTTTTATCGTAGGCTGCATTAAACTATAATGCCCTTTCTTAAACTCTACATCACCCCAAGACTCTAAATAATGATTAGCCGCAGCTACATACTGCACCGCTTCCGCAGTTTCGTTCCAATTGGTCGTAAAAGCAACCGACAAATCAACTTTACCAAGCCCTTCTTTAAAATCGGAAGCATTAGGTAATGAATACAAAGGATTAACACCATCCATTATCAAAGCACCGACCCTTCCAGAATTCATATCCGAGATCAACGCCTTTAACGCCTTAACATTCCCTTGTCTAATATATCGAGGAGAAGCAACATCAAATGCCTTACTTCCCAACATTTTATTAATAGCCAAAACCACCATTTGAGCATCCACATCATCAATTCCGGTAACCACAACGGCATTTGAACCGGCTTTTTTGATTTCAGCGGCTACCTTATCCACGATAGCATCATACTCAGAAGTGTTACCCCCTACAGAGGTACCGTTCAATTTTCCGTATAATTTTGCCAACACAACTTTTTGGGCACTGGGCGTCAACGGAAATCTTTTATCGGCATTAGCTCCGGTCAAAGACATATTGGCCTCCAACTGAACATGCCTAGACATTTTACCGTTCTTAGGCACCCTTCCTTTCGCATAACCACTGTCATAACCACCACCTTGCCAATCTGACAAGAAATCAGCACCGAAAGAAACGATCAAATCGGCTTTTTCAAAATCATAATCCGCCAAGGCACGCTCACCATACATTTTCTCAAAAGCTGTTAAAGCAGCATCTTCAGAAATAGCATCGTAAACAACATGCTCAACATTTTCGTTGGCTTCCTTAAGCTCAGAAATCAATCTATTGGTAGAAGGACTCGCATACGTCTGGGTCAACAAAACAATCTTTTTTGAAGAACCGGCCAAACTTCCCATTTTAGCCTTCACCGCAGCATTAAGGGCATCCCACTCAACAGGCTCACCATTTGCCATCGGCCCTTGCAACCTTGTACTGTCGTACAAAGACAACACAGAAGCCTGAACCCTTGCATTTGCACTACCCCCAACCTTGGCCAAGTTATTATTCTCAACCTTGATAGGACGACCCTCACGGGTTTTTATAAGAATACTGGCAAAGTCAAAGCCATTTGCTATAGATGTAGCATAGTAATTAGCCACACCAGGTACAATGTTTTCTGGCTGAACCACATAAGGAATAGACTTTACAACAGGTCCTTCACAGGCCGCCAAAGAAGCCGCCGCCGTACTAAAACCAACATATTTAAGAAAATCCCTTCTATTGGTATTTGTCGAGGACAAGGTTTCCTTGTCACCCAAAAAATCATCCACGGGAATCTCCTCTACAAATTCGTTTTGTTTTAGCGCCTCAACAATGGAATCGTTAGGATTTAACTCCGCCTCGCTTTTCCAATATTTCTTGTTTGATGCCATACGTATTATCTGTAATTAGCTTCTTATTATTATTAATAGTGACACTTTCCACATTCCAGTCCACCCATTTGAGCGGCCGTCAAATTCTCCACACCATATTTTTTGGAAAGCTCTGCATGGATTTTTTCATAATACTCGTTACCCTCTACCTTAACATTGGTCTCACGGTGACAATTTACACACCACCCCATTGTTAAAGGAGAATACTGATACATAACTTCCATCTCCTCTACAGGCCCATGACAAGTCTGACATTCGACACCTGCAACAGAAACATGTTGAGAGTGATTAAAGTAAGCAAAGTCAGGAAGATTATGAACCCTTACCCACTCTACAGGCTGAGTCTCGCCAGTATACTTCTGGTTTTCCTCGTCCCAACCAACTGCTTTATATAATTTCTTTATTTCGTTCGTGTAAAACTCGTTGGTGTACCCATTGGCCAAATCTTCTTTAGAAGGACCTTCTGGATTACCTTTATACTCATAAATAGATTTATGACAGTTCATACACACATTCAATGATGGAATACCCGAAGTTTTGGATACCCTTGCAGAAGAGTGACAGTATTTACATTCAATTTTATTATCACCCGCATGAATTTTATGCGAATAATGTATAGGCTGTATTGGAGCATACCCTTGATCAACACCCACCTGCATCATCCAACCATAGGCAAAATATGCACTTCCGAGCAACAAGAAAATAACCGTCACCAAAACCAAGAACTGATTTTGGGCAAAAGCCTTCCAAACAGGAACTCTTTTCTCGGCATTCTCTTTCTCGATAGATATACCGTTAGCCTCTGCAATGCGACGAAGTGTACTGTTCACCAAGAACAACATCACCACCAACAAGGCAAAGATCAAAACCAACGCACCTAAGATAACCTCATTGGATATACCCGAAGAACCTCCCGAAGAAGCATCGCCTGCCGAAGCATCGGTTGCCGCAGCAGCTGCAGGTGCCGGAGGCGGTGCAGCGGTGTACGCCAAGATATTATCGATGTCAGCATTCGTCAAGGTCGGAAACGGAGTCATTGCCGCTTGGTTATACTCTGCATATATTTTATTAGCATAAGCATCACCCGACTTGATTACACCAGGACTGTTTTTAATCCATGCATACAACCACTCCCTATCAAGACCCTCGTCTTCAGCCAAACGACTTTCAACATTTGCCAAGGCAGGACCGGTCATCTTACGATCCAACGAGTGACACGCAGCACAATTCTGATTAAACAACGCTTTACCTGCCGCGGCATCACCTCCCGAAGCAGCACCATCACCAGATTCCGCAACAGCATCTTGAGCCATAAGCGAAACTGAGAAGAGTAGCATTAAAACTAAACTAAAAACAAAGACTTTAGAAAACTGATTGCGGTATAGAACCTTTTTCATATAATAGAATATTTCAATCGGAATCTTGGCATGATTTTGGCCTGTAAACAAACAGAAAACAACAACAATGCCTTAAATCGATGCCAAAAATACGACATAGACTTTATTTGAAAAAACGTTAATGTATTTATAACTTATAATTTATATCTGTTCTAAATAAGTTAAATCTGTAATCGTTTATACCTTAAAAAATTACATTTGCAGAACATGAATATTCACCTTATTATTTTCAAATGAAAAAAATAATTTATACCCTATTTATTATATATAGCACCAATTCGTTAGTTGCTCAAGAAGGAAAAATCACTATTTCACAAGACCAGCAAATAACTCAACTACTGGACCTGTACAAAAAAGCCTTGAACAAAACCGAATATTATAGAATACAAGTAGGCTTTGTTAGCGACGACAGAAAAGCTCGTGAAATAAAAAACAATGTAGAAATAGATTTTCCGGAACTTCCTTCCAGAATAGATTTTGACTCCCCCACATACAGAATACGGGTCGGGCGTTTTAAATCTAAACTAGAGGCCGAACGGAAATTTAACGAAGTTCGAAAGAAGTATCCGAACGCAATGCTTTTAAAACCAAAAAAATCGACCTGATCAGGTCGATTTTTTTTTCTTATAACGTTTAACTGTTTATTTAAGTTTCTTCTTAACAGCTACCTCCTGGAAGGCCTCTACAATGTCATTCACATGAATATCATTATAGTTCTTAATCTGAAGACCACAATCGTATCCTTTTGACACCTCTTTCACATCATCCTTAAACCTCTTCAAAGAAGCTAACTCACCGGTATATATAACCACACCATCCCTAATTAAACGAATATTGGAGTTCCTATAAATTTTACCACTGGTTACCATACAACCGGCAATCGTTCCTATTTTAGAAATCTTGAACGTTTCCCTAATCTCAGCAGTACCGGTAATCTCCTCTTTCATTTCTGGAGAAAGCATACCTTCCATTGCATCCTTAAGATCATTGATGGCATCATAGATGATAGAATACATTCTAATATCTATCTCCTCATTCTCCGCCATAGCCTTGGCATTACCCATTGGCCTGACATTAAATCCGATTATAACCGCATCAGACGCTGAAGCAAGCAATACATCCGACTCTGTAATAGGCCCTACAGCCTTATAGATAATATTCACTTGTATTTCATCGGTTGAAAGTTTCTGGAAAGAATCGGTCAACGCCTCTACAGATCCATCCACATCACCTTTCAATACAATATTCAGTTCTTTGAACTCTCCTAATGCTATACGCCTACCTATTTCATCCAAGGTAATATGACGTTGCGTTCTTACAGACTGCTCTCGTTGCAGTTGAGCTCTTCTTGCCGCAATTTGCTTCGCCTCTCTCTCATCCTCTAAAACATGAAACTTATCACCGGCTTGCGGAGCACCATCCAACCCTAAAATGGATATCGGCTGAGAAGGCCCCACCTTATCAACATTATTGCCTCTCTCATCATGCATCGCCTTTACCTTACCACTAGTGGTACCTGCAAGCACATAATCACCGATCGACAATGTACCGGCCTGAACAAGAATTGTGGAAACATATCCTTTTCCTTTATCCAAGAATGCCTCTACAACAGTACCCGTGGCCAATTTATTTGGATTCGCTTTCAGCTCAAGCAATTCCGCTTCTAAAAGTACTTTTTCCAACAACTCTTTCACCCCTTCACCTGTCTTTGCAGAAATATCATGAGACTGTATCTTACCTCCCCAATCTTCTACAAGCAAATTCATCTGGGCCAGCCCCTCTTTGATCTTATCAGGGTTTGCAGTTGGCCTATCTATCTTGTTTATCGCAAAAACTATCGGTACTCCAGCTGCCTGGGCATGACTAATCGCCTCTTTGGTCTGAGGCATAATATCATCATCCGCAGCAATTACGATTATCGCAATATCAGTAACCTGGGCCCCCCTTGCACGCATGGCGGTAAATGCCTCGTGACCCGGAGTATCTAAAAACGATATTTTCTGACCATTATCCAAAGTAACGGCATAAGCCCCAATATGCTGGGTAATACCACCGCTTTCACCAGCAATTACATTTTCTTGCCTGATATAATCCAGCAACGAAGTTTTACCATGATCAACATGCCCCATTACGGTAACGATCGGTGCTCTTGGCTCTAAATCTTCAGGAGCATCTTCTTGCTCAACTATACTTTCTTCAATATCTGCGGTAACAAACTCTACCTCATATCCAAATTCATCAGCAACTATAGATAATGTCTCGGCATCCAACCTTTGGTTCATGGTCACCATTATACCCAAAGACATACAGGCAGATATAATCTCTGTAGTGGAAACCTCCATCATCGTTGCCACCTCACTGGCAGTAACAAACTCTGTAACCTTAAGTATTTTACTCTCTAGCTGTTGTTGCTCTAGATCCTTCTCGGTTTGCTGACGGTGTTGATCCCTTTTGTCTCTTCTATACTTGGCACCTTTTCCTTTTTTGGATTTACCTTGTAATTTCTCTAAGGTTTCCCTTACCTGCTTTTGAACATCTTCTTCGGTAGGCTCTACCTTAGGAGCGGCAAAACGCCTGTTTCCTTTACGGTCAGATGAATTACCCCCTCTAGAATTTTGACCATGACCAGAGGTATTCTTGCTAACGATACGTTTTCTACGCTTTTTACGATCTGTACTCTCTGCAGGTTTTTTATCCTCTTTCTTTTTCTTAGGTTTCTGAAATTTAGAAAGATCTATCTTATCTCCGGTAATTTTAGGACCAGTCAACTTTTTATACTTGGTCTCTATGGTCGCCGGCTCTTCAGGTTTTTCCTCTTTTACTTCAACGGGTTTTTCTTCTTTGACAGGTTTCTCCTCTTCTTTCGCCTTAACAGGTTCCTTTTCTACAGGCTTCTTCTCTTCCTTGACCGGCACATCAACCTTAGGTGGCTCAACCACTTCTTTTTTCTCCTCTACTACCTCTGGCTTCTTCTCCTCTACTACCTCTTTTTTGGGAGCAGGATCTGCTTTTTTCTTAGGGTTCAGGTCTATTTTACCGACAGTTTTCGGCCCCGCCAATTCAACCTTACCCACAAACTTGGTTTCCTCTATTGCAGCATTTCTTTTCTCACGCGCAATACGACGCTCCTCTTGCTCTCGCTCCAGTTGAACCCTTATGGCTTCCTTCTCCTTACGTTTTTCCTCACCGACTTCCTTAGACGCAACTTTCTTACTCTTATCTGTCTGAAACTCATCTAGCAAAACCTGATAAACCTCATCAGAAATTTTTGTGGTCGGCCTTGCCTCCACATTATGCCCCTTACTATTAAGGTAGTCTACCGCCCTATCCAAGGAAATATTAAGCTCACGAAGAACTTTATTAAGTCTTATTTTTGCATTATCTGCCATAAATACTGATTCCCGTTCTATTATTTAAGTGCTAATATATAGCTAATCTTCTAATTCTTCTTTTAGGATACGTACAACTTCTAAAATTGTTTCTTCTTCCAAATCTGTACGTTTCACTAGATCGTTTACATCTTGCTCCAATACACTTCTGGCCGTATCCATACCTATCTTCTTAAATTCTTCGATGATCCATCCGTCTATTTCATCGGAAAATTCAGTCAACTCCACATCTTCCTCTACCCCCTCACGGAACACATCTATCTCATAACCAGTTAATTGACCAGCAAGACGAATATTATGTCCTCCACGACCAATAGCTTTCGAAACCTCTTCTGGTTTCAGATATACCTGGGCGGTCATTTTCTCATCGTTCAACTTTACGGAAGAAACTCTCGCCGGACTTAAAGCCCTGGTCACTAACAATTGAGGATTCGAGGTCCAGTTAATAACATCTATATTCTCATTGCCCAACTCTCTTACGATACCATGAATACGAGACCCTTTCATACCAACACAAGCACCTACCGGATCAATTCTATCATCATAGGAATCAACGGCAACCTTCGCTTTTTCCCCAGGTATTCTCACTGCTTTTTTGATAGTGATCAAACCATCGAAAACCTCTGGAATTTCCTGGAAGAACAACTGCTCTAAAAACTTAGGGGAACTTCTTGACATGATAATCGTTGGTTTTGCACCTTTCAACTCCACACTTTCTATAATACCCCTGACATTATCACCCTTTCTAAAGAAATCGGATGGTATCTGTCTATCTTTTGGAAGTATGATCTCATTGCCCTCATCATCCAACAAAATAACCGCCTTATGACGAATATGATGTACTTCAGCAGTATAAATCTCTCCTTCCAAGTCTTTAAATTGCTTGTAAATAGTGGTATTGTCGTGTTCGTGTATTTTCGAAATCAAGTTTTGACGAAGTGCCAAAATTGCCCTTCTACCCAAATCTACCAGCTTAACCTCTTCGGAAACATCTTCACCTACTTCAAAATCCGGTTCTATTTTACGGGCCTCTGACAAAGAAATTTCTTCGTTGGGCTCTTCGACCTCTCCATCTTCCACCACCACTCGATTACGCCAAATCTCCAAATCGCCTTTGTCCGGGTTGATAATAATATCAAAATTATCGTCGGACCCGAACTTCTTTTTCAAAGCATTTCTGAAAACATCCTCCAAAATTGCCATAAGCGTTACTCGGTCAATGAATTTATCATCTTTAAATTCCGAGAAAGATTCTATTAACGCAATATTTTCCATCTATACCTACTATTAAAATTTTAATACAACTTTTGCTTTTTTTATATCAGAAAAATTAATTTCCTTTCTTTTCTGCACCGTCACCTTTCCTTTGCCAACAGGCTTGGGTTCTCGTGCTTTCCACTCCAATGCTATCCAGTCTTCATTTACTTCAACCAGCCCACCTTCATAAGACTTGTCTGCGGTTTCAACCGCCAATTTTCTACCAATATTTTTTTTGTATTGTCTTGGTAGCACCAAAGGCTCCGTAGCACCAGCAGAGGCCACCTCAAGGGAAAAATCTTGCTCTTCCCTATCTAAATTATGCTCAATGGCCCTACTAATCTTAATACAATCACTTACGGTAACACCATTGTCACCATCTATGATCACCTTGATCTTATTATCTGTAGAAACAGTAAAATCTATTAAAAAAAGAGTCTTATCCTCGGCCAATCCTATTTCCAGAAGCTCTCTAACCTTATCCTTTAGCATAAAAACGAAGTAATAAAAGAGGGGACAAATTGTCCCCTCATGAATACTTTCTATCCTTTCAGTGATGCAAATATATCTTTTTTAAGATTAATCTCCTAATTTCCAAAGACAATCATTCAATAATCTCAATGGTTTTTTCAACATGTATCGGGTCGCCATTTTTATCTAAACCTTTTAACACCACCGAGTAAGTTCCGACAGCTTGTTCGGTATCCACCCTAACTATAGAATCCTCATCAAGAGCGATAGCAGGATTCCAATACAACAACGACCTATTGCTATCACCCTCTTCACTTAAGCTTGATTTCACATAATCTTCAAACGAACGAGCTCTAGAAAAACCCGGAATAGTAGCGTTGACCCAATTTACAGGACCATTGGAACCAACCTTGGACATATTTCCTCTTTTTGTATAAAAAGCAACCACACCGTTACCTCCTCTAGCCCCGAAAGCCGCAGCACCAGCTCCCTTGATAACGTCCACGAACATAACCTCATCGGCCATCATCTGTTTTACAACTTCATCAGAAGTAGGAGCTCCATTTACAAGAAAAAGAGGACCAATCGACTCATTAATACTACCTACACCTCTAATCAATACTCTTTGGTTTGGATAAGCACCATTGACAACCACTCCCGGAGTCTGCACCAACAAATCCATCGCACTTATAGCCCCAGACCTGAATTTTGAAGAATCGGCCACTATGCGCTTGCTGTAAGAATAATACGGCGTCAACTTATCCAATTCTTTGTTCAATACTTCCATATCGGACGCAAATTCCGATTGTACAACTACCTCGTCCAAAAGGGTTACTTCTCCACTTAGACCAGAAAGCTCATTTTTAGAAAGTTGTTTGCCACCTAAAGAAGAAACAGCATTGACATTTCTCTTATTAGTTACAGCCCCTGATTGCTCAAATTTGGGCCATTTGTCAAAAACATCAATATCAACATCTTCAGAAAGTTGTCTTGCCCCAGTTTTCTTCACATGAACCAAAACATCCAAAGAGTCGTAGAATTCATAAGGACCGAATTCAAAACCACCCTTATCGTTTGTTTTTGTCGCTTCTTGAAAAGGCCGCCCTCCGCCAACGGTCATCAAAACACTTGTTTCCGATGCCTTACCTTTATTTTCAGGATCGACAGTACCAGAAACCATAATACCCAATTCTGGTTTATGAACAACTTCATCTAATTCAAAATGATTTATTTTTTCCCAATTCACCACATGAACACTGTCCAAAATCATCATTGCATCCAGCATTTCTTTTCTTCTAACGGAATTCTCATCCTTTAACCCCAAAGGCATTGCAGAACCCACAAAAGCATCACCTTCTAATAGAAAATCTTTTTGCCCATCAACACCAATGGTTCTTTCCTTAGACACCACAGACATCGAAACATCGCCCATTATATTTTTCCCATTCTTGATTTTCAACACAATGGTCTCTCCTTTTTTATACACATCTTTATCAGCCTGCAACCCAACGAAAGACGCTACATCATCACCCAACCTCAATGATCTTTGACATTTTGCATTACCCGCTTGATCAAAAAGAGAAAAAGAGACCACACCATCGCCAAGCTCAGCCTTATTGATTCTTATAAATTTAGAAACCTCTTTTTCTTTGGCATCCAAGTTATAAACTGCCAGAGGCGTTTCTCCAGAATGAGCCAAAAGAACACAACCATTTAAACCGTCTTCATTTGTATTGGCCATACTTACAACTATATAATCTGGTCTTTCTTTTAAATTCAGAGAATACCCTTTCTTCTCCACATCGGGTAATTCTTTTTCAAAAACCTTACTACCCGAGTCAATTTTAAGCCTATACTTACGATCAGCCTGTGGCGTAAAATATGCCTTTCCATACCCAGGCGAAACAAATTCGAAACTGGTCACAACATTATTCCTATCATCAACAATCTCCCCAACACGACCAATCATTTCCCCCTGCCCATTAACAGCCTTAACACCAAGGGTAGCCATAACACCATCGACATAAGAACCTCCTTCTTGTGCAATTTGAATATCCGGAGAAACATTCACACCTCTTTCAATCTCGTTTCTTAAGCTTGATTGTCCAGAATTTTCAACCAGAATAGACTTCACGTGTGCCCTAGGCTCATCATTGTTCAACATCAATTTTGTAAAAGCCCTGATATAATATTTTCCAGAATCCCAATTATTCTTTATGGACAAATCACCAAAGGCACCATAATCGGACACACTCAATTTCCTCTTCTCTACCACATCACCTTTTTCATCCAAAACCTCTACATAAACGACACCACTATAAGGCTTCAACACATTATTAAGACCGTTTGTCAAATAAACCCGAAACCAAATAGTTTCCCCTTTCTCATAATAATCCTTATCGGTATGAATTACAGTACGTTCATTCGCCAAAAGACCATAATACTTAAGCTTCTGCATTAATTGATCGATCTTCTGAGGATCAGGAGATGTTGAGGGATAAGGAGCAAAGCCTATCAAAAGAAAACTAACAATAAAAACGGGGAGTATAACTTTTCTCATAAAAATAAATTTAAATAACGTAATCTTTTTCCTTCAAAAAGGTAGCAAAAATTATACCATTTTCAAAAAAAATTAAAAAAACAAAAATTAAAACCACCCTTCTTTTTTTACCTTTAGCAACTTGGAACTTAAATTTATGGAAGCACTTACCACGTACGATTTTATCATCACCGCCTCAATAATCGTTATCATTTCCTTTTGGTTCAATGTCATCAGCAAAAGAACCAACATACCCTCTGTACTTATGCTTATAGTCTTAGGTATCTTTCTGAACCTGACCCTTAGTTATTTCTTCGGAAGTGTACCTGATTTTCTTGAAAGCCTAAAAATACTCGGAACGGTAGGGTTGATCATGATCGTTCTCGAAGCGGCATTGGAATTGGAACTTAAGAAAGACAAAATAGTACCTATATTAAAATCTATGTCCATTGCGCTTATCGGGTTACTGGCATCCGCCTATACGGCCGCCTTTATTCTTCAGCTGTTTATTGCTGAAATGAGCATGCAATCGGCATTGATCTACGCCACACCACTATCCATACTGTCGAGCGCCATAATTATACCGAGCGTCGGGGGTTTGTCCGAAAAAAAGAAAGAGTTCCACATATACGAAAGCACCTTCTCCGATATAATGGGCATAATGATGTTCTATTTCCTTATCGAAGGACTGAATCCGAGCGAAGATGCAGGTGCCGTTGGCTTCATCGGAAACATAGCCCTGACCATAGCAATCGCCATTGTAGCGAGTTATGCCATAATTTTAATATTTCAAAAAATAAAGAGCCAAGCCAAATTATTTTTACTAATAGCGGTATTGCTATTATTGTATGCCATTGGAAAAAAATTACATTTATCGTCGCTCATAATCATCCTCGTCTTTGGACTTATTGTTAAAAATGCCCATTTGTTTTTCCCTGGCAAGGCAAAAGTTTTTCTAGATACCGATAAAATAAAACAGATCTACCACGAACTCCATATAATAACTTTGGAGACGGCTTTTGTAATACGCACATTTTTCTTCGTCATATTCGGCATCACCATTGTACTTAGCTCATTGTTAAGTTTTAAAGTTACCCTAATAAGCCTTCTTATCATTGTATCTATATACCTGATTCGTTTTTTAATATTAAGAGTGTTGATCGGCAGAGATATTTTCCCCCAGTTATTTATTGCCCCAAGAGGACTCATCACCATTTTACTATTTTACGCAATACCTAAAGAAGCACAGGTAGCGGAATTTGAATCGGGCATACTATTATTCGTAATTATAGCGACCAGTTTAATTATGACTTGGGCCATGATAAAGGATAAACGTAAAATAGGTTCTTTATTGGATGAAATAGACGAACAATATGAAGAAAGAAACACCGCCGAAGACATCCTAAAGGAAAAAATAAATTCGAACGGCATCGAATCAACGGAAGATAAGATCCCGGACAACGAGGATACTATTCCATAAAGAACGACATACTAGCGTTCACTTAAAATTTCATCGCTAAAAAAGCCAGCTTTGTTAACACCGCCTTCTTTCTGCGTTATAGAGTTAATACTGTCAACCTCTTTTCTAAACCTTAAGATCATCAAGGTATCCAATTGGTCCTGAATACTGTCCCTCATCACCCTCCAGTTACCGGAATTCATCTGCTTATTGTATTCAGTAATCTTTTCGAACCTGGAAAGGTTATACCTATTCGCTTTCCAAGCATGTTGTGTGCTTTTTTGATGTTGTAGATCTTGAAGATAAAATCCAACTCCAAAACCTAGCAGCACAACCACCAAGATTATCTTTAATTTTTTTTCGGTTAACTTCATATTAAATTAGTTTATAGAGTGGGGGCAAAACTAACAGAGACCCGAATGAACCAAGTACTATTTTCACTAAATCCTTAACTCATTCGACCGGCAATGTACAAAATATCGGTTTTTAGAGTGATAAATCTCCGTTTAAATTGATATTCTTCCGACAAATAACATTTTACAAAGACACTATCATAATGACTAAAACAGTGAATCCTAATCAACTGCAGCGAACAAAAAAGCCCGGTCATCATCAGACGACCGGGCTTTAAAACTTCTTAGTTGGCCCACTAGGACTCGAACCTAGAATGACGGTACCAAAAACCGGAGTGTTACCATTACACCATGGGCCAATACCTCTAAGAGCGTGCAAATTTAAAACAAAGTTTGGTTTGCACAAATATTTTTTTGAGCAAAAATTAAAATTGATCAAAATCACCTGTTAAAGGTTTATAAAAATAATGGGGCGATCTATATTTAAATTATTAAATTCGCCAGATAGCTTTAACCTAGGTTACATGTTTTCAAAGAACTTCAACAAATGGAATACCCTTCTTGGGTGGGCCGTATTTTTTATAGCACTTGTTACATATTTCATAACCGTTGAACCGACCAACAGTTTTTGGGATGCCGGTGAATATATCGCTACGGCGGCCAAACTTCAGGTAGGCCACCCACCGGGAGCTCCTTTACTACAAATGATCGGAGCCTTTTTTGCCATGTTCGCTTTCGACCCCAGTCAGGTTGCGATGATGGTAAACCTTGTTTCTGGTGTCTCCAGTGCATTTACAATCTTGTTCATGTTTTGGACCATTACCAATATTACCCGAAAATTAATAGACAAAGAAGGTGAATTGACCAATAGCAAAGCTATTGCCGTTCTAGGAAGTGGCTTAATAGGTTCTTTGGCATTTACCTATTCCGACAGTTTTTGGTTCAATGCCGTAGAAACAGAGGTATACGCCATGGCAAGTTTTATAATGGCATTATTGTTATGGCTTGGATTAAAATGGACGGATAACCTAGACGACCCTAGAGGAAACAGATGGCTCATACTTATATCTTTCGTAATAGGCTTAACCTTCGGGGTTCAATTTATGGGCTTTTTGGCTATCCCATCGGTAGGTCTACTTTATTACTTTAAAACGTATAAAAAAACGACCATAAAGAACTTTTTATTGGCAAACATCGCTGTTATAGCCATTTTAATGTTGGTCTATAAATTCTCATTGACCTACGTATTAAAATTATTCGGGTGGGGAGAAGTATTTTTTGTCAATAGTATCGGACTTCCCTTTAATTCTGGATCCATTATTATAGGTATTTTATTTATAGCGGCTTTTTACTTCGGGTTAAACTACACCCGAAAAAACAATTACAAAACAGGAAACACAATAGTTCTTTGTTTAATGTTCTTGTTTTTAGGATTTTCTTCATGGTTAATGTTACCTATACGTGCGAACGCCAAAGTAGTCATCAACGAAAACAACCCTGAGGATGCCCGTGCCCTATTGGCCTACTACAACAGGGAACAATACCCTGGGGTAGACAGCCCAATTTACGGAACCTATTACTCTGACATGTTCGCCCCTCCGGGAGAGGACAGGGACGGTAAGCCCAAGTACGAAAAAGACTATACCCTGGGGAAATACATCATCGTAAACAAATACAAAAAATCGGAACAGGGCCCCAACCCTAAGCACCAAGGTTTTCTTCCAAGAATGTGGAGTTCGCAAAATGCAGCAAATTATATGCGTTATTTTGGTCCATTGGATTTTAGGTTGACAGAATCCAATGCAGAGCTCAGGGAAGCTGCCAATCAAGTAAAAACAGGTTTCGCCAATGGAGAAATAGATGCGGAACAATACATTAGTTTTCTAAAACGCTTTAGTGATTACATAGAGGTAGAGCCACCATCTGTATGGGATAACATTAAATACATGGTGGAGTTCCAGTTCAACTACATGTACCTACGTTATTTTATGTGGAATTTTGTCGGCAAACAGAACGACGTACAAGGACGGTACAACGATAACGGAAACTGGTTAAGCGGTATTAATTTTATCGACAGCGCAAGGTTGGGAAGTCAAGACAACCTACCAAGCGACATAAAAAACAACCCAGGCCGCAATACCTATTTCTTTTTACCTTTAATATTGGGTATTATCGGTATTGTTTTCCAAGTATCAAAAAACCCGAAACAATTTTGGGTCTTACTGGTGTTCTTCCTTTTCACGGGACTGGCAATTCAGTTTTACACCAACCCCGGTATTTTTCAGCCTAGGGAAAGAGATTATTCTTTGGTAGGATCGTTTTACATTTTTGCCATTTGGATCGGTATTGGTGTTTACGGTCTTTATGACGGATTTAAAGATTGGTTGACCCCAAAAGTCTTGGCCCCTGTAGTAGTTGTCATCTGCCTTTTAGCCGTGCCTACGGTTATGGCGGTACAAAATTGGGACGACCACGACCGATCTAACCGCTTTACGGCAAATTCATCTGCCAAAGCATATTTGGATTCTTGCCAAGAAGATGCAGGAGCTATTTTGTTTACGATCGGCGACAACGACACCTTTCCCCTTTGGTATGCACAAGAAATAGAGGGCTACCGTACAGATGTAAGAATAGTTTGTACCAGTTTGTTCGAGACCGACTGGTATGTAGATCAAATGAAGAAAAAAGCCTACGAGAGCGACCCTATACCTTCTCAAATAGAGCACGAGAAATACCGCTGGGGTAATCGCGATGTGCTATACCACCAAGGTATTACAGAAAACAGATGGAACATAAAAGATTTTATCAACTGGATCGACAGCGACAAGCCCAGGACCAAATTAAAGTACCTTTTTGAACAGCAGGGGGCGGATTTAAGTGCTTATTCTGAAAACACCCAGAACATAGTGTACTACCCTACCAATAAAATAAGGGTGCCCGTTAACAAGAAAAATGTATTGGAAAGCGGTCTGGTAAAACCAAAAGATTCTGCCCTCATCGTAGATTATATAGACATAGACCTACCTGGTGCAATCACCAAAAAAAGTATGATGATGTTGGATATTTTGGCCAATAATGACTGGAAAAGGCCTTTATATTTTTCTGGAGGAAGTTTCGACGATGCGGAATACATTTGGATGAAAGATTACCTACAATTGGATGGTCTTGCCTATAAACTGGTCCCTATAAGAACAGAAAGACCCAATTCTTTTGAAATGGGAAGAATAGATACCGACTTGATGTACGATATTGTCACCAACTGGGATTGGGGAAATGCCGGTGGAGACATCTATCACGACACACAAACAAGAATACAGAGTGTATCTTTTAGAGGTAATTTGGCCCGATTGATGGAAGCTCTCATCAAAGAGAACAAGATGGACAAGGCAAAAGATATTATCGAAATTTCGCTGAAGAATATGCCTGTAGAGAAATTTGGATATTACTCATTGGTAGAACCATTTATAGATGGATATTACAAAGTAGGAGAAACCGAAAAGGCAAGAGAACTTTTTAGCCTTCTAAAGAAAAAATACCAAGAAAGGTTAGAGTATTACTCCCTTACCAGCATAGATGAGCAGTATGGCCATATTGACGATATTATTGCAGATATGGAAGCATATAGAAGAAATATAGATATGGTCATAGCCAATGATGAGAAGGACATGGCAGAGAAAGAAACCCTAATATTCAACGAATATATAGACAAGTTTCAACACTTCTATAAAGACGATGCCAGTTTAGAAATGCCAGAAACCGAATTGGAGAACGATCCGGATATGGTAGACACCGTATCAATGTCGGACACTATTAATACCAGCAATGATAGTGTTCGACCATAAACAGGTCATAAAAACACTCCTATTTCATAAAAAACAAAAGAAAGTTAAGGCGCTTATATATATTCGTTCAGAATACCTATAAGCGTATTGGCGTCTTGCTCACCACTTTGGCGCCAGACCATCTCGCCTTTTTTGTAGATCATTAGCGTGGGCAAACCTTTGACACGTAATGCCTGTGACAGTTCTTTATTCTTGTCGACATCTATTTTAATCACCTTGCCCTTGTCACCAATAGCAGCAGCCACCTCTCTTAATACAGGATGCATAGCGGTTGATTGCTCGTTCCACTCCGCATAAAAATCCAAGAGTACTGGCACATTCAAATCTATAAGTTCACCAAATTTAGACATATAATCGGCTTTACGTTATTCGCCAAATGTAGTAAAAAATGTTAAAATACAATCTAAGGGCTTATTATTGTGGCGTTCAACACGAGTTAAAATCATGTTAACGACTTCTTTTTTAAGGTAATCACGGTTATTTCGGGCCAAATTCCTACTCTACCGGGATAGCCTAAAAACCCAAACCCCCTGTTCACATTAATAAATTGCCCCAACTCTTTATATACTCCGGCCCAATACTTGTAACGCCATTTTATCGGACTCCATTTAACCCATCCCGGTATTTCTATACCAAACTGCATACCATGTGTATGACCACTCAAGGTCAAATGAAAATGCTTATCATCATGCAACACTTCATCTTCCCAATGCGACGGATCATGGCTCATTAAAATCGTAAAATCGTCCTTGGCAATATTCGAAATGGCCTTCTTAAGGTCTCCAGCTTTTTTAAAACCGCCCCTACCCCAGTTCTCAACTCCAACCAAGGCAATTTTATCCGCTCCCTTTTTAAGGTACCTATGCTCGTTCAACAAAAGATCGAACCCCATATCTTTTTGTAGTTTTTTTAAGTCTTCTAGATTCTGCCTCTTCAATTCTTCGGTTTCCCAATCTATATAATCCCCATAATCATGATTTCCCAAAATGGAGAATTTACCGTCCTTTGCTTTTAATGTACTAAAAAGCTCTGCCCAAGGCAACATCTCTTCCGTCTTATTGTTCACCATGTCCCCGGTAAAAAGCAGCAAGTCGCTATTTTGTCTATTTATAAGTTTTACACCGTATTCTATCTTTTTACGGTTATCAAAACTTCCACTATGTATATCAGAAATCTGGGTTATACGATACCCGTCAAAACTCTCTGGCAAATCATCAAATTCCAACGTATACTTCAATACTTTATAATTGTACTTACCCTTGTACATACCATACAATAAAGCACCAAAGGGAAGAGCCGCGATGCCCAGACCTATCATACTTAAAAAACGTCTTCGTTCCGGTAGGCTGAACTCCTTGTCCGCTCCAAATATTTTATGATATGCTCCTGTAAAAATTCTAAAAATGTCTTCGGAAAAAAGAAAAAGGATAATTACCACTTTAAAGGACAACATCGTCAATAATAGACCAAAGGCATAACTCTTAGGTCTACTTAATACCCGACCTGCCTCTTCGCCTGCTGTAAATTGATATATAAAATTTATCAATATAGCAAGTGACACCACTATATATAAAAGATATACCCAAGGCTGCCTAAAGAGAGACCTAAGTGCTTGCACTATATAAAAACTTAACCCTAGATATACTACTACAAAGATGATCCAACGAAGCATACTTCTTTTTTTTACAAAGATATTTTTTGAAATGCTACCATACGTTGCTTTTGGTTTTTATTTAACCTTATCTACAACAGCTTTAATAGTTTCTGTGCTGGTTATCGCTATTTTATCATCGTTCATAAACGAAGAGGAATTCATTGAAACCAAAGGATCCTCCAACAACGTCTGTTGTAATTTGGTTCCCGATAAATGCACGGCCTTAAAGCCCTTTTCTTTAAACACTGCCGCATTGTTATCGTTAATTCCACTTCCGGGCATGACCACAATATTAGAAGCACGCCCATTGAGCTCTTGCAACAATTCGATACCTGCTAATGCCGATTTCTTTTGACCAGAGGTAAGCACATAACTCACCCCCATATCCTCTAGTGAACGAAGCGTATGCAATGGTTGGCGCACCCAATCAAAAGCCCTATGAAACGTAAAATTCAAATTAGCGGAAGCCCTCACTAAATCCTCGGTCCTCTTCCCATCCAAGCTATAATCTTTATGTAAAACTCCAGAAACAACACCATCAAACCCCATTTCTACACACAAAGAAATATCTCTCATCATAATTTCAAACTCAAGGTCCGAATAGGTAAAATCACCACTTCTTGGCCGTATTAAAACATGAACAGGTATAGAAATTTGCTCTCTTATCAATTTCAATAATCCGTAAGAGGGGGTAATACCGCCCACTGCCAGCTCTGAACAAAGTTCAATTCTATCAGCACCGGCCTTTTGCGCATTCAACGCAGATTCCAAAGAATTGGCACATACTTCTACAAGCATATTATTATATTTAGATTTCATTAAAAGTAAAGAACCATGTCTATGAAAAGAAGAAAATTTCTTAAAAATTCGAGTACCATAACCGCAGGAATATTATCTGCCCCCATATTAGCTTCTTGCAATGAAACCGCCCCCAGCAAAACGGACAAACCGGAGACCGACAAAGAAAATATTCCGATAGCTATTTGCACCTGGGATTTCGGGAATGCGACGGCCAAGGCCTGGGAAGTGCTAAAAGAAGGTGGAAATTCTTTAGATGCCGTTCACCAAGGGGTCATGGTAGAAGAAAACAATTTGGACAACCAAACCGTTGGTAACGGGGGTAGGCCGGATAGGGACGGCAACGTAACCTTAGACGCCTGTATCATGGACAAAGATGCCAACTGCGGTGCGGTATTGGCCATTGAAAATATTGCCAACCCCATATCGGTAGCAAGAAAGGTCATGGAAGAAACACCGCATGTGATGTTGGTAGGAAAAGGTGCCGAACAGTTTGCCTATGAACAAGGATTTAAAAAGACAGACCTACTGACAGAAAAGTCAAAACAAGAATGGTTGGAATGGAAAAAGACATCGAAATACAAACCCATAATAAATATAGAAAACCATGACACCATAGGTATGTTGGCCATTGACAAAAACGGAGATATTTCTGGGGCCTGTACTACTAGTGGTATGGCGTACAAAATGGCCGGCAGAGTTGGCGACTCCCCAATAATAGGCGCCGGTTTATTTGTAGACAATGAAGTAGGCGGTGCCACCGCTACCGGTGTTGGCGAAGAAGTAGTACGGACCGTGGGCAGTTTCTTGATCGTAGAGTTAATGAGACAAGGCAAGTCACCACAAGAAGCATGTGAAGAAGGTGTAAAAAGAATCATTGCCAAGAACAAGGACAAACAAGATTTTCAAATTGGCTTTATAGCAGTAAACAAAAAGGGCGAAACGGGCGCTTATTGCATTCACCCAGGCTTCTCTTACCGCACCTATACTAATGACGGACATACAAACAATCCGGCGAACAGTTATTTAAAGGCTTAAAAACATAGGTGATCATAGTACAATTCGAGCATTTCTACGCGCTTTCGAATCAAACTTCGTACTTTTATCGTCGCACTTTTAATCATTAAAAATGGCAGAACAAAAAAGACTTTTTCTACTAGACGCATATGCACTGATTTTCCGAGGATATTACGCACTTATTAAGAACCCCAGAATAAATTCCAAAGGAATGGACACCAGTGCCATTATGGGTTTTATGAATTCTCTTTTTGATGTGATCAGACGTGAAAAACCCGATCACCTCGCCGTATGTTTCGACAAAGGTGGCAGTGCGGAACGCACCGAACTTTTTCCCGAATACAAGGCCAACAGAGACGAAACACCCGACGCCATCCGTATCGCGGTGCCCTACATTCAAGATATTCTCAAGGCCATGCATATTCCCTCGGTGGTATTGGAAGGCTGGGAAGCAGATGACATCATAGGCACTTTGGCCAAACAGGCCGAGAAAGAAGATTATAAAGTATATATGGTAACCCCTGATAAGGATTTTGGCCAGTTGGTCTCCGAGAATATTTTCATGTACCGCCCGGCAAGAATGGGCAATGGTATTGAAATTTGGGGTATTCCCGAAGTCCAGAAGCGTTTTGGAGTGGAACGCCCCGAGCAGGTAATCGACTATTTGGGCATGATGGGAGACGCCAGTGATAACATTCCCGGGTTACCCGGTGTGGGGGACAAGACCGCCAAAAAATTCATTGCCCAGTTCGGATCTATGGAAGGACTTCTTGAAAATACCGACCAGCTAAAAGGCAAGATGAAGGAAAAGGTGGAAGAACACAAAGAACTCGGTCTGCTTTCCAAAAAACTGGCTACCATCTGTACCGAATGCGACGTTACCTTTGACGCCAAAGACTATGAAATGTCTGTACCCGACGCCGAAAAAGTGCAGGAAATTTTTGAGGAGCTCGAATTTAGAAGACTCAAGGACCAATTCATAAAATTATTCTCAAAGGAAGCAGCAGCTGACGCATCCCAAGAAAATGGCACACCGACCCCAAAAAAATCGTCTTCATCAGCTGGTAGTGGCCAGTTTTCGTTATTTGGTGGCGACGGGGCATCACCTGCCACCATGAAAGACAGCTCTAGCAGAAAAACGATTAAAGACGTAGCGCACGCCTATCAAAGTGTGACCCCGGGAATGGCCATGAAACTTTTTCTTCAGAATTTAATGAAGCAAACATCGGTATGTTTCGACACTGAAACCACTTCATTGAATCCTTTGGAAGCCCAATTGGTCGGTATTGCCTTTTCTTGGGAAGCCACTAAAGGTTTCTACCTCCCTTTTCCAGAGGACAAAGAAGAGGCCCAACAACTGATTGAGCAACTACGGCCTTTTTTTGAATCGGAGGACATCGAAAAGATCGGACAAAACCTAAAGTACGACATCAAGGTACTGCACAAATACAATATACAGGTTAAGGGAAAACTCTTTGATACCATGTTGGCCCATTATTTGATCAACCCCGATATGCGCCACAATATGGATGTGCTATCGGAAACCTACCTCAATTATACACCGGTCTCCATTACCGAGCTGATAGGTAAAAAAGGAAAGAACCAATTGAATATGCGCGATGTTCCTTTGGAGCAACAAACCGAATATGCAGTAGAAGATGCGGATATCACCCTTCAATTGGCAGAACATTTTAGACCCGAACTTGCCGAAGCAAAAACGGAAGACCTTTTCAACACTATAGAAATTCCGCTACTGAGGGTTCTTGCCGATATGGAACTGGAGGGGATCAAACTTGACGAAAAGTTTCTGAACTCCCTGTCCGAAGACCTGAACAATGACATTAAAAACCTAGAAGGAAAAATTTACGAAGCCGCCGGTGAGGAATTCAATATCGGGTCTCCAAAACAATTGGGAGAGATCCTCTTCAACAAAATGAAATTGGTGGACAAACCCAAGAAGACCAAAACCGGACAGTATTCTACCTCAGAGGACGTACTTTCGTATTTGGCCAAAGACCATGAGATCATTAGGGACGTATTGGAGTACCGGGGACTGGCAAAACTTAAGAGCACCTATATAGATGCGTTGCCGGAGCAGGTACAACCGGCCACCGGACGCATACATACCGATTACATGCAGACCGTTGCCGCAACGGGCCGTCTGAGCAGCAACAACCCCAACCTTCAAAACATTCCGATACGAACGGAACGGGGTAGACAGGTACGTAAGGCCTTTGTACCTAAGGATGAAAACTATGTTTTATTGGCCGCGGATTACTCCCAGATAGAATTGCGGATCATTGCCGCCCTAAGTGAGGAGACTACCATGATCGAGGCGTTTAAAAATGGCGAGGACATTCACGCCTCTACCGCCTCAAAAGTATTCAACGTACCCCTTGAGGAAGTGACCCGCGAACAGCGAAGCAATGCCAAAACCGTTAATTTCGGTATCATTTACGGAGTTTCGGCCTTTGGCCTCAGCAACCAAACCGACCTCTCGCGTTCGGAAGCCAAGGAACTCATAGACACCTATTACAAAACCTACCCCAAACTGAGGAACTACATCAGTGAGCAAATCGATTTTGCCCGTGAACATGGGTATGTGCAAACGGTTTTGGGCAGACGCAGGTATTTAAAGGACATTAACGGCAGCAATGCCATTGTACGCGGAGCGGCCGAACGAAATGCCGTCAACGCCCCTATTCAAGGAAGTGCCGCCGACATCATAAAAATAGCTATGATCAACATTCATAAAAAGCTTAGCGAGGGCAACTTTAAATCTAAAATGCTCTTACAAGTACATGATGAATTGGTCTTTGACATTTTTAAGCCCGAACTGGACGAACTTAAGACAATGATACAGTCTGAAATGCAAAATGCCTTTGAACTATCGGTCCCCTTGGATGTAGAGGTAGGCATAGGCCATAATTGGCTCGAGGCCCATTAATCATATACCCACGTCTTAAACAGCGTAAACGTCATGATAGAATTTAGGCCTATCAACCATTTATCTGAGCACTTGGACCGTCTTATAAAGGGACAACTATGGCTCAAGGTAATCGTGGGACTCGTTTTGGGGGCGGGAGCCGGTGTATTACTTAATCCGTCAACGGGACTATTAACGGAGGAAGTCAGTCTTCGGTTGGCCGATTGGCTAGATCTGCCCGGCCAAATCTTCATGCGTCTGGTTCAGATGATCATGATTCCGTTGATATTTACATCGATATTGACGGGAATCGTAAGCAATACCTCGGAAAACCTAAAATCTTTCGGACTTCGTTTATTGCTCTATTTCATCTTCACCACGGCAGTAGCCATAATCTTAGGTTTGTTCGTAACCCTAATACTAAAACCTGGCCAATATGTTTTATCGTTGGGCGGTTTTCCAAACAGCAATGAAAGCGGAACCATCCCCGTAGAACAGACCAACCTTATGGATAATATTCCGAATACCATCTCTAATCTCATCCCCAACAATCCATTGGAGTCCATTTTAACGGGAGAGATGCTCGGCGTAGTGATCTTTACCATTATAATCGGCGTCGCCATTACCCAACTACAAGACGACATCGCAAGGCCCATTATCCGTTTTTCCGAAGCGGTACAGAAAATATGTATGATCGTCGTGTCATGGGCCATGGCACTGGTGCCTTATGCAGTTTTTGGTTTAATTGCCGCCTTATTGTCCAGAACGGGTTTCGAAATATTTTTGGGACTCGGATACTACATGGGCGTTGTAATCTTGGGGTTGTTACTCTTATTGCTATTCTATTTGCTTATGGTCTTGGTAGTCGGCAAACAGAGTCCACTAAAGTTTCTAAAAGCAATTAAAGAACCCCAACTACTGGCCTTCTCCACAGCCAGTTCGGCCGCTGTGATGCCCTTATCGATGAAAACGGCAGATGAAAAATTAGGGATTTCTTCCCATATCCGCGATTTTGTTATCCCCGTCGGTGCCACTATAAATATGGACGGCACAGCCCTGTTCCAATGTGTAACCACGTTGTTCATGGCCCAGGCCTACGGCATAGAACTGACCATAATGAACCTATTGCTGATTACTTTTACGGTTGTGGCGGCCTCTATAGGAACACCGGCCATTCCCGGTGGTGGGGTCATTGTTCTTGCCTCGGTACTACAGAGCTCGGGAATTCCTGTAGACGGCCTCATCGTCATCATAGGTATAGACCGCATTTTAGGAATGTTCAGAACTTCGGTGAACGTCACTGGAGACCTAACCGCCTGCCTCATCTTCAATAGGTTTTACGGCAGCGAACAAAACGAAGGGCCATAAGTCGGCACCCCATCTTTTTACACATACTATTTTACCACCTATTTTCAAACTTTTAGGATAAGAAAACAACGTATTTAGCACTTTTTTAAATATAGATCTTGGTATTTAAAAATTAATAACAAGACCAAATAATTTTTTAAATTTCATCGAAAATTTTGTTAAAAAAATTATTTGACCAATTATATTTATCCCACATAATTTAATCAACAACATACTTTTTATGAAGAAAATTTACTTAGTTCCCCTAATTTTCTTACTGTTTTCTTTATTCGGTTACGCACAGACCAATCTTTTAAAGAATCCCAGTTTTGAAAGCTCATTTACGGTTGCTTCAGAAAATTTTGATGATTGGTATATTCATTACCAAACAACCAGAGCCAAGGTTACAGACGCCACTGATGGCGACTATGCGGTAAAACTACAGACCAACAGAAGTGGTAGTAGTGGGTACTTTGCTCAATTGAGCGCCGCAACACCATCGAACGACCTTACTTTTGAAAAGGACAAAACCTACTCCATTTCATTTGATTACAAGATTGTAACAGGATCGATCACAAAAATTAAGGCAACCCTTCTAAGAGATGACTTTTATCTTGAAGACGAAGAGTTTGCATCTAACTTAAATTCGGGTGAATGGCTGACTTTAAGCTATGAATTTACATCCTCTTATGACGCTACCCATAATTTTGACATTACCATAACAGGCGCTTCTGCAAGTGCGGAGATTATTTTGGACAATGCCGTTATTACCGAAAAAACTACCAGTACCAATACGGACAGAGACGCCTTGGTGGCATTTTACAATGCTACGAACGGCGACAATTGGACTACCCCTTGGGACCTAAGCGCTGATATGAGCACTTGGTTCGGTGTAACGCTAAACTCAGAAAACAGGGTCCGCTATTTGGTATTACCAGACAATAATCTTACTGGAACAATACCATCCGAAATTGGTGACCTTACTTATTTAGAAGACTTTAACCTTCCTGCAAATGCTATTGAGGGGGAGATTCCAGAAGCGCTTTTTGAATTAACCAACCTAGAGGTCATCAATCTAAAACAGAACGATTTATCAGGAGAAATTTCCAACAACATAGATCAGTTAACCTCGATAAGAGAAATATTCCTTGACGGCAACCAGTTTACAGGATCCATTCCGTCTTCGATAAGCAATTTAAACACCTTGGAAACTATTAATCTTAGGGACAATCAGCTTAATGGCAGTATTCCAAAAGAACTGGGGGATCTAGCATCTATCAAATCAATAAACTTGTCAAATAATAGTATTTCAGGTGAAATTCCCCAAGAGCTGGGAAACCTTTTTACATTGAACGAACTGAACGTATCATCCAATGATATTACTGGCACAATACCCAGTTCTTTCAGCGGACTCACCAATCTAAAAACCTTAAGTTTGGGTTACAACAATTTTTCGGGAGAACTGCCAGATGTATTATGGGATATTACTTCTTTGGAAAATTTAACCCTATCCCACAATGAATTTTCGGGACAGATTTCATCGCAAATAGGAAATCTAACGAATCTTAAAACCCTTTATCTAGATTCTAACGATTTCAGTGGCTCGTTTCCTTCCGAAATATGGAATCTTACTAATTTAACTACCCTGAAAGTAGAAAAACTAACATCACTCGATCCTTGGCCTATACCTACAGAAATTCAAAACCTGACCAAACTAAAGGTTTTCGAAGCCAGAAACGGGAATATTACGGGGGCGCTTCCAGATGTTTTTGACG
Source organism: Maribacter sp. MMG018 (assembly GCF_018100785.1). Lineage (GTDB taxonomy): Bacteria > Bacteroidota > Bacteroidia > Flavobacteriales > Flavobacteriaceae > Maribacter. Next base: position 1,389,441 of record NZ_JAGJEC010000001.1, on the reverse strand, counting down.
CTCTTACAGAACTTACCATATTCCAGGCCCATGACAATAAAATCAGCGGACAGATACCCGCGTCTTTCGAAAGCCTAACAAACTTGCTTGTTCTAGGTCTAAGCTATAACTATCTATCAGGAGACATACCCGTGATCAGTGTCACCGGGGCGGACGTAAATATCTATGGTAACAATTTCAACTTTAAGAACATTGAAAATGTAATTGCCACTTACGACACAAACAGTGTAGATTTAGATTATGACCCACAAAGAAATATAGACCTAGGAGAATCTTTTATTGTAGACAAAGGGTCAAATTTTCAACTTCAGGTTACCAATACCGAAAGTGAAAATAACATATACCAATGGAAAAAAGACGGGTCCATTTTAAGCGGACAAGATTCAAACACATTAAACCTAAGCGATATTTCAGAAGATGATTCTGGATCGTACATATGCACGATCACCAACCCTAATGTGCCTGGGCTTACCCTAGAAACAAACGCAGTCAACATTCTAGTTTCACAGAACGACGATATTCAGATTTTGACTACCAGTACTTCATGTGAAGATACCGACAACGGGGAAATAACCATCTCTTTTGATAAGGCATATGATTACCAAGTTGTAGTCGAAGGAGATTCTTTTAACGAGACCTTCTCCGACATTGACACCACCGAAGGCCTTAAAATATCAGGCTTGGCCCAAGGCACCTATAACGTATGTGTCTACATGCCCAATACTCCTAATTTTGAACGTTGCTCTTCGGTAAATATAAATAGTCCGGAAGCTTTTACCTCTGGTAAGGCAGTTGTAAACGAAAAGAACAAAACTGCAAAGCTTGTTGTATCTGGAAGCAAAAATTACACCGTTAGGGTAAACAATAAAGAACTCAATTACTCTTTTAACGATACGGGTATTCATGAATTAACCTTTGAACTAGAAAAAGGAGTGAATACCATTCTTGCCAAAACCGATAAAAGTTGCCAAGGAGAATATGAAGAAACGTACGTTCTAAACCATGCAATGGTTTCCCCGAACCCGGTAACTGCGGACGAGGCCAATATTATCGGACTGAAGAATTCTGACAAAGCAACTATTTCTATAACCAATACGGGCGGCAATCTATTGAAGTCACTTACACTTCCTATAGAAAACGGAAGTCTTAAAGTACCCGTTACAGAGTTGCCCACAGGCCTTTACTACATCAATATTAAATCTAAGGAACAAGACGTTCAAACAAAACTTATCAAAAAATGAAAACAGCGATAAAATTATTTATAGGCCTCATCTTGTTAAGTTCATGTGGCGGTAGCGATAGCGATTCTCCAGAACCCAACAATGGAACAAACGAGCTAGGCGACTTTAACCTTATTTTTCCCGATAACAACTTAGTTTGTACGGAAGGCACCGACGTAGGCACCAGTGAAACCTCTATCGAGTTTTTATGGTCAACAGCGAAAAATGCCACCTCTTACGAGATCCAGATTACAAATCAGGACTCAGGAAATGTTATAAACACCTCTAGTACAACCACCGAAAAAACGGTAACACTGCCAAAGAACACACAATTTTCATGGACAGTGACCGCCATTTTCGGAGATCAGAGCAAAAAGAGCGAGCAATGGAATTTTTACTCAGAGGGTATCGCAGTGGACAACTATGCTCCTTTTCCGGCCAACATTACCATTGAAGACAACAACGATAATACCGTTAAGATTTCATGGACGGCCGAAGATCTGGACAACGACCTAAAAAACTACGATGTTTATGTCGGAAAAAGTGACAACTTGGAGCTTTTACTAGAAAACACGGAAGATACGTCCATTAATAGCTATGCTATAACCAGCGGAACCGAGTACACCGTTAAAGTAATTTCTCGCGACAATAACAACAATACCTCTACAAGCCTTAAGGTATTTGAATATTAGAAAAACTAAGCATTCCATAACCTAAAAAAGGCACCTAAAAAGGTGCCTTTTTGTTTTTGCCGGAAACCAAATTTTTCCTCAATTTTTTCAGAAAAATGTTAAATCGTTGCCAAAGCCAGACTAAAACGAAAAAACTCAACGTTGTATTAATAAGCCTTTACGGTTAAGTGAGATACAATGAAAAAGATAACGGTCTTAGTGGTTTTTATGATTGGCATAATAACGCTTGCCAATTCACAATCCAACGGAGCCCTATCCAATTCTACCCTAACAGAAAACGTAAAACTTTTTCCGAACCCTGCCACCACAGTAATTAATGTTCTGGGACTTCAAAATACCCCCAAAGCTTCCATTTTAATTTCAGATGCTTACGGCAAACCCATTTTAAATTATCATTGGGAAATAAAAAACAATGCATTGAACATACCCATAGCCCATATAGACAACGGTGTTTATATGCTTACCATCCATTCAGAGGAACAATCTATACGCAAAAAGTTCATAAAAAAATAAACACTTAAAGTTTGACTTAAAAAGGGTCGGAACGCTCTAGAACGCTTATCTTCTCATAAATATGAGTTCTCCGCTATCGTCAAAATTAGGTATATCCAAATCTGCCGCATCAACGACCATAATATCACCGTCTATACTAACATTCACTTCCACAGTTTCACCATCTTCATCTACAATAGTCAATATACTACCATCATAAGTGTAGACGCTGGACTCTGTGTCCGATTCTGTTGGGCACGGAACATCTAAACCGGAATCGGTAGCGTTTATTTCTAAATAATTAGATGAATTTTCAGCTGTAACGGCCATATCCCCATTAAAGGTAAGGGTAATTATATAACAATCTTTATTGGTCAAAAACTCAAGAATCTGCTGACCGAACTTTGCATCGTCACTAGCATTGTCTTCGTCTATTCTTAATGCGGTCGCATCCCAAGTTCCTTCAATTTGTGTAGAAGAATCTATCTCGGGGGTTTCGTCTTTATCAGAACTACAAGAACTCAGAAAGAATACCGTCGTTAAAAACAAAAATATGTTGAATTTCATAATCGTAAGTTTTGGTTATTAAATAGATACAACGAAAAAAGAGCCGTTATATTTTCTAGAACCGCACCATGCAATTATTCTATCATGATAAAACCATGCTTCCATTACAGGTAAAGAAGGCTTAAAGTATAAAACGATAGGTAGCCTTTAAAAGAAAGGTGTTCTCCTTTTTTTGCCCAAGAATCTGATTGTCCAGATTTCTCCCCAAAGTCTCTGTAGGATCCCCGAAACCGACCACGCCTTGTGACCAGACCAAGAAAATCTCGGATCCGGGAACATATTCCCACCTTAAAACCAAATTAGACCTAAATTGAACATATGAAAAATCAGGATCCTCTATTTCATAATCGGTAACACCATCTATATCTTCATCGACCATATATGAACTTCCCCCATTTATTCTAGAGATTTGGCCATCGGAATACAACGTGACCCTGTCTTTAAGTTTTTCGGCAATAGGATCTTCCACATAATTAAAATCGGTATAGGTTCCCCTTGATATAAATGGTTCACCATAATACTGAATAGACAGATTGGAGTTTAAACTATAATTGAACCGTATGGAAGTATTAAAGGTTCGCTGATCTATATTGGCCGTAACGTACCTTGGCGTATTATTAAAACTAGCCTCCATTACATATTGGGTCTTATTCGGATTCTCTTCATACTCGGAAGAAACAGAAAGACTAAAAGCATCAAATGGCTGATAATTAAAACGCAATACATAACGAACCAACGAAAAGTTATCTTCCGCCGCTTGACTATTTACATAACCAAGGGTGAAATTGAATTTTTTTCTCGCATCGGAACCAAAAAACAAATACCAAAAATTCTCTTCGGACCATCGCCATCGAGGTCCTCCCCTTAGTACCGTATTAGAGTATATTCTGGGTTTATGGGCCGCACCCACCTCTGTCCACCAATTGTTCTTATAGTTTATAAAACCCTGAAACTCGTATTGAATTCTATTATAGTTCCCCTCAAAATCATAGGTGGTATACTGCTCCAATTCCATTTGCGCCGTTCTAAAAAAATTGGTAGGCCTTAAAAACAATCGCCTAAGACTAGCATATTGCTTAATTTCATCGGCCTGTCTCAAAAAACCTACATCGTTGAGTTCCAATTCCGGAGAACGCCAAATAACGCCTCCATTATAGCGCCAATTTCCCCCTCCGGCCTTGCCAGCTTCCAATTTGCCCCCGGTACCGGAAAGCGACGTTCTGTTCGAATCAACTTCCACATGGCCGGCATCTACCCTTTGAAACAAATGGGTTATGCTTTTTTGTGTTCGTTCAATGGCTTCTTCACTACCAACAATATGGCTTCCGACCAAATTACCTTCCAAATAATAATTTCTTTCTTTCCAACTATGCCTAAAATCGAATCCGCCGGAATAAGCCTCCTTTCTTAAGAAGTCTAAATTATCCGGCAAATTTCTATTGGTAGCGGTAAAAATGCCTCCAACGAAAGAATTACGGTCGTTAAAATCTTTCTGCACCCTGCCCACCAAATAATTGGTCAAAGGCTCTACCAACTCCTTTCTTCTACCCCCCAAAGTATCTTGTACCTCCGCATACATATTGCCCGTTACGCTTTCTAGCAAACCTAACGACCATCCATTTTTTGTTTTTCCCGAAAATTTGGCAGCACCCAAAATAGTGGAATTTTTGGGTTGATCAACAAAACCAACATCATTGCCAACTACAAAACCTTGGGGATCCCTACCAATTCGTCTACTATAAAAAAGATTATCGTTACCATCGGCGAACTCGTAATCGAAAATATTCTTGTTCTCAATAAAAAAAGGGCGCCTTTCTTCAAAGAAAATTTGAAACCCGTCTAAAGCAATGGCTCCCGGGTCGGCATCTACCTGTCCAAAATCGGGATTCACGGTCAAATCTAACGTAAGGTCGTTGGTAATACCTATTTTGGCATCTAAACCTCCATTCAACCGAAAATCATCACCATCCCTAAAAGGATTATTTTCTTCCGCCGGATAGGTATCGAACTGATTTACCACAAATGGCTGAATCTCCAACTGCTTTTGTGGCTGTATATCGATCAGCCCCTTCAACATTCCGAATTCGCTTACCCACCCAGGGGCGTCCCTTTGCATAGGCTGCCATAACGAACGCTCTTCACCCCTAAAATATCTTCTATTTAATTGCAGCCCCCATACCTGTTCTTGCTTTTTACCGAATTTCAACTGACTAAAGGGAATTTTCATTTCAGCCGTCCAACCTTCATCATCTATATTAGCGGCAGTATACCAAATAGGATTCCAACTATCGTCCCAATAATCTCCATTTCGAGAAATAAACTCATCCCCCTTTACCCCTGCGGCAGATACATTAAAAGAAAAACCTGTTCGTTTATCATTATAACTATCTATATTAATCTCTATCCAATCCCCCGCAAAATTATCTCTACGGGCCAATCGTTTCTCTATATTGGAAGGCACACTATCGTAACAGCGCACCGCTACATATAAAAACCTATCATCATAGGTTATTTTAAATTTAGTTCGCTGACTTGGTGGTTCGCCATTGTTCGGATCAAAAACCGTAAAACCACCATCCCATTCCACAACATTCCAACCATCATCACTTAGATCCCCATCTATAACAATATGTATATCATGGGGCAATACCGCCGTTGTATATGTTCTTTTGACTATGTTTGCAGAATCTTTTTGTCCAATAATACTGAAGGATGTCATTAAAATAAACACCATACAAAGACGGTCTATCATGATTGATCGTAGTTTTGATTTAATTCAATGACTTAAAAAACGGAGGGTTGTTACAACAATAATGTATTTTATTCGGTTTTTAACGGTCATAAGTAAAAAAATAGGCAGAAAGAATTTATAGAATTGACCGGCTTTAAAAAAAACTGGAAATAATAAGAAACAACTATTTGCAATTCAAGTTTATAGTTGTACATTTGCAGCCCATTTCACGGAATTGAAAAGAATAATAGTTAAAATATAGTAGCAGTGGATACATTAAGTTATAAAACCATATCTGCCAATAAATCGACCGTAAGCAAAGAGTGGTTGTTGGTTGATGCCGAAGGAGAAACGCTAGGTCGTTTATCCTCTAAAGTGGCTAATTTGTTGAGAGGAAAACACAAACCAAGTTTTACCCCACATGTTGATTGCGGTGACAACGTAATTGTCATCAATGCTGAGAAAGTTACTTTGAGCGGTAACAAATGGTCAGACAAAACGTATCAAAGGTACACGGGCTACCCAGGCGGCCAGCGTTATACTTCAGCAAAAGAGTTGTTGGAAAAAAATCCTGCATCCATTGTTGAGAGAGCCGTAAAAGGAATGTTGCCAAAAAACAGATTGGGAGCAGATCTTTTTAGAAACTTAAAAGTTTATGTTGGTCCTGAGCACGGACAAGAAGCTCAAAAACCTACTGCAGTAAATATAAAAGACCTTAAGTAATGGAAATAATTCACAAAATAGGTAGAAGAAAAACGGCTGTTGCCAGAGTTTATCTTTCTCAAGGAAATGGAACGATCACTATAAACAATAAAGATTTAAACGATTATTTTCCAACAGCGACTTTACAATATAAAGTAAAGCAACCATTTACACTTACCGATACAGCGGACAATTACGACGTTAAGGTAAACGTATATGGTGGAGGTATCACTGGGCAAGCTGAAGCTATCAGGTTGGCCATTTCTCGTGCAATGTGCGAAGTTGATGCCGAAAACAGAACAATTCTTAAGCCCGAAGGTTTATTGACCAGGGATCCAAGAATGGTAGAACGTAAGAAATTCGGTCAGAAGAAAGCCCGTAAGAAATTCCAGTTCTCTAAACGTTAATCAAGAGTTTTTAAAGCATCCGTCAATTGGCGGATGCTTCTTTATATTTTTTTCGTACCGAAACGAGTTCGGTATTTTAACAAGTTCATTGAAAGTCCTTTTTTCAGGACACTTAAAAACCCTTTACATCGTACACTTACGAATAAAGGTAAATTAGTTTAGCATCTAAATAGCAAAGGCTTTTCGTTATTTCGGAATACCACTTTGTTATTGCTAATTCAAAAGAACGTAAACTAAATTTAAAATGGCGAAAGTCGAAGTAAAACAATTATTAGAAGCAGGTGTGCATTTTGGCCACCTTACCAGAAAGTGGAACCCAAACATGGCTCCTTACATCTACATGGAGCGTAACGGTATTCACGTTATCAATCTTTACAAAACAGTTGCAAAATTAGATGAGGCAAATGAAGCGTTGAGCAAAATTGCAGCATCTGGAAGAAAAATTCTTTTTGTAGCAACAAAAAAGCAAGCAAAGGACATTGTTGCTGAAAAAGCAGCAAAAGTAAACATGCCTTACATCACAGAAAGATGGCCAGGTGGAATGTTGACCAACTTTGTAACTATCCGTAAAGCCGTTAAAAAAATGGCTTCTATCGATAGAATGAAAAAAGATGGAACTTTCCTTACCCTATCAAAAAAGGAACGTTTACAAGTAGACCGTTTAAGAGCTAAATTAGAAAAGAACTTAGGTTCTATTTCTGAAATGACCCGTTTACCAGGTGCCTTGTTCATCGTTGATACAATGAGAGAGCACATCGCGGTAAAAGAGGCCCAAAAATTGAACATTCCTATTTTTGCGATGGTAGATACAAACTCTGATCCAAGAGATGTAGATTACTTGATCCCTTCAAACGATGACGCTTCAAAATCTATAGACATCATCATGACACAGGTTACCGATGCTGTTGCACAAGGTCTTGCAGAGCGCAAATCTGAAAAAGCGGAAGCTGCCGAAAGCAAAAAGGAAAAAGCCCCTAAAAAACAAGAAGCAAAAGAAGCTCCTGAAGCCGCCCCAAAAGCAGAAAAAACGGAAGCAAAAGCAGAAGCTGTCGATTTAACCAAAATCGAAGGTGTAGGCCCAAAAGCAGCAGAAGCGCTTGTTAACGCCGGTATAGACACTTATGAAAAAGTTGCCAAAGCGGATGCCGAAAAAATGAAAGAAATCTTAACGGAAGCTAGCTCAAGAATGGCTCATTTAGACCCTACTTCTTGGCCAAAACAAGCCCAAATGGCCGCAGACGGTAAATGGGACGAGTTAAAGGAATGGCAAGACAACGTTAAGGGAGGAGTAGAATAATATACTTTTAAGAATTAAAAAAATAATTCCTTTTTAAAGGAGGATAAAAAAATAATAAAATGGCAAAAATAACTGCTGCAGAAGTAAACAAATTAAGAAAGACTACCGGTGCCGGTATGATGGATTGCAAAAAAGCTTTGGTCGAAGCTGAAGGCGATTTCGATAAAGCAATCGAAATTCTTCGTAAGAAAGGACAAAAAGTTGCAGCCAAAAGAGCCGACAGAGATTCATCTGAAGGCGCTGCCATAGCCAAGGTGAACGCAGACAAAACCGAAGGTGTAATCATCTCATTGAATTGCGAAACAGATTTCGTTGCCAAAAATGACACTTTCGTTACATTGGCGAACGATCTAGCCGATTTGGCCCTTAACTACGACAACAAAGAAGCTTTTTTAGCTGCCGACTTTAACGGTATGACCGTACAGGACAAGTTAACAGAGCAAACCGGTGTTATAGGTGAGAAAATAGAGATCGGCGGTTTTGAAAAATTAAGCGCTCCTTTTGTTGGTTCATACATACATGCGGGAAACAAAATTGCTGTTCTTACCGGATTGTCAGCTGCTGTTGACGGTGCTGAAACTGCAGCCAAAGATGTTGCAATGCAAGCTGCGGCAATGAATCCTGTTGCTTTGAACGAAGATGGCGTAGACCAATCTGTAATCGATAAAGAAATCGAAATAGCCAAAGACCAACTTCGCCAAGAAGGAAAACCAGAAGCTATGTTAGACAATATCGCTAAAGGAAAACTAAAGCGTTTCTTTAAAGACAACACATTGGTAAACCAAGCTTTTATTAAAGATAACAAGCAAAGTGTTGCCGACTACGTTAAGTCTGTAGACGCGGATTTAAAAGTAACCGGTTTTAAAAGAGTTGCTTTAGGTTAATTTATAAATTAACCCTTAACAATAAAAAACGCCAGGCATAGCCTGGCGTTTTTATTTACTCCTTTTCTTTTCTACACCTTTCTATTCAATACCCAACCATTTTTTTCTTAGACTTACCTCTATTTGTGAAGCCCCTGCTGCTGGGGCAATTTTATACACCTTAACAACAGGAGTCCCTACTGGGCCTTCTACGGTGTACTCCTCTCCATCCCTTATCAATACCATTTTTATGCGGGTCTCCGGGCTCCAGCCAAAACTTTGACCAATAACCTGTCGCATAGTATCTAAATTAATAGGTGTATCGTTGATACTTTTTATTACATCCCCACCCTGCACATTTAAATCAGTGAAAAAACTATTCAAGGCAACCCCCTTACGCACAAAAATGGTTTTACCATCCTCTTGAGCTATATCAATATACGGCATTTCACCTTGTAAAAAATATCCTGTCTCTTCCATTACCTCACCCATAGTCAACCCAACCTTTGACAAATACATTTTATAATCGATAGGAGTATTTCCGATCACATGGGTATCAAAAAAGGTTCTCACCTCTGGATAGGTAAGAGCCACTATCTCATCAATAAGCTTATCATCTTCGAACGGGGTTTCTTTTCCATATTTTTTAGACAACTCTTTCATCAGCCATAACACCCCTTTTTCCCCATTACTTTTTTCCCGCAACAAAATATCCAAGGCCATATTTATCAAAGTTCCTTTTTCGTACACATTGGCATAATTGGATTCATAAGGTTCTTCCAATATATGTTGGCTCATTGTAGTAAAAGACATCGCATCGTCATAACTCTTTGCATTGTTTACTTTTCCCATTAGGCGATTGTAAAATTCATCTTCGGCAATAAGACCTTGTTGAATTTGAAAGAGATTGGCAAAGTACTCTGTTGTACCTTCATACATCCACAAATGTTGTGACATTTGTGGATCGTTAAAATCAAAAAACTGAATTTCCCTCGAATGTACCGACAACGGGGTAACTATATGAAAAAACTCATGTGAAACAACATCCACCATTGCCTGCCCCAGCCTTTCTACCGACATTGCCTCTGGCAACACCACCACCGTAGAAGTATGGTGCTCCAGTGCTCCAAATCCCATGGCATCATCTTCCTCCATAGTAGACAGATACAATAGAACATTATACTTATTGGTTGTATCCATTTCCCCAAGAAAGGCATTTTGGGCATTCATCATCTTATACATCCTATCTTTTAGATCAGAAGCTTTATAAACACCGTTCGGCGAATACACACTAATGGTCACTTCTATATCACCTGCATTAAAAGTTTCGGTATTAGGTTTGGCATACATAATGGGATTGTCGATAACCTCAAAATATCTACTGGCCACAAAGCTATCCCAAAGGGGGTCGGGCTTTATATCCGACTCGTTGGCAAGCGTGGTTGTAGCAATCAAATCTTCCGGTTTTTTAATATTTATAAAATAAGGCACTTCTTTATACCCATCAAAATAACCAACAAACCCATGTAGGTTCAACATATAGTTCTCTCCCTCTAATATATTGGTGCCCGCAGGGGAAAAAACAGCATCGGAAACTTCATTTTCCGTGTCATAGGTATCATTTACAAAATAATTGACCTTATCCAAGTTTCTGGCATCCGCAATTTTCCAGGTGTTTGCATCCAATTTAGACACCATCATTTCTTTACCCTTATAATCATATGCCACAAAATTCTCCACATATTTCCCATAATCATCAGAACTATAGGTACCAGGTACAGTTTTAGGTATCCTAAAAGAAATCTCATCTTGACTAAAAGCACCAGGATCTATTATTACAGCTACTTTATCATCGGTAACATCCACCAAATCCATATGCACCATAATCGGCGACTTATCTAGCGCGACCAACGATTTGCCACCGCCACAACTATAAATAACAAATAGTACGATTACGTACCCTATAATCTTTTTCATTTAAGTTTTATTATTAATTGAAGAATTGTTTACAACACAATAATCTGCAAGAATATCAAAAATAAAACACCCAATCTTCATTATTGGCAAATAATTATCTTTTACAAGTCCACCATTTGACTTTGTACCCCATGGATTTTTTTCATTATTTTTGCTCCGAAATATATCAACGATGCAATATAAAAGGATACTCCTAAAACTCAGCGGCGAAGCATTAATGGGCGAAAACCAATATGGAATCGACCCCAAAAGATTGGCCGAGTATGCGGAAGAAATAAAACAGGTAGTTGAAAAAGGAATCCAAGTAGCCATAGTAATTGGCGGAGGAAATATTTTCAGGGGCTTAGCTGGAGCAGCTACCGGAATGGACCGTGTACAAGGAGACCATATGGGAATGTTGGCAACGGTAATAAATGGCTTGGCCCTACAAAGCGCCTTAGAGATGAAAGATGTGCAGACCAGGTTGCAATCTGCCATACACATCAATGAAGTTGCCGAACCTTTTATTCGAAGAAGAGCACTAAGACATTTAGAAAAAGGAAGGGTGGTCATATTTGGTGGCGGTACCGGCAATCCATATTTCACCACCGATTCTGCCGCAGTTTTAAGGGCCATCGAAATTGAAGCAGACGTCATCTTAAAAGGCACAAGGGTAGATGGTATATACACTTCGGACCCCGAAAAGGACAAAAACGCAACAAAGTTCGACACCATTTCTTTTCAAGATGTATTGCAAAAAGGACTTAAAGTGATGGATACCACCGCTTTTACCCTTAGCCAAGAAAACGAACTACCCATTGTTGTGTTCGATATGAACAGAAAAGGAAATCTTTTAAAAATAATCGAAGGCGAAACCATCGGAACTACTGTAAACATGTAGTTTTTTGGCACAATTAATGTTTCCCTAAAGAAAATTTCACTATGAACGAAGAGATACAATTTGTTTTAGACGCCGCACAAGAAAGTATGAATGCCGCTATTGCTCATTTAGAAAGAGCGTTCGTTAAAATTAGAGCAGGAAAAGCAAGCCCCGCTATGCTTTCCTCTGTAATGGTTGAATACTATGGATCTCAAACACCCTTGTCGCAAGTGGCCAATATAAACACCCCAGACGGTAGAACCATCTCTGTTCAACCATGGGAAAAAGGTATGCTGTCAGAGATTGAAAAAGCCATCATGAACTCCAATCTAGGGTTTAACCCCATGAACAACGGAGACCTAATAATTATCAACGTTCCTCCATTGACAGAAGAGCGTAGAATTCAATTGACCAAACAAGCAAAAGCAGAGGCAGAGCACGCCAAGGTAGGTGTACGAAGCGCAAGGCAAGATGCCAATAAAGACATTAAAGATTTGGAAGTATCCGAAGACTTGGAAAAAAAGGCTTTGGTGGACGTACAAGAACTTACAGATAAGTACGTAAAAAAAATAGATGATTTCTTAGCAGCGAAAGAAGCTGAAATCATGAAAGTTTAAAAGTTTCAGACTTAATTCAAGAACATTTAAAAAAGCAGCTATTGAAAGCTGCTTTTTTTGTTCAGATCCATATTCTTTTTAAACTACATTTTTAGGTACAGTTATCCACATTGGTTAACTTTGCATTCTTCTAAAAATAAGTATGGTTGCTAAACTTACCACAGGATTTTGGGCTAAAACAGCTAGAATAATATTAAGAAACAGAATATTGATTTTGTTGCTAGTGGCTGCCTTCACAGTATTTCTTGCCATGCAATGGAAGAATATGCGCTTCTCTAGTTCGCAGGCAAATCTACTTCCAGACCACCATCCGGTAAATATAGAATACCAACACTTTTTAACCCAATTTGGAGAAGAAGGCAATGCTGTGGTATTAGCCATAAAGGACAGTGCACTCTTTAACCCTGTTATCTTTAACAGATGGAACAAATTAAGCAAACAACTTAGTGCTTTCCCAGAAGTCGATTTTGTTCTTTCTACCGACAACCTTCAAGAACTCATAAAAGACAACCAAAAACAACAGTTTGTCATGAAACCCCTTATCACAGGGGAGCTAAAGACTATTAAGGAGGTTGACAGCGTTACCCAACACCTGTTCAATGAAATGCCCTTTTATGAAAATCTGATCTACAACAAAGAAAGCAAGACCGTAAGAACGGTCATGTACCTTGACAAGGATATCGTTAACACCAGCGTTAGAAAAGATTTTATTTTACAAGACCTTAACCATTTGATAAAAAGGTTTGAGAACGAAACAAACCTTAATGTTCATATATCAGGTATGCCTTATGTGCGTACTATGAACTCACAGAACATCATCGATGAGATCGGCAAATTTATTCTGGCAGCCCTGGGCGTTACCTCTTTGATATTCTTCTTTTTCTTTAGAAGCTTCAGAGCCACCTTCATTTCTATGTGCGTGGTAATCATAGGGGTTATGTGGGCATTTGGTGTCTTAGGGTTATTACAATATGAAATAACGGTACTTACGGCATTAATACCGCCATTGATCATTGTAATCGGAATTCCCAATTGTATTTTCCTTATCAACAAATACCAACAAGAGGTTAAAAAACATGGCAACCAAGCACTTTCACTTCAACGGGTAATCTCAAAAATTGGAAATGCGACCTTAATGACCAATATTACAACCGCTTCTGGTTTTGCCACATTTATAATTACCGACAGTAAACTCTTAAAAGAGTTTGGTATTGTCGCCTCTATAAATATTATCGGCATTTTTGTTTTATCACTGTTGATAATACCAATCGTATACAGTTTCCTTTCGTTACCCAAAACAAGGCATTTAAAACATTTGAACAAAAGATGGATCGATACTTTTGTTAGCTGGATGGAAAACATTGTTCGCCATAAAAGAATAACCGTTTACACCGTCTCTATTTGCCTATTGGTCATAAGCATTATTGGTATCTACCAAATTGAAATATCCGGAAGCCCTATAGAGGACATGCCCAAAAAGGCAGAATTCTTTAAGGATATCCGTTTTTTCGAAAAAGAGTTCGACGGCATTATGCCCGTAGAAATCGTAGTGGATACCAAAAACCCAAAAGGGGTATTAAAGCCCGCGACCTTAAAAAGAATGGACCGCCTTGGTGAAGTTATAGAAGAAATACCCGAGCTGTCCCCTCCCCTATCTATTGTAAATCTGGTAAAATATTCAAAACAGGCATTCTACAACGGAATACCAAAATATTACCAACTACCTACAAGTCAAGAGAACACCTTTATCATGGATGTTGCCCGAAAATCTACGGACGACAACAACCTTCTTAAAAGTTTTGTGGACAGTACGGGCCAGATAGCACGTATTACCACATACATGCAAGATGTTAAGACAGATCGCATGGAAGACATCGAGGGCCGTCTTAAAGAGAACATTGCCAAAATTTTTCCGGCCGAACGATACAATGTTTATATGACCGGTAGCGCGCTCATATTTTTAAAAGGAACCAAATACCTAGTAAACAATCTAATCTCATCGTTAGCTCTGGCCATTGGGCTTATTGCCCTGTTTATGGCCTATTTGTTCCGCTCGTTCAGAATGATCGTAATATCACTTATACCAAACCTGCTACCCCTTATCATAACGGCCGGTATCATGGGTTTTGTAGGGGTTCCCATAAAACCTTCTACCATTTTGGTATTTAGTATTGCTTTTGGTATATCTGTAGACGACACCATACATTTCTTGGCAAAATATAGGCAAGAACTTGCTTCCAAAAAATGGCACATAAAAAGATCGGTCTATGCCGCCTTAAGAGAAACAGGTGTTAGTATGTTCTACACCTCTATTGTATTGTTCTTTGGTTTTTCGGTTTTTATTATTTCCAATTTTGGAGGTACCGTGGCCCTTGGGGCACTTGTATCGGCAACACTTCTCTTTGCCATGCTCGCGAATCTTATTTTACTCCCCTCTCTTTTGCTATCGCTAGAGAAGAGTATCGCCAACAAAAAAACGTTAAAAAAACCGCAGATAGACATATTACCTAAAGAAGAAGAAAACGACTAGACACTTTTTTAGCGTTTATATTGTTTTAAGCGAGGTATTCATTCATTCTTTTTGACCAAAAAGCTATCTTTGGCTTTCTAATTTTCAATAGATTTAAAATGCGCTCAGTAAGCATAAAAGAACTACTTACAGGAAAAAAATTACTTCAGGAAGTAACGGTAAACGGATGGGTAAGAACCTTTAGAAGTAACCGTTTTATTGCACTAAACGATGGATCTTGCTTAAGCAACATTCAATGTGTAGTAGACTTTGAGAAATTTGAAGAAAACATTTTAAAACAAATAAATACCGGAGCGGCATTAAAAATTTCCGGAACTTTAGTAGAAAGTCAAGGTAAAGGACAAAATGTAGAAATACAGGTGAACGATATATTCGTTCATGGTGGTGCCGACCCTGAGACCTACCCTATACAACCGAAGAAACACTCTTTGGAATTTTTACGGGAAAAAGCTCATTTAAGGGTAAGAACCAATACTTTCTCCGCTGTTATGCGCGTACGTGCCGCCTTGGCGTTTGCCATACACGAATATTTTAGAAATAACGGATTCTACTATTTTCATTCACCCATTATAACCGGTTCAGATGCAGAGGGAGCCGGAGAAATGTTCAGGGTAACTACCTTGGACGCCAAGAACCCTCCATTGACAGAGGATGGAGAAGTGGACCATAAAGAAGATTTTTTCGGAAAAGAGACCAATCTTACGGTTTCTGGACAATTAGAGGCCGAAGCTTACGCTATGGCCCTTGGTAAAGTATATACTTTTGGCCCTACTTTTAGAGCGGAAAACTCCAACACATCGAGGCACTTGGCCGAATTTTGGATGATAGAGCCAGAAATGGCCTTTTACGACCTGGATGCCAATATGGACTTGGCCGAAGACTTTATAAAAAATGTATTAAGCTATGTATTGGAAAACTGCAAAGAAGACCTTGTATTCTTAGAAAAGCGCTTGCTTGACGAAGAAAAAACAAAGCCGCAAGCAGAGCGAAGCGAAATGCCTTTGATAGAAAAGTTGAAGTTCATAACCGAGAATAACTTTAAACGTGTTACCTATACCGAGGCAATAGAGATATTAAGAAACAGTAAGCCTAACAAAAAGAAAAAATTCCAATACCCGATCAATGAATGGGGTGCTGACCTACAAAGCGAGCACGAACGTTATTTAGTGGAGAAACATTTTAAATGTCCGGTTATCCTATTTGATTACCCCGCCAAAATAAAGGCCTTTTACATGAGGCTGAACGAAGACGGCAAAACGGTCAGGGCCATGGATATATTATTCCCAGGAATTGGAGAAATTGTTGGCGGTTCACAAAGAGAAGAGCGCTTAGATGTACTAAAGGAAAAAATGGCTGCTTTACAAATACCGGAAGAGGAGCTATGGTGGTACCTAGACCTAAGAAAATTCGGTACGGCCGTACATAGTGGTTTCGGACTCGGTTTCGAACGTTTAGTGCTATTTGCAACGGGTATGGGAAATATCAGGGATGTTATACCTTTCCCTAGAACACCACAAAATGCTGAGTTTTAATCGTATTTCGTTATTTTTATAAATAGCAAAAGAAAAGAATGTTAAAACAGCACCTACAGTTTAAATTATCTCAAAAACTCTCTCCACAACAAATTCAGTTGATGAAGTTGATTCAATTGCCTACACAAGCTTTTGAACAACGTTTAAAACAAGAATTGGAGGAAAACCCTGCCCTAGAAAGCGGCAAAGAGGATTTGGATAACACGAACGACGAGTTCGAGGATCTTTACGATAACGAGTCGGATAGTGAAACTATAGCTGCTGAAGACATAAACATTGACGATTATCTAAGTGACGATGAAGTACCCGATTACAGAACACAAGCGAACAATTACAGTTCTGACGATGATGAAAAAAGTGTTCCGTACGCAGCTGGCACCACATTTAACCAGTATTTACTAAATCAATTAAATACGGTTTACCTTAACGATGACGAGTGGGCCATAGCGGAATTTCTTGTGGGAAGTGTTGACGAAAGCGGATATATAAGAAGGCCTATTACCGATATACTGGACGATCTTGCTTTTACGCAAAACGTGTACACGGACGAAGAGACCATTAAAAGAGTACTTTCTATTGTACAAAGTCTTGACCCGCCCGGGGTAGCGGCTAGATCCCTAGAGGAATGCTTAATAATTCAATTGGAAAGAAAAGAGCTAACACCAATTATAGAGCTGGCCATTTCCATTTTAAAAAAATCTTTTGATCAGTTTACTAAAAAGCACTATAAAAAACTCATCCAAAAACACAATGTTACCGAAGAGGAGTTAAAGGAAGCTATTTCAGAAATAGAAAAATTAAACCCAAAACCAGGAGGCTCTTACTCGGGCAACAATAGAATTATAGAACATGTAGTGCCCGACTTCTCCATTAGAATCGTAGAAGGGGAACTAGAACTTAGCCTTAACGGAAGAAATGCACCAGAGCTTCATGTATCAAAAGAGTATAGCAATATGCTCAAAGGCTACAAAGAATCGAAAGATAAATCAAAATCACAGAAAGACACTGTTCTTTTTATAAAGCAAAAGTTGGATGCAGCCAAATGGTTCATAGATGCCATTAGACAAAGACAACAAACGCTTTATATTACCATGAACGCCATAATGCAATATCAAAAGGAATATTTTTTAACCGGCGATGAACGCAATCTCAGGCCCATGATCCTAAAAGATATCGCAGATCAAATAAATATGGATGTCTCTACCGTATCCAGGGTAGCCAACAGCAAATATGTAGATACACCCTATGGCACGAAGTTGATCAAGGATTACTTCTCTGAATCCATGAAAAATGAACAGGGAGAAGATGTTTCCACCAAAGAGATAAAGAAAATACTGGAAACCGTTATCGCCGAAGAAGAAAAACGAAAACCTTTGACAGACGATAAATTAGCCGCTATTTTAAAAGAAAAGGGCTATCCGATCGCACGCCGTACGGTTGCCAAATACAGAGAACAGTTAGGTATACCGGTCGCAAGATTGAGAAAACAGATTTAATGAAGCTTTTTTTCAATGTCATCTCGTATATCTTCCACCCTATTTTAATTCCAGTATACGGAACAGTAGCCTACTTCCTATGTACACCGAAGTATACTCCATTAGAGGCTCAAAGTGGCAATATATTGCCCATCTTCATTCTAACGATAATCATACCCATTGTATCTTATCTGATACTAAGAAATCTAGGAGTAGTAAAATCAATATTTTTTTCATCCATACGAGAAAGAAAATATCCTATATACACATACATAACCCTATTATTGCTCGTTCTCTTAAAGGTAATTCCAAACAATTACATTGCAGAACTTTATTTCTTCTTTGTGGGACTCACCGGTGCTGCCTTTGCCGGTCTAATTTTGCTTTTTTTCAATTTTAAAACAAGCTTACATTTAATTGGGGTAAGCAGCCTGTTTATGTACCTAATAAACTTGAGCGTTCACTTTGAAATAAACTTACTGATAGGAATTAGTCTTTTTGCCTTAATAATGGGCTTGGTAGCATCGTCGAGACTATATTTAAAGGCACACACAAGACCCGAAGTGATCATAGGCCTGTTGATAGGTTTGCTATCCCAACTTTTAACCGTGAGATTTTGGTTATAGAATATAGAATATTATTCCTATGCGCAAAGGTCTAAAACCAATCGGATTACCATCTATTTGAGCAGCATTATCAAATAAATCGCTAAGAGCATAATATGCATGCACGTTAAAAGTATTGTAACCGAAATTTAATGTTAAACCATATTGAAATTTAGCCACATCGGTATTAAAAAAACCATCCCTATACTCCGTAGTAACCAACTTTGATCTTGCCCCGATTACATAAGCCGCCTTTACACCTGCATACACCCTCCAGAACTTATAATCTTGACGCGTAGAATTTCGCCATCTAAACTCTAATGGAAACTCAACTAAATGTGTTTCTAGCTTACTTCTCTTAAAATCCGAACTACCACTATCAATACTATAAGAAAATCCGTCTGAAGCCTCTACAACCTTTAAATTGGAGTAATAGGTATTCAATGCCAAACCCATACCAATACCTATGGCCCTTGTACTGTTCTTGTTTAAGGGAATATCTTTAATAAGTCCCGCCTGTAAGCCATACGACAAATTTCTCTGTTTAAAATCATCGGGTTTATGTCTGACAAAATTATACGAAACACCAATATAGAATTGATCCTCAAAATATTTATCGTTAGCCAAGCTATCTGCCGAAGTTTCTAATTGTGCCTGCGCACAAAAAGAAAACAAAAGAACCAAAATAAAAAAAACACCCTTCATATTCAGGTAAAGTTAATGAAATAAAAAACGCTTCAAATAAATTTGAAGCGTCTTAAAAAGTTTGAAAAAATTTTAACTACTGAAGGTTTCTAAAAGCGTCTCCTTCGTAAGTTGTATAATTAACCTTTAATGCATTTACTTTTCTAAGTTCTTCCTTAATATCGGAAATCAACCCCATCTTCGCATTCTTATCCACTTTTAAAGCTGTGGTAAGAACGTTTTGAAGCTCTTGAGGTTTCTTAGCCCTTTCCATTAACACATAATCCCCAACCTCTGAAGGGTTGGCAAACTTATCGTTTAATTGAATCTTAGGCTCCGTACCGAAAACCTTTTGATATTCTTTGGTAGGTTTACCGACATAAATATAGATAACCCTATCCTTTTTTTCCAGCTTTTTGATTTCACTGGCGTTTGGAAGTACGTTCTCTACTTTTAAGGAACTATCCTTCATAACCGTAACCGTCATAAAGAAAAACAAAAGCATAAATACAATGTCAGGAAGTGAGGCAGTTGACACCGCTGGCACCTCTCCATCTTTTTTCTTTGCAAATTTTGACATAGTGTTTTATTTATGTTTTATTATTAATTGGAAGAGGTTTCTGCTTCTGACAGTTTTTGAGGGAACAACTCTTGAATCTTCTTCACCTTTTCCTTTAATTGCTCCTTAACATCATCAGGCGTTTCAGGGTTAAGATATTCCGCTTCCATGTCCACGAATTTTCTACCGAACAACCTCTGGGCCTCTCTATTCCTAAGATCATTGTATGCACCAACCAATTCATTTTGAACCGTTATGTACGTACTATACTTAGTCTCCCTATCGTTCTTCAACGATATAATCGCCTTTGTAGGATTATCCGATGATTCAGGATTCTTTACCCCTTGACAGTAAGAACATGTACCGTCTCCACCGTTATCTAAAAAGGCCATTGCCTTTGACCTCAAATCTTTAAGATCGATTAACTCATCATCGGCCAACAACTGACCGTTCTTGTTAATATTTACCTGAAAGATGTTTTTCTGTTTAATAATAACATCTGTATCGGGCGGCTCAATTGGCGGTAGCATACGATCCAAACCTGCATCTGTCTCAATGGTAGTAGTTACCAAGAAAAAGATAAGCAGTAGGAAAGCTATATCCGCCATGGAACCAGCACTTACTTCTGGTGCTCCTGCTCTTCTAGCCATAATTACTTATTTTTTTATTTACTAAACATATTTTTAATCGCTGGTATAACCAAGGAGGCCACAGCTATAATCGTAAGGATAAAAAATACGTTTAATCCCATCCCGATTTTCTTCACAGTACTTTCATCCGACATTGCCAAGTACTCTGGATCTACATCAGTTCCACTAGCAAGGACGTAAGAAATAACTACCACCAACAAAAATCCACCAACAACGAACAAGGTCTTTTTAAGTCCTTGTGGGTTAGAAAATAAATTCTTTAATGTAAAAATCAAACTTGCCACTACTGCTATTCCCAATAGTAAATAAGTTATCATAAACATGGTATTCATCGCCCCACTTTGTGCAGCCTCGTCAACTGGCATATCGGAACTTGGTAGCATATACCATAGTATAGCACTTAGCACACCTATAGCAATTAATGCTATTTTTATAATTTTTTGCATAATTTTTAGGTATTTAGGTGATACTTATTTTTTGTGGTCTACCAACATATCGATCAAAGTAATCGAAGAATCTTCCATATCGTTTACGATACTATCTATCTTAGCAATAATATAGTTATAGAAAATTTGAAGGATAATCGCTGTAATAAGACCGAATACCGTAGTCAATAACGCTACCTGAATATCGCCTGCAATAAGAGAAGCACTCAAGTTACCAACGGCCGCAATCTTCTGGAAGGCCTGAATCATACCAATTACCGTACCCATGAAACCAAGCATTGGTGCAATAGCGATAAACAAAGACAACCAAGAAACGTTTTTCTCTAACTGACCCATTTGAACGCCACCATATGCAACAACCGCTTTTTCAGCAGACTCTATGCTCTCCCCTGCTCTATCCAAACCTTGATAGTAGATAGAAGCAACAGGACCTTTAGTGTTTCTACACACCTCTTTTGCAGCCTCAACACCACCGGAAGCCAATGCATCTTCTACTTTTTGTTTTAATTTTGCACTGTTAGTGCTAGCCATATTAAGGAATATGATTCTTTCAATAGCTACGGCAAGACCAAGAATTAAACACAAAAGAACGATACCCATAAATCCGGCACCACCTGTAATAAACATCTCTTTTAATACTTGTGTAAAACCTTTCTCCGCCTCAGGAGCCGCATCTTGCACTAGCAAAGCTACTGCTGCTACTTTCGCACTTACCATATTTGTACCTGCTACAAATGCCCCAGCAACTGCTAGGCTTGGAAATAATTTTTTCATTTTTTCAAACTTAAATTAGTTAGTTAATAGGGTTAAAGATAAAAAAAAAACAATATAAAAAAAGTAAAACTTACTTGCAGAGAGGAAGGGATTCGAACCCTCGATACACTTTTGGTGTATACACACTTTCCAGGCGTGCGCCTTCGACCACTCGGCCACCTCTCTAGTTGAACCTTTTTAGGGTGGACCAAATAACAAAAAAAATATTACACAATAAAATTATACTGGTTAATTTTAGCGCATTTCCCCACGCAAAGAAGTTTCAAAAACCGTTTTAAAGTGTTTCTGTGACACTCCGCTCCCCAACATGTACATTGCTTTTGAAATGGCGGCCTCAGTGGTAATATCCTTACCGTTAATGACTTGCATCTTCTTTAATGCGGAGCTTGTTTCGTACTGCCCCATCATCACACTACCTCCAGAACACTGAGTTACATTAATTACATGTAAACCCTGATTTATAATTTTTTTAAGACTTTTTAAAAACCATGTTTCCGTAGAGGCGTTCCCAGAACCATATGTTTCAAGAATCAAAGCTTTTAAGCCTTTACTATGCAACACACTTTCCAATAAAGACTGGGTTATTCCCGGAAAAAGTTTTAAAACGGCCACATTCTCGTCCATTTTTTTATGGACAATTAATTTTTTATTCTTTTTATAAGGAAGCAAATATTCTTCGTACACATTAAGATGCACCCCAGATTCGATCAAAAAAGGGTAATTCAGTGAAGCAAATGCCTGAAAGTTCTCGGCATTTATCTTGGTGGTTCTGTTACCTCGATACAATTTATACTCGAAATACAGCCCTACCTCCCTAATAACTGGAACTCCTTTTTTATGAAGTGCGGCAATTTGGATCGATGTTATCAGATTTTCTTTGGCATCTGTACGCAAATCACCGATAGGCAACTGCGAACCGGTCAAAATAACGGGTTTACCTAAATTTTCAAGCAAAAAACTTAGCGCAGAGGCCGTGTAACTCATTGTATCACTACCATGCAATACCACAAAACCGTCATAAGCATCATAATTGCCTTCTATAATAGTAGCTATTTTCACCCATTGGGCCGGTGTCATATCGGAAGAATCTATAGGCTCATCAAAAGAGACGGTATCAATAGAACAATCCAATTGATTTAATTCTGGAATATGCTTTAAGAGTTTTTTAAAATCAAAAGCTTTAAGGGCCCCGGACCCATAATCCTTTACCATACCAATGGTACCCCCAGTATACACTAATAGTATTCTTCTTTCCACAGTTATTATTTTACCAAACTATTATACACCTATACACCAAAAACCTCTTCCGAATTTCTAGTAGTAATTTGAGCCACTTCATCCGCTTCTTTTTCATAAATCGCAGCTACCTTATTCAAAACATTTACAATGTATGAGCTTTCGTTGCGCTTGCCCCGGTAAGGAACGGGAGCCAGATAAGGCGAATCTGTCTCAAGAACAATATGATCTAGGGATATCTGATTTAAAAAGGTGTCTATTTTTCCGTTCTTAAAAGTAACCACTCCGCCGATACCCAGTTTCATATTATATGAAATCGCTTTTTTCGCTTGTTCAAAAGTACCGGTGAAACAATGAAAAATACCTCTCAAATCTTCCCCTTTCTCTTCTTCTAAAATTTCAAAAACCTCATCAAAGGCGTCTCTACAGTGTATAACTATAGGTAGTTGATGCTCCTTTGCCAAATGGATCTGCTTTTTAAAAGCTTCTTGTTGTTGAATCAAAAAGGTCTTGTCCCAATATAGATCTATTCCAATTTCCCCTATCGCATAAAATTTACGTTGGGCCAATAAATCCCTTACATGCTCTAATTCTTGTTCATAATCGGCCTTTACATGTGTCGGATGCAAGCCGGTCATCAAAAAAACATTTTCCGGATATGCACTTTCCAACTTCAGCATACCGTCCGTATAGGTTGAATCTATCGCCGGAATAAAGAATCTTTTTACACCTTGGGCAATCGCCCTTTCTACAACCTGACTTCTGTCCTCATCAAAAGCCTCACTATATAAATGTGTATGGGTATCTGTAATGTTCATAGGACAAAAATAGGCTTATCTTTGATTTTTATTACCATAGTCTCTAATTCAAATTTAATCCTACAAAAATGGGATTATCGATTAACATTGATATATGTCATCACTCAAGAAGTTTTTAAAAAACAAAAATTATTACAGCGTTGATCTGGTATATACATCTACCAATCACTTTGAGCTTACGGCCAAAATTAACGGAATACAGGGCAGGTTCATTTTGGATACTGGAGCCTCGAACACATGTATAGGGCTAGACAAAATAGACCAATTTAAATTAACCTCTAAAACCTCTGATATTAAGGCGGCGGGAGCAGGTGCCACAGACATGGAAACTTCTACCTCTAGCAAAAACCACATTGAGATAGGAAAATGGACGAACAAAAAACTTAAAATCGTACTCTTTGACCTAATTCACGTAAATACGGCCCTTACAGCACACAACGCACATCCGGTAGACGGTATTATAGGCGCCGACATCCTTAAAAAAGCCAAGGCCATCATAGATTACAACAAGAAAAAACTATATCTAAAGGCGAAATAATCCTATCTAAAATAAAGAAGCACCGGAAAAATCCGGCGCTTCTTTATTCTTATATGCTATAATAACCTATTTGCTACATCTCCAACGCTCTTTTTACGTCGTTGTCCATTAATAGCTCAACAGGATTTTCGAGAGCCTCTTTTACGGCTACCAAAAATCCAACAGATTCTTTACCATCAATTATTCTATGGTCATAAGACAAGGCAACATACATAATAGGCGCTATTGCAATGGCCCCATCTCTGGCTACCGGTCTTTCTACAATATTATGCATACCCAGTATGGCACTTTGTGGTGGATTTATAATAGGTGTGGACAACATAGATCCGAACACACCACCATTGGTAATGGTAAACGTTCCTCCGGTCATCTCATCTACTGTAATCTCCCCTTCGCGTGCTCTTATCGCCAATCTTTTCACCTCTGCCTCGATGCCCCTGAAACTTAAGTTTTCGGCATTTCTAATTACGGGCACCATCAGACCTTTAGGTCCGGAAACGGCAATACTAATATCACAGAAATCATATGAAATCATTTCTTTACCGTCTATCATTGAGTTTACTGCCGGATACATTTCCAGAGCACGTACAACCGCACGGGTAAAGAAGGACATAAAACCAAGGCTAACCCCGTGTCTCAATTTAAAATCTTCTTTATATTGATTTCTTAATTCGAATATAGCACTCATATCCACTTCATTAAAAGTGGTCAACATGGCCGTTTCATTTTTTGCGGAAACCAAACGTTCGGCAACCTTTCTTCTTAACATAGAAAGCTTAGACCTCTTCTCACCTCTATTACCTCCGGTCACCGGAGACCCCATAGAAGGTTTAGCGTTCATAGCATCTGACTTGGTAATTCTACCATCCCTTCCCGTACCTGATATACTGGAAGCGTCGATACCTTTTTCTGCCAATATTTTTTTTGCGGCAGGTGACGCGGCACCTGTTGCATATGTTTCTTTTGTTTGAGAAGCCTGAGGCTCTTTTTCAGCTTTTACTTCTTCTTTTACCTCTTCCTTTTTAGCACTATCGGCAGAAGCTTTATCCGCATCTGAAGAAGCCCCTTCTGGTTTTGCGGCACCAGTATCTATCAGACACACCACGGCACCTACCTCAACAGCATCGCCTACCTCTGCCTTTAGGGTTATTGTTCCGCTGGCCTCCGCAGGCAATTCCAACGTTGCCTTGTCAGAATCAACTTCTGCAATGGCCTGATCTTTTTCTACGTAATCCCCATCTTCAACCAACCACTCGGCAATTTCGACTTCTGTTATAGACTCCCCAGGAGAGGGAACTTTCATTTCTAGAATCATTCTTTCTATAATTTGATATTTTACTTCTTATTTTTTGGTCTTGTCATGTTGTCCTTTGTCTTATCGAAGACATAATCGATAACCTGCTGGTGCCTTGCTTTGGACCTGACCGAACTACCTGCTGCAGGTGCGGCATAATATCTTCTCGAGGCCACCCTAAATTTATCCACTTCGCTAAAATGCATCAATAAATGACTCCAAGCCCCCATATTTCTGGGCTCCTCTTGTGCCCAAACAATATCATCCGCATTACTGTATTTAGCAATAATGTCTTTCATTTGCTGATCTGGCAAAGGAAAAAGTTGCTCTACCCTTACCAGGGCAACATCATCACGCTTCAATTCCTCTTTCGCCGCCAACAAATCGTAATAAAATTTACCGGTACAGAATACTAAACTTTTAACCTTGCTCACCTTGGCCGTTTCGTCGTCTATCACTTCTTTAAAACTACCGGAAACCAAATCATCTATACTGGATACGGCCCTTGGATGCCTTAACAAACTCTTGGGCGTAAATATTATGAGCGGTTTTCTAAAGCTCACCTTCATTTGACGCCTAAGTATATGAAACATTTGTGCAGGTGTGGTCACATCGGCAATGTACATATTATCTCTTGCACAAAGTTGAAGGTAACGCTCCATTCTAGCGGAAGAGTGCTCTGCACCCTGGCCTTCATAACCATGGGGCAATAACATTACCAAACCATTCTGCAGTTTCCATTTATCTTCGGCAGACGAAATATATTGGTCGATCATAATCTGGGCCCCATTACTGAAATCCCCAAACTGTGCCTCCCAAATAGTCAATGTATTAGGGCTTGCCATGGCATAACCATAATCAAAACCTACCACACCATATTCAGACAAAAGAGAATTGTATATCTGAAACTTACCTTGGTCTTCAGAAATATTATTAAGTAACAATACTTCCTCTTCACTCTCCTCTACTTTCATTACCGCATGCCTGTGAGAAAAAGTACCACGCTCCACATCTTGACCCGACATACGAACACCGTACCCTTCTTGAAGCAAAGTTCCATAAGCCAATAATTCGCCCATGGCCCAATCCAAAGAATTGGTCTCAAAGAACATCTTTTTACGGTCTTTTATCAACTTCTCTATCTTTCTCAAGAATTTTTTCCCTGCTGGTAACTCGGTAATGACTTTCGCAATTTCGGTCAGTTTCTCCCTATCATAGGTTGTATCTACCGGCTCCATCATTTCCCATTCGCGAACATTGTCAAAACCTTTCCATTCATCTGCCATAAATGGGGTAATCACCGTCTTGTCCTCTTTTCTAGAGTCTTCCAACTTCTCTTCCAACGAATCTTTATATTCCTTTTCTAACTGGGCAACATAACCTTCGTTGATAATACCTTCTTGGATCAACCTTTCCGCATATATATCCCTTGCATTTTTATGCTTTGATATGGCCTTGTATAGTTTTGGCTGGGTAAAACGCGGTTCATCACCCTCGTTATGCCCATATTTTCTATACCCCAACAAATCGATGAATACATCCCTATCAAATCGCATTCTATATTCCAATGCGAACAAGGAAGCGTGTACCACAGCCTCGGCATCATCGGCATTTACATGCAACACAGGGCTCAAGGTAACCTTGCTCACATCTGTACAGTAGGTAGACGACCTTGCATCCAAGTAGTTGGTCGTGAACCCTATTTGGTTGTTCACTACAATATGTATGGTACCCCCGGTCTTATAACCATCTAAAGCGGCCATTTGAATAACCTCATAGACCAATCCCTGACCCGCGATAGCCGCATCGCCATGAACTACGATGGGTAGCACCTTAGAGAAATCATCCTCATATTGTGCATCTTGTTTTGCCCTAGCTATACCCTCTACCACTGCACCAACGGTTTCTAGGTGAGATGGATTAGGGGCTATGTTCATTCGAATTTTATTTCCATTATCGGACATTCTATCGGATGTCCAACCCAAGTGGTATTTTACATCACCATCGAATATTTCCTGCTCATAATCCTTACCATCAAATTCACTAAAGATATCTTTTGCAGACTTGCCGAATATATTGGTAAGCACATTCAACCTACCTCTATGGGCCATACCCATAACAAATTGCTCCACTCCCATTTCGGCCGCACGTTCTACGATAACGTCCAATGCCGGTATCAAAGATTCGTTACCTTCCAAAGAGAATCGTTTTTGCCCAACATATTTAGTATGCAAAAAAGCCTCGAACGAAACCGCTTGGTTCAATTTTTTAAGGATGTGCTTCTTTCTTTCTGGCGTAAAATTAGGCTTGTTGTTATTAACACCGATCCATTCTTGGATCCACTTAATTCTTTCCGGTTTTCTAATATACATGTACTCGACCCCGATAGCATCACAATAAACATCGGTCAGGTACTTGATAATCTCTTTTAAGGTACGAGGACCTATGCCCAGTATGTCGCCGGCACTAAAAACGGTATCCAAATCAGAAGAACTCAAACCAAAATTCTCAAGAGACAAACTAGGCTCGTACTTTCTTCTGTCCCTTACCGGATTGGTTTTTGTAAAAAGGTGTCCCCTACTTCTGTAACCATCTATAAGCCTTATAACCTGAAACTCTTTCTGCAAAGATTCGGGCATCATTACCGTATTTCCGTTGACCGTAACGGCAGTAGGGTTACCAGAATCAATGTCGAGCCCATCCAATGAGCTCTCTACACCAAAATCGAATCCTTGAAAAAAGGCTCTCCAACTTGGCTCTATACTGTCTGGGTTTAACAAATATCTGTCATATAACTCGGAAAAATAAGAGGTATGAACAGCGTTCAAAAAGGAATATTTATCCATGGATAACTTTCTGTATCTTTAAGAAGAAATTTGAACAAAAATACAACATTTACAATATCTAACGGAAAGTTCACCCGTATTATTGAAAAAAAATAACGTTTAAAACAAATTTGACTAAATGCTATTAAAAAAAACTATTCTTCTATCCTTTTTGGCTTTACTTTCCACTTCTATTTTTTCGCAGAACAGCGCTGCAAATGAAAATTTTTGGAGCAATGTTCGTTACGGCGGAAACCTTGGGCTTGGTTTTAGCAATGGAGGCTTTAATGCCTCTATTTCCCCAAGCGCTCTTTATCAGTTCAACGAACAATTTGCCACAGGAACCAGTTTAAGTTTTAATTACGCCAAATATGACGACCAAAAATTAGTAGCCTACGGGGGCAGCATCCTATCCCTGTTCAACCCTATACCCCAGTTACAAATTTCTGCAGAGTTCGAACAACTCAGAATCAACAGAACAATAGATACACCTACAACTTACTGGAAAGATAATTATTGGTCTCCCGCATTGTTCGTAGGATTGGGTTATAGCACCTACAATGTTACCTTTGGAGTACGTTACGACCTACTTTTCGACAACAATAAAAGTATATACGCAGACGCACTGATGCCATTTGTCCGCGTTTATTTTTAAATTGACCACAACCAAACCAACCCTTTATGAAAAAATTAAAAAACAGGTACCTCTCTCTTGATGTATTCAGGGGCATGGATGTTGCCCTTATGATCATTGTAAACTCCCCAGGCAACGGCGACTTGAGTTACGGACCTCTAAAACACGCCGTATGGAACGACTTTACACTGACCGATCTGGTTTTTCCAACTTTTTTATTTGTCGTCGGCAACGCTATGAGCTTTAGTATAAAAAAATACGAGACTATGGGCGACGGGGCATTTTTAAAAAAAGTACTAAAAAGGTTCGTCATTATTTTTCTTTTGGGCTTTTTAATGTATTGGTTTCCTTTTTTTGAGAACGGACACCTAAAACCAATTGCTGAAACCCGCATATTCGGAGTACTCCAGCGTATAGCCCTGTGCTATCTTTTCGCCTCTTTATTAATCCACTATTTTAAAACTAAAAGTGTTCTTATATTCAGCGCTATAGCCCTGATAGGTTACCACATAATACTATTGGTATTCGGCGACTTAACACTGACCGGCAATGCGGTTCTAAAATTGGACAAATTACTTATTGGGGCAGACCATATGTACCACGGCAACGGCGGGGTGGCCTTTGACCCCGAAGGCCTGCTAAGCACCCTACCGGCCATTGTAAATGTGATTGCCGGATATTTTACAGGAAAATTCATTCAGAAAAACGGCCAAAACTATGAGACCATTGCCAAACTGATGATAGTCGGCTGCCTTTTGGTCTTTGCCGGATTGGCATGGGATCTATTATTACCTATTAACAAAAAGCTTTGGACCAGCTCATTCGTACTATTGACCTCTGGAATAGACCTGTTCGTCATAGCCATTTTGGTGTATTTATTGGACATGTCCAAAGCTGTTAAATGGACCTATTTTTTTGAAGTTTTTGGAAAAAACACCCTTTTCATCTATTTACTATCGGAATTGTTCATCATTTCTTTGGCCGAAATATCCGTAAAGGGGACCAACGCCTATACTTGGATCGCCGACAATATATTCATAGCGTTCGCGGGCGACTATAACGGATCCTTCTTGTTTGCGCTTTGGATTATGTTAACATGCTGGTTTGTAGGATACATTATGGACAAAAAAGGTATTTACATCAAGGTTTGACCAAAACCTTCAATTTTATAATAACACTAAACCTAAAAAGAACACCTATCCATACAAGGTTTTATACATCACCTTTTGAAACTCTCTTTTTAGAATCAAAAAAGTTACTTGGTCCGCTATTTCAGCAGCATCGGTAACCTGCATATTCTCGAGTTCCCTTTCCGGCACATCAATTATATACAATAGATTCAGATATTCTGAAAAATGTTCGGTAATTAAACGATACACCCGGTCACGAATAACGGAAATAAAAGTATTTGCCTCAAATGTTATGGGCAGTTGCAATGAAATATTGGCGAGACTAAAATCTTTTGCCACTTGGGCCACCAACTTATCGGTAAGTAACTTTTCTTTCGCAACGAGCAACAATCCGTTAGTATCAACAATATCCGACCCCATAATACCTATTGTATTTTCTATAACTTCACACCCTTTACAACTGTTGCCTACCGCGAGAAATTATTGTTTATAAACAACGCCCTCTTTCATTACAAACACCACATCGGTAAGTGCTTCCACCTTTTTTAAGGGGTTATCGTTCACAGCAACTATGTCGGCTACATACCCTTCTTTCAATTGCCCCAATTTATCCAGCCCCAATAATTTTGCATTGGTTATCGTAGCAGACCGTATAGCATCTATAACGGGCATTCCCGCTTTGTGCATATACACGAATTCTTTGCCATTATCGCCATGTGGCGATACTCCGGAATCCGTTCCAAAAGCAATATTAACCCCTTTCTTGTATGCTTTGGCAAACGTAGCATTCAATTTAGGCCCAATTTCTAACGCCTTCTTTGCTACAACAGCTGGCAAATAATTTGGTATTTTGGCCAACCTGGCCGCTTCTTGTCCTGCAGAAATAGTAGGCACCATATAGGTGTTATGCTCTATCATTAAATCCATTGTTTCTTCTGACATCAATGTGCCGTGCTCAATGGTTTTAATACCTCCTAGAATAGCCCTTCTCATACCTTCATCCCCATGGGCATGTGCGGCGGTAAGCATTCCATAATCATCGGCGGTTTCTGTAATCGCCTTGATCTCTTCTATTGTAAATTGTGGATTCTGTCCACTTTTCGCCACACTTAAAACACCACCGGTAGCGGTGATCTTAATTACATCGGCCCCCTCTTTATATCTTTGGCGCACAGCTTTTCTACCATCTTCCGGCGAGTTTACGACCCCCTCTTTAGGTCCTGGATCACCCATTAGGTCTTTTCTTGTACCGTTGGTAGGATCTGCATGGCCACCAGTAGAGGCCAATGACTTGCCGGCCGTAAAAATTCTTGGGCCTACCACCGTACCTTTATTAATGGCGTTTCTTAAAGAAATATTCACTCCAGAACCACCTAAGTCCCTAACGGTAGTAAAACCGGCCATTAAAGTTCTTTTTGCATATATGGTAGACTGCAATGCAACATCCGCCTCATTCATGGTAAACCTTTCTAAATATCTAGATGGACTAGATTCACTCTCTATATGAACATGCATATCTATAAAACCGGGCAATATGGTTTTTGACCTTAGATCGATAACCTTGTCGCCTTCCGTTCCCGAAACATAACCGTTGACGATACTTTTAATCTTACCACCCGAAACAACAATGGTCTTTTCGGATAACATTTTTCCAGATTCCACGTCCAAAACCTTACCACACTGAATATAGGTATCCTGTGCACTAACAATGCCGACGGCCAAAAGGAATAAAAACAATAAGAGATTTTTCATAAGATGTGCTGCGCTAAATTAAATAAAGGGAAATATAACCATATTTCCCTTTATTTTCAATGTGTTATGTATACAATATCAGCTTCTGATCTTTTGCTCCCATACCCATGCAGACTTCATGGCCTCATCTAAAGTATATTCAGCTTTCCACCCCAATACTTCATTCGCCTTGGTCGTATCGGCATAAGCCTCGGTAATATCCCCGGGCCTTCTGTCTACTATTTTATAGTTTAATTTTTTTCCGGAAACCTTCTCAAAACTCTTGATTACCTCCAACACAGAACTTCCTTTACCCGTACCTACGTTGAACACTTCGTAATTTTCTTTGTTCCTGCCTTCCAACAAACGTTCCAGCGCCACCACATGTGCCTTGGCCAGATCAACTACATATATATAATCTCTAATACAGGTACCGTCAGGTGTTGGATAGTCATCGCCAAACACTGACAATTCTTCTCTTAAGCCAACCCCAGTTTGAGTAATAAACGGAACCAAATTTTGGGGTACCCCAATTGGCAGCTCACCAATTTCAGCGCTTGGATGCGCCCCCATAGGATTAAAATATCTAAGTGCAATGGCATTCAAATTAGGAGTGACCTTACAAGTATCCCTTATAATCTCCTCTCCCATTTGCTTGGTATTGCCGTAAGGGGACTCCGCTTCTTTTACAGGAGCATTTTCTGTAATCGGCATTTTATCGGCCTGACCGTAAACAGTGCAAGAAGAACTAAAAATAAAACTAGCTTTGTTCTTACGGCTTAATTCCTTTAGTATATACACCAATGTACCTATATTATTTTCATAATATAACAATGGTTTTTCTACGCTTTCACCTACAGCCTTTGATGCTGCAAAGTGAATAACACCCTCTACGTCTGAATAGTCTTTAAAAAACTCCTCAACTTTATCCCTTTCTTTTAGATCCAACTTTACAAAAAGTGGTCTTTTGCCAGTTATGCGCTCAATACCGTCCAGCACATTTTCATTGGAATTTGAGCAATCATCAATAATAATGACTTCAAAACCTTTGTTCTGAAGTTCAACAACGGTATGTGAACCGATAAAGCCCAATCCACCTGTAACTAATATCTTCATAATAATTTAATTGGTATCTAAAAGTAGTACTATATAAAGTTAAGAGTTAACAAACTCGATAACCTTATCCGTAATAAAGGCAATTTGCTCATCATCTAACTCGGTATGCATAGGAAGGGAAATCACTTCCTGCACCAATTGGTTGGTAACCGGAAAATCCGCTTCGTTGTACCCATCGTCCAAATATGCCTTTTGACGGTGTAGCGGAATAGGATAGTACACACCACAAGGAATATCATTTTCGTTCAGGTATTTCACAAGGCCATCTCGTTTACCATTGGTAATACGCAATGTATACTGATGAAAAACATGACAATCGCAAGTGTCACATATATCTTCACAATCGTTCACGGTAACCGGAACGATAATATGCTTTTGCCCCTTTAATGCCTCGGAATATTTGCGGGCCGCGGTTCTTCTTGCTTCGCAATAAGCGTCCAATCTTGGAAGCTTTGCCCTTAAAACTGCGGCTTGGATAGAATCTAACCTAGAATTCACCCCTACCACATCGTGATGGTAACGCTCGTACATACCATGATTTACAATACCTCTAATGGTATGCGCTAAGGCATCATCGTTCGTAAAAATAGCACCACCGTCACCATAGCAGCCTAAATTTTTGGAAGGAAAAAAAGAAGTTGCCCCTACATGGCCCATTGATCCGGCCATGTACTTTTCCCCCGTTCTAGACAAATATTTGGCCCCAATAGCTTGGGCATTATCCTCTATTACAAACAAATTATGCTCCTCTGCCAACTTCAAAATAGCATCCATATTTGCACACTGGCCGAACAAATGAACCGGCACTATCGCCTTTGTTCTAGGTGTTATGGCCTTTTTGACCGCATCTACATTTATATTAAAGGTATCCATATCCACATCGACCAAAACTGGTGTCAGCTGCAACAGGGCTATAACCTCAACGGTAGCGGCGAAAGTAAAATCGGCCGTTATAACCTCATCGCCTGGTTTTAATCCCAACCCCATCATGGCAATTTGAAGTGCATCTGTACCATTGGCACAAGGTATTACATGTTTTACCCCCAAATAATCCTCCAATTCTTTTTGAAAGGCATGTACTTCAGGCCCGTTGACGAAAGCAGACGTTTCCATTATTTGAGAGATCGAAGCATTTACTTGCTCTTTAATATCCTGGTATTGACCTCCAAGGTCTACCATTTGAATTTTTTTCATCTTTTTTGGATTATTTGAAGTAGTGCAAAAATACGAAACGCACCACAATGATTTTAGTGAAAGAAATGTAATTTAGTCCCAAATAAAACAAATTGCGAAGTATCTACAATATAATCGTTTCCATAGTTTGGCAGTTTTTAAAACTGATAGGCTTAATAAACCCCAAAATATCACTCTTTGTAAAGGGACGAAAAAATACTTTTGACATATTAAACGAACACATTTCCCCAAACGATAAGATTATCTGGATCCACGCCGCCTCTTTAGGGGAATATGAACAAGGACTACCGGTGCTGGAAAAACTAAAAAAGGAATATCCGGACCATAAAACCTTGGTAACATTCTTTTCCCCTTCTGGATATGAAGTGAAAAAAAATTCTTCGCCGGCCGACATAATCACCTATTTACCTTTTGATGTCAAG
This sequence comes from Maribacter sp. MMG018, assembly GCF_018100785.1. Taxonomy (GTDB): domain Bacteria; phylum Bacteroidota; class Bacteroidia; order Flavobacteriales; family Flavobacteriaceae; genus Maribacter. Next base: position 1,354,824 of record NZ_JAGJEC010000001.1, on the reverse strand, counting down.
AAAAAGGCCATTCGTTTTCTTAACACGGTTCAACCTAAATTGGTGATTTTTATAAAGTATGAAATTTGGCCAAATTACTTGTCCGAAATTGGGAAAAGGAAAATTCCGGCCATATTGATCTCTGCCCGATTTAAAAAAGATAAAATATTCTTCAAGAGTTACGGAGGCTTTATGCGCAAGGCCCTTTCAAACTTTTCATTTTTATACGTACAGGACTACAATTCTAAAAGGCTTTTAAACTCTATTCATATCGATAACGTAAAAATTGCCGGGGACACCCGCTTAGACAGGGTTTCAGAAATACTGGAGCAGGATAATTCCTTGCCCTTTATGAATCAGTTCTGCCAAGACGCCCTTTGCTTTATAGCAGGTAGCACTTGGCCCGAAGATGAAAATATTCTTGTAGACTACATAAACGAATCAACATCAAACGTAAAATATGTAATTGCGCCACATAACATAAAGTACGACCACATAACATCCCTAAAGGCATCGATCAACAAAAACACCCTTCTATATTCTGAACTACCAAAAAATATACCAGCTGAGACCCAGGTCATTATAGTCGACACCATTGGTCTTTTGACCAAAATTTATAGTTATGGAGACATTGCATATGTAGGAGGAGGATTCGCTACCGGATTGCACAACACCTTAGAACCGGCAGTATTTGGTATTCCCGTAATCATAGGCCCTAGATACAAAGGTTTTCTAGAAGCGGAAGACTTGGTTCAATTGGGCGGACTACTATCCATCTCCAATAAAAACGAGTTTTTCAAAATTACGGACAAACTGATTGCCGAGGATACTATGCGCGAAAAAATAGGAAAAATCAACACAAAATATATTGTTGACAACAAAGGTGCCAGCATCCAAATCATAGAGGATATACGTACATTATTATAATCCAAAGGCATTATAAATGAAACGTTCTCTTATATTTACACTCACTTTAACATTAGTTCTTTTGTTTTCTTCTTGTTGGGGCTCTCATGAAAAACACAAAGAATTGCACCCTTCGGAAACCCCAAAAAAAGATTACCAAGAAAGAAACGATACATTATTAAAACCCAACAAGCCCCAAAAAGCTCCAAAAGGCAATGCGATCGACACTCTAAAACCCAAAATGGCCGGGTATTTGGATTCGGAAGAAATGCTTGGTTCGGAAGAGCGAACCACAGAATAATTTTTTTCTATTTACCCCCTTTAACCTCCCTATAAGTTCATATATAGCTTTAATAGATTTTTCAAGCTTTTAATCGATCCAAACACTTGTTTTTCAATCACTTTATTTTATAATACATATATTGTAGTAAACAACACTATATGATTATGGAACAAGAACTTACGTTAGGGACCAAAATCCTTAATGGCTTTTTAAGATTAATGATTATCTGTTTGATAGGTATTCTAATTGCCATTCCTATAGCCCTCATTCTTGATTGGCTGGGAATATTCAAATAAACAAGTTGATAGTTATCACAAGGGTTTACGAAAATGTAGGCCCTTTCTTTTTCATATTTATCCGACCATTTGCTATTTTTTACCGTTAAAATGCACATTTTCAAAATTTTACACCACAAAAACAACGTCATTCGCGCTCATATTGTAAGAGTATACAACAATTAATATTGTTCCTGCTTTAAGATTCCGTAATTTATTGTGTATAACTTTAAAGTAGGTAATGTTATGAACAATTTATCATTTAAAACGGGGGTAGATTCTTATCTATCAGTATTAATCATCGCAATGAACGCCTTCTTGGCGGTAGTTGCAACAGGATCTTTATTGTCCCTATTGGGATTAATTTAAACTTTAGATTATCGATTAAAATTTACTTTGAAAAGCCCCTTATAAAGGGGCTTTTATTTTTACCTATTTTTTCAATGATTTCGGATTTGGGTAGTTATCCGACTGGTCTTCCACAGTTTCGTCCATACACACAAAGTCTTTTTCTAACAGCAAAGAAAGTTCGTTTCCGTTTTTTGTCTTAACAACATTACTAAACCCAACCTTTCTACTTTTCGGCCATGTTAAGCTTTTGGCCCTGTTCATATATAGAGTGATGGCATTATCCTTAAAATCGACATTGAGCACTTCAACATCATCGATAGCCTTTACGGCATAAATAAATTTTTGGTCGCCAAAATCAGTACTGTTCTCATAATACCCAATATCGGATAATGTATTAACCTCTGTCTTCGTCAACCTATAACGGATGGAGTTTCCCCTAATTCTAATTTTCATCTGTCTGTTTGCTATTTACCAGTCCTTTAGTAAACTCGTTCAAAGTTTGAACTTTTTCTTCAAAATCACCTTTAATGGTTTTTCTATATTCATTAAGGTTTTGCACCAAGTCATCAATATTATCAGGTATTACATCTTCAAAGAACTGGCGCAATCTCTTGGCCGTAGTTGGCGATTTCCCATTAGTTGATATAGCCACTTTTACATTGCCCTTTGTTACGATTCCGCCCATGTAAAAATCACAAAATGGCGGATTGTCCGCAACGTTCACCAATATGTGTCGCTTTTTACAATCACTATATACCTGTTCGTTTACCGTAACATTATCGGTAGTTGCCACCACCATATGTTTTCCTGATAAAAAATCGGTATTATACAGGGCCTTGTGCATTTCTATATTATACTGCTTGGCCATTTCAACAATCTCTTCACGAAACGTAGGGGAGACCATTTCTACTTTTGCACTTGGACTAGATTTTAATAAGAAAGTAAGTTTTTCCAATGCCACGTTTCCACCTCCTACAATTAAAATATTTAATTCGGACACCTTTAAAAAAACGGGATACAGTTCGTTTTGCTTCATCTAAAAACTTTCTTTATAATTAATACAGAATCATCGATGGTATTACTTTAAATTTTATGCCATCAACAATACAATTTCTATAATCGGCTATGCTTCCAACGCTTTATTTAAAATAGAGAGCGATTTTTTGGACAGTGTAAGTCCAAGAGCTGCCTTTTGACCTTTTTCAGACATTTTTCCCCAAGTTTTTTGAAGTATCCCAATAACCTTCTCCTCTGAATGTCGCAGTGCAAAAGGTTCAAAATAATGCTCCAAAAAAACCAAACAAATTACATCTTCCAATAGTTGGGTATCCCCGCTCTTTTTTAACTGCTTTTTTTGCAAAAGAAACCTTACTTGTGAAATCGTTTCATCACTGTACCCCACTTTTTCGAGAATTTTTGATGCCTCTTCCGCATGAAACTTTTTAAGCTCGTTCCTCCATCTTAAATAGCCTGTGCGATCCATATCGTAAGATTCCCTTGGAATTTTCCACCTACAAATATGTTGGCACCGAGCCGCTAATTTAAGAGAGTCACTGGCGTCAGGGGCATATTCATTCAATTTATCGGTCATTCTCATCGAATATAACAACTCCTTCGGGTACATCTTACCATTAAAGTCCTCTTTATTGGGATCCATTGAGTTCTCTTCGTCAAAAAGCTCAAATGCCTTCTCTAATCTGTTCATCTAAGGTCAGTAAAATTTAAAACTAATATACAACAAAGCTAAAGTGCAATACTAGATGTACGTTCATAAAAAGAAACTAAAATGTTTTTTGTGAAAATAAAAAACGTCATTTACTTCAATTACCTGATTTTAAAAACTTTAAATCATTTTGATCGTAAATTTTAAGACACAACCCTTTGTTCATCATAACTATACCAAGTATATTCCCTAATTTAGGTACCTATTAAAATTGAGCATAACGGTTTGAAAAAAAGATTCTTAATATTATTCTTCCCCTTGTCAACCTTATTTTATTCTACCGCTTTTTCTCAAGAAAAAAAAGGAGACAGTATAAACGATTATTTTAATAGAATAGAGAAATTAGTTACAGACATCAAGTCTGCGGATGAATACCCAAAACAGGACATTTTACTAAAGAGAAACGAAAATACCTATGGCACGGAAAAGGTGGATGTTCTATTAGAGCTATGCCACCTTAATAAATACAAAAGTATCAAGGTAGCAGAAAATTACAATAAAAAGGCTTTTGATCTCTCTAACGATATAAACTACTTAAAAGGTATATACAGCGCCACCTACAACCATGCCTACCTACAATTTATACAAGGTGATTTCAACAGGGCCATGACGGTGATAAAAAGTTTGGAAAAAAGAATAAACTACAAAAGATTTCCTAAAAACTACGCGGATGTTCAAACCTTAAAATCTGATATACATACAGAAAAAGGGGAATACGACAAGGCTTTGGAAACCGGCCTTAAACTTTTGGACATAGGGGAAAATATCCAAAATGAGTATATACTCATGAAATCGCATGCCGCTCTTTCCCATTACTATTTGCGAACAAAAAACTATAAAAAGGCACTTGAACATTGCCTATTGGAGCTTGATTTCATCATCGACCAAAAAAATGTGCACTATATTTTTCAAAAAGTGGACGAAATAGCCCGCATGACAGCAAAATTAGGGGATACCAAAACCTCCTTAAAGGCATATGCATTCTACCTTAAAATAGAAAAAGAGCTATATTCTCCAGGTAGTTATATTCAAAGTATCGTTTATATGAACATGGCCGATCTTCATATGGCCATTGGAGAATTCGAAAAAGCCCAAAACTATTTAACCCAAGCTCTGACTTTAAACAACGAAAACAACTATAGGTTCAGAATTCCCAGGGCGCTTACCCTACAATCTGAACTTTACCTAAAAACAAAAGACACATTAAATGCAATAAGTACATACGAAAAAAGCATTGAGGCAGCTGAAAATATTAACGCATTCGATGTTATAAAGACGAATAGCCAAATACTAATAGATTTGTACGAAAAAACGAATCAGCCCTCTAAAGTTAACGAATATAAGGCCCTACATGAAGCCATACGAGATTCTCTTTTCAATAATGAAAAAGAACAACAAATTATTATCTTGGAAACAAGACGAAAAATAAAGGAGGCCACCCAAAAACAGCAGGCTCTAGAATTGGAAAATTTAGCACAGCGATCTAAGTTGACTACCATCATCGCTATTCTTGGATCTATTCTTGTTATTGGTTTCTTCTTTGTTCTATCTTATGTAAAGATCAAGGAAAAAAACAAGGTCTTATATCGAAGGACCATTGAAAACCTGGAAACCCAACTAAAAACCGAAGACAAAAAACTCCCGCTTAAAACAAAATCTAAAAGTACCAAGGAAAAAACCAATCCGACTATTGATGACAATGTAAAAACGATTATTTTAAATAGGCTCGAAAAACTTGAAAACGAAAATTTCTTTATAGATTCCGATTGTAATTTGCACCAATTAGCCGAGAAACTTAAAACCAACCCGAAATATTTATCACAGGTAATAAATGTTGAAAAAGGTTCTAATTTCAACAATTACATAAACGAACTACGCATTAACTTCTTGTTGACCAAACTAGTTCAGGACGAAGAATTCAGAAACAGCAAACTCAGCTATATTGCCTCATCTGTAGGATACAACAATCTAAATACTTTTAATGCCGCCTTCAAAAAAAGGCAAGGTATTTTACCCTCTTTCTTCATAAAACAATTGAACGAAGAATCTTAACCCTCCACAAGCGGAATTCCATACTTTTATATTCATAGAAAAAGGCAATACCTTTTAAAATATTACCTTCTCTGAAAATTAAAATAAAACTAACTCTAAACTTTCAATATAGTTACCCTCTATATCACCATTACAATATACACTTATAATCAAGCGATTACATCCAATTACAAACGAAAAACCCTTAAAATTCATGAATTTTACATGAACTGTACAATCAAAAAATATTGAACTTTCTCCTTTACTTATAATCAGAGTACAAAACAACGATTGTAATCATTCTTGTATCTATTCTAAACTTCTCTAGAGCAACATAACCCTGTTATAAAAGGTCCTTTTTTTCATAAAACTAGTTTCCCACAATTAGGTAAGATGATTACAATAACAAAAAAGGCCATGGTGTAAATACACCATGGCCTTTTAAATTATAATTATTACAAAGCCTTTAACTCATAGGCTATTGATCCTATTAATTAATAAGCTGGATCTTGTGTTAACGTTGCAGTACCCTCTTTAAAAGATCTATCTATAGCCTGTGAAGGTATCGGGAAGTATTCATTTTTCCCTTCAACAAAAGATCTTCCACTAAGGTAACTCCTATGCTCTGATTCGCTCGCGATATATGCATTCAAAGTTTCTGCGGCAATACCCCATCTTACTAAGTCCCAGAAACGATGTCCTTCCATAGCAAACTCCAACCTTGTTTCAAACCGAACCGCCTTACGGGCAAAATCTTGATCTGTCCAAGCATCTTCATAGGTGGAAATTTGATAATTGGCAGCAGGAACACCTTCTTCTATAACAAAGTCATTTCTTCCGCCGTCTTCCGGTTTTGTAGCTTTAGGTACAAAATCCGCAGGGTTTGCTGCCCTTTCCCTAATTCTATTCACCAATAACCTAGCTGGTTCAAGGTTACCCAATTCAACTTCTACTTCGGCCAACCAAAGAATAATCATATCCAACCTCATATAACGATAGTTATTTGCGGTTAAATTTCCCCATCCACCAATACCGAAACCTTCTGGTTCCGCTACGTGCTTTTTAGAGAAAAATGGTCCGGCGTACGATAAATCACGTACAAAGTCAGTATCATAAATTTTAAATCCTTTGTACAGGATACCAGGTCTACCTACGGTATGGTCTATTCTTGGATCTAAAGGTGTAGTTACCGGAGAAGTATAGTCTTCTTCGTTTATATCTGCAGGTACATCGGTATCATCAAAGTTATCCAACAATGGTAAACCATCCTCTGTTTGATATGCATTTACCAAGTTTTGCGAAACCTGATAAAAACCACAGCAACCCCATGGATCAATATACGGATGCGCCAATCCCATACCTCTAGAAGAAGCCTGGTCAGCAGCGCTACTAACTGCATACTGAATTTCAAAAATAGATTCAGAATTGTTACGGGTAGCTACCAAGAAATTATCTTGAAACTTTTCTGCCAAACTAAAAGGTCCATCGTTAAGTATATTTTCTAAAATAGGCTTGGCCTCTTCCAATTTTGCAATATTGGCAGAGCCATCCTCATTCCATCCTTGATATACCAGGGATTTTGCTAAAAAGGCCTTGGCTGCCCAACTTGTAGGCCTACCCACCTGAGATTGAGTTTCCGGCAGCACAGCTGCTGCTGCCTTAAAATCCTCCTCAATATCTGGCCAGATCTCGCGATCGTTCGGCACCAAAGTACTGTTTACATCGTTGATATCATATACTTCATCACTGATATATGGTGGTCTTTTCCACATTTTGCGCGCCTCCATATGAAAAATGCCTCTCAAAAATCTAGCTTCCGCTATTATTTGCTCTCTTCTAGCATCATCGATCTCTTCTACGGCTCTTGCAGAAACAATGGCATCATTGGTTCTTGCAATACCTTTATACAAAGATCTCCATCGGTTCGTAATATGCCCATTAAAAGCCTGAAAGTCATAGGCCTCAATAAAGGACTGTTCTGGTTGGTCACCTGCATCTGTACCCTTTAAAGCGTCATCGGACGCTATATTAAAGGCCCAGTTCTCTACAGTTACGTTCCAATCGGCCGTACCGTCTAGGCCCGCCCCATCGATCATTGCATAAGCACCTAAGAGTATACCTTCTACCCCATCCGCTGTCTGCAAACTTGGCTGACCAAACTGCCCTTCGGGCTCTCGGGTCAAAAATTCATCGCTACAGCCCGTAACCAAGACTAAAAGTCCTGTTAGTGCTGCGAAAATTATTCTAATCTTTTTCATTGTCTATAATTTATTTATTTTCAAATTCTTCACGATCATATCTTTAAATATTTAATCAAAGCTAACCCTTAACCCTAAAGTATAGGTTCTTGAAACAGGCATAAACCCACCATCAAACCCTAAGGTCGCATCACTTCTACTAGAATTAATTTCGGGGTTAAGACCAGAATATTTAGTCCAAGTAGCTAAATTTTGTCCTTGAACATAAATTTGTGCCCTAGACAATCCTATACCTTCCAAAATATCCTCTGGAAAACTATATGTCAACTGAACGTTCTTTAATCGGAAATAGCTACCATCTTCAATAAAATAAGAAGAAGGTCTACTACTTACCTGATCGTTGGCATCCATAATAGGAACGGTGGCATTTGGGTTTGCCGCTACCCACTCGCTTCGAGGAGCCGTAGGGTTTGTTGGTTGCCAAGCATCGTACAATGCTCTTTTGGACCTATTACCTTGAAACGTGTTAAAATCAGCAAAATAACGAACATAATTATAGATGTCATTTCCTTGAAAACCGTTACCGAAAATATTCAAGGCCAAATTCTTATAATTAAAATCTAAATTAATACCGTAAGTAAAATCAGGGTGTGGACTTCCGATTATGGTACGGTCATCATCTGTAATTTCACCGTCGCCATTAATATCCTTAACCTTCAATTTACCCGGAGCGTTATAATCTCCATAGGTCGGCCAAGCATCAGCCTCGGCCTGACTTTGGAAAATACCTTCCGTCACAAAACCATAAAATGATGATATTGGACTACCGGCCTCTGTTACCGTTAAGGATGGCACACGAGATGCATCACCAAATAACCTAGTATCGGCACTTTCACTTAACTGGTTTACTTCATTTTTGTATTGTGAGAAATTAACTCCGATTCCATAGCCCCAATCGCCTTTGTTTTCATTCCAATTAAGAGAAAGATCAACCCCTTTATTGGTCATTTTCCCTACATTAAAATAAGGTGCACTGGCATCACCGGCACTATAGGTAATAGGTGATTGAAACAACATATCCGATGTTACCCTATCCCATATGTCAACGTTCATATTCAACCTACTATCGAACATCGATAAATCAATACCGAAGTTGTTTGATGTGGTAGTCTCCCATTTTGCATCAGGGTTACCAAAACCAGAAGCATCAAAACCAATAGTAGGCGCACTTGTAGAACCGTCTATAGGATAACCGGCATTAAATATATTTGAACGATACGTAGTATAGGCATTGTAATCCCCAATTTCTTGGTTACCCGTTTTACCCCATCCGTATCTTAACTTTAATTCGTCTATCCATTCTATGTTATCCATAAAACTCTCATCAGACACCCTCCATCCTAAACTAAAAGCAGGAAAAAAGGCACTTCTAGAAGCCGATTGGAATCGAGAAGAGGAGTCATTTCTTAATATGACCTGCGCCAAATATTTACCATTATAGTCATAATTGAATTTCCCGAATTGAGAAAACAAGGTATAATCAAGATAAGAAGCCCCATCATTGGAAGCGGTCGTAGCATCACCCAATCTTAGATACCTTAATATATCGGTAGTTTCAAAGGCAAACTGATTTCTACTAGCGTTAAAGAATTCACCATAAGCCTGAATACCTTCTACACCAACAAAAGCAGTAACATTATGATTTTCATTAAATGTTTTGGTATAAGTAAGTACCGTATTCCATTGCCATTGATATTCATAGGCATTGGACGAGGTAGAACCATTAATAAAGTTACCTTCTACATATTCTGGTTGAGGCCTACGAAGGTCTATTCCCCTTTCGTTTTCCGCGTCCACACCAAAACTTGTCTTAAGTTCCAGATTATCGGTAATATCCAAATTGGCAAAAACATTACCCAAGACTCTTGCTCGGTATCTTCTATCGTCTTTATCCCTAGTTAAAACCGCCACAGGGTTAAAGTTATTACCTAAATTTGCTCCTCTACTACCGGCAAAATTACCGGCAATATCGTAAACGGGTAATAATGGATGGTGTTTAAAAGCACCTGAAACTGTATTTTGCTCATCATCATTGGAAAAACCACCTTTTCTATTATCCAAGTTTACGGTTAAATTCTCTCCTATGGTCAATTTCTTGTTCAAAGCCTTAAATTCTGTATTGGCCCTAATAGATGTTCTATTATAACCTACAAATTTGGTAATCGCTTTTTGCTCAAAGTAACTTAGGGTAAACGCATATCTAGCATTTTCCGTTGCTCCGGACGCGCTTATCTGGTGGTTTAAGATCGGAGCCGAACGAATAGACTCTTCCCACCAGTTGGTATCGGCAGAACGTGTAATAGCATATATATTACCAGGCTCTAAAGCATACAGGCTTGGATCGGTACCAGAATCACCTTCCATGGCCCCACTTGGGAACACATAATCTGGTATAGTCACTTCACCGTTAGGACCAAAAGTATATTGGCCATGGCTAGGTGTTTTACCTGCATATAAATCGGCCAAATACAAATATTGACCCAATTCTTCCGCATTTAAGGCCTCAACGTCATTAGCAGCCGTTTGCATACCATAGTACGTTTCATAACTGATAACAGGTTTTCCCATTTTACCTTTTTTGGTGGTAATGATAATTACACCATTCGCAGCTCGCGAACCATATATGGAAGCCGCAGATGCATCTTTTAATACCTGCAACGATTCTATATCCCCAGGATTCAAATTAGCTTGTGACTTTGAAGGCACTCCATCTATAATATATAGGGGGTCGTTATTACCAATAGTACCGTACCCACGGATACGCACTTTTGCCTCACCACCCGGTGTAGCATCACTTACAATTCCGATACCGGCGGCCCTACCCTGTAACTGTTGGGCGAAAGTGGTCGCTGGCACAGCCGTAAGCTCCTCCACATCTACTGTAGATACGGAACCTGTTACATCTCGTTTAGATTGTGAGCCATAACCTGTTACCACTACTTCATCTAAAGCAGCCGCATCCTCTTCCAACGTTACATTAATGGTGGATTGACCATTTACGGGAATCTCAACAGTTTTATATCCAATGTAACTAAATACCAATACGGCATTACCTTCCACATTGTCCAATGTGTAGTTTCCATCAAAATCGGTTTGGGTTCCGTTCGTTGTACCCTTAATAAGAACACTGGCCCCAGGCAATGGTCCAGTTTCATCCGCAACGGTTCCCGTTACCGTCTGAGCTTTTACTAATCCGACGCATAAAAATGCACCGACCAGTAATAACCCCTTCAACAAAGTACTCTTCATAAATAATTAAAGTTTAAGTTAATATTGATTGTTGTTAGTTATTAAAGAAATCAATCATAGGCGATATTTGAATTGAGTGACCCACCTACAATTAATATTTTATGTTAATTATTTCATAATCGCTAAAATTAAATTATCAAAAATGAATTATTGACTATTTAATAGCGTAAAAACTCTAAAATTCATGAATTTTAAGGATTCTTTACATCTCATTTTCATAAATCGCAAATAAATTCTTCAGCAAATTAAGGATTATGCAAATTTTAGCAAAAAATTAAGCAAAATACTTTATGTTTTATGTTAATTTTATGTAATTATTTATTGAATACTCAAGATAAAGTGCAGAAATTCGCAATAAACTCTCCACTTAAATGGCAAAAAAAAGTTCTTTTGTAACTTGATCAAACGTCAATAATCTACCTTACAAAACACTTATAACAACAAGGGCCATACTAAGAATTATATCGCATAGACCATATGCCCTTAACACCTAAAACAAATAATTCACCCAAACTATATACCACTATCGGACATTGAAGCAACCCAACAGAAAAAGCACCTAGGCCTATACTAATTTTTTAAAAGAAATTGAGATTAAGTGCAGTCCGGCCACCTATTAAGTGATTCACAATAAAATATTCCCAAAAATCCATCAAATGACTAGTCAAATATGTGAGGAAAAACAAAAAACCTGTTAATTCGCGCTAAAAAATATCCAAAATCTATACAGCCCAAAAATTGGTTGACATGAACGATATTATTCTAATATATTAAGCATTGGGAAACAATAATTCTTTGAAGAATTCATTTTAGTTTAAATATTGTAAAAATGAAGATCGTTGAAATTGGATTTAGTTTTATGAAACCCCAGACCCAATAATTGAATCATTTTATAGAACTAAAACGCAATAAGAGATAAAAAATATTTTCACAAACCCATAAGCACACCTAAGCTAAATACATTGAGTTTATATAAATTAAACTATCCATTATATCTAGGTTCTATTTGCCCCTTGGTATTAGTATTGACCGCAAAGCATCTACCCTCCAAAGGATTCTTTTTCTGCTCTTCTTCTGTTAAGTTCAAACGTGATGTTGTTATGAACAAAGTATTATTTTCTTCACCTCCAAAACAACAACTTGTCACAAAACTCACAGGAATACTGATATCTTCTATCCAGATACCTTCCCTATCAAAATGGCTGATTTTTTTACCATTCCACATGGCAACCCAAAAACCTCCTTCCGAATCAACCGTCATACCATCTGGAAATTCATTTTTTCCCCATTGAATATGTCTTCTCCTATTTGAAATATTACCAGTTTCTATATTATAATCATATGCATACATAACATTGCGCATTGTGTCTATCATATAATAGGTTTTACAATCCGGACTCCACCCCATACCATTGGTTATAAATATGTTCCGCTCAAGACAAGTTACAGTTTGGTCTGTATTGAGCCGATACAAACTACCGGTAGCATTTTTCCCATCATATTCCATAGTTCCTGCAAAAAAACGGCCTTTAGGATCAACGGCTCCATCATTCATTCGCCTTTTCTTAACATTGATTTCAGGAGAATTTTCAACTAACCGCAACTGTTTTTTTTCCTCATCATAAAAACCAAACCCGTCACGCACCCCTGTTATTATTCTACCACTTGTACAAAGTGCCAATACACCTAATTCTTGCCCAACACTAAACTCAGAAAAACACCCTGTTAGAAAATCAATCTTATAATAAGTTCCCTTTAGTAAATCTACACAATAGAATTTTTTCTCTATTGGGCACCAAACCGGGCCTTCTCCATGGACTGGTCTTATCTCAAATATTGGTTCCGCTTTCATAAATCAATAATCAAATTTTTCACGAACAAGCCAACTAAACTTTATATGGACTAGTATCTCTTCCTTTCTTCATAGGGTTCTCTTTCCAATTTTATAATGGCTTTTAAAAATATCTATAATCCCTTAAACAAAAAAGGATATATTGATTTCCTTTATTTTACAAAAATTTTCCCATCAATGGCCCTAGTTCATAAATTGTTTATCAGGTAATTCTCATTATTTAACAACAAACATCATTTATAGCCCAACCATCGAAATATCCGCCAAAAGGAAGAAAAATATAAGGGCGGGCATCGTACGTACGATGCCCGCCCTGAAATAATTAAAAAAGACGTCCTTCATCCGATCATAAAAACGCTCAAAAATGATGATCCAAGAAATTAATTGGGGTCACTTGCGCCCTTGCCCACTATTAAAGGTCAAAACCGAATCAGAGGTTCGCAAACCATTTTTCATATTGCCTACCTAAAATAGGAATAGGTTTTTCTTTTCCGTTAACGGCGTTCAACAGCCCCATAATCCACATATAAATAACAACAAAGCTTCCAAATATTGAAATGAACCACCCTAAAATAGGCACCATACCTATAACCCCTATTCCGATTCCGGTTACCACCAACCCCAAGGATTGAGCAATATGATATTGGGCAAAAGGTAATTTTTTCTCATTGTTCATTACAAAGGCGATTATGAGCCCAATAAATGTAAGGTATGCTATAACCGCTATTTTCTTTCCTTCATCCTCTATTGTTGTTGTCGTATTTTTTTGTTCCGCTTGTTCCATTTCTCATTATTTGATCTATTGTTTATATAGAGACATTATAACAAAGATGCACCTGTTATTGTCTAATTTCGAATGTGCCTTCTATTTCATGCACATCATCTTCCACTAAATTATTTCTATAGAAATCACCAGTAAAAGTCCCTTTACAACTTACCACCCTACCGCTTTCCGCAATCTCAAGTTCTGTAATATTTACCGACACCTCTTTAGCATAATAGTTTTCTTCTGTAGACAACAATACCCGCACATCAAAATCATTGGGTCCACCGGTGTAGATAATATTGCGACTACCCGTTTCGGGGGATGCTACCAACAAAAAATTGGATTCGGTATACGACTTACGCACGGATACCTGTATTTGATCTTCGGGAAGATCAGGATCGGACTCTTTTGTATAAAGATGGCCCGATGTTGTAAATTCATCATCTTCACTCAAATCGGAGAATTCATAATCCCCGTTAAGCGTTGACCCTGAAATAGTAAATTTCACATATGATTCCGGATACTCTCCACTCACCTGATCATCCGTCTGAGCATCATCCGAATCATCTTCGCTACAGCCTGTCATAAATATTAAGGTCAATAGTACCATACCTAGAAAATAGATAGGTTTTCCCCTTGAAGCCAATTTGTTTTGTTTTGTTTTCATAATATTATCTTTAGTGATTAACCTTAAAGGTGTTGTATGCGAGCGACCGTTTACATCACCTCTCTATTACAACGAACATTATTATTGCCCGTAATAGCTCTTTAGTATTGTTTAGGGGAATTTAAATTGACAAGATTACCGCTACCGGAACTGCCTAGTAGCCCATTGAGGCATAGTCCTTTTTATAAATTGAAAAGCCTTTCTTGACAATGTCCGTACAAATCAAATGAAAGTTGCCCTTAGCTCCTTTATTTGATTTGTAGTCCATTTCCATGATCATTGCTTCTTTATCAAATGGCAGACCACCCGGGGCTTCATTATCATAAAATACACTATATATGTTTCCTATAGGTATCTCATTAGTAACCCATATTCTAGAAATTCCTTCTTCTGTAACAACTTCATATCCAGAACAGTTATACCCCAAGAGATTTTTGCTTCCTATCTCTTTTATCTTGGCTTGGTCATAATTGGTATCATTTACCATTTTGCTGCGGTATTTTTCATACAACTTACTGTTATTGTTAATTCCCATAACTGTTTTTTGACCACCTCTATTACCAAATATCAGTATCATATTAGCTGTAAAATCCATGACCGTTATATTATCCATATTACCGAATTCACTACCAAAATAAGTCTGCCCCGGTTCTAAATAGTAGGTTAAATCCATCTTGTCCTTACCGGTGGTCATCAGCATCTTTACCGCATAGGAAAATCTATACTCGTCCGGTACGATATCCATATTTGCACCACCGAACATACTTGTAGGCAATCCAGAGTCTTTCTCTAGAGTTCCATTGGTGGTTGCATTGCCTTTATCAGTTGTCTTTTTTTTCTTACCTCCCTCTTTAACGACACCATCTATGGCCTTATCGGTCTTTTTAGAAACCTCCTTATCCGTCCGGTTCAGCACTGTACGTTCCGCTGCCTTTTCGGCCTTTTTTGCAAGTTTCTCAAAAAACTGCGCATTCATGGGCAGGGCAAAACAGAACATTACAATAATTAGTACAATTGCTTTTGCTTTCATTTTATATAGTTCTTTAATTGATTACAGACTAAACTTCACCCCTGCTGCAATTACCAACTGTCCCTGGTCTATGATCACATACTTTAATTCGGAAAAGAGCAAGAAGCTTGTTCCAATATCAAAATTCGCTCCTCCCCCAAGGTTCAGGCCGACGCGACCATCACTTGCCGAAAGTCCACTTCCGTAAATTGAGGCATTGTCGTACTTCACACTCACACTACTAAAGTTAAGTCCCCCCAATCCATATACATCCAAGTTTCCCTCATCAAGAAAATAATAATTGGCATTGGCATTCAACTCAAACCAATTGATCTTTACACCAAACTCATCTTTTGGCAAATAGAATATGAACGAAGGTGCTATCGTCATTTTGTCCATGATAGGAAAAGCTGCGGTAACCCCTATACCAATATTTTCTACTTCGGTGCCATAGGCAAGCATACCTCCTATTCTCATTTCATCTTGTGCCTTGCTATATTGAACCCCCAACAACAATAGGGTCATACATAAAATAATTTTTGTGGTTTTCATTCTAATTAAGGTTTTGATTATTATTAAACTTCGATTATTGCTTCTTAATTCTTATTGATTTTATCACCTTTCCATTTTCTAAAACACTCAAGATGTAAATACCTTTTTTTAAGTGATCAATGCTCATAAAAATCTTCTTTTCATTTAAAGAATCATTTGATTTCGAATCCATGGCAGTTTACTTAGTATGTTTACAGGACAACCTATATGACCTGTAAGCCGATGTAAAACTAATGGAGGTAAGAATGAAGTAATACCACAGATGTACCCAATGATGCCACAAATTGGACATCACATGAGAACACTCGTTTTTATAGGGCTTTCAAAAGCCCTCGAAATAAATATGATATATTTAAAAATGAGAAAAATCTTGACACAACTATTATATACGTTGCCCAAAAAAAAGGTGTTTAAAGATTTTCAGAAAACTCGCTAGGTGTACAACCATAGGTTTCTTTAAAACACTTTATAAAATACGAAGGTGTCTTAAAACCTACTTGATATGAAATTTCTGATACAGTAGCATCCGATAGCTTAAGAAGCTTGGCGGCCAATTTTACCCGTTCATTACGGATGAACTCTATCGGGGACATTCCTATTATAGTTTTCAATTTACGCTGTAACTGTCTTCGACTCATATTCATAGCCCCGACAAAAGCATCAACATTAAAATCGGGATCGGTTATATGCCCGTCCATTACCTCTTTAAGTAATTTTAAAAACTCTGAATCGGTTTCTGAGACCGTCATCTCTGGATCTATGCTAAAGGTGGTTCCATAATAGTCTCCCAACTGTTTTTGATTTTGAATCAACTGCCTTACCCTTACTTTTAGTTTTTTAACACTAAAGGGTTTTGTCATATAATCATCTGCCCCGGTCTTAAAGCCTTGTAGTTCATTTTCTTCCCCTACTTTGGCAGTGAGCAATATTACGGGAATATGGCTTGTTTGTATGTTTTGCTTAACGGCATCACAAAGTTCAAATCCATTTTTAACCGGCATCATAATATCACTAATGATTAGGTCCGGTAAAAACTCTATTGCCAAATCTATTCCTACAAGACCGTTTTCAGCTTCTTTTATTTGATAGTCCCCTTTAAAGTTTGAAACAATAAACGCCCTCATTTCAGGGTTGTCCTCAACGACTAATAATTTAGGCAACTCAGCATCCTCTAACTTGTTTTTTATAAAAGAGGTATTGTTCGACTCTTTCAAAAGAGTTTTATTCCCGTTTTCTACTTCTGTAGAAAGGTTGACCTCCATAATCTTTTCATCAACATCATCGGCTATATTATCAATAAACAATGATTTTTTTATGGGCAACGACACGGTGAATTGAATTTCATTGTTTTGCAAGGTATTGGCTACTATATTCCCTTTGGCCAACTCTACCAGTTCTTTGGTTATATTGAGACCAATACCCGTTCCCTGAATGTTTTTACTAGCCCTATAGTAGCGGGTAAAAAGTTTTGATACATCTATAGCTACATCACCATCGACCGTATTGGTAATTATAAATATCCAATTCCCGTTTTTAGAGTAAGATTCAATACGTACACTCCCATTCTCGGGTGTATACTTTAACGCATTGGAAAGCAGGTTAACCACCACCTTCTCAATTATGTCCTTATCAAACCATGCTGTTTCTATATCTTCTATACGACATAAAAAATCAATATTCTTATTCTTGGCCTCTTGTCGAAAAGGGTTTATTAATGGTTCTATAACTTCTCCTAGATCTCCCCTTCTTACCGTAAGCTTTACATTACCTTCTTCCAGTTTTGACAAATCCAATATTTGGTTCACCAAATCCAACAATTTATCGGCATTTCGCTGTATTAACTCCAGTTCTTCCCTTTCTTCCTGTGATAGCTCAGGATCGGACAGTTTCTTAACAACAGGAGAAATTATAAGTGTTAGCGGGGTGCGGAACTCATGGGTTATATTTTCATAAAAACGTGTCTTAACGGAGTCCAGTTCCTTTAAGGTCTTAAGTTTCATTTTCTCCACCTCTAGATCATACCTATACCTAAGACGCCCATCATTTACTTCTTTATTACGAAGGGCCACCACCAATGAAAAGAGAATAATTTCCAAAACCATCAATTTTAAGAACATGGTATGATCCCCCATAACAAGAGACAATATATTGCCCGCTATAAGAACCATGCTACCAATGAGCACAATTTTGGCTATGGTATCTGGGTTTTGAAACATCAGAAACACAAATAACCCTATGGACAACAACATTACTACCACCCGAAATGCATCTATTACAAAGAATCGTAATGAAAAATACGGAAACACTATTATTTGCAATGTATAGAGGATACCAAAAATTAAAATCCCGAACAGCAGCCTCTTGGTAAACTTATATGCCTTTGGAAAAGCATTTTTAAAATCGAGAAAATAAAACACAAACCATGTATAGCATCCGATGTTGGCAATATGGGCGATCTGGTTTACATAAAAATAAAGCTCGGGAATGGTGTTTTGATAAAGATTTAAAAAAATCGGCAATCGGTTGGCGTAATATAGCGCAACCCCTAATAGGTATAGTCCATATATTAAGTAGCTTTTGTTCTTACTGATCAGAAAATTGACCAAAAACAGAAAAAACGAAATAAAAACAACACCTATATAAAAATAGATATCACTTTCTTTATAATTAATCCATAACAAATCTCGACTTAACGCAACATTATCATCCGCAAAGAAAAATGCTAGCAAATGTCCCCAATTATTTTTGGCCCAATGTGTTATCATCCTTCTATTAAAATAGAAAGGGCGCGAAAAGTCAATTTCGTCGGTCTGTAATCGCAACATCTGAAGATGTTCGCCTCCAACAATCTTCTCTTTCTTTTTGGCAAAGAACCCTACTGTATGGTGACGATACCCTTCCTCTCCTTTTACAGGAACGTATACATCACTATAATCAACCAACCGAAAGCTCATGAACAACTGGCCTTTGTTTTTCTCGTTGATCAAAGAAAACCGATACCAATGCACTGCTTGCTTATTCTGGTTTTCCTGTTGTGCCGCCGTAAATTCTTTCTTAAGAACCTCACTAAAGGTTAAAGACCTAGTGTCGTCCTCAAAATGCAATAAATCATTTTGGGTCAATATTTTCCAATCCCCCACTTCTGTTTCTACATCTACAATTTGACAACATAGGAACAATGGGCATAACACAAACAATAAAACTGCTTTTATCTTACCCGAAAAAACATATTGTTCCATCCGTAGAGCCATCTATAAAGCCTATTAAATTTTATGGGGGAAGATTATTGGAAAACCTATTTTAGGTTTCCAAAAGTAAACTATTTTCAAAATCACATTTTACTACTCGTTACCTATAAAATCATTCTGCACAGACGAGGCATGTGATAGCAACCATCTTCTTTTAAAGCAGAAAGCTACAGTTCTAAATTAAAGAATATAAGTATTCAAAAAAAAATTCTTGTGAAATCGAACAGACACAACCAACTAAAAACAGACCTTCCTGATTTTATAAAATTGAAAAAGCCGAAGAACAATCTTCGGCTTTTTCAATCATATACCCAAAAGATACATCACCCACCATATAGGTGATATCGGTCGGGTATAATCACTAATTCCTTTTACTAAAAACAATCTATAACTTCTATTTACTCTACAATTTTTATATCTACCGATGTTCTTGATTGCCAACCCGTCTCATCGGTTACGGAATAAGAACAATGGTAATCTCCCGTATCCACATCATCGGGAATTGTGATACTTATATTTATTTCGTAGCTCGTTACCCCGCCTTCTATGGTATAATTCTCTATGAATATCATAGGATTCACAGCATCTTTTTTCTCCTCCAAATCACATTCTCCAGCCTGATCATCATGGGTATGATGGTCAAAATTGTGATGTATGTCCAAACTATAAGAGGCCAACGCCACGTTATCTGTAACCTGAGCTCTAAAATTGTAGGTTTCTCCCCTCACTAATTGTTCACATGCCTGCGGAAACCCTTCATTGTAATTAATACTAATAGCAGGCTTTTCTTCATCCTTTCCGACACCGTCATCACTAGAACACGAGGCTAGTATTAACGCAAAGAACAAAAAGTAAAAATATTTTGGTATAAATTTCATTGAGAACTATTTAAAACCGCATGGCACCCAAGAGCGCCATGCGGTATAATTATATTTATTAAGCTGTAATATCTATGTGCGTTTCATATTCAACCGTATTACCATCTTCATCTTCCACAGTGAAAATAACATGGTATTCTCCAGCAGGTGCGGTTGCGGGAATATCTATGTGCTCATGAAACTCTACCGATGTTTGCTCATGGTAGTCTCCCAAGAATTCTTCTTCATAATCCCACTCTACTTCTCCCTCACCAGGTGTTACTTCGTGTGTATGTACATCGACTGTAATACTATGGATTCCGTTAACGGCATCTATCATAAACTCCGCATGAAAATCATCTCCCCTAGCGGCCGTTTCGCTAACGGAAATATCACTTAAGGTAATTGGATCCAAGATTTGAACATGGCCCTCTACCTCTGTACTGTTTCCAAGTTCATCGGTAACGACCAATTCTATATGATATTCCCCGGCCGGTATGTTTGTAGGCACATCTACATGCTCGTGAAAAGTTGGGTTGATCGCCAAATATTTAGAATCGGTATACACTTTTTCAAACTCCCAATCCACTTCATCATCTCCAGGAGCAAGGTCATGGGCATGAATTTCAAGAGTAATACTACTTACTACCGCTTCTGCACTAATTTCGGCCTCTAAGTGAATATCTGATCCTTTATAGGCAAACTGCTCTGTTGAATGGTCATCCCCCTCGCCATATTCAAAATTGGAGATTACAGGCGCATTTAGCGCAGAAGAACCGTCATCGTCACTACTACATGAGTGTAAAAAAAGGCCCAGCAATGTAATGGCCGCTAAAAATTTAAAATTTGATTTCATAATGTTTGATTTAAAAAGGTTTGTTTTCATTTGTTTCATTTTAGTTATTCGTAATAGTTGTTATTTATTAAAAGGTATTGTGAGCGATATAGATAGGTTTCTACCAGCCTCTGGCACATCGATCAGTCGATAAAAGCTGGTATGGTCAAAGTATTTTGTATTGAACACATTATTAAGTTTTACCCTAAGTGAGACCGGAGGACTGTTCTTAAAAATGTTCATATCCGCTAATAGAGACATGTTCAATACTTGGTATCCTTCAGTTTTTTCTTCTGGAGGAACAATTTCGTTCTGGGCCGCGGTCACCCTTACATCCGCTATTAGCTGGGGTTTGTTTAAAAAGAAAAAATTCTTGAACTGATAGTTGGCTGAAAACAACCCCGACAATGGAGGTGAAAAAGGAAGTGTAAAATCCTTTTTGGGCCCACTGGTCTGTCTAGAGTAGACATATTCTGCAGACGCATCTAATTGCAGGTTATGCAACACCCTTGCACCAATTCGAAGTTCCCCTCCGAACCTAAAGACCTTGGCCTGTGTATATTCATATATTTGTTGGGTTTCGTAGTAGTCCGATGTCGGATTTAAATAGATATAGTTTTGGAAAAAATTCACAAAAGGACTGATACCAAAACTAAATATCCCAGATGAATGATCGACCTCAAGATCCAATTGGTACGACTCTTCGGGATCCAAGTCTAAATTACCCCTTTCATAACGGTACATATGATAAAAAACACCGTCAGAAGCCAATTCGTTGGCTAAAGGCATTCTAAAACTCTTGCCTACATTTATTTTATACGTGGTGTTTTTGTTTATATAGCTCAACCCGGCAGATGCACTGATATTTCCAAAAGTCAAGGTCTTGTCCAATGCCCTTTGTATATATACATATGAAGTGGAACCATCAGTGTTACTGATGGTAGACGGGTACCAATCGGAATAGGCCTTGGTTTCCATAAATCCGTAATCATACCTTATTCCTGCCAAAAAATGCAAGTCCGGATTTATCTCAAATTGGTCATATGCAAAAGCACCGACGGTAAAACGGTTGTACGCGGGTACCAAAAAGCCCCACCCCCCTATATTATTATCTTGAAACTCTAGGTTCAGACCAACAACTACATCATGTTTTTTATCAGGCTCAAAGGAGTCCTTTATATTTAGGGCATAGGTATTTTTATTGAACACCCGCTCTTTGGTGCTTGAAGGTTTTGGCATATAACCGTGGGCCGTTGGCTCTGTATGTTCTTCTCTATGATTGTTTTGAAAACCTACATCAAAGAGAAGAGTATGACCGCCCAATTCTAAAGTGGTGTTATTTATCACTTTAAAATGATTGACCTTTTGGTAAGGAAGGTCCACATCCCTATCGGAGCTATCATAATCAATACTGGAAGTTCTTACCTCTAAACCATGTGCATTGGCAAAAAAGCCATTTTTAGTATTTACATTACTAAAAAAGGTTTCCGATTTTACATTATCCGAAACATATCCGACACTAAAACTAGCATTGGCTTCCTTGCCTGCCGTATTTCTTAAATGATTATCGTATAGCTCAAAGATGTAGTTTTCGTAATTGATTTGATCAACGGGCACTTTGTAGTCTCCATAATCCCTATAGGTCAAACGTCCACGATAGTACCATTTTTCCTTTCTCCCCTGAACACCAGCCGAAACTCCCAAGAGATCGTTGTTGCTTTCTGCCAAAACGTTCACTTCCCCGCTAAAGGAATTTGGGAAAGGTATTTTCGAAGGTTGTATATCTACCACACCCGCAATGGCATCTGACCCATATAACAAAGAGGCGGGGCCTTTTATGATCCGTATTTTTTCGATTCCGTATTGGTCTATCTCCAGACCATGATCATTGCCCCATTGCTGAGCCTCGTGCTTTATTCCGTTTTGCACAACGGCCACCCTATTAAAACCCAATCCACGAATAACCGGTTTAGATTGCCCAGAGCCAATATTGATCGTACTTACCCCCGGAATCTTTTTAAGGGTTTGCATAAGACTGTTTTCCCTGTTTTGATCAAGAAACTCTTTAGACACAGACTGTGACACTGTAGAAAGTTTCTTGGCCTGCTCCTTCTCGTAATCTCCATACACTTCTACCTCCTTAAGCTCGGTAGTGGACTCACTCAATAAAACCCGAACCTCTTCCATATCTGGCCCAACATGGACCTCAATCGTTTTGGGACTATAACTTATATGGGACACCCGAAGTGAATATGTACCCCTAGGCACATTATTTATTTTAAATGCGCCTGTCGCCGATGAAATTGAATAAAAACCTGTACCAACAATATTGGCACCTTCTACAGGTTGTAAAGTATTTGCGTTGATTACAGATCCTTTTATCTGAAAAGAATCTTGGGCAATAGCCACAGAGCCAAGGCTAAAACATAGCCATGCACCCAGTATTTTGTAAAACATATAGAGATACTATAAGATTTTGAAAATTGTTCACTTAAAAGAACCTTGACCAAACCCTATACATAGTATTATTTTAGAAGCCTATAAATTGATGTTGATTATATACTTTGGCTACGAACCAGCAACTACCAAGTTTTAAATGATTCTTGGCAAGAAGCAGTATAGCTTATCTCATATCATCGATCTACAATTTGGCATTTAGACCAAACAGACAGAGCTTCGAAATAATTAAAATGTATGGGAAACTTATAATAAAGAAGGAGGGGGACGTGAAAAAAGCTGATTTGAAGCTATGTTGCTAGAGATAACAAAACTGTAGTTTTCTATTATCTCTCCCCGAACAACAGGTTCGGTATTTTCAATTTTAAAATCTTGTATATCGGAAGCAAGTGCCGGAGTCATGCCATTCACAAGAGCATGATCACAAATTGCACAATGTAAGGCATGATCATTGTCATCGGAATGCGACAAGACATGCAGCCCTGCTATTTTCAATGAAAGTAAGAGGACAATGAATAGATAGCTGATACTATTTTTTAAGCGACCGTCTTTCATCGAAAAACAAACTTACTAAATTAAACCAAACACCATGTTAATATAATCTAAAATTGAAGTACTAATTACGGACCATATAATATGTTATGGTTATTTCTGTCACTTAAGCAATATCGCCTGTAGATTAATGGGGTTACCTTATTCTTTTCAACTCTTAATAACCTAAAAAATGTATTTATTAAATCGGCTGTTTTAGTCCAGTTGACTCAAGCTAAGCCATTCTTCTTTTGTAGCAGGCAGTTTTTGATGCTCTAGTATGAGCAGCCATTTACCATTCTTTTTTGTTAGAAGCCCTTCAAAATGAACAAACCTTACTGATTGTTGGCCTTTTTCGTCTACCAAATCATATCTAAAGATACCCTTTTCAAAAGCTGTAACCGCATCTCCCCTACGATCAGAAAACCTAAAGTCCAAGTTTACTTTTGTTATTCCCTTTTTAGTTTTTTCCAATCCATCTCTCCAGTTCTCCAACGCTTCCTTTACAGAATAACAAGACTTGTTATTATCGGAGACCAAAATACCATCTTCATGATAGGTAGCCGCATAGCCATCAACATCGCCAGCTTCCACTTTTTCCTTCACCACCTTCCAATATGTGTTCAATTCTGTAATCCTGTCTTGCGAAAAAGCATTGCTACTGAACAACATACCTACCAACAGTACATGTAATACGATTTTAATTTTCATCTTCTTTTATTTAATAGTGCTTCGTTATTATTAATCTAGCCAATTACAAAAACCAAATATATACTTTGAAATTATAATTTAACGCATATTGTAAGACTACACCCGTTCTTCTGTCGCCATTTTTTAAACCCAACGTGTACTATACAGATTTCTCTATCAGTTTCTTCGTGGCCCTTATCCCCTCTTCGTTGCTCAAATAGCCTTCCATACCTTGTAAATGCATAAGCCCTCCCTCATACTCGATGCCTACAACACCATTAAAACCAGATTTTTCTATAATATCAAAAACCCTATTAAAATCTATTTCGGTTTCATTTCCATTAGCATCAAATTTATGCGTTTTGGCACTAACCCCTTTTGCATAGGGCATTAATTCCTCTATACCCAGGTACATATCATATTTCTCTAAACATTTGGTATTCATAAAGCCCTCAATATCCATTGTTTCGGGCTTTGTTCTATTCACACAAAAATTACCGAAATCGGGCAGTACCCCGGCACGTTTATGGTTTACCTCTTTCATAATATTTGCCAACCACTTACCATTACAAGAGTGTCCCACATGGTTCTCTACAATGATATCCATTTCATTTTGGTCTCCAAACTCAAGTAACTTACTATACCCTTCCAAAGCCGCATCCCTTACTTCTTCGGCAGTACCCGTTTGTTCTAAACTACCCAGGTTCACCCGAATAGATGTACACCCCAATACCTTGGCCGCGTCCACAAATTTATAATGGCTTTCTACGGCATGATCCCTTTTTGCCTTATCAAGATCGGCGATGTTCTCATCATCTACCATGATCAAATTATTTGTTACCCCAAGATCATCGGTACGCATCTTAAGCTCTTTAAGAAAAGAGGCATCGGTTATTTTATCGGCAAAGAACATAGAAACATACTCCACGATATCAATTCCAAATTCATTTTTGGCCCTGGCCGGAAACTCCAATGTATTATGCTTGCCCGTAAAAAACTCGGAAGCCAAAGAAAACTGTGCCAACGAAATATCATACTTTAGCGCCGTTGTACTTTTGGCATATAAAGATTCTGGCAATGCGGTTATTAGACCAGTACCAACAGCACCTAAACCTAATTGTTTTATAAATTTTCTTCTGTTTTTCATTCTATAGGATTTTTAGTTAACGGTGTTTTACGGTCACATCAATTGCTATCTAACAGTTTATAGTTGGTCTTGTAACCGTCAGTCAAGGGTTAAATTAGCATTTATTTTCCGTTTAGCGTACACCATAGCTATTCATAGTGGATTCGGACATTGTCTAATCCGCAAAATTACGATCAGTTATGTGTAGCCTCTATTTTTATACAACAACAGAAGCTAAGGTAGTTCCATTTGGGCCGGCCCTTGGGGTCGATTATATGTCTTTTTGGATTTAATGAAAAAGAAATATAAGATATGGTTTCTATCATCTGTATTTAAGGGCCATGAATTTTATAAGATTGGTAATTTGTTAATAATAATATGGCAATACTACATAAAAACGTAAGAAAGTTCAACTGGTAGCTCGTATGTATTATAAAAAAATTAATTTTGAGGATTTTCCCACAAACATGAAATACCCGATACTTTGCAAAATTTTTTCTTAATCCTAGCTGTTTTCGGGATGGTATTGGCAATTTCATTTTTTGCCAGAAAGTCCGTTAACAAAATTTCCACCTTTTTCTTAGGGGCATTTTATGCGATATTCTCTATTTATACATTTCAAACCTACGTTATTGAATCTGGTTTACTTTTAAAGTTCAGTTGGTTTTATGTTTGGCCCCTACCCCTTTATAATTTAATAGCCGCACCCATATTTTTTTATTTTTTAACCTTGATCAAAGATGAATTTGTTTGGCGTTGGCGATATTTGCTCCTATTCGTACCCTTTATAATCGGTTTTGTTGATGTGTTGATTGTTTATGCCAAACCACAAGAGGTATATGATACCATTATTCACAATGCATATTTAAAACCAGGCGAAAGACTTGCTGTGCAATATGGTTTTTTTAATATAAACCAACATTATGCCATGCGCTTTCTATGGCAGTTTTTAGCATTGATCGGTCTATTGCCTTTATTGTGGGATTTTATTAAAAACCTATTGAAGGAAAAAGATCGTAAGTTGCTTTTCTGGGTAATTTCTTTATATGTCCTATTTATTTTAATGTCAATATTGGCGACCATGTTCGCATTTGAAAAATTACTGAATATCGATTTCTTACGTTCTACCGGCCCAATATTACGAACCGTTAATTTTGTATTTTATGTGGTACTATTTATCATAGGTATAATGCCCATTTATTTTCCTTCAATTTTATATGGTTACCCTAGGTCCAATAAACCTAAATCAACTTCAACGGTTACTACTAAAGACGAAGAAGAATTGAAATTTGGTCTGGATGTTGACGGATTGTTAAGTCGGTTAGCTGAAATAAAGGAAAGTGGATCGTTTTATAAGCAGAATTTTGATTTGACAAGTTGTGCCAAGGCATTGGAAATTCCCACACATCATTTATCCTATTTTCTAAATCAGCAATTAGGGCTCACTTTTTCGGCGTACAGAAACAATGTGCGAATAGAAAAAGGAAAGACACTTATAACCCTCGGTTATTTGGAAAAGAATACGATGGAGGCCCTCGCACAACAATGTGGTTTTGCCAATAGAAGTTCTTTTAGTAAGACCTTTAAAAAGGTAACCACTATGAATGTTACCGAGTTTAGCTCTAATAGTTGAAAATAATCTCCCATATCTTTTCGATAGTAAATGCAGTCGAAGTTTAATAGGTCTATCGCAGTCGAGACCCCATCAATTTTCCGTTCCCGATTTAAATCGGTTTAAGAGTGATTTTGACCAAACATATAGGGACACAAAACAATGCCAGCAAATATCATAGGTCGAAGTTTGTGCGATAGCCTATAATGAAAACTAAAAACCTTAGCGAAAAAAGTACACGATTGAATACCTATAAGAGCACTAGTTATTTGCTCTATTCTCAAAATTAGAACCCATATCACCGCCCTCCCTACATGAAACAACCACGTTAACACACCACTTTTCGACTCTTATTTTCCTTATTATGTGTCCAAATCGTATTTGGACACATGCTTAAAGAAGATTTTTTATACTAGGCGCGTATCAAAATATTGCTTTTTTACAATTGATTACACAGGCATTTAAACTGCTTGTTTACAAACCATTATACTACATCAAACTCCTTTCTTTATTTTCTTTTTCCAAGTAAAAAACAGTGTCCAAATCGTATGTAGGCACATATTCGCCAAATCCTCTATATATCATTCTCTTTTTTGTTCCGTTCTAAATCCGGCAAAACAATATAAGTTTTTTCCTACATATTTTGTTCGGCCGATAAAGTATGTACCTATCAATTAAAACCAATTAAATCATTTATGAAAAAGAATTTTACACACCCCTTGCTTATCCTGCTAGCGTTTCTAAGCTTCGGCTTTCTGCAGGCACAAGATGACTTCATCACCACCTGGAAAACGGATAATGATGGAGAATCTAACAACAACCAAATTACCATTCCTACCGGTAATGGCACTTTTGCCTATACCGTAGATTGGGGCGATGGCAGTACCGATACTAACGTGTATACGGGTGATGCCACCCACACGTATGCAACTGCAGGCACCTATACCGTAAGTATCAGCGGGGATTTTCCGCATTTAAGAAATGATTATAATACAGATAGTGAAAAACTACTTACTGTAGAGCAATGGGGAAATCAAGTATGGGAATCCATGGAAAAGAGTTTTTACTATTGTTCCAATATGATAGTCAATGCTTCTGACGCACCCGATCTTACGCAAGTGACCAATATGAATAGTATGTTCGGTTACGCAAAATTAATAGATTCAAATATAGATAACTGGAATGTTAGTAATGTTACTGAAATGTCTAGAATGTTTGTCGGCGCTGAAACATTTAACCAGGATTTAAATAGCTGGGATGTGTCCAACGTAACCCTTATGGAAGGTATGTTTCTAAATGCTGATTCTTTTAATGGAAATATTTCCAACTGGAATGTAAGTAAAGTAACAACGATGGCCAACATGTTTATAAGCACAGCTTTCAATCAAGATATCGGTAATTGGGATGTAGGCAATGTTGAAGATATGGAAGATATGTTTAATGGTGCAAACAGTTTTAATCAAGATATTGGAACTTGGGATGTTTCAAAAGTAACGGATATGGGGGGTATGTTTGAAGAGGCTACCAGTTTTAACCAAGACATAGGTAGTTGGGATGTAAGTCTTGTACAAGATATGTCCGGTATGTTCGCAGATGCTATTTCCTTCAACCAGGATATCGGTAATTGGGATGTAAGCAATGTAATATCTATGGGGACTTATTTAGATGAGATGGGGTTTCCGAGATCAATTTCAGGAATGTTTGAAGGAGCAGCTGCTTTTAATCAAAACATTGGCAATTGGGATGTAAGCAATGTTTTAGGTATGGGTGGCATGTTTGCGGACGCAACAGCCTTTAACCAGGACATAAGTGGTTGGGATGTTAGTAGCGTCCAAAATATGGGGTCTGTAGAGGAATTTATGATGCCATCAGGGTTTCGAATAGGTCAAGGAATGTTTCAAGGAGCAACTGCTTTTGATCAAGATTTAAGTACTTGGGATATTGGCCAAGTTACCGGGATGTACGATATGTTCAATAATGCAGGACTTTCCACTGCAAATTATGACGACACCCTAATAGGCTGGAACACCTTGGATACCACTGCTGGAGAAACACAAATACCAGTGGATATTACATTCAATGGCGGTAATAGTACGTATTGTTCAGGAGCCACTGCAAGACAAAATTTAATCGACACCTACGGCTGGTCTATTACGGATAGTGGAGAGGATTGTACATTACCCTTTATCGGCAAATGGAAAACGGAAAGCGCAAATGAATGGATTACCGTCCCTACTAATTCAGAATACACCTACGCCTATACCGTAGATTGGGGTGATGGCTCTACAGATAGTAGGGTTTATGAAGGTGATGCAACACACCGTTATGTTGATCAGGGCACTTATACCGTATCCATTTCTGGTGTTTTTCCGCAGATTCAATTTGCAAACGATTCTGACAGAGATCAATTTGTATCCATTGAACAATGGGGAAACCAACAATGGGCCAGTATGGAATCTAGTTTTTGGCGATGTTCAAATATGGAATATAATGCTACCGATATGCCCGACCTTTCGTTGGTAACCAATATGTCCAGTATGTTCTCCTATGCAACAAAATTTAATGGAGACATCGGTGATTGGGATGTGAGCAATGTCACCAATATGGATTTCATGTTCTATCACGCTGACGCTTTTAACCAAGATATCACTGATTGGGATGTAAGCAATGTCACCAGTATGTCAGGTATGTTCGCCGACGCGATAGCTTTTAAGCAAGATATCGGAAAATGGGATGTAAGCAAAGTAACAACAATGCATTCGATGTTTGCACGGGCAACCGCTTTTAACCAAGATCTTAGTAGTTGGAATGTAAGCAATGTTACCACTATGGAGGGTATGTTTTACAAAGCAACAGCTTTTGACCAAAATATAGACAATTGGGATGTGGGCAATGTAACCTCTATGATATATATGTTTCAAGGAGCAACCGCTTTTAACCAGCCTATCGGCACTTGGGATGTTAGTAGTGTTACCATTATGACAGGTATGTTTCTAGATGCAACAGCTTTTGACCAAGATTTAGGTAATTGGGACATAAGTAAGGTAAGGGACATGACAATAATGTTTGATGGTGCAGCACTATCCTTAAAAAATTACGACAATACCTTAATAGGTTGGAATACTTTGGATACAGCTGCCGGGGAAACAAAAATACCAACAAGTATTACCTTCGATGGCGGTAATAGTGTTTATTGCTCCGGAGAGACGGCAAGGCAAGATTTAATCGATAGTTATAGATGGACCATTACCGATGCCGGTCTAAATTGCGACATTGTCGATTCGGATGAAGACGGTGTGCAGGACGATATGGACAACTGTGCAGACACCCCTGCAGGTGAAACCGTAGATGCAAACGGTTGTTCCGATAGCCAAAAAGATAGCGATAATGACGGCACCCCGGATTCGGAAGATGCTTTCCCATTGGATGCAGACGAGGATACCGATACCGACAATGACGGTACAGGTGACAATGCCGATACCGATGATGACAATGACGGCACCTTGGATACCGAAGATGCCTTCCCATTGAATGCAAACGAGGATACCGATACCGATGGTGACGGTATGGGCGACAATGCCGATACCGATGACGATGATGATGGTGTTTTAGATGAAAACGATATCTGTGCCAATACACCGGTAAGCGAAACTGTAGATGCCGAAGGCTGTTCAGATAGTCAAAAAGATTCTGATTTTGATGGAATCAGCGATGCCGACGACCAATGTCCCGATTCCCCTGAAGATGAATCTGTGGATGCCAACGGATGTGCCGATAGTCAGAAAGATGGTGATGAACCCGGAGACGAAATAGATAATGGTGACGGTGAAGAAGACAGTAAAGATGACACCGATACCTTAAAGGTGTCCCAAGCTTTTACGCCGAATGGCGATGGCATAAACGATACCTGGACTATTTATGGTATAGAAAACTACCCCAACTCAATAGTAAGGGTATTCAACAACTGGGGCAAAGAAGTGTTCTCGGCTAAAAACTACCAGAACAATTGGGACGGACATTACAAAAACCTTAACAGCAAACTTCCCGACGGTGGATCCTATTTCTACCAAGTAGACCTTGAAGGAGACGGCCGTGTTGATATGGACGGATGGCTGTTCTTGGCCAAACAATAATCACAATATACCTAAGAAATAAAATACAATGCAGAATATAAAAAATATAGTAACCTTAGCTCTATTCCTCATCTTTGGAACGCTAAGTGCCCAGCAAGAAGGGCTGTTGACCAATTATCGTTATCATATGAATGCCTATAACCCGGCCTATGTCTCTCCAGAAGGGGAGACGGCCATTACTTCCAGCTTCCGCCAGCAATGGACGGGAGTGGAAGAGGCACCAAGAACCATGGTGGTCTCCTTTGGCACCCGTTTGGGCGAAAAGATGGGCCTAGGGGTCTCCGTGATGAACGACAAGACTTTTATAGAGAGTCAGACCTTCATCGGTATCGATTACTCCTACAAGCTTAAGTTGTCTGAAAAATCGGAACTCTACCTGGGGCTAAAGGTGGGCGGCAACACGTATTCGGTAAATACTGCCGGACTGGAGACTTATAACATCCAGTCAGACCCCAGCATATCGTCTCTCTCCGATTTTAACCCCAATATAGGGGCCGGTATACTGTTAAAAAGAGAAGGGCTGTTCCTTTCTTTGGCTATGCCCAGAATACTGCAAACGGACAGGGCAGAGAACCTCAACGGTACGGCAACGGCCACTGTGGCCGAGCCACATCTTTACGCTACAATAGGTTATGATTGGCCCTTAGGCAAGAGCCACCTACTATTGAAACCCTCTGCCATGATGCGTCAAGTGAGCGGGGCACCTCTATCCATAGACTTTAACACCATGCTCTCCTTTGACAATAGCTTTGAACTGGGAGCCAGCTATAGAACCGATTCTGCCTTCGCTGGCCTAATAAACCTAAGCCTTCAAAAGCGACTTACGATAGGCTTTGCCTATGAAGTGAGTACCAGAAACGAACTCGCCAGTGCAAAGAACACCAACGAGCTGTTCTTAAGGTTTGTGTTTTAAAAAGAAAGAGGTATTTCTTTACAAAAGAAAGTTTGTACACAGAAAAAGACCGTCTAATATAAATTAGACGGTCTTTTTTATTAATTCAATATACATATGTTTCACCCACAAAATAGATTACCTCATATTATTCTATCTAGATGATAATTTTATTAGAGCAGCTCCTAAATAAGTAGGGTGACTTCTTCCACCAACTAATCGATTATACCCTCTATATCCGAAACAAAAACTGTACGACCCTAATAAAATTGTCGAGAACAATATGCTAAAAAGGTCGATATGGGCTACCTATGTTATGCTAAATAAAAAAGGCCGACTTTAAAAAGTCGACCTTCATTTTGTACAGGCGGAGAGACTCGAACTCTCACACCTTGCGGCACTAGATCCTAAGTCTAGCGTGTCTACCAATTCCACCACGCCTGCATAATCCGTTCAAAACGGGATGCAAATATAAAGCAAAAAATCAATTCTCTAAATTTTCGAAGTTTAAATTCACGCTTTTTGTATTTTTAGGTACTTATTTGAATTAATATACATGCAAAACATAGAGGATTATATCTCTGATAACAGGGAACGATTTCTAAAAGAACTGATTGAATTACTGAGGATTCCGTCCATAAGTGCCGACTCCGCTTTTTCACAAGATGTGCTAGATACTGCCGACGCGGTAAAATCTGCTTTGGAAGAAGCAGGTTGCGATTTGGTAGAAATTCATGAAACCGATGGCTACCCCATTGTTTATGGCGAAAAAATTATTGACCCCAACCTACCTACGATATTGGTATACGGCCATTACGACGTACAACCGCCAGATCCCGTAGAATTGTGGGAGTCACCTCCTTTTGAACCGGTCATCAAAGAAACGGCAATACATCCACAAGGGGCCATATTCGCCCGTGGAGCCTGTGACGACAAAGGGCAAATGTATATGCACGTAAAGGCCTTGGAGTTTATGGTTAAGACAGACCAATTGCCCTGTAACGTTAAATTTATGATAGAGGGCGAAGAAGAAGTGGGCAGTAACAATTTGGCAACCTACGTTTCTTTGAACAAAGAAAAATTAAAAAATGATATCATACTGATTTCCGATACGGGTATGATCGCCAACGATGTACCCTCCATTACTACCGGATTGCGAGGTTTGAGTTATGTAGAAGTTGAAGTAACGGGGCCCAATCGCGACCTACATTCTGGATTGTATGGTGGTGCGGTGGCAAACCCTATCAACATTCTCGCCAAAATGATCGCCAGCCTACATGATGAAAACAACCATATTACCATACCCGGATTTTATGACAAGGTAGAGGAACTATCGCAAGAAGAGCGCGCAGAAATGGCCAAAGCTCCATTTTCATTGGAAAATTATCAAAAAGCCTTGGATATAGAAACCGTATATGGCGAAAAAGGTTATAGTACCAACGAACGCAACTCTATACGCCCCACGTTGGATGTAAACGGCATTTGGGGAGGTTATACCGGCGAAGGCGCCAAAACGGTTATTGCCAGTAAAGCCTATGCAAAAATATCGATGCGTTTGGTACCACACCAAGACTGGCAAGAGATTACAGAGCTGTTTCAAAAACATTTTGAGGCCATAGCGCCAAAAGGCGTAAAGGTAAAGGTAACTCCGCACCATGGCGGACAGGGCTATGTTACCCCTATAGACACTATTGCCTACCAGGCCGCTTCCAAGGCCTATGAAACCACTTTTGGCAAAAAGCCGATTCCACAACGAAGCGGAGGTAGTATTCCTATTGTTTCTTTGTTCGAAAAAGAACTGGGCAGTAAAACGATTCTTATGGGCTTTGGCCTTGATAGTGATGCCATACATTCCCCGAACGAACATTTTGGGGTATGGAACTATTTAAAGGGTATAGAGACCATACCACATTTTTACGAATATTTTACAGAGATGAAGAAAGCGTAAGACCAAATACTTTTTTCACCAAACAAAGAAAAGCGAACTCTTTTGTCCATGACAAAGAGTTCGCTTTTTCATTCACACCTTTTAAAAGAAGTACTATATCTTCTTTACATATTTAGTAATGATCACGATTTGCTGACCATCTACTTTTCCTTCGATATACTCGGCATTGTCATGATCTAATGAGATTCTTCGTACTGCGGTACCTTGCTTGGCTACCATACTAGAACCTTTCACTTTTAAATCCTTTATCAGCACAACACTATCGCCGTTTTCCAACACAACCCCGTTCACATCTCTATGTATGATCTTATCGGCTTCGGCAACACCTTCTCCCGTTGCTTGCGCCCACTCCAACGTATCCGGCTCCATATACATCATATCCAATAAATCTTGAGGCCAGCCTTCCGATTTTAAACGAGATAGCATACGCCACGCAACAACTTTTACCGCATCATGCTCGCTCCACATACTATCGTTAAGACAACGCCAATGGTTGGCATCGGTAGTTTCCGGGTCCTCGATTTGACCAATACATGTATTACAGGCCAATATGCTCCCGTCCACACCTCCGGTCGAAACGGGCTGCACTTCATATACGCTTAAATTATCTGTGGCACCACATAGCTCACAAACTCCGTTACTTCTACTTTTTAATTCTTCAAGTACACTCATAATTGTTAAATAAGGCCCAAATTTAAAATTTTCAATAAGAAAAGGCTGCTTACGCCTTTACTTTTATACTGCATTTCTATGAAATAGACTTTTCAACAGCACACAATACCAGTTAATAGATTATAAACACAGCCATTAATCCCCCTATTTAATACTCTACATTTGTAGAATTAAAATATTTGTTCTATGTTTGTAGAACAAATTCTAAAAACGTAGAAGATGCAGCTATCAAAATCGGAAGAAGAATTAATGAACATTGTCTGGAAACTTAAAAAGGCGTTCATGAAAGACCTTTTAGATGCCTACCCAGACCCAAAACCTGCTACCACAACGGTTGCCACTCTTTTAAAAAGAATGGCCGACAAGGGTTTTGTTGCGTATAAAAGTTATGGTAGAAGCAGGGAATATTACCCTTTGGTAAAAAAGAAAGATTATTTTTCTAAACACGTAAACGGACTCATAAAAAACTTTTTCAATAACAGTCCCGGGCAATTTGCCTCTTTTTTTACACAGGAAACCGACCTCAGCAAACAAGAGCTCGAAGAGCTAAGAAAGCTTATAGACACCGAACTAAAAAAACGATAACATGGCACTCTTTCTTTTAAAATCTACGGCCTGCATGGCCATTTTATGGATTTTCTATAAGCTCTTATTGGAAAAAGAAACCATGCACGTTTTTAAGAGGTTCTATCTTCTGGGAGCATTGGCAGCATCGTTTATAATACCTTCGCTTGTTTTTACGGAATATATAGAAATGGCACCCGTTGAAATATCCCCTCAACTACCCGTAGACGGTTCTTTTGACAATACTGCCACAGACCCACCCGTGGCCCCCGAACCAGCAACATTTAATTATCAGATACTACTATGGGTATTGTACTGCCTAGGTGTATTCGGATTTGGACTTCGTTTTGCCCGGCATCTTTCTCAAATATGGCATCGCATACGTAAGAATCCGAAATTGAGGAAAAACTTCATCATTCAAGTGCTCTTACAAGAGCAATTGCCACCACATACCTTTTTTAACTATATCTTCTTGAACAAGAAGAAATTTGACAACAACGAAATTCCGGAAACTGTTTTGCTTCACGAAGAAACCCATGCAAAACAAAAACATAGTATAGATGTATTGGCCCTAGAATTATTACAGGTGCTACTTTGGTTCAACCCGTTCATATATCTATACAAGCACGCTGCTAAACTAAACCACGAGTTTTTGGCCGATACGGCCGTGCTCAATAAAAGCAAAAACCTCTTACAGTACCAGAACACTTTACTATCGTACTTATCACACGATAGCTATATAAAACATCAGTCGACCGGCATTTCAAGTGCCATTAATTATTCATCAATCAAAAAACGATTTATCATCATGAAAAAAAGAACATCAAAAAAAGGAGTTGTGTTAAGAAGCCTACTGCTCTTACCCTTAATGGGCTTCCTATTGGCCAATTTTAGTGAAAAATCAATAGAATATATTGATTCTAATTCACATATCGAAAACGCACTAACCCTTGAAAACTCTGATAAAAGTGCTGTCAGAACCATTAGAATAGCAGGATTAGTTTTAGACTCTGAAACTTTGAATCCTTTAGAAGGTGTTGAAATAAAAGATTCTAACGGAAGGTTACTTTTCAAAACGGACCGTAAAGGGTATTATAGGTTACATATTGATGACCACACAACAGATGAGATCTATTTTAACCTCTTCGTTGAAAAAAATGGGTACAAACCAATGGTACAGCAAGAACATTGGGGCAATCTTAATGGGGTAATTACATCAACTTTCTACTTAGGACTTCAAAAATTAACATCCGAATCCCCAGAGTTTTCAAAGTTATTTACAGATAACGGTGACCTATCTTATTCTTCAATATACAAGAACAAAATACATATCGAAAAAGAGTTGACCTTTAATCAGAAACTTGAGAATACAAAAAGAAAGACCTCAGATATAGTTATTGAAGTAGATGGCTCTCTCTATTTGGTCAGTTCAACAGGGTGGTTAAAATTAAACTCTCCAAATGATATTATAGCCATAAACGACAATACAAATATTATAGCTTCTAATTTGAATGGTTATATCACTAGAAGTAGTATAAAATCAATGTCACCGCTAGAAGATTATGACAACTCCGATTTTGCAATCTATACAACCTCTGGTGACATCAATGACAATCTAGATAACCGAGCAATTAAAACCTATAACAGGCTGGCAAAAAAATACAATGCTGTTTCTATTGAAAAACGGATTATTCCTTTAAAGGATTTAAAAATTCTGGAAAAAATCTACCGTAAAATGTCGGCAAGCCAAAAAAAGAATGCTCAACCTTTTCCTGAATGTAACATTCAAGGCACCATCAAAGAAATTGACATTAAGGTACATAAAGATGGGCTTCTCCTAATTGATTCGCAGTTATTACAAGTAGACGAATTAAAGGAACATCTAAAAAGTATGAACACCCCAAAAACATACGAAGAAAGACAAAAATCGCTAAGAGTACTTATTACCAGCGACAATGATGCCCCAAAAGATGTTTTGCAGAAAATAGACCAAATTGTCTCTGAATTCGGTGCGGCTACAGTCAATATTTATGGAAAAAAAGTCGGATTTCAAGAACCACCCACCACAAAACAAATCAAGGAATACAACGACCTGGCAAATAAGTACAACAGCATGATCGCCAAAGGTGGCAATATTCGCATTCTAAAATCGGATGTAGACCGGTTAAGGTATATCTACAACCTAATGTCGGATAAACAAAAGAAAGACGCCGCCCCATTTCCTGATTTCCCCGAGCCACCACCTGCCCCAAAAGCGCCAGACACCCCGAACTCCGTCGATTATACCGATGCAGAAATAGAAAAGATCATAAACAATAAAGACATTATTGCTGTAGAAAACACACAAGTCTATATTCATAATTCGAACTTTATCGAATCTGACAGGTCTCCCAATCTGATGAAAAACTTGAAGTCCCTTGCAAAACAAGACGCCCAATTTTATCTAGATGGAAAAAAAATAACTACAGAAGAAGGCTTTAGCGTCGTAAATAACGAAAAGGACATTACTATAGAAACATTGCCCTATACTAACAAACAACCAGAAGTCAGAATTTATAAGGAAAAAGACAACATAAAAATTCCACCTCCTCCGTCTCCACCTACCCCAATTTCGCCCTTAGATTTTGTAATAGATGCGGCAAAAAAAGGGGCAACGTTTTTATACGAAGACAAAGAAGTCTCCTCTGATAAGGCCATTGATCTAATAAAAAACAACAAGGAGTTGAACATAGAATCTCGGGGCAAAAATGGTAATACGGTGATAAAAATCACAAAAGACCCTGTAACAATAGAATAGAAATAACGTCAAACTAATGTTAAAGCCCTCTTTTCGAGGGCTTTTTGCGTACCAAAAACCGAATAGTTACGTTCACCCATTACATAGCATCATCAATCAAAAAACAAATCAATATGTTACAGAACTTTTTTATCCTTTGTTCAGGGGCCGATTCAGAAATATTAAAAACATGTTCAAAAGGAGAACAGAATAAATATGCCGGTATTGGCGCCACGGTATTTTTTACTGCTGTAATGGCTTTTATTGCCAGCAGCTACGCCCTATATACTGTATTCGACAACGTCTACACAGCTATTTTTTTTGGAGCCATTTGGGGGTTGTTGATTTTTAATCTGGATAGGTTCATCGTCTCCACCATTAAAAAACGAAACAATTTTAAACAAGAGTTTTTACAGGCAACGCCACGTATTGCGTTAGCCGTCATTATAGCTATCGTAATTTCCAAACCTTTGGAAATGAAAATATTTGAAAAAGAGATAAACCAAGTCTTGCTGGAACAAAAAAACGAACTCACTTTGGCCAATAAAGAGCAATTGGCGCAGCAATACACGCCACAAATAGAAAAGCTAAACCAAGACATTGCCTCCTTAAAATCAGAAATTGCAACTAAAGAGGCGGAAACCAATGCCTTGTACGATATTTATATTAACGAGGCCGAAGGCACGGCCGGCACAAAACTCTTGGGCAAAGGCCCCGTTTATAAAGAAAAACGCGAAAAACACGATGCCGCACTTTCTGAACTACAGGCCTTAAAAACGGCCAATGCAGAAAAAATTGCGGTTATCGAAAGTCAAATTGCGGCATTGGATACCGAATATGCAGCAGTGGTAAAAAACTCTCAACCCATTATTGATGGGTTTGATGGTCTTATGGCCAGAATTACGGCATTGGAAGAGTTGCCATGGCTTCCCTCATTTTTTATATTCCTGTTGTTCTTGGCCATCGAAACATCGCCCATTATTGCCAAGCTTTTGGCTCCGAAAGGAGAATATGACATAAAACTGGAAGAGCAAGAAAGTATCTTATCCTCTTGGGTAGCACAAAAAGTAGCACAGCGCAAGCTAATCGTTACCACCGATGGCGACATCAACCAAAAAATCTATGAAGACCTAAAGGGAGAAGAAGAACTATACGGGTACAAAAAGAAAAAGGCAGAAGAATTGTTACGCCTGCAAGCCGACACTTTTCACGAGATACAGGTAAAAGGATTAAAGTAGCAAGATCATCTAAAGATCAGTTGCCCCATATACGCTTCCAAAGAGAGGCCATTAACCGCTTTGCATCTCTTTTTAACTTAGGGGTTTCATGAACATAAAGATCGTCTCCATTGGGCGTAAGACGGTAACTGAACGCAAATTGGTTTTCATCACCATCCAGACTTATCAATCCAAATCGCAGATCGTTAAAATAAAGGTCTCCATCCTTTTCTGAAATGGTATACCAACCGCCTGTAATCTGAATCAGTCTTTTAATTTTATCGTTGGTGGCCCAATCGCCCAATAGTTCATGATTTTTGGGATACTCTCTAAATACGACCGGTTGCGAATCAAAAAAGGAATAGTTGCCCATGAGATAGACATCTTCCTTTTCGATATTGGCCATCCAAAGAATAGTATTAAAAGGAGCAGGCCTTGTATTTATCTCATTATAGGCTATACCTTGCTCTTGAAGTTCGTTTTCAAATTTTTGGTAAGCGACTCCCTTTAAAACCAATGTCAATACCAAATAAGCACTACTAATCACAAGCCCGAGATACACATATCTTCTTCTTTTTATCGCCGTTCGTTCTTGCATCATTGCTAAAACCAAGAAAATGATAAAAGGAATTGTGTACAAGGGATCGATCACAAAAATACTTTGAAAAGCAAGCCTTGTCTTAAAAGGCCAAAATAGCTGGGTGCCCCAAGTGGTAAAGGCATCCAATATCGGATGGGTAAAGAGCCCCAAGAACATAAGTAAGGACCAATCTTGCCAAGAGGCCTTTCCTTTAGGATTCAGTTTCCAAACGAGCCAACCAAAAACGGGAGCGAACAATACCGAAAAAAAAATAGAGTGGGTCACCCCCCTGTGCCACTCGGTGGCACTCACAGTATCTAAAAAATACTTCGACAACACATCTAGATCGGGTATAGTACCTGCAATGGCACCATACAGCATAGCCTTATTGCCCACTTTCTTGCCAAGGGCAACTTCACCGACTGCAGCTCCAAGAACTATTTGTGTTAACGAATCCATGTATAGGTATAAATAGGGGCGTTATTCAATAATCCCCATTTTCTTCAATAAAAAGGATGCATTCATATTTTGACAAACACCTTCTTTGAACTTATAGTCGAAGTGTAGCTCATCATCAATTATCTCGGCATCAAAATAATGGTTTTTAACCTGTGGAAACTCTTTGGACACTTCACAAAGACTAAGGTCGTGAGTGGCAATAATACCCGTAGACCTAGACCCTACCAAACGTTCTACAAACTTTCTGGAGCCTTTTGCCTTATCGATGCTATTGGTACCTTTTAAAATTTCATCGAGAACAATAAAATATCGATCGTGCTGTATCTGTTCCACCACAAACTTTAATCGCTTCAACTCAGAAAAAAAGTAAGACTCATCATCTGTTAAAGAGTCTGTGGTGCGCATACTGGTAATTAATTTAATGGGACTGTACACCATTTGTTTTGCACAGACCGGCAACCCCATATTGGCCATAACTATCTGCAAGGATACCGTTCTTAAAAAAGTACTTTTTCCGGCCATATTAGCCCCGGTAATAATTAAAAACTCTTCGTTATCAATTTCAAAATCGTTTAGAACACTCTTTTTGGGGTCTAGTAAGGGGTGCCCCGCCCCTACCGATTTTATAGTGATATTTTCTTCCGTAATCTCAGGAAACGAATACTCCGGATGATTAAAAACAAAGTTACCGAGACTACCGTAGGCATCAAAAAAGGCAATAACCTCGAACCAATTTTCTACAAAGGCCCCATGCTTCGCTATCCAATTTTCTATTTTAAGACAGGTATAGAGGCCCCTTAAAAAAAGGCCGTTACCAAATATGAGATAAACAATATTGTTGTTTTGGTCCAAACTCCCCAACAGCTTCGAAAACTCTTTTAAGGCCTGGGACGTTTTTTTGCCATCACTTAAGATCTGCGATTTTTTCTCCTTAAGAAGGTCAGAGGTAAATTCTTTATCCTCTATCATTCTTAACAACTGATTGTATTGCTGAAATGTAGATTGAACCTTACCTGCGTCGGAAGCCAGTTTGGTTATTTTTTTAGTAAAAAAACCGGTAACCAACAACCCGAACATCAACCAATAAATTAATATGGACTCTTTTACAAACCCTAAAAAGAAGGCCGCAAAAAGAGCTACACTAATACCTGAAAACAACCATGGGACAACATTCATCACCTTGGGAACAAAAGACTTATAAGACCTTAACCAATCGGTTATGGTATTGGTAGTGGTTTCGGTAGCTGCCAAAGAAGCGGTGGCCGAAAAATCTTGTATCCATTGGGGCATATCGCCCAGCTCTCTAATACCGTTTTGCTTTTTTGTGATATCTGCAATAGAGTTCGCCTTTAATAGACCGGCCAACACTTCACTACCTTGTGGCAGGGCCGTTCTATTTATGTACTGATAAAAAGATCCCTGCCCAAAAAGATCTATATCTTGACTGTAAAAATGTTGATCATCTTTAAACGCCTCCCCTTTTGGCAAATGATGAAAATCTCTGTTCAACACCTTTAGCTCGGTCTCATTAATTAGCATCAGTTGCTTTAGCTTGTCCCTTTTGTACTGTAGGTCAGAATGTCTGGAAACAAGGTATAGAAACAGTGCTATCGTACCAACAATAATAGCGACCATTATTTTAGTATTGGAACTAAAAAAGTAGAGTGCCACAATTGCCAATACAAACACAGATAGCCTTAGCATACTAGAAGCGAACAATTGCCCCTTTACTTTTACAAAGCTTTCCTTATGTTTTGTAATTTGATCTTTATAAAAACTTTCCGGGTCTTGCATACAGCACTGACGAATTAAACATGAACTTAAGAAGCGTGAATAAAACGGCACTAGAGATTATCCAGTGCCATCTTTAGTTTTTTGGTAAGCTTGGCCACTACCAGATCATAAGAATGATCGGTTAGCTCTAAAACCAGGTTTTGAGGTAGACTTTCTATGAAAAGGGTATTCCAATGGGTTTTGCTCATATGGTAACCTGCAATAAT
Organism: Maribacter sp. MMG018; assembly: GCF_018100785.1. Taxonomy (GTDB): domain Bacteria; phylum Bacteroidota; class Bacteroidia; order Flavobacteriales; family Flavobacteriaceae; genus Maribacter. The sequence goes on along the minus strand of NZ_JAGJEC010000001.1, from coordinate 1,312,326 downwards.
GGTTCCGTCATACTCTTCCCTAAGAGCAATTCCCCTTTCCGGATCACACTTGAGGTTTACTTGCGATGGCACCCTCTCAAGTCCGGACAAGGCAAACATTTTGCCCATTACCTTAAAGACAAGGGTTTGCTCATCGAAAGGAAATTCTTCGGTCACCCCTTTCTTTTGTAAACAATATTCACGAAAAGTCTCAATATTCATTATAAAATCTAGATTCCCTGAGAGTCATAGACGATTACCTTTTCCCACAACGCCTCCGATTCTTTTATAAAGACCTTATGTGGGGCTTCGTCTTGATAAGCCTGTTGTGCCTCTGCCGAATCAAAGGATAGTATCAAAGAATAGGTAAACGAACCATCTACCACATCTCTACTGGCTTTTGGCGGGGTACCTATAAATTTTGTCTTGGCATACGCCGAGTTGTCCAAAAACTTTTTCAGTGATGTAACAAATGCAGTACGATCTGCCTGGCTATCCGGGTTTTTTAACCAAAAAAACACGGTATGGGAAAAATTAGGATCAAATTCTTTCATTGTATCTGTAGTTTGGCCAAAGGCCGTTATAGCAATCGTTAAAAATAGTAAAGTTGTAATAGTTTTCATTTTCAATAATTTAATTTTCCAATAATTTCTTTTGTTCGTCGGTAATTTCAAGTGCCGAATAATCCAATTTCCACCCTATGGTCTCCACTATTTTCTCTATCAGCAATACGGTCTGCAGGGCCTCTTTTCTTGCCGTATCCATAAGGCCGCTCTCAGGTATTTTTTCGCGTATATGCTTTTTCGCCTCTTGGTTAAGACTGGTAAGATCGTCGGGCGTAAAGCTATTGAAAAAGCCGTTCTTTACATCATAAAATTCTAGTTCAGGTTCTATGGAAAGCACTTCCGGCTCCGGAAAATTAGCAAGAACTATTTTTTTCTTACCATCGTCGGCGTGCATCAAAATCTTGTTAAGGTCATATCCAATTTGTGCTTTGGCCTTAATGACCACCAAGGCTTTCTTTTTACTTATGACCAGACTTAAAAACCGTTCTTTGGTATTTTCATATTTATAAATTTCCGCAAAATCACCTTCTACCGAAATCAGCTTACAAACACTTTTAATTTTTTCAAGAAGCACCGTAGACTGGTGCGTCGTAATTTCTTTGTTTTGCTTTTTTCTAAAAAAGGAAAATAGCCAGTAGACTATTATACCTCCTAGAATAAGACCCAAAAGAACGTCTAGAACGTTATCCATTTTTTTTACCTATTTCTCCTAAATGCGTGAATTTAAAACCTTTTTCATATTTAAGGCCGTACCCGAATATTCTATCCATTGCGGAATGCGAAAATAAGATAACCCCTGCTAATTGAACAATTGGCATCGAAAAATACATGCCAATAAAATACAAAAGGATGGCAATCCCTTTATGATGGAACAAGTTATAAAGCCCTGCCCCTAATTTATTATTCACCAAATACCCTAGCATGCCTATATCCGGCGTAAGTAACAATACCGGAAACAACCACCATTGGTATCCTAGCAGGCCAAACATAAAAATTCCCAATATGAACATGGCCAGTTCTTCGAGTCTTAATAAATTCTTCATTGTTATTTTGTTTGATATAGAACAGGTCTACTAGGGCTGGCATCGTTCTCAAAAGATGCCATCTGCAGGTTTAAAATGTACGTACCATCGGGAATATCGTTGGCAACATAAATAAACTCGGTTATGGTAGCGTCCATTCTTAGAGAACCTTGTGTGTCCCAAAATGCTTTGTGTGCCAAAAGGGCCCCGTTATCATTTTCTTTATCTACCGAAGGCAGGTCTATCAACAAATGCTTTACCCCTAGGTCCACCAAATATCTAGCGGCTTCCTCTAATAAATAAGGAGGGTTGCTATTCGAATATTGCTTGGAAAATTTTGCTGTTGTGTTCGGCAATGTTCTTATGACCAAGGCTTCCAATCCAGTTGTTTTTATGGCATTGTCCAATTGATGTTTAGAAATAACAAAATCATCCTGTACTTTTCCGGGGGCTATGGTAATCACTTCTGCCAAAAAGAAATATTTGTTCAGGTTTTGGTTTACCGAATAAAACTCTTCGGTAATATGCCCTACACATTCCGTATGGGTGCCATGGGCATGCGGATTAAACCAGATATCATTAAAATTAGTGGATGCACCAGCCTTTACACTCCCCACAAAATCGTGTTCGGTGTGCGGGGCTATTTTTGGATGGTCAATATACCAAGCATTAACGTTGGACACATCTCCTTTCAGAGGTATAGAAATATCCAAAGGCCTGTTCAGGTCTATCTTGTATTCTTGTTGTCTATGTTTTATCGTTGCCTTCAAGTTCGAAATATATTAAGAGAAAATTTATGTAATACATTTATTGTAAACCCCCATACTGTATCATAAAAGCGTATCGGAACTTTTTATGACAAGTTAACCATAAACAAATCAGCTGCAATTCCATCTGCAAGAAACTTCCCTTTTTTAGTGGTCAACAACACATTCTGGTCTAAAGTTAGCAACTTTTCTTTTATATATTTTTTTGATCGGGCAAGCAAATAGGTCTCGTACCTTGGTCCAAAATCAGCGGCTATCCTATTTAATGACACGCCCCAAATAGTTCTAAGACCGGTCATAATGTACTCGTTATATTTATCGTTATCGGTAAGCTCCTCGATTTCTATAGGCAGTTCTCCCTTATCGATAGCCTTAATGTATTTCGGATTGTTATTAATGTTCCACCCTCTACGCCGGCCGTCGAAAGAATGTGCCGAAGGGCCTATTCCTATATATTTTTTTTGCTGCCAATACGCAGAATTGTTCTTTGAGAAATAGCCGGGCCTCCCAAAATTTGAAATTTCGTAGCACACGTAGCCCTCTTTGATAAGTGTCTCGTAGAGCTCATTAAAATGCGCTTGCGCCACCTCATCATCGGCAGGCTTCACCAATCCTTTTTTTACGAATGTAGCCAAGGCCGTTTTTGGTTCTACCGTTAGGGCATAGCTAGATATATGACCTATGTTGAAAGACAGCGCTTTTTTTATATTATGGCGCCAACGGTCTTGGGTCATGTTCGGCATGCCATAGATCAGGTCAATAGAGATATTATCAAACTTTTGTGCAGCCATGCCCAGCACTTTTTCTGCCTGATCGGCGGTGTGGGAACGATTCATAAGTTGTAGGTCTTCCTCGAAAAAAGACTGTATCCCTATGCTCAACCTATTAATGGGGCCATTCGCCAATTGATTCAATTTTTCTTCGGATAGGTCATCGGGGTTGGCCTCCAAGGTAATTTCGGGGCTTTCGGATACCTGATAATGTGCATACACCGTTGCTATTAAACGCTGTATCTCTTGCGGCTCTAAAACGGATGGGGTACCTCCGCCAAAATATATGGTTTCGACCACCTCGCCCTCGAACTCCATTTTTCGAAGCTCCATTTCGCTGCACAAGGCATCGACCATGGCTTCTTTTTTACCCATAGAGGTAGAAAAATGAAAATCACAATAATGACATGCCTGTTTACAAAACGGGATGTGGATATAAATACCGCTCATTGAAGTCTTGTTTACTTTTTGATCCTTCCCTCGTTCTTTTTCACGAAAGAGGCCCAACCGGAGTACGATTTTCCGACATCTATTCTACCTTCATTATAAAAATGACATACGGCAGCGGCCAGCCCATCGGTACTATCCAAATTTTTTGGCAGTGTTTTAAGCCCCAAGACACTTTGTAACATTTTTGCCACTTGTTCTTTACTGGCATTACCATTGCCCGTAATGGCCATCTTTATTTTTTTTGGCAAATATTCGGTGATAGGTATTTCCCTAGAAAGTCCCGCAGCCATGGCCACCCCCTGTGCACGCCCTAATTTGAGCATCGATTGCACATTTTTACCAAAAAAAGGGGCCTCTATAGCTATCTCGTCCGGATGATAGGTATCTATCAACTCAATGGTCCGTTCAAATATGAGCTTCAATTTGGTATAGGGATCGTTATATTTTTGCAATAAAAGCTCGTTCATTTGAACGAATTCCATCTTCTTACCGACTACTTTTATCAATCCGAACCCCATTATAGTAGTTCCGGGATCTATTCCCAATATAATTTTTTCGGTACTCAAATTTCTATTTTGTGTTTAATTGAACCGGCAACTTAAACTTTGTACTTACCGGAATTCCCCTCTTTAATGCAGGGGCAATCTGCGGAATGTTTTTTAGGCTCTGTATAATAATACCGTCAAGCTCTGGCATCTGTTTCATGATAGAAGCATCTTTACGAATGTCTACCACACTGATTTTTCCTTCCGCATCTATGACAAAGATAACATCTACGATGGCGTTTTCATCAGAATTGACCGTAAATTCAAACTCACTCAAGGTAACCTCGAAATGACCGATCAATTTTTGCTCAAAACACCTTTTTTGATCTTCCTTGAGGGCGGTTTCATCACAATCTAAAAACAGAGGGTACGAATCGACAGAGTTCCAATCCATCTGCCGTAGTTCCTCATTCACAAGATCTTGGGTCCTTTGCTCTTTGGATTCAAAGAGATTACAAGAGGACATTATCAAACAAACCAATACAAATAAAATGCGCTGCATTACACCAAAACTATGGTTGAAATTACAACTTTTTAGGGAGTTTACTCTTCTGTGAAATGTATTTCTGTCTTCAATTCAGAAATACGTTTCGCCACTATTTCGGAAAGATACGGTTGCCCTGTACCATATTGGGTCTTAAAACTCTGATAGTACTCCAGCTTTTTCTCCGGTTCTGTACCCAATTGATCGTACACCGTACAAATATTGTAGTACAGCAACGGTTCTTCGGGGTTTTCTTTATGGGCCATTCGATAATATTTTAAAGCGCCCTTTAGATCTTGTCGTTCTCTGTAAAGACCTGCCAACAGACTGTAACCCTTTGCGAATATGGGTCTTTTAATCATCATCGCCTTGTTTATAAAAACTTCGGCACTATCCAATTCCTTATTTTTTCTATACACTTCCGCCAAACCAAAATAAGTATCCGAATTTTGGTCGTTTAATTTTAGTAGTTCTTTGTAGGTCTTCTTGGCCTTGCCGAACTCCCAGTTCTTATAATAGCTATAGGCCAGTTTTTCATAAACGTATTCTTTGTGCTCCCCCAACTCCAACACTTTTTCCAACCACGGTATGGCCTCTTCGTACTTATTATCATTAAAATAGACCAAGGCCTTTAAGTTTACAAACCCCACATCGCTACTATAAAACTCCAATCCTTTGTTAATGTATAAAAGTGCTTGATCTGGTTGTTTTTTGACCAAAAAGTACTTTCCCAATCGAAATAAGCTTCGCAAGTGGGTACTATCTAATTGCACCGCGTTTTTGTATGCGACCAAACTACTGGCAGGTTGCCCAGATTCCGTATACGCCTCCCCTAGATAATAATAAAACTCTGGGTTGCCATTTCCATTACTGACAAGTTTGGCAAAGAGCCTACGTGCCTCGTCAAATAACCGGCCCTTCATATACAACTTACCCAACTCAAAACTTGCAATGTGCAACGTGGGATCCTTGCCCACAACACTTTCATACTGGGCAATGGCCTTGTCATAATTGCCAATGGCACTATACGACCTTGCTATTTGTAATAATGCCCGTGCACCACCTATTTTAGAATATTCGTTGATCGCCAAAGTATAGTTACCCGTAGCATAAAGACTATCTGCGGCCATGATACCCGAGGATTGGGCTTCGCCCTTAAAAAAGCATAGTAAAATAAAAACCGCCTTCACAACCCTCATAACAAGCACACTATGTTAATTTGAATGTTACAGGAATGGAATAGGGTACGTCCACGTTCTTTCCGTCGTAATTACCCGGGGTCATTTTAGGTAGTTTTTTGATAATGCGCTCTACCTCGTTCTCCAATAACTCATGAGGCCCTCTTTTTCTGATATTAATAATACTGCCGTCTGCCGAAATCGTAAACATCACACTTACCCTGCCCTGTATACCTTTTTCCATGGCCTCTTTAGGATAGTTGAAATTTTTACTGATATGCCTTTGCATCATCATATTAAAACAAGCCCTAGCGTTGCTGTTATCTTCACAACCCGGAAAGACAGGTACATTTTCTACATAAGAAAAAGGCACCTCTTCCTTATCTACCCAATAATTTTTATTACCGACCTTTGAAGCTATGCCATCGCCCAACCTAAAGGAAATAGGGATAGAATAAACCGTTTTCACGGGCGTTCCATCGTTTATGCCCGGTTGCATCTGAGGCAATTTACCAATAATGCGCTCTGCCTCATCTTCCAACAAAAAATGTGGTCCTCTTTTTTTAATATCGCCCACCGATCCATTCTCATCTATGGTAAACATAATATGTACCCTTCCTTGCAGTCCTAATTCTTGTGCATCCTCGGGATATCTGAAATTTTTAGAAATATGTTGATGTAACATGGTGGAAAAACAGGCCTTTTTATCATCGGCATCCTCACAATTGGGAAAAACAGGCACTTCGTCTATTTCGGCAAAAGATACCGCATCCATTTCCGTTTTTAATGCCGTGGCCTCCTCTTCACTTTTAAGACCTTCCTTTTCATTTTGTTCACATGAAGTATAAAATAACATACCCAATACCAACGGCACAAGAAGTAAGTACTTTAACTGCCATACTTTTTTTGATTTCGATTTTTGTAACATGACTATTCGTTTTTTGATTAATGAATTTTTAAAAAAATGATTGACAAAGGAGATGTTTCCGGATTCGAATACTTGTGACAACAACAAATTATAATGCGCCTTACGCTCGGTTTTTGGCACATGGGCGTCTGCAATAAACTCATGCAACTCGGTTATTCTCTGCTGATATATGTAGACCAACGGATTAAACCAGCCTACAATGCGCATTAATTCGAAAAACAACAGATCTAACGAATGCCGTTGTCTTATATGCACCAACTCGTGGGAAACAATTACGTTATATTCCTTTTTTAATACCTCATCGCCCAAGAAAATGGACCTGAAAAAAGAGAAAGCTTCATTACTATGGGGCAATACAATTTGGGTAAAATGTTTAAAATACGTTACCTCGCCTTTTCTTCTTAATTGATATAGACGCCATAGTTTTATTAAAAACCAGAAAGTAGCTATCACTATTCCCGTTAAAAAAAACACTTGTTGCCATGAAACATGCAAGTCGCTATCCATAGTCGTGCCTACAGTAACCGGGGACTGCTCTAAACTCCACAAGAAATCTGAGTAGCCTTGAAAGGTGACTGGCAACTCTGTACTAAATGCCTCTATTTTCACCCATGGAAGCAACAACGACAATGCATAGGTAACTATTAAATATGCCCTGTTCCATTGAAAGAACGTTTCCTTTTTTAGAAAGAAATCATAGATCATCAAAAACAAAAGTTGAAATGCTACGCATTCTAGAACATACTGTATCATGATTCCTCTTTTTTAATGTCCTTTAAAATCGATTCCAATTCAGAAAGACTCATATCGTTCTTTTTCATAAAAAAAGAAACCATACTTTTAAACGAGCCTTGAAAATAACCGTCTACCAACTTGTTTATACTCTGATTGCTGTAGTCTGCCTTTTTTAACAAAGGGTAATATAAATACCCCTTTCCCTCTTGTTCGTGATCGACAAAACCTTTGCTTTCCAGTATTCTCACTATAGTAGAAACCGTATTGTACGCAGGTTTAGGCTCCGGCAATTTTTCTATAATACCGGCAACATTAGATTTTTCTAACTGCCACAACACTTGCATTACCTCCTCTTCCGCTTTTGTTAATTGCTTCATTTCTTTCAACTAATTCTTTAGTTCGAATCAAATGTAACTAAAAAATTAGTTCAAACTAAAATTTTAGTTAAAAACTTTATAAAAAAACCTAAGCAACGGTTATTACTTAGGTTTCAAGTAAATAAGTAGTATCTACTTAAAAAGTTACGGATACCTTTCCTCTTAAATAGAAAGGGGTTCCGGGTGTAAAGTGAATCTCTTCAACAGGATTGGCTTCGTTAAAAAGGCGGCTTTCTGTAGCAAATTGGGTTTCGTTCCAATCGGTATCGAAGAGGTTTTCTACAATGATACCAAAAGTCCAATTTTTAAGACTATAATTGATATTGGCATCTGTTACAAAATAGCCGTCCGCAACGATGGAGTTGTCTTCGTTCGCCGCACGGTCATCTACATATCTATAGTTAATTCCGCCAGAAATACCATTAGGGACATCTACCGTAAAACCGCCCGATGTCGTAAAATCGGGTGCCAACGGAATATAATCTTCCCCATCGGGCTCATCGGTACTTCTTGCATGGGCATAGTTACCATCTACATAAAGGTATAACCAATCCGCTGCCTGGTACCTAGCCCCTACTTCCAATCCCAATCTTCTTGTTTTTCCACTTGGCTCTACAATACCTGCATCGCCAACATACACAAATTCCTGGTCCATAAACAAGCTCCATAAAGTGGCATTGAGCACCAACTTGTCCGCAGGTTTAACAATAGTTCCCAAATCTATTCCATAAGCGGCCGGCAATACGTCTTCCCCATTGTTTGCGACCACCACCCTAGTGTCGTTGGAATGGAACCCCATACCCGCCTTTAGAAAAAACTGGGTGTTTAAACTAGGGGTAAAGGTGGTATTGAATTTAGGACTGAACGCTAGTTTATCTTGACTTTGATTATCATAAAGCTCACTTAATTTGTTCACATAATCGAACTTGAAATAATCTAATCGTACCGATGGATTAAACGTAAAATCGCCCCATTTTAATTCGGCATCTAAAAAACCATAGGTGTTCACCTCATCAATATCGCCATAAGAGATGCTGTTCAGTACCGTTTGCCTGTTCAAGGTATGTGACAATTCGTTGTCATCACTATTATCGTATCTAAAACCGATTCCTCCCCTATAGGCCAAACCTTCACTTCCCCAGTTCTTCTTGTAATTTTCATAAATGGTTTCGGCACCTACGGTCACCCTATTCTCCTTTTGTTTTATCTGATCTCCGTTAATGGGATCGTCCAAAAAGAAAGTAAAGTTCGAATACAGTTCAAAATCATACTGAGAAACGTAGGCCTTTGAACGAATAGCCCCTCCATCCTGTAATGTCTTATGGTGATTTAACAAAATATTGGTTCTGGAGGTCTCTCCCCCTTCGGTATCATCTATAGACCCAAATCTACTGATCAATCCCTGATCCACGGCACGCTGTGGTATTTGTCCGCTTGCATCCCACTTGCTTGTAAAGTGAGACGCCGTCAACAATAATTCTTGATGCCCAGGCAGCTTATACCTGTACCTACCCATAATGTTTATTCGGTTAAAATTTTGTGGCGATTCTACCGGGCCATCCGTCAAATAAAGTTCAGAAGCTATATAGGCATCGCTATTACCTGTATCCATTACATTGAACATACCCAGAAATCTTTGGGTATTGAACTGTCCGATCTCTACAGAGGCCATATTGTTATCGATACTTTTTCGGAGGTGTAGATCTACATAACCGGCCGTGTTAAAATTTCCTTGTTCCGCATAAAAAGGGCCCTTACCAAAATTGATGTTCTCAATGGTCTCCGGTATTACAAAATGTAGATCCGCATAGCCTTGCCCGTGCGCATGGGAAACCATATTTACCGGCAAACCATCGACACTAATTGAAATATCGGTACCATGATCAATATCGAAACCGCGCAAGAAAATTTGCTCCGCTTTTCCTCCGCCCGCATGCTGACCGATAATAAGGCCCGGCACCTTTCTTAAAATTTCTTGGGAAGACTTCACCGGACTCGCCTCAACGTCTATATCTACCAACTGGCTCAACACATCTACCTTTGATGTCAACACCACCTGATCCAAAGAAATGGAAGCACTTTCCATAACAATGGAAATAGGCTTCGCCATATCTTCTTTTTTTACCACCCACAATTTGGTCGCATACCCTAAACTTGAGAAATAAATAGAATCGTTAACGCTGGTATTCGGCAATAAAAAATTACCCGAAACATCAGAATGGCTGTGCTGTCCGCTATTCTTATTAAAAACGCCAACATCTTGCAAAGCATTGCCTTCGCTATCGCTTATAACACCTTCTAAATTTTGGCCTTGTGCGGTTATTGACAATAGTAAACTAAAAGCAAACAATGCCCTTTTCATAAATTGCTAAATTTTAATTGTTTATTTTTTTTACGATTCGCAAAAATAAATAGAAACTGTACATTTTTTTCAACGATTGTAACAAATCCGATTTATTTTTGTCTAACATTTGTACTATGGATATTGTATTATTACTTCTGGGTTTTATTTGTATGTTAATAGGGATATTGGGCAGTTTCCTACCGGTATTGCCCGGCCCTCCGATCAGTTGGCTTGGTTTGCTTCTATTATATCTTACCAAAGCTATTCCGAACAACTGGTGGGTATTAGGTGTTACCTTTGCCATAGCATTGATCGTTTTTGCATTGGACTATGTAATACCCGCCATGGGCACTAAAAAGTTCGGCGGCACAAAAGCAGGGGTCATAGGAACCACCATTGGCTTACTTGTAGCCCTGGTTTTTCCGGTTCTAGGACCTTTCGGTATTATTGTATGGCCATTTGTAGGTGCCTTGGTCGGGGAACTACTAAATAAAGCCGATAAAAAAACAGCCACAAAGGCTGCTTTTGGTTCTTTTCTTGGATTTTTAACAGGAACCTTTTTAAAGTTTATGGTTTCTATTATCTACCTAGGATTGTTTATAGCTACGGCATGGGAATACAAGTCGGCACTTTTCCCTTATTTTGATTAATCCAACCAAACGGTTTTCTCGGATATAGGCCCACGGGGTTGCTCTGGCCACTCTCCATCAAAATGTCCCATATAGAAGAAACCAAGGCATTTTTCACCTTCGGCCATCTCAAAGAACTCAGCCATGTGCTTTATAAGGCCCGGAGAGCTCCAATAGGCCCCTATACCCATTTCGGTACAGCACAGCCACATATTTTGAACGGCCATAGCCACTGCCGCGACCTCTTCCCACTCCGGCACACTTTCATTGGGATCACGTTGCATACAAATCGCAATAACGGCACCCGACTTTTTCGGGTTTTCCAACAGTTTTTTGATTTTTACCTGTTTAGGGTTCGTATCCAACTCTTGATACTTGGCAGAAAGAAATTCTCCCAAACGTTCTTTAGACGCCCCTTGTACCACCTTAAACCGCCAAGGCTCTGTCTTCTTGTGGCTAGGCGCCCAATTGGCAGCTTCCAAAATCTTTTCTATATCCTGCTTATCTATAGGATCAGTGTTGTACTGTGCAGGAAAAATCGAACGTCTTTTTTGTATCAAATCAAAAATCATATCTCACTTTTTAATTAACGTAAAAATAGCAGAAAGTCTTTTTAGAAAAATTTATCTAACATAATTTTAAGTCTTAAACCGTTCTGCCTTATTTCAACAAAAGATCTATACAGTTTTTTAATACCGGATTACTATTTTCTTTTTTCCATATAACGGATAGCAAGGCCCTTTGCCTCACATTCTTCAACTCTATAAATTTAATCCCCATTTGAAAACCGTTTTGCAAAGCAGTAGGCACTATGGCTATACCTAAATTGTTCTCTACCAATTTAAAAATGGTCTGCGCGTGCACCGATTTATGTGACACCTTGGGTATAAAACCGGCATCTGAACAAATACTCATGATCGTTTCATAATAGAAAGGACTGTCCTCTTGCCCGAAGAGGATAAAATTATCGTTGGCAAACCGCTCCATTCCGTTATACTCCCGTGTCAACATAGGGTAACTTTCCGGCAGTACCAAAGAGAACGTATCCTTAAATACCGTTTGCATATGTAGTTCCGCAGGTACCCTGGACAATCTTACAAACCCCAAATCCAATTCATCTTTCAATACTGCATCTACTTGTTCAAGGTTCGAACGTTCCTCTAACGAAGTCTTGATCTTCGGAAACTTATCCCTTAGCCTCACCAAAAGTTCAGGTATTACATTTTGCATGGCAGAACCCAAAAAGCCGATTCGCACCTCACCTGTATCCCCTTCCCCGATCAGTTGTAATTGCCTACGGGTTTCCTTTAATTGTTTAAAAATGTCTTCGGCCTGTTCTTTTAAATAATGTCCTGCAGGGGTAAGCGACACCTTTTTCTTGTTTCTCTCAAAAAGTTTCGCCTGTAAAATGGTTTCCATCTGTTTGATCTGCCGACTAAGGCCAGGTTGCGAAATAAAGAGTTTTTCCGCAGCTTTTCTAAAGTGCAACTCTTCTGCCACGGCCAAAAAATAAGTAAGATGCCTTAATTCAATTTGAGAACCCATAGTTATTGATTGTTCACTAAAATAGTATTGGTAATTATCAAACTTAACAAATATATTTATGTGGAAAAATAAAAAGTAACACAGTGGCACCAAAAACCTTTAAACTCGGCGAAGACTGGCTAACTGCAGGGATCGCATTAAGCATCTGCGAGGGAACCACCTTTATTGTATTATCTAAAGCAACTCGAAAAAAGATTGAAAAGAGCTGGGGCATTGTCCAGAAAATAGTAGAAAAAGGACATCCAGTTTATGGTATAAATACAGGGTTCGGCCCCTTGTGTACCACTAAAATATCGAAGACAGAAACCGATATATTACAAACCAACATCTTAAAGAGCCATAGTGTTGGTGTTGGTAAGCCCATTGTAAGTGAAATTGCCAAGACAATGCTCGTTTTAAAAGTCCATTCTTTGGCAAAAGGCTATTCTGGCATATCCATCGATACGTTAGAACGTATTATATGGCACATAGAAAACAACGCCATACCCGTAGTACCCTCGCAAGGTTCGGTAGGGGCATCGGGTGATCTTGCTCCGCTATCCCACTTATTTCTACCCTTAATAGGTTTGGGCAAAGTACATTATGAAGGACATGAAATTTCCACATCTGATTTATTCAATAAAACAGGATTAAAACCATTGGACCTAGGGCCCAAAGAAGGTTTGGCCCTTATAAACGGAACTCAATTTATAGCCGCCCATGCCGTAAAAGTGGTAGATAGGCTACATGCGGTTCTGTCTCAGGCAGATATTATTGGGGCCATGATGATAGAAGGCCTACAAGGTTCGGTAAAACCTTTTTATAAAGAACTACATGACCTACGCCCCTTTAAAGGAAACATTCATGTGGCCAGAAGGGTAAAACGTTTGCTCAAAGGTTCTGAAATTATGGAGGACCATATAGATTGTGACCGCGTTCAAGATCCATACTCCCTTCGTTGTATTCCCCAAGTACATGGGGCATCTCGAAATGCATGGCTTCATTTAAAAGAACTGTTAGAGGTAGAATTGAATTCGGTTACCGACAACCCTGTCATTATTAATGAAGACCTTACCATTAGCGGAGGCAACTTTCACGGGCAACCCTTGGCCATGGCACTCGACTACGCCTGTTTGGCCGCTTCGGAAATCGGAAACATCTCCGACCGTCGCATTTATTTGGCATTGGAAGGCAATAGCCCAGGGGTACCTAAATTATTGATGAAAGACACTGGTATCAATTCTGGCTACATGATCCTACAATATACCTCTGCCGCTTTGGCGAGCGAAAACAAAGGATTGTGTTTTCCGTCCAGTGCAGATAGCATACCCACATCTTTAGGACAAGAAGACCATGTAAGCATGGGGTCTATTGGAGGGCGAAAGGCTTTGCAGGTCATTGAAAATGTAGAAAAAATATTGGCCATAGAATTATTGACGGCCGCACAAGCATTTGAATACAGAAAACCTTTAAAATCCGGTATCTTTTTAGAGGAAATACATAAGGCGGTCAGAAAACAGGTGCCTTTTGCTGACAAGGATCGCGTTTTTGCCAATGACATTGAAAAAGGAATCAAAATGATACAGGACAAGACCATTATATCCCTCATCGGAATTATAGAAGAAGAAAAAGGCATCTCATTAAAAACCAAGTATTCGGAAGAATTTGAAAACTATTAAAATAGCTTCATGAACAAACAAAAACTAATCGGCCCTTTTAAGCAACTGTTGACAATGAACGTGTTGCCCTTAAAAGGCGCTCTATCGGATAGTCAATTACATATCATAGAAAACGGGGGGCTACTGGTTTCCGAAGAAAAGATTGTAGCTACCGGTCTGTACGAATCTTTAAAAAAAGACCATCCCAAAGCAGAAATGTTCGAATTAAAGGGCGATCATGTCTGCCTTCCCGGTTTTATAGATGCCCATACACATATATGTTTTGGAGGTTCTAGAGCCAACGATTACGCTTTGCGGAATTCTGGCAAAAGCTATTTGGAGATCGCAAAAGCCGGAGGTGGCATCTGGGATACGGTTACCCAAACCAGATTGGCCTCTAAAGAGCACCTAACAAAGAGCACCCTAAAGTTGGCCAATCGCCATCTTAAAAACGGAACGACCACTTTAGAGGTTAAAAGTGGTTATGGATTAACCGTTGCCGAAGAACTAAAAATGCTACAGGCCATACAAGATGCCAATTCATCCCTTAAAACAGATTTGATACCAACATGCCTTGCGGCCCATATGCTCCCCAAAGATTATGACGGCAACGAAACGGCCTATTTAGAGGAAATAAGCACTTTGTTGTTCCCTAAGTTAAAAGAGCAACAATTAACCAACAGAATAGATGCTTTTGTAGAAGAAAGCGCATTCTCCGTAGCACAGATAACCCCATATTTCTCAAAAGCGAAAGAAATGGGTTTTGATATTACCGTACACGCCGATCAATTTACGACCGGGGGAAGCCAAGTGGCCGTAGATTTTAACGCGATCAGTGCCGATCATCTAGAGGCCAGTACCGAAAAGGAAATTGAGCTCTTGGCAAAGAGTAACACCATAGCCACGGCATTACCGGGGGCATCTATTGGTCTGGGATGCAATTTTACTCCCGCCCGTAAACTTTTAGATGCCGGTGCCACCCTTGCCATTGCCAGTGACCACAACCCCGGTTCTGCACCAATGGGCGACCTACTTACCCAAGCTACTATTTTGGGCACTTTTGAAAAATTGACGAATGCCGAGGTATTGGCAGGTATAACCGTTCGTGCCGCCGCCGCCCTTAACCTTAACGACAGAGGAAAATTGACCCAAGGCCAGTTAGCCGACTTTAATTTATTTCATACCGATAATTACCAAGAAATATTATACAACCAAGGCAACCTAAAACCTTGTATGGTATGGAAAAAAGGTGAATTGGTCTTTAATAAACACAAAGCTTGATCATGGATTTTAAATCTCAAATACTACAGGGAATTCCTTCTGAATTGCCTCCAAAAAAACATCGTTCGAACAAGGTCAGTCATGCCCCTGCAAGAAAGGATATACTTTCTGTTGAAGAAAAAAAACTGGCGATCAGAAACGCCCTGCGTTATTTTCCGGAAGAGTGGCATGGGGAACTTTCCAAAGAATTTGCCCAAGAACTAAAAAATTATGGGCGCATTTACATGTATCGTTTTATGCCCGATTATGAAATGTACGCCAGGCCCATTTCAGAATACCCTTCGAAAACAAGCCATGCTGCGGCCATAATGTTAATGGTACAGAACAATTTGAATCCTGCCGTTGCACAGCACCCCGAAGAGTTGATTACCTATGGCGGCAACGGAGCCGTGTTTCAAAACTGGGCCCAATACCTATTGACCATGCAGTATTTGGCGACAATGACAGATGAACAAACACTACATATCTACTCTGGGCATCCCATGGGACTTTTTCCTTCCTCTAAAAATGCACCAAGAGTAATCGTCACCAATGGTATGATGATTCCTAACTATTCCAGTCCCGACGATTGGGAAAAATACAATGCCCTTGGCGTAACGCAATATGGTCAAATGACAGCTGGGTCTTATATGTACATAGGCCCCCAAGGCATTGTACACGGCACTACCATTACCATTATGAATGCCTTTAGAAAAGTTTTAAAACCCAACGAAAGCACGAAAGGAAAGGTGTTTTTAACGGCCGGACTCGGTGGTATGAGCGGAGCGCAGCCAAAAGCCGGTAATATTGCGGAATGCATTACTGTTTGTGCCGAGGTCAATCCCGAAGCTGCTAAAAAAAGACATAGACAAGGTTGGGTAGATGAATTAATAGAGGATATAGATATTTTGGTGGATAGAACCAAAAAGGCCATTGTGAACAAAGAGACAGTGTCCCTTGCCTTTATAGGAAACGTCGTTATTGTTTGGGAGCGTTTTTACAAAGAAAAAATATTTGTGCATCTGGGATCGGACCAGACATCATTACACAACCCCTGGGCAGGAGGATATTACCCCGTAGACCTAAGCTTTGAAGAAGCCAATCTGCTTATGAGTTCAGACCCTTCGCTATTTCAGGAAAAAGTAAGAGCATCTTTACGAAGACACGCTGCCGCCATTAACGAACACACCAAAAAAGGCACTTATTTTTTCGACTACGGAAACGCCTTTTTGTTAGAAGCCTCACGGGCAGGTGCCGATGTAATGGCAGAAAACAATATTGATTTTAAATACCCCTCTTACGTTCAAGATATTTTGGGGCCTATGTGTTTCGATTATGGCTTTGGCCCTTTTCGTTGGGTATGTACCTCTGGCG
This sequence comes from Maribacter sp. MMG018, assembly GCF_018100785.1. Classification (GTDB taxonomy): domain Bacteria; phylum Bacteroidota; class Bacteroidia; order Flavobacteriales; family Flavobacteriaceae; genus Maribacter. The sequence goes on along the minus strand of NZ_JAGJEC010000001.1, from coordinate 1,295,736 downwards.
ACCCCAAAGATTTAAAGACCACCGACGCCATAGCACAGAACATAATGGAGCAGATAAAATTAAACGCCCCAAAAGAGATCCAGCAGCAGATGCAAGACAATATAAAATGGATAGCCGAAGCAGAAAAAAATCAGTTGGTCGTAGGCTCACAGGCCCGTATTTTATACACCGATGCCGAAGGAAGGGCCAAAATTGCAGAGGCCTTTAACAATGCCGTTGACTCAGGAGAAATTTCAGCACCCATAGTTTTAGGTAGAGACCATCACGATGTTAGCGGAACAGATTCTCCGTATAGAGAGACCAGTAATATTTATGATGGCAGTAAATTTACGGCGGACATGGCGATCCATAACGTTATTGGCGATAGTTTTAGGGGCGCCACATGGGTCTCTATCCATAACGGTGGCGGCGTTGGATGGGGAGAAGTCGTCAACGGAGGTTTTGGAATGGTCTTGGACGGGTCTAAAGAAGCTTCAAAAAAACTAAAAAACATGCTCTTTTATGATGTGAACAACGGAATTTCACGCAGAAGCTGGGCACGGAACAAAGAAGCCATATTTGCCATAAAAAGAGAAATGGATCGCACACCCGAACTAAAGGTAACTTTACCTAACTTAGTCGACGATCATCTATTACAAGATTTGTTTTAAACGAATAATTTATGCCAAAATACAAGCCTACTAAAGCTAATATATATTCGGGAAGGGCTTCTGACCAAGAATTGTATTTACATGAAAAGATCTCATGTGCCAATATTTCCGATCTGAGCACCAACACCGATACCAAGTCTATAGCACTTTTGGGATATGAATGTGATGAAGGTGTAAAATTGAACCTAGGTCGACCAGGAGCCGTAAACGGGCCCGATGCCATTAGAAAACAACTGGCAAAGCTGCCCAATCACCTTACCACAAAAACACATTTTTATGATGCTGGTAACGTAAGACACGGAAAGGGCAAACTTGGCGACACCCAAGCCTTGCTTTCCGAAAAAGTAAGCGAGCTATTAAAAGCCGGTGTTTTTCCTATCGTTTTGGGTGGCGGACATGATATGGCATATGGTACGTATAACGGAATAAAAATGGCCAAAGATGGTGCCACTATCGGAATTATTAATTTTGATGCCCATTTCGATTTACGTTCCAATATAAATGGCTCCAACTCTGGCACTCCTTTCTATCAAATAGCCGAAGATTGCAAAGCAAACAATCTTCCATTTCACTACCTATGCATGGGCATAAGACAGGATGCGAACGACTCTTCCCTATTCCAGACCGCCAAGAATCTGGAGGTAATATACATACAGCGAGATACTTTTAGAATAGAGTTCCACAACGAGATCAACGCTTGGATAAATGCCTTTATCAAAAATGTGGATCTAGTTTATGTTACTATAGATCTAGACGGTTTTTCGTCGGCCTATGCACCTGGGGTAAGTGCACCGTCACCTATGGGTTTTACCCCCGATGTGGTCTTGGAAAGCTTAAAGACCATTACGCACTCGGGCAAGTTGGCGGCCGTTGATATAGCGGAAATGAACCCCATTTATGACGTAGACAATCAAACGGCAAGACTCGCCGCTTCATTGATACATGGTATTATCCATGCCCATTAGAAAAACCGACCCTCTTAAACAAAAAAAGCCTCCCTGTAATGGAAAGCCTTTCATTGGTTACTACCGATTTATAAAATCGATAACCATAATTGCCTCAAATGTTGTTTGAGGCACAACACAACAAGACAAAGATAACAAAGGTTTTCAACTTTTGGCAAATAGTTGTAAAATATACATGTTATAAACACCTTTTTAAAGACACTTCTTTAAGTGTATTGACTCTACAGACCATAACACACCCTACTGACTACCAATACATTTAAAAAAAAATTAGAAAAAATTTAACTCACTTTTCGCGAGATAAAACCTAACTTATAATAAAAAATGAAAGCTTCTTCACATGTGTGGGTACTAATTACCACAATGGCCTTGATCACGGTCACTATTATGTCCGTCATGGACTTTTCGTTCAATTGGATTTTTTATTGCACCGTCTTAGGGCAGACATTGGTTATATTAATGGTGTACAAGGTACTCAAGGAAAAATATAGTACCCATAAAGTTTTTGATGATTTCTATGAGGATGCCCCTATCGGTGATAGAATTAACTAGAAAGAGACATCTCATCATGGTTTTTGGCCCTTGAGTTCGAGGTCATACCAAGTTCGGGTATAACGAACAATGGTATCTGGGTATGAAAGGCAACTCTTTTTACTATCGGCTCCCTAGTCAACTGTTCCATATAACTATGCTGATAGTTTAACATGGCCAATAAATGAATACCCATTTCCTTAGAAAAGACCTCAAGTGTCTTTGAAACGGAATTCAACTCTGAAATTGTATGTATGTAGTGCTCAACATCACCCAAATATTTACGTAACATCTCTAGGTTAAACTGTTGTAGCTCCGTTAGGTTTTTAATTTCGTATTGCACATGCACAACCCTTATGGTGGCCTTAAAATAATTGGCCAACTCTATCAATGGCCTTAACTCCGATTTCGTATAAAATCTTGTAAAATCAGTAGCAAATGCTATTTCCGAAGGTTTTTTAAAATCGTGGTTGTACGGAATGGCCAGTACCGGACAGTCTTTTATGGTTTTAATGACACGAACCGTATTGCTTCCCATAAACACATCCTCTAAACTACTGGCACCCTTGGTACCCATAATCACCATTTCTATTTTATACAAGGCTACGGTCTCGACAATTTCATCCACTAACAGGCTAAAAGATGATATTGTTTTAAATTGATGTTTTTTATTACTGTGTTCTTTTTCAATTTTGTCCAAGATCTTATCAAGACCTTTTTTTGAATACTCTTCGGCACTATTGGTCAAACGGCTTCCTTCTACCGATGTGGCCATAAACCTACTGCTAGATATTGCAGGTGTGTACGTATTCAACAAATAAAAAGTACACTCTTGGTTACGGAACATCGCCAAAGCATACTTTACGGCGTTCCATGCACATTCAGAAAAATCGGTAGGAATCAATACATGCCTCATAAATACCTTATTACTAATAAATATGGGTTAAAAATATCTCTTCAAAAAAAGTAAAACTATGACATCCATCAGGTTTTAATAAGAGCTCCGCCCCTTAACCTATCCAGTTCTTTTTTATCAAAACCCTTCGGCCAATTCTTTTAGCGCACGTTCATCGATGATGCCTATTTTCTTACCGGAAGTCTTAAGAAAACCTTTCTTTTTAAATTCGGATATAATTCTAATACACGATTCAACGGCAGTACCTACAACGTTGGAAATATCTTCCCTAGAGAGCGTAAGGGTCAAAAAACCATCCTCGTCTTCCCCATAGTTGCTTTTTAGATAAAGGAAAGCCTCTGCAACCCGTTGTTTGACATTTTTTTGGCTCATGTTCACCACTACATCGTCCGCCTCCTTTAAATCATGGGCCATATGGCGTAAAACCTCCAGCGTAAAATTAGGATTGGTCTGTAAGGTAGAAACAATGTGTTCTTTTGGTATAAAACATACCTCCATATCGCTAACGGCCACGGCACTTAGGTTTACGTTTTCCTCCGCAACTACAGATCGTTGCCCTATAACGTCTCCCTTGCTCGCCAATTTAACGATCTGATCTTTACCGTTTGCACTTAATTTTGAAAGTTTGGAGATACCGTTTCTTATACAATAGACACCATCGAGCTTTTCACCTTCCTCGAAGATCGGCTCCCCTTTTTTTATGCTTTTGGTAACTTTCGAATCGGACACTTTTTTTAACTCTTCCTTACTCATGGCACGTAAAGAATTAAACTGTCGAATTATGCAACTTTCACACCTGCTTTCCATTTGAAAAAAAATTATAAGCGGTGAAAATAACCATTCCAAGAAAATTAAAAATTGATAAATATCATGTTTTTTGGTACTTTCAAACAGCATCTTTGCAAAAGGGTATAAGTAAACGGATTATGGACAAACAAAAGTGTTATCACTGTGGTGACGAGTGTGGTTCTGGCGCCATCGTATATGATGAAAAGCATTTCTGTTGCAATGGATGCAAAACCGTTTATGAAATCTTTTCAGAAAATGACCTCTCCTATTATTATGATCTTCAGTCCGGTACGGGTAGCACTCCAACGGCCATAGAAGGCAAGTACGATTTTTTGGAGAACGACACCATTATCGACCGGTTAACCGAATTCAATGATGGTAGTCTACAAATAGTAAACCTGTACATTCCCCTTATACATTGCAGTTCTTGTATTTGGGTACTGGAGAATATGAACAAGTTAAATCCGTTCATCACCCAATCTCAAGTAGATTTTCCGAAAAAAACGGTCCGGATCACCTACAATAGTAAAGGAATATCATTGAAGCAACTGGTCGTATTATTAACAAAAATAGGATACGAGCCATATATCTCTTTAGATGATTTTGACAACAAGAAAAAAAGTGCCGATAGAAGTCTTATCTATAAGTTAGGGGTTGCCGGCTTTGCCTTTGGCAATGTCATGTTCTTATCGTTCCCCGAATATTTTGACCTTAGTACCAGCGAGGCATCCGGTGGGGAGTATTGGCTGAACCAATATGAAGATGTGTTCAGATGGTTGATGTTCGCATTTTCGTTGCCCGTGGTCTTTTATGCCGGAGCAGATTATTTTATATCCGCTTACAAAGGACTGCGCAGTAAAATATTGAACATAGATGTACCTATATCCTTAGGTATTTTGGTATTGTTCTTACGAAGTACCCTTGAAATTATATTTGATTGGGGAAGTGGTTTTTTTGACTCGCTTACAGGCTTGGTTTTCTTTTTGTTGCTGGGCAAGTTCTTTCAACAAAAAACATATTCGTTTTTGTCTTTCGAACGCGATTACAAATCTTATTTCCCTATTGCGGTAACCAAGATTTTTGAAAACGGCAAAGAAGAAAGCACCCAGGTGCACGAAATAAAACAAGGGGACAGGTTACTGATAAGAAACGAAGAATTGATTCCCGTAGACGGTATTTTATTAAAGGGAAAGGCAAAAATAGATTACAGTTTTGTCACCGGTGAATCAGTACCCGTAGAAAGGGAATATGGAGACAAAGTGTTTGCAGGAGGCAGACAGCTTAACGGCCCGATCGAAATGGAGGCGTTAAAATCCGTTTCTCAAAGTTACCTTACCCAATTATGGAGCAACTCGGTATTTAAGACCGATAAATCCACAAGGTTTCAAACACTTACAGACAGTATCGGCAAAAGATTCACCATTGGCGTACTCTCCATCGCTTTTTTGGCCACCGCTTTCTGGCTCTACTACGACCCGAGCAAGGCCATCAACGTATTTACGGCGGTCTTGATCATAGCATGCCCATGTGCCATTGCCTTGGCATCGCCTTTTACCTTGGGTAACATGTTACGGATCTTTGGACAGAAAAAATTCTACTTGAGAGATACAACGACCATTGAACAATTAGCCCAAGTAGACACTGCCATATTTGACAAAACAGGAACTATTACCACGACTCAGAAAAGTACCGCCACCTATGAAGGTATGCCGTTGACCCCGAAAGAGGAATCACTTTTAAAAAATACGTTACGAGCCTCCAACCACCCACTTAGCAGGGCCTTGTACGATCTTTTGGAAGAGCAGAACATTGTGACCCTAGATGATTATGAAGAACATTTGGGAAAAGGAGTGGAAGGCAGTAAAGACAATGAACACATTAAGATAGGATCCTCTAATTTTGTGGGAAACCACCAGGCCGGTGACAGTGCAAATACCGCTGTGCATATTGCAAGCAACGATCATTACAAAGGCAAATATGTTTTTCATAACCAGTATAGAGAAGGGGTCTCAGATCTTTTCAAAAATATGTCAGAAACCTTTCAACTAGCTATTTTGTCGGGTGACAACGAAGGAGAAAAAGCCAATTTAGAAAAATTGTTGCCTAAACTCACCCCCTTGTTTTTTAACCAAAAACCGGAAGACAAGTTAGAGTTCATAAAATCTCTTCAAAATCAGCATAAAAAAGTATTAATGGTAGGTGACGGCCTCAACGACGCAGGAGCTTTGGCACAGGCAGAGGTAGGTATCGCGGTCTCGGAGAACATCAATGTTTTTTCCCCTGCATGCGATGGCATCATGGATGCTTCCAAGCTTAAACAACTCTACAACTACATCATGGCTTCCAAAAAAGCCATGAGGATCATAAAATTAAGTTTTATGTTATCATTGTTATATAATGTGATAGGGCTCTATTTTGCCGTTACAGGACAATTAGAACCGGTAATCGCCGCCATATTAATGCCATTGAGCTCTATTAGTGTAGTAGGGTTTACAACAATTATGACTAACCTTGTAGGAAGAAAACTGAACTAAATGATTAAAAAACTACAATTAAAATTAACCCCGTTGTGTTTAATGAGAATTGCCTTGGGCATAGTATATCTGTGGTTTGGCAGTCTAAAACTCTTCCCTAACTATAGTCCAGCGGAACAACTGGCCATCGACACCATAAACAAACTTACTTTTGGTATACTCGGCGACCAATTTGCAATCTTGTTATTGGCATCGATGGAACTGGCCATTGGTCTTTTTTTAGTCTTTAATTTATTCAAAAAACAAGTAGTACTGGTTGCTCTATGCCATATCGCCTGCACTTTTACGCCCTTGTTTCTGTTTTACGACCAATCTTTTAATGACAGCCCCATGGTACTGACATTATTAGGACAATATATAGTAAAGAATTTGGTATTGGCCTCCGCTCTGTTCGTTATTTTAAAAGAACCCGATTTAATAAAAGAGCAATAGCCATAATCATTTTAATAGATACGAACCGATTATAAAAAAAACCTGATAAATATCATATTTAAAACTAATCGTCAACGGTAATTTTACCCAATAATTCAAAAAGGTATGAGTGTTATTTATATTCTATTGGCTATCAGTATAACTGTTGCCATCATTTTTTTTGTCGCCTTTATCATATCGGTAAAAAATGGACAATACGATGATTCCTACACTCCATCGGTAAGGATACTTTTTGAAGACGAACTTGTCAAAAAAAAAAAGAATTCAAAGAAAACCAAAATAGATACATCAATAGAAATCAATAACTAATCAACTATGGAAGTACAGCAGTTCTATTACGATAATAAAATCGTAAAAAAGTTTATCTACGCTACAATGTTCTGGGGTATAGTAGGCATGTCAGTTGGTCTTTTGCTCGCTTATATGTTTATGTTCCCTAACCTAACGGATGGTATATCCTGGTTAAGTTTTGGTCGTCTTAGGCCTTTACACACCAATGCGGTAATCTTTGCCTTTGTCGGTAATGCCATTTTCGCGGGGGTCTATTATTCTACCCAACGCCTTTTAAAGGCCAGAATGTTCAGCGACATTTTAAGCAACATTAATTTTTGGGGCTGGCAATTGGTTATTGTCGCCGCAGCAATTTCGCTCCCTTTAGGTTTTAGTACTTCTAAAGAATATGCGGAGTTGGAGTGGCCCATAGATATAGGCATCGCCATTGTTTGGGTAGCCTTTGGCGCCAACCTTATCGGCACCATGATAAAAAGAAGACAACGACATTTATATGTTGCCATTTGGTTTTATTTGGCCACGTTCGTAACGGTTGCGGTACTTCATATATTCAATAGTTTGGCATTGCCAGTTACGGCAATGAAGAGTTATTCTGTATATGCCGGTGTACAAGATGCCTTGGTACAATGGTGGTACGGCCATAACGCGGTGGCTTTTTTCTTGACCACTCCGTTCTTGGGCCTTATGTACTATTTTGTACCTAAAGCGGCCAACAGACCTGTGTACTCCTACAAACTTTCCATAGTTCACTTCTGGTCATTGATATTTATATACATCTGGGCAGGTCCTCACCACTTATTATATTCAGCCTTACCTGATTGGGCACAGAATTTGGGTGTTGCCTTTTCTGTAATGTTGATAGCTCCGTCTTGGGGTGGTATGATCAATGGATTATTGACTTTAAGGGGCGCTTGGGACAAAGTACGTACCGACCCAACCTTAAAATTTATGGTAGTGGCCATTACAGGTTATGGTATGGCAACGTTTGAAGGCCCTATGCTATCACTGAAAAACGTAAATGCCATTGCGCACTTTAGCGACTGGATCATTGCCCACGTTCACGTAGGCGCACTTGCATGGAACGGGTTCTTGACCTTTGGTATGATCTATTGGTTGGTGCCAAAAATGTTCAAAACCAGATTAGCTTCCGTAGGTTTGGCCAATTTCCATTTCTGGATAGGAACCTTAGGAATTATACTTTATACACTGCCAATGTATGTTGCCGGGTTTACACAAGCCCTTATGTGGAAAGATTTTAACCCGGACGGCACCTTGGTATACGGTAACTTTTTAGAAACCGTACACGAGATAATGCCCATGTACTGGATGCGTGCCATAGGTGGTAGTTTATATATTATCGGTGCGCTTACAATGGTGTACAATGTAATCGTAACGATCAGGTCCGGACAGGCCGTTAAAGATGAATTGGCAGAGGCACCGGCATTAACAAGGGTATCAAAAAGCAGAACCTCTGGAGAAACGTTCCACACTTGGTTAGAGCGTAAACCTATACAATTGACCATTTTGGCCACCATTGCCATTCTTATTGGTGGTATGGTACAGATCATACCTACCCTATTGGTTAAATCGAACATACCTACCATTACGAGCGTTACGCCTTACACTCCGCTAGAATTGGAAGGTAGAGACCTGTATATACGAGAAGGTTGTGTTGGTTGCCACTCTCAAATGGTACGACCATTTAGAAGTGAGGTAGAACGATATGGCGAATATGCCAAAGCTGGAGAGTTCGTTTATGACCGTCCATTCTTATGGGGAAGTAAAAGAACAGGACCAGATTTGTTAAGGGTAGGTGGAAAATACACCGATAACTGGCACTTAAACCACATGTACGATCCGCAAACCACTTCATCTGGATCTATAATGCCTTCGTACTCTTGGCTAATAAGAAACAAGCATGATCGCAGCGATATAAAAGCTAAAATGAGGGGCTTGGCCAAGTTAGGGGTTCCATATACCGAAGAGGACATCGAGAATGCCGAAGCCCGTATGACGGAACAAGCCATAAAAATTGAAAAGAATCTGTACAGTGATCCTGATTTTGCCTCCACATACGAGGCCGATAAAAAATATGCGGCCGAAAACGGAGAAGAATTCGTAGAAATGCGCGACAGGGAAATCGTAGCATTGATAGCCTATTTGCAACGTCTAGGAACAGATATCAAAATAAAGGAAACAAACGTAACAACCTCTAAAAACTAAGAAGCCATGTTAAAATTCGTAAAAGGATATATGGAAAACATTGAGGGTGTAGCCACCTATCCAATGATATCACTATTAATCTTCTTCGTCTTCTTCGTCGTATTGTTTTGGTGGGTATTCACCGCATCAAAATCATACATCAAAGAGGTTAGCGAGATTCCTTTAGAAAACACTAACCAACAAAATAATGAATTATGAAAAACTTAGGACCTTGGTGGATTAGACTGCCACTACTCTTTTTTACGACTTTTGGCCTGATGGAGTATTTCATAGACTCCGGTGATCAGCCTGCATTCATAGCATATCCAATGGCGTTAATGTTTTTAGTTTTTATACTGTTATTGCTTATAGGTATAGAGCTGATCTTAGCGGCTATTGAAAATGTAATGTTCCAAACACTATCAGAAGAAGCAAAAGAACGTTACATCGCTTCTAAAAACAAAGGATTTGAATGGAGCTGGGGCAAAAAGATGTACAAAAAACTCCTTGGATCAAAACCTATAGAAGCCGAGGAAGAAATTATACTGGACCACAATTACGATGGTATTCGTGAGCTGGACAACAAGCTACCGCCATGGTGGGTATATATGTTCTATGCCACTATTCTTTTCTGTGTTATCTATTTGGTTCGTTTTCACGTTTTTCATGCTTACGACCAAGAATTGGAATACGAACAAGAGGTTGCCCAGGCTCAAATAGAAATAGAGGCCTATAAAAAAACGGCCAAAGATTTGGTAGATGCCAATAGTGTTACCCTGTTAACGGAAGCTTCCGATATTTCTGCAGGTAAAACAATTTTCGAGTCCAATTGTGTGGCCTGTCATATGGCCGACGGTGGCGGTGGTATTGGCCCGAACCTGACCGATCAATATTGGATTCTCGGTGGCGGCATTAAAAATGTTTTCAACACCATATCTGAAGGTGGTAGAGATGGTAAAGGTATGATTTCATGGAAGTCTACCTTAAAACCGGCTCAAATAGCCCAAGTGGCCAGTTATATACTTACAGAGATCAATGGAAGCACACCGGCCAATCCAAAAGATCCAGAAGGTGACGTTTGGGTAGATCCAGATGCTCCCCAATCGGAAGAAAAAGTAGAACAAGTAATAGATTCTACCGTTACGGTAGCAGAAGACGAAGTCGCTATTAATTAAGACAAACAATTAAAAAATAAGTAAACTGATTGCCGAACAAATGGTCGACACCAGCAAAAAGAAAAAGTAATGTCACAGGACCAAGAAAATTTTAGGGATTCCATAGGAACAATTAACGAGGAAGGCAAACGTGCATGGGTCTTTCCTAAAAAACCGAGTGGAAAATACTATAAGTATCGTAAATACGTAAGTTATCTGCTACTTACTTTTCTTTTTGCTGCCCCGTTTGTCAAAATTAATGGCAACCAGTTCTTAATGTTCAATGTACTTGAACGCAGGTTCAATATCTTCGGATTTCCATTTTGGCCCCAAGATTTTCATTTGTTCGTTATTTCAATGATTATCGGTGTTATTTTTATAGCACTCTTCACTGTTGCCTTCGGACGTATTTTTTGCGGGTGGATGTGTCCACAGACGATATTCATGGAAATGGTTTTCCGTAGGATAGAGTACTGGATAGATGGCGATCGTGGAGCTCAGATAAAACTGGACAGACAACCATGGAATGCCGAAAAAATAAGAAAAAGAGGTCTTAAATGGAGCATCTTTTTTATCATTTCGTTTTTGATAGCGAATATATTTTTGGCCTACCTTATAGGAAGCGATAGGCTCATACGTTACATAACCGATGGCCCGGGCGAGCATATAAGCACCCTGATCTCGCTTTTGGTGTTCACGGCGGTCTTCTACTTTATTTTCGCCTGGTTTCGCGAACAAGTATGTATCATCGCATGCCCTTACGGTAGAATGCAAGGGGTATTGCTCGATAACAAGTCTATTGTTGTTGCCTATGACCATAAACGAGGCGAGGGTGAAAAAGGAAGAAAAAAATGGCGTAAGAACGAAGACAGAAAAGAATTGGGCTATGGCGACTGTATCGACTGTAAACAGTGTGTAAACGTATGCCCCACAGGTATCGACATAAGAAACGGAACTCAGTTAGAGTGTGTAAACTGTACCGCCTGTATCGATGAATGCGATACCATTATGGAAAAAGTAAACCTTCCCAAAGGCTTGATCAGATATGCCAGTGAGGACGAGATTACGAAAAAGGAAAAATTCAAATTTACACCACGTCTAAAAGGCTATACCGCGGTACTTGTTATTCTTATAGGGGTATTGGTGGGTATGTTATTTTTACGTAATGAACTTGAAGCCAATATTTTAAGATTGCCAGGACAGCTGTACGAACACAAAGACAACAATATCATCAGCAATGTCTATACCTATAAGTTGGTCAACAAAACGACCAAAGATGTGCCAGACGTACACTTTAAACTACTATCGCACAAAGGCAGTGTAAAACTGGTAAGGAACGAAAATTTTGTAGTTCCTGCCCAAGATCTTGCAGAAGGCACCTTGTTCATAGAGATCAACAATGCAGCGGTTAAGAGCGATAAGGAAAAACTGAAAGTAGGCGTTTATAGTGGAGATGAACTGATAGAAACCACCACATGCTCTTTCATGGCTCCTAGAAGCTATAAATAGTTAAAAATCATTATTATGAAAATAAATTGGGGAACAGCAATCGTATTGGCCTTTATAGGATTTATAGGGTTTATTCTTTTCTTTATAGTAAGAATGAGTACCGACAATCGTGCAAACCACGATTTGGTCACTGAAGACTACTACAAGGCAGAACTTGAATATCAAAAAGAGATAGACGCCCAAAACAATTCTACAAAGGATGTTGCCCAATTACAGGTAAAAAAACAATCGGACGGACTACGAATCGAATTTCCAGAAAACCTGTCTCCCGAAAAAATAAAAGGCACAGTGTCCCTATACAGACCATCTAATAAGCAGTTGGATTTTAACTTACCTATAAGTTTGTCCGATAACCATTTGCTCATACCTGACAAACGCTTGTTGGATGGTCGCTGGGACATTAAAGTAGCTTGGACCTACCAAGACAAAGAATATTTACACAAAGAAAACATTACCTATTAGACTATGGTTCTCTCCGCCCTCATATTAGGCCTTATGGGTAGCCTTCACTGCATTGGCATGTGTGGCCCCATTGCCTTTATGCTTCCGGTAGACAGAGAGAACAACTTCAAAAAATTTGGACAGATAACCCTCTACCATGTAGGGCGATTACTCGCGTATGGCCTCATTGGCCTTGTTTTCGGCTTATTGGGTAAAGGCCTGTATGTTTTTGGCATGCAACAAAAATTGTCCATCGCTATTGGGGCCATCATGATTATTCTGGTATTGATTCCTGCAAAGACCCTAAACAAGTATCATATTTCCAAACCGGTATATAAACTAATTTCAAAAGTAAAGACCAGACTTGGTAAGGAATTCAAAAAAAAATCGGCGGATACTTTTTTAACCATTGGTTTTCTTAATGGTTTTCTTCCATGTGGTCTGGTATATATGGCACTGTTCGGGGCCATTGCCATGGGCAACGTAGCACAAGGCAGTCTTTATATGGTTCTATTCGGACTGGGAACCATTCCTTTAATGACCTCCGCCGTATATTTCAGTGGACTGTTAAAGGCGAACATAAAACAGCGAATACAACGTTTGATCCCTGTTTTCGTGTTTCTTATGGGTTTTTTGTTTATTTTAAGGGGGCTTGGCCTCGGAATACCGTACGTATCGCCACGACCGGTTACAGAAGTCGTTTCTTCCGAAATAGAATGCCACCCATGAAACAATAATGAAAACACTACCCAATGATATTGTTCTTAGACCAAGGTTTCAACTAGAAATCTTGGAGAAGAAAACAATATTATTGCAAAGGTTCTCCACTACTACCAAAGAACCTTTTATCATAAACTGTCTGGACGATCATGTGTTCATCAAATTCAAAAAAGAAAAAACACACTTTTGGTCTCCACAATTGCATCTAGAAATTGACGAAACGGGCACCGACAGCGTAAAAATTTATGGCTTTTTTGGTCCAAACCCCACGCTATGGACCCTATTTATGTTCTTGCACTTAATAGTAGCCACCCTATTCATTATTTTTGGTATCTGGGCCTATGTAAACAGCTCTTTGAACAAACCATATGGACTGCAAATCGGATTCATGATTTTATTGGTCATCGTTTGGGTTTCCTTATATATTTTTGGTAGAATAGGAAAGAAAAAAGGAAAACCACAAATAAGCGAACTATATGGTTTTATGATGGAAATCCTCTCCAAGGATAAATAAACGCCCAAAACACTTTACTTGCTATAATCATGGAAAACCGACAAACCATAGAAAACAGAGAAGACGTATCTTTATTGGTACGTTCATTTTATGCCAAAATCAGAAAAGATGCTACCCTAGGCCCTATTTTCAATAAAATAGTAACAGACTGGGAAACCCACCTAGAACTCTTGACAGATTTTTGGGAAACCCAATTGTTCTTACAAAGAAAATATACGGGCGACCCTATAAAAGCCCATCAAAAAACAGATGATATCATGAACAATACCATTACCATGGAGCATTTTGGTATTTGGCTTAACCATTGGTTTGCCACTATAGACGAGCTTTTTACCGGCGATACCGCATGGATAGCAAAAAATAGGGCTCGAAAAATGAATACCATGCTGTACATGAAAATATACGAACACAGGGCATCTAAGTAAATTTTCATATTTTTAGTAGCTTAGAAAGAATACCAAAACCAACTTAATTTCTTCATGAACAAAAAAAACTCAAGAAGGTCGTTTTTAAAAAAAGCGACCTTGACCTCAGCTGCCGTAACTTCATCTCCGTTTATACTAGCTTCGGGCTTCGAAGAGAAGTTACTTCTATCCAGAGCGTACGCGACAACCAATTTTAGTGCAAACGATCAAATAAACTTAGCACTTATAGGCACGGGCATACAAGGTATTTATGACACCCAATCGGCCTTAAAGGTAGATGGTGTAAAATTAGTGGCCGCCTGTGACCTATATACTGGGCGCCTTGATCGCGCCAAAGAACTATGGGGTGCCTCTATTTTTACTACGCGCGATTACCGTAAAATACTCGAAAGAAAAGACGTTGACGCCGTAATTATTGCCACCCCCGACCATTGGCACCAAAAGATTACCATAGACGCCCTAAAAGCAGGAAAACACGTTTATTGCGAAAAACCAATGGTTCAAAAATACGAAGAGGGCCAGGCCATTATAAAAGCGCAAAAAGAAACAGGAAAAATTTGCCAGATAGGTAGCCAGGGAATGTCGTCCCTTGGTAACGAAAAGGCAAAGCAACTTTATGAAGAGGGTGCGATCGGAGACATTGTTATGTTAGACATGTATAATGACAGGTACTCCGCCGAAGGCGCTTGGCAATACCCAATACCACCTGATGCGGATCCAAAAACAGTCGACTTTGACACCTTTTTGGGCAAAGCCCCCAAAGTATCCTTTGAGCCGAAACGTTTTTTTAGATGGAGAAATTATCAGGACTATGGTACCGGCGTAGCGGGCGACCTTTTTGTACACGCCTTCTCTACCCTAAACCATGTAATCAGTTCTCACGGTCCAAATAGGGCCTTGGCCACCGGCGGATTACGTTATTGGAAAGATGGCCGTGATGTACCCGATGTTTCCATCACTCTTTACGATTATCCGCAAACCGAGACACATACGGCATTCAACGCCGCGTTTCGTATTAATTTCATTGCCGGAAGTGGCGGTGGGGGTGGTTTTAAACTCATCGGAACAGAAGGGGAAATGGAAATAGGACAAAACTCCGTAACACTTACCAGATCCAAATTAAGCATGATCCCCCAAGGGTATTCCATGGTTTCGTTTACAGAGGCCATGCAAGAAAAGATCAGGGCCGGTTATGCCGAAAAGAACTTAGAGACCAGAGCATCTTCCTTAAACACTGGAAAAACCACTTGGGAAGCTCCTAGAGATTATAAAGGCGGGCATTACGACCATTTCAACAACTTTTTTACAGCCATTAGGGAGAACGGAAACGTTGTGCAAGACCCAACCTTTGGTCTAAGGGCCGCGGGCGCTGCACTTTTGGCCAATGACAGTTACTTTAAAAAGCAACCTGTAGATTGGGACCCCACTAAAATGAAATTGGTCTAAACATAAAAAGAGGGTGTTTTACACCCTCTTTAACCAACTAAAAAAATCTGGAAATTTACTCCAAACTAAATCTTAAAGGTCACCACCGGCTTAGAAGCATGGTTGGCTATATCTTCCCCTATACTACCCATGAAGAAATGGGAAAGTCCTTTTCGGCCATGTGTAGGAACACCGATCATGTCGGCACCTGTTTCTATACCAAAATTTAAAACACCCCTTTCTACGTTATAATCGTTGTAAATGGCAATGAGCAAATCAAAGCCCACCAACTCACTAAAAGACCTTATTTTTTCCTGAATCTCGGCAGTACTCAAAAAGTCATCCCCGGGAGTATTTACATACACTAATTTAAGTTCGGCAGAAAAAGCATCCGCTATGGCCTTTGCCCTCTGAAAGGCATGTATATTTTCGTTTTTAAGATCACAGGCGAAAACAATCTCCCTCGGACTAAAATCAGAAATTCTAGATTTTATCACCAATACGGGAATATCTGAATTGCGTACCACTTTTTCGGTATTGGACCCTACGAACATCTCTTTTAGACCATCCGCGCCCTCACTGCCCATCACGATCAAATCGGCATCTTTCTCTTTGGCAACATTGGCTATTTCAGCAAATACCTTATAATGTTTAATAATTGGAACCACCTTTACATCCTTCAAATAAGGCTTGTCTAAAAACTCGTTCAAATGCTTTTCCGCAAGTTTTATCAGAAAAACGGTCTGTTCTGGGTGAAAACCCTCCGTAGAGGTCAGCATAGCCCTGTTCAACTCTAACATATGTAATACATACAGTGTCGCACTTTTCTCTTTGGCGATAGAGGCCGCAACCTCTAATGCATATGCAGATGTGTTAGAAAAATCTATAGGAACAATAA
The DNA here is from genome assembly GCF_018100785.1 of Maribacter sp. MMG018. Classification (GTDB taxonomy): domain Bacteria; phylum Bacteroidota; class Bacteroidia; order Flavobacteriales; family Flavobacteriaceae; genus Maribacter. The sequence goes on along the minus strand of NZ_JAGJEC010000001.1, from coordinate 1,279,340 downwards.
TATTCTTCATAGTAAATTAGATTTAGGTTAAACAATTAAATAGTCATTGAAAACAATCTTGTCTCAGGTGTTTTCTCATGCAATTTTAAATCAAATGCCATGCATATATTTCGAACGAACGGCCTTCCTTTTTCGGTAATTCGCAATTGATACGTATTCATCTCCAGCAAACCATCTTCCTTCATTTCGTTAAGCCTTTCCATTACAATGGGCAATGCGCTGAACTGCATGGCATCATTGAACCAAGAGGTCTCCATCTGGCACATTAAATTAAGAATATGTTTTCTGATTATTGTATCTTCTTCACTTAGTATGTGCCCCCTAAAAATTGGGATAATATTGTTATTCACTAAATGCTGGTATTCTTCCAAACTCTTAACGTTCTGGGCAAAACCATACCAACTATCACTGATACTAGAAGCTCCCAGACCTACCATCAACTGAGTTTTTGAGGCCGTATAGCCCATAAAGTTTCTATGTAGCCGACCTTCTGCCAACGATTTATACAGGCTATCCGTTTTTAGTGCAAAATGGTCCATTCCTATCTCCTCGTACCCTACCTTGCCCAGCTCTATCTTTCCTGTTTCGTACTGCAACCGTTTTTCTTCCGCAGAGGGCAGATCTTCATCTTTATATCCTCTTTGTCCGTTACCCTTTAACCAAGGTACATGCGCATAACTATAAAACGCCAACCGATCTGGTTCTAAAGATTTTGTTTTTGATATGGTTTCGAGTACATGCTCCAGAGTCTGGTGCGGCAACCCAAAGATTATATCGTGGCCTATAGAAGTATACCCTATTTCCCTGGCCCATTCCGTAACGTTCTTTACATTTTCAAATGGCTGAACCCTGTTGATGGCCCTTTGCACTGTTTCATTGTAATCTTGCACCCCATAACTTACCCTTCTAAACCCAACATCGTACAAAGCCTGTAAATGCTCTTTGGTCGTGTTGTTGGGGTGGCCTTCGAAACTAAATTCATAGTTCTCTGCCCTATCCGCTTTTCTAAAAATACCGTTGATCAGCATTTTTAGATTTTCGGGACTAAAGAAGGTGGGGGTTCCCCCTCCCAAATGCAACTCTTTTACAATAGGCTTTTCATTAAAAAGATCCAAGTACAAAGACCATTCTTTTAAAACGGATTCAATGTACGGCACCTCTACATCATGTCTTTTGGTGATGCGTTTATGGCAACCACAAAAAGTACACATGTTTTCACAAAAGGGAAGGTGTATATAAAGACTTATGCCTTCTCTTTCATTTGATTCGGAAAAGCTTTTTTTCACAGTTGCCTGCCACTTTTTACCAGAAAAAGAAGAGACATCCCAAAAAGGAACGGTCGGGTAACTGGTATACCTGGGACCCGGAATATTATATTTGTCTATTAGACTGAACATAGTATGGTTTAAACACAAACAAACCTAATGCCAACCGATCGCAAAAAATATGATAATTGTCAGTTTCGAACGATCCCTTGTAACAGTACCAAACTATAATCCACAGAATATCATCTAATTGTTAAGTTTGGCCAAATATGTTTACCTAACATCCTTTTAAGTACCACTCTTTTATAGACAATCCTTATTTTTGATTCATAAAATAAAAAATAATGACATTATTATTAATGGCTGCCGGCAGTGGTAGCAGATATGGAAAACTAAAACAATTTGACGATTTAGGGCCTAAAGGAGAATTTCTTATGGAATTCGCCATATATGATGCCATTCAAAACAACTTCGAACAAATTGTTGTTATCACAAAAAAAGAAAACGTTTCTTTTCTAGAGGAGCACCTAAAAGAACGTTTACCAAAAAACATAACGTTAAGTGTTCTTGCACAAGAGCTTACCGATCTTCCCGAAGGCACCACCTTTGAAGGGGAACGTAAAAAACCTTGGGGAACCGCCCATGCCGTTTGGACCGCAAGAAATGTCATCAACGGACCTTTTGTAGTCATTAACGCCGATGATTACTACGGACAATCTGTCTACAAAAAAGCGGCCGATTTTATACAATCGAACAATGAAGCCTATGCCTTGATGGGTTACACGTTAAAAGACACACTATCTGAACATGGCTCCGTTTCAAGGGGAATTTGCAAGGTAGACCAAGACGATTTGGTTTCCGTTAACGAAAGATTGAAACTTATACAAAAAGGAGATACGATCGTAGACGAGGATACAGGGTTGGAGTTTACAGGCGATGAACAGGCAAGTATGAATTTTTGGGTATGCAGACCAAGCATCTTCGATAAGATAACCAACGAATTAAAGGTATTCATCAATGACGAGGACAAGGTGGCCAACAGTGAGCTATATCTGCCTTTTATGATCCAAGAAATGTTACAGGCCAATGAAGTCAAGGTAAAATGTATTCCCTCTGGAGGAGAATGGTTCGGGGTTACCTATGCCAGTGACAAGGAAAAAGCGGTGGCAAACCTAAAAGACAAAACAGAAAAAGGCCTCTACCCTACCCCTTTGTGGTAGCAGACAACAAGTAACCTATATAAAGAAGTAAGGCACATTAGGTCTTACTTTTTTTGTTCAAAACCTATTAAAACTAAAAAGAGTCCGATTTAAAAAAATCGGACTCTTTTACGAGAACACTATATGAAAATGAAAAATTATTTTTCTTATTTATTACATAGTAAATGTACTTTCTAATCTAGAGAGAACGAACTTATTGTTGCAAGACAAGGCAATAATGTGGTGAAACATCTTCTTTTTGTTGTTGATCTATGACAATGGCCCGACCTAACCCCAATTTTTATAGATTTCATTACACACAACACCCATTAACATTCCCGTATAAAACTTAACGATACGCTAACCAAAACATAAGTTAGCCGTAACTACGATATTACATTTAATGATCACTTTTGTTGTCAGAGGTTTTCTATACATGAAAATTAAACGGAACGGCCTTTCGATAAAAACAACCGGTTTCATTGCAGGCCTATCTTTCTACCCTCTTGCGTTACATACTTACCCAACAATAATGCTTCTTCTATAATGAAAAAACGACCCGTAGATATTCTAGTTGTGTCCGATATACATTTGGGCACCTATGGATGTCATTCCAAAGAACTTTTAAAATACCTAAAGAGTATTGCCCCTAAACAGGTAATTCTTAATGGTGATATTATCGACATTTGGCAGTTTAATAAACGGTATTGGCCAAAATCACACATGAAAGTGATCAAACTGTTCATGGATTGGATCGCCAAGGGCGTAAAAGTGTATTACGTAACGGGCAACCATGATGAAATGCTGAGAAAATTTACAGGTTTTCAAATGGGATCATTACATATCGTAAACAAGGTAGTTCTTCCCTTAAACGGTAAAAAAGCCTGGTTTTTTCATGGAGATGTTTTTGATGTTACGATGCAACATTCTAAATGGGTCGCAAAATTAGGGGCCAAAGGATACGACCTTTTAATTCTATTGAACAGGGCCATTAATTTTATCAGCAAAAAACTAGGTAAGGGTCCCATATCCATGTCAAAAAAAATAAAGAACGGTGTAAAATCAGCTGTCAAGTTCATTAATAATTTTGAACGCACCGCTGCTGACATCGCCATAGAAAACCAATACGACTATGTGGTTTGTGGCCACATACACCAACCCGAAATAAGACAGATTAAAACGGACCATGGACAGGTGACCTATCTTAACTCCGGAGATTGGATAGAAAACCTAACCGCCTTGGAATATAACAACGGGCAGTGGCAACTATACAAGTACTACGAAGATTTTAATACCGTAAACAAATTAGAAGATACCCATGACGAGCTTCCGGTTTTAGAAAAAGAAGAACTGTTTCAAAGCCTAATGGACGAATTTCAGACCAGTGGTCTTTTAAAAGTCAAATAACCTTTACACCTATATCATGAAAGTACTATATGCCATCCAAGGCACGGGAAACGGACACTTAAGCAGAGCCAAGGACGTTATTCCGGCATTGCTTAACCAAGGCGTATCTCTCGATGTGCTCATAAGTGGTACCCAAGCAGATATTCAAATACCGTACCCGGTAAAATATAGGTTTAAGGGACTAAGTTTCATATTCGGAAAAAAGGGGGGTGTAGATATGTGGAGAACCTACATAAAATCGAACACCCTAAGACTACAAAAAGAAATTAAGAGTGTACCTGTTCAAGAGTACGACCTCGTCATAAACGATTTTGAACCTATTTCTGCATGGGCCTGTAAATTACAGGACAAAACCTGTTTTAGTTTTAGCCACCAAGCGGCGGTTTTATCAAAAAAAGCACCAAAACCCAAAAAAACAGATGCTTTTGGTAGGTGGATATTACAAAAGTATGCCCCCTGCAGTCATCAATTCGGATTACATTTTAAACCCTACGAACCAAGTATATTTACCCCTATCATAAGAAACGACATTCGCAATATCGCCACTTCTTCAGGTGACCATTTTACCGTATACCTACCTTCTTATAGCGATGGAAAAATAATTCATTTTTTATCACAATTACCCGATGTTAAATGGGATGTATTCTCTAAACACAACACAAAAGAGGTAGTTACAAAAAACCTAAGTATTCGCCCTATTACCAATGAAGCTTTTGTGCAAAGTATGGCAAGCAGTAGGGGTGTTTTCTGCGGAGCCGGTTTTGAAACGCCGGCCGAAACATTGTTTATGCGAAAAAAATTAATGGTAACACCCATGAAAGGCCAGTATGAACAGCAATGCAATGCCGCTGCCCTAAAAGATATGAACGTACCGGTTATAAAATCGCTAAAGGAAAAACATTTGGAAAAAATACGCCATTGGATAGATTCGGATAAAATTGTAGAGGTAGATTATCCGGACATTACCTCTAATATCGTACAACGTCTTTTAAGCACAAGTACGGCCGTAAGATCCTGAAACAACTTATAATTGTCTTAAAGTGAAAAAGGAATACACTCTAAGGAGATTTTGAGTGGGCAGGAGGGTGCCAACCCAGTTCTGGCCCAGTACCTATAGATTTTAAAACACAAAAGCGTGCCGCTAAACATTCTAGTAAATGGCACAAAAGGTTCTTGATCAAGACCTAAGTTGTTTCAGTGATTGTAAGGCACAAAAAAAGCCGATGCTCCCATCGGCTTTAGCTAACTAACTCAAACTAAACATGCATTACAAAATGCGCTCTGCAAAGGTAATATGTCTTTTTTTCGACAATGTTAAGTATAAGTTATTTTTATTTGAAAGCTTGGTATCCTGTGATATCCGCTCCTGTAATCAGCAAGTGAATATCGTGGGTACCTTCATAAGTAATAACACTTTCCAAATTCATCATATGCCGCATAATACTATACTCTCCCGTAATACCCATTCCTCCTAAAACCTGTCTGGCCTCTCGGGCTATTTTTATTGCCATTTCCACATTATTCCTTTTGGCCATCGAAATTTGTGCCGTGGTAGCCTTGCCTTCATTCTTAAGTTGCCCCAATCTAAATGCGAGCAACTGGGCCTTGGTAATTTCGGTAATCATTTCGGCCAATTTTTTTTGCTGCAATTGGGTGGCGGCGATCGGTTTACCGAACTGAATACGTTCTTTGGCATAGCGTAATGCTGTATCGTAACAATCCATGGCCGCCCCAATGGCGCCCCATGAAATACCGTATCTAGCAGAATCTAAACAACCCAAAGGAGCTCCCAATCCACTCTTTTTGGGCAACAGGTTTTCTTTGGGCACCTTTACATTATCAAAGATCAGTTCTCCGGTGGCCGATGCCCTAAGCGACCATTTGTTATGCGTTTCAGGTGTAGTAAATCCTTCCATGCCCCGTTCTACGATCAAACCATGTATTCTACCTTCTTCGTTCTTGGCCCAAACAACGGCTATATCTGCAAAAGGAGCGTTGGAAATCCATAATTTGGCTCCGTTCAAAAGATAATGGTCTCCCATATCCTTATACTTTGTTTCCATACCGCTCGGATTAGACCCATGATTCGGCTCTGTTAAACCAAAACACCCCATTAACTCCCCTGTTGCCAATTTTGGAAGGTATTTTTTTCGTTGTTCTTCGGTTCCGTAGGTATAGATCGGATACATCACCAAAGACGACTGCACAGAAGCCGTAGAACGCACACCGCTATCTCCCCTCTCTATCTCTTGCATAATGAGTCCGTAGCTGATCTGATCCAAGCCTGCTCCCCCGTATTCTTCAGGAATATAGGGCCCAAAGGCCCCTATTTCAGCCAACCCACCGATTATTTGCTTCGGAAATTCCGCGTTTTGGGCATAGGTTTCAATGATAGGGGAAATATCTCTCTTTACCCATTGCCGTGCGGCATCCCTTACCAACAAATGTTCTTCTGAAAATAAATCGTCTAAATGATAATAATCGGGTGCTTCAAATAAATCGGGCTTCATAGCAATATATATTTAATGTATCCAAAGTAAAAATATAACATTACATAGATAAAAAGTTACATTTTTAAATAAAAATCCTTTGTCAAATGTACATATTCATCGGTATATACATGTCTGGCTTTCTCTATGGTCAATTCATTGTACGACAATTCGGTCGCTTCTCTGGAAAATTCCATCAAACTTCTTTTTATAGGTGCTTCTTCATTTCCCCTCACCCTGGTAACCCTTTTTGGGTATAGCCCCAAGTCAGAGGCCATAGTTATAAATTGCGCTTCTTCTTTATAGGGAATGATCGTTGCAAAACGACCTTTTTCCGATAACAATTTAGCCACTCCTTCCAATAATTCATCAAAGGGCAACGCGCTATTTTGTCTTGCCAGATCACGAGATTCACTGCCACTATCCACATTTTCTACATAAAAAGGAGGATTACTTACAATAAGATCATAACGATCTTCTATCTCGTCTACAAACTCATCTAAACCGGCATGATAGCAATAAAGACGGTCTCCCCAGGGAGAAGCCTCAAAATTCTCTACGCTCTGCTCATAGGCGTCCCCATCTACCTCAATAGCATCTATAATCTCGGCATTACTGCGTTGCGCCAGCATTAAAGCTATAACACCGGTACCGGAACCAATATCTAGAATAGTGACAGGCTCATTATTTACAGGCGCCCAAGCCCCCAAGAGAACACCATCGGTGCCTATTTTCATGGCACAACGGTCTTGCGCTACGTTAAACTGTTTAAAAGTAAAAGGTTTCATTATTTATATTTCGTGATTATAGAGGTCATACCTTTTATGGACGGACAAGAAAGATAGGAAGTAATTCTGTGGAAAAACCTAAATTACTAAAATTGTAACGGTATAATTTTAGAGGTCCAAGTATAGGGCCACCAAACCTTCGGGCGTAGTAACCTCTATGGTACTGTTTTGGCGATCTACTTTTTTAATGATCTCATCGTTAATAGGTATCAAAAGCTGTTTGTCCTCTTTTTGAACCTCGAACAATGCTTGCGCCGTGCTATCGTTCACACTCTGAATAGTACCGATATTACCGTGAACATCGTCCATTACGGTAAAACCGATAACCTCGTGGTAGTAAAATTTGTTACCGGTAAGCTTGGGCAACATAGTCAATGGCAAATATAGATCTGAACGCATGATCCTATCCGCATCGGCCTCCGACTTTACCTCTTCAAAATCTATACGAAGCAGGTTCGATTTATGAAGACGGCATTTATCAATAAAAAATGGAACCAGATTGTTTCCCAAAGAAACAAATACTGATTCCATATTTTCGTATATCTCGGGGTCGTCCGTATCTAGTTTGACAAGAACTTCTCCCTTAAAACTATATTTTGAAACGATTTTGCCTAGGTAGAAACAATCTTCCTTTCGCATCGTTACAATTATTCTCCTTCTTTAGGAGCTTCTTCTTTAGCTTCGGCAGCAGGTGCTTCTTCTGCAGTTTCTGCAGCAGGCGCTTCAGCGGCAGCTTCGGCAACAGCTTCTACTTCTGCTTCGGCACTCTCACCTTCTGGAGTTTCTGGAAGTTCAGCAGCAGCAGCTTCGGCAGCTCTCTTTTCGTTTATTACTTTTTCAGCAGCCAATGCTTGTGCTTTCGCTTCTTCCTTAGCTTTGTTCAATCCGCCTTTTTTAGCATCGATAGCCGCTTCTTTTTCAGCAACCCAAGCCTTGAATTTTTCTTCTGCTTGCTCTTCTGTCAAAGCTCCTTTGGCAACACCGCCCAATAAGTGATGTTTTAATAAAACTCCTCTGTAAGAAAGTATTGCTCTCGCAGTATCTGTTGGCTGTGCCCCGTTCTGTAACCACTTTACGGAACTGTCAACATCTAGCTCAATAGTAGCTGGGTTGGTATTAGGGTTGTAGATACCTAATTTTTCCAAAAATTTACCGTCTCTCTTTGCTCTTGCATCTGCGGCAACGACCCAGTAAAATGGTTTTCCTTTTTTACCGTGTCTCTGTAATCTAATTTTAACTGGCATATCACATTAATTATGTAGGGTGCCCGACCCTCGGTTATTAATTCTAGTTTTTTAACTCTTTCGCCGTCAGAGAGCTGAGCCCAGCTGAAAGCGGGTGCAAATATAATTGAATTTCACGAATACACAATATCTTTTTTACAGTTTATAAAAAACCTTGAACATTGCTATTCTGGGCAATACGAACGTTCGCCGATCACTGATCAGGAAATCGGAGAAAGAACTTTGTTGTTTAAACCGAGTATTGAAAACATTCATAACAATCAACAACAAAACTTTATTATCCTTTAAAAATTGCAATAGCACACAATACTCTCTTCTCTTTTGTCAATAATACCTTTATATAATCTGTTTAATCTATGCCCATAAAAAATAAATCAAATTTAATCAGACCCATAAAGGCTATCGCCAAAAATAAAAACCGTTAATAACTCGTAGCAAATCGGTTTTACCAACCCATAGGTTTTCTGTAATTTTATCTGTTCCTTACAAAACTAGTTCCCGAATTATATATTTTCCGTTTTTTCGGAAAACAGCATAAAAAATACACGTAGTATGTACCTCATTTTTGATACTGAAACCACCGGATTACCAAAACGTTGGGATGCTCCCATTACCGATACGGACAACTGGCCCCGCTGTATACAGATAGCATGGCAGTTGCACGACGACATGGGTAGACTAATAGAGCACCAAGACTACTTGGTAAAGCCCGAAGGGTTCAATATTCCCTATGATGCGGAAAAGATCCATGGTATATCTACCGAGCTGGCCGAAAAGGATGGTATTCCCTTGGCAGAGGTCTTGGAGAAGTTTAATGCCGCCATGGCCAAAACGAAGTTTATCGTGGGTCAGAATGTTGGTTTTGACGTGAACATTATGGGGGCCGAATTCCATAGAATGGGCGTTGAAAATCCCTTACAGGAACTGCCCGTCTTGGATACCTGTACAGAGCATACGGCACAGTTGTGCCAGATACCCGGTGGGCGTGGCGGTAAGTTTAAGCTTCCTACCCTGACCGAGCTTCACGAGTTCCTGTTCGGCGAACCTTTTGCAGAGGCCCACAATGCCACGGCCGACGTTGAGGCCACGACCCGTTGTTTTTTAGAGCTGATCAGAAAAAGACAGTACACGGCCGAGCAATTGGATGTGCAGCCCGATTACTTTGAGAATTTCTCGGAGGCCAATCCGCAAGAGATAGAGCTCATCGGTCTTAAGCACATCAATCTAAAACAGGCCTCAAAAAAAATAGCGGACGCCCTATGGGAAAAGGATACCGGTGGCGTTTCGCAAGAAGAGATACAGGAAAACCTGGCCACCTTGGAGTCGGCCAGTTTTGCCCATTTGCACAATCATACCCAGTTTTCCATATTACAGTCCACCATCAGCATTCCTGACCTGATCAAGGCAACGGCAGAGGCGCGAATGCCCGCCGTAGCCATGACGGACCATGCCAATATGATGGGGGCCTTTCACTTTGTAAACGGAGTTCTCAACCATAACAAGGGGGTGGCCGCCAAAAACGAGGAAAACAAAAAACGCTACGAGGCTACGCAAAACGGCACTCTAGAAGAAGGCGAGGAACCACTTCACGAACTGCCGGAACCCATTCCCGAGATTACACCTATTATAGGGTGTGAATTTCACGTTTGTGAAGACCATACCAACAAATCACAAAAAGACAATGGTTACCAAATAGTGATGCTTGCCAAGAACAAGCAAGGCTACTTGAACCTGGCCAAGATGTCTTCAATTGCCTTTGTAGAAGGGAAGTACTATGTGCCCCGTATCGACAAAAAAATCATTGAACAGTATAAGGAGGACATTATTGTACTTACCGGAAACCTGTACGGGGAGGTCCCCAGCAAAGTTCTCAACGTAGGTGAAAAACAGGCCGAGGAAGCCCTTATTTGGTGGAAGGAAATGTTCGGTGACGACCTCTATATAGAGATCATGCGGCACGGACAAGAAGACGAAAACCGCGTCAACCAGGTATTGATCCAATTTGCCAAAAAGCACCATGTAAAACTGGTGGCCACCAACAACACCTATTACGTCAATAAAGAAAATGCCCATGCGCACGACATCCTTTTGTGCGTAAAGGACGGTGAAAAGCAATCGACCCCCATAGGCCGTGGTCGCGGTTACCGTTATGGCCTTCCGAACCAAGAGTACTACTTTAAGTCCGCCGACGAAATGAAGGAGCTCTTCAAGGATATACCGGAGGCCATCATCAACATACAGGAAATCGTAGACAAGGTAGAGACCTTTACCTTAGCGCGCGACGTACTCTTACCGGCTTTTGATATCCCCGAGGAGTTCCAGTTCGAAGAGGATAAATTGGATGGTGGCAAACGCGGGGAAAACAAATACCTGCGCCATATTACCTACGAAGGGGCGAAAAAGAGATACGGGGAAATTACGCCCGAAATAGACGAGCGACTCGATTTTGAGCTCAAGGTTATCGAAAAAACGGGTTACCCGGGCTACTTCTTGATCGTTGAGGATTTTATCAGGGCAGCAAGAAACATGGATGTTTCGGTGGGACCCGGCCGTGGGTCGGCAGCGGGATCCGCCGTGGCCTACTGTTTGGGAATCACCAATCTAGACCCGATCAAGTACGACCTGCTTTTTGAGCGTTTCCTGAATCCGGACCGTGTGAGTATGCCCGATATCGATATCGATTTTGATGACGAGGGACGTAGCCGTGTGATGGACTATGTAATAGAAAAGTACGGGGCCAACCAGGTAGCGCAGATCATTACCTATGGTACCATGGCCGCCAAATCGTCTATCCGGGATACGGCAAGGGTACTTGACCTGCCTTTGGGCGATGCCGACCGTATGGCAAAGCTCATACCCAACATGTCAAAGCTGAAAAAGATAATCGGGGTAGACGAAAAGGCACTGCGAAGCAAATTCAATAGCGAGGAACTCGAAAAAATAAACGAACTCCTGAACATTTCGGAGGGCGATGGCCTGGAATCGGAAACCCTGAACCAAGCCTATGTTTTAGAGGGCTCTGTGCGTAATACGGGTATTCACGCCTGTGGGGTGATCATTACCCCCGACGACATTACCAAGTTCGTTCCCGTGGCCCTGGCCAAGGATTCCGACATGTACTGTACCCAGTTCGACAACTCGGTGGTGGAAAGTGCAGGCCTGTTAAAAATGGATTTCTTGGGATTAAAGACCTTGACCCTGATCAAGGACACCGTTAAGATCGTAAAGGCGAAGCACGGCATTGAACTGGATCCTGAAAATTTTCCGTTGGACGACGAAAAAACATACGAGCTTTTCCAACGCGGTGAGACGATCGGGGTGTTCCAATACGAATCGCCCGGTATGCAAAAGCACATGCGTGCGCTAAAACCAACGGTCTTTGCAGATCTTATCGCCATGAACGCCCTGTACCGCCCCGGGCCAATGGAATACATACCCAGCTTTATCGCCCGTAAGCACGGTACCGAAGAAATTGTATATGACCTCGATGCCTGTGAAGAGTACTTGGCCGAAACCTATGGTATTACCGTATACCAAGAGCAGGTGATGCTTCTCTCGCAAAAACTGGCAGACTTTACCAAGGGTGAGGCCGATGTCTTGCGTAAGGCCATGGGTAAAAAGCAAAAGCACGTACTTGACAAAATGAAGCCCAAGTTCATTGAACAGGCTTCCGCAAAAGGGCACCCCGTCGACAAGCTAGAGAAGATATGGAAAGACTGGGAGGCATTTGCCGCCTACGCCTTTAACAAGTCGCACTCTACCTGCTACGCTTGGATCGCCTACCAAACGGCCTATTGCAAAGCCCACTACCCTGCCGAATACATGGCTGCCGTTCTGTCGAACAACATGAACGACATAAAGCAGGTAACCTTCTTTATGGAAGAATGTAAGCGTATGGGACTCGACGTTCTTGGACCTGACGTGAACGAATCGTACTATAAGTTTGCGGTAAACGACGCCGGTGCCGTACGTTTTGGAATGGGCGCTATTAAAGGTGTTGGAAAAGGTGCTGTGGACACCATTGTAGAGGAACGAAAAGAAAACGGCCCCTTTAAATCCGTCTTTGACATGGCCAAGAGGATCGATCTAAGGGCCGCTAATAAAAAGGCATTTGAAAACCTAGCGCTTGCCGGCGGATTCGATTCGTTGGGAGACACCCATAGGGCCCAATATTTTCATAATGAAGGGGACGGAATCACCTTTTTGGAAAAAGTGATCAAGTACGGGGCCAAATTTCAAGAAAACGAAAATTCCGCTCAGGTAAGCCTTTTTGGCGAGGCCAGTGAAGTCACTATCCCCGAACCTACCGTTCCGCCCTGTGAAGAATGGGGAACCATGGAAAAGCTACGTAGAGAGAAAGAAGTTGTGGGTATCTATATTTCCGGACACCCCTTGGATGATTTTAAAACCGAGATCGATGCCTTTTGCAACGCCAATCTTTCTTGCTGCAACGACCTACCAAGTTATGTAAACAGAGAGCTAACATTCGCAGGGGTCATCACCGACGTGCAACATAGAATATCAAAGAACGGAAAGGGATGGGCCGCTTTTACCATGGAAGACTACACAGACTCTTTTGAGTTTAGGATCTTTGGGGAAGAGTACCTAAAGTTCAGGCATTTTTTAATGACCAACTCCTTTGTATACGTAAAACTATATGTTCGTGAAGGATGGGTAAACCGTGATACGGGCAAAAAAGGAGATCCCCGTATGCAGTTCAATAGTTTTATGTTGCTGCAGGATGTAATGGAAACATACGCAAAAAAGTTGACCATAAATTTAAACATCGACGAATTAAAAGAAGAAGACGTGCTGCAATTAAAGGATACGCTGGTTACCCATAAGGGCGATCATCAACTCAACTTTGTCGTGTATGAAATGCAAGAACAGATAAAAATCAGGTTATCCAGCAGAAAACAAAAAGTCCAAATTTCTACTGAACTGCTAAAAAAATTGGAAAAAGAACAAATTCATTATAAATTGAACTAGAAAACATTACGGTCACAAATGAATCGCAGAAATTGAAAAGAAAATCGATCTATGTACTATCCGCATTACTGATAGCGGCTTTTGTGACCTTAAAACTGTACCGCCATTTTTCGGGACCAGAGGTAGATTATTTAGACCCCGAAGTAATCGCCTATCACTTTAACGGTAACGGCTATGTGGGATCCACCACTTGTATGGAATGCCATCAACAAGTATACGAATCACATATTCTTACCCCACACTTTAACACCTCTGCCTACGCTACCTTAGATAAGGTAAAGGCCAGTTTTGAAGAAGGCGAAAACACTCTATCGCTCTTAGATGCGAATTTGCTAATGACTATCAAGAACGGTACTCCTTTTCAACATGCTAAATTAAAATATGGCGACCATAGAGAGTTTGATTGGAGTATGGATATCATCATAGGTTCAGGGTCTAAGGGGCAATCATACTTAAGTCAACAGCCAGACGGACTCTATCAATTACAGGCCTCTTACTACGTGCCCTCCAATTCTTGGATAAACAGCCCCAATTACACCAATAGGTTAAATCCTTTACGTGCCGTTAACGACCAGTGCCTTAAATGCCATGTTACCTTTGCCAAAAATTTGGGGCCCACCGATGTATCCAACAAGTACGACATTACCAAAATGGTCATGGGTATAGACTGCGAAAGATGTCATGGGCCCGGCCAACAACATGTTGTAAACAAAAGAAACCACCCACAATTGCGCGATACCTCTATGGTACAAATGGCTTCCCTATCTCGACAGCAAAGGTTAGATCTCTGCGCATCTTGCCATTCGGGACTCAGAAACAATCAGATTAAAAACCCTTTTAAATTTTTACCCGGAGATACCCTTTCTAATTTCTCGAAAAATTATCATTCGCTCCGACCCAACAGCAAGCTAGATGTTCACGGAAACCAATATGGCCTGCTCACGAGCAGCAAATGTTTTACAGAGTCTACCTCGTTGGATTGTATCACCTGTCATGATCCACATAAAAATCAACGGGGCGACCACGCTTATTTTAATGCCAAATGCATGCAATGCCATAGCAAAACTACGGTCGAATGCAGCATACCTGACAACAATATGGGCAAAAAAAACAACAACTGTATACAATGTCACATGCCCGTAATACCCTCACAGGCCATGCAGGTACAGCTATCCAAAGAAGAAAATACCGTACCCGTTGGCGTACGAACACACTATATAGCAATTTATAAGGAAGAAAGCGAACCCCCAAAAAACAAGGAATAGAAGAAAACAATAGGGCCATAACGAAAACGAATACTTGCCCTGTAAGGAAACTGTATAATATTTGACTAAATTTGCATAATCATTAAAAGCAATAATCATGGCATTAGAAATAACAGATGCTACTTTTGACGAAGTAGTTTTAAAAAGTGATAAACCTGTAGTAGTGGATTTTTGGGCCGCTTGGTGCGGACCTTGTAGAATGGTTGGCCCTATCATTGACGAAGTTAGTAACGAATACGAAGGCAAAGCCGTTGTAGGTAAAGTCGATGTAGATGCCAATCAAGAATTTGCCGCTAAGTACGGTGTAAGAAATATACCTACCGTATTGGTATTTAAAGATGGCGAGATAGCCAGCAGACAAGTAGGTGTTTCTCCTAAAAAAGTGTACACAGACGCTATAGATGCACTTCTATAAGGTTAAAATTTAATATATTATTAGAAAGGTCTGGCAGAAGTCAGGCCTTTTTTATTTTATCTTTATTGCTGTGAACCTACAATCAGAATTAAATAAGGCAGCACTCTTCCCCAACCTGGAGCTTTTGGCCAACCAGGTAGTAGAAGGTTTTATCAGCGGCATTCACAAGAGTCCGTTTCATGGCTTTTCTGCGGAATTTGCCGAACATAAGATCTATAATAACGGGGAGAGCACCAAACACATAGACTGGAAGCTTTTTGCCAAGACCGATAAGCTCTACACCAAGAGGTACGAAGAAGAGACCAATTTAAGGTGCCACATGATCTTGGACAACTCCGCCTCCATGTACTACCCCAAGGTAAACGAACTACAAATTGGCAACCTCAACAAAATAGGGTTTGGTATTTTGGCCATTGCCGCCCTAATGAACGTACTTAAGAAACAGCGAGATGCCGTTGGCCTAAGTGTTTACTCGGACCACTACAATTTTTATGCGCCCGAAAAAGGCAGTGAACGCCACTTTCAGATGCTCTTGGCACAACTTAGCAAAATAGGCACCTCAAAAGAGCCCGCTAAAGAAACCAAGACCTATACCTATCTACACCAGATAGCGGAAAAGATAAAAAGAAGAAGCCTTATCTTTTTGTTTACTGACATGTTTCAAACAGAAAAAGAAGATGCGGAACTATTTGAGGCCCTTAGGCATTTAAAATATAACAAGCACGAGGTTGTCTTGTTCCATTTAATGGACAAGGAGCACGAGCTACATTTTAATTTTGACAATACGCCCAAACGCTTTTTAGATGTTGAAACAGGTGAATATCTAGATTTATACGCGGATAATATTAAAGAGGCCTATGAGCAGCGTATTACGCAATATTTCAATGATATAAAGCTGAAATGTGCCCAATACCGCATAAAATATATTGATATTGATGTAAAAAGTGACTTTTCTACCGTATTGAATACTTTTCTGGTAGAACGGAACAATTTTCTATAATTGAAAAAAAATTAAAAGAAAATGTTTGCGCAATTGAATAAGCGATGTATATTTGCACTCGCTAAACGCCACGGTCTGGTAGTTCAGTTGGTTAGAATACCTGCCTGTCACGCAGGGGGTCGCGGGTTCGAGTCCCGTCCAGACCGCAAGAAGCCTTCGAGAAATCGGAGGCTTTTTTAGTTTATGGAAAACTTCTACGTATATATCATTTATTCCACCTCCCACGATGTCTTCTACAAAGGGCATTCCGCCGATTCATCATAGACAAGCAAACGAATTTGAACTATGACAAACCAGCAAACTGCGAAAGCAAATATTCTATAATATCTATAACATAAACGAAGTGGCATTGGCCCTTAAAAAGTGGAGTGCTTTTGACATTTGATTTTCCACTGTCTTAATAGATATTCCCATATCAATGGCTATTTCCTTATACTTCTTTTTTTCCAATTTGTTCTGAATAAATATTTCCTTGCACCTTGGTGGCAATTGATCTATAAGTTTATTCAGTTTGTCCAGTTTAAAGTTGTAGATATCATCTTCTAAAGTTACCTCCGAAATAACATCCCATCTAATTTTATCCAAAGTATCGTATAAAATCTTTTTATTTCTGATATGTTGTAGAAACTGGTTATGGCAAGTTCTAAAAAGGTAATTTTTTAAAGATGTAGTGATAATAACCTGTTGTCGTTTTTCCCAAAAACCAACCAAGGCATCTTGTACAATATCTTCGGACAAAGAACGATCATTACAAAGGTTATAGATATAGTTACAAAGCCAATCATAATATTCCGAAAATATATATTGATATGCCCTGGCATTACCTTTTCGAAGTCTCTCAATTAATTTTTGTTCGTTCATTCTGAACAGAATATAGGTTAAATATAAAAAAAATTAAAAACGCATAGGGGTTTTTTAAGATTACTGCATCTTTATGTTAAAAAGGATATCGAATGATCAAACATCATTTACTGATAGATAAGTTTATAAATAGAACAATTTCTTCAAAAGAGAGAGAGGTTTTGAAAAAGTGGGTATTGGAAGATGATGCCAATATGGTCCTTTTTAAAAACCGCATCAAAGAATCGGGTCGTGAAATATCACACAGCTTTGATTCCGATTTAGCTTATCAAAAATTCTTAAATACGATAAAATCTAAAAAGCAGCCCTCTAACCTCTTCCGCACGGTATTCAAGTATGCTGCGGTTATCGTCATTTTACTGGCCATTGGCATTTTAGTAAAACAAGAGCTTATAAACGATGTTTTTGAACCTTCGATTACCGTTACCGACAAGGACGCAAAAGTGACAAGGGGAAATGAAATTGTAATTAAACTGGCCGATGGAACAACCAAAATATTGAATTCTGAAAGTAACGAAGTGGTTACCGATACGAAAGGAAACATCATTGCCAACCAAGGAGGTAATTCCCTTGTTTTTAACGAAACGGAAAAACTAACGGAGACCGAGACCGTTTTTAACGAGATCTACATCCCCTATGGCCATACTTTTAAACTAAAGTTATCGGATGGCACCCTGGTCTGGTTAAATGCTGGTTCCAAACTGCGGTTTCCGCAAAAGTTCATCAGTTCAGATAAAGAAAGAATTGTTTATCTGGAAGGAGAGGCCTTTTTTGAGGTTGCCAAAAACAAGGAACAACCTTTTATAGTAAACACGCAAGAAGTAGACATTAAAGTTCTTGGTACTAAGTTTAATATATCATCCTACGAGACCGATAATTTAATCGCCACCACTTTAGTAGAAGGTTCGGTAAGTGTATACGAAACCAGGACTCCTGAAAACGCCATGCTATTGACACCTAGTTTTCAGGCCAGGTACGATAAGTTCGGAAACAACTTTAGCAAGTCAAAAGTAGATACCAGTATTTATACCGCTTGGATGCAAAACAAGCTAGTGATAGATAACTTAACTTTTTCTGAAATCTTGGCCAAGCTCGAACGAAGGCATCATGTAAAGTTCATAAACAAATTGGACAGCTTAAACGAAGAAACTTATAAAGGCGAATTTGATAACGAAGGCATAGAATCGATTTTAAAGACGATTTCACTAAGTACACCTTTCAAATATAAAATTGAACAAAATGTAATTACCATAACCCAATAAAAAAAGGGAAGTGTTGGAGCACTCCCCCTTTACTAATCGACCATTAATAAATTATTTACTAACAATCAAAGACACCCAAAATTATGAAAAAATGTGATGAGGGCGACGTTCTGCAAATAGAGCGTGGCAAAAAATTGAATTTTAAGATGAAAATCTGTTTTCTTATGGCCTCTTTTATGCTGTTTCAATTGTCGGCAAACTCCGTTATGTCACAAAAGAAAATGGATTTTGATTACAACGATGTTCCTCTAAAACGAATTTTAAAGGAAATAAAATCTCAAACAGGGTATCGTTTCTTCTATAGCGTAAAAGAGATAGATGACAACCAAAAAACGTCACTCAAGGCCCAAAGAGAAACTATTCGGGAGGTTTTGGAACGACTATCGAAAAAAACTGGTTTTGATTTTAGAATCAATGAAAATCAAATAGTCCTGACCAAAAGAGTGTCGGCAATAAACACACCCCAAGAAAGAGAAATAAAAGGAACTATAAAGGACGTGGACGGAAATCCGCTAGGTGGGGCAAGTGTTCTTGAAAAGGGAACCACCAACGGAACCACCACAGATTTTGACGGTAACTTTACCATTAGCGTAACGGACGATAATGCGGTACTGACCGTATCTTACATTGGATTTCAAACCACAGATGTACCCGTAAACGGAAAAACTACCGTTGAGGTCGTTTTAAAAGAGGCGGCCGCGCAATTAGATGACGTAGTGGTAGTAGGTAGTAGGGGAAAGCCAAGAACATCTTTTGACTCTCCCGTACCTGTAGACAATCTTAAAATTGCCGAATTGGCAGCTACCGGTAAAGGTGTTTTAGACCAACAGCTTATGTTCAAGGTACCATCTTATAATTCTACCCAACAACCTATCTCCGATGCTGCCGCTCATTTCAGTCCTGCAGATTTACGAGGGCTATTGCCCAGTAGAACCTTGGTTTTGGTCAATGGTAAGAGAAAAAATGCCAGCGCCCTGGTTTACAGTTATGTTACGCCCGGTCGTGGTGAGGTAGGTGTAGACATGAAGGCAATTCCTTCCGCTGCCCTATCCAGTGTAGAAGTGTTAAGAGATGGTGCGGCCGCACAATATGGCTCGGACGCCGTTGCAGGTGTGATCAACCTGGTTATGAAAAAGAGTTCCAAACCATTTTTAAATACCAGTTATAGCACAACTACCGAAGGGGATGGTGAGCAATTACAAATAGAGGCCGGTGCCGGTGTACAATCGGAAAAGGGATATGCAAATTTCACTTTCAATTATTTTGACCAAAAAAGATCACAGCGAGCAGGAGAAATTACCAGTTTAGAAGACGAGGCAGGTTACTGGGGAGTTCCGGCCCCCGATGCATCTAACCCCGATGCTTATGACACAGATGACCTGGCCGGGTTTTTACAGAGAAACCCAAGTGCCGGTTTTCAGGTAGGATTACCTGACATGACCATCACCAATTTTTCGTATAACGCAGGCTTTACTTTAGATGAGGAAAGCAATACCGAGCTATATTCTTTTGGTACCTTGGCCAACCGTAACGGTTCTGCTCCACAATTTGCACGTGTACCCTATTGGGTAGCGGGTTTTGAGGCAATTTACCCAGATCAAGAATTCTTTTTGGCAGAAATGTCGCCACAAATTAGAGACTACACATTAGCTGTCGGTTTAAAGACCACCTATAACAATTGGGATGTTGACTTAAGTTCTACAATGGGTCAAAACCGTATAGATTATTATATAACAAACTCTTTTAACCAGTCTTTTGCAGGAGGTAGCCCCAGTGATTTTTACAATGGCGCACATCAGTTTAGCCATGTTGTAAACAATTTGGACATTGTACGGGTATTCGAAGGTAATAACGACAAAGCCGTAACCGTTGCCTTTGGTGCGGAACACAGAACAGAACGTTTTGTGACCGAAGAAGGGGAATTTGCTTCGTACGGTGACGGGGAGTCACCAGATGCCGTTGGCGACAGAACGGGTTCAGAATCTTTTGGAGGTTTTAAACCAGAGAACGTTTCTAACGATTACAGAAATAATATAGGGGTCTATACCGATGTAACCGCTGACATCTCCAAGACTTTCTTGATAGGTGGAGCATTACGTTACGAAAGCTATAGTGATTTTGGCGATAACGTAAGTTGGAAATTAAACACTAGGTTAAAAACGGCCAATGATAAGCTTTCTTTCCGTGCTTCGGTCAGTAACGGATTTAGGGCTCCTTCCTTGCATCAAGTATTTTATACTTCATTGACTACAACATTAACCGAGGACGGTATACAGCAAAACGGTTTCATCAATAACGCAGACCCTGCATTAAGGGCTTTGGGAATTCCTAGATTAACGGCCGAGACTTCCTTTAATCTGGGTGGTGGAATTACCTGGCGTATAAACAAAAAATTAGGTCTTACCGTTGATGCGTATCAAATAGAGGTAGATGACCGTATTGTTCTTTCGGGCCAAGTAGGCCCAACCGGGGACCCTAACAATCCGGTAGACCAGACTTTGGCAAATGCAAACGTAGGCAGAATAGGTTTCTTCTTAAATGCAGTTGATACTAAGACCACTGGTTTGGATATTGTATTGACATATGACAATATAGAACTTGGCAAGGGTATGTTAAATGGTAGTATCGGTGCCAACTTTAATAAAACAGAGGTAACCGGAACCAATTTTCCTCAGTTTATAACACAAAACGGACTTGAAGATAATATCTTTTCAAGAGAGGATGTTTCTAGAATGGAAACTTGGAGGCCCCGACAAAAAATCGTAGCAACAGGAACCTATACCCTAGGAAAATTTTCCACTAATTTAACTTTCCTAAATTATGGTAAGGTCACCTACAAACACCCGAGCAACCCGGACGATGATGCTACTTACGGCGGAAAATGGTTGACCGATTTAAGTTTTAGTTATGGCTTTACGGACAAGATCAAATTTACATTAGGTGCCAATAACTTATTCAATGTATACCCCGATACCTTTGCTGACGCATACAGTTCAAATGGCGGCGTGCCCAACGACAGAAACCTTGATTTTGTGGGCAGGTTCAAATACCCATGGCAAACCACTCAATTTGGTTTAGATGGTACTAGAATATTTACAAAACTTGCATTTCAGTTCTAGTGAAAAAGTAGTTTGAGTTAGTTTATTTTTGATCGAACCCGACCTTCACCTGAAGGTCGGGTTCTTTTTTGATGCCACAAAACCTACGTAAAAACCATCACTCTTTTAATTGCCCTTTAACGATAGTATAAAAAATACATATAGTTCATAGCAACAATCTTTGTATGTATAGGGCATTGCGTGCTATAAAACCAACTATCAAAGAGCTGGTTAAATGAAGCCGTCGTTAAAACAACAAGAACTCCCTAATTGTAAAATGAGCCTACCCACAAACAAACAGGGCACATCTAACCGCATCATTACTATTAAACCTTTTTCGAATACCGCAATCTTACTAACAATAGCAACCCAAAATAATATGACTATGAGACGTTTTGTTATTTTAATTTCGATGTTTTTCTTGTTCAACCTATCATCATGTGCAACACATGTAGCAACAGAACCTGCCCAGGTTACCATTGTTAAGAAAGCTCCTAGAAATCATAAAATTGTCACCGTTAAAGGCAAACGTTATTATTTCTGGAACGGTAAGCATTACAAAAAAACCAGAAGAGGTTTCGTTTTGGTGAATATTTAAAAACCATATACCGGTACCTAAACAAGGTAATTACCCACATATCGGTTATTTTAAGAAGCAGTAGTATGGCCCAAGAGCAAACGTAGTGCCCTATGGAGCGGGAATTTCAACCACCACCACTGTCCCCAATGCACTACCTATGGTTTCATCTACAATATCCTCTATGTTGTAGCTATAATGCTTTTTAAATTTTTTGGAAAAAAGATCTAGCCTATCTCTGGTCAATATTAGACCCAACGACTCTTTCTTTAACGGGTTTGTGAGGTTTCTATCTTCAGAAACCTGCCTGCCCACACCATTGTCGGCGATTCTAATTTCTATGGTATTCGGTATGTTCGAATATGAGACGGACAAGTCCAATAGTTTTTCGCCTTTCTTTGTTGATAGGCCGTGCCAAATGGCATTCTCTATAAAAGGCTGTAAAACAAGGGCCGGAATCATTATATTTTCCAGTTCTACACCTTCTGCCGTGGATATTTTAAACTTAATATCGTTCTTAAAGCGATCGTTCTCTATGGCCATGTACATTTCTAAAATGTCCAGCTCTTCTTTTAAGGTAATTTCCTCTTCTCTAGAACTCTCTAATATACACCGGATCAGTTTAGAAAACTTGGACAGGTAAAAGATCGCCTTTTCTTGATCGTTGTCTATAAAATAGGACTTGATAGAATTTAAGGCATTGAAGATAAAATGTGGACTCATTTGACTCCGCAGGGCATTCAATCGCAATTGGGCAAACTTGTTCTCGAATTTCATGGTGAGTTTTTCGGTGCGTTCGCGTTGTGCCTCGGCAGAAAGATCCTCGATCTCGGTTCTGGTCTGTAAGAGTTCTTCGGACAGCGTTCTATTAATACTCTCCTTCATAGTCTGGTTCTCTTCCAATTGTTGAATGTACTTTTTCTGTACCAATGTCTTTTCTCTATACACCATTTTTTGCTCCAACCCAATGGCCAGCGCAAAAAGCAAACTCTCTATTAATATGCCTATGTAATAGATATACAATGTTTCTCTATTTGCGGTCATGGCCCGCATAGACATTACCGAAATGGCAAAATAGGAAACCACCAAAATGGACATACCGGATAGAATGTACCATTTAATGGCCATATTGCTTTTGGCGACCATATAAAAAGCCCAAAAGAAGGTGATATAGCTTAAAACCAAAAACACATAGGCATGAAAATAATCTATTAGATATGAAGAGAAATCGTTCATATACACGCCCCATAAGACTAAAAAAATGATAGAGGAAACAAGGAACAATACATCGATTACCTTGATCGACTTCGGAAAGGTCTTTCGCAATTGCATGATCTCTATAATAAAATAGCTAAAAAAAAGGGAGCCGAACAATTGCGACGGATAATGGACGGCCCTCTGGTACCAAACCCCCAAAGAGGTATCGAAAAAATCAGAAAAAAACACACCGTCTATATATTTTAATAGACTGGCCGCATTTACAAGGGCATAAAGGCTGTACAGCAAGTAATACCTTTTTTTGTGCTGAAAAAATTGAATGAAAAAGAAAATAAAGAGGTAGAACAGCACTACTACCGTTAAAAAACCAAATCCGTTCTGGTTGCTGTTCTCAAAAAACGACCTAATGGTAGCTATCTTCATCCGCTCAATATGACATTTTGATCAAGAACTCCTCTTTTTTATTTCTCGACACCGGAATCTTTTTATTATTACAAAGCACCACATACCCTTCTGTTCGCAGATATTCGACCACTTTAAGCGTATGTACGATGTAGGAATTATGAATGCGGAAAAAATAGTCTTTTGGCAACAGCAGGCCTAAGTCCTTCAATTTTCTGGAGGTATAGACCTCTTTGTCAGATTCAAGAAATATTTTGGAGTAATTACCGTCAGATTCACAATAAACGATATCCTCTACCCTAATAAAAAGCACTTTTCCGTTTACGGGAATCTGAACCATTTTAGGCGAATCGGCCCTGGACAGTGCTGCCAATGTTTGAAGAAACTGCTCCTGAAGATTCTCTGGGGTATTAAGCTTTTTAAGCTTATCTACCACCATACCGATCTCATCCGAATCTATAGGTTTTAAAAGATAGTCCAAGGCACTTTCTTTTATGGCCTGTATTGCATATTGACTGTAGGCCGTGGTAATGACCACGGCAAAGTCGCGGTACTGTAATTGCCGCAGCAATGCGAAGCCGTTCATCTCGGGCATTTCTATATCTAAAAAAACACAATCGGGTTTTAAATAATTTATACCCGAAAGGGCCTCGTTTGCAGAGGTAAAAGTATCTATGACCTTAATGTCGTCCGAAAATTTCTGAAGCTCCCAAGCTAAATTTTTGATAGCGGCAGGCTCGTCATCGACTATTATTGTTCTCATGCCCTGTGTCCTGTTTTATTCTTCAAGTTATTGCCTTCTGCCCCTATATCGGCTATACAACATGATAGATTGTAGGTATGGCTGTACAGATGGTACAATAACTGTATGGAAGGCTTTTACAGCAAAAAAACCGACAATTCCTCTATATACACATTAATTACCACGGCCAACACACTATTTCTCGCAGCGTATCACCAATGAGAAATACAGAACAAAGCAACGATTCTATTTTTAATACCCGAGAAAAATAATCGAACCGCAAACACCATTCATATGCTATAGACCAACAAGCTATTCCCGTCCAATCACCATCCTTCAGAAGACCAACCCCTAAACTATAGGGTGGATGTAAAAAAGGCTTAAACGATTTTATAGACCAAACTCACTTTACCTAACAGTGTTCATTTATTAACCCGTAAATACAATTATTGGCTATGCAAGATCCAAACACGTTAAGTACCCTAGAGGAAATTAGGGCCGTTAGTTTTTTTTCTACCTCATTAAGTACCAAAGAATCGATTGACGAGGTACTTTGGGGCATCACCAAAAATGTGATCCACCGTTTAGGCTTTGTCGATTGCGTCATTTACACCTACGACCATGTTAAATTTGAACTCACGCAACATGCGGCCTATGGTACTAAAAATCCATCTAAAGAGTGTATTTACAATCAAATAAAACTGGATCTGGGCGAGGGTATCGTCGGTAGTGTCGCCATCACAAAATGTGCGGAAATCATTAACGACACTTCCAAAGACCCAAGGTACATCGTGGATGACGAGCCACGCCTCTCAGAAATATGCATCCCCATTCTTATCAACGGTAATCTTTTTGGCATTATCGACTCCGAACATCCCGAAGCGGGCTTTTTTACTGAAAAACACCTGTGTTTGTTGAACATTATTGCATCGCTTTGCGCCCAACGGATCAAAGAACTTCATACAAAGTCGAAAACACAGTTCAGCACCGCCCATAAGTATTTTAAGAAATTGGAAGAGCTGATGCGGTTTAAAAAACTATATAGAAACCCTTGCCTTAGCCTGTCATCGGTGGCAGAAGTTTTGGGCATTTCTGCCTGCTACCTATCTAGCATGATCAATAGTCTTTTAAACAAAAGCTTTATCGATTTTATCAATGAATATAGGATTGCGGACGTGAAACAAAACCTCACTTCCAGTGCATTTGCGCATTACACCGTAGTTTCATTGGGTTTGGAAGCAGGCTTTAATTCCAAATCCGCCTTTTATTCCGCTTTTAAAAAACATACAGGGCTAACTCCGGTACAGTACAAGAACAGTTTATACACAATGTCTTAATTGCCATAAGACCAAACAAAACAACCCGCACTGTTCTTTGTCCTAATTCTTTAAAATCAAAATATCTAGGACTTCGGCACTTTGCATATCCATTAGGTTTGTTCCAATAATTTACAAACAAACAATTATGAAAACTTTTAAATTCACAAAACAATTACTTAGCCTACTGTTCATATCAAGTATGCTCATTGCTTGCTCTAAAGAAGATGGTGAAGATGGCGCCATAGGCCCCCAAGGACCACAAGGGGAACAGGGCATTCAAGGTGAAGCCGGGGCAGACGGGGAAGATGGGGCAGACGGTGAACAAGGAGAAAAAGGAGATACAGGTACCGCCAATGTTATTTATTCAGAATGGTTGGATTCTCCAATAGTTGATGCCGATGATAACATTGAATCCTCCACGGCAAATGGAGATATTGATGTAGCAGGCTTAAGCCAAGAAATAGTTGATCAAGGGACTGTCCTTGTTTTTGGGAAGGTTGGGAACAACGATAATGTATATGCTTTACCGTTTATAGGCAATCAAGGAGTGTCTTACTACTACTATTACAAACTAGAGACCATTAATATTAGGTTGGCTACAGTTGATGGCTCCAATATTGGAGCACCTCTTTTTTCTGAGTATCGTTATGTTTTGATTCCTGGTGGTGTTGAAGCGAGTAATGGCATTGGAGGAATTACCTTAAAATCGGCAACGGCCTATTCAAATATGAGCTACGAAGAAATAGTGGCACACTTTAACATTCCTGAATAAGAAAACAACTAAGCTAAAGGCAGCCTATTTTTTATAGGCTGCCCAATACCCCGAAAAAGTAGGCTTCATAGTTAAAAAAGTGAAGCAAACGACCCCTTACAAATAACACAATAGAAAGGTGTATTTGATTTTTTTACTTAAAGAAATAAAAACGGTCCACTCATAAAATCATTACGTATGAAGACAATAAAAAATAATATAGGATCAATCTTTTTCGGTGTATTGCTTTTGGTATTGGCCTCTTGCCAAAAAGAATATTTTGATATTTTGGAAAACACCGGGTCTACCGATTTAAAAATGGGTTTTACCACAAAGACAAAGATCTTAAAAGCCCTTAAGTACGACCCATCCCCTATTTTATTACCAAGATACAACCATAGCTCGCTGATCTTTGATGACAAAATGTGGATCCTGGGCGGAAACATCAAAGATGCCTCCAATATAAGTGATGATGTACTCTTTAGCACCAACGGAGCACAATGGAACAACCTGAACGAAAAAGCGAACTTTCCGCAACGCAGCCTTTTTGGAGCTACCGTTTTTCAAAATAAAATGTGGATTTCCGGTGGGTTGGTCAAAGGATCGGAGTTTAGCAACAGTATAAAAAACGATGTTTGGTCATCTGAAGATGGTATTGAATGGAATTTGGTTACGCCAATGGCGCAATTCGCCAAGAGAGCGGACCATACTCTTACCGCATTCAATGGCTCTTTATGGCTGATCGGAGGTTTGGGCCATAATGCAAAAACCGACACGTTCGAAACACACTCCGATATTTGGAGGAGTTCCGATGGGTATAATTGGGTGCTGGTTACCGACAATGCCCCCTTTGGAAAGCGAAAGTGGCATGCCACCATCGTTTATGACAATAAAATATGGCTCATAGGAGGTGGAAACAACATCTATAAAAGTGATGTATGGTACAGCGATAACGGTTATCAATGGATACTGGCAACAGATGAAGCCCCTTTCTCTACAAGAGGATTCCACGGGCTGACCACAGATGGTGAGCAGATGTGGCTCACCGCAGGACACTTAGCCGAATATGGTGATGAAAATTACTTTGGACGCCAAAATGATATTTGGCGAAGCACCAACGGTATAGATTGGTTCGAGGTAAAAACTTCGCAAGAATTCCCCAAACGTGCCCAACATTCTTCGGTCTTTTTTGACAACAAGCTTTGGGTGATCAATGGCTCTGAATATAACGATGTTTGGTCTTTTGAATACTAAACAATACCACAAGTTTTAATCAATAAAAAACATTAAATCAGATTCTAGATACCCCGTACCAAAACGGGTTACGAACAAACAAAAAAAGATATGAAAACACCAACGATAACAATACTTCTTTTATGTACCTGCCTATTCGCCTGCTCGCCATTATTTGCACAGCAATTGGCCAATACGATCAAGGTAACCGCTAGGATAATTTATATAGACCCGGATCCCACATACAAAGCAACCATTTCTTTAAGCAATCCCTCAAGTTATGATTATGACTACGTGAGTCTTGCCGAACTAAAGGAGCGTTTTAAAAAAAAAGTGGAAGAAAGTGGTCTTTCATGGAGTAGTATAAAGGAACACCCCTTCACTTTTGGCTATGAAACCATGAGGTACAACAAAGAGGGAGCCCTGTACCTATACGAAACAAAATCTGTAGAAGAGATGAAACGGTTCCTTGCCATTAAACTGCCTATTTTTCAAGTTTTAGATATGAGTTCGGCCATTGTAATCGATGATAAAGAAGTGGAAATAATTACTCAAATGGCGCTGGACAAATCTTTTAAACAAGCTACGTTACTGGCAAAAAATGCAAAAAAGAAATTGGGAGACATTGTAGCGCTAAAAGAGAATGGCGCCCTTTTTAATAAACCTTATGAGGTGAGCCTATACTACGACAGACCACCGGGCGAATTTTATTATGACATGGAAGTGACCTATGAAATCCAGTAAAGGAAAATCATATGAAAAAGAAGTCAAAATATATCATTATCATACTGCTGGCGGCCATATTGCCAGTGGCCTGTTCTAAGGACAAAGACAGTCCGGCCCCTGAAGTAACTAGCAAAACCCTTACGCCCATGCCCAATATTATTTCTTTGGTCTACAGTTATGGTCGAACAGTGGTATATACCATGGATTACAATGATTCGCTTCAATTAACAACAATAGACATGTTATATAAAACGGATGATGGGGACAATATTTTGAAAATGGAAATACGTTATAACGAAACAGGCTTGATCACAACGATAAATATAGGGAATGAAAGCAACGATTCAAATTTTGCAACCACTTTTGACTACGACCCAAATAATGATATTTCCGATATAGAGTTCATGATAAATGGAGACGTACAACCCACCACATACCATTTTGATCCCGATAACCGTATTTATGGACTTGATGGGGATTTAGCTAACTTTCCAATGGGTTGGAGGTTTGACCCCGACAGTAATCTAACGGAAATGGTTATCAGTAACAATTATTTCCAATTGACCTCTTCAGGAAACGAAAAAGGCGTTTTCCATAATCTAGACCCACAACCAGCATTGGCGATATGGCATGGATTGCTTTTCTATTTGGCCCCCTATGAGCTTTATTTTTTCCACCAAAAAGACCTGGACCGTTTTGAGGCCATCGACTTCTATTACGATTATGGGGAGAAGGTACGTGATGGCGACGGAAACCTGATCGCATTCAAAATGATTTCCGACGACCCTCTGGTCGGTACCATTAGCTATACCGTTAGTTACGAAAACTACTAATCAAGTTCTTCGCCATAGACAACGGCCGTAGTGAAAAAAAATATATGACCCAAATGAAGACAATACCCATACTCAGCATTTTAAGGCCTTGTTTTGGTCTTTTCATATGTATATTCCTGATACAATCTTGTAACAAAGATGATGGTCCTTCACAAAATGGGGCCAATGAAGAAATGGGCATATTGCTTAGGTATCCCGATTCTTTGGTGGAAACTATTTTTGAAAAACAGGGCAGTTTGGCACCTATTGAAATTGATTGGTATGGCGAAAAGGGAACACTTTCAATTTCTTCTACCACTACCATTCTTGAAAGCAACAACATTAAGTTTGAAGAAGAAACGGGCATCATTTTCTGGAGTCGTCTTTTACCTTTAGGGGAATTTGACCTCACCATAACCGCCAAAAACAGTAAAGATGCCGTAGACACCAATATACTATTCAGCAATCGATTTGACCAAGGGTACTTTAGTGGTGGATTCGAAGCTGGTAACCCTACAGAAATAGACCCAACCACTATTCCCGTTGAATATGGGCTCACGCTTCATGAAGATCATACTGTTAGCATGATTAACTATGCCGATCCTGCGTTTTCCGCTTCGGGCACATGGGAAACCTTGGAAGGGCCGAATATTGCTATCGAATACACTTCAAATGGCGAAACCACCTATATGAAAGGACAATTATACCATTATGACGAACTTCCAAATCTACCGGTAATAGATGGTGTTTACGGTGCAGAGAAAGATGCCTCCGGAGAAATTATAGCTACTGAAGGAAGATTTTTATTTGAATGGGATTAAGAATCCTATAGTAGGATCAAAAAAACGAACTCTTATGCAAAAACTATATTTTATTCTCGTAATCGTGCTGGTCATAACGGCCTGTTCTAAAAATGATGATGACGCCGTTGTTAAAGCGCCCGTACTTAGTGTCACACCAAATCTCACTGCCAGTTATTTCCACAATGGGGAAGGCCCTTTACCAGAAGTACAATGGAACGGTGATCGGGGCAAGTTTGGATTGGAAAATAAGATCCAAGGACTTTCAATTGATTCAGAAACCGGACAATTATCGTGGGACCCTTCATTGCCCATTGGCGTACATACCGTAATACTATTTGCATACAACGAGGCTGGTAAGGATTTGGCATCGCTGACCATCAACAACCCATTTCAAGGAACCTTTAGGGGGACTTATCAACCAAGTACTTCTTTAAGCAATATACTTTATAGAACTATGGAAATAAATTTTAATATTGATCGTACCCTAAGCGGCTATACCCAATCAGAATTGGACGATGGTACCCTATTGGGACCTTATTATTTTAGTGGCAATTATGTGCTTTTGGATACTAAAATGGAGGGCACGTTCGAATACGAGGATGGTGAATCTACCTACCCCTTTGACGCGGACTTGGATCAACAAGGAAAACTCACAGGACACTATCCTACCGAATTCCTAACTGTTGCATTTGAACTTAATGTTCTCATACAACAATAGTTTATTCCCCGGCATCGACCATTTTTCACTATGAAAAAATTTTGACACCTTCCATACCGGAAATCAAGCTCTACTCCCCAAGCAAGTCCAGATTCTTTGAAACCCAAACTTTCGGGACACTAAAACGATTCCCCATTTCTATTTTTATAACACCCCGAACAAATACCTGCGGGTAAAAAATATCGACTATGAAAAAGACACTTTTTTTATCCGTTTTAACCCTTATTGGCATTCTCGTTATTGGGTGCAACAATGATGACGACAATAGAAGTACCGAACCAAAAAATGAAAAGCCCGGGAATTTTACGGTGCAAGTCACTCAAATTACCGCCAATAGCGCAGTATTGACCTGGAATGCCGCCGTAGACCCCGACAAGGACAAAATAACCTATACCGTATTTCTGGGAGACAACGAAGTTCAGGCAAATCTGGAGACCACCGAATTTCTTTTAGAAAACCTAACCGCCCAAACCGATTATAACGGTACGGTAACAACTTCTGACGGTAATGGGAACACCACTGAAAGTACATTTGATTTTACAACGGAAGAAGATGAAGAAGAGATTGCCGAGGACGTCTCCATAGCTTGGGAAAAATCGTTTGGAGGGTCTAAAATTGACATCGCCAATTCCCTGCAACTAACGGTCGATGGCGGCTACATTATTGCCGGTACGGCCAATTCGGATGATGGCGATGTAGGGGGCAACAATGATGCAGAAGGTTATCTGGGAGGTGATTTTTGGATCATAAAACTGGACAATGCAGGAGGTTTGGTATGGGAAACCAACCTTGGTGGATCCAGTGACGAGGCCGGAAATGACATACAACAAACCGCAGATGGTGGATATATCGTAGTAGGAATGACCGACTCCAATGATCAGGATATTAGTGGAGACACCTCCGCTGCCGATGTTTGGATCGTTAAACTTGATGGATCTGGAAATTTGGTTTGGGAAACCAATTACGGTGGCGGATCCGGTGACGAAGCCAATGCCGTTGAGCAAACTGTAGATGGCGGATACATCGTTGCCGGTTTCACGGGCTCTTCAGATGGTGATGTAGAAGATAATAATGGAGGATTGGATTATTGGATATTAAAACTGGATGGTAACGGAGCCTTGGTGTGGGAAACAACCCTTGGAGGCAGCGAGTTCGACATTGCAAAATCGATAGGGCAAACATCGGACGGAGGTTATATTGTTGCAGGATATTCAGAATCTCCCGATGGTGATGTAGGAGGTAATTACGGCGAGAGGGACTATTGGGTCGTAAAGTTGGATGCCACGGGAAACTTGGCATGGGAAACCCATCTTGGAGGCTCATTGGATGACTACGCCTATGACATTCACCAAACCTCGGACCAAGGATATGTTGTGGCCGGATATTCCGAATCCTCAGATTTTGATGTAAGTGACAATTACGGAAATAGGGATTATTGGGTCGTTAAATTGAATACGACCGGAGAGATCACTTGGGAAGTCAACCTTGGCAGTTCATCGGTAGATGGTGCACGTTCCATTCAACAAACGACAGACGGGGGCTATATTGTTGCAGGAAGTGCGGGAGAGACCGATTTTGATGTAAGCGGTTCCGCTAACGGAGGGTTTCTAGATTATTGGGTCGTTAAATTGACCCCAGAGGGTGAGCTGTCTTGGGAAATAAGTATGGGAGGTCCAGAAAACGATTATGCGACCGCTATTCAACAAACAAATGACGGGTACATCGTATCGGGCTATGTTTCGGGTCCTGGCGGAGATATCAGTGGCCCGGGTAAAGGCCTGTGGGATTACTGGGTCGTAAAACTGGAGTAATCTAAATAACATCATAGAAACCTGACCGGCCCAACAATCCTATGACTACTGTTGAAAGAAAATAACAAAGGCCTCATGCATGAGGCCTTAGTGTAATGTGTCGGGTTTTCCTATATGGTTATAACGAACAACCCTTTCCTTCTTTTTTAATGCCCAGTTTCATGAGTATAACCTCTAGCAGGCACCACTTTGTAAAGGCCGATTGTATCATGTTCACCCCTATAAAAACGGTAAACCACAACCAGTTGATATTTACGTAAACGGCCAATACCACACTCAATAAAATGAATGTACCTACGATAACTCTAAAATATGTATTCAGCATTTGATTCTTTTTTTATGGTTAAATAGATTTTTCAATAGGAACCACCACCGCCTTAATAGGGTTGTTGGTTTCCAGTTCTTCGTTAAATTTCTTGATCAGTGTGAACAGGGCATCGATCTTATCTTCTTCGGTAAAGGAGAAGAACATGCTCGACTCCACACCTCCTTTTTCACTGGGAAACCAGCTTGCGGTACGTAGCATAGAGGCCGCATTTTTATACCCATCTATGTCAGAGCCGCTATAGCTCTCGATATTCGCCTTTTTAAAGAGGCGTAGGATCTCCTTTTCGTATTCCTCCACAACGGTTACTATCAGTAGTTTCATTTTTTCTTTTTTTAGTCTTCGATCTTACTTGCTATTTCCTCACTTCCCTTTTCGGGATAGTTCTTGCGCTCTATCATAAAATATACCAAGGGCACTACCAACAAGGTGAGTACGGTAGATACGATGGTACCGCCCATCAACGAAATCGCCAGACCTTGAAAAATGGGGTCGAACAAGATCACAAAAGCGCCGATCACCACGGTTCCGGCGGTCAATAAAATAGGGGTGGTACGTACGGCACCGGCCTCTATCGCCGCTTGTTTTAAAGGAACACCTTCCGCCAAACGCAGGTTTATAAAGTCGATAAGCAATACCGAGTTACGCACCATAATACCTGCCAAGGCGATCATACCGATAAAAGAGGTAGCGGTAAAGAAAGCACCCATGATCCAGTGCCCCAAAACAATACCGATCAATGACAGCGGTATGGCCACCATCATGACCACGGGGGCCTTAAAGTTCTGGAACCATCCTACGATCAATATATAGATCAAGATTATGGCCCCTAAGAAGGCGATTCCCAAATCGCGGAACACCTCTAGGGTAATTTGCCATTCGCCGTCCCACTTCACGGTATAGTCGTCCTCAAATTCGGGTTGGCTCAAATAGGTCTCGCTGATCGTATACCCTTCTGGCAAGGGAATTTCCTTCAACTTTTCCTCCATTCCCAAAATGGCGTAGGCAGGACTCTCCAAATCGCCGGCCATATCGGCCAGTACATACACCACACGTTTCTGGTTCTTACGGTAAATGCTCTTGGCACTCGTAGTTTCCTCAATATCCACCAAATCGGCTATGGGCACCATGTTGCCATGTTTAGAGGCGACCTTTAACTGTGAAATATCGGTAACGGTCGATTTTTCCTTTTCGTCCAAGGCGAGCACCACACCCACCTGATTGCTGGCATCCTCGTCGTACAGATTGGTAATGGCCCTGTTCGACAATGCCATGTTCATGGTATAGGCGATCTGTTGTGGTGCCACCCCGTAGAGCATGGCCTTTTCCTTGTCAATATTAAATCGGTATTCGGTCTGATCGGCCTCTACCATCCAATCGACATCCACTACATCTTCGGTATTTTTCAATATGTGCTGTACGTTGTCCGCGATCTGCATCTGCTCCTCGTAATCCGGTCCGTAGACCTCGGCTACGATCGTAGAGAGTACTGGGGGTCCGGGCGGTACTTCCACCAACTTTACATTGGCATTGTACTTGGCCGCTATCTTTTGAATATCGGGGCGCAGTAATTTTGCGATATCGTGACTCTGGGCCGAACGTTCGCCCTTGTCGATCAGGTTTACCTGAATATCGGCCATATTGCTACCTCCGCGAAGGTCGTAATGGCGTACCAGACCGTTAAAGGTTATCGGTGCCGAGGTACCTATATAATTCTGGTAGGTCACTACCTCGGGGCGGGTGGCCAAATACTGTCCGATCTCACGTGCCACCACTCCCGTACGCTCCAGGGTGGTACCCTCGGGCATATCGATCACTACCTGAAATTCGTTCTTGTTATCAAAGGGCAACATTTTTACGGCCACCGATTTGGTAAAGAACAAGACCATGGATCCCATGAGCAATAAGAAGGTCAAACCTAAGAACAACCAACGTTTTGCCTTGCTCTCGATCAAGGGGCGTTCAAATTTTTGGTACACCCTGTATATGACCGTATCTTCCAGGGGCTTCTCCTTTTTCTCCTCCGCACCTTTCTTCTTGTCCTTTTCACGTAAGAACACATAGCCCAAATACGGGGTAATGGTCAAGGCCACGAACAACGATAGGATCATGGCGATAGAGGCCCCAATGGGCATCGGTGCCATATAAGGTCCCATTAATCCCGACACGAAGGCCATGGGCAATACCGAGGCGATTACGGTAAACGTTGCCAAAATGGTAGGGTTCCCCACCTCGTTAATGGCGTATAATGCCGCCTGTTTAAAAGGCAGTCGTTTCATCTTAAAATGCCGGTGCATGTTCTCGGCGATGATGATCGAATCGTCCACCACGATACCCGTAACAAAGACCAGGGCAAAAAGCGTGATCCGGTTCAAGGTATAGTCCAGCATGTAATAGCTCAACAGCGTCAGGGCAAAGGTTATCGGAACCGATAAAAATACCACCAGACCACCGCGCCATCCCATGGCGAGCATCACCACAATGGTAACGGCAATGATAGAACCTATAAGGTGCAACAACAGTTCCGACACCTTATGGGAAGCCGTTTCCCCGTAGTTTCTGGTAATTTCCACATGTACGTCATCGGGGATCAAGGTAGTGCGCAAATGGTCTACCTTATCGATTACGATATCGGCGATCTTCATCGCATCGGCACCCTTCCTTTTCGCTACCGAAATCGTTACCGCAGGGTATTCCGACCTATAGTCGGACACTTTTTCGCTCCCCTGTCCAAAACCGAGGGACACGTAACTCTGTGGCACCTCTGGGCCGTCGATAATGCTGGCAATCTGTTTTAGGTAAATGGGGCGGTTCTGTTGCACGCCCACCACCAAGTTTTCCACATCGTCCACCGACGCCAAAAAATTGCCGGTATTTACCAAAAACTCTGTATCGTTCTTATCAAAACTACCGGAGCTCAACTGGGCGTTGTTCGCCTTGATCATTTCCGAGACCGTTAAAAAATCCAATCCACTGGCGGCCAATTTGTCCTTGTCCAAAACCACCCGCAACTGTCGGTCTTGGTTCCCGATCTTATGGGTAATGGCCACATCGTTCACCTTCTTGATCTCGCTCTCCAGTTCCTGTGCCATTTGGCTAAGTTGGTAACCGTCGTAATTTTCGCTCCACAGGGTAAGTCCCAACATGGGCACATCGTCAATGGCCCGCGTTTTTACCAAGGGAAAGGTTACGCCCTGGGGCATAATATCCATATGTTTGTTGATCTCGTTATAGAGTTTTACGAACGAGCGTTCAATATCCTCGCCCACGTAAAACTGTACGATCACCATCCCCTGTTCCTTCATCGAGGTAGAATACACGTACTCCACCCCTTTTATGTTCGATATCAGTTTCTCCAAGGGTTTGATTACCCGCGATTCCACCTCGGTGGGACTCGCACCTGGGTAGCCCACAAAAATATCGGCCATCGGCACGTCTATCTGGGGCTCCTCCTCCCTAGGGATCAAAAACGAGCTGTACACCCCAATGACCATAAAAACGATCATCAGCAGCACCGTTAACTTGCTACCTATAAACATTTTGGCAATCTTGCCAGCTAAACCTTCCTTCATTCTTTCTAGTATTTTGTTTGGGCGTTCGGGCGGGCTTTTCTCTCCTACTCCTCGTGTTCTTGATCATAGACCGATCAAAAACACTGTGGGGTATCCGTTGCAATCCCTAACGCTACTCGTTTATTGCTTCGATATTTTTACTCCGTTGAACAATTTCCCCTCGGCAGAGACGATATATTGTTCATCTGCGGAAAGGCCCGACAATACCTCTACCTTGTCACCGATGGTTCTCCCCAAACGCAACCAGCGCAATAGGGCCGTATTGTTTTGGCTTACCGTATACACCCCGGTCAGCTGCCCATTGTGCACAACGGCCTCTACCGGTATCATTACCGCGGCACTTTGGGTCTGTGGCGCAACGGGAAACTGCACCGTGGCATACATACCTGACAATATGGGGGCATCGGTCTTGTTCAAGACCACTTTCACCAAGTACTGTCCTCCCGTATTCTTAGAAGAAGTACTTACCTCTGTAACGGTACCCTTTACTTGCCTGTCCAAAGCCTTTATCTGCACGCTTACCTCTGTATTTGGCTTGATCTGCATAATCTCCGATTCGGGTACCATGGCCAATACTTGGTATTGTCCCGGCGATTCCACTTCCAACAGGGGCATGCCCGGGTTGGCCATATCACCGGCACTTATAAATTTATTGGTCACCACCCCGTTAAAGGGAGCGCGCATATTGGCGTAGCCCATTTGGGCGTTTACCTCGTTCTTCATTTGCTTGGCACTTTCCAATCGTGCCTTGGCCATGTTGTAATTGGCCGTAATATCGTCCAGCTCTTTTTGCGAGGCACTGTTTTCATTAAACAGGGCCGTAAACCGATTGTAGTCTTTCTCGGCATTGGCAAAGGCCGCCTCCGCTTCCGCGATACCTGCGTTTACCTGTGCCAGCTTGGCCGAAACATCGGCGTTGTTCACGCTGAGCAACAATTGCCCTTTGCGCACCTTATCGCCCACTTTTACATAAATCTTGTCCACATACCCCATCATACGGGTACTTATGTTGGCACTCTTGGCCGCCTCTACCTTTCCGCTGGCCGTTAAAAAGGCATTGTCGTTACCTTCGGCAACGGTTTGTACCTCCACTGCGACCGCCGGAGAATTGTCGGCCATCGGTTTTTTATCTTCACTGCCACAACTGGCCAAAAACAGGGTTGCCCCAATGGTCGCCGCGAGTATATATTTTCTGTTTTTCATGTGTAACGTTTTTTATTTGTCCCTTCCGTTTCTACGTAAGGCTGATTGTTATTTATAATTGAACCTTTTTTCTGTTGCCGTAAACCTTTTATTCCTTCGTTAAAAATTGAACATAGGCCAAGGCGTAGTTGTATTGAAAAATAGTTGCGTAATATTCCAGTTGCTTTTGAGAGAACTGTGTCTCGGCCATCAGCAGGTCGGTCGTCTTTTCCAAACCTTGCCCGAACCTGTTGGTACGAATACGCAACGACTCTTGCGATTGCTGCAGGGCCAGTTCGGTAAGCTTCAGTTTGTTCTTGGCATCTTGCAAGCCCCGTTTCGCCTTGTTCAGCTCCAATTCGCTTTCCGACTTGTATTGGGCCAGTTCCAGTTTCGACTTGTTATACTCCGCCTTGCTCTTTTGCGATTTTCCGAAACGCTTGCTACCCTCAAAAAGGTTCCATTTCAGTTCCGCACCAAAGAGGTATCCGTTAGCATCGCCCTGAAAAGCCTTATCGTCGTGAAGTTCGTAGGTACCAAAGGCGTTCAACCTAGGCAGAAAAGCCATTTGGTCCGCTTTGTGCATTTGCCGGTACGCTTCGGTAGCGGCGTTCATGGCCCTGATATCCTTTCTGTTTTCCGACAGGTCTACCTCGGGTATCGTTTCCTGAAAAACAACCAAGGAATCGGTAGGCTTCAACACCCCGTTGGTATCATCGTTCATTAATACGGATAAATAGTTACTGGCGTTCAGCACATTGCTTTTGGCATATTGCAATTGGTTCTCTATCTCGGTAACCCGTACTTGTACGGCCAGCACATCCGATTTTTGCAGGTAGCCCTGTGCATAGCTGTTATCGGCGATACGCTTGTTTTCTTGGGCCGTTTCCAGGGCCTTCTCCAACACCTCTACCGTTTTATAGGCGAGTTGCAATTGCATATAGGCTTTTTCCACTTCCAAGACCAAGTAATCTTGCATACGTTCCGACTGTAGTTCGGTAGCCGTCCATTTTGCCTTGGCCGCCTTACGTTGAAAAATACCGTCGAAATTCAACAAGGGTTGTTGCACCTCAACACGGGTGGCATAATCCTCGATCTGACGGGGATCGTTCAAAAGATCCGGGTTAAAATCGGCCGCCGTTAAAATTTCTTGGTTCAATTTAGAACCAAAGGCCATTAAGGGGTTGGTAGTGGCAATACCCGTATGGGAAACACTAATATTAGGTAAGAGCACCGCATTGGTCTGGTTGTAATCGCCCTTGGCCGCCAGGGCCTCTTGTTGGGCAATTTTTAATGTGTTGTTGTTTTCTGTCACTTTGGCCAACACCTCTTCTTTACCGATCGGTTTCACCACCTGGGCCCACCCCGAATAAAAGATAAAAAACAATAGACCTATTAACTTATACTTCATCGCATTCATTTATTTGCCACAAAGTTAGATTCTGAAAACGGCCTACACAGTAACCAATGTTACAGACAAACAAGAAACAAAAAGGCACTTCCAACCACAGAAGTGCCTTTTACAAACCAACTAAATAAAATGGAACTATAAGCGTTTACTTTTTCTTTTGTTTTACAAACGTATGAAACAACAAACCACCTACGACCCCACCATACAAAGTACTGTTCAGGGGTTTTGAGGTAATGGGGCATGTACCGCTCAAACAACCTATTTCCGCATAATAGAGATAGCCTGCCACCCCACCGATCAGCGTACCGGCAATCGTTATCAATATTGTTTTTGCCATCACTGTCCGTTTACGTTTCTGGTGCCCCCATGCCCTCCGGCCACGATCACCAAAATTTTAAGGCTCAACCAAATAAACTTAAAGAACTGAATGATGGGGTTCTGCATATAAAACCGTTTTGTCTTTGATATTCTACGTGTCATTTTTTTAGATTTTAGATTTCTATCTTCTCTCTCCTATTCGTATACCCGTACCTATTCCGGTATCAGCCACCAGAAGGGTTTCATCTTGGCCTTGTAGATAAAGGCGTAGTGCAGGGCCAGTTTTAACCAGTGGCCCGCCAAGCCTATAGATCCAAAGGTCTTGCCCAATTTTCGGCCTTGGGTATCGGGGTATTTATGATAGTCGGGCACAATGGGGAAGGTGGTAATGCTCACCCCGCTACCTTGGGTCATACCATAACCGGCAGAGGCGATACAGGCAGCGCCCATATTCCCCATAGAACCTTTATGGTGCAGGTCTTTTTTACCATTGATCATATCTATAATATTATCGGCCACCAATTTGGCGGTCATACCCGAGGGCATTCCCGTACGTGGCGGTGCCGGTGATATGGGGGTGCCGTTCTTGCTGGTCCTAGGTTTAGAAATCGCATGTGGGGGCGCAAAGGCAATGCCCGGCGCAAATATATTGTCGTACGTAGGGTTCTGATAGGTTTCTGGCCAATCTTGTACGCTCCACTCCTCATAAGGCCTTGGGGTATAATCGGCATCTACGATCATAAAGCCCTTAAACAGTTTTTTGGTAATATCGTTATTGTCTTTGTCATACGCCTTAAAGCCATGCCCCGAGAAAGCGGGAATCAACATGGCAAAATCGTAGGTCTCGGTATGGAACTCGCCATCAAGGGTCTCATAATGTGCCACGCCGTCCTCTATCTTGTTCACCCCGGCCCCGATGATCCATTTAATGCCACGGTCTTCGAACACCATCTCTACCATCTCGCTAGATTTCATGATGTTGTTGCCATAGCTCATGAGCATACCGTCCATACCAAAATCGCCCAATTCGTGTTCGTTGGCGATCCACGTAACCTCGGCCATATCGCGTACCCCATGTCTGCGAAGCTCTTTCTCTACATTTAAGATATATTCGAAGGCGGCACCTTGGCAGGTAGATTTTGCGTGCCCCGTGCCTATTAATATTTTGGCTTTTTTGCCCTGTTTCATTTCTTGGATCAAGGTGTTAAGGGCGTGCCATGCATGCTCGGCATGGGTATAGGTACAAACCGAATAGGCCTTGTTGGTACCAGGGTTCAGCCCCTCGGTCATATCAAAGGCCAGTTTGGGGCCCGTGGCATTTATAAGATAGTCGTAAGTAACCTTCTCGGTCTTGCCCTTATGGTCGCCCACCACATACT
Organism: Maribacter sp. MMG018; assembly: GCF_018100785.1. Lineage (GTDB taxonomy): Bacteria > Bacteroidota > Bacteroidia > Flavobacteriales > Flavobacteriaceae > Maribacter. Next base: position 1,238,759 of record NZ_JAGJEC010000001.1, on the reverse strand, counting down.
CCACGTTTACGTAGGGTTTTGGGGTTTCGGCATCGCCCTCGGGGTGAAAGGTAGTCACCTTGGCCTGTTTATAACCAATGCCCTTCTTTTTATAGAGCGGGGGCAAGGGAAACAAGATCTGTTCAGATTTCATTCTTCCGATCCCCACCCAAATATTAGATGGGATCCATTGGTAGTTGCTATTGGGAGAAACCACCAAGACCTCATGTTTTTTCGGTAATTTTCTTCGTAAATGTGCAGCCGCTACGTGACCAGCGATTCCTGCACCGAGTATAACTATTTTTGCCATTTTGATTAGAGTTTGTTTGTAACATAAGCACCTCCACAACAGTGTTTGCTATTTAGAGACACCTGTACGAATGGTGTAAAGTTCTACATATACGGCCACCCGTACAGCAACTTTTGTTACATAAGGCAGGGGCTTATACATGGCGACATGCACAAGACAAAAAAGCGGGCCCTTAGCACCCACTTTTTATTGGCATTACGCCTTTCTGTAAGAAAATAATAATGAGAATTTTTATCTTGGGGGAGTACTTGGGTAGGCTAAACTACTGTTCTAGAAGTATCTGTGTATAATGATGGGCGTATGCTTGTTATGGTCCATAAAAAAAACATTTATGAAAACAATTATAGTTCTTCTTTCTTCAACATTACTTATCAATTTTACCCTTTCTGAAACTGATAATTTTCAGATAGAAAACGGTCAAGTATTATGGCAAAAAGTCTTCGAAACGAACATGACAAAAGAGCAATTAATTGAACAAATCAAAAGTTCAGGACAGTTTGAAAACATTTCGGAAAACGAAAAAAGTCTGACCGCTCAAATTAACCAACTCTCGATGGACTTTAAAGGATATGGAATATCTGAAATGTCAACACCCATGTATGTTTCTCGGAGTTATGTAGAGGCTTTCTCATTAATTGAATTTAAAGAAAAGCGTTATCGAGTAACATTAAAAAACATAAAATTCGTTCAAAAATACGAAGATGCCTTATCCAAAGAGGGAGAAACGACTGATATTGAATTTTATGCTTTAAAGAAACGAAACACGGAATTTAAGAGCAATTTTTTGAATAAGCCATCTAAAATTATGGACTTTACTTTCCAAAAAATTACGAACTTCAAAGATGTGGAGAAAGAAGATAAGTGGTAAAAAACGTGCTACAATATAAGTAACCGATTCACAAGCCCTTAATCATTAAAAAAACCACCTCCATAACCACTTATTAAGGCGGTTTTGTTTTTTATTCCCCGCTAGCGACAGCCTCACGCCCGTACCCAAAACTAGGTTGCACTTACTCTTTTACGTAAGAAATTAAGTATAAAAATTTTTATATTGTAAGTGAATTTGGGTAGCCGAAAACTATTGTTTTATACCCCTATATAATGAGGTATAGGTGTATAAGGATACGTCTATACGATTGTTGTAGCTAATTATAAAAAACCGACCAAATGGAAGAAATATCAAAAGTAGTATCTGATTTAGTCTATAAAAAGTATAATAAGGTAAGAATAGCGCAAGAGCTTTTAAAGAGGGAATACACAACACAGGAAATAAAAGATGCTCTCAAAAAAAGCAAGGTCAAACAAAGAAATACAAATCAAATCTTAGGGGTTTTACTAATTATAATCGGTGTTCTATCTAATTTTTACACCAAATCGACTTACATAAACAATTACTTTAGATTTGATTTTTCTTCACAAGCAGATTTTATGCTTTTCAACGAGCGGATATTAAAACCGACCATAGCGATTTCCCTAATTTATTTAGGAATCAATCTTTTGATCAGTAGAGTAAACATTAACAAGAATGTGAAAATAGTTTTATTCACTTTGTTAGGTGTTTTTACTTTATTCATTCTGTCCTACGATTCCTATATTTTCCCTATTATTTTCAGCGTAGTTTCTTTACTTCTAGTCTCGTTGACTGAATTACCGGAAAAAATCCAAAATTTAGAAATGGAGAAAATATTCCCATATATGAACAAAAAATGGAAAGGTTCCCCTGTTTATATTATGATAATATTTGGGGTAATTCTAATGGATTCATCACAAGTTGAATTCGTGTTTGTTCAAACTGGAGAAAGAAGTTCGTCAGCCTCTTTGGGCTTTATAGACCATTTTCTTCTGTATACAAAACCAGTCTTGTTTTATGGCGGACTCTTAACTGCATTTTTGTTAAGTATGAATTTTACCAAATTTAAAATTTCGCTTTTCATTCTTACTGGACTTGCAGTTATCACACTAATTATCAGCCTTTTTCACACCAATTTTCAAAATATAATATATGGTTGTTGCGTCATTGTTATTTCCACTATTCCAGTATTATTTAAAAAAGACAAAAATGATTAAGAATTTATCCCTCGTAATGACCTTAATACTAATTACAGCTTGCTCTCAAAAAGAAAAAGCGACATTTTCGAATGAACATCTTTTAGGCGAATATTCGTCAACAAAAAATGGAAAGACAGAATTCGTAATAAAAAAAGATGAATCTGGCTATTATTTTCAACAATCCATTGAAAATGGAACAGGTTGGTCTCCAAGAGAGGACTTAACCGAAATGACGGAAGAGCAACTCAAAGAAGAGTTGGGGCCAAACTGGAAGGAATTCACCCTTGCGGGGTTGACCTCTGGTTTCTGTAGTTATTTTAGGGTTTCAGACAACAGCAAGACGGGTGGCATCAGTATGGGAAAACAACCAGAAACCGAATATTTCAGTCGTTGTTTTGGAGATAATTTTTTCTACAAAATCAAGTAAACAAACAATCTAACTGGACAAAACATTTGCTATACCCCTAGCGCGAGCGTCACCCTTTCCTGCTCAAAACACCCCTGAAAAGCAGCGATAACGCTGCTTTGCGAGCGCGCCATCCCGCCCATAGCTTACCCTATGGCGTCCTCAAGGGAAAAACCCCCCTTCTTTCCCATAAAACACCCTGTACTTTCATCTCTCTTATAATCAAAAAAAATAGCCCAAAAAACATGATTTATTTCATAAAAATGCTTCCCCCTAAGAAATACATTTGAGCATTATTTACATTTAAACATTAATACGATGAGAAAAATAGTAGCGGGTTTTCTTGTGGCCCTGGCCATTCCGTTTAGCATGAATGCACAAGACGATCAAACAATGGATTATGACAGCTATAGCAAGTGGCAGGTTAGATTAAGAGGTGTTGTTGTGGCCCCTGACGAGAGTGCGACGATAGAGGCAATTGGTGGAGACGTGGATATTTCTACGTCCGTAATTCCTGAATTGGACATCACTTACTTCTTTACCAAAAACATTGCCGCAGAGTTAATTTTAGGTACTACCAAACACGATGTAGAGGCGACCGATACCGCAGCCGGTGATATTGACCTGGGTTCTGTATGGCTATTGCCCCCTACCCTAACCTTACAATACCATTTTACCGGTGGCGACTTTAAGCCTTATGCAGGTGCCGGCATAAACTACACTATCTTCTACGGCGCTAAAGAAGGCCCTGTTGCAGATGACGTAGATTACGATAACAGCGTTGGTTTTGCGCTACAGGCCGGATTGGATTATAACTTGAACGATAAATGGTTCTTGAACGTAGACCTTAAGAAAATTTTCTTGAGTACCGATGCTACCGTAGATGCTACCTCTGCCTTGGGTGCAACCGTGGGTGCCGATGTAGATATAAATCCTTTACTAATCGGATTCGGTGTAGGATATAGATTTTAAAAAGGCGATATCAACTCTAGCCAAAGCCCCTATAGCGTACTGCTATGGGGGCTTTTAATTTTTTAATGTTCGCCGTAGCCGACATCGTCCATCTTTCCTTTAAATATTCTGTACTGTACCACCATATACACAGCGACCAAGAACAAGGCGATAAAAAACCAGTTCATCCCCACCGAAAGGCCATATTCGTGCGCAGCTACATTGTAAATGGTCAAAGAAGGGTTTACATCATTGGTGGAAGGCAATACGTTCGGAAATATAGATGCTGCCGTTGAGGCAAAACCACCTACCAAGAAAAGGGAAGAAAACAAAAATCCGTAACCATCCTTTTTCCATCGTTTTACATTGAACAATCCAAACAACCCTATAAAGGTGATCAACGGAAAGATCCACAACCAAGGTGTTTCTATAAAATTACGAAAGGGCTTGGGGTCTATAACATGCCAAACCAAAAGTGATACCACCACAAGGGCCAACAGTACAAAGTTCAATTTAAAAATAAGACCCTTTAGCTTTTGGTTAAGACCGGAATTCGTTTTGTAGATAATCCAGTTGGCACCATGAATGGTCAATGCCAAGACGCTTATAACGCCCAACAGCAACGTAAACCAATCTATAATACCCAAATGCTCTGCCATGGGGCTAAAGGTCGGGTTCCATAACGGCAAGAAGAAATAGTGTGCCTCATGTGCCGATACGCCGTTCTCTACCATTCCTAAATTAACACCACGTACTACGTTACCCAGGGCCACACCAAAGAACAGGGCCAAAAGTAAACTGGCAATGCCAAAGGCCTTGTCCCATATAGATTGCCACATGGCATTGTGGTATTGCCCCCTTAGCTCTAGGCCAATGGCCCTGAATATCAAAAGCCACAATATCATGATCAGCGGCAGGTAAAAACCGCTAAAAGAGGAGGCATACAAGGTGGGGAAGGCAAAAAACAAAACACCCCCGGCCGCAATTAACCATACCTCATTGGCATCCCAAAAAGGACCAATGGCATTAGTGATCGCCTTTTTATCTTTCTCGGTCTTGGCCAAAAACAAATGTATAATGCCCGCACCAAAATCATAGCCATCTAAAATAACATACATGGCCAACATTCCCATTAATACTACGTACCAGAACAACTCCATAATTTATAGTTTTACTATTTCAGGTCCTTTTTTGATAATTTTTCCTACCAATATTAAAAACAACATCCCCAACAATAAATACAGCCCCACAAAACCTAACAGGGTAAACAGGGTATTACCGGAAGAAACGGTCGGGGAAGCCCCTTCCGATGTTCTCAATAGGTTATAGACCAACCAAGGTTGACGCCCCAGCTCTGCCGTGTACCAACCTGTAGTATTGGCGATATACGGAAAGGGCAACATGAACATAATGGCCCACAGCACCCATTTGGTCTTATATAATTTTTTACGCCAAAGCTGAACGCCCGCCAATGCCATAAGGGCTATAAAAATAGTACCGAGCCCTACCATAATATGATACCCATAATAAAGGCCGGGTATATTGGTGGGGTAATTTTCTTCATCGAACTCGTTAAGTCCCTTTATTTCCGCATCCCATTTTTGATAGGTTAAAAAGCTAAGGATATTGGGCACCGCTATTTTGTTGTCCAGTTTTTTATTTTCCATATCGGGCTGGCCGATCAACACGATTTCAGATCCACCGTCCTCTGTTTCAAAAATACCTTCCATGGCCGCAAATGTCACAGGTTGGTGTTTTACAACGTTCTTGGCGGTCCAGTCCCCTGTTGGGAAAGCGACCAGAACCGATGATATCAATCCAAAAATAACCCCCGTTTTTACAAAGAGCTTTCCGTATTCGCTATGCTTATTGTTCAATAGATAAAAAGCACCGATACCGGCGACCACAAATGAGGCGGTTACTACAGAGGCCAATTGATTGTGCAGGTATGATGGCCATAGCCATGGATTGCCAAAAAGGGCCGAGAAATTATTGAGTACGAACTTTCCGTTTTCCAGTATTTCATAACCAACGGGGTTTTGCATCCACGAGTGTGTGGCAATGATCAAGAAACCACTCGCCCACGAGCCCAAAAAGACAAGAAAACCCGTAAGAAAATGAAGTTTTTGTCCCATTAATTTTTCGCCAAAAAGAAAGAGCCCTAAAAACGAGGACTCTAAAAAGAACGAAAACATACCTTCCATGGCAAGGGTCTGACCGATGATACCTCCGGTCAATTCTGAAAATTTGGCCCAGTTGGTTCCAAACTGAAACTCCATCGGAATACCGGTAACCACCCCCATAGCAAAGTTTAGCGCAAAAATTTTCATCCAAAATTTTGCGGCATAATTGTAACTCTCTACCTGGGTTCGAAGAAACTTCCATTTAAAATAGACGATCAACAATGAGAGTCCCATCGTCAACTGAGGAAACAAATAATGGAATGTTATGGTGAACGCAAACTGCATTCGGTCGTAGAAAAGCATGTCTTCCATAATCTAAAATCTTTTCAATGTTCAAGATGACTACAAAAGTAGACATCAGATGGTTGTTATAAGTAACCCAAGTTACATATTGGGCAAATAATTCGAAAAAAAACTAGGTATGTGACAAAGGTCATGTTTTTCAATTATTTACCCCCTTTACCACACCTTATAAAGATATTGAACTTTACAATAAACCTATATGCACTATCCTCTCTTTCCGCATTAAATTATAAGGGCAAGGGCGATTTTACGATAGTACCATAAACCATGAAAAGATGGTTGAACGCACCCAAAATTGTAGGTGCTACCATATAGACATCAGAAAAACTTAGCCTGTATGTTTTTGAAAACTATCGATATTGGCAAAATAGATGTTAACCCGTAATGGGAGCCTTTTTACCCACAAAACGAATTACGGAAGCTTCCCCCTTATGAAACTCGCCTTCTTCCAAATGAATTTCGGTCTCTTCCAAAAAATCAAATTGCAGTCCTTTAAACTCGCTACGCACTTCAGAAACGGAAAAAAGCATTTCTTCGTTCTTTGGTCCGCCCGATGCCCTACCGAGCTGTGCCTTTGAGAAGGCCTCGAAGATTACGGTGCCATTGGGTTTTAAAAAAGTAAGTAAATGCCGATGTGCCTTTTCCCTGATTTCTATAGGAAAATGGGCATAACACAAGACCAGGGCGTCAAATCTTGTTTCTGTATGAAACTCCAAAACATCGGCGACCTTAAAATTAATATCCAACCCTAGGTTTTGTGCATACTTCTCGGCTTTATTTTTTGCCGCAACACTATAATCGAAAGCTTCTACATGCCACCCTTGTTGCAAAGCATAAACGGCATTTCTACCTTCCCCTTCAGCTGCGAACAACACAGAACCGCTTGGCAACTTATCCAGTTGCGACTTAAAAAAAGCATTGGGAAGCAAACCGTAGGCATACGATTCCGCTTCATACCTTTTGTCCCAAAAGTTTTTCATGTGATCGACTTAATATTTTTTGTCCGTTTTGCTTAAAAAATCCGCCTTGCTAAAACAATTTTTTAATCCCTTTGTATACCAAAAGCACCAAGAACCCAACGATCAAACCTGCCAAAAACTCCAACAGTATACTTGGCACCTGGGGAAAGAGATCATGTAGAAAATGTATGTTATGGACAAAAATTCCGCCGGAAACCAATAACAAGGCTATGGTTCCAATAACCGACAGTGCCTTTATTACCTTTGGCAGGGCGCTTACAAAGAACTTTCCGATTTTATCGGAGATGCTGTCGTCCTCATCGTTAAGATTGATCAACCGGAGTCCAAATTCATCCATCCGTACAATTAGTGCCACAATACCATATACCCCCACAGTTGCCAATAGAGCTATTATACTTACCACTATGATCTGATTAACCAATGGTTGCTCTAGAACAGTACCCAAGGCTATAATCACAATTTCTATGGACAGTATAAAATCGGTTACGATGGCAGATTTTACCTTCACCTTTTCCATTTCTAAAATCTCTGCCTTGGTCATCGGTTTGGTATCGGAAGTAATATGTTCATGCTCATGTGGCACAAAGAATTCATATATTTTTTCTGCCCCTTCAAAAGCAAGATAGAGCCCACCAAGAACCAGTATTACGGTCACCGCCCAAGGCAAAAAGGCACTTAGCAAAAAAGCTATGGGCAGAATTATCAACTTATTCAAAAGAGACCCTTTGGTGATCGCCCACAATACGGGTAACTCTCGTTGCGACACAAAACCGGATGCCTTCTCTGCATTAACGGCCAAATCATCCCCCAGGATGCCCGCTGTTTTTTTGGTCGCTACTTTACTCATTGTTGCCACATCGTCCAACAGTGTTGCTATATCATCTAGAATTGCAAAAAATCCTGAAGCCATCGGTATAATTTTTGATCAAAAATAATTTAAGATATCCATATTTTCGAATTCCATGAACACAAATACCGAATCTCATTCCATTTATAGACACAAAATAGAAATATTGATCCTCAGATAATTGCCCTTTAAGAGAACGTTTCTTCTTATAAAGAAGAATCCGCATCAAAGAATATTGTGTAAAAATAGAGGAGACCAAAACATACCGATCTGTTAGTATCGACCTCTACCCTACTTGACAAAATTGCCCTATTTTATGTATCTTGATTCACTTAAATAACCAACCTTTTACCATTTATGAAGAACATCATCTGTGTTTTAGCAATAACCGCTTGTCTTCTAGTTAGCTGCAACCCTAAAAAAGAAAAAGAAGCAGTCGCCCCAAAAAGACCCAATATTGTCTTTATTATGTCGGACGACCACGCATACCAAGCTATTTCCGCCTACGACACCAGTTTGATAGAGACCCCGAATATTGATCGTATCGCGAAAATGGGGATGCTGTTCACCAATGCCAGTGTTACCAACTCCATATGCGCTCCGTCAAGAGCCGTAATTCTTACTGGAAAACATTCGCACATCAACGGAAAAATAGACAATCATTTCCCTTTTGATACGACCAATGTCACCTTTCCCCAAATACTTAAAAAGGCGGGCTACCAAACGGCCATGTTCGGAAAACTGCATTTTGGTAACAACCCCAAAGGATTTGACCAGTTTAAGATTCTACCCGGACAGGGCGCTTATTACAATCCGGATTTTATTACCAAGAACGAAGGAAAGATAAATGTAAAGGGATATGTAACCGATATTATTACCGATATGACCTTGGATTGGTTGGAAAAAGAACGAAACCCCGAAGATCCCTTTCTGTTGATGTACCTGCACAAAGCGCCGCACCGATCTTGGTTGATGGCAGAACGCCATATGGAAGAGTTCACCAACAGGACCTTTCGCGAACCCGCTACACTTTTCGATGATTATGCCACCAGACCGGCAGCGGAAGAGGCTGAAATGAGCATTTTAAAACACCTCAGCTGGACGGGCGATAACAAGATCTACCCTGAAACCATCGATGCCATGAACGAACCGGAGATAGGTATCGATAAATTACGTTTTGAACATTCTGTAGGGAGGATGGATTCCGTTCAGTTTGCCAATTTTAAATCGTCTTACGATAAAGTAAATGCGGATTTTAAAGACAACTACCCTTCTTTGAGCGAAGAGGACAAGATGCGATGGCGTTACCAACGTTACATGCAAGACTATCTGGGTACCATTAAATCAGTAGACGAAAATGTAGGTAGGGTTTTAGATTATTTAGAGGAAAACGACCTAATGGAAAACACCATTATCGTTTATACCTCTGATCAAGGTTTCTATTTAGGGGAGCACGGTTGGTTCGACAAACGTTTTGTATACGACGAATCTTTTAAGACTCCGTTATTGGTGGCATGGCCCCAAAAAGTGGCTCCGGGCACCACCTCCGATGAGATGGTACAGAACTTGGATTTTGCACAAACATTTTTAGAAGCGGCCGGGGTAGAGCAACCTACCGACATGCAAGGAGAAAGCCTGCTTCCTATTTTAACCGGAAAAATGGAGGATTGGAACCGTGAGGCGGTGTACTACCACTATTACGAATATCCGGCCGAGCATATGGTCAACAGGCATTACGCCATCGTAAGCAAAGAATACAAACTGATCCATTACTATTTTGACCAAGATTATTGGGAGTTGATCGACCGTAAAAAAGACCCCAAAGAACTTAAGAACGTGTATGACGACCCCGCATATGCCGACGTTCGGGAAAAATTGCACAAAGAGTTGGCCGCAATGAGGGAGAAATATGGCGATAACGATGCGCTCGACCAAAAATACATTAACACCTTTATGGACGATGTGGAGAAAAATGGCATTTTTGGCGTCAACAAGAAAAAACTCGAATCCATTATCGAAAAAAGGAAAGCGGATAAGGAATAGTTATTTTTTATCCCTTTCCTCAATACGGCTATGAACAAAATTAATTGGGGCATTATTGGTTGCGGCGATGTGGCCGAAATAAAAAGTGGCCCCGCTTTTCAGCGCATAGAACATTCTTCTCTACACATGGTAATGCGACGGAATGCCGAAAAGGCCAAAGATTTTGCCCAACGGCACAAAGTGCCCCATTGGACCAACAATGCCGATGATATATTGCAAAACGAGGATATAAACGCCGTTTATATAGCCACTCCGCCCTCTACGCATTTAGACTATGCCCTACGCGCCTTGAACCACGGGAAACATGTGTATTTAGAAAAGCCCATGACCTTGAACGCCGTAGAGGCCAAAAAAATATGTGATGCCGTAGCCGCAAGCAAAGGCAAGCTCACGGTGGCCCATTACCGTAGAAAATTGCCTGCTTTCTTAAAAGTAAAGGCCCTTCTGGCCCAAAAGAAAATTGGTACGGTCACCCATGTGGACCTACAATTAATACAATCGAAAAAATCGGATATAATAGCATCGCCAGAGGATAATTGGCGTTTGAACCCCGAAGTTTCCGGCGGAGGCTACTTTTATGATCTGGCACCACATCAAATAGATCTGATGTACCACTATTTTGGTCCCATAAAGGAAAGTTTTGGCTTTTCGAAAGCCTCTGCACACCATAAAAAGGTAGAAGATATCGTAAACGGTATTATGTGCTTTAAAAGCGGGGTACAATTTAGGGGCCTGTGGAATTTTAACTCATCTCCTTTGAACAACAAAGAGGAGTGTACCATTTATGGCACCGAGGGCAATATCACGTTCTCCTTTTTTGGAGACCGGGTGCATCTTACCACTAAAAAAGAAAGCGAAACATTCTCGTTCAAAAATCCGAAACACCTACAAGAGCCAATGATACGCGCAACCGTAGATTACTTTTTGGAAAAAGACGAAAACCCCTGTTCGGCAGAAGAAGGTTTGCTGGTAATGAAAGTGATGGAAAACTTAAGTGGAAGAAGTTCTTAATTCTATTAAACCTGCAATAACAATGTACCCATTACCTGTTTTAACTTACAGTTTTGCGTAAAACAGACCGCATAACTTTATATAGATTTGTATTGGACCAAAAACAACCATATGTTTAAAAAAGTAGTTCTATTATTATTTCTGCTGTTCTCGTTTAGCGCGTATCCGCAACAAAAAGATATTCGCCTTATTTCGTGGAACATTCAAGATTTTGGAAAGACAAAGAATAGTGAAGAGCTAGAACAAATAGCGGAATTGGTACGGGATGCCGATATTGTGGCCATACAAGAAGTTGTAGCCGGTTATGGCGGCGCACAGGCCGTTGCCAAACTATCCGATCTATTGAACAGAAAGGGGGCCAAATGGGATTATGTGATCAGCGACCCCACCAAAAGCCCCAAATATGCCACCGAACGCTATGCCTTTGTATGGAAAACCAAGCACATAAAAATAAAGAACAGGGGGCGATTACTATCTGATCTAAAAACGGTCATCGACAGAGAACCTTTTTTATTGGACTTTTTTGTTGAAAGCAAAAGATTCACCATAATCAACTTTCACTCCAGGCCACACAATAAAGACCCAAAGCCAGAGATTACCGCCCTTACCGATTATATTATTACCAATGGTGCAACCAGTACGATCCTGGCCGGAGATTTTAATGTGAACGAGAGCGACCCTATATTCGATACGTTCAAGAAAAAAGGATACACCGCTGCAATTACCGATCAAAAAACGACCTTGAAAAGGTCTTGTGACGGGCAGGAATACCGAAACCATGCCATCGATAATATTTTTTACCCCACAGAGATCCAAAAAATAGAAAGCGAGGTCATCGATTTTATACAAGATTGCGACAATCTGGAAAAGGCAAGAGACCTATCGGATCATTTACCCGTATACATTAGGTTTAGGTGGAAGTAAGTTAAGTACCTATACAAAAATGGGCCAAGCTTATCAAATTAGCCTTCCCCCGAACACTTCTTCAATAAGTTGGCCCTAAGAACTAATATAATTAATGGTTATATAGTGCTTTACTGTTATTTGTTTCAAAAATAAAATGAACAAAAACCAATTCCTTACAGATATCCGTAATGTTAAAATAAAAAAAATGAATAAAAGACAAAAAACCCAATTCCAATAGAGCAAATAATTAAACTTACACTATAATTCTAACCGTACTAACCCATAAAAAAATACTATATATTATTTACTATTTCTCATAGTAATCTACCGTTTCCAATAACTCCTTTTCAAATTGATATAAATCTTCCAAAACCTTAAGAGGTCTCCTGTCCTCTGATTTATCTTCATTTATCAATCCCAAATATTTGGTCCCCCCATTAAAATGAAGTCTGCATAATGGCTTTCTGTTATTATCATCCAATAAAATTCCGAAATAGGATTGAGTATCTCTATGTGCTATTCTTTCTATCGGAAGTTTCCTTCTTAAAATAGCCACTACAATCCGGAAACCCTCCATCTCTTCTTCCGTTGTGTTTATTTTGCTTATTTCTTCTGCTTCTTGGAGTTCTTCCTGTTGATTTTCTGATTCTTTGTTCAGTGCTGCATTCAAGCGATCATTTACCTTTTCACTAATTGTTTGGGTGAAAGCTTTGCCCACAAGATCTGTAAATTCGCTCATTACTTTTTCCGTTAGCCGACCGGTATAAACCTCATTCGCAAATAATTTTACAAAATTATGGGAAGGGGATTGCAATTCTTCAGCTATCAATTTTTTGATCTCTTTTGTATACTTTAATGAACTCGCTGTGTCCACTATTTTATTTACATCAAAATTTGATTTATGAAACTTGGCTATTTCATGAACCGTACTTTCTTTTAATTGTGTTATGTCAAATTCCAGAAAAGGTTTTTCATCCATTTTATTGGTCGCTTCCAAATCTGTATAAAAACGATATTCTATTCCATTGGTCAATAAGGCAAATCGGGTTTTGGTCGTATGGAAATAACGGAACAATTGTGAGTTGTGCGCATTTAGTTTCTCTTTCCAATTTTTACATTCGATAATAATGATCGGCAACTCATTTTGAAAAATGGCATAATCGACCTTCTCTCCTTTTTTTAGACCAAGATCGGCCGTAAACTCCGGCACCACTTCTGTGGGGTCAAATGTATCATACCCCAATATATTTATAAAAGGTAATACAAAGGCATGTTTAGTAGATTCTTCCGTATCTATTTTCTCTTTAAGCTTTTCAATTTTTTCAGCAAGAACTTTTAATTGATTCTGGAGTTGCATAGACATCTATTTTTATTGTTAACTGATCAATTCTTACACCCATTCTTTTTACAAGTAACATGGCTACTCGTGTTGATCCAATGGTCGGCGTTTTTGGTGGTATCAAAACCGCAGCCCGTATTGCCTCCCTTGATTCCTAAATGAACTTCTTTTGTCGGTAAATGTTCAACTGCCATATTATTTATATTAATGTTGACTTCTACACAAACCTAAAGGCATTAACCGACAATCCCTTACAGATATCCGTAAGGGATTGAAATATTTATGTTACCGTAAAATAAATCTAATGGAGTACCGACCTATAGTTTCCCCTGCTTAATAAGTTTTGCAATAAGGTGGTGGGTGTTTTTGGCACCAAATTCATCGAACAGTCTACTTACTTTTTTGTCTATGGTACTCTCGCTATTGGGCGAGATGTTTTGTTTCTTGAGTCTTTCGGATATTTCCTTTTTGGTAAAACCATCGGCAAGATCTTTTAATATCATAAGATCATACTTGTCCATTTCATGTACCGCATTGGCCGCGTTCAAGTTTAAATTCGGGGACACATAGGTTCTATTTTGATACACCTCATGAATGGCGTTCACCAGCTCGTTTAAGCTATAACGCCCCTTACACACATAACCGTTTATTTTTTGATCGGTAAAAAGTGGGTTTATTTCTGCGGGATCGTCTATCATAGAATTTACGATTACCTTACAGGTTTCATCTATGCCCCTAACGGCCTCTATCAATTCCTTACCAGAGGTAAGGCGCCTTTTCACATGTGTTTCCTTAAAAGATAGATCGGTAATCAACAATTCGAAGGGTTCTCCTTTGTCGTGGGCCAATTTAAACCTATTATAGGCCGTATCGCAATAAAGCTCTTCTTGTATGGTTTCGATTTGCAGCCTTGTTTCCAACGCATCTACAATGCCTTTGTTCGTATCTTGAAAATCTTCGGCTATGAGTATTTTTTTGAACATAATGGTAGTATTTAATTCGATATTTCAATATGGGCTTCAAAGCCATGGCCCTTCTTCGAATCAAAAATAATAGTTCCTCCAATGGCAAGAATACGCTTTTCTGTATTCCATAGACCATTTTTTACATTTAGTTCTTCTTTTGTAGCACCTACACCGTTATCTATATAGTCTACTTTTAGCGTTTTTACGCCCTGTTCAAAGGAAATGGAGACCAAAGTCGCCCCACTATGTTTTTGCATATTGATCATTAACTCTTGAAGCACCCTATACAATGTTTTCTTTGTCAAGACCGATATTTTTGCCCAATCTACCTCTGTACTTCCGGTTATTATCAGCTTTGTTTCGCTACAGTAATTACCCATCATGCCCAACAATACCTGTTTATAATTGGCACCGGTATCCACATCGTTGATCTTTCTAGAAAAATTACGACTTTGGTTATAGAGCCCGTCCATCAAATTCAACACCTCATCGGTAGCTCCTCCATTTTGTAACAAAAGCATCGCATGGTTTAGTTTGCCCCCAAAATCATCGTGCAGTTTTCTGGACAGTTCCGCTTCCGTCTCATAAGTGGCCTCTAACTTTGCCGTTTTACTTTGCTGTTTAAACCGTCTAGAACGCTGTACAAAGTAGTAGATCCCAAAACCGGATATCAATGTTAAAAAGCCCGCAACCCCATAAGAGATCAGTTTTTGATTGCGTTGCTGGGCAACTTCCAATTTTCTTTCGGCGTTCTCTTTTTCTAACCGCAATATAGATTCTTGGTTCAGCTTGTCGTCATATTTATATTTTGCGAATTGGGTCTTTACCCGCAACTCTTGCTCGTAAAGGCTATCTTGTAAAAACACATACCGGTCACGCACCTTTACATTGGCAGGCTCTAAATTCATCAGGTATTTTAAAACGTCTCTCTCGGCCCGTGGTATCTTAAGTTTTTTGGACAAGCGTACCACAGAATCATAATACGCCTTTGATTTTTCAGGATTTTCTGTACCATAGTACTCCATTAAATGGGTGTAACTGGCAATTAGGCCTCTGCTGTCCTTATTTTTGACCCGCATTCGTAAAGGCTCTGTAAACTCTCTCTCTTTTACATTACCGTACAGCAACCATTTGGCATAGGCCAAATTATCCAAGACCCTGGCATATAATTTTTGGTCTTTGGCCAATAGAGAATCCGTTGATAAAGTGCTTAACAAAGAAATAGCCTTATCGTATTCTTTATTATCTATATAGGCCGTGGCCAAATTATTTTCAAAAGCAAATTTGTTACTGGCAGAACTCGTATATTTTATGGCCTTGTCGTAATAAAAGATCGCATCTTCATAGTTAAGCAATTTTCGGTGATCGGTGGCCAAGGTATTATAACAACGGGCTATAAAATCCATATCTTTTTCAGGGTTTAAATATTGAAGTGCCTCGGTCAGTGTTTCCTTACTGCCAAAATAGTCGTTCTTATTTTTTTGAATGGTACCCAGAATGACCAAGTTTTTACCTACCCTACTACTATCTTGTACTTTGAGAAAATAATTTTTGGAAAGGTTGTAATTATAAAAGGCACTGTCGGTCATATTACGAACTTCTGAATAGTAATATCCCATTAAGTAATATTGATAGGACAACATCTGATAGTTATCGGTCTTTGCGGAATGTTCTAAAGAAAGCTTGTTATAAAAAAGAAGACTGTCGTATTGCCCCAAAGCAAAGTGAATGCTACTTTTTCGATATAGAATTTGGGCGTATAGGCTATCTGTCGGCAGCTTTTTTGCCAGAAGAAAAGCTTTATCTATTTCTTGTTTTCTTTTGGAAAGCTCCATATCGCCCGACAATGAATTTTTATAGTGAAAAAGCAGGCTGTCCCGTACCGCAAGGTGTTTCTCTTCATTTTTGGTATTTAACTGACATGCGGTAAAAGAGAGTAAAAAAAGTAAGACAAAAATATTTTTCAAAGCACCAAATTTAAACCAAAACTAAAATGAGCCGTACCTATAGTACGGCTCAAATTAATGAATTATTAACGATTAATACCCTTAAGCATCGGGTATATCTTCTGGTGGTGGTATTGGTGGATCATGATCATCACCTTCCGTAGCCCTTACATTATATAAACTATCCGTTGCCGCTATCGGGTCTGTAGAACAAGAAAACAACAAAGAATTAAAAACGATTGCCATTACGGCCCATATTACCTTTCTCATAATTTTTGTCTTAAAAATTGATACAGGGATGGCCGTCCGAGATTCTCTCGGATTCATTTTTACCAACCCCTAAAGAGTTTGGAGTACTCCTTGTTTTTGTGGAAAGTGGAAATCAAATGCGGTGGTGTTCGGCTACTTTCCATTTGGCCCAATACCGGCCGCATTATAGATTTCCGTAAAAATGATGTTCTAGAAATACTATGTTAGCTATACATAGTGGTCACCATTTCTATGTTCAAAGTAATACAGATAAAATCACACATTATGGAGAAAGGACGGAAAAGAATTTCCAGAAAAAAAATTCCATGAAATTTCCATTTTAATAGTAGCTTTAAGCTTATAAATCAATTAGTTATATGTCAATTAAAATTTTGATCCTCGCATTTGAAAAGGCTGCACAAGAAATTGGCTCAACCACCAAAACACATCTTTCACAGCACCTTTCAGAGGTATTGCAAGAAGATTATAAATACCCGATCAGTGAGCGTACCTTACGCGATTATTACACCAATTACAAAAACAACATCGGCCAACAAGAAGACTTAAAACCAAAGCTTATTGCTTGCCTTTGCCAATATTTGGGATATAAAGATTATGCCGATTTTATACGAAAGAACCCTGAAATTATTTCGCCCAAAGCGCTAGAAAATGACTCTGTACCAGACAATACCACTTTAGATAAAAAAGCAAATGGCAAGCGCAAAAGAATCATCTTGATCTTTACAGGCATGGGCCTTATCGCATTGATCTGGGCCTCCTTGTTTTTTAAAGACCGTATTTCTTTTAACGACAACCTTCAAACCTGTATGACCTGGGCAGATTCGACCTACATTAAAATTTCGTGCAATATTGCCCCATATTCCGATTATGGCACTCAAATAGAGCCAATGGACGAGGTTAGGTTCAAGAATTTAAAAAAGGTAAAGGTTACCCAGGCATATCGGTTTTTTTCGGAAGATGGCAAACCATTGGTTTGGTATGCAAAGAACAAGGATGGCGCGATCGAATATTTTACGGCCCCGGGACTACACCCTGTTACCGGCGAAACATTACGAAAAATAACCCCACATATTATTCAGAAATACGTTCCTATTCATAGGTATCAGAAAGATTCGTTTTTGCAATAAACCTATAGGTCATAAAAACCTTCGATAAACAGAAGCTCCTGGGGTTCTTATATAATTTAGAACATGAACACTAATGCTCTTGGTTTCGATATAATTCATAAAAATAGGAGGCGGCCGCCAAATCCTCCAAAGCATGGCCCACAGATTTAAACAGTGTAATCTCATCATTGGCAACCCTACCCGCTTTCGCTTTATTGCACAATTCGAATAAATCGGCTTTGATATCCCCTTTAGAAAGAATGCCCTTTGCCAACGGAATTACAATATCGCCGCTTTCTTTTAACCCACCCTGATAAGTGTCCAGAAAAACACTCGACCTTTTTATGGCCTCATCATCCGCTTCACGGGTATCTTTTTTATATGCCCCTACCAAATCTACATGTTGCCCTTTCTTTAACCACTTACCGAAAACCAGCGGAACTTCAGATAGCGTTGCCGATGAAATAATGTCCACTTCCGAAATTACATCCTCCAACCTCTTTACCGGCTCACAATCAAATACCTCTTCTGCAAGGGCCTTGCATATTTTTTGGGCCTTTTCAAAATTACGCCCCCACACATAAACTTTCTTGATAGGCCTAACACTGCTATGAGCTTTGATCAAATTAACGGACAAGGCTCCGGTACCCAACATTAACATTGAAGATGCATCGGGCCTTGAAAGAAAACTACTGGCCAATGCAGAAGCCGCAGCCGTTCTTTTCGCCGTTAAGGATTTTGCTTCTAAAATGGCCTTTATGGTCCCCTTATGACCATCTATATACATATACATGCCCTGTATTGCCGGTAGCCCGTACTTGCCGTTATTAGGACTTACGGTAGCAATTTTGACCCCAAGCTCTTTTCCCGGATTAAAAGCGGGCATGAGCAATAAAGTAGAATCTATGTTCTCTTTGGGGTTGGTGAAATCGTGGTGATGACGCATTGGCACTTGTATACTTGGATTGGAAAAAGCCTCTTTAAGTACAGCTATCAGAGACTTAAAATTGCAATTCTCATTAATAAAACAATCTGGTATATATGAAATTTCTGTAGTCATTACATTTGCTTTTTTTGTGCACAAAACCCCAAGAGTATAATTTCTCTCGGGGTTAAAAAAACACTAATCATTAATGGTGATTCCTTTTTTACATAGTCTTTAATCACCTAAAAATAGTCAGTATATCCTATTTTATACTTATTTGCAAAGGTTTATTTTGCAAGGGTATTTCATAGGCACCCCTGACCTTTGTATAAGGCAAATCGATGGTATTTTCCGTTCTCAAATATGCATTGGGCGTATACGTCGTTTTGCCGTTCAAGGTAACGGTCACTTCTTTTGTATGGGTATTGTATGCCACTTTTTTAAACGAACCGGCATCTAGTGTCAACCAAAGTTTTTTAGGCCCGACGTACACTTTTGATTTTGCGGCCGTTGTAATCTCTACTTCAACCACATCGCCTTTTTGGGTAAGATTGCCCCCAAACGCCAACCAACCCAATTCTTCATCTTGTGTAATGTAGGTTGCAGAATTTACGGCATAGCCATAAAAACCGGAACCATAATCGCCAGAGATACCATCTATTTTTAATGATGAGGGATATGAATGAAAGGCTGCAGGGCCGAAGCCATCTTGGGTAATATTGGAAATACTGCCCAAAAGCCCCCCATAACCAACTTTAAGCAAATATAGGTCTGGTGTTTTTCTATACTGTTTAAGCACAGGTATTGCATTGATACCGGAACCATAATGGTGTATCTGGCGCTCTACCCTTGATGTTTCCCCTGCTTTACCTCCATATAAAAAATCCCAATACCTTCTGGCGTTTCCGTTATAGGCCCAATGCGGCATGGTTGGCATGTAGGCCAATATAGCGTTCAATGTAATATTGGCCTTATACTCGTACCCAAAATAGTCTGTCCAGGTATATACTTCTTCTTGCCCCGTAGAATCCCATGGCATTTCACTACCAAAAGGATAGTCCAACGCTTTCCAATGATCCGCTCGTTGTTTCATTCTTTCCTCTAAGACCGAAGCCATTTCACTATAATTTTCATTCTTGAGGTCCTTTAAAATAAATAAGAACACAGAACCTTCCATTTGGCCAAACTCGGCATAATATGGTGCTTGGTCCATCATTGCAATAATAGTGTGGTAAGCATTTTTTAAATACCAGTCCCATTCCCTATTATCGACCAAGCCATTATGATACCTCGCCAAACGGTACATTACCCAATAGGCAGCGGCAACATGTGGATAATTAAAAGACCTACCGGTATCATTGGCATGCTTATGGTCCCATGCGGCCCAGGTCGTATAGTCTATATTTTCATCATAGGTGCCTTTGGGCAAAGAATCGGGTTCGTAATAAAAAACACTTTTTTTAACACCGTATTTTTTTTCGCCTTCGCTATGCTGTATATTTCCCCATAGTGTTTCATCTATGAATTGTTGTAGTTTTTTTATTTCTCCCCTATCAGGCTGCACAAGTTGTTTCATGATAGCGCCCAACCAACTACCTGCACCACCTTCATCGCTCAAACCACTGATCCACACCCTACTGTCTTGGGTTACCTGTTCCTTTTTTTCATAATCATAACTAATGGGAGAAGGACTTCTTCCAAAAGGATCATTCGGGTTTTCGTACCATTGTTCCGTCGTTAAAAAATGTCCAAAATCCTTTATAACTTCCGCCTCGGGTTTAATGACCTTATAATTAACGGTCTGCTCCACACCATCGCCATAAATAATGGTAAGTCTTGCTCTTCCCCATTTTTTTCCCTGTACTATGTATTTCTTTAGACCAGATGGTGTTGTTCCGTTTTCTTTCACCTGTAAAGCCCCTTTTGGATATACCTCTATTGAACTTACCTCACTTTTATAATTTACGAACAGCCCCGCCTTTACATCTTGCGGAACTACATAACCGGGCACACCTATTACCAAGGGATGGTCTTCTTTCACCAATGTTTCTTGAATGTTCTTCACCCCTTCTGAAAGCACAAATCTTAGAGCGTAATTTTTAGTTTCATTGGGACTAAGAACATATGAAGTAGGTTGGTTCCATTGCTCTACACCTTTCCATTCATTTTCCGCATAGGCCTTACTATACACCATCCATTCATGAAAACCCTCAAACACGATACTCTTCGGTGTAGGATCCTCCAATAATGGCCGATAGGCCTCGAACGACATATTTTCTTTTGGCAAGACCAACAAAGCGGGCCCCTTGCCACTTAGACGTTTAACCTCTAAATACCCTGCATCTTTTCCTATATAGGGGTCAAAAAACACATTGTGCTTATGCGTCTCTGTCAATGACTTGCCTTCCAATATATTATTGAAGATCATAGGCACCCCCAAAGCCCCTATTTCTACAGGAGTATTTTGCTTATTGGTAATTTCAAAACGCATTACGAGTTGGCCATTATCTATTTCATAAAACCGCTTTATGGTTACAGGTATATCTTTAGGCAATGTATTGGCCAAGTCTGCCGCTGCCAATATGCTATCACGAATTGAAAGGGGCGTAACCGGTGCACGGTTACTTGCCGTGGAATAATTTTTCCATTCTCCCGAAGCACCCTTTATTCTCAGATTAATGTCCCCCAAGTGATAAAGACTGTCTTTATCCCTTATTTCCAATCGTTCCCCCGGGGTATAATCGAAACCTAATTCGTTGTTCGGTCTTAATGCGGCTACCGTTTGGGAGGCCTTAACGAGTTTTAACTGAAAATCCGGTGTGTTTATTTTTTGGTATACCTCTGCGACACCCAACGTAGATTCCCTATTCTCAATTTTGTCCCAATAACTTCTTTGTGCCGTTAGCTTAGACATAGCGGTTATAGCTATGGCAAACATTACCCAATACTTTATATTCGTTTTCTTCATATTATTCTTAACTCTATTATTTTTATATAAGACCATACAAGCCGACTGTTTCAACCTGTGAATTTATTTTAATGTTTAGGATATCCTATTGTGTTTTTGTCCGACTTTTTAGGCCTACTTTAAGGTAACATCCAAATACACCGAATGGCGATCATAGGTTTCATAAAAAGGTTTAAAGACTATTCCGTCTATCATAAATTCGAGTGCTCCAGGATTCCCCTTGATCGTTCTACCCAAATCATCTTTATCTAAAGTTACCTTACGCCATTCTGTTCTAGGTGCTGTTTCTTGGGCTGCCAACAAAATAGGGCCATAAAACAAGCTGGCAATATTTTGCTGGTCCATGATCGGTTCTAAATGAAACTGAAATGGCATATATAGCTCAATGGTATCACCATTTTTCCATTTTCTACTTATGGTAAGGTAACTTCCGGGTGTTGCATCTACCTTTTTTTCCTTACCGTTTATTTTTACAAAAAATCCTTTGGTCGCCCAATGGGGGACACGAACATTTAAATCAAACTTACCCTTGCCCTTAATCGTCAACTTGGTATGATCATCCTTAGGAAAAGCAGTATTCTGTTCTATGACAACATTCTTTTCAGTCCAGTTTAATGTAGAAGGCACATAAAGATTTACGTACAACGCTTGGTTGTCCACACTTTTAAAATAAATGGTATTCTGAAGTTTGGTACTACTCTCGATCGCCGTACCGTTACAACAGGTAAAACCCTTCATGTGCGGATTTCCAAAGTGCTTTACAGAACCCGGTCGTAAGGGTACATGGTATGTATTGGCGGGGCTATCCTCTGCTACAGATGCCAAAATATGGTTATAAAGACTACGCTCGTAGTAGTCCATTAATTCGGCTCGTTGATCATAAAGAAAAATATTTCTAGATAGCTTAAGCATGTTATAGGTTGCACAGGTCTCATTTTGTCCGCCCGATGACAAACCATTTTCGTAGAGAGTGGCCGGTTGCCCTATAAAACATTCTGCATTGGTAGGGTTACGGGCTCCGGCAACACCTCCAATGCTATACATGTAATCATTGGTGGCCTTATACCAAAAATTATCGGCCACATGATAGTATTCAGGAGTATTAGAACCACGGTACATTTCTAACGCCCCCATTATTTGGGGTATATGTTGGTTAGCGTGCAACCCACGAAAGGTATCTACATTCTTGGCCAAACCATGTGAGTGATCCGCGTCTCCATAAAATACCTCGATATTGTCGAATAATTTTGCCGTTTCTAGGTATTTATCCTCGTTCGTCAGCCGATATAGGCGGGCCATAGCTTCGTTCATACCACCATATTCGCCCGCAATATACCTATTCCACATACTGATAAGGGTGTCTTTTGGCAACTCTCGTAAACGTGCATACACCCAGTCTCCCATCCCTTTGGTTATATGGAGCGCTTTTTCATTACCACTGATCTCATACACATCCATTAAACCGGCAAGAATCTTATGTAAAGTATAGTAAGGAGCCCATATTTGGCTTTTCTTAGTCCCATAGGTAGCTCCATTTTCCAACATAATAAACTGATCAGGAGGATAAGCACTTATGAACCCCTTGCCCCAATTCCAATAATCGGTTCTTATACTGTCTGCACTCAGTTGTGAATCGTATTCCGATTTGCCCGGTCCTGGTGGCACTTTCGTTGGATCGGAGACAAAGGTTCCCCCGGCTTCTTTGGGGCTACCCGACATTTGCGACAAGTCATAAAGGGTATTGACCATATACTCCATCTTCTGGGCAAAATTGGCCTGTAACTCTTTATCATAACCGGTACTTGCATAGGCCTGTACGATGGCCGTAAGGTAGTGGCCCGTGGCATGCCCGCGCAATTTGGTCTCTTGACTGTCCCAAACCCCTAATGGTTCCGCTCCCTTGGGTTGTTGTTGACCAAAGGCATTTCGAAACATATATAGAAAAGAATCGGGATTGGTTTCTGCCAGTGTTGTTATAAACTTATCCCTATTTTCTATGAATTTTGTATTATAACCCTGAACATCGGTTTTTAAAAAAACCTCATCTAGGCTAAACGTTTCCAACTTTCTAATTGGTACTGAAACATTTTGGGTTTCTTTTACTATTACAATGGCCTTCGGCTTTATGTCGGTTCCTGCGATACTACCTTCTATGATATATCTTCCCGTTGTTAATACGGCAGCATTATCTTTAGGAGCAGGCCAGAGCACCCGTACCTTGGGGCCTTGTATTCCTTCTTTATAGGCCCCATCTACATAACGGGGCAAACGAGGAAGATTTCCGACAATGGTCTCTACCTCAATATCAGGTACCTCAACCAGATATTCGTTATACAGTTGCGGGGTTCCACTTTCAAATTTGGGTAGATCATCAACCTTAGGTTTTTTTTCCGATTCGGAGGTTTCACCTCCTTTAAGGGCATTATTATAAATTCTTGCAACCTGCTTTTCAGCCAATGGTATTCTATAAATTCTAAAATCGTACAACTTTGCATTCAGATATACACCTGTTTCTGACAGTGGTCGGCCAATAGAGAAGATATTGTTCTTAACCGCACCGGCATCAAACAATTTTGACAAAACCAGCGCTACGTTCTTTGTCTCACCTACCATTTTTCCGTTAAGATAGGTGCTAATAGATCTGGAAGGAGCGTTGAACACTATGGCCAAATGATTCCAACCGCCAATTTCTATGGCCGGCGAAACCGTGCTATTTTGTTCTTCTTTTTCTAAAGAAACCCCTGCAAAATAACCTTCTCCGGTCTTGGTTCCGACGGGAGCCACAAAAAAATGTGAACTCTCTTTTTTTCCGAAATCAAAAAGTATTTGACCAGATTGTTCAGAATACAGGTAGACCCATCCAGTGATACTTATTGACTCTTCGCCGATCATGGACTCCGCTGGAATCGAAATAAACGATTTACTATCGGCAGGCAATGAAAGCACGTTGCCAAACTGGTCATCCTTTATAAAATCTACCTTAGAACCTACCATTTTTCCATGTAGGTTGTTACGGGACCAATCTTTTAAGTCCCCATCAAAAACATACCTTGCGATCAGCCCTGTCTCACCTATACCATCCAATATTTGATTGCCACTTTGTGCCCTTAACGTAAAAGTTCCTATGGCACAAAAAAATAGCAAACCATAAACAAACAACTTATATACTCTCATAATTAAATTCTTATCTCTTATTTGGTGGTTCTTTTATTTATAAATTTTATCCCATGAAGGGGGTGTTACGTTCAGCAAGTGTTTTACGAAAAAATCTTTTCTTTTACGCTCTCCATATTCGCCTCCCGAGGAATGCGACATTCCCGGTACGGTAACCAGTTCAAAATCTTTATTCGCTTTTATCAGGGCATCTGCAAATTGCATTGTTGATGCCGGGTCTACATTGTCATCTATCTCCCCTAAAATGAGCATTAAGCGCCCATTCATATTGGATGCATTTTCCACGTTGGAACATGCCGCATAGTGAGGCCCAACAGGGTACCCCATAAATTGCTCGTTCCACCAAATTTTATCCATCCTATTATCATGACAGCCACAAGAAGAAACGGCTACATCATAGAAATCGGAATTGAAGACCAAAGCGGCGGCGGCATTTTGCCCCCCGGCCGAAGTACCATAAATACCTACTTTATCAGCATTCATGTACGGATATTTTTTTGCGGCCGCCGTTATCCATAGTTTTCTATCGGGGAATCCTCCATCCTTCAGGTTTTTCCAGCACACATCGTGAAAGGCCTTTGACCTATTGGAAGTTCCCATACCATCTATCTGCACTACTATAAAGCCCAACTCTGCCAATGACGACATAGCCCAATTATAGGCCCTAAAATCTTTGGGCACAAAAGAACCATGCGGACCAGCATAAATGTATTCTATAATAGGATATTTTTTAGTTGGATCAAAACTGGTAGGGCGCATGATAATACCCCAAATATCGGTTTTTCCATCTCGTCCTTTTGCCGTGAACACTTCGGGGGCGATCCAGTCTTCTTTTAATAAAGCGGTATGGTCCGCTTGCTGTAGTTGCATCACGGTCTTAGCATCTTTAGATGATTTTAAGACCGTAACGGGCGGCATATCTACTCGTGAGTATTGATCTACATAGTATTTATAATCATTAGAAAAAACAACTTTATGATTGCCGTTCTCTTTGGTAAAGCGCGTAAAATTCTTACCATCAAAATCTACTTTACAATAATGCAGAAAATATGGATCCTGGTTCTTATATAATCCACTGGCAGTAAAATAAACTTCCCTATTCTCTTCATCTACGTACAAAACATTGCGCACTACCCATTCTCCCTTGGTCAGTTGTGTTTTAACCTTTCCTGTTTCTCCATCATACAGATAAATATGGTTCCATCCGTCCCTTTCAGATGTCCAAATTATTTCCTTGCCATCGGCAACATCATATCTATACTTTTTACTACTATAATCTATAAAGGTCTTACTGGTCTCATTGACCAAAGTACTAACCTGACCTGTTTTTGCGTCGACCTCTATCACCTTGTACGCCTGATGTCCGCGTTGATTGTATTCAAAAGTAAAAGCCCTACTATCCGCTCTCCACTCAATATTGTACAAACCGAATTGATGATCGAACCCGGACGTTGGTATTTGAATATGCTGTCGACTATTAACCAAGAACAACTGCGGACTTTTAAAGGGCAGTTCATCCCCAGGTTTTAAATAGTCTCTTGAATGTAATTTTGGTTGCAACCGGTCTATAGGGCTAGACTCTACAAAGTAAATTTTACGGTCGTCTCCCGGACGAACTTTATATGCCATAATTTTTTCACCGTCCGGCGACCATTTTATATACGAAGAATAAAAAAATCCAGGAGCCCCATCATAGCTCAATTGAGTTTCTATCTCTGTACCGATATCCTTTATATAGAGATTATTGTTCTTGACAAAAGCAACCCTGGTAGAATCAGGAGAAAATACGGGAAGGTTAGAGGTTTCGTCAAATCTATTTCCCCAGTATTCGTTTTTTTTCTTTCTTTTACTTTCTACCTCTTCCAAGAGCGTTAATGTCCCCTTCTCTATATTATAAGATATTCTAGCATCCTCAAAAACAAATTCTACTTCCGTCCGATGGTCATTAAAGTCCAGTTCTTTGATATCGATATTCTTTGGATCTACCTGCTTATTAAACTTTACGGACAATAGCTTTGCCAAAACATCATGATCAAAACATTTTTTCTGTTTTTTCTGCAACGGATCTACCAACATATACTCCTTACCTTCCTTTGTGTTGTTCACATACCATAACGTGGTATCTCCACTCCAACGAAAAGCAGACGGCACGTTAAATACCTTGTTACGAAACAAAGAATCCACGGCCATAGCCTTCTTATAATCCTTTAATGTACCCTGTGAAAAAGATACCCCGGTAATTATAAGTATAAAAAATACACTTAATTTTCGAACAAAAAATCCCATACTTAAAATTATCACTAAAACTATTGATTATCCATCGTCTTGCAGTAGTCCATATTAACAGATAATGATACTATATTACCCTTAACATGTATAACTCAGAAATAAGAAGTTAATTTATACAGAAATATCAAATTGTTTTTAAAGTAGTAATTTATGGCAGACACCGCTTTATTTGTACTTTATTACCATAATAACCGATTTCAGGGTAAATTATAATTAACTTAATACAAAAAAATTGAAAGTCCTTCCTTTTAAAATTCCGAAACCGAGAAATGAAGCACTCGTTTATCAATTAGATCGAGTAGAAGCTTTCTACGATCAACTTCACCAGCACGGTGAAATTCAAATCAGTTATATATCCAAAGGAGAGGGGTCTTTAATTGTAGGTGATTCTATAAATGAATACAAGGCCAATGATCTTTTGATAATCGGCGGATTTGTACCCCATGTATTTAAAAGTGATGTTACGGCCTCTCCTGTATCTGAGATGCACACACTTTTTTTTGACCTACATTCTTTCGGAAAAGATTTCTTTGATATCGCCGACCTTTCGCTGACGCAAGATTTTTTTAAAAAATCAGAACTGGGCATGAGAGTACTTTCAAATAAGAAGACGATCATTGACGAGTTCCTTAAGTTATCATCGCAAAACAAAGTAGAACAGATAGCTACTCTTTTAATGATCATTAGTCATGTTTCAAAGGCAAAAACAGCACCGTTATCCTCATTTGTTTATAGAAAATCATTTTCAGATGATGAAGGAAAACGTATGAACAATGTCTACAAATATGCCATGGAAAAATTTAACGAACCCATTAGCCTAGAGGAGGTCGCCAGTATTGCCAATATGAGTCGTAATGCATTTTGCCGTTACTTTAAAAAACGGACGAACAAGACATTTTTTCAATTTTTAATTGAAATTCGAATCGAAAATGCCTGTAAATTGATCGTGAACAAGCCAGAGCTTTCCATTTCATTGATTTCAGAACAATGTGGATTCAACAACATTGCCAACTTTAACAGAAAATTCAAAGAATTAAAGGGATGTCCGCCTACACAATATCGATCACAGTTTTAATTGCTTAGCCCTTAAACAGTCGATTAGAAACCACTTACAAATTATCAAACCCACTATACCCTGTTCATATACCATAAAAACAGAAAGCGAATGGAAATCCATTCGCTTTCATCACTTATATAAAAAACTAACTCAAACAATTATTTTCTAAAACTTTTGCCTTACACAAAAATTCGTTAATACCCGGGATTCTGGCCTAAATTGGTATTCGTATTCAACTCTTCTAAACCAATCGGAAAAAGTGTGGTGTAATCACCTTTTGGCGTATGGTTGTACCAGCTTTTAGTTTGATAGACCCCAAATCTGATCATATCGGTTCTTCTTCTGGCCTCACCAGCAAACTCCCAACCCAATTCATCCAAGAAACGTCCGTATGGTACAGCCGTTTGGTCCCCTGCATCGGCAATAGTACCATCTTCGGCCAAGGTGCCGTATTGCACGGTAGTGTCACCTTCAAGTTCTGCCCCGGTAACCGTTGCATCCGCCAGGTTATCAAAAGACCGTGTACGTACTTGGGTTACGATAGTCGCAGCCTCATCACTTTTATTGGTCCTAAGAAGCGCCTCGGCCTTCATCATCAGCACATCCGTATATCTTAAAAATGGAAAATCTACACTAAGTCCACCTGTAGCACCTGGTTCTATTTCATATTTTCCGCATCTAAAGCCATCGGTAAAATCACAGTCATAAATACTTGGCATCTCTTTGACCAAGGTCATAACCACACTCCCATCAGAAGCATTTAGTTGATCGCCCATTAACCAAGTATCCGACAAACGCTTATCATTTGGCTCATAACTATCTATAAACTGGGGGTTACAACTAGACCCGCCCCATGGTTGGGCCTGCATTCCGAAGACCAATCTATGATCAGGAAGCAACATTTTCATATGGGCATTCCACTGCCCTGCAAAAATTTGATCGTAGGGTATCGCAAACACCAATTCACTGTTGCCCTCATTATTAGTACTAAAAATATCAGAGTAACTATCCGACAGTTCAAAAGCTCCACTGGCAATGATCTTATCACAGGCATCGATAACCTTGTCCCAGTTAGAGGTACCGGCATATACTTCAGAATTTAAATAAACCCTGGCCAATACATGGTAGGCCGCCCACTTGGTCATACGGCCATAGGTAGAAACATCTACCGTTTCGGTAAGGCTTGGTATTACTTCTGTTAATTCAGAAACTATAAAATTATAAACTTCGGTGCGTGTACTTTGAACCGGCAACTCATCACTATAACTGGCAATGATCGGAACATTACCATGCGAATCTACCAACATAGAATAATACAAGGCCCTTAGCGCCCTCATTTCTGCAACAATAGCAGTGGCCTGTTCATCGCTTACCGGTAATTGTCCAGATTCTATCTGCAATATTACCCTATTGGCACTATTGATACCGTTAAAGCAATTGATCCATGTATTTCTTGGCTGCCATTGGGTAGAGGTCCATTCATGAAAATGCATTCTTTTATAGGTACCCCCATCGTCCCAACCATTTGGTCTAGTAGGCGTTACAAACATATCGGCCGGTTCTTCCTGTAGATCAAACCAGCCTTGCCACCCCATTACGTAGCGCATGGGAGTATACGCAGAAGCCATTACCGATACAATATCGGATTGTGATGGTGTAAAAGATGCTTCGGTAACTTCTGAAAACACCTCTTCCTCCAAATCTGTACATCCTAGTTGTACCAAAAAGGCACAGGCGGCTAGGATCGATATTCTTGTTTTAAGTGAAAACACTTTATTATTTATATTTTTCATAGTCGTTTAGTTTAGAATGTAAAATTGATACCTAGGGTGAACGTCCTTGTAGAAGGATATTTGTCTCTTTCATCATTACCAGGCGATAATCCACTTCTATTGACTTCAGGATCTATACCCTTATAACTTGTAAAAGTCGCCAAGTTTAGCCCCGATGCATAAATCCTAAAAGTTTGGGCAAACTTTATAGCGTCTTTGGGCAAGGTATATCCTAAGGTAATGTTATCTATTTTTAAGAAATCGCCATCTTCTACATAGTAGCTAACAAAACGTTGAACGTCTTGCAGTTCTGTTTTCCCATATACAAGATCGTAAGCGGAGTCCAATGTATTATAGGTAATTGTGGGATTCTCATAGAACATACGCGAGAAATTCAATATCTCGTAATCCAAGGCGCCCCTTAAGTTGACCATCAGGTCCCAATTCTTGTACCTGACCGTATTGTTCCAACTATAATAGGATTTAGGCAAACCGTTGCCCAAAATTTGTCGGTCGTCCGTAGTAGCTTCCGTTGCAGGAACCAGACTACCGTCCGGTCTTTCTATAATCCAAATACCATCATCATTGATATCTACGCTCTTTAAGCCATAAAAATTACCAATGGGCTGTCCTTCTTGTACCCTATGTGTACTAATTTGAATGGGTTCGCCGGTATACCCCTCATCAAAGAAATCGTTGGTCAATTGAAACTCATCATTGGAAAGCGATACAATTTTATTGGTATTGGTCGAATAGGTGAGGTTAGCCGTCCAATCAAAATTTTCTGTTTTTACAGGTGTCACATTTAACAAGAACTCGAATCCCTTGTTATTGATTTCAGCAACATTGGCCGCAATGGTTCCGAAGAAATAAGGAGGCGTTGGTACACTATAGTTAAACAATGCGTCTTTGGTGGTTCTATTATAATAATCTACCGATCCATTGATACGCTCGTCAAGAATACCGAAGTCAAGCCCAACATTGAACTCTTCTTTCTTTTCCCATCTTAAATCGGGATTCGCATTTCTCGAGGGCACCAATTCTCTTACCCATTGCCCGTTGTTTAAAAAATACGACCCATAGGTTAGACCACTCAAGGCCTGATAATTAGAACCTGCATTAATACCCGTTACACCGAAACCTGTTCTTAATTTAAGGTTCGACAACCAATCCCAATTATCGGCAAAGGACTCTTGATCTATACGCCAACCCAATGAAACTCCTGGAAAGTTACCCCATTTGTTATCTTCACCAAAACGGGAAGACCCTTCTCTACGCAAACTGGCCATTAAAAGGTAACGGTTGTCATAATTGTAGGTAAACCTTGCAAAGAAAGCGATCAGCTTATCAGAATCTTTATAACTGCCCATATTCGCTTCACCCAATTGTAAGCCTTGTCCACTACCTAGATTGTTGTAGGTAAACCCGTCTGTAGGAAAACGACGGTTGGTAGCCCAAAAACCTTGGTTCGTATTATCTTCATAATTGTAACCCACCAAACCGGTTACCTTGTGCTTACCGAAAGAATTATCATAGTCTAAGGTAAGCTGACCATAATTACCTACATAATCGTCAGTACCTCTTGAAGCATAGCCATCTTGGCCATTCTTTGTGGTAGACACATGGTTCTTGGTCTGATAAAACCCTCTAATATTTGTCTCTCCTTTACGTGTGTAAAGTCCTTTCATGGTTACATGGTCGCCAAAATCATAACTTAAGGAAAAATCGAACCTAGAATTTCTAAATTTGTTCTCGCCTATCGTTTCTTGTATATACGCGACAGGGTTGTCATAAAAATATACGTCTCTTTCGTACCAGTTACCCTCTTCATCCTTTACTGGTTCTGTAGGATTTCTTATAAGGGCCTGCCTGTAGATATATGGATTAAAACTGCTTCCGTCCCCTAAGGCATTATAGGTTTGCTCACTTAATATAACACCTATATTGGCTTTTAAACGATTATCGAACATGGCATGGTTTGCACTGACCCTCGCCGTATATTTTTCACTATTCGACTTTAAAAACGTTCCTTCGATATCCCTATAGTTTATAGAGGCCGTCAAATTTGAAGTAGCATTGCCCCCTCTAAAAATAAGGTTATGAACTTGGCTATAGGCATTTCGTGTAATTTCATCCACCCAATCAGTATTGGCTCCATAATCCTCTAAATTGGCCCCATTAAATTCGTACCCTTCATTAAACTTCTCCCTTAGTTCGTTCGCATCTAAAAAATCTAACTCATTGGCAATAGTGGACAATGACATATACCCGTTATACTCTATGGTAGATTTCATATCATTACTACCTTTTTTGGTCGTAATGATAATAACCCCATTGGTACCCCTTGTTCCATAAATTGCGGTCGCAGAACCATCTTTTAACACATCTATAGAGGCTATATCCTCTGGAGCAACGGTATTTAAGCTTCCTGGAACACCGTCGACCAACACCAAAGGATTTGTACCCCCTAAAATAGAAGATGTACCCCTTAAACTAATCTGTGTACCTTCTGTAGGATCACCGGATGGGGCAGAAACCGACAAACCTGCCACTTTACCCTGAATTAGTTGTGCGGCATCCTTTACATTACCCTGTACAAAATCTTCAGATTTTACGGTTGCCACCGAACTTGTAACATCGGCCCGTTTTTGTGTTCCATACCCTATGACCACAACTTCCGAAAGTTGCTCCAAATCTTCTTGCATGACCACATTTATTGTCGACGACGACCCTACAGGTATCTCTTGAGTTTTAAAACCCAAGTAAGAAAATACCAAAACTGCATTTGAACTGTTTGTGGTAATTTCAAAATTTCCATCAAAATCGGAGACTGTTCCATTAGTAGTGTTTTTCTCGGCTACCGACGCTCCGGCCACCGGAATTCCTTGATCATCCGTAATTGTTCCAGATATCTGTTGTTGCGATAACGCAACTTGCACACACAACAGACAAAGAACAGAAAACAATTTTCGCTTTTTGAGACGACTTGATCCCAAAAACATTCTTGGTAATAATTTGGCCAAATTCATAATTCTAAAGTTTAGTTTGATTGCTTTTTTCTATAAAACCATCACCGAAAACCCCTATTTTAATACAAAGGTTATTAAGTGCAAATTTTACACTTGTAAACTTAGAAATTATATCAGCCGATTATTTTTGAATAATTATCCTCTTCTTATACTATATTATCCAATTACATAGCACTACCCTCCAAAAACAGTTAAAACATGCTTTTCTATAGATTGTAATCGATACCACCTTTACCAAACATCAAAATTTTATGTGTCCGATATTTTGCCGGGTCTTTTATTCGTAAATCAGAAATACTTACAGCCAACCACCAACCACATAACCTCCTCATCAACAAAAATGTACCTCACATCTATTATCATTTCTAAAAAAAACACCCTTATAAATTTCGATTATCATTTTTTTGATCTTCTTTCCATATTTTTTACAGTTTTTTAACAGGAGGTGTTTGTGCGCGCTGTTTTCTTGCCATATTTTCGCTTGCGAAATGAAGCAAATATCAAACAAGCGGATATTACCAATTGTACTCGCATTCTTGTGCGGGTTGTTCTTTGTTCATTTTAGTACGGAAATAAAAAAGGAGACTTCTCACGAAATATCTTCTACTATCGTAAACACCGATCTCTTTAACGAGACCGGATTACTTACCCATATAGACTATGCTCCTTCCTCATCCGATAAGCATCATGCCGTAGAGGCCAGCGAGAACGAAGAGAAAGAAGAAGAGCATATCATATCTCCTCCACAAAAAAAACAAACTTTAAGCAATATTTCCATTGCTTTTTTTTATGCCCAGGCCTTAGGGTTACTTCCTCTTTTAACTGAAAAATCATCAGTCTGTGTTAAGGCACTGAAATTTACGATCCCTTATAGTAGGCATATCAGATTTCAGATATTCAGAATATAGACTTTACCCCTCCTTTATTGTAACGTCACAGTATCTCTTTGACGATTATTAAACCTAAGAAATAGGCCTATACGGTAGTGCCTTCTATTCTTTCTAGGTATTACCCAAACATTTTCAGTTTAACCAATTATCTAAATATAATATTATGAGGAAAGTTCCCATGATTATGGGCTTATTCGTATTGATAAGCCTAACCAGTTGTAACCAAACAAAAGAACACCACAAAGACGAAACAAAGTTCTTGGTGACAAAACCGATAAAAAAAGACACATCTATCACCAAAGATTATGTCTGTCAGATACACGCCATAAGGCACATAGAAGTACGAGCTTTGGAAAAAGGCTACTTAAATGAAATATATGTAGACGAGGGCCAGTCTGTAAAGAAAGGGCAAAAAATGTTCTACATAATGCCAAACGTATACCAAGCAGACCTTTCAAAAGCAGAAGCAGAAGCCAAAATGGCCGAAATAGAATTCGAGAATACCCAATTATTGGCCGATGGCAACGTGGTATCGGAGAATGAACTTTCTTTGGCCAAGGCCACTTTAGAAAAGGCAAAGGCCGAAGTTTCACTTGCCAAGACCCATCTAGGTTTTACAGATATACGCGCGCCTTTTGACGGTATTATGGATCATTTGCATGTACGGGAAGGAAGTCTTTTAGACGAAGGAGAACTTTTGACCACCCTATCCGACAACAGCAAAATGTGGGTATATTTCAATGTACCCGAAGCAGAATACCTAGATTACATTACCAGTACCGACAAGGACAACAAAAAAGAAGTAGGCCTGCTTTTGGCCAACAACAAGGAATTTAACCAAAAAGGTGTTGTAGAGACCATAGAAGCAGAATTTAATCACGAAACCGGTAATATCGCCTTTAGGGCCACTTTTCCAAATCCAGATAGAATATTAAGACATGGCGAAACAGGCAGCGTTCTTATGACCGTACCTTTTAAAAATGCCATGCTTATACCCCAAAAAGCAACTTTTGAAGTCTTGAACAAGAAGTATGTTTTTGTCGTGGATAAAGATAATGTAGTTAGACAACGTGAAGTTACCATAGGAGCAGAATTACCTCATCTTTTTGTAGTTGAAAAAGGATTATCCGAGAACGATCAAATATTACTCGAAGGCATACGGATGGTAAAGGACAACGAAAAAATCAACACCGATTTTGTGGAACCCAACACTGTTATTTCACAGCTGGCCTTATACACTGAGTAGTCAACACAAATCTTAAAAAGATATGTTCAAAAAATTTATACATAGACCGGTATTGGCTATCGTCATTTCGGTCATAATCGTTTTTACAGGTTTACTGGCTATTAATCAATTACCTATTTCCCAGTTTCCTCAAATTGCCCCAACAACAGTAAATATTTTTATTGCCTACCCAGGATCCAGCGCCGATGTTTTGGTAAAATCAACCCTTATCCCCTTAGAGACCGCCATTAACGGTGTTCAGGGAATGAGATATATCGCTTCGGATGCGACCAGTGCAGGTGAAGGAACCTTACGTGTCATCTTTGAGCCCGGCACCGACCCCAACCAGGCCGTGGTACGGGTAAAGACAAGGGTAGACCAAGTAATGCCATTGTTGCCCGAGCTCGTACAAAGAGAAGGGGTCATTATTACCCCCGTACAGCCCAGTATGTTGATGTACGTAAACCTGTACAGTAAAGAAAACCATAATGATGAAAAGTTTCTGTACAACTACGCATACACTAAAATAGTTCCAGAGATACAGCGAATAAACGGTATTGCAAGTGCCAAGATTCTCGGTAGCCGTAAATACGCCATGCGGGTATGGTTAAAACCAGACCGTATGCGGGCCTATAACGTATCTGCCGAAGAGGTGCTAGAAGCTATGGAAGACCAGAGTATCTTGGCGAGGCCGGGTAGAATAGGTAGAAGTTCCGGTAAAGAATCGCAGGCATTGGAATATGTGCTTACCTACCAAGACCGATATGACGAGCCCGAGGAGTACGAGAATATTATTATACGTGCCAATGAAGAAGGAGAAATTCTTAAACTAGCGGATGTCGCCGATGTAGAACTCGGTAGTGAATTCTTTGACATCTATTCCAATTTAGATGGTCACCCCTCTGCTTCCATTGTATTGAAGCAAACCTTTGGCAGTAACGGTAGTGATGTGATCGCGGCCGTGAAAGACAAATTGGCCGAACTGGAAACGGACTTGCCTCCAGGGCTAGACTTTCAGATCAGCTATGATGTATCCAATTTCCTGGATGCCTCTATAGAGCAAGTATTGCATACACTTAGAGACGCCTTTATTTTGGTGGCCATTGTAGTGTTTCTATTCCTTGGTGATTGGCGTTCCACCCTTATACCGATTATTGCGGTACCCGTTTCATTGATAGGGGCATTTTTCGTAATGCAGATATTTGGGCTGTCCATAAACCTGATTACATTATTCGCCTTGGTTTTGGCCATTGGTATCGTAGTGGATAACGCCATTGTGGTGGTCGAGGCCGTACACGTAAAAATGGAAGAGGAAAATTTAACGCCCTACAAAGCTTCCGCAGCCGTGCTACAAGAGATCGGTGGTGCCATTATAGCCATAACCCTTGTTATGGTATCGGTATTTATCCCTGTTTCGTTCATGACCGGTCCGGTCGGGGTTTTCTACCGACAGTTTTCTATAACCATGGCGGGATCTATAGTCATATCGGCCGTGGTTGCCTTGACCCTTACCCCTGTTCTTTGTGCCATGATGTTAAAGAACAATCACGGTAAGCCTAAAAAGAAAACACCTATTGATCGTTTTATAGATTGGTTCAACAAAGGGTTCGAAAGACTTACCGGTGGGTATGTGGGCATACTTAATAAAATTGCGGCCCGTAGAATGGTCACCTTCGGAATTTTAATAGCGTTCTGTGCAGGTATTTTCTTTACGAACCAAGTATTACCGGCCGGTTTTATACCCAATGAAGATCAAGGGATGATCTATGCCATTATACAAACACCTCCTGGAGCAACTTTGGAGCGTACCAACGAAGTAGCTAGAAAATTGCAAAAAATATGCGAAGAAACAGAGGGTGTTGAATCCGTTTCTTCGTTGGCAGGTTATGAAATTATGACCGAAGGTCGTGGTTCTAATGCCGGTACTTGTTTGATCAACCTAAAACCATGGTCAGAAAGACAACACTCTGTTCATGAAATCATGGAAGAACTGGAAGAGGAAACAAAAGACCTAGGAGCGGTGATAGAATACTTTGAGCCACCCGCTGTACCTGGCTTTGGTTCTTCGGGTGGTTTCTCTATGCGATTGTTGGACAAGACCAATGGTACCGATTATCATGAATTCGAAAGAATTAACAACGAGTTCATGGAAAACTTGTCCAAAAGAGAAGAATTAACAGGATTGTTTACCTTCTTCTCGGCCAACTACCCTCAGTACGATTTAAAGATCAATAACAAAATTGCCATGCAAAAAGGAGTTTCTATTGGCAAGGCCATGGAAAACCTGAACATTTTGATCGGTAGTACCTATGAGCAGGGTTTTATACGATTTGGTCGTTTCTTTAAGGTATATACACAGTCTGCCCCAGAATACAGGGCATTACCTACAGACCTAGAAAAACTCTTTGTTAAAAATGAAGAGGGCGAAATGGTACCTTATTCCGCATTTATGACAATGGAGAAAAAGTTAGGCCCTAATGAGGTAACCAGGTACAACCTATATAATTCGGCGGCCATCCGTGGTCTTCCGGCTCCGGGGTATACCAGTGGAGATGCCATTAAGGCCATACAGGAAGTTGCCGAACAATCGCTTCCAAGGGGATACGATATTGCATGGGAAGGTTTGTCTTATGACGAAGCCAGTAGAGGTAACGAATCTATCTACATTTTTGCGGTCGTATTGATCTTTGTGTATTTTGTTCTTGCCGCACAATACGAAAGTTTCCTATTGCCTTTTGCCGTAATACTATCATTACCCGTTGGGGTCTTTGGTTCTTTCGCACTATTAAAAATGATGGGATTGTCCAACGATGTATATGCCCAGATAGGTATTATCATGTTGGTAGGTCTATTAGGTAAGAACGCCGTACTTATTGTAGAATTTGCCGTTCAAAAACACAGAAAGGGAGCTACCATACTTGAAGCTGCCATAGAAGGCTCAAAAGCAAGGTTCCGACCTATTCTTATGACCTCTTTCGCTTTTATCGCCGGTCTAGTTCCATTGGTAATCGCTACCGGTGCCGGAGCTATAGGAAATAGGACCATAGGCGGTTCTGCCCTGGGAGGAATGCTTATCGGTACTATTTTCGGAGTATTGGTCATACCAGGACTATACTACATCTTTGGTAAAATGGCAGAAGGGCGAAGCCTGATCAAAGACGAGCACCA
Source organism: Maribacter sp. MMG018 (assembly GCF_018100785.1). Classification (GTDB taxonomy): domain Bacteria; phylum Bacteroidota; class Bacteroidia; order Flavobacteriales; family Flavobacteriaceae; genus Maribacter. Next base: position 1,200,668 of record NZ_JAGJEC010000001.1, on the reverse strand, counting down.
AGAACCTATCTCCGAAGAGTTTATACGAAATAGCGAAGGAGAAAGCAAAACCGCTAAAGCTCTTCTTGAAATGAAAAAGCTCTTAAAAAAATTAACCAAAAGAAAAGACGATGAATAAGAAAATAAAAAATATCGTAAAAAATCGAAAATCAATTGTCGTCTGTATACTGGTAATCGGAATATTCTATTCTTGTGTGCCGACAAAAACACTAAAAGAAGAGGATATAGATCTTCCGGACAATTATCGGACGCAATCAACGGACACCACCAATACGGCAACCGTTAAATGGCGCGATTTTTTCTCCGACCCCTATCTGATCGCCTTGATAGATACCGCCTTGGTAAACAACCAAGAACTGAACATCATGTTGCAACAAATCGATATTGCGCAAAGCGAGGTGAAGACCAGAACGGGAGAATACCTGCCTTTTATTAATTACGGGGCCGGTGCAGAAGTCGAAAAAGTCGGGGAATATACCCGTAACGGTGCTGTAGAGAAGAATCTGGATATAAAGGACGGAGAAGAATTCCCAGAGCCATTAACCGATTACTCTGTGGGTCTTTCCGCTTCTTGGGAACTCGATATTTGGAAAAAACTAAGAAACTCTAAAAAAGCGGCGGTTCTCGAATACTTGTCCACCATAGAGGGTAAAAACTTTATGGTAACCAGTTTAATTGCAGAAATAGCCGATTCTTATTACGAGCTTTTAGCGTTGGACAACCAATTGAACATTATTGAGCAAAATTTGGAAATTCAATCCAACGCGCTCGAAATGGTGAAACTTCAAAAGCAAGCGGCAAGAGCTACAGAACTTGCCGTTAGAAGATTCGAGGCCGAAGTATTAAAAAACCAGAGCCATAAATTTGAAGTACAACAAGAAATCGTTGAAACAGAGAACAAGCTCAACTTTCTAATAGGTAGTACCCCAAAGCATATAGAACGTAATTCCGATAATTTTATCGAGAATACCATCGACCCCATATATGCGGGTATACCTTCTCAACTATTGCAAAATCGCCCTGATATTAGACAGGCCGAGTACGAGTTGGCCGCTGCCAAGTTGGATATAAAAGTGGCCAGGGCCAATTTTTACCCTTCGGTCGGTATCAAAGCAGGTGTAGGGTTACAGGCTTTTAAACCCAAATACCTGACCAGCACACCCGAATCACTATTATACTCGGCAGTGGGAGATATCGTAGGCCCCTTAATTAACAGAAATGCCATTAAGGCCGCCTATAATAGTGCCAATGCAAAGCAGATACAGGCAGTGTATGAGTATGAAAAATCTATATTAAAAGGCTATATAGAAGTAGCCAATCAATTATCTAACATAGATAACCTTAAAAAAACCTACGACCTAAAGGCCGATCAAGTAGAAGCACTTACAGCATCTATAGATCTATCTACGCAGTTGTTTAAATCGGCAAGAATAGAATATATAGAAGTATTGTTGACCCAACGAGAGGCTTTGGAGTCAAAAATGGAGCTCGTAGAAACAAAACGAGATCAATTAATCGCAAGGGTGAACATATATAAAGCTTTAGGTGGAGGTTGGAATTAGCCATATCTCATTTTTTACCCTCACAAAAGCCTTCGAGAAATCGGAGGCTTTTTCTTTTTGCGTCTTTCCGATAAAGGGTCATAAAAACAACACTTTATCGAATATATATCCAGATTTCCGAAAAAATTTAACAAAACATAAAGAACCATATAAATTCAACATCAGAATAACCCAATCTTAACAAAATTGATTATGAGAAAGTGTTTATTACTATTTGCCATTTATTCTTTACTATTATTTCTGTACTAAGAAACAATACATTGATATCTTTTAAAAGGAGGAAGCCTCTATTCCTATTTTAAAACTACTTGCGCTCTAATTATACCTATTTTCACAAATGGTTTTATACCAAAAATCGGTATACCATAAATTGTCCATTACAGATTTAAGAAGATACTCGATTCACGATTCTACATCGGTATTTTCCAATTCCGAATTGGAACTTAATCGAGAAGCATCCGCTTTATTGTCTATAAAAACCTTGGCACTCGTTTTCATATCGGCATAGCGGGGATCTTGCACATAATCTTGTTTTTGCATCTTGATGGCCTCGATACTCAAAAACCCGAATTCGCTCACTACCTTACCGTAAAACCTGTAAATCCCTTTCCCCCTAAAACTATATTTGGCCGCTACAGGTGGAAACAGCACTACATCGAACACCTTGCCCTGTTGGTCTATCAAGGTGGCAAAATGCATGCGTTTACCATTGTGTGTACGGGTATTCTTAACGGTGACCAAATAGCCATAGATATCGATATAGCGGTTCAGGAACCGCTCCAGGTCATTTGCACAACGCTGGTTCTTGGGCGGTTCGGCCAACAGTTCAAACGGACTGCACAAGCAAAAACCCAAAAGTTCCAATTGGGTAAAGGCCTCCTCTAGGTCTGTGGTGTGCATTTGGGGAATCTTAAAGTTCTGCCGCTTGGGCGGAAACAGCTTGGGGTGGTCGATTTTTGCGTTTTTATTGAGGAACAAATGCGCTTTCCACAACAATTGGTGTTTGTTCGCCCCTGTAAACCGAAAGGCATCTATACGAATCAGGATGCTAATTTGTTCAATGGAAATCATTACCCGATCGAGAAAGTCCTCGAGGGAGGAAAAATGTCCTCCAGCCTTCCTTTCCCTTATGATACGTTCCGACACCCTGTGCTCCAGATCGCGCAGATAGCCAAAGCCCAGAAAAATATCCTTCCCATAGATTACATTGGCATTAAAGCTTCTGTTAATACAGGGCGGATGTATAACGCCACCCAACATCCGTGCCTCGTGCACATAAAACTCGGGACGGTAAAATCCGCCTCCGTTATTGAGCACGGCCACCATATACTCCAACGGAAAACGGGCCCGTAAGAACAAGGTCTGGTAGCTCTCGACCGCATAGGATGCGGAATGCCCCTTGGCAAAGGCATAGCCGGCAAAGCTGGCGATCTGCTCCCAGACCTCGAAGATAATACTATCGGGCTCTCCCTTTTTTCGGCAGTTGTCTATAAACTTCAACCGTACTTTTTCAAACTCTTCGCGGGAGCGGAACTTACCGCTCATCCCACGTCGCAGTACATCGGCCTCCCCCAAACTAAGGTCCGCAAAATGGTGGGCCACTTTAATTACGTCTTCTTGGTAGACCATGACCCCATAGGTCTCGGGCATAATATTGAGCATAACTGGGTGCGCCCTTTCTTTTGCCCTACCCTTGTCGCGGTGCCTTAAAATATACTCCCGCATCATACCACTTTTGGCGACACCCGGCCTAATAATGGAACTCGCCGCCACCAAACCGAGGTAATTATCGACCTCCAATTTCTTTAAAAGCATCCGCATGGCGGGCGATTCCACATAAAAACAGCCCATGCACTGCGCACTCTTTATCAACGCGTTCACTGACCGATCGGTCTTAAACCTACGCACATCATGAATATCGAACGAGTTTATTTCATCGGGTCGGTTGTAGCCGATAATATCCACCGCCTCCCGTATTTTGGCGAGTCCGCGCTGTCCAAGGATGTCAAATTTATAGAGTCCTGCATCCTCTGCGATTACCATATCGAACTGAACGGTCGGAAACCCTTTGGGCGGAAGGTGGGTAGCGGCAAACCAGTGAAGTGGTTTTTCACTGATCAAAATACCCCCTGCATGAATGCTCAGATAGTTGGGCATACCGTTGATCAAGCGACCGTATTTCAACACCAACCGAGAGATCTCATCGAGCTTTTGGGGATCGTACCTGCCCTCCGAAAGCAGGTCGATCTCACTTTTTGGCAACCCGAACACCTTGCCCAATTCGCGGACCACCCCTTTCTCCTTAAAGGTGACATAGGTTCCCAATAGGGCCACATGATCAAAGCGTTCAAAGATATATTTCGTCATCTCGGGACGGTCGCGATGCGAAAAATCGATATCAAAATCAGGGGGATTCACCCGATATAAATTGATAAACCGTTCAAAATACAGGTCCAGCTCCATTGGGTCCACATCGGTAATACGCAATAGATAGGCCACGATGCTATTGGCCCCGCTACCGCGGCCTACGTAGAAAAACCCTCTTCTTCGGGCTTCGGAAACGATATCCCAATTAATGAGGAAATACGAAACAAAGCCCATGGTCTTGATCAGTTCCAGCTCTTTGTGCAAGCGCTCCATGATACCCGGCCCGCCTTCGGGATACCGGTAAGACAAGCCTTCTTGGCAGAGCTTTTCCAGCAAGGCCTCATCCGCCTCCTTCGTACCTAGATAGGTTTTCAAGTTTTGGGGCTCCCTATCCGAAGAAAAATCAAAATAGATGCTGCACGAATTCATCAACCGTTCGGTATTCTCCAAGATATGGGCATGCTCCGAAAAGGCCGCGGCCAAATTACCTATGGGGAACATCTTTTCGTCCTCATTCGCCTCCTCGCTTTTGTCCAGCTTGCTGAGCAGCACATTGTTGTCGATGGCCCGCAGCAGGCGGTGTGCATTGAAATCGCTTTTGTTGCGAAAGGTTACGGGCTGTTGCACCACCAACTTATCCTTTAACCCGGACAATCTCGAAAAAGGCAATTTTCGCAGGTCGGCGATCGATATACCAATGTATTCGTTTTCCTTAAAGACCGACATCTCGTTGAGCAGTACCATCTCAAAGGGGTATACCACATAGGCATGTTTGAACTTGGGCGCCACCACCGGAAACTTCTTTCCTTCGTACAAGTGTTCCGACAGAAAATCGTTCAGTTCGAGGTAGCCTTCATTGTTTTTGGCAATACCGATAAAACAGGGTTCGGCACCATTTCGAAAATCGATGCCCAGAATGGGCCTGACCCCGTAATTCGGGGCCAAACGCACAAAATTAAGGCAGGCCGACGTATTGTTTATATCGGTCAATGCCAACTGTGTCACCTCATTTTCACGGGCCAGCTGCAAGAGCTCCTTTTCGGAAAAGGTTCCGTAGCGAAGGCTGTAATATGTATGACAGTTTAAGTACAATTTCGTTGATGTATCTATTGATTATGGCAATCGCAAGTGATCCGACTATATTCCAGTGGCCTTACCACTATTATTGTTTTCTATGGGCCAATACGATCGGCGGTCGGCCATCGAAGGGGTTCTGCATTCTCCCAATCGTTCGTGCGCCCATGGCCGAGGCACGGATCACGCTCTTATCGCCATAGCGCTTTCGAATATGGTCCATCGCATTGTACAGGTTCAATATCTCTTCGGTATCGTCAAATAGGTTGATCTGGTAGTTGCCCGATACCAAGTGGCTAAAGCGGATGCCCACCAAGCGCACCAACAACCTGCGGTTGTACAAGGTCTTGAACAACTCCAGGATCTTGGGTATCAAAATATGATCGGCACTGGTATAGGGAATACGCATCTGTTTTGAATAGGTATTGAAATCGGAGTACCTGATCTTGACCGCGATACAGGCCGTCAACTTTTCCCCCCGCCGCAACTGATAGGCCAGGTTCTCGGTCATTGCAATGAGAATGCCCTTTAATTTCACCACATCTATCGTGTCTTTGTCAAAGGTGCGTTCGGTAGAGATCGATTTTCGCTCACAGAACGGAACCACGGGGGTATGATCGATACCATTGGCCCTTTTCCATATGACCCTTCCGTTTTTGCCCAAGACCCGTTGCATGACATCTATGGGCATTTCTTGTATGGTACGCACCTGCCGCAGCCCCAGGTTTCTGAGCATTTGGTAGGTCTTATCGCCCACCATGGGTATTTTTTTGATGGACAAGGGGGCAAGAAAGGGTTTTTCCAAGCCGTAATCTATCTTTAATTGGTTATTGGGCTTGGCCTCGTTAGTGGCCACTTTAGAGACTACCTTGTTGACCGAAAGTCCGAAAGAAATAGGCAATCCGGTTTCCTTAAGGATCCGTTGGCGCAGCTCCGAAGCGTATTTGTAGCAGCCAAAAAAACGATCCATTCCCGTTAGGTCGGCGTAAAACTCATCGATACTCGATTTTTCAAAAAGGGGTACCTGCTCCTTGATAATCTCGGTAACCATGTCGGAATAGTTGCTATAGGTACCCGCATTGCCCTTTATGGCAATCGCCTCGGGGCACAGTTCCTTGGCCATTTTCATGGGCATACCGGAATGCACCCCATAACCGCGGGTCTCATAGCTACAGGCCGCGACCACGCCCCTATCGCTCAACCCACCTACCAATAACGGTTTATTCTTCAATTCGCTATTGACAAGGCGCTCTACGGATACAAAAAACGTATCAAGGTCCAGATGTAAAATGGTCTTTTGCATAACTATCCTTAAAATCGGATAGCTAATTTATGGAATAATTCCAAAATATTGGAATTATTCCATTTTAAATTTTAATAATCCTAATAGTGTTCAACATTTCCATATAAATAGCGTTATAGATTCAACCAAACTCTTTCTTTATTAATCAAGGTCAAAAAGCTATTCGTATATTTTGCTTTATTTTCGTCATATGAAATCTTTATTTGTTCCCCTACTCTTTAGTCTATTTTCAACGGCAATCTTTTGCCAACAAGAAAAATCGGCAATATCGATAACAGATCCCGCACAGGGAACAGTCTGGAATATACCCGAAAAAGTAACCCTTCGTTGGAATACCGAAAATATAGCCCCGAATAAATCTATTCGTTTTTTTCTGGTCAGAAACGAAATGGTGGTTCAAGAGTTGGGCTCTTTTGAGAACAACGGTATTTCAAAAGAAATAGAGCTTGCAAAAAATATAGGTTCTGGAGATCGGTACCAAGTTGTAGGGATCGAATTGTTTCCAGAAGACAAATATCAAATTGCAAAATTCGTAACTCCTTTTTTCTCTATAACAAATAAAGCATCGGACGAACTAAAAAAGAAACATGAACTCGCCCAAATAGAAAAACGAGGGCTTAGTAAAAAAGAAAAAAGAAGAAGGGCCAAAAAGAAAAGCAAAGCGGCATCGACCACAACAACTGTGACATCGGCTATAGAGACCAATGCACCTACCCCTAACATACGTGAAGAATTCGATGGAAGAAAAATATCATATACCAAAGAATTTACTTTCGACAGTGAAACCATAAGTGTTAAAATATGGGACCATGGCAGACAGGACGGCGATATCGTTTCTATATATTTAAACGGCACCCCGGTAGTATCTAAATATTATCTGACCTACTGGAAAAAAGAGTTTCAGATTAAATTAGACCCTAACAAATCTAACGACCTGTTCCTTTACGCCCATAATTTAGGTGATTCTCCCCCAAACACTGTAGCGATAGAAATAACGGACGGGAAAAAATCTGAAAACATTATCTTAAATTCAGACTTAAAAAGTTGCGAGGCCGTAATGATCAACGTAGTTAAATAGACGTCTATTTATCATATAAATCATCCTATTATAAAAAAGCATTGATATGAAAACAAAGCTGCTCATTCTTTTTTTAATTGTTTCTTCTACAACCGTATTTTCTCAAGAAAAAACAAAAATGGCACTACGTATGGGACTTAACAGCAGTAAGGTCCTCAACTCTAACCTACATAGCAAATATGCCCCATACGCCGGTGTAGCATTAGCGATACAATTTAATGACACGTATGCCCTACAACCAGAAATCACCTATTCTAAACAAGGAGGAAAATCTGAAATTCCCGAGCTTGACGATATCGACATCAACTACCTGTATATAAGTGTTGCCAATAAAATATTTACGGAAGGAGGGCATTTTCATTTCATCTTAGGCCCTAGCATAGATTTTAATTTCAATGATAATTTTATAAACCTGATCAATAGTGATGGTGACAATTTTGAAGTTACCCCGATAGACCTAGCCGTATTTGGAGGAATAGGTATCGAATTCGATTTTGGACTTGCTCTTGAACTACGATACAAGCAAGGACTTATAGACCTTGATTTTAACGATGACGGACAATATGGCAACAACAATGAAAACAATCAATTAAACCGGGTCATACAAATCGGGGCTTTGTATAAGCTGAATTTTTAATTCCCTCTTCATTTTAGTAAAGACATTTGTTTAAAATAGGTTCTTTTCTTACCCCAAAAACCAAGATAAAGATGTCTTTTTTACATTTTTTAACTTTTAGTGTATTTTCTAAATTTTTATTTTTATTCAGAATTTGAAATAGCGATACTATGCCATTTAGTAGACATGAAGACGATTTTTTGCCCGCGTTTTCTGTTCTGCCTATTCAAAAAAAATTAGGCAATCTATTGTCAAATAACACAAAAAGTGGGCAAGATTCACAACCTTCTTTTATAACGGTGTTTTTACAGCACCTACCTTTTACATTTCATTCGGAGAACAATAATTTTGAATTCAAATTCTACAGATGAAGGTAATCGCCTTTTCTTAAGATAAGAACACCCTACCTAGGGGTATAATAGCGCTCTTCAACCCTCGAAAAAAAATATTTCATCATTCTGTTTCTTTAGAAGAATACTTTTTTAAAGCAAAGTATAATTTAAAAAAATAGTTATGGAATCATTGAACAAAACCAAGAAAGAAAAACATCAAAGACTTCATTCTTTTCCACCGCTAAGATTCAAAAAATTTCAAATGAAATTGGAGAATACAGGTGTACATATTCTTATCTCGGCCAATTTTCTTACTAAATATAACCATTCCGTGAGGGTACAAAACGGGGTCCTTCATCTAAAAATAAAAAATCCTAAAAACAGCTACGATTATTACGGTGGATCTATGTCGTACGAAGGATATGGAAAAGATATCGATTTTCAGATCCGACTTCCCGACAAACAACATTGCCATATACATACCGTGCGGTTTCACCATGGGGTATTAAAAATACATCTATCCAAAGAACCTAAAACAAATAACACCGTGCGATCAGCTAAATCATCTTTTCTATCCAATAGGTTAACCGCCAACTAAAGCTAAAAGAAAAATGGTACAGCAATCTTTAACCCGTATTCAATTGAACTAAACGTCACATACCGAGCATGGATATACAAATCGAAAAACTAACCAAAACCTACGGCCCTCAAAAAGCCGTAAACGACATCAGCTTTGATGTTAAAACCGGAGAGGTACTCGGATTTCTTGGTCCTAATGGAGCAGGAAAATCCACCACCATGAAAATGATCACCGGTTATATCGGCATCGAAAAGGGAGATATACGAATCGGTGGCAAAAGTGTGACCGACCCCGAGAGCAACTTTAAACAGCACATTGGCTACCTACCGGAAAACAATCCTTTGTATCTGGATATGCCCATCATCGACTATCTAGAGTTCTGTGCCGCCCTACAAGGGGTAGAAAAGGCAAACATCAAGGATAGGATTCGGGAAATGATCGGCCTATGCGGACTCAACCGCGAAAAACACAAAAAAATAGGGGAGCTATCCAAAGGGTATCGTCAGCGCGTGGGACTCGCCCAAGCCATGATCCACGACCCCGAAATATTGATTTTGGACGAACCCACTACGGGGCTGGATCCCAACCAGATTATCGAGATCCGAAAATTGATCCGCGACCTGGGCAAGGAAAAGACCGTTATACTTAGCACGCACATCTTACCCGAAGTGGAAGCCACCTGCGACCGCATCCTCATCATCAACAGGGGCAGCATTGTCGCGAACGGAACGCCCGAAACCCTTAGAAAACAAGCCCAAGGCAACGAGGTGTTAAAGGTGCGCATAGAAGACGCCAAGGCCGAAACCATTGCAAAGGCCTTAAGCGACTTGGATACGGTACAGGACGTGGATCTGATAGAACGGGAAGAAAACCTTTTCGAAGTACAAAGTATCGCCCAACAATCGTCTAAACGGAACATCTTTAAGCTCTGTGTGGATAAAAAATGGGTACTGACCGAACTGACTCCTTTGGAAACCAAACTTGAAGACATATTTAGAAACTTAACGGTAAATTAGACATGCATACCATATGGACCATCGCCAAACGTGAACTGGCGACCTTTTTCGACTCGCTCATTGCCTATATTATCCTTGTTCTTTTCTTAGGCTTCAGCGGGTTTTTCACTTGGCTTTACGGAAACGATGTTTTTTTGGTAGGACAGGCCAACCTTCGAGTCTTTTTCAACATTGCCTCTTGGAGTCTCTTCTTCTTTATTCCCGCCATTACCATGAAAATGCTGGCCGAAGAGCGAAAAACAGGCACGTTAGAACTACTCTTGACCAAATCGGTATCGGACAGGCAAGTGATCCTTGGCAAGTTTCTGGGATCTATATTGCTGGTCTGTATTGCCTTGGCAGCCACCTTGCCCTATGTTATTACGGTTTCCAATATCGGGAATTTAGACAACGGCGGAACCATTTGTGGTTACTTGGGCCTACTGCTGCTAAGTATGGCCTACACCGCTATAGGTATTTTTGCGAGTAGCATTACCACCAACCAGATTGTGGCCTTTATGACCACCCTGTTCATTGGTCTCTTTTTCCATATTATTTTTGGGGTATTGGCCCATAACTTTACCGGAAGCCTGGGGCAATTCTTCGATACTTTGGACCTTCAATCACATTTTGAATCCGTTTCACGAGGGGTTTTGGACTCCAAAGACCTGGTCTATTTTTTTTCCATAACCGTGCTGGGGCTGTACCTAGGTGAATGGTCCCTTTCTAAAAGACATATTTCATAAACGCTAGTACATCCAATGAAAAAAACGAACATAACCATTGTCTTGATCATCGTGATCTTGGTGTTTGCCAACTTGGTATCAAAACAATACTTTTTTAGGTTGGATCTCACAGAAGATAAGCAATATACCCTAAGCGATGCCACGGAAAACATTATGGCATCCTTAGAAAACCCTATTACCGTAAAGGCCTATTTTTCTGAGAATCTGCCGCCCGACATCGCCAAGACCAAAAACAATTTCGAAGAATACTTGATCGAGTATGCGCGACATTCCGACGACAACCTTATCTACACCTTTATAAACCCCAACGAGAACGAGGCATTGGAACGCGAGGCTATGGAAGCTGGCATTAACCCCGTCATGATCAACGTTCGCGAAAAGGACCAGATGAAACAACAAAAGGCCTTTTTGGGAGCCGTTTTGCAATTGGAAGACCGTAAAGAGGTTATTCCCTTTGTACAGCCGGGAGCACCCTTGGAGTACCTTTTGTCGTCTTCGATAAAAAAGATATCGGTAACCGATAAACCCGAGGTAGGACTTTTACAGGGCTACGGACAGGCCACTATTGGGGAACTCGCACAAGTAAAAACAGCCTTGGACGTGTTGTACGACTTTAAGTCGGTCACCTTAAACGACAGTGTGCCCGCACCTGAAGAAATAAGAACATTGGCCTTGGTACGACCCACCGATACCGTCAGTGATGGCACCCTAAAGCAATTAGATGCGTTTTTGGAAAACGGGGGGAATTTGTTCATTGCACTGAACCGGGTAAACGGAAACCTCAACAACACATTTGGCAATGCTATCGGTACGGGAGTAGAAAAATGGCTGAACGAAAAAGGACTTACAATAGGTTCGAATTTTGTCATCGATGCCCAATGTGCCAATATATCGGTACAACAGCGACAAGGCTTCTTTAATTTTACGACGAACGTTGCCTTCCCCTATGCACCCATCATCAGTAAATTTGCAGACCACCCAAGTACCAAGGGCTTAGATGCCGTGGTAATGCAGTTTGCCAGTTCATTGAAGTTTACCGCCAAAGATTCGCTGACCACCTTTACCCCGCTCGCCTTTTCATCGGATAACTCGGGAGTACTGCCCGCACCCCAGTATTTCAATATCCAAAAAGAATGGACCAATAATGATTTCAATGCCCCCAACCAAGTGGTTGCAGGAGTGTTGGAGCAAACCCATTCCAACGGAAACCGTTCGCGCATTTTTGTGGTTTCCGACGGAGATTTTCCAGTTAGCGACGGTCAACGAACACTACAGGCCGACAATATAAACCTTATGGTCAACGCCATAGATTGGTTGAGCGACGATACAGGATTGATAGATCTTAGGACAAAAGGAGTACGGTACAGACCATTGGACAAATTAGAGGAAGGAACCAAAACCACTTTAAAATATGCCAATTTTCTCTTGCCCATTATTTTGGTGATTGTCTACGGCATAGTACGTATGCAGATGAACAAAAACAAACGCAGCAAAAGACTGGAAGAAAACTACGAATGATCGCTACAACAAAACCATAACCCATGAAAAAAAACAAGATATTGATCGCGATATTGGTGGTATTGGTACTGCTTTATGTTTCCACCAATTACTTTAAAAAGAACAGTAGCACCACTTTTAACCCAGAGGTCATACAATTGGATACCTCAGCAATAGAAAAACTTACCATATACCCACCGGCCGAAAAGGCCGAAGAACCTATTCATATTTCAAGGTCGAAAAATGGATGGGAAGTTTCACAGGGCAACATCAAATCTAAAGCGAGCCAAACATTGGTAAAAAGTGCCCTTGGGCAATTACAAGATATAAAGGCCCAACGACTGGTCGCAAAAACAGCGGACAAATGGGCTACCTATGAACTCACAGATTCCTTGGCCAGAAAACTAGAGATCCAAGAAAAAGATGGAGGCAAAATAAATACTCTCTACTTCGGAAAAACATCTTATGAACAAGGAGCGTCATCGCAGTACGGAGGAGCATCCATGAAAGGGTACACCTACTTTCGGATAAACGACAAACCCGAGAGCTACACTCTAAAAAATCAGATTTCGAGTGCCTTTGACCGTAAGTTCAATACATGGAGGAATCCTGAATTTATAAAATTGAACAAGGAGGACATTACAGAAGTAAAATTTGAACAGGATGGCCAAGAAGATTTTACCCTTCAAAAAAAAGACTCTATCTGGACCATTATGGGCATACGACCAGACTCTATAAAAGTGGCCCGTTATCTCAATATTTTACGCAATCAGAGCAGCTCTCAATTTGCAGATGGGTTTACCCCAAAAGAAGAAGCTTATAGAACTATGACCATTAGTGGAAAATCTATGGACAACATTGTTGTTAAGGCTTATGTTGACAGCGTGGAAAACAAATTTCTGCTTCACTCATCACAACATCCGGAAACCTATGTTAAGAGTGATTCTACAGGTCTGTACAAACGATTGTTCGTTGATAGGAAATATTTCATAAAAGAAAAAGAATAATCAAGATCACAAACTATAAACCAGCCGGCATCTCGGCCCAAACTTTTAGCTTTTTAATGACATATAAATTACACACTATGAAATCCATTAAATTAAATCTTAAAACATTATTGGTTTTTGTCACACTTATATTTTTATACAGCCCTGTGGCCATGGCCGGTAACGGCATCACCTTATATACCCCGTACACCAATATTTCGGTACCACCGGGAGAATCTATCGATTATACCGTTCAGGTGAAGAACTACGGCAGCCAACTAAGGGATGTTGAAATTAGTCTTACGGGCCTACCGGAAGATTGGAGCTCTACCTTAAAGGCCGGGGGCTATACCATTAAACGAATAGCTGTGTTGCCCGGTGAAAAAAAAGACATCGATTTAACGGTAAACGTACCGTTGAAAGTAGAAAAAGGAAAGTACAATATTAGATTGATCGCAAAAAATTATGACGTACTTCCCATTACCATAAACGTATCGGAAGAAGGAACTTTTAAGACCGAGTTCACTTCCGATCAGATCAATATGGAAGGGCATTCAAAATCTAACTTCAATTTCTCTACAAAATTAAAGAACCACACGGGCGAAAAGCAGGTATATTCTCTATTGGCAGCACCACCTCGGGGCTGGAACGTAGCCTTTAAACCAAATGCCAGACAGGCGACGGCGGTGGAGATAGCACCTGGAAAAACGACTAATATCAAAGTAGAAGTAACCCCTTCTTCAATAGTAAAAGCAGGTTCTTATAAAATACCTTTGAAGGCTACCAATAAGTATACCACGGCCGAACTAGAACTAGAAGTGGTGATCAAGGGCTCTTATGATATGGAGCTGACCACACCCACAGGGCTATTAAGTTCCAGTATTACTTCTGGAAGAGAAAAGAAAATGGAACTTTTGGTAAGAAATACCGGATCCAGCGAATTAAAAAATGTTACGTTTAGCTCTAACAAACCTAAAGACTGGGAAGTTTCTATTGAACCAGATACCATACCCCATATAAAAGCTGGTGGACAAGAAAAAATTACGGCTACCATAAAAGCTGCCGACAAGGCCGTTCCCGGAGACTACCTACCAAAAATTACGGCCAAGACCCCTGAAGTAGCCTCTACCGCAGCTATCAGGTTTTTAGTAAAGACCCCTTTGTTATGGGGCTGGGTAGGTATCTTAATTATACTTGGAACATTAGGGGCCATTTATTACCTGTTTAAAAAATACGGAAGACGATAATGGCAGAAAAGAGTATAGAAATAATTGGATTGACGAAAAAGTACGGGGAGTATGTTGCGGTAGATAATTTGACGCTCTCTGTAGAAAAAGGCGAGATTTTTGGGTTGTTAGGACCAAACGGGGCGGGTAAATCGACCACCATTCTTATGCTTTTAGGGCTTACCGAAATAGATTCCGGTAGCGTAAAGGTATGTGGTATAGACAGTAGCAAATATCCTTTAGAAGTAAAAAGAAAGGTCGGCTACCTACCCGAAGATGTCGGTTTTTATACCGATTACACTGGTTTACAAAATCTGATGTACGTGGCACGCCTTAACAATATCCCTATAGAAGAGGCCCAAAAGACCGCCTTGGAAACTTTGGACGAAGTAGGTTTGACAGAAGCAAAAGACAAGAAGGTCGCCAGTTATTCTCGAGGAATGCGCCAACGCCTAGGACTCGCGGACGTGCTGATAAAAAAGCCAAAAGTAATTATACTCGACGAACCCACCTTAGGACTTGATCCCGAGGGGGTAAAAAAGTTTCTTCAACTGATCGTAGATCTTAGTAGAAAGAAGGGAATTACCGTTCTGTTCTCTTCGCACCATCTACACCAGGTACAACAGCTCTGTGATCGGGTAGGCATTTTTGTCAAAGGAAAATTATTGGCCGAAGGAAAAATCAGCTCCTTGGCCGAGCAATTGTTCTCTAAAAACGCCCACACCCTTGAAGGATCTGTTGCCGAAACGGAAAAAACTTCCCTATCAATGAAGGAACTGGCGCAGAAAATGGAAGAAATGGAAGGGGTCGCCCAAGTGCAGATGCACGATGGGCGATTTGTAATAACGTCTAAAAAGGACATGTCGGTACCGGTATCCCGTTTAGTCGTTAATTCTGGTTACGGCCTTCATTCCTTAAGTAAGAAGGAATATGGTCTGGACGATATTTATCATCAATATTTTCAGGAAGAAAAACAGATATGAAAAGTACACTATTAAAATCGGGGATAGATAGGCTAAATACTATCATAAAGATTCCATCATTCAATTTTCCGACAAATCCCTTTCGTTTTCTTAGGAAAGAAACCGCCGAAAACGACCGTTCGTTGGTTTTAAGTCCCTTTAAGGCCATGGTACAGAAGGAAATAACCGACCACATTACCAACTGGCGTTTTATAATCCTTTTCGCCATTATAACCTTGGCCTGTTTGGGGACTCTTTTTTCTACTTTGTCCGACGGAATGAAGGTTCTTGTAAACAATAATTCGGAAAACAATTTCTTTTTCTTGAACCTGTTCACCAAATCGGACGGCACTTTGCCTCCCTACTTTGTTTTTGTAGGGTTCTTAGGCCCCTTGTTCGGGATAAGCCTCGGCTTCGACGCCATAAGTTCGGAGCAGAACAGGGGAACCTTAAGCCGTATCTTGGCACAGCCCGTTCCCAGGGACAGTATTCTTAATGCCAAATTTCTGGCGGGTATCATCGTAATCAGCCTTATGTTCTTTACTTTAAGTTTCTTGGTCATGGGCTCTGGATTAATAGCCATCGGCATTCCTCCAACGGCAGAAGAATTTATGCGTATTATCGTGTACACGATACTGAGCATTGTATATGTTTCCTTTTGGCTGAACCTGTCCATACTTTTTTCGGTACGGTTTCGGCAACCGGCCACCTCGGCACTATCGGGCATAGCAGTATGGTTGTTCTTCACTATATTCTACCCTATGATCGCCAATCTGATCATTAAGGGATACGAACCTTCGCAATACGCCTCCCCAAAAGCCATCTACTTCTACCAAAAACTGAAATTCTATTTAGTCCAGATAATGCCAAACGAGCTGTTCGATGAAATTACCTCGGCCATTTTGGTACCCTCGGTACGTAGTTTGGGCCCCTTGACCATGGAGCAGATGCAAGGGGCCATCCCTAGCAGCTTGCCCCTAGGGCAGAGCATTTTATTGGTCTGGCCCCAGTTTACGGGTCTCATTGCCTTGACCTTGCTGTGTTTCTTGTTGTCGTATATATTGTTTATGAAACGTGAAATACGTTCGAGGGGGTAATCTAAATTGAACCTAACTTCACCAATACAATCTGTAAAGATGATAGTATAGTATTACCTGTATTGTGATAATGAAAAAAGGACAACCGTAAAAAGTTGCCCTTTTTATTTTTATATCACCATAAAATTTAATGACTATTCGGTCACTGAAAATTTATAGATGCATACCGAATAATACTCCTCTCCCGGATTTAATATTGTTGAAGGAAAATGAGGGTTGTTTGGGCTATCTGGAAAATGCTGGGTTTCCAAACAAAAGGCTGACCTATATTTATATGCCCTGTTTGCTTTTCCAATGATAGTGCCGTCCAAGAAATTACCACTGTAAAACTGAAGTCCTGGTTCGTTCGTATATACCTCCATTACTCGTCCCGAAACGGGTTCAACGACCTTTGCCGCCCAATTAAGGGGTTTATTTCCGTTAAGCACCCAATTATGATCATAGCCCAGTCCAAATTTCAATTGCTCAAAATCATCTTCTATCCTCTTACCTATCAAAGTCAATTTCTTAAAATCCATAGGACTATGTTCAACACTTGCAATAATTCCGGTCGGGATCAACCCCTTGTCTACAGGTGTATAATAATTGGAATTAATCTGTAATAAATGATCGGTAATTTCTCCTTTTCCAGCTCCTTTTAGATTAAAAAAAGAGTGATGGGTAAGATTAACAACCGTAGTTTGATCGGTTGTGGCCCAATATTCTATTTTTAGTTCGTTATTATCGGTAAGCCGATAGCGAACCTTAATTTCCAAATTACCAGGGTAGCCCTCCTCCATATGCGCCGACACGTACGTTAGTACCAACGTCTGCCCATCTGGTTGAACAGCGTTCCAAACGACTGCATCATACCCAATATCACCCCCATGTAAATGATTTTCCCCATTATTAGTGTTCAGCACGTATTCTTTACCTTCTAAAGTAAATTTTCCTTTTCCGATACGATTGCCATACCTTCCTATAAGTGCCCCAAAATATTTTTCCTTGGCCGATAAATACCCGTCTATGTCAGGATAACCCAAAACAATATCCTCATAATTACCATCCTTGTCAGGGGACCATAGCGAAACTACTTTTCCTCCATAATTTGTTATTTGGGCCACTAACCCACTACTATTTCTTAAAGTATAAAGTTCTACGGATTTTCCGTTAATCGTTTTTTGGAACCCTTTCTTTTTTATTAATGGAATTGTACCTTTTGACGATTCTTGTCCTACACAATTGAACATGCCTACCATGGCACATATTGTCATTAAAAATTTTAGAGTATTGTTCATCTTTTATTGGATACATAAATTTTATTGAACCGTAGGAAAAGCACTAATTCTTAAACGCGCAGCCCCCATTGGAATCAATTCTACAGTTTCTTCTCCCTCTTCTGAACTGACAGGACTATCCATCAACTCACCGACCAAACCATATGGACCGATTTTCCAATCCTTGATTTTTTTCGCTTTAACCTTTAAGACAATAGGACTCGTATCTGAGGTAAAAGGGAAATTATTTTTAGGCCATGACCTTTTTTCTATCTCAAAAGAAGAGGGTAGATCATCATTTAAGACCAAGCCATAATTCCAATCGGTCGTTGGGTGTATTTCATAGGATGGCCAATCTTTTACGTTAACTCCTTTTTGCCATTTAGAATCGTGTTGCACGTTTTCTTCGGTTCCCTTTTCTATATATTGCTCCCCTATTTTAAGAGAAAAGGTCAAGGGTCCGTAATTTACGCTTACACTATTATGATTCTCTTCCCATGTTTTCACCTCTATTTCTTTGGGCAATACCAATGTCACCTTGTCCCCATTTTTCCACACACGATCGATCTTTAAATATTGACCCGCTACAGGTTTGATTTTTAACTCATCTTCGTTTAAGGCAACGGTCGCTTCTTTGGCCCAACCGGGAATTCTAAAATACAAAGGGAACCGGGCCTCTCCATCCATATTTACATCAAAATTCAACGTATCATCGAACGGATAGTTTCCTGTGCTTTTTATTACGACCTCAGAGCCATCGCCTACCAAGGCATTTACCGTATTAGAGGCATATATGACCGCTGCCAACCCATTATCGGGAGTCGCCATCCATAGATTTTCACTAAAATAGGGCCATCCTTGGGCATGGTTATGTTGACAACATCTAGAGCTAAAAGGGTTCATCATCAAATAAGGTCCGGGGTTATCAATACCGGGACTATGATTTTTACTATCATTGATTACCATATTGGGACTGGTTATATATCGCAGACTTCTAAAATCTGGTGCTACAGCTGCGGGGTAGGTATTAAAAGCGACATCTTCCACATGATCTGCCCAAAAAACATCCCCTGTAATTCTTAACAAATGTTCATCGGAGTTCATTTGTTCTACCATACCACAAGTTTCTACCCCTTGTCTAGGATCATCATATCCAGGTCTACTGTTTTCGTCTGACCCGAACATTCCTCCCGGAACTTGTCCAAAATACTTTCTAACAATATTAAAATTGTCATAGGTCGCTTTTAGGTCATTTTCATCCCCACTTACAAGATAGTATTGGGCCGGTTCCCTAAAACCTTGGGCAACATTCACATTGTGCCAATCTATTAAATCTCCGTACCAAGCTGGCCATTCCATCCCAGGCCTTATTTCTTTCGGGTTTCCTATATCTTCAAGAGCATGCCCCCGTTTGTTCCAGGGTGCCGTATTTCTATGCACCTTTTTCGCAAGGTCCAATAACCAAGGTTCGCCGGTACGGTTATACAACCATAAGACACTATGTAGGTTATCGCCTCCCCTTACCCGTTGCCAATACTGGCTTTCAGATAAAAAGTCTTCGTCTGGAACACTAAGTTGAAACTTAAAGTAATTTATCATTAGCGTTATTACCCTTTCATCACCAGAATACTCATAATAGGATTGCAAGCAATATAGCATGATCATATTTGCCCAATAGTCTCTTTTTTTCAGTTTTTCAGCCATTCTCTCTTCCGTTCTACTTTCTTCGGACATATAGCTTTCCCATGCCAATGAAGGTCCAAAAAAGCCATTTTCCTGTTGACTGTTCAATGCACCCTCAATCCAAATTTTGGATTCTTTAATCATTTCTTCATCTTCCAGGATATAACCGATATTGGCATATCCCTTTAACCAATACGGAACTTCTTCCCAGCCCCATTCTCCTTGTCCGTCTTCACTTAACCAGGCATTGTTTTCTTTTTGAAGCCATGCACTTATGTTACCCAGATTTCCCGTTAAGCCAGATCTTTGACGCTCCATAAACTCTAACAACCATCCGTCCGGTTTAATTTTACCTACTGGTAGTTTAATTAGTACACTTGGTTTTAAAGGAGCCCTATTTCCTATATAATGTAAATTGGTACTGGCCGAACTCGGTGTTTTGACCACTTCTACCTCCATAAAATTATCATTCCCTGTTTTTTCTCCACCACAGCCTATGACCAATAAAAGTACGAAGCTGATTATAGGGTAATATATTTTCTTTATTTCTTTCATGTTCCCCGATATTTTAGATTCTATTATTATTTTATGTTTTAATACTAACTGCCAATATTCTCGTACTGCACATCCACGTCCAGAATTCCTGATGCCGCTTTGTCCCTTAACTTCATATTGATTCGAATTGAATTACATTTTAGTACCTCGGCCGGATGCACCACATTGTATTCGTCCTTTTTTAAAGAATAGGAGTCCGTCACATATAGATCAAATTCTTTCCATTTATCATTCACCAAATATTCCAACGACCATTGAGAAGGTATTTTTACGGTATCGCCATTATCGAACCAGTAAACATTTATACTTCTGATCTGCTTCGATGGATCTAAATCTATTTCTACCCATTGTTCGTTCGAATTACTGTCACTGATCCAAGAAGGAATACTTTTATCATTTGAAGACATGGGCCTAAGACCATCCGATATGGCTTCTAAACTTCCTTTTTGAGCTATTGAAAAAGCCCTGACACTTTTGTACTTACCTCCTTTAAGAGTTTGTCCATCTTTATACTGCACCATTTCTGTCCGGGTAGGAAACCACACCCTCATTGATGAATCTCCTCGATTATTCCATGCATAATAGGGTATCATCTTAATTTGTTTTTCTCTTGTACCCTTGGCATCCCTAATTTTTCCGTTAAGGGAAACGCTTGTTACATTCTTTAAAATTCCGTCAGATATTCTTTGATCTATTACCTTGTTCTGTCCAAGATCATCTATTAAAAAGTGTTGTACAGGCTGTTCGTTATCGACCCCTTCCGCACAATATACCAAAGGCCCTTTTGTCACCGCCACACGCCCTTTGTCGGCCTCGACCATTTCTATTGCCGTATTAAACCTAACCGGCATAGGTAATGTCAACTCTACCTTATCTCCAGGTTCCCACGACCTATCTATAATGGCGAATCCTTTTTCAAAAGCAACGGAAACAGCTTCTCCATTGACCTTTAATTGCCAATCTTTTTTATTGTCGTTTACATAACTATAGAGCTTGCCCGGTACAAATTGGTCTCCTGTCCAGGTGGGTATTCTGAGTTTAAGAACAAATCTTTGAGCTTTTTTTGGCGTTAAGAGTAATTCTATTTTCTCGTCATAAGGATAGCCTGATTTTTGTTGAATAGCCACAGCACCTTCTTTAAGTGGTATTATTGAAGAGCTGCTTGCATAAAATGTAGTATAGATTTCATTATCGTTATAAGAATACATCATTCCTGAAACCTGAGGTATCAACCTTGCAATATTAGATGGGCAACAAGCTGTTCCGAACCAAGGTGAGCGCCCTGCTTTCCCATGATTAAAAGGGGTTTCTCCATCAGCTTCCAACGGGTTTACATAAAAGAACTTATTACCCTCTATGTTTACACCGGCCAATGAGTTATTAAAAAGAGCGATTTCGGCAACATCCATGAACCGCGCTTCCTTGGTCAGCAAGAACATTCTATAGTTAAAAAAAACATTGCCCACAGCGGCACATGTTTCATTATAAGCCTCTTTGTTGGGCAGTACATATGCGGGCCCAAAGCCTTCTATACCATGAATAGCTCCTAAACCACCTGTAATATGCATTTTGGTATCGGTAATATCATGCCAAATATTATTCAAGGCATTGTTATATTCGTTGGTATTCGTCAACGAGGCAACATCTGCCATTGCCGAATACAAATAGGCCGCTCTCACGGCATGGCCAACTGCCTTGTCTTGTTCGGCAACCGGTTTATGCTGTTGTGAGTAGGTAGGGTCCATTACTCCATTACCTTCGGGCTTATAGGTCTTGCCTCTGATATCCAAGAACTTTTTAGACATATCCAAGTACAGTTTTTCTCCTGTAACCCTGTACAATTTTACTAATGCCAATTCTAGTTCCTCATGACCGGGAGCTTGAAGTATCGGCTCCCCATTATTATAATTAGGGTCACCTTCAAAAAACACCTTATTGATATGTCGGGCATTTTTTTCCACTACTTTTAACCATTTAACCTTTCCCGTAGATTGGTAATATGCAATGGCAGCCTCGTACATATGCCCCATATTATAAAGCTCATGACTGTGTAGCACCCATGAGTACGGTTTGTCTCCCATACCTGCGCCTCCCCAATGACTAGCATCTTTTGAAACCCCTGTAATATGGGCCACATATAAATACCCATCTTCTTTTTGCGCCTTGGCAATAATATCTATAATACTATCCATCCGCTTTTCAAGCTTTGGATCCGGATTTTCTCTAAGGATCAAAGCCGCACCTTCCATCACTTTATAAAGGTCAGAGGAAATATACCGGTGCGGAAAGGGAAGATCTGTAGAATCACCGGCCAAAAATTGGGCCGCCTTGCTAAGATTTTCGACTGCCGGCCTCGTTTTATCCAACGCAAAAGGCACCAATGTCTTTTTTTGTGTATTTAGCCTAGGAAGCCAAAAATTATCTTCCAATTTTACTTGGTTAAAGGGAACAGGTGTAATCATTTGACCTGTATCCCCCGTATTAGGATCGAGCGTCGTATTTGTTCGCGAATTACACCCCCACAGCACTGCCGCCAATACCAAAAACAGGGATAAAATTATCGTAGCTTTTCTCATTCTTCACATTATTTTAAATTGAATAAAATTTGTTGGCGTTCATATTTTTTAGAAGAATCGGGTATAGAAAACTCTAACATATACTCGTTTCGTTCCTTACTTAACACTACTGCATTGGTTATCTTTTTGATTTTCATGTTCGACATTACCTTAAATTGATAGGTATGTCCAGGTATACCTTCCACCTCCACGACAAACGTTTTATCCGAAAGATTTTGACCTATAAGTTTTGCTCCGACATTCTTGTCTCCCGGTTTTGGGTCATTTATTATTGGAAGCGCCCCGATACCCTTTTTATGAACAATGTTGACCTCAACAGCGTCTGCAATTGCTATAGGACTAAACTTCACCTTAATACTTTCTGCACCTTTTTCTGTTGTATACTCTGTTTGTTTTCCGTCTATCGTTACTTTTTCTATAATGGTCCCAAGAGGTAAGCTTGTAGAAAAATTCAATGTTGCCCGACTGCCCCCTGTAGACCAAAAATGATATGTTGTAGACTTGTCGGTCTTATCTAGCCTAAAATTGATATTATGGTCACCGAATTTGATATTCTCTACTTTTACCTTGTTCCAGTTCCAAGGAAAATTTGGTTCCAACGACACACTATGGTTCAAGGCATCGGGAGAGAGCCCCAACATTCCCTCATAAATAGGTTGTAACACCATAGTTTCCGACCACCCTTGTTGGCTACACACCCCTGCCGGTTTATATTCACTACCGTTCAAAGTTTCCTCTACACCTCCTAAGTTCCAATCTTCATAGATCAAAAGATTGCTCATTATATGATTATAGGCACTAGCATAATTTCCTGTCTTATACTCCGCCAAAGATGCCCATCCTCCAAAAAGTGGCCAAACCATTCCGCTATGATATGAACCTGGGTGAAATTTTTTACTATTCTCGGGCAGTATCCTTACTCCCCAATCTGTCGAATAAAAATTGGATGCGAACGACTTTGCCGTTTTCATAGCCTTATCAGAATCGGTAACGGCATCTAGATAAATAGGCACTCCACTCAATACAGACTCTTCTTCCATAAAAGACCCATCCTTCATCTTACCAACATAGAAATACTCCTTTTCACTATCCCAAAAATCATCATCTATACTTCTTTTAACCTCTTTTGCATCACTGGCATATGAACTTGCCAACCCAGGCTCCTCTACGGTAGATGCCATATAGGATGCCGCATCCAGTGCCGCCGCCCAGCAACCTGCCAAATACACTTCTGTATGGGTGCCGAACAAGGCCCCTCCTTCTATCCAACCATGGCCTACATCTGTAATTTCGATAAGCCCATCACCATCAGTATCCGTACTATAACAAAAATCCATGGCTCTTTTTATAGAAGGCCATATTTCTTTAATGAACGCTACATCTCCAGAATATTTAAGGTAATGTGCCGCAAGAACTACGTACAACGGTGTTGCGTCTGAGGCGTCATAATGTACCGCGCCACTTGTGGTAAGTTCATGGTATATTTTACCGTTCAGACTTTGATATTTGGCAAATACCTTGAGCATTTTTTTAACCTGTTCATGGCCTCCATAGGCATTCACGGCAAAAGCACACCATTGCCCATCCCTTCCAAAATACCACGAATATCCGGGTCTACCACTAATTTTTTGCCCTCCATCCCAACCACGCTCGGTTGTTCCGAGTCCGGCCACCATGGTTGTACCAATACTAGGAGTTTCTTGAAAAAACTGATCGGAGTGAAGTAAGGCCCAACGATATCCTTCATTGAATTTTTTGTCGGGAGTGGTCAACATTAAACTGGACTTGAGCAAATTGTTATAATATTGAGATGCCTTTTTGTACAAAAACTCGAAGTCCTTTATACTTTCGGCATACATATCACCTGCTTTATCGAGTCCCTGCTCATCTGCTGTTAAATATGCGCTCAACTTGCCGTTCATCTTTTGTGCATCGAAGCTAAAAAAACCACTCACCTGTTTGTTCTCGGTTTTTATACCCGACGCTCCATTATCTTTGAACACGAACCCGTCATACTGCCCCATTACAGAATTTTCAGGGCTATTACTGAACCCCATAATACTGACCAAGGTATTTGATTGGGCCGTAGCTACCGCGGCATTCATTTCAGGAGACCATGTATAACGGATCGTAGAAGCGACTCTTTCCGAATAGGGCCACATATATCTAAAATTGGAAGTATAGGTCAATACTATCTTTTCTATTTCGCTACTCTCCCATTCATAATGAATAACAGCTACAGGGTTATCAGGCGAAACAGTTACTATTTCTTTTAAAGAACCCGGCCCCAATTCATATTCCCTGACCAACAACTCTGGTGAAGACGTTATTGAGGGTGTTAGATCGTTCAACCAAACAATCGATTTTTGCCCTTTTAACTTAACACCTGTAATTACATCCCTGAAAGACATAAAGGGATTGGTCCATATTTCGTCTAGCCCTCCTTTTTGTTTTCCTACGGCCATCATTCTACGCCCGGTAAGAATAACCACATCATCCGAGGCTTTTTCTTTTTTAAGCGCTATTGATGCTTGGGGCAAACTCCATTCGGTAGCGACCGGTGCATCAATAGTTGGTAGCCCTTTAGTGAACCCAACAACTTTTTGCGGGGAATAATCCCAATTATTGGCTTTTACCTCTTTAATATTACCCGCGGTATACTCCAATATATTCTCATAAAACTTGTTTAGCTGTGCACGGTTATAATTCTCTTTGGCAAAATAGGTAAAGGCCCCAACTGCTATTATACTCCCTTTTCCCAACCGGTATTCCATAACCAGTTTATTGTCTTCATGAAATGTAATATAGGTCCACTCCACACCCAGTACTTTCGCAATTGTCGTATCTGGCAATTGATTACCAAAGAACCCTACTTTGCGTACAATATGGTCTTCCTTACTTTTCCATGGATAGGACCCTCCGTGCATTCCATCAAAAATTGGATGGGATTTAAATCCATGAAAACCCAATGGCCTGCCAAAGCCATCGTCCGTAACGGTATCGTTCTCTATTTGGTACGCGTTTTTCTCTATACCCCACTCATTTAATAATCGCACCGCCTCCATTGAAAGAATAAGGTGGCCTCCGTTTTTTACGAATGTTTTTATTTTATCTCCTGTGGCCTTATCATTATATACACCATGGTTTTTCTCCATTTGATGAATCCATAAATGGGTATAATCTTCGTTTTTAATTTCTTTTTCCCTAATTATATCGTCTTTGATATAGGTAGTTCTAAACTGTTCTCGTTCCGACAAAAACCTACGAACGGCCATTGCTTCTTCCTTCTCGAGTCCTGCTCCCAAAAAACCTACATGGATAGGATCATTATCTTTGGTTTGGGCTATGCCATTGGACATACAAACAAATAGCAATAAAAAGAGGTATTGATTTAATTTCATTTTGGTCGTTTTCTGTTTTTTTAGATGTTATTTTCTTGATAGGTTATGATATCCCCTATGTCTAGGTAAACTTTCTTGTGAGGGTTCTTCACTCTTAATTTTAGGGTATGTCTGCCTGGCGGCAATTGATATTTAAAAAACAACTCATAGGAACGTTCTGCAAAATCTAGAGGAAGATCCATTGTTTTTATAAATTCCCCATCGATAAAAAAATCGACGTTTAAATGATATCCATTCAATGTTTCCTCAGTTGTTTCAAGCGCATATTTATCTTTAAAATCGGTATTCCACGCCCTACCCTTTAACACTACACCAATACCTTGAAAATCAATTTCATATTCTTGTTCATCCGCAAATTGTATTGTTTTGTTCACTTTAGACCTTGAACCCAAGGCATGCCCCTTAAAATTCTCCTCTAGAGCAGCGGGCTTAGGTTCTTGCAATATTATTTTAAGATCGGATGCCGATTCCTCGCCCCCATTTTTTAAAATGGTTTCTACAGCATGATCATAGCTTAGGTCGTATACTTTGTTCAATGAAATTTGGGTATGCATAAAGTTCATATCTTCAATAGACGCCAACCCTTTGGACCAATACTCCGGAATATTATCATAGCCGATAATAGTGCCGATAATGGCACCTGCAGTAGCAGGGTTACAGTCAGAATCTTGTCCGCACCTAGTTGCTATCTCCATGGTCTTGGACAAATCGCCATTACCATATAACAAGCCTATTACTACGTAGGCCGCATTAATTTTCGCATCAATATTATAATCATGGAATACTCCGGAAGGACACCCAACATCGTCTCCCCACTTAATCTCTGTCATTTGCCAATTTTTCTTCCAATAGTTGGGAAACTTTCGATGCCATTCCACTACATCTGAAATACATTGATGAAAAGAACTCTCTGCCGGAATCAATTTTAAGGCATTATCTATAATCAACGGAATACTATCATATACAAAGGCATTTGCATATAGCCCTGCTACGAAAACCCCTCCATAATACCCGTCTCCATAATTCATTATATGACCTACTTTATCACATAACTCCAATGCGCTATTGGGCATCCCCGGATTCATGATACCAATAAAATCCGACTCTATCTGAAAATCGATATCATCTGCGTGTGGATTATTCGTCCAATGGCCAGTTTGGGGCGGCTTTAATCCTTGCAAATAATTGTATCGCCCTTGTTGATTGGCATGCCATAACCAAAAACGGGATTTCGCATACGCGTCTGCATGTGCCTCTGCCGAGGCGTTCAATCCTTTCTTGTCCAACACTTCAACAAATGCCAGGTCCATATAAATATCATCGTAAAGCCCAGGCCTTTGGGTCATCATATGATACAAGGTGGTGTCTGTCCAGATAATGGGTATACTATCATCTATCATTCTTTTCTGATAAACGAACTCTGTAGGCCCGCCATAGGTAACTCCGATGGTCTGGGCCGCCCATGCTCCCTTAATCTTATCTTTGAGAATGGCCTTTGAAATGGTAATCACATGCTCTTTTGAAGGGTTTTCATTTTTTGGGTTACAAGCAATTACCAGTAACGACAGAATGCACAATATAATTAGTGGTCTTTTCATTTTTACAAATCTTTTACACATCTAAAACCGACAGTCGCATTTCTTTCAAAACTTTGAGAAACCCTTAAAAGATGTTCTCTATAATGCAATTCTCTAGGTCCGCCTTGCACGTACCACCAGCTAGAGGCCGGGTTGTAGTACGAGCCGCCTTTCATTAAAATGTAGTCATAAGAACCACTCTTGTACAGATCATTGGTCATTTGCCAAACGGACCCCACCAAATCTTCCAGTCCGTATGGGTTGGCCCCTTTTGGATATTTACCTATGGGATCCATCTCTCCATTTCCCAAATTGCAATACTTTTCATCAATGCCTTTGATCTTAAACACGGTCAAGGTTGCGGTAATGGACTCCTGTTCTCTATAAATATCATCTGTTTTATTCGACCACGGCCATTCCCTGCCGTCTCCCGCTTGTGCTGCATATTGCCACTCCAGTTCCGTAGGCAGTCTTTTTTTGGCCCATTTGGCAAAGGCCTTGGCATCTTCATAACTAACATAGACCACGGGAAAATCTTTTTGCCCTTCGGGGATGTTACCACCTGTCCAATGCCTTAGAAAATTATCTTCATCGGCAGGGCGATAGTCGGTAGCATCGATAAATTTTTTAAATTCAGCATTGGTAACTGGGTGTTTGTCCATTAGGTAGCTGTCCATTTCAAAAACTTGCCCCTCTCTGTACATTGGATAAGGTATAAAACCATCACCATGGGTACCTTTAAAAGTAAATTGGCCCTCTGGTATTCTTACCATTCCCTTTACCTTCTTCTTTATCTCTGTTTTTTCTACCACGCTGGCCAGCCTGGGCGTACCTGGTTTTATATTTACGACATTCTCATCTTGTAAAATGTCGTTTTCAAAAAGCTGTATGACCACTTTGCCCTCATACCTACCCAAGTAGTCCAATAACCTTATGGTGTGTTGGCCCACTTCCAGTTCTACTGCCTTCTTATCGTACGATGGTTCTCCTGCCCATATTTTTATGACGGAACCAGTGGAAGCGGATACCCGCAACACATCGTTCTCTAAATCTGTATCGAGGAGTTTGGGAAGCTTGGCAATACAATCCACTTCGCTCTCATTATTACTTCCTAAATAAGATTTATTAAAAGCATCGGTTTCTACTTCAATATAATACCTGTCATCCTTTAAAACCGGATCTACTTCTTTATGATGCCACAAATCGACAAAATGAAAATCTTCTTCTACATCTACTTCGAACAACACTTCTTTGAATCCCTCTGGAATTAAACTAAAAACAGTATATATGGTCTTTTCGTCCAAAGGCCACTCGTTAACATATATACCATCGTGAAGCGTCGTAATCAACGGTGTATATGCGCTAGAGCTAAAATTCGGAGAGTTTTCCCTGAGAATTCTACTGGTTCTTCCCAGATACTTATATTGTTCGTTTACCCATGAAGGCTGACCTGGAGCAAAAATATTCAGTTCTGTACCATGCCCATTGAAAAAGGCCAAAGCGAATTCTCTTTTTATGGGTTCTTTAAAAAGCTCACCAACCCTAAATAGAGCAAACTCTGGCTTAATAAATTTATTAAGGTTTAAAAACGGGGGATAGTACAGTGCATTATGCACACGGCCCGAAACAATACCCTGCATGTCCTTAGGTACCGCCATACCTTCACTATACATAATAACTCCTTCTTTAATGCTATCTGCCGCATCTTGATATTCTTTGCTCGATGACCCTTTGGTATCCAACACTACGCCATCGGCATCGGTTTCTTTGATCAGGTCGGCTATACCCGACATATGACCTTCTTCCCTAGAGCTTTCATCCCAAGGGTTATAGCAGAGAAAAAACACTGTACCATCTTTTCTAAATTCGTTGGCCAATTGCTTTATTTTTGGTAATCCGCCGGGGAGTTCCCTAAATAGATCAAACTGATTTCTTTGATCAGTGCCCAAAGTAGGCCATGTCGGCCATAGGCCCAATGCGTCATCACCACCATACAATCTTCTTCCCCTTGCCAAGAATTCATTAACCGTATAGCCTCCTTTTTGAGAATCGTAAAAATTTTTGTCCCAAGACATTATGAGATGAATAACATACGCGTTCCGTATCCATTTTAGGTCTTCTCTTTCATAGAGCGAATTATCAAATTCCTCTACGTCGTACAAGTGCCTCTCTTGAAATATTCTTCTAAGGCCATTTTGCCACCCCCCTTTATATAGCTCGGCATATAGGACATAACTTACGGACCCACCTGGTCCAACAAGTGTCTCGAATCTTTTTGCTTGAGCATTTTTTAAACTCTCAGGGTCTCTTCTGGTAAGTGCGCAAATTGATAGGTCCCCATCGATATTTGTTCCCGAATACCCCAATTCCCATGCATTGTCGGGTACGATAACATTTACAGGAATACGATCGGGCCTAAACAAATGGGTCCTAGACAAATGATTATCTCCTTTTCCGGTTATATAAACCGTTTTATTCTCTATACCCAAGGGAACAACATTGGAAAGTGCAACGGTATCGGCAGATCTATTTGTAAACGTAACAACAGCCTTATATCCTTTTGTAAAATCTTTATCGGGTACTACATTAAATGTAATTGCCTTATGGGGATCCCCTTTTTTACCATCCACTTCGTAGGAAACAACAGGTACGGGACTGGCTAAATCCAATTTCTGATTCAATGACCCTATCAATCCATCGACCTCTTTTCCGCTCTCACTTACTACTATGTCCTTTAGATTTTGCGCATTCATTTGAGAGGCCAATAGCAGCCCTAAAATAGATATTAATAAACGCATAGAATTGTTCATGTTTATGAAGTATTAGTTGGTTATTTGATTTTTCTACTATCCGCAGTTACGGTTTTTGATCTTTGATGTTCATGGGTGTGGCATGCAATTAATCTACCTTAAAGACTTTGAGTTTGTCATTGTTTCTGCTGATAAGAATCAGCCTTTCATTAAAAGCCGTTGATATCTGTGCAATATCGCGGGCTTCTCCCGATATTGAAAAACCTGATTTCCGATTATCGACTACTTTCCAATTACCATGATCTTCTCCCTTTATAAATTGCCCGTACGAGGCATCTTGTTTTCCTAGCCCCACTTGATTTCCATAAAAATTCCCTACAGTTAAAATGTCTTTATAACCATCATTATCAAAATCATCTACTATAAAACCATGAACAGATGATTGTTGCACTTCTATGGGCAAAGGCTTAACAAGAAAGGAACCTTTTCCTTGGTTTTCTAACATCACCGACTCAAACGTCTGTACCTGCCATCGTCCGGCCCCATACAGGTCTTCATTTTCAAAAACTTCCTTAAAAGAATCCTGGGCGTAACTTTCATAGGTACGATATACTTTTTTTATGGCCACCAGTTGTCTAGACAGTTCATCCATGCCGTAGAAAGGTACTTCTATCCCATTTTTATAATGCGTTAATATGGGATCTATACTTGAGTTTAGGTCAAAGTCTTTTACATATAGGTTGGCGGGCAATTCTGCAGTCGCCTTTAGGTAAGAATTTAAACCTCTATTGCCTGCCAAAAGATCTTTATCCCCATCATTGTCCAAATCGGCCAATTCTATAGTATTCCACCAACCTGAAGTATTTTCAATTTCTCGAATACCGACCGTACCCCTATTCAATTTAATAAAGGTAATCGGCATCCAATCCCCTACTACCGCCAATTCTTTTTCTTTCTCTAACCAAACGGCATCAGTAACCATACCTAGTTTAAAATCACTACTAAAGATCTTTTGGGTAAAATCATATAGTCTACCTACCCCATCTCCCAATAGCACTCTACTTGCAGGGTATTTACCATAGGCTCCCGGTACCGAACGCCCGCCCACGAACAGATCGCTTACACCATCTCCATTAAAATCTGCCTTTACTACACATGAACCATTAAAACCCAGTTGGGGATGGTTTTGTGATTTTTGAAAACTATTATCACCCTTGTTAATATAAAGCCTGTCCCTACCAGTAATATCCTTCAGTACCTCTCCACTACCGCTAACAACATATAGATCTAAAAACCCATCACTGTTAACATCGATAAAAACAGCCTCGACATCCTCTTCTGCACGATCTTTATAAAAGACCTCGCTCTCTACTTTCACAAAAGGAAACTCAGTATTGTTCTGTTGGATAAACAAAGAACCTTCTTGGTTTTTTGCTCCACCGATATAAAGGTCCTCCAAGCCATCATTATTAATATCCCCCATGGTTATCCTAGGACCTTCTGTAGAAATCATTTTGGGTAACAAAGCCTCGTAATCGAAATCTATATATTCGTTCTCCCTATGCGTAAAATCTATCCCCGTCGTAGTTTTGTACGTACTAAAAACAGGAGGCTCCACATTGGCTACTACACCTACTTTTTTCGCTTGTGAATAATCGAACATCATCTCTGTATCCACATCAAGGTTTCGAAACAATTGTTTTTTACCATTCTTCCAATCAACCTCTATACTATCTATTTTTTTATTTGCGCCTAATCCAAAGGTCAATGATGGTTCTACCGAGGAGAGCCATCCTCTAACCGGTGACAACTCTTGTATTTGAACAGTATCTCCTACCCATACAGAGACCCGGGTTCCAATACCATCTTTATTGCTATCACGACCCTGTAGTTTAATTTTCAAAAAATGTATATCCGCCCTATCCGTTGCCGTGTTCCTATATAAACTAGCCTTTGAACCAAGGTTGTTAACAACAAGATCTAGGTCGCCATCATTATCGAAATCAGCATAGACCGTACCGTTAGAGTACCCTTCTAGATCAAGGCCCCATTTTTCGGAAACATCCTCAAAACCATGGTCGCCGTTCTTAAAGGCCATATTGGGTACTTTTCCATCGGGCATTTTAGACATTACTTCCTTAAAGTCTAAACTATCGGAGTTAAAGGATGCGCTGGAGGTATAATTGATATAATCCAAATCGTTGGGCCTATGGGGAATACCATTGGTAATAAAAATGTCTTTCTTACCATCTAAATCAAAGTCGGCCAAGAGTGTTCCCCAACTCCAATCGGTGGCATCAACACCATAAAGCTCTCCTACCTCGCTAAAATTAGAATATGGCCCAAAAAGATTGCCCCGATTGACCTGTAGCATATTTCTGGCAAATTGATCATGATAACCATAATCACGTTTAAACTTATAAATGCTATACGAATCGGGCGAAATGGATTTTTTAAGTATCTCTTCATCATAAGGCTTCATGTCGAGGGTGAAAATGTCTAACCAACCATCATTATTAATATCGGCAAGATCATTACCCATTGAAAAAGTAGAACTATGGCCTATAGATTCGTTTATTCTTTCTACAAATGTTCCATCTCCCTTGTTAAAATATAGGTAATCGTTCTCATGAAAATCATTGCCAACGTAGATGTCAGGATAGTTATCGTTATTGATATCACCAATACTTACCGAAAGTCCATACCCCATGGCCCCACCATATATACCGGCCTTATCGCTAATATCATAATAAAAACCATCTTGGTTCTCATACAATCTATCTCCTCCTAAACTATCTCGTTGTGTTCTATACTTGCTGGATTTATAGGTATTAGGAGTCTTAATGGACATATTTACCAAAAACATATCAAGATCACCATCTAGATCATAATCGAAAAAAGAAGCCTGTTGTGAATAGGATCGGGCATTTAACCCATATTCCTCCGCTTTCTCGGTAAATGTGCCGTTCCTATTATTTATAAAGAGCTGATTGCCCCCTTCCATGTTCATAAAACCATGCAAACGACATACGTAAATATCTTTCCAACCATCGGCATTAACATCTACCATGGTTACTCCGTTCGTCCACACCGATGCACCTATTGCCCCTGCAACACCGGCCCTATCGGTCACATCCTCGAAAGAGAAATCCCCTCTATTTATATATAGTTTATTAGATTGTTGGTTGGATGTAAAATAGATGTCGGGAAGACCATCGTTATTGACATCCCCCACAGCTACACCCCCACCATTATACATATACAGGTAATCTATAATACTCAGTGACTTGGTTTCATTGATCTCATTGGAAAAATCGATACCACTCTCCCTTTCCGATACCTCTTCGAACAAGGTATCGCGATGGCATGAGCTAATTGCACCTTGTAAAAAGGCTACAGCACAAAAAAGCCAAAAGTGGTTAAGTCGTATTCTTATCATTTTTCTATTTTCAACAGTTCAAATAGTTGCGGAGCCATATTGTTTCTACCGGCAATCAGTATTGATTTATCTTGTACCTTTAACTTGGCAAAATCCCTTATTTGTCCATCTAAGAGCAGCCCGGTATTTATGCTATGTTGCGTTTTGTAGTCTGCGTTGCCCATTCCTTTAAGAAAAGCACCATAACTGGCATCATACCTGCCTACCTCGGGTTTTACCCCATATAAATTTCCTCCCAAAAGCATATCCTTTTTTCCATCTTGATCAAAATCTTGAACCATGATGGCATACAAAGGTGCTATTTGTGCCTCTTGAGGTAATTTTTGTATTTGAAAAGTACCGTCACCATTGTTTATCAATGAGATACTTTCCAACATGGTCACTTGATGTATTTCGGATGCTTTTAAAATTTCTGGAGAAAACAGATCTTCAATAGTCTGATTTTTATATGATTCGTATTTCAAATACTTCTTTTTGAGATGCGGAAGCTGCATTACCAGATCATGACGCAGTACGGTAGGGTAGGCCGTGTCACCATTATAGGTACAGATAATCTGCTCTACCGTACCATTTTGATCAAAATCGTTAATATAGCACGATATAGGTTTCTCTTTACTTGCGCTGAAACGGGAATTTAACCCATGGTTGCCCACCACAAAATCTATATCCCCATCACCGTCCAAATCTGTGGCCTCTATGGTATTCCACCAACCGCTGGTGTTGTCTAGGCCAGATCCGACACCTACCTCTGCAAACTTTCCGTTGGTATTCTTAAAAAGTTTGATCTTCATCCATTCACCTACCACAACAAGATCATCATCACCATCACCATCATAATCTGACCACACCGCATCGGTGATCATGCCCGCCCCCAACATTTCGGGAGCCAGTTCTTGGGTATTATTTTTAAAGTTTCCTTTTCCGTCGTTTACCAATAGGTAACCATTTTGTGCCACCCCCAATAACCTAGGACGTAATCGCACCCCAACAAAGAGATCTAAATCACCGTCTTTATCAAAATCGGCCGCCTGAATCACAGAAGTACTTTCGGGCTTTCCCGCTGGCAATATTTGATTTGACCTACTATAGTTTCCGTCCCCATCGTTCAGATAAAGCCTATCTACCAGGGTAAATGAATTAACGGAGGTTTCATTGCCCCCACTGGTTACATACAGATCCAAATCGCCATCGCCATCGGCATCGAAGAACAGCGAAGAAATGTCTTCAGCATCTTTATCCTTTTCCAGTAATTTCTTGTTCGTTCTTAAAAAACCACCATTGGGTGTTTGTACCAATAAGGTACCAGAGTAGCCTTGGGCCCCGCCCATATATACATCATCTAACCCATCGCCGTTTACATCGGCAACCGAAAGCTTGGGGCCCTCTGTAGATTTCATGTGATATATTAACCGATCCCTATCAAAATCTACATAATTGTTCTCTTTATGAGGATAGCCGGCAATGGCCAAGGTTGTTTCTTTAAATGTTGGATCCCAGATCTTTTTATTATGAGCCAATTGACTGTTTTCAGATTGGTCTTCTAAAAAAGTTAAGTTTTGATTACTATCTACATCAGTTAACAAGGTCTGTTTACCATAGGGCCAATCAATGATCAGAGTATCTACCCTACTAATGGCACCAAGTCCAAAATTAAGTCTATCATCAATAGTGGACTGAAATCCCCTGATTGGGTTCTGTTCTAAAAAGAATAATTTACCCTCTGCTTTTAAGGTAACCTTTGCCCCTATGGCAGATTTATTACCATGCGCCCCCTTAAGCTCTACCTTAAGATAATTGTTACCGGTCTTCTCAGAGTTGTTACGATAAACGAACAGGGGCATATTCACATTGTTGACTACTAGATCTAAATCACCGTCATTATCCAAATCTCCGTATGCAGCTCCGTTAGAATGACTTGGTTCTTTTAGCCCCCATTTTTCACTTACATTTTCGAAATTAAAATTTCCGTCGCCACTATAAGCATAGTTTGAAATACGGTTTACCGGAATTATATTTATCAGCTGCTCGTAATCTACCCCATCTTCTTGTATGACCATACGGGCCATTTCTTCATTTGATATGTATTGTAAATAATCTTGGTTTAGAATATCTTGGGCAAGACCATTCGTAATATATAGGTCTTTATCACCATTATTGTCCAAATCTGTTATTAATGCACTCCAGCTCCAATCTGTTGCTTCTACCCCACTTAACCTTCCCATTTCGCTAAAAGTCAATTCCCCGTTAGATCCTGGGCCATTGTTTCTATGTAACATATTTCGGGTAAACTGGTGGTAGTAATCGTTTTTTACGTTATACTGATATTTATCCCAATTCTCAAAGGTCATTGTTGTCTTAAACCTCTCGTCGCCTTCGGGCAACATTTCCGAAACAAATATTTCCGGGTAGCCATCTCCGTTCAAATCTCCGGTATCCGAACCCATTGACGCCCCACTTATAGATTTCATCTGCTGCACCAATTTTTCTGTAAAAGTGCCATCGCCATTGTTCATGTATATGTAGTCTCTCTCAAAGAAATCATTGGAAATATAAAGGTCCATCCATCCGTTTTTATCCAAGTCAGATACCGAAACCCCCAAACCAAATCCTATTTCACTTCCATATATACCAGCTTCTTCACTTACATCGATGAATTTGCCATCATCGTTTCTTAGCAACTTATCACCACCCAACTTGTCTTTCACAAGGCGTTCATTTCTCTGTAAGTTAAAACTACCAATGGCACGATATGAATTGTTCAACAGATAAACATCAAGATCTCCGTCTTTATCATAGTCAAAAAAGGCGGCATGCGTAGAATAGCCCGCATCGGCCAGGCCCATCTCCATTGCCTTGTCGGTAAAAGTGCCATCACCATTATTAATAAAGAACTCGTTTTGCTTATTGTCCCCTTTTACATCGCCGGAGTTACACACATAAATATCTAACCATCCATCTGCATTGACATCTATCATAGACACCCCTGTTGACCATTCTCTGGTTCCCCCTACCCCTGAAACATCGGTAACATCTTCGAACGTAAGTCCACCCTTATTAAGATAAAGCCTATTAGGCAGCAGATTGGCGGTAAGGTAAACATCTGGCAGGCCATCATTATTTACATCTCCTATTCCTACACCACCTCCATTATAGTAATTACGGTATTTGTAAATATTAAATTCATTTGTATAGGTAAGTGTATTCTCAAAATCCAACCCCGTTTCTTCGGCATTAAGTGCAGTAAAAAGAACAAGCTCTTTTTTTTGATCTTGTGCTTGATCACAAGACCCTAAGAACAGCGCCCATAATGTTACCCATAATGTGCTTAATAAATAGAAGCGTCTATTATTAGGGAACAAAAGAATACGGTTATATGGATCTTCTACATTTTTCATATTTCATTTATATAGTAACACTCTATAGGCCCACCTTCTTCTCTCGGAAGTTTTTTCATGATCAAAAGAGTAAAGGCCCTTGTTTTTTCTGGGTACTGTCGGCACTAATTAGTACAAGGGTTTTAAATCTTCATAAACTCCGATCACCTCTCTATATGAATCACTTTCCGTCAATGTAATTTTCCGGTTACCGTCTATCTTAATATAGGACGGTCTTTCATAAGGGTACTTGGCCGGAATTTTTACAAAGTCATTACCTGCATACCACTTTTTCATTTCTCTGACAACCTCTGTAATAAGTATATCGGATGCATAAGTCTTATCAAAAACACTCACATCGGCATAACTGAACCTAACCTTCAATTTCTTTACAAAAGGTTCTTTAAAAACTGGCGAAAAAACCAAGTTCACCGGTTTCTTATAACCTTCATTAATTTTTATGAAAATCTCATAATTGCTATTTCCGTTAAAAATGCCTTTTTTGTGCATTTCATTACAGTGTTCATGAAACTGCCCTTGTGTCATCTTAAAATGAATACCATAGAAAATACTGTCTACTTGCTCTTCTTTTCTTAGTTCTTCTTCCATTATCCGTTGACTGTCGAGCATTGCATCTGCATACCTGTTTTCATTTCTATCTTTGCATCCAGATAGGGACACCAGACCATATATGGCCAAAACGAGTATTATTTGTTTCCGTATTTTCATCTTAGCGGTATCACTTTAATTGAATCGTTGTTTCTTGCTACGAGCAAATATTTTTCTCCATTAACGGACAAGCTGTTAAAATCCCTTACCTGACCGGCAATTTCGAGTTTACCCCCTTTCGGGGTAAGCGCCGTAAATTTTCCATTCCCATTATTTTGTAATGTAACGCCCTGTGTAGCTGCATACATACCCGTTTGTGGCTTTGCCTTAAACTGATTACCCCCCATTACAAGATCCATATCACCATCATTGTCCAAATCGGAAACATGTATGGCATATGTGGGCGCCAATTGGGCTCGAAAAGGCATTTTTTCTTTTCTATAGTTACCATCATCGTTCCAAAAAACACATGTACCTGTTTCATACACCTGATATTGAATAGAATTTTTCAATTCATTTTTTGTAAAAATATCCGCAATGGTCTCTTCTTTGTACGCATTATGCTTCAGGTACTTTTTAAGTAAATAAGGCAATTGTTTGGTTATCTCTTTCTTTAAAATAACAGGATGCGCTTTTTCTCCCGTATAGGTTGTGATTATCTGTTCTATACTTCCATTTTTGTCAAAATCGTTTACGAACATTTCGACGGGCCTGTCTTCTGAAGCCTTAAAAATCGTATTCTCGCCCATGTTTCCCACAATCAGGTCTTGGTCTCCATCATTATCTAAATCAGCAGCTTCAATGGTGTTCCAAAAACCATTTGACCCCAAGAAACCATTATTCGAGGACCGTTCTTCCATAATACCCTCATTATTGATTAATAGTTTTATCGCCATCCATTCCCCAACAACTATAAGATCAGAATCTCCATCGCGATCCACATCGGTCCACACAGCATCGGTTACCATTCCAATGTCCGTTAAAGTCGGAGCCTTGCTATCGGTTACATTGGTAAAATGACCGGTACCATCATTTTCCAAGAGATAGCTAGATGCCGGTATGCCGTACATACCCGGAATAAAACGGCTTCCAAAGAAAAGATCTTGATCACCATCGGCATCGTAATCGGCCGATATAATAACCGAAGTAGCTGTAGGTCTTACCGTTGGCAAAACCTGATTTGATTTCGCAAAATGACCGGTACCATCATTAAGATATAATCGATCGCTAAGTGCAAACGCATCGGAAGAAAACTCATACCCCCCGCTAGCTACCAAAAGATCATTATCTCCATCATTGTCCACGTCCACAAAAACGGCATGTTGATCTTCCGCTCCTTTATAGGCAGTCATTAAACCTTGATCGGTTTTTTTGAAAACAGCTGCTTCTTGTACGAACAAAGCTCCATTTTGCCCCTTTGCACCACCAATATAGCAGTCATCCAACCCGTCTCCATTAATATCGGCAACGGCAATCTTGGGCCCTTCATTGGAGCGCATGTGAAACAACATATTGTCCTTGTCAAAATCAATAAATTCGTTTTCTTCGTGAACAAACATCAAATTAAGGGCTTTGGCGGCTTCTATTCTTTCATTTGGTTCCGGCGTCTTATTTATTCTTACCTTTCTTTCGCTGTCTTCTGATTGCGTAATGGTCCAAGACCGATCGGCCGAAATATTTTTTTGAACAAGAACATCCCCATCGGGCCACATAATTTTTAAAGTATCTATCTTCTTATGATCTCCCAAACCAATATGTAATCTGTCATCTACGGTAGACATGGACCCTTTCATAGGGTATAACTCTTCAAAATACAACTTGCCATTTGACCATAATGACACCTGTGCACCTATTGCCGTACCTCCATTTCTATTTTTTAAAAGAAGGCTTACATAATGGTTTTCCGTTTTTAACTGATTGTTTTCGTAGACAAAGGGCTGGCTGTTTATGTTATTGACCACCAAATCCAAATCTCCATCATTATCAATATCGCCGTATGCCGATCCACTAGAAAACGAAGCTTGACCAAGCCCAAAAACTTCAGCTACATTCGTATAGGCCATATAACTGGTTTGCTGGTACAAATGGTTAGAAATAGGTTCTGAAGGCATATTATCGAGCAGCTCCTTCATTACCTGGCCTTTTTCTTTAAGAATTTCCCTTAGTTTTTGGGGATTATCATAATAATCTAAATAATCTTGGTCCAATAGATCTTTTCCAATTCCATTGGTTATAAAAATTTCTTTATTTCCATCATTGTCAAAATCGACCATTTGAACACCCCAGCTCCAATCACTGGCATGAACCCCGGCATATCTTGAAATTTCGCTAAAACTTACTTTATTACTATCGAACGACCTACCGTTATTTAATTGAAAGGTATTTCTAGGAAATTGATGATGGTAGCCATTTTTAACTTTTAGGGCATATTTGTCCCAATTATCAAAAACGGTCTTGGTCTTTAGTCTAGATTCGTCATCGGGGAGCATTTCGGTCACAAAAATTTCTGGATACCCATCGTGGTCCATATCTGAAATATCCACCCCCATCGACCCCAAACTAATTTCACTTGTCAATGTATCTATAGATTCCTTAAAAGTGCCATCTCTTTGGTTTATATAGAGATAATCTTTTTCAAAAAAATCATTGGCCACATATATGTCTGGCCAACCATCACGGTCAACATCACCTACACCGACCCCTAAGCCATAACCAATGGCACTACTGTATATTCCTGCATCTGTGGTTACATCCACAAAATATCCCGATTCATTCTTATAAAGTTTATTTCCCCCACCTGGATCTTTTTTGTTTCGCATACCTTTTTTACTATCGACTATTACATCTGATGGGTTGTGGGAATTGTTTGAAAGGTACATGTCAAGGTCGCCATCTCTATCATAATCGAAAAAAACGGCATGTATTGAAAACCCCAGGTCGTCGATACCATATTCTTTTGCAGATTCTACAAATGTGGGTAATCCGTTACCATCTAACCCCAGGTTAATAAAAAGCTCATTGCGTCTATTGGGATCTTCAAGACGGCCGCTTTTACAGACATAAATATCTTTCCATCCATCCCCATTTATATCGACAATGCTTACACCTGTTGCCCATGAACCCGAACTTCGAATGCCAGCATGGTCCGACACATCCTTAAAATTAAAATCACCATCCCCTATGTACAATCTGTTATCTGTTTGATTACCGCACAAAAACAGATCAAGGTTACCGTCATTTGTCAGATCTGCCAAGCCTACGCCCGCTCCGTTATAAAAGCTTTTAAAGAGATAGGCGTTAAAATCTTCTGTATAGGTAAGTGTGTTCTTAAAATCGATTCCTATTTTAGAATTATCCAACAAACTGAATTTCAATTCATTCTTAACACATGAACTGCACATAATTATGCATAACGATATGTTTAAGAATCTTGACATCATACGCTTATTGAAGATTTTATATTAAATTTTTCTTTTTCTAAAGGACGGCATTCTACACATAGGCTTCGTTACATGGGTTTTGTAACCTATGTTGCCCTCTTGGTATATGAAACAATAGGTGGTTTATAATAGCCACCCTTGTCAATTACCCGTTCACAATAAAATGGAGGCTCGTTTTAATCTAATTCTTGTAGAGACAATAAAGGAATCCCCGAAAAGGATTCCCCTATTCGTCTTTACTAACTAAAACAAACTAACAAAACTTATACTGTTGTTATATCTACTGATATGCCAACAAACTAAAAACCTGTATTTTGAACCAATTCAGGATTAGAGTTCAATTCATTTTCCGGTATTGGGTACCATCTATTTTTAACATCCGGAACATACGTATCGCCTGGTGCGGCAGGATCGGACGATTTCCAGTTCCATTCGTCTTCCCAATGACCAAAACGTATAATAATAGGACGTGCGCGACCTTCTAAGGCCAACTCAT
Organism: Maribacter sp. MMG018; assembly: GCF_018100785.1. GTDB lineage: Bacteria > Bacteroidota > Bacteroidia > Flavobacteriales > Flavobacteriaceae > Maribacter. The sequence continues at coordinate 1,159,091 of NZ_JAGJEC010000001.1, read as the reverse complement.
GTCTATACTCTTGATAAAGATCATCTTCGGTCAAGGCCCCCAATGTTGGCAGACCTGCCCGATCCCTAATTTGATTGACCAAACTTAAAGCTTCTACGCTACCATTATCTAAACGCCATAGGGCTTCCGCTCTAATCAAAATCGTTTCTGCATATCTGAAAATGGGAAAATCATTATTGGAACCTGTTCCAACATTTGTACCTACTTCGTACTCATATTTTGCCATTCTTGCCCCTTCTCGGTACAATATCATATCTTCTGCCCTGCCAGATTCATCTCTCATAATAGGGTCTGGATTCGGCATGATCACAATACCACACGCCAATTTCAACTCTTCTGGAGAAAGGTCTGCGGCCGTTTGCCCATCTTCAAGTTCTGGAAAACCCCAATGTGCCCTCTCAACATTCGTAAGAATATTATAGTCTTCACCACAATCGGTGATTTCATATTCCTCTTTTGGGTTACTGTAGAGAAACCCTAACGTAGCATCCCATATTGGGCCGGCATCCTTTGTGTATTGCTGACCGGTAATGAACATACCTCTTCTATTATCGTTCTCGTCAAAAGAATTATAAAAATCCCCTTGTACGGAATAACCTCCCCATGGTTGTGATGCCAAGCCAAAAGTAGGACTCGAAGATTGGTGTAAAGTAGCATGTGCAATACTGTTATCTATTTGATTTCTCTCGTAAGGGATTACCAAGATATTCTCAGAAGAGCCTTCATTTGATATCATAAAATTGGAAAAATATCCTGATTCAAGAGAATAGTCACCAGTATCGATAACTTCTTGTGCGGCGGCGGCGGCCTCTGCCCATTTTGCAGAAACGCCATATCTTTCCGCATTAATATATAATGTGGCCAGTAACATATTACCTGCCGCACGGTTCATCTTGGCATATGTAGTTTGATCTTTACTAGGGTTAAGATCAGGTATGGCCGCCAACAATTCTTCTTCTATTACAGCGAAGGCCTCGGCGGGAGACACTTGTGAAGGTGTCGGGTTGGCTTCCGCAAAACGTAATTCGACAGGAATATTGCCATAAGTATCCATGCCCGCCCATAGATAAAGAGCTCTTAAAGCACGTAATTCTGCAATTGCCGTATTTTGATCGGTATCCAATCCTTCTAAAAACTCTATCAATCTATTGCAGGTAGCAACACCGGAAAAAGCAATGCCCCAAACACCACCGACCCAATTATCGTTAGCCCTAAAATTATGGGACATAATATCGGTATTGGTTCCCCAACCATCGTTAGACCTAAGAGGGTTCGCCATTTCGTCCGTCATCATACCTTGCTCTTGCACAAACTGGCCGAACCATCCATTTAACGAACTATAGGCAGAAGATGTAAAAGCAATTAACTGTTCATCATCCTCAAAAAAGTTCTCTGGCCTTATCTCACTGTAAACTTCAGGCTCTAGCTCACAAGACTGCATACAGGAAAACCCTAATATCGCAATCAATATTATCTTAAATTTTTTCATCGCTATATTATTTCTTTATGTTCTATAAATTAAAATGTAATATTCAACCCTAGAGTCAAGGTTCGTGTGGGTAGAAAAGTGGTATACCTATCAATGCCGGGAAACAGTAGATCACCACTAAAACTATTACCTCTTCTGCCCTCTGCAGAGCTCGAAGGATCAAAATACCTAACTTCTGGATCGGCGCCTTTGTATCCTGTAAATGTGGCCAAGTTCTGTCCAGTAGCAAAAATCCTTAAACTCTGAAATGGCGAGTTCTTAAAGGTTGGCAAGGTATACCCTAAAGTAAGGTTATCTATTTTCACAAAAGATGCATCTTCCACATATCTTGTACTGTAATGAGGCACCGTGATACTTTGATCAAACTCACCTTCGGTAACCAAGATATTTCTAATAGCGATACCAGATACATTTTCGTAGGCAGCTCTTGATTCATTGACCAAACTATGTCCAAAAGTTCCCCTCAAAAATATATTCAAATCAAAATTTTTATATCTAAAAGTGTTGGTAAGACCTACAAATAAATCAGGTAGGGCATCACCTACATTTACGGCCTCATCTTCAAAGTCCGCAGCATCAAAAACAGCTTCAGTACCATCTTTTAATAAAACAATTGGATCACCATTAGCTTCATAACGTACAAAAGGCTGGGCATATATTTGCCCTATCTCTTCTCCCTCTTCTGTACGAACGGGCTGAACATTCCCTATAGCTACGGCGCCCTCTAGCCCCCTACTTCTTAAAATTGTCTGTGAAGATTCTGCATTAAATTCTATTAGTTTTGTCTTCGCGTTGGATAGATTAGCATTTACGGTCCAATCAAAATTTTCTTTCTTTATAACCTCATAAGTCAATTGCACCTCTATACCTGTTGTTTCCAACTCCCCTACATTTCTAAGTTGAGAGCTCACAGCATTTGGTGGAGATGGTACATTAACAACATTCAACAAATCTGAGGTGTTTCTCTTAAAATAATCGACCGACCCTGAAAGTCTACGGTCGAATAAGGCAAAATCTGCACCTAAGTTGAATTCTGCTTTTTCCTCCCATTTTAAATCAGGATTTGCACCTGTAGCAGCAGTTACCGCCGAAATAAACTCACCGTTCGCAAAACCACCGGACGAAAGCCTTAATGTACTTAGGTAGCCAGTAAAAGTATTGGGCAAAGTACCTGTTATCCCATATCCTGCCCTTAACTTTAATTGATCTATGGGCAAATCGAACATCCGAGCTACATCGGCACCACCACTGATCGCCCAAAAATCTCCCCATCTATTGTTGGTACCAAATCGTGAAGAGCCCTCTCTACGATAGGTCATAGACAAAAATGCGGCATCTTTATAGTTAAAGTTCGTTCTAACAAAATAGGCATTGGATATAGACTCTTGTTGACTAGACCCTACATAATTCTGAGGTTGTGCGGAATTAGATTCGGCCGACACCACTCCGGTTCTATTTATTCCCTGACCGGCAGCTAAATTATTATACGAAAATTCGTCGGTAATAAAATCGGTATTCGAAGCAATCGCCGATTGAATGTTTTCATTGTTCCACGACTGGCCCAATATAACCTTATAACTAAGGTCCCCTGTTCCTCCACTGTAGTTTAAAGTAGCATCGAACTGCTGGTACTTATTGTCTGAAGTGGCACGTCTGGCCCATCCATTGACCAAGGCACCTCCCCATAGAGCATCTCTTTTAGAATATTCGCCCACTAAATCCGTAGACCTTTGCAAGGTGTAGCTTCCTGAAAAAGAGAGTCCTTTTACAATTTTTAAATCGGCACCGATATTCATCACCTGCCTGTTCAGATCCCTATCCCTTACATTTTGGTCGTTGATAGCTACCGGATTGTAACGATCTTGATCTTGGGTCTCAAAATAAGTACCGTCGGGGTTGTATACGGGAGCAGTCGGGTTAAAATATATTGCTTGTGACAAAGAATGTTGAAATCCTTGAGATTCTCCTCTAGAAGTCGTGGCCAACGTGGCAAATATATTTAGGTTATCGTCAAAGAATTTTTGGGATATTCGCAATCTAGCGTTCAATTGTTGAAATTCGGCAGAATTTACGATTACACCTTTTACATCTCTATAGTTCACAGAAGCCCTGTAGTTCATACCGCCCGATGAACTTCCGGAATAGGAAAGATTATGAATTTGAGAAACTCCTGTTCTTGTAACTTCATCCAGCCAAACGGTTTCAGCACCCAAGTCTTGACCTCCTAAAGAAAGATACTCGCTTGCAGAAGCTATTTCTGGAGATTCTGAAATATCCTCGAATGAAAACTGGGTATTGTATTGAAGAACCGGTTTTTGATCGGCTCCCTTACCTGATTTGGTAGTAACAAGTATTACACCTGCACTTGCCCTTGCCCCATAGATCGCTGCTGCCGAAGCATCTTTCAATACTTCTATCGATGCAATATCGTTAGGGTCAAGAGCATCTAATGCTCCTCCTAAAATACCATCTATAACCACAAGAGGGGAGGCATCTCCACTAATCGTATTCACCCCTCTTAACCTTACGGTAAAAGGTTGGTTGGGGTTACCGCCTGCACGACCTACCTGTAGGCCGGCTACCTTACCTTGCAAAAGTTGTACTGGATCACTAACATTTCCTTTATTGAACTCCTCTGCCTTAACACTTACTACAGAGCTAGTAATCTCTTTTCTTTTCTGAGTACCGTACCCTACAACGACCACCTCGTCTAACTTGGCAGCATCTTCCTTTAATACTACATCTACAACATTGCTCCCGTTTACGGCCATCTCTACGGTTAAAAAGCCAACATAGGATATTACTAGAACGGCATTCTGATCTGCCACCTGTAATGCGTAATTACCATCGAAATCAGTTTGAACCCCATTTGATGTACCTTTCTCGACAATACTTGCACCAGGTAACGGAACACCGTCTTCGTCGAGTACAGTTCCAGATACGGAAAACTGTATTGCAAGGTCTCTATATTCATCTTGTTTGTCTATAATTTGGGGCTTTTCCTTTCTTTTTAGAATAATATGTGTGTCTACAATCTTGTAATACACATTATCGCCCGAGAACATTTTTTTAAGAATGTCCTCAATTTTCTCCTTTTTTGCGTGGATACTTACCTTTCTATTTAAATTAAGGTCACTCTTGCTATAAAAAAAGTTGAATTCGGAGACCGATTCCACCTCTTCGATAACCTTGATCAAGGAAACATTATTCACATCAAGGGTAATCCTTTCTTGAGAATATGTTGACCCCGCCTTTATCTGAAAAGTTACTACCAGGATAAACAAGAGTGAAAACTTCATTTTTAATCCAATTTTTGGAAAGATACGACCCCATTTTTCTAATGAGTCAATTAGTTTTTTCATAATTTTGATTTGATTTTGGTTGAATTGCGACTTAAATCATTTTTTTATCGGAAAGTGTTGGCGCACTTTCCGATTTTATTATTCGTTCACCTTTGTTTCATAGGCAGTTGTTTTTGGTTTCTCGCTGGTTGGCAAGGGTTATTTACTTTTTCTCGGTTATAATTATCTTATCTCCATTTACCTTATATATAAACGGAGTATGTTCTTGACAGATCTTAAGTATATGGTCTAAAGATTCTTGACTGTTAAAAGAACCTGTATACTTCTTATTGCTAATTTTCGGATACCTATTTTCTATCTCAACATCAAAATGCCTTTCTAGCTCCTTAATAATCAGATCAAAGCGATCGTCCTCGAACATTAACCGACCTTCTTTCCAAGCTATGTACTTGTCTACATTTACCACGTCTACAGCTATTTCATCATTCTCGAACACTGCTCGTTGTCCCGGTACTATTGTCATTGGCTTGCTAGCTTCCTGATTGTTGGATTTATAAACTCCCACACTACCTTCAATCAGAACTGTAGATGTATTACCCTCGTTCTTATAACTTGATACATTGAACTCGGTTCCGTATACCTGGGTGTTCATCTCATCGGTTATTACCGTAAAAGGCCTGTCCTCATCTTTTTCGACAGAAAAATATGCCTCTCCATCAAGGTATACGTTTCTGGGCATGTCGTTTAAAAAATTAACGGGATACCTTAATTTAGACCCTGAATTCATATAAACATATGACCCATCCGATAGTTTTATCTCGAATTTTTTACCGTAAGGAACTATAAGTTCGTTATACTTCAAGATTTGCGAACTATCCTCCTCCTTCTCGTACAATAAGGCTCCTTTTTCCTGTTTGACTACAATTTCTCCTTTTCCATTGGCCAACGCTCTGGAAGAATCTTCATCCAATACTTTCAACGTACCATCTTCGAGTTTAAGCGTAATTTGAGATGGATCATCAACAACTAAAGTTTCTTTGGGTTCAAAAAACCCTATTAAATAAAGACCTAACCCCGTAGCCAATAATCCTACAAACACTGCTGCTACCTTTAAAAAGGTATGTTTAGTTTTGTTTTGAGACCGTTTCGGCACATGAATTCTATGCTGCCCGTCGGTTTTTCTCTCCACTATATTCTGCCACATACCGTTAAAATCATCTTCGGAAAGTTTATCATCATCAAAATCCATAAGACGAACAAGTCTAAGCGCCTTTTCCACATCCTCTCTCTTTTCCTCATGCTCAGAAAGCCATTTTTCCCAAAACATGTTCACCATATAATCGTCCTCGAATACCCATCTTTGAAAATATTCATCATTGACGAAATCCTCTACTGTAAAATTTATATACTTCATTTTACTCTATTAATCACAAATTGGAATTACTTCTTCCTATATACTAAGAGTCATTATTTGCAGGATTACTTAAAAAAAGATTCCTTTTTTTTAAGCCAAGAGAAAAATAATACATCAAAACATTCTAACAGTATGATTGTTAGATATTTGTGTAAATAAAAAATAAAAACGAATATTATGAACAAGCGACCATGATGGCCAAAAATGTGGACAAATGATTTTTTAAGAACTTGATGGTATATGCCATTAGATTGTAAATGGCTTTCCTGTCCATGGACATGATTTCCGAAATTTCATCATAACTTAAGTGTGCATAGAACTTTAGGTGGATGATTTCCCGTTGCTTGTCGTTAAGCTTGGCCAATGCCCTTCTCAACTCTTGGCGGTCCTCCTCAAAACGTTGTTTTTCTATAAGGCTTATTTCCGCCGAAGGCACCTGCCCGCAAATACTTTCCGCCATTTCTTCGGAGCTGTACAACTTTCTTTCCTTAACGACCTTGGCAAGAAGTTTTCTTCTGATCGAACTATAAAGATATGATTTGATGGACCTTACTTCGCCCAGCCTTTCTTTTGAATTCCATAACTCTACGAACAAATCTTGTATGGCGTCCTTTACAACTTCCTTACCGCCTACCAACTTTAGACCATAACCATATAGTTTGTCGGCATTGTTCTTATATATTTTGGAAAGAGCCAGCTCATCGCCCATTTTAAACTCTTCCCATAATTGAATATCGGAGATTTCTTTTGTTCTTAGACTATTATCCACATCACTTTTAACATGCTTTTCAACATTAAAATCAACCGTCCTATAATGTGGAAACTGTGCCATCTAAAAAATTAACAAACTACATATTAACATTACCTTAACAATAAATATATCATTATTTATCATAAAACAATCAATAATATGAAATAAATAAGATGATTTTTTCAATACCTAGCAAACATGTAAACCATTTCTTTCATTATTGATAGAATACACCCCGTTTCCACCAAAAAAGATCATATTACATGAAGCATATATCCTTCCCTAAAGCCAGACCCCTCGATTAATTCATTAATTACAAATAAGGGTTTAAGATATTGCCTACAAAAACAAAAACCCATAATTACAATATGGGCCATGCTCTATTATTCATGTTCTTATTCTACAAAAAGCCTCAAAAGACTTATAACCAAGTCGTTCCGGTTTTATTTATTGAATCTTATTTTTCACAAATTTACTAGCCGGAGCGTGATCAAAACCGGAACAATTAATGAGAACAACATCTTCATCCAACTCCTATTTTTTATCGATGCTATATTTCAAATTATCATTTCTATCTATAATACGAGCATAGAAAGCAAAGCCTCCAAAATTATTTTCGGCCTTTACCATAAGCTTGTTCCAACCTTTTTTCAAAGGTAGATCAATAACATCTTGATCAGGGGAAGCGATTCTCACTTCCAGAAAACGATATAACTCTTCGTTGTTCAAAAACACCTTTGCACCATCGTCGCTTCCAATAAGCATTGGAACAGTCTGATCAGTGGGAGAATAAACATAAGTTAAGGCATAAACAACTATAAATTCATAAGGTTTAAAGTGCTCCCAAAGATTCATACCGTAGCCTCCCTTTTCTCCAGAAATTTTTTGCCAAGACACTTTCTGGCCTTCGGCACCTATATATGTAGCCGTAAAATCTATTTCTTTTTCGGGCGGATAGATACTATCTAAGCCAAACCTTAAATAATCGGATTCTCTAGGATTAGGAAAAGGGCCTATTACGTTCCATTCAGGAATATAGGTTCTTTTTGGGGTGAGCAGTATGGCGTCTACCCCCAGTTTGTTCCCCTTAGATTCGGAAGCTTTACCTATACTTTTAAAAGCTAGAACAATACTGTCATTTTCTGGTTTTACATTATTCAATTCAACTGCCGGTGCCGGAGCGATTTGAGGTCTATAACCATCAAACCCAATTTTATTAACATCTTTATAGCTCATTTCTACAGTACCGTATTCCGGCCCCTGGGTCATATATACCTTTAGATTATATTCTTTTTCGATTGCATTTGGGATTACAATCTTTATTTCATCCTCATCTTTAAAACTGACACTAAGTTGATTTTCACTGCTCCAGTCACTTCCATAATCTGACATATCCTCTACCTCATAACCAGCTCCTTTAACCACAAGTGTTTCGGCTTCAACGGCCCCATTTGGAACAGGACGCCTCAAAGGAATACGCAACCCCGGTTTTTTGATGGGAAAGAATTTTTTGTGGGGTTCTTTTTGGTACCAATATGCCGTAGTACTAAAATCTACAGCCTGTTCATTTGCATGGCCATGCTCCAAAGTCACTTTAATAGAATCTTTAAAAGGAATAGGATCCATGATGTGATGTCTGTAAGCGGTAACCCTACCTATAGAATCCATATGTACCAAGCCATGATAAGGCGCATCGAATTCACCATCCTTAAAATACCATCCACTGGTAAAATAATCTTCCAGTCCCGTTCCATAAGTGGAAGGTTCCTTCTCGCCATCAACATAGATCATTTCATCACCTTCTAAATAAAAGAGGCTCTTATTATAAGGTTGTCCGTTAAAATTGAGTCCTACAAAATGACCTTTGCCCTCGGCCTCCAGTACCTTGTAATTTTCTTCATAGTCCGTACGAATATCTCGATTCCACTGAGCATGAAAATAGGCTGTATTTTCTGGCAATTCACTTTCCAGTTTATGATAATTCACCTGATAATAAAAAGCGAAAATTTCTTCTCCGGTTTCATTCACCACCTCTATACGTGCATTTTTATTAAAAGGCATCGGAAAATAAGAGTAATATCCTCCGCTGGACATACCTACATATTGGGGAGTATGATGTTTATATTGAAAGCCACTACCAAAAAAGTCACCTACAGGCACCTCAACAGAAGGATTTTCTTCATCATCCCAGTACATCCGGATCAATATTTTTCTTAAAAAATGTGGATCACGAGAATCGATGGTTATCCATATACGCGATATTATACCTGGGCCATCAATATTGACAATTTCGGCAGTTTTTCCTGCATGAATATTTATGCGATCATTATTGCCTCCAGTAGTATCATAGCTAGACACCTGATACATCTTACTATTTTTCAGGGTAGGCAAATGTCCTGGGTCCAAATAGTTGGCTATTGAAGCTTGTTCCTCTCTTTTGCAGGAAGAAAGTGCTATAATCAGGCATAGAATACTTATTGTTGATCTAAACATTATAAAGGTCTTATCTTTTAGTATTTAAGAGCAGTAACTTTTAAGATTACTTAAAAAAGATTCCTTTTTTTAAAGAGAAGAGAAAAACAACACAAAAAAATATGGTCTAACAATTTGATTATAAGATATATGAAACAAAAAAATAACGAATATTATGAACAAGCGACCATGATGGCCAAAAATGTGGACAAATGATTTTTTAAGAACTTGATGGTATATGCCATTAGATTGTATATGGCTTTCCTGTCCATGGACATGATTTCCGAAATTTCATCATAACTTAAGTGTGCATAGAACTTTAGGTGGATGATTTCCCGTTGCTTGTCGTTAAGCTTGGCCAATGCCCTTCTCAACTCTTGGCGGTCCTCCTCAAAACGTTGTTTTTCTATAAGGCTTATTTCCACCGAAGGCACCTGCCCGCAAATACTTTCCGCCATTTCTTCGGAGCTGTACAACTTTCTTTCCTTAACGACCTTGGCAAGAAGTTTTCTTCTGATCGAACTATAAAGATATGATTTGATGGACCTTACTTCGCCCAGCCTTTCTTTTGAATTCCATAACTCTACGAACAAATCTTGTATGGCGTCCTTTACAACTTCCTTACCGCCTACCAACTTTAGACCATAACTATATAGTTTGTCGGCATTGTTCTTATATATTTTGGAAAGAGCGGCTTCATCGCCCATTTTAAACTCTTCCCATAATTGAATATCGGAGATTTTAGCCTCGTGGGAAATATCTTCTTGCACCGAAAGACCAATCCTATCCTCATTAAAATCAAACCGCTTATATTTAGTACTTTCCCCCATCTTATCCCACACTGCAATATGTTAACAAAACATTTTATTAACAATAAATATAGGTTTTTTCAAACAAACACCTGTTTAATTTAAATAAAAGAAGAATTAAACTTAATGTATTATCATTTTATTAATACAGTATTTAAACTTAAAGTATATCCAATTAAATATATATGATAGTGACAAGGCATACCTACTCCGCTAATATGAAATACCATTATACACCTATGTAGGTTTTATGAGAAGACGAAAACTTTTAAGATAAGACCAATAGCACCAATCAATTATCGGTTCATATATTATTTTAGATTTGAACACAACAATAGTTTCATTCATTATCTGATATAAAACCATGGCACTACCGTTAAGTTCACCAATTCAGTTACCGAACGGTCTTAGATTTGGTACTAAAATGAGAAAAGATATAAAACAAAAAAACCAAGACTTTCGTCCTGGTTTTTTCTTGTACTCGAGGTGGGAATCGAACCCACACTCCAAAGGAACTGGATTTTGAATCCAGCGCGTCTACCAGTTCCGCCACTCGAGCATTTCAAATTGGAATGCAAAATTAAAAAATATTTTGTTTTCTACACCAAAAAATTCAACAATTATCCTTTAGGGAGCCAAATTAATTTCTAAATTTGCACCTCCTTAGAAAACAGCGACTTCCGAGCGCAAACTTTGGAGGTCTAAATTATAATATAAAAAAAGTCATGTCGTACCAAGTCCCAGAACCTAAAATTTTCACCTGTACACAGAGTACGTCTTTAGGAGAAAAAATAGCAAAGGCATATGGAACGGAACTGGGCAATGTAATTTTCTCTCGCTACAGTGATGGCGAGTTTCAACCTTCTTTTGAAGAATCTATTAGAGGCACCAGGATATTTATTATAGGTTCTACCCATCCTGGTCCCGAAAATTTAATGGAGATGTTGTTGATGATCGATGCTGCCAAAAGAGCATCTGCCAGACATATTACAGCGGTAATGCCCTACTTTGGATGGGCCAGACAAGACAGAAAAGACAAACCAAGGGTACCTATTGCGGCAAAATTAGTGGCCAAGATGTTGGAAACGGCAGGTGCCACAAGAATTATAACCATGGATCTGCATGCAGACCAAATTCAAGGATTCTTTGAAAAACCGGTAGATCATTTGTTCGCATCTACTTTGTTCTTGCCCTATCTTAAAAGTCTTGGGTTACCGAACCTGACCATTGCCTCACCGGATATGGGCGGATCAAAAAGGGCTTATGCCTATTCAAAGGCATTGGATTGCGATGTAGTGGTATGTTATAAGCAAAGGGCAAAAGCCAATGTTATTTCACATATGGAACTTATTGGTGATGTACAGGGAAAAAACGTCGTATTGGTAGATGACATGGTAGACACGGCAGGCACACTTACGAAAGCCGCCGACCTAATGATGGAAAGAGGCGCCGCAAGCGTAAGAGCCATTACCACCCACGGGTTATTGTCCGGTAATGCCTATGAAAAAATAGAAAACTCAAAACTAACGGAACTGATAATTACCGATTCTATTCCGATTGAGATAAAAAGTGATAAAGTAAGGGTATTAAGTTGCGCAGACCTATTTGCCGACGTGATGCACAAAGTACATAACAACAACTCTATTTCCTCAAAATTTTTAATGTAGATAAAAGGAAATACAATTCAGAATTATTAATTTTTAATATAAATAATGAAGTCAATTACAATTAAAGGATCAGAAAGAGAAAGCGTGGGCAAAAAGTCAACCAAAGCCCTACGTAATGCTGGAAAGGTTCCTTGCGTGGTATACGGAGGGGATAAGCCATTACATTTTTCAGCAGATGAACTAGCGTTCAGAGACTTGGTTTACACTCCAAATGCACACACAGTTGCAATTGAGTTGGAAAACGGGGTTACAGTAAAAGCCGTAATGCAAGACATTCAGTTTCACCCTGTTACGGATAGAATTCTACATATCGATTTTTATCAGTTATTCGATGACAAACCTGTTACCATGAACATTCCTGTGAGATTACAAGGTAACTCACCAGGTGTTAGAAATGGTGGTAGATTATTGTTCAGAAAAAGAAAATTGGCCATCAAAGCTTTACCGGACAAATTACCGGATTTCTTTGACGTGGATATATCCAAATTAAAAATTGGTCAGAACATTGCCGTTTCTAGTCTAATGAACGACGATTTTACGATCATGCATCCAGAAACTACAACTGTTGTACAAGTTAAGACAGCTCGTGCCGCAATTATTACGGATGACGATGAGGATGAAGAAGCAGAAGGAGGAGCAGAAGCTCCAGCAGAAGAAGCTGCTCAAGAATAATTCAAGTATTTACAAAAGCAAAAAGCATCCCAATACCAAGTATCGGGGTGCTTTTGTATTTTTAACGGATAAAAGATTTGATGTATGGTAACACTGCTTAAATCATTATTCGGTTTCCAGAAAACTGTTCTAAAAGAAAACGATTCTATGAAGAAATTTTTAGTGGTTGGCTTAGGCAATATAGGCGATGAATACACAGAGACCAGGCACAACATAGGTTTTAAAGTTTTAGATTTTCTTGCAACACAAAAAGACCTAACATTCGAAACGGCAAAACTTGGCGACATTACCACATATAAATTAAAGGGAAGAAGTATTCTTTGCCTAAAACCATCCACCTACATGAACCTGAGTGGTAAAGCGGTGCGATACTGGTTAGAGAAAGAAAAGATTCCTTTAGAAAACCTTCTGGTTATAACGGACGATATTAACCTTCCTTTTGGAACGATCAGAATAAAAACCAAAGGAAGCGATGGTGGCCATAACGGTCTGAAGGACATTCAAAATATACTACAGACCACCAAATACAATAGATTTAGATTTGGAGTAGGTGCCAATTTCGGAAAGGGAAGACAAATAGAATATGTTTTAGGACAATGGAACGATGAAGAGAACTCTAAAATGGAAGAACGCCTAAAAAAGAGCATAGAAGCTATTGATTCTTTTGTATTGGCCGGAATCGCCAGAACTATGAACCAATTCAACGGCAGTTAAACGCTTCTACAACACCACAAAGCTATATACCCCCGAACTTGTTGCATTCCCCTCTGCGTCTTTGGTGACAACGCTCCAATAATAAACGGCGCCAGAATCAACATCCACCTTTAAGGTGTAGGTTTCGCTAGACAGCGTATTTATCAAATCTGTCGGAGGATTTACCTTAGAAAGGTATATCTCAAAAGCGGCGATATCACCATCTAGGTCCGAACCGGACCAAGACAGAGTAACATCGTTGTTAATGTCCCTGAACACCTTCTCGGACATTTTTGGAGCTAAAATCTCTGCAGGAAAAGGAGCAAACGTTGTTTGAGAACCTGCGTTGTAAAAACTCCATGTTTCACTAGAAATAGTTTTGGATGTTTGACTGTTTCTAGATCTGACCAACCACGAATACGGTTGCCCCTTGATCAAAGGTAGACTGGCACTGGTACTCGAGGTACTAACCGTCTGAACAATACCTGTATTGATATTCGTTACTCTAAGTTCATAAGTCTTTGTATTGTCGGCAAGCTGCCACCTAAACTCTACCCGACTTGTGTTTTCCCCTTGATCTACCCCAGTAGTACACTCAGAGTTTTTCTCTGGGAATATCAACAATGCCTGTCCGGGTGGCTCGGGGTTGTCTTTCTTTTTACAACCAAAGAGCCCCAAAACACAGATTAAAATTACAATGGTACGGGTCATTTTTTTATAATCTTAGTTGTTTCTATTACTCCATTACTATTGAACCTAACATAATACAAGCCAGTCGCCAACTGACTTAAATCTATGGTCATGTTAGCCCCATCCACTTGTGAAACCTCGCTTTTTATCAATCTACCATCCGCACTATAAATTGCGATGGTAACCTCTTCTTTTTGCTCGCCAAAATACACATCAACAACATCTGTAAACGGATTCGGAAAAACTACCGGGCTTTCGGACACAACAAACTCTTCCTTATACACCCCTTGGCAAGGTATATCTGTATACACCTTTAAAAAATTCACCCCTTCCTTTAGATCAAGGGTTACCTTTGAAGATTGGGTATAAGTTATGTCATTGTTCAGTTCCACATAGTAATAATCGGCCCCTTCCATATCAACAATTAACTGAGTTCCCTGCAACGAAACCTTTGAGCTAACACTTAACGGCCCTGGCTCGGTAATTACCGCCTCTAAACAAAAAGGCTCGTAAACAATTGTACCGTCAGAACCATTGATACAAATATCATAGGTGCCGGCGCTCAAGCCTGTCAGAACAAAATCGTTCGTAAAATTCTCTACCACGTTCAACCCTACACCATTTACGGTTACCTCATAATCTAAAAACACTTTTGGAGAAATCCTGATTATACCATCATTATTAGAACTACAGGTTTCGCTTTCTAAGGTTACTTTAAAATTTTCTTGCGAAAATCTATAGATCGGGCAACCGGAAGCATCTACCTCTTGCCCTAATGGTGTTCCTAAACACAGATCTTCCCCATCGTCAAAAACACCATCCTCATCCTCATCCGGCCGAAAATCCCCCTCCACACAAACCTCTAGAGAAAACGATTTTAAGCTTCCTCCATCAGAAGCGGCATTATCCTGTATTTCCAACGTCCATTCCCCCAATATAGATTCTCCATTAAAAGAACTTAACAACCCTAACGGTCGTACGGTTCCACTAATAGCCGGAGTACCCGAACACTGAAAATCGGAAGAGGCATCGTCATCGAAAATTGCGTTAATGTTTCTACTGTCTCCACATGAACTGGAAACCAACACCACTGTAGTACCAGCAGGAGAAGTAAGACTAATTACAATATCCGCCAAATACGTGTGATCTACTTCAAGATTGACGTTTAAATCCGCCAATGCCAAATCTTGATAAAAAACTACTTTAGACGTAATAGTCGGTGTACCTAAAGAAGATATTTCTATAGGTAGATTGGCAGCACTTTTAGTTTTACAATTAAACTGAATAGTGGTAAAGCTAAAAGGCGTTCCAAACGCTCCTTCCCCACAGTCGTTTTTAGGTTTAACCCTCCAAAAATATTGGGTATCGTTCAATAAAGAAGAGGGTGCATATGTATTTACCGAAACCGTAGCGGTTTCAATAATTGACGTAAAGGCAACATCCGTTGCTATTTCTACCTCATATGCCGTACTGGAAATATCAGGATCCCATTCTAACAATACATCTTTGGAGACATCCATCATACCGTCGGCAGGGGCCGTTAAAACAATCTCTGAAAAACTGGTATCATAAATATTTAATTCTAAGGGTACCGTTTTTGTAATACTATCGGATGTCGCAACCACATTGATCGGGTAATTACCTATTGCCAAATTGGTAGTACCCGAAAAAGTAATTTCTATATTGGTATCGGAGACGGAGACCGTATCCTGCGAAAAAATCGCCGTAAGGCCAGTTGGCAAAGAATCTATGCTTAAAGTACTTTCTTCCGAAAAGCCTAAATAGGTCTTATAATCAAAATTGACCACCAGGTCATCAGGTTTACAAACATCATAGCTTAAATCAGCAAAATCCAAAACCACTTTCGATTCCGCAATTGAAAAATCGGCTGCATTTATCGCAAAGAAAATATTATCCGAGGCCTTCACCATAAACCTACCTGTAGTTGTTTCTATTCCTCCCGGTATTACGATATCATAACTACCATTGTTCTCAATATTCTCTGCAACCAATGTAGGATAGGTAAGACCCCC
This sequence comes from Maribacter sp. MMG018, assembly GCF_018100785.1. Classification (GTDB taxonomy): domain Bacteria; phylum Bacteroidota; class Bacteroidia; order Flavobacteriales; family Flavobacteriaceae; genus Maribacter. Next base: position 1,143,099 of record NZ_JAGJEC010000001.1, on the reverse strand, counting down.
ATCGGTAGACAAATAGATATCGACGGTTTCTGAAGATACCGGTGCCATATCCGTATTGGCCACGTCCCAACTAATGGTTTCCACCTCTCCAGCAACAAATGAACTTGCAACATTTTGACTGGTAACCATAAATGGCCCCGCATCATCGGTCACTAAAACTCCTACTTCATCAGAAACCAACTGCCCACCACCTAGGGCATTGTCTCGTACCGTCAAAGAAAAATTAAGGTTACGCTCAACATTGGAAAGGGTTTCCCAGGCATCACCGACACTAGGACTCGTTTGTGTCAGGTCTCCCGACACGATTCTACTAATATCAGGAAAATATCGTTCGGGCACACTCTTTGGTGGCAAAGACCTAAAAAGAGCTCCGGTAGGACTATTCGGTCCAAAGGTCGCTTGGGTAACGATTCCATTATCTATTTGCTCCCAAGTATAGCTAAGTGCGTCACCTACATCGGGATCGGTAGCTTCTCCCGTAAGCACAAATGGAGTGCCCACCGGAATTACATAGTCTTCAACAGGAATCAAACTCGGCGGATTGTTCGTAATCGGAATTACCTCTCCGCAAGAAATAGTCTCTAAATAATCACGGATCTGAACAATACTTACATAATGAAAATAATCATCGGAATGATACGCCACATTATTTGCCCCCGTAATACCTGCATAACCCATAATAGTTGTTCCACTACCAGGTTCTACTTGAACGGCCGTACTCTCGCTTATATGTGAAAATGTATGGTTGGCCCCAAATTGATGTCCCATTTCATGGGCTACCAAATCAATATCGAACTCATCTCCTTGGGGCGTGGAAAAAGTGGTGTAGGCACTTCCTTTTCTATTATCTACACATACCGATCCTATGAAGCCCGAATTACCATCCAAGGCATTATCCTTTTGGTTGAACAAATGTCCAATATCATAGTTTTCTTCCCCGATAACACTGGTCAACGTACTTTGCGTTTGAGAACTTAGCCCACCTGTAAAGGGATCTGTATCTGGATCTGTATAGATAACCTGATCGGTATCGCCTATCAACTCTAAAGTAACCCCGATATCTCGTTCAAAAACGGCATTTACCCTGGTCAGGGTAGCATTTATGGCCGCTAGTGCGTTAGTTTTGGTGCCGCCATGAAATTCGGTATACTCCCCAGAGGCAGCTATGGCAACCCTAAACTTTCTTAAACTTTGATCATCGACCAATTTTGCCGTAGAAGCGTTTTGCACCTCTAAAACCTTTGGATTGGTCTTACATATAAAATCTATTTTTTTTGACAAACGATCTTTCGCGTTATAAACAACGTAGGTACCACTTTCCCCTTTTTCCATAAAAACGGTACCCTCCTTCTTTGGGTCCATAACCATACTCTGTATCCCTTTAGGGGAAACACTAAAAACTATGGTTCTAGAAGGGTCATCGATTCCCGTTCCTTTGTACGATTTTATATTTGGATATTTTCTCGCCAATTCTGGAGAAAAAACATTGGCCTCCACAACGTTATAGGCCTTTTCACCACCATTCTCATCAGGAAAATACACGATATTAGCACTATCTGATGTGGAAACAGTATTTAACCTTTGCCTGAAAACAACTTCGTTTAGCACAAAAGCCTTGGCTTTTGCTACATCTAATCTCTTAAGAGTGATATGTTTATCCGCATTACCCAACTCGGCACTTTTCCAGTATTTGGTCTGTGCTACCCCATAAAAGGAAAGAAATGCTATGGTAATTGAGAAAACAAGGCGTAATTTAGCAGTCATTGAGGGGCTTTTATCTCAGAATCAAATATAGGTCTTTTTTATTTTCAAGCATAGGTGATTACAGTCGAAAGCATTTCCAAATACGATGAAAAACATCCGATAGTCATAACCATTGGCACCTTTGACGGTGTTCACATTGGCCATCGTAAAATACTCGAAAAAATCATAAACCATGCCAAAAACTCAAATCTGAAGTCGGCGGTATTAACGTTTTTTCCCCATCCGAGAATGGTACTCCAAAAAGATGCGGACATAAAATTGCTCAACACTATTGAAGAAAAGAAAGCCATTTTGGAAAAAATGGGATTGGATATTCTAGTGATACATCCTTTTACAAGGGAATTTTCAAGGTTATCGGCCACTGAATTCGTGAGAGACCTTTTGGTCAACAAACTAAAATCAAAAAAAGTAATCATTGGGTACGACCATCGGTTCGGAAGAAACAGAAACGCGAACATTACCGACCTTATCGCTTTTGGAAACGCATTGGACTTTAGCGTAGAAGAGATACCTGCACAAGAAATAGATGAAGTTTCCGTCAGTTCCACCAAAATAAGAAAAGCCTTAAAAGAAGGTGATATTGAAACTGCCAATTCATACTTGGGCTACGAATACATGCTGACCGGTACCATAAAAAAAGGAAAGGGCCTCGGAAGAAAATTAGGCTTCCCTACGGCCAATCTGGTTATTGCGGAATCTTACAAGATGATCCCTAAAAATGGATCTTATGTCGTAAAAAGCAATATTGCGGGAAAAATTGTTTTTGGAATGATGAACATTGGCTACAACCCTACGGTTAACGGTACCTCTAAAACTATCGAAATACATTTTTTTGATTTTGATGACGATTTATACGACACCTCGATCAGAGTAGATATTTTGGCCCGACTTAGGGACGAACATAAATTTGAATCGGTAGAGGCCCTTAAAGACCAGTTGGAAAAAGACAAAGAAAACTCACTTACGTTCATAACCAAAATGTAATGTTGAACAGGTTGTTATTCCAAAAAATTGACAACAGTCCCCTGATCATCTTTCGCATATTTTTCGGAATACTCGTTTCATTGGAATGTTTTGGGGCCATTGCCACCGGATGGGTAAGAAGAAACCTCGTAGAACCCCAATATACGTTTCCGTTCATAGATTTTGCATGGCTAGAAACACTCGCCGGACCGGGCATGTACTTTTACTTTTTTGCCATGGGGTGCCTGGGTATTTTTATTGCTCTTGGCTATAAGTACAGGATCAGTAGCATCGCCTTTACCGTGCTATGGACAGGTAGTTACTTAATGCAAAAAGGAGCCTACAACAACCACTATTATCTGCTGATACTGATTTCCTTTCTAATGTGCTTCTTTCCTGCCAGTACCGATTATTCCTTGGATGTCAAATATGGCAACAAACCAAAAGAAAACTCCATGTACGGTTACGTAAAATGGGCCATCGTTTTGCAACTGTTCATTGTCTACACATACGCTTCCATTGCTAAAATGTATGGTGACTGGTTAGATTTTGGTATGATAAAGATCTTAATGAAATCGAAGGCCGATTACTTTTTAGTGGGAGAATTGCTACAACAACCCTGGATACATAAAATTATAGGTTCCGTAGGCATATTATTCGATTTATTGGTAGTCCCCGCCCTACTATGGAAACCCACAAGAAAAATTGCTTTTTACGCCTCCATATTCTTTCACCTTTTTAATTCGTTTATTTTTCAAATAGGCATATTCCCCTATTTGTCTTTGGCCTTTTCAGTCTTTTTCTTTGAACCCGAAACCATTAGAAAAATATTTTTTAAACGCAAAACACCCTTTAAGAACACAAAAACAGTTTTTCCCAAATACAAAAATGCCGTTTTACTCGGTTTTTGTTGCTATTTTACTCTTCAGCTATTATTACCCATTAGGCATCATTTTATAAAAGACGATGTACTGTGGACAGAAGAAGGCCACAGAATGAGTTGGCGTATGATGTTACGCAGCAGAAGCGGCAAGGGAAAATTTAAGGTCATCAAGAAAAATGGCAAAGAGATCCATGTGAGTATCAATGATTACCTCACCAAAAGTCAAAAAAGAAAAGTATTCTCACATCCGGATTTTGCCTGGCAATTTGCCCAATATCTAAAAAAAGAGTTTTCTACCGACAATGAAACCGTAGCAGTCTATCTGGTCAATTCAAAAGTAAGCATCAACGGCCGCCCTTATACCCCTTTTATAGATCCAGAAGTGAATTTGGCCGATACCCCATGGAAACCTTTAGAACATAGCGAATGGATCTTACCCTCAAAATTGGAAGACCAAACACCATAGACATCACTTAAGAACACACTCGTGCACTGTGCTATTTAAAAAAAATCCGTTTTTGGGTTTTACGCGACCAAAGAACCTTAGTTAAGTCATAAGTTTAGTTTAAATTTGCAGCCAAATTAATCAAGTAATGCTACAGTTACAGGTAATAAGAGAATCTAAGGATAGTTTAGTAGAAGCGCTTAAAAAGCGTAATATCGACGCGGAAGGCATGTTGAACGATGTGCTGCTTTTGGACGAAAAAAGACGTGCTGCCCAAACACGATTGGATGCTGTTTTGGCAGAATCCAATAAACTGTCCAAAGAAATAGGTTCACTATACAAGTCTGGCAAAGCCCAAGAGGCCAACCAATTGAAAGAAAAAACAGCTGCGCTAAAAGAAGAGTCCAAACAACTTGGAGAGGATTTGAACAAGGCGGCCGAAGAGCTTCAATCTTTACTGTACCAAATACCGAACGTTCCTAACGACCTAGTACCTGCAGGAAACTCTGAAGATGACAATGAAGAGATCTTTAAAGAAGGAGACATACCAAAATTGGTAGACGGGGCATTGCCACATTGGGAACTTGCCAAAAAATACGATATAATAGATTTTGAACTCGGCGTTAAAATCGCAGGCGCGGGATTCCCCGTTTATAAAGGCAAAGGTGCACGTCTGCAACGGGCTTTGATCTCTTATTTCTTGGACAAAAATACGGCAGCGGGTTACACCGAAATGCAAGTGCCGCATTTGGTCAACGAAGCCTCAGGTTATGGTACGGGACAATTACCGGACAAAGAAGGCCAAATGTACCATGTAACGGCAGACGACCTTTACTTGATACCTACGGCCGAAGTTCCTGTCACCAACATCTTCAGGGATGTTATCTTACAAGAAAGTGATTTTCCTATAAAATATACAGGATACACCCCCTGTTTTAGACGTGAGGCCGGAAGTTATGGCGCCCACGTTCGTGGATTGAACAGGCTACATCAATTTGACAAAGTTGAAATTGTACGCGTAGAACACCCTTCTAATTCTTACAAGGCCCTAGACGATATGGTAGCGCACGTAAAAACAATATTAAGGGAACTGGAACTCCCTTACCGCGTATTGCGATTGTGTGGTGGCGACCTAGGTTTCACTTCTGCCCTTACATATGATTTCGAAGTATTTTCTACGGCACAGGACCGTTGGCTGGAGATTAGCTCTGTATCCAACTTCGAAACCTACCAGGCAAACAGGTTAAAACTTCGTTACAAAGACGAAAACGGCAAAAATCAACTTGCACACACCTTAAATGGTAGTTCTTTGGCATTGCCACGTGTTTTGGCCGGTATATTAGAAAACTATCAAACAGAAAACGGGATCAAGATACCAAAGGTTTTAGTACCTTATTGCGGGTTTGAAATGATCGACTAGAAGATATTAAACGTCGTTGTACTTAAATTCATACGATTCCCATTGGTATCCCATTTGGACGCGTCTGAAAGCAAATATTTTTTCCCCATCGGTACGAACATTTATAATTCCGGGCAACACTTTTTTAAACCGTTGACGGGCCTCGGAATTTGACAATGAACTAGAAAAATCGAGGTCGCTCAAGGTGGTAACACTAGACCCGGCGTGTATTTGTGCTTCTACATCACCGGCATCTATGAACAATGCAGAAAGTTCTGTCGAAAATATTAGGGGCATACGGCCCCTACCGGCCAAACCAAGCCCTCCTAGAAACACAGCTCTCGGATGGCCATGATCGGGAGTCTCGCCAGACGAGACCACAGAGACCATAGGATTTACATAGTTTAACAGCTCTTGCGAAAATTCATGACTACCATGGTGAGGCGCCTTAAATATTTGAGCATTCACCTTTAGTGTATTTCCCGGAATTGACAACAGATGTTCACTACCTTCAACATTCAGGTCTCCCGAGAAAAAGGTTCTCACATGATCGTAATCGACCCTAAATATCAAAGAATGTCCGTTAATGGTATGAGATTTTCCCCCAAACCATTTTAATGTATCGTCCGATTCTAAGATAGGGCCCAATATTTCCAACTTTATACTGGCATCGCCAATAGGTAAAAAACCATGGGACGCGTCTACCCTTTTATAATTGGCCCCAGAGTTAGATACCGCTTCGATCCATTCTTTAAAATCATCTTTCAGCACCTCTCCGGAAAGATCTTGCAATGTATCGTGCAACGTTATTAAACGATCATTGTGCATAGTCCCCAATGCGGTATTATGTCCTTCTTTATACAAACCGATACCATTGTGATAAATATTCTTTACCTCTATTTTTGGGTGGTTTAAAAGAGGGATCAACCCTATTACATGGTCTTTATCCGCATGACTTAAAAAAAGATGATCGATCACCACCTTGTTATTGGGCTCATCCAATCTATATTTCCATATCAAAAAACCCAAAGCCCTGTCCTTTAAACCTCCATCGACCAATATTTTTATATTGTCGGGGGTAACAATGAAAGAGGCATCGCCCTGACCAATATCCAAAAAATACAGCTCCATACCTCTTTTATTCAACAATAATGTATTAGAGGCAATTTTACCGGTTCTACCCCTGTATATGGCCATCCTATAATCTTGGGCAGTACCGTCCTCGGCCGGGTCCACTTCCAATTCATCCCCGTATATGGCCACATAGCTAACATCCTCTATACCGTTATTGAAATAAAAACGTTTGGTCTTAACTCCTAAAAATCTTTTTTCCATTTAAAACCATTTTATAGATTATAAACAACAGGCGACTAATAAAGCTATATTTTAAATCTGACAATTCGACTATAAGGTTTATAATCGGAAGCAAAAACTGTGTATCTTACCTATAGCGGTCCAATTTTTGCGATACAATTAAAAACATCTGGCGTAATTAGCGTACACTTAACAATTCTTTTCTAGAGCTTACGTAAATTTGATAAATTTCCTGTATGAAGTTTTTCCACTTTCTAACATTCTTACTATTCACATGTGCCGTTGTTGGCCAAGAAGATTTTTTGGCCAAACAATACTATGCCGATGGTGATTTTGAAAAAGCGGTCGTTTTTTATGAAAAACTTGCGGAGAAAAGCCCAAGAAGAACAGATTACCTGCAAGGGTTGATTTCTTGTTACCAGCAATTGGAACGATACAAGGATGCAGAGAACTATTTATCACGACAACTAAAGACCCGAAACCCGCATCCTACCCTACTGATTGAAATGGGATACAATTACACCCTTCAAAATTTAACCGAAAAAGCCAACACATATTATGACAAAGCTTTGGCCGTAATCGATAAAAATCCGAATTACGGTTACGCATTGGGCTACCAATTTCAAAAATACACCCTACTGGACCGGGCTTTGGCCGCTTACAAAAAAGCAATGGAATTAAATCCGGAACTGGACTACAACTACCAATTGGCACGTATTTACGGGGAACAGGGAGATATAGAAAAAATGTACAGTTCTTACCTAGACCTGCTTCAGAATGGCAAAACCTCAAAATCCAACATTTTAAGAAGCATTGACGATTTTGTAAGCTCTGACCCCGAGGACACCAACAATCTTATTCTTAAAAAGATTTTGCTGGAACGCGCCCAAAAGACCCCCGATGTAATCTGGAACGAATTTCTGAGTTGGCTGTTTGTAAAGCAGCAGCAATACAGTAGTGCCTTTAGACAAGAAAAGGCAATCTACAAACGAATGGAAGGCAGCACGGTCAAAAGATTAGAAAATTTAGGAGATATTGCTTTTGAAGAAGGCGAATCAGCTATTGCCAAAGACATTTATGAATACATAAAGAACGAGACAACCGATGACATCACCAAGTTGGATGCCGAACTAAATCTAATAAAAATAGATTTATTGAATACAGATAAAAACCGACTGGAAGTCATCCAAAAAAGATACCAAAACCTCATCGACGAATATGGGTATCGACCTCAAACACTACAATTACAAATAGCATATTCCAATTTTCTGACATTTAAACAAGACAACCCCGCCCCTGCCATAGAGTTATTAAAAAATAGTTTGGAACTGCCCTTGAACCAAAGGGGAAAAGCCTACATTAAACTAGCTCTTGGTGATATCTTGGTGTATGACAGAAAATTTAACGAAGCACTCATTTACTTCTCGCAAATACAAGAAAAGCTCAAAAACGATGTCTTAGGACAAAATGCAAGGTACAAGGTTGCAGAAACAAGTTTTTACAAAGGTGATTTTGATTGGGCCCTAACGCAATTGAAGGTGTTAAGGGGATCCACCTCTCAACTAATTGCCAACGACGCCATGCAATTGAGCCTTTTGATTTCGGACAACTCTCTGGAAGACTCCACACAAACGGCATTGAAAAAATATGCCCGTGCCGATTTTTTGGCATATCAGAACAAAACGGACGAAGCCATTAAGGCCTTAGATGACATACTGGAATACCATAAAGGAGAAAAAATAGAGGATGAAGCCCTTTTAAAACAGGCGCAACTATATGAATCTCAAAAGAAATATGAAAAGGCGCAGTACAACTATCAAAAAATAATTGAATTCTATGGCAACGGTATTCTTGCCGACGACGCCCATTTTGCACTGGCAGAATTATACAGAACTATTTTTAACGATACGGAAAACGCAAAACAGCATTACGAGAAAATAATCTATAACTATCAGGATAGCTATTATTTCCCACAGGCCAGAAAGAATTTTAGAATCCTAAGGGGAGATGTCATTAATTAGTCTTGTTTCTATATAAAATGACACCAATATCCGATGCATATTAACAAATACAATAAACCGATTATTACATACCATGTATATTTATAACGTTACTACCAACATTGAAGATTCCGCTCACAACGAGTGGCTACATTGGATGAAGACCGTTCATATTCCACAAGTACTATCCACAGGTAAGTTTTTGAGTGCAAAAATGACCAAGGTCTTGGTAGAGGAAGAAAGCGGGGGCCATACCTATTCTGTACAATATACCGTGTCTGACAAAGAAATTTTAAATCGCTATTACGAAGAGGACGCTTCTAGATTACGAGAAGACGCCATGAAACTTTTTGCGGACAAATTGGTTTCTTTTAGAACAGAATTAGAAATCGTTGACGAGTTTTTTGTACATCGTAATACCGCCACACACCACTTGTTCACTTATGGCACCCTACAAGAAAAAGAAGTACAGATGGGTGTTTTTTCTAGACTTTTAGGAGGAATCGACGATACTTTGCACCATCACAAAATATCCGAAGAAAAAGTAGCAGGTCTTTACCCAACCTTAGAGCCAACAGGCAACTCAAAAGACTTTATCAAGGGAAAAGTATATACGGTAACGGAAGAAGAGTTGAAAAAGGCTGATTTATATGAGGGGGAAGCCTATAAACGTGAAGAGGTAGTTTTAGTTTCCGGAAAAAAGGCATGGGTATATCTGGCCCGATAAACGCAATATATAATGACATGGGACAGAAGAGAAAGAAACAAAAAAAAGATCGTTACTCGCAAAGAGCCGAATCAACCAACGAAAGCCCCGTAAAGGCAAAAAAACATCTTGGACAGCATTTTTTAAAAGATGAAGGTATTGCCCAAAAAATAGGGGAAACACTGTCCCTAAAAAATTATAGAAACGTATTGGAAATCGGCCCCGGAACCGGTGTGTTGACCAAGTATCTATTACTTCAAGATATCGATTTGGTAGCCATGGACCTTGATGAAGATTCCATCGTTTACCTAAACCACAGTTTTTCATTAGAACACCCAGAAGTAATGGGCGGCAAAGGATCGTTCAAGGTCATAGAAGCAGATTTTCTCAACTACGACCTATCCTCCTTGTTCGGCAAAGAGCAATTTGCCATCACGGGCAATTTCCCCTACAACATCTCTACACAAATTGTTTTTAAGATGTTGGAGATGCGTAATCAGGTACCAGAGTTTTCAGGTATGTTTCAAAAAGAAGTCGCCCAACGCATCTGTGCAAAGGAAGGAAACAAAACTTACGGCATTCTATCCGTCTTAACACAAGCTTTTTATGATGCCGAATACCTGTTTACGGTAAGTCCGCAGGTATTTAATCCACCCCCAAAAGTACAATCTGGTGTACTTCGCCTTATCAGAAAAAAGAACTATGAATTGGATTGTGATGAAAAATTGCTTTTTAATGTTGTTAAAACAGCTTTTAACCAAAGAAGAAAGACCATTCGTAACAGTTTAAAAACATTCGCCCTGTCAGATATTCTCAAAGAAGATACTATATTTGACCAGCGCCCAGAACAACTTTCGGTTCAAGAATTTATCGCGTTGACGAAGAAAATTGCAGATGACACCGTTTAAATTAACAGACGAATTAATCGCTCAGATAGAGGAGCTCATAGAAAACCAAAGGGATTCACAACTAACATCCCTATTGGAAGAGGTGCACTATGCCGATGTTGCGGAAATCATCAATGAACTAAGTAAAGAGGACGCCACCTATCTTATAAAGCTACTGGACAGCGATAAAACTTCCGATGTCTTAACAGAAGTCGATGAAGATGTTCGTGAGGCGATCTTGGCCAACCTTTCCTCTAAAGAAATTGCCGATGAGCTGGGCGAACTGGATACCGATGATGCCGCCGACATTATCGCCGAGCTTCCACAGGATATTGTTCAAGAGGTTATTTCCGAAATAGAGGACCGTGAGCATGCCAAAGACATTGTAGACCTTTTACGTTACGATGAAAACTCTGCCGGTGGGCTAATGGCCAAAGAACTTGTAAAGGTCAGGGAAAACTGGGATGTGCTCAAATGTGTCAAAGAAATGCGTGCACAAGCAGAAAATGTTACCAGGGTACATTCCATCTACGTAGTGGATGATGAAGACAAGTTAAAGGGCCGCCTATCGTTAAAAGATTTATTGACGACATCTACCAGAACACATATCAGCGACGTTTATATACCGAAAGTAGATTCGGTGAACGTAAATGAAAAGCCCGAAGAAGTCGCCAAGATCATGTCCAAATATGACTTGGAGGCCATACCTGTAGTGGATGAAATAGGCCGTTTGGTAGGTCGTATTACTATTGATGATATTGTAGATGTAATTAGGGAAGAGGCCGACAAAGATTACCAAATGGCGGCAGGTATATCGCAAGATGTCGAAGCCGACGATAGTATCTGGGTACTTACCAGGGCTCGTTTGCCATGGTTGTTCTTAGGACTTATAGGTGGTGTTAGCGCAGCTGCCATTATGGGAGGGTTTGAAGAGTTGATAAGCAAACATGCCGTTCTTTTTTTCTTTACCCCACTTATTGCGGCCATGGCCGGTAACGTAGGGGTACAATCCAGTGCCATTATTGTGCAGGGCCTTGCCAATGATGACTTAAAGGGCAGTGTGAGCAATCGCCTTATAAAAGAAATGCTCTTGGCTCTATTGAACGGTCTTATATTAGCGGTAATCCTATTAATGTTCACTTGGTCTTGGAAAGGTGAGTTTCTTACTTCTTTGGCTATATCCATATCATTGGTCACCGTTATTCTGGTCGCTGGTTTTATAGGCACCTTTACACCTCTTTTCTTACATAAAAGAGGTATAGATCCCGCTATTGCCACCGGGCCTTTTATAACCACCAGTAATGACATCTTTGGAATTCTTATTTATTTTTGGATCGCCAAGGTCATACTGGGTATATAGACAGTATGTAATTTTGTTATCACCACTTCGATAAAGAAATTTTATCGTTCCGAACATTGTTTCATATTGGTAGTCCGCTTTATAAAAGAAACCTTATTTTTAGTTTGTTAAGACCCTAGTTCAAAAAAGAAATCATTCTTTCTAAAATAACTCTAGAAATTAGCACATATTAAGTTAGACGAATAGCTTTACAATATGAAATCGGCCAGTATCATCCTATTGTTCTTAATTGGAGTATCGGGCATATATGACGCACAATCCCAAGAAAGCCAAAACAAGGCAGCTAAAGCTTTTTCAAGAATTAAATTGAAAGCCAACAAGGTATCGGATGTTACATTGATGAACGATTACGGCAAAAGATATAAGGCAAGAGTACGTTTCCCCGATGACATAAAAAATAAAAAGCCATTGATCGTAGCACTTCACTACGCCGGAAACTATGGCACTTATAAGGAATTTCACGATTGCCTTGTAGCCCCCGGGCTTAAAGAGCTTAATGCCTATGTAATTTGCCCCGAAGGCGAAGAACAGTTGTGGACCACCGAAAATAACATAGAGAAGATACGGTCACTTGTTCATATGGCCATCAAATATTGGAACATTGATAAAACCCAGATAGCTATTATGGGGTACAGCAATGGTGGAAATGGAAGTTGGTTCTTTGCAGAACACTACCCCGAATTATTTTCAGCAGCCATACCCATGGCGAGTTCATACCCCGTTAAAACAAAAATCTCAATTCCCGTTTATGCCATTCACGGAGCTAAAGATGAATTATTTTTGGCTTCCAAAACAGAAAATTACATTAACAGTGGTATAGAAAAAGGTAGTAATATTACTTTTATAAAAAATGAGCGACTTTCGCATTTTGAGGCTTGCGCCTATTCGGAAGAGTTAAAAAAATCGACAAAGTGGCTCCAAAATATATGGAATATAAAATGAAAGTACTTCACGTAGATAAGAACCATCCTTTAATAATAGAACAATTTAATGAATTAGGTTTCCAAAACGATGAGGACTACACCTCGTCTAAAGAAGAAATTGAAAATAAAATCGAACAATACGACGGCCTGATCATCAGAAGTAGATTTACCATAGATGCTTCTTTTTTGGACAAGGCAAAAAACTTAAAATTTATTGGCCGATTGGGTGCCGGACTAGAAAATATAGATACCGAACATGCAAAATCATTGGGTATTTTTTTGGCCTCTGCCCCAGAAGGCAATAGAAATGCCGTAGGGGAACATGCATTGGGCATGCTTCTATCTTTATTTAACAACCTCAACAAAGCGGACCGTGAAGTTAGATCTGGAATTTGGGACCGAGAAGGTAACAGAGGAATTGAACTCGAAGGAAAAGTCGTAGGTATTATCGGATACGGGAACATGGGCAAAGCCTTTGCAAAAAAACTAAAAGGATTCGATGTAAGCGAAGTTATCTGTTATGATATACTAGGAGGGGTAGAAGATGAAAACGCTCGTCAAGTGGGCATTATGGAACTACAGCAAAAAACGGATGTATTATGCTTACATGTACCCCAAACCGAGAAGACCATAGGCATGATAGACACCGATTTTCTTAACAAGTTTCAAAAACCGATTTGGATCGTAAATACCGCTCGCGGTAAGTGCATTAAAACGGCCGATCTGGTACAGGCATTAAAAGAGCAAAAAGTATTAGGTGCCGCATTGGACGTATTGGAATATGAAAAATCCTCTTTTGAAAACATGTTTACAGAAGACGAACTTCCAAACGCCTTTAAATACCTGATCAATGCCGATAATGTAATTCTTTCTCCACATGTGGCCGGCTGGACAGTAGAGAGCAAAGTAAAATTGGCACAGACCGTAGTGGACAAGATCAAAAATAATTTTGTAGCTTAAAACAATCTTTATATACAGTGTAGCCGATAGTCTAAAAATATAATCAAAAAGCCATACGACAACCTTTCTATCAACAGGGGTAAAACATTCAATATGCAATACAAAGCCGATTCACCTGAAGAATATATTGAACAACTTCCGATAGAGAGGCAAAAAGTTATTTCAAAATTAAGGGCTACCATATTAAATAATCTACCACAGGGTTTTGAAGAGCAAATAAGCTATGGTATGTTGGGGTATGTGGTACCACATACCATATACGCATCCGGTTATCACGTAAACCCCGAACTACCCCTGCCCTTCATCAATTTAGCGTCACAAAAAAATTATATCGCCCTATACCATTCAGGCCTTTATGCCGACAAAAAGGTAATGGAATGGTTTCTTGCCGAATATTCTAAAAACTGCAAACACAAGTTGGATATGGGCAAAAGCTGCGTCCGGTTTAAAAAACTGGATGACATACCTTACGGACTTATCGGCGAACTATGTAAAAAAATATCGGTCTCGGAATGGATCGACATATATCAAAAACAAATAAACAAATCATGAAAAAAAGGGTAACTGGATTGGGAGGCTTCTTTTTTAAAACAAAAGATCCGGACAAAACAAAAGAGTGGTACCATAAGCATTTGGGCCTAAACACAGACCAGTACGGCTGTACTTTTTGGTGGAAAGACAAAGAGGGCAACGATTGCTCTACACAATGGAGTCCCATGAAGGACGACACTCCTTATTTTAACCCAAGCAAATCATCTTTTATGATGAACTTTAGGGTAGAGAATTTAGTCGAATTACTAACGACATTAAAAGAAGAAGGTGTTACGGTCATAGGAGAAATAGAAGAATATGACTACGGCAAATTTGGATGGATCTTAGATGCCGACGGCAACAAAATAGAATTATGGGAACCCATTGACAAAGCATTTTTATGATGCCTTTTTATTCTTTAATTTTAACCTAAATTTAACCACCAAAAAACAATAGAAATGTCGGACGAAAAAAAAGATTTCGAAGATAAAGCTGAAGATGCTTTTGACAAAGCCAAAGAGGAAGCAAAAGAATTTGGAAAAAAGGCAGAGGAAGCTGCCAAGGACCTAAAAGAAGATGTAAAACAAACATTTGACCCCAACAATCCCGACAGCGGAAAAAATGTAGCCATTATAGCGCATATAACCGTAATCGGCTGGATCATAGCCCTAATAATGAACAGCCAAAACAAAACGGAATTTGGTAGTTATTATATAAGACAGACGTTGGGCATTTGGATACTAGGGTTCTTATTGGGCATAATACCCATTATAGGTTGTTTTGCATTTATCATCTGCGTGGTGCTCATCATCATAAGCTTGGTAAATGCCGCAAACGGAAAAATGGTACCGATAGTAGGTCTGGGAAAACAATTCCAAGATTGGTTTAAAAGCTTATAATCATTAAAAAGGTTGAATCTTCATTCAACCTTTTTTTATAATTACTATTATCGTAATATTACGATATACAACAAACGAACCAATATAAAAATTAGGCGCAATGGTCAAAATAAGAGAAATGCTTCCCGAAGATTGGGAGCAAGTCGCAAAAATATACAAGCAGGGTATAGAAACAGGGGCCGCCACTTTTGAAACCAACGTCCCCCTCTATAAAGATTGGGACACCGCCCATTTAAATAATTGTAGGTTTACAGCTCTTTACAAAGGTGATATTGCCGGATGGGCCGCCCTATCGCCGGTCTCTAGCAGATGTGTTTACGGCGGCGTAGCAGAAGTAAGTGTTTATATAGGAGAAAAATACCGAGGGCTGGGCATTGGAAAGACCTTAATGAACCACTTGATATTGGAAAGTGAAAAAGATGATATATGGACATTGCAATCGGGAATCTTCCCTACCAATACAGGCAGTATAAAACTCCATGAAGTATCTGGTTTCAGGTATATCGGCAAGCGTGAAAAAGTGGGTAAACTACATGGGGTCTGGGTAGACAACCTATTGTATGAAAGAAGAAGCAAGATAGTGGGAACGGACTAATCTATTCTTGGTGTTGATGTGCCGCTTCGTTCATTTTCCGCTCCAGTTCGGCCTGAAACTCTTCCATGACCGGTTTTACCGTACTTTCGGGCAAATCGGCAATCTTAATGTACATTAACCCGTCTACCGAGTTATTGAACAAGGGATCTACATTAAAGGCCACTACCTTCGCATTTTGTTTTATATATTTCTTAATTAGAACAGGCAACCGCAAACTACCGGGCTCTACCTCATCTATCATACGATCGAACTTATTGAGATCTGCCTGCGTCTCGTCAAAGACAAATTCTTTATCGGCATCCTTTAGCTTTACCTTAAATTCCTTTTTTGGTCTTATATACTGTGCCACGTACGGATCCCAATAATGCGATTTCATAAACTCTATCATCAACGATTTAGAGAAGTTCGAAAACTGGTTACTGATACTAACACCGCCTATAAGGTATTTATGTTCCGGATGCCTTAAGGTTGTATGCACAATTCCTTTCCAAAGCAAAAAGAGGGGCATTGGTTTTTGTTGATATTCTTTAGTGATATATGCACGCCCCATTTCAATAGAGCTTCTCATCATCCCATACAACTCAGGTTCTACCCTGAACAAATCTTGTAAATAAAAACCATCTATACCATACTTGGGGAAAATTTCAGACCCCATTCCCATTCTATACGCGCCTACTACACATTGTTCCGTATCGTCCCAAAGAAAGAGATGGTAATAATACGAGTCGAATTTATCAAGATCTATAGCATTATTGGTACCTTCCCCAATTGCTCTAAAAGTTACTTCGCGCTGTCTACCTATCTCTTTAAGAATAAACGGCATGTCTTTCTCCTTTGCCAAAAAGACCTCATAATTTTTACTTTGTAAAAGTCGGCAGTCTTTTTCCCTTAGTTTTTCGATTTCCCCCAACATTACCTCTTTACGCATGGCCGAGGCAATTTTTTTGGGCGCTTTAGGTATTTTTAAGGAAGTAGGTATTTGATCTATTAATCGTTCTTTCTCATAGGCATTGGAAAGTATATAGGTCTTTTTTCGTAACAACTCTCCAAAATCTTCCAGGTTTTCTTGTTCTTTTTGAGCCTGAACAGAGATAGGTTGCCCTATACGAACCTTTATGGGCCTGTTTCTTTGTGAAAAGACCTGAGAAGGAATCATGGCCGTTCTAAAGATATCGTTAAGCCTAGAGAGTCTATAAAAAAGTTTACTGTTTCTAGCATGAAAATATATGGGCACTACCGGTACCTGCGCCCTTTGTATCAACTTTAAGGCCGCCTCTTCCCATGGTTTGTCCACAATCAACTTCCCTTCTTTAGCGGTAGACACTTCACCCGCCGGAAAAATACCAAGAGGATGACCGTCCTTTAAATGTTGCAAAGCCATTTTAAAACCGGCAATGCTACTTTTCGCATCTTTATGATCTTCAAAAGGGTTTACGGGAAGAATATATGGTTTTAAGGGCAGCATTCGCTGTAAAAGAAAATTGGCCATGATCTTATAGTCGCTTTTCTTCTTGAGCATAAGATCCATCAACAACACACCATCTATGGCCCCCAACGGATGGTTGCTTACCGTTATAAATGCCCCTTCTTTTGGCAATCTTTTAAAATCTTCCTCTGGAATTTCAAAGTCAATTTCAAAATGTTCTAAAATGGCCTTCGTGAAATGTTCCCCTTCTAAATGAGAAATACTATCATAAAATTTATTGATATCCGAAATTCTGGTGACCTTCATCAACACCCAACCAATAAAAGTACCTACGAAGCCATATCTGGATAAATTGATAGCCTTGGCTACTTCCTTTGCGGTCACTAAACCCATATTCAATATTTCTTAAAGAATCCATAAATATAGGAAAATGCGCTTTCGAAGCGCATTATTTTAACATTTCTAAAGAAATAACCTTTTCTATTTTACCACTAACTGCACCGTTTCCTTACCTCGTTGCTCTAACAGTATTTCATATCCGTTCTGTAAGGTTTCCAAGGCTTTATTGTTAAAATGCCTTACGGTATACAAGGATACATTTTCTTGATGCACCACCTTGAACTTACTTTTTAATTGTTTTAACAAATCGTCCAATCCTCCAAATTTATTATCTACACATACCGAAAAACTGATCGCTGAATTCTGGATAAGGTCTACCTTTATTTTAAACTCATGAAAAAGCTTAAAGATCTCGCTAATATTATCTTCTAACATAAAGGAAAAATCCAACGAAGAGAGTTTCATCAGTACTTGGTTCTTTTTAACGATAAAACATGGCACTTTTGGTTCTATCCCCATTCCTTTGCCTACCGTAGTTCCATTTCCTTTTGGGTTCAAAAAGGATTTTACATGCAACGGGATCTCTTTGCGCTGTAATGGCTGTAAGGTCTTAGGGTGTATTACCGACGCACCATAAAAAGCAAGTTCTATTGCTTCTCTGTACGAGATATTGTTCAACAGTTGTGTTTCTTTAAAATATCTGGGATCGGCATTCAAGACTCCAGGTACATCTTTCCAGATGGTCACCGACTCAGCATTGAGACAATATGCAAAGATGGCCGCTGTATAATCGGACCCTTCCCTACCTAGGGTAGTCGTAAAGTTATTATCGTCGCTACCTAAAAACCCTTGTGTTATGTTCAGCACCTCGGTATTAATATTCGCCATATTGTTCTGGGTTTCTTCCCAATTGACCGTTGTATCGCGGTAAGCATTGTTGGTCTTTATATAATGACGAACATCCAACCAATTATTAGCAATACCCACCTCCTTTAAATAGGCACTGATAATGGTCGTGGATATCAACTCACCATAACCCACAATTTGGTCATAGACAAAATTATAGTTAGGCGATTTGTTCCAAACCAAAAAACCATTGATCTCATCGATCAATATTTTAAAATCTTTATATATGCTATGTTGTTTGTTCTCAAAAAGGTCTGACAATATATTATTATGATACTCTACTATATCCGAAATTTTAGAAGGTATCTCTTCTTTGTTCCTAAAGTAAGCGTTCACTATTTCTTCCATGGCATTAGTGGTCTTACCCATTGCGGAAACCACCAACAAAGTATTATCGTAGCCTACTTGCTGCAATACATTTACCACATTCCTAACCGCATCTGCATCTTTAACCGATGCTCCCCCGAATTTAAATACTCTCATAATCTATACTTCTACAATCTATTTTTTTATTTAAATTTTTGACAAGTAGGTAGAAATACCTTCTTCGTCCAGGTGTACAACATCCCAATCTCTTTTTACATCGGCACCTTTGCTTTGATAAAAATCAATTGCGGGTTCGTTCCAATCCAACACTTCCCAACTTATTCTTTTTACACCGAGCCCATTCCCATATTTAACTACTTCGTTCAATAGAGCGGTACCTAAGCCGCTACCTCTCATCTGCTCGGTAACAATAAGGTCTTCTAAATGAATCACCGGACCCTTCCATGTAGAATATCTGGGATAGACCAAGGCCATACCTACAATTTGTCTTTCTTTATCGGCTACAAAACAATGAAATAGCTTTTGGTCACCAAACCCACTTTCCTCTAGATCCTCAACAGTCACTTCAACCGCATTATCCTCTTTTTCAAAAATGGCAAGTTCGGTTATCAGATTCAAGACCTGAGCCATATCCTCTCTTCTAGCTTCTCTTATTGTATAATTCATAATTGTTACAAATAAAACACAAAGTTATAAATTTAAAAAAACATATCCATCCAAAAGAAGAGAGTTTCACAAAATACCCGATATTTGTATACAGAATAACCAATAAAATATGGCAGCAACAAGAAAACAGACCTTAGGGGAGTTTATTATTGAAAATCAAAACTCGTTTCAATATTCTTCGGGCGAATTATCAAAACTTATAAATGCGATAAGACTTGCGGCAAAAGTAGTGAACCACGAAGTAAATAAAGCAGGGCTAGTAGATATCATAGGTGCTGCAGGCGAAACCAACATTCAGGGTGAAAATCAACAAAAACTAGATGTCTTTGCCAACGAAAAGTTTATTCAGACCTTAACGAACCGTGAAATAGTCTGTGGTATTGCCTCAGAAGAAGAAGACAGCTTTATATCTATAAACAGTAGTGACGAAAACCATCAGAACAAATATGTGGTTTTGATCGATCCTTTGGACGGTTCTTCCAATATAGACGTGAACGTATCGGTAGGTACCATCTTTTCTATCTATAGAAGAATTACCCCTGTAGGAACACCCGTTACCCTTGAGGATTTTCTTCAGCCCGGAAATCAACAAGTAGCGGCGGGCTATGTCGTATACGGCACATCTACAATGATTGTTTACACAACGGGCCACGGAGTTAACGGATTTACCCTTAACCCTGCCCTAGGTACTTTTTATTTATCGCACCCTAACATGCAATTTCCGGAAACGGGTAAAATATACTCGGTAAACGAAGGTAATTACGTTCATTTTCACCAAGGGGTAAAAGATTATATCAAATATTGCCAAATGGAAGAAGGTGACAGGCCCTACACCTCTAGATACATTGGCTCATTGGTTTCCGATTTTCACAGAAACATGATCAAAGGCGGTATATATATGTATCCTAAAAGCAGTGTAACACACAGTGGAAAACTAAGGCTGTTGTATGAATGTAATCCTATGGCCTTTATTGCCGAACAGGCGAACGGTATGGCAATAGGTGGTAAAACCCGTATTCTCGACATTCAACCGACCGAGTTGCACCAACGTGTTCCTTTTTTCTGCGGAAGTAGAAAAATGGTAGAGAAACTGAAAGAATTTTTAGAAAAATACCAATAAAAAAAAAGGGAGCTAAAAGCTCCCTTTTCATTTTATCATCGGTGTCTATTACTTTTTAACCAAGTATAGATAATCCTCAAAATCTATTTTACCACCAAAAATAGCTACCGACCTTTTAATTATCTTATCGGCCGTTTCGTTGGTAAAGCCCATACCTATTGCATATCTCTTTAGCATCACCATTTCTTCGTCGTCTATTTTATGATCGGAATATACAATTCGCAACAAATCGAACAATCGCTCTAAACGCTTTTCAGAATCGTTGGTAGCATCGATAGGATATTTGTTTTCTTTTTTTAATACCTCTTCGTATTCCGATTTGGTGATATCCAACTTTCGTGCAAAACGATCCAACAATTCTTTTTCCTCGACACTAATCTCCCCATCTACAGAAGCCAAAGTAGCCAAGGCAGCAAAATGAGCTAGATTTTTTCTGTGTTCTCCACTAGTATATAAATCTGCAAAAGACATATCTTAATTTTTAGTTATTCGGCAAATATAATTTTTTTAAAGTTCATTATTTATTTTGTTTCAAACTTTGTTGAAATGTAAAATTCAAACACAAAAAAATACCCATAACTCTCTATTGCACAGATTATCAGAAATAAAATTTATTAAATGAAAACTCCCATTTTTTTTTTAAGATCGAGGTGGCGAACAGAAAAGTCTTTACACCCTTTAAAAAACAGCGATACAATAAAACACAAGTACAAAAACCAGTTCATCGCCACATAAATATTTAAAACATTTTTTGATCAAAATGTATTCCATATTAGACAAAACACTTAGTATCTATAGATCATGGATGCTTATATTTGCACAAATATTTAATTGTTGAGCCATTTTTCTATCCAACAACAGTACCTACAGTCTCCCCAAACAGGGAAACTACTGGATACTATTGCCCTTTCTGAAACTACTTCTAACAAAAACATCCAAATAAAAGGCCTTACGGGTTCATCCCTGTCTTTTGTGCTGGCCAATGTTTTTACAAATGCCGAGCTTCCCCTTCTTGCTATTTTTAACGATAAGGAAGAAGCTGCCTATTACCTGAACGATCTAGAACGGTTAATAAACGAAGATGATGTCCTCTTTTATCCCGGCAGTTACAGAAGACCCTACCAGATAGAGGAAACCGATAATGCCAATGTGCTATTGCGGGCCGAAGTTTTAAACCGGATAAACTCTAGAAAAAAACCGGCGCTCATAGTTACCTATCCGGATGCGCTTTTCGAAAAGGTAATTACCAGAAAAGAACTGGACAAGAACACTTTAAAAATAAAATTGGGAGACACCCTCTCTTTAGATTTTTTGAACGAAGTACTGTTCGAGTATCAATTTAAAAGAGTCGATTTTGTTACGGAACCAGGCGAATTTTCTGTTCGTGGGGGTATTGTGGACGTGTATTCCTTTTCACATGACGAGCCCTACCGTATAGAGTTTTTTGGCGATGAGATAGATAGTATCAGAACCTTTGACGTAGAAACACAGCTTTCTAAAGAAAAGGTGAAATCGATCACTATTGTGCCCAATATGGCCGATAAGTTCTTAATAGAAAAAAGACAGAGTTTTTTAAGCTATGTAGCATCTAAAACCTTGGTTTTTGCCAAAAACACAGACCTTTTATATGGTCGTTTGGACGATTTTTTCGAAAAGGCAAAAGAAGCTTTTTTAAAATTATCGAAAGATATAAAGCACGCCGAGCCCGAGGAACTGTTTATGGGCGGTACTGCATTCAAAAATCATTTATCCGATTTTACGCTGCTTACCATGGATTCTCACCGAGATGTATCGGAAGTAGTGGAGTTCCGCACCAAACCCCAACCCTCTTTCAATAAAAAGTTCGATCTATTGATCGATAACCTAAACGGCCATAGAGAACAAGGTTACACCAATTATATTTTTTGCGCCAGCGAGCAACAAGCAAATCGTTTTCACGCAATTTTTGAAGAGGTGAGCAAACAGGTGCATTACCAGATTATCGTTTTTCCATTGTTTCAGGGTTTTGTGGACGACGATAATAAGCTGGTGTGCTATACCGATCATCAAATATTTGAACGCTACCACAAGTTCCACCTTAAAAATGGCTATGCAAAAAAACAGGCCATAACCCTAAAAGAGCTCAACAAACTTGAAATTGGGGATTATGTTACCCATATAGATCATGGTATCGGCAAGTTTGGCGGATTAAAGAAAATAGACGTAGACGGCAAAAAACAAGAGGCCATTAAATTAATGTATGGGGAACGCGACATCTTGTACGTAAGCATACATTCTTTACATAAGATCTCTAAATTTAACGGAAAGGACGGAGCGGTCCCAAAAATATACAAATTAGGTTCTGGGGCTTGGAAAAAAATCAAGGACAAGACCAAGACCCGTGTCAAAAAAATAGCATTCGACCTTATAAAGGTGTATGCCAAAAGAAGACTGGAAAAAGGCTTTCAGTACAGCCCCGATAGTTACTTACAGAACGAATTGGAAGCTTCCTTTATTTACGAAGATACACCCGATCAAAGTACCGCTACCGAAGCCGTAAAAAAAGACATGGAAAGCGAACGCCCCATGGACCGTTTGATCTGTGGAGACGTTGGTTTTGGCAAAACAGAAGTTGCGATTAGGGCCGCCTTCAAAGCTGTGGACAATGGTAAACAGGTAGCCGTACTGGTACCGACCACCATATTGGCTTTTCAGCACCATCGCACGTTTTCCGAAAGATTAAAGGAAATGCCCGTCACGGTCGACTATCTAAATAGATTTAGAACTGCAAAAGAGAAAAAGCAAACTCTTGAGAATTTAGCAGCGGGCAAGGTAGATATCATCATCGGTACGCACCAATTGGTGAACAAAAACGTAAAATTTCAAGATCTTGGACTTTTAATAGTGGACGAGGAACAAAAGTTCGGTGTATCGGTAAAGGACAAATTAAAATCTATAAAAGAGAATGTAGATGTACTTACATTGACGGCCACCCCAATTCCCCGTACCCTTCAGTTCAGCTTAATGGCCGCGCGAGACCTTTCTACGATTACCACTCCCCCACCAAACAGATACCCTATAGAAAGTCAGGTAATTCGTTTTAACGAGGAAACGATCAGGGATGCCGTTAGTTATGAAATTGAACGGGGCGGACAGGTTTTCTTTATTCACAACCGCATAGAAAACATCAAAGAAGTTGCCGGAATGATCCAACGCCTCGTACCCGATGCCAAAGTGGGAATCGGCCATGGGCAAATGGACGGAAAAAAATTAGAGGCCTTAATGCTAGGTTTTATCAACGGTGAATTTGATGTGCTGGTTTCCACCACAATTGTAGAGAGTGGCCTGGATGTAACCAATGCCAACACCATTTTTATTAACAATGCCAATAACTTTGGCCTTAGCGACCTACACCAGATGCGGGGCCGTGTAGGACGTGGAAACAAAAAAGCGTTCTGCTATTTTATTACACCCCCGTATGAAGTGATGACCACCGATGCCCGTAAACGTATTGAAGCACTGGAACAATTTACAGAATTGGGCAGTGGCTTTAATATTGCCATGAAAGACCTTGAAATTAGAGGTGCTGGAGACCTTTTGGGCGGTGAACAAAGTGGCTTTATCAACGAAATAGGTTTTGAGACCTACCAAAAGATATTGGCAGAAGCCATAGAGGAGCTCAAAGAAAATGAATTCAAGGATTTATATGACGAAGTAGAAGGTGATCAAAAAAAGGTATTTGTCAAGGAAACACAGATCGATTCTGATTTTGAATTACTGTTCCCCGATGATTACATCAATAACATCACAGAAAGACTCACCTTGTACACCGACCTTAACCAAGTAAAGGACGAAGAAGCACTACAAAAATTTGAAGCGCAATTGGTAGATCGTTTTGGCGAACTACCCGACGAAGCCCAAGATCTACTAAACTCTGTTCGCATCAAATGGATTGCCAATAGTATAGGGTTAGAAAAAATAGTGATGAAACAAGGTAAGATGATCGGCTATTTTATTAGCGACCAACAATCCGAGTTTTATCAAACCAGCACATTCACCAGAGTATTACAATATGTGCAATCACATGTAAAAGAATGCAAGATCAAAGAAAAACAGACCCGTAAAGGGCTACGTTTATTATTGGTCTTTGACAACATCAGGTCTGTAGACAGGGCTTTATTGGCACTACAACCTTTTGAAACAAAAGAAAAACAAACAGCATAAAGTGGAATTTGATATATCGGAAAAACTGGCTATTGTAAATGTTATCGATGCAGTAATTTATGCTGACGGACAAGTACATAAAGGAGAGATAAATGCTTTTGCCCAACTTATGAAGGTTCTGGATTTTGATACCAATTTTCTTATTCAAGCCCGAAATTTAGATAGGGAACAAAGTATTGAATTACTCAAAAACCTATCTCTCGAAAAGAAAGAATTTCTTTCTAAACGCATGAAAGAAGTAGCTCAGTCCGATGGGTTTGTGCACCATAAAGAAATAGAGATAATAGAACAGGTTTTAGGAGCTATTTAAAAATAGCTCCTATATTATATATCTACCTTGAGTTCTTTTAATTTTGATAGTCAAAATTCTTTTAGCTATTCAAGAATTTTTTTTGGGCCCTGCCCATTGTTTTTAATACAAGTTCAGACATGAGCAACAAAATAGGCCTTAAAGAAGCTATGTCCATAGGCATCGGCGGTATGGTCGGAGGCGGCATCTTTGCCGTTTTAGGACTAGCTGTCTCTTTGGCCCAAGGTGGCACGCCCATTGCATTTTTTATAGCCGGTATTTTAGCTCTTATCACCTCTTACAGTTATGTAAAACTATCGCTGGTCTATCCAGACAGTGGCGGTACCGTAAAATTTTTGAACCAGGGCCTTGGCAAAAACCTGTTCAGCGGTGGCCTCAATAATTTACTATGGATCAGCTATATTATTATGCTCGGGCTCTATGCTTCGGCTTTTGGATCGTATGCCCCAAATTTATTTTCCATTACAGGTGACACTGGCATAGACACCCACTTATACTCAAGTATGGTCGTTATTTTTGCTACTGCCATAAATTACTACAGCATAACGGTAGTGAGTAAAATAGAATCGTATGCCGTTATCATTAAACTTATAATTTTATTTGTTTTTATAGGTATTGGCACATACGGGCTAATTGGCAACCCCTATCTTAGCCAATTGAAACCCGAACATTGGGAAGGTCCTTTGAATTTGTTGACCGGTGGCATGGTTATTTTTGTGGCCTACGAGGGTTTTGAGCTTATTGCCAACTCTGCCTCCAATATTGTAAACCCGGAAAAAAACATTCCAAGGGCCTATTATTGGTCAGTGATTTTTGTAATCGCCCTATATATGATCATAGCAACGGTTACTGTTGGCTCACTATCCTTTTCCGACATATCCGATGCGGAGGACTATGTATTGGCAGAAGCCGCCAAACCCATGCTTGGCGAACTAGGTTTTACCGTTATGACAGTGGCCGCCCTCATATCTACCTTTTCCGCTATTAACGCCTCTTTGTACGGTGGTAGCAGGGTCAGTTACGAAATAGCCGAAGATGATGAATTGCCCCATGAGCTCACAAGTAGATTATGGAACCAACCCATTGGCCTACTGATCACGGCCGTACTTACCTTGATATTGGTGAACACCCTCAACCTTGAAAGTATTTCCACATCGGGCAGTGTAGGTTTTCTCCTCATCTTTTCCATGGTAAATTATAGCGCTTTCAAACTATTTAAAGAGATAAATGCCAATAAAACAATTACATTTCTTGGCTTCATACTTTGTATGGTGGCTACATGTGTTCTTATGGCCCAACAATATTCGGACAACAGATTGGGGGTAATCGTTTCTATTTCGGTTATCTTTAGCTGTTTCTTAATGGAATTCATTTATAAAAAAAGAAAAGATACGTAGTAAATGTTCAAATAAGAACTACGGTTTAGAACCCTTTTAAAAAAGAAGCCAAGACATAAAATAGAAAATTGAAATCTGAGATTATGAGATTATTCGCTATTATTTTTATACTGCTCATTAGCACTGGAGCCAAATCACAACATACCGTATCGGGCAACCTATCGCCTGCAAAATCTTTCAAATGGCTTATGGTATACCATTTAAATTCAAATGGTCAGAGTTATGTAACCGATACGGCCGTAAAAGATGGCCATTTCGAATTTACCTTGTCAAATTCAGTATCCCCAGGAATGTACAGAGTGGTATATGCCGTACCACAAGACACCTACTACATAGATTTTATATACAATTGCGAAGAAGATGTTGTCTTTAATTTTGATCTGGAATCGGGCCTAGATTTTGTCAGTTCGGTAGAAAACAAGCTATATAGCAGTTACTTCTCGGAAATTGACATGTTAAAAAATAGGTTGATGGATTTTTATCAGAAAGAAAATCCTACAGAGAAAGAATATGATCAGATTACGGCCAACCTTAAAAAGGCCCAGGCCAAATATGAAGAAGCATCCAAAGGAACGATCGCCAGTCATTTCATAAAGGCCAACAAACACTATCTACCAGAGAAATTTGTTCCTTTAAACGATTTCCTCAAACTAAAAAAGGATCATTATTTCGATGCTATAGATTTTAAGGATGGCACCATACAATCTTCAGATTTCTTTTCGGATAAAATACTTAGTTATATTTTTTGGGCCATACCCCCAGATGCGACCAAAAGAGACGTTCTGGTAAAGGCCATTAATGAAAATGTGACAGATGTAGCTTCTAAATTAGGAGACATTCCCCTAAACCTTAAAGTACAGATTTTAGACCAAGCTTGGACAAAAGCAAACAACGATGGCGTATATGAAGTTTCCGACTATATTTTTGACAATTACTTAAAAGGTTTTGCCCTAGAGGCCGGCAACAATAATTTGGTAGCCGAAATAGAGACAAATATCAGGTTACGAATAGGAGCGGTCTCACCTGAAATAACTTGGCAGGAAAATGGTGCCACAAAATCTCTTTCAGCACTGAACGGAGCATCTAAATACGTACTTATATTCTGGAGCAGTACATGTTCTCACTGTCTAAACGAATTACCAGGACTTCACAAAGAACTACAAAAATTCGATGGTATAAAAGTTGTGGCCGTAGGACTGGAGGACAACACCGAAAACTGGCAAGCGACCATACCAAGGTTAGCCGATTTTCACCACGCCATCGCTTTGGGAAAATGGGAAAGCGAGTACGCCAAAACTTTTGCCATACAAAAGACCCCATCCTATTTTATATTGGACAGCAAAAAAAGATTTATTGCCAAACCTGAATCTGCAGAAGAGGTAATGGACTTTCTTAAAAAGAAAGATTAGTTATAAAGATTTAAGGTCCTTAATGGTCTTAAAGGCAATATCTACCTGCTCGTCGTTTACCAAAATAGTAAACTCGTTGGTAGTGGAAATAACTTCGTAAAGCACGATACCTTCCCAAGCCAAGCGCTGAAAAATAAAGTAATAAATTCCCGGCACAGAAACATTCTCTGCTGGGAGTTTTACTGTTATAGAAGATAGATCTTCAGCTTTTTGAGTACATTTTTCATTCTTAAAAAGCTGCTCTACCGTTTTGTCCATTAAATTACTGATAACAATATTGATCTCATTTACACCCCTGCTCGAAGTGTAAAAAACATCTTGGTTATCATTTATCTCCTCTAACAATTTGGCTTGCTGTACCAAAATATTGTCAGATGCCAAGAAGGTATAATCGGTAAGCGAAGATCTCACCGTAATTTCACCAATATTTTTTAAAACCTTTAAAATCTTATGGGTCGCCCTAAACTCTAAATCGTCAGACAATCTTTTTAACGCCATCACAATGGCCCCATTACGAATTTCCTTCCCTAATTCAGACTCGATTTCAGGTTTTACGATTCTAGACAAGGAAGTTAGGTTTATAATTCCTTGAGCTAAAGCGCTTTGCAAAAAAGGCTTTTTCTTAATGTATTGTTCTACAACAGACGATATTGTTTTCATAAGTTTTTAGTTGTTGTGCAAATATAACAACTTGTTACAAATAAAACAAAATGTTTTTAAAATTTATCCTATTAATATGGTAGAGTATTAAAAATGGTAAAAAGCAGATTCTAAATGTTCTATTTTAAAGATGCTTTTATTTTTTAGTATCGTAATCACATCAAATCGTATTTCTACATCCAAATCTTTAGAGGTTACGTAATGATCGGCGGCCATGACCAACAACTTAATTTTTTTAGGGGTAATGGTTTCCGCAATGTTCTCTATAAAGTCAGAACTTCTTGAGCGCACCTCAACAACAGCCAATACATTGTCTTTCTCAGCAATTATATCTACTTCTGCCTGTAAGTACCTATAATTTCTATAACATATAGAATATCCTTTTTTCTCCAAGAAATTCTTTGCTATTTCTTCACCTTCCTTCCCAAACTCGTTATGTCTCCCCATAATAATAAGTTAAAACGTGCATTTCATCGAAAATATACGTTATTTGACGTTTTTTTTGAATTAAGAAGCTAATTTCGATTGCCGGTCAACGAAAATATACGGATTTATATACTATCCAAAATTTCGTGTCGTTAAATAGAAGCCCCAACTCTATAGAACGTAATTTAATAACGCCTTACTAAGACTATGGAATATTTCATTAATTGTAATACTTCTACTCTTGCACCCTATAATGCTCCTTTAGACCAGCTAAGAGCTTCGCATTTGTACAGAAGGTTAGGATTTAGTGCATCTGTACAAACCATTAAACAAGCAATAGGTCAGAATTCAGGAACATTGGTAGACACACTTGTGGACCAAGCTATTGGCATGGCTCCCTTACCGGCCCCTACATGGGCGGACTGGAACAATGCCGACTACCCTGCGGACGATGATGCCAGAAACCAACTTATAAACGAACAGCGATCTCAATTCACACTAGATTATGCCAATAGTCTTTTAAACAACAACCTAAGGGATCGTTTAAGCTTTTTTTGGAGCAATCATTTCGTGACCCAAATAGAAGTGTACAATTGTAATTCATTTTTATACCATTACATCAACTGCCTACAAACATATGCTATTGGTAATTTTAAAACATTTGTGCGCGAAGTCGGCCTCACCAGTGCGATGTTATACTATTTGGATGGCGCCTATAACAACGGTAGCAATCCAAATGAAAACTATGCGCGTGAACTATACGAACTTTTTACCCTAGGTGAAGGTAATGGGTATACGGAAGAAGATATTGTAGAAACTGCCAGGGCCCTAAGTGGTTATGTAGAACGTGGCGAAGAAGGTTGTACACAAGTCACCTTTGACCCGACAAAACATGATGACGGCACCAAGACCATTTTAGGACAGACCGGTAATTGGGGTTACGACGATGTAATCGATATTCTTTTCGAACAAAGAGGTAATGAAGTTGCCGAATTCATTTGTAGAAAACTATATGAATTCTTTGTTCATCCAGACTCGAAAGATGAGATGAACAATGCCCAAACCATAATAGATGGTATGGCAGCGACCTTTGTTCTTAACGATTTTGAAATAGCACCGGTACTAAGGCAACTTTTTAAAAGTGAACACTTTTTTGACGATGAAGCTATAGGGGTTATTATAAAAAGTCCGTTCGACTTCTACTTTAACACCCTAAAGGAAACCAGTTTTGCATATGACGATACCACTGTAAGCGGAATGGTCTATTATAGTGAACTATTGAGTCAAAAACTGTTCAACCCATTTGACGTTAACGGCTGGCAACGAGATAGAACTTGGATAAACACAAATTTTCTAATAGGTAGATGGCTTACCATTGAAAGTATTTTACAGAGTTTTTATCAAGATAATAACGAACAATTTAGAACTTTTGGACTGGAAATTACCGGAACCTCAGGTATGACCAGTGCCAACCCCGATGTTATCGCTCGACAAATTATAGATTTTGTGTTACCTAAAGGCCTTCTTAACGAAGCCGAATACGAAAAGGCTTTCGCTATTTTCAGAAGTGATGTGGAAGATGTTTACTACGAAGGCGGCAATCAAGAATCTTGGACATTGAGCACCTGGCCCCAAGCGCCGTACCAAGTATACTTATTACTTCAATATTTAGCAAGGCAACCAGAATTTCAATTAAAATAACAACACCTACTACTATGTGCAATAAACCTCATTCACCCCACAAAGGACTAGAACACGATGGTCATGATCACGAACACCAGTATTGGAGTCGCCGTTCTTTTTTACAAGCACTCGGAATAGCCGGTTCAGGCTCTATGATGTTAGGTGCCAATATGCTTACAGCTTCCGCCCCTTCCCCATTATCTGCCGGAATTGCGGCTGCTGAAACGGACAACATTCTAATACTAATTAGACTTGCAGGTGGCAACGATGGCTTAAGTACCGTTATCCCCATAGAACAGTACGATAGTTATGCCAACGCAAGACCTAACATCTACATTCCGGAAAGTAAGGTATTAAAGCTTACGGACGAATTTGGCGTTCCATCCTACATGAGTGCATTGGAACCTATGTGGGGAAATGGGCAATTTAAAGCGGTACACGGGGTAGGTTATG
Organism: Maribacter sp. MMG018; assembly: GCF_018100785.1. Classification (GTDB taxonomy): domain Bacteria; phylum Bacteroidota; class Bacteroidia; order Flavobacteriales; family Flavobacteriaceae; genus Maribacter. The sequence continues at coordinate 1,112,145 of NZ_JAGJEC010000001.1, read as the reverse complement.
AAGGGCAAAGTCTTTCCCACTTTACGGGATCCGACATATTTGCCAATACAGACCTTACCACAACCGGTTTTAGTGGGCTTAATACCGGGTGGATGGGAAGACACTTCGAAAACATTTATCCAGATTATTTGGTAAACCCACCAGCAGCACCTGCGGCCATTCAAATAGGCCAATTTGGTAGTTTGGTTTTTCAAGGGGAAGAAACCAACTATGCCTTTGTGACCTCTAATGTCGACCAACTTGAAGAAATAGCGGAATCTGGTGTAGTTTATGGCCTGGACGATACACTGTTCAACGATTGTATGTATGGTGACCAATTAAAATTTTTAAGAGGTGTTGCCAATACTACCTATGAATACTCTGGTATGATACACGAAGCATATGAAAGAGGAGAAGCCCTAGGTTGTGGTGTTGAATACCAAGATAATTCTTTCGCCAGACAGTTATCCGTTATATCTAAACTGATAAAAGGCAATTTAGGAACCAAGGTATACATGATATCAATGTCGGGCTTCGATACCCACGGTAACCAACCTTTGGTACATGAAAGATTAATGACCAATCTGTCTATCGCAATAAATAATTTTTACGAAGATCTGGCCTGTACACAACAAGACAGTAAGGTATTAAGTATGACCTTCTCTGAATTCGGGCGTCGAATCTTTGAAAACGGTTCTAACGGAACCGATCACGGTAAAGCGGCCCCTACCCTATTCTTTGGGTCTGGCTTAAACGGTAGTGCCTTTGTGGGTGACCACCCAACATTGGATAACCCGGACGGAAGAGGAAACCTAGAGTACACGATGGACTTTAGAGACCTGTACGCCACCGTTTTGGCAGAATGGTTGTGTGTAGACATTCCATTGGTAGAACAACATTTACTGAACCATCCATATGCACCGGTCAACTTGGGCTTTAATTGTAGTGGCACCGATTTTCCCGATATTGTATACAGTGATGGTGAGGTAACCCCACCGACCCAACCAGGAGAAGAAAGTACGGATCCATTTAACCCAGATCTGTTGAACGCTATAGTACATAAACCTTTTTATCCAACGGACAGTACTCCACATATTTATTTAGAAATGCCCTTTACCGCTCAAGTAGACATTCAACTTTATAATATTCTTGGACAGCATGTAGGCACGGTATTTAACGAAATGATGCTAGAGGGTTCCACAGAGATAAACATACGAGAGCGCATACCAAAGCACCTATCTACCGGTAAGTACATTTATAGAATAAGTGTACAGAATCAAAAAATGAGCAAATCGGTAATGGTAGCTTAATCTGTTTCCCCACTATGCAACTTAACCTTCGGCAGTATCTTACACAGGTACACCGAGGGTTTTCTCTTTTTTGAAAAACAGGCATTGCCCCGCCTTAAAAATCTTTATTTTTGTGCCCTAATAAAAATTTAGATGTCCACAATAAAAACACCCAAAAGATATACGATTACCGCAGCACTGCCCTATACCAATGGCCCTATACATATTGGACATTTGGCAGGTGTATACGTGCCTGCAGATATTTATGTGCGTTATTTGCGATTAACAGGTAAAGATGTAGTCTTTGTTTGTGGAAGTGATGAACATGGTGTAGCCATATCAATGAAGGCGAAAAAAGAAGGAATTTCCCCAAAAGATGTAATCGACAAATACCACGGTATTATAAAACAGTCTTTTTCAGACTTCGGAATTGCCTTCGACAATTACTCTAGAACATCGGCAAAAGTGCATCACGACACAGCATCCGCTTTCTTTAAGAAGCTTTATGATCAAGATGATTTTATAGAGGAGACCACTGCACAGTTATATGATGAAGAAGCAAAGCAATTTTTAGCGGACCGTTTTGTGGTAGGCACTTGTCCTAAATGTGGAAATGAAGAAGCATACGGCGACCAATGCGAAAATTGTGGTTCGTCCTTAAATGCCACCGACCTAATTAATCCAAAATCTACCATTACAGGTACCGTACCTACGACCAAAGAAACCACCCATTGGTTTTTACCCCTTAACAGGTATGAGGACTTTTTAAGGGAATGGATACTAAAAGGACACAAAGACGACTGGAAACCTAACGTTTACGGCCAATGTAAATCATGGATAGATGGCGGCCTAGAACCTAGGGCCGTAACAAGAGACCTCGATTGGGGGATACCCGTACCCGTAAAAGGTGGAGAAGGAAAAGTACTTTATGTTTGGTTCGATGCCCCTATCGGATATATCTCTTCCACCAAGGAGTGGGCCCAACAAAACAACAAAGATTGGGAACCATATTGGAAAGACAAAGACACTAAACTGGTACACTTTATAGGCAAGGACAATATTGTTTTTCACTGTATAATTTTTCCTTCCATTTTAAAGGCACACGGAGATTATATACTTCCGGACAATGTTCCTGCGAACGAATTCTTGAACTTGGAGGGCAACAAACTGTCCACTTCAAAAAACTGGGCTGTCTGGCTACATGAATATCTTGTAGATTTTCCAGACATGCAAGATGTATTAAGATACACCCTCACGGCAAATGCACCGGAAACAAAGGACAACGATTTTACCTGGAAAGATTTTCAGGCAAGAAACAATAACGAATTGGTTGCCATTTTTGGTAACTTCATTAATCGTGTCGTAGTGCTCACCAATAAGTATTATGATGGATCAGTACCTACACCGGTCAATTTTACTGATGTAGACCTTAAAACGCTCCAAGAACTAAAAAAATTCCCAGAGATTATCTCTGGCTCTTTGGAACGCTATCGCTTTCGGGAAGCTGGGCAAGAATTAATGAACCTGGCCCGCCTCGGTAACAAGTATTTAGCGGACGAAGAACCTTGGAAAGTTATAAAACAAGATGAAGAACGGGTAAAAACCATAATGTACGTAGCTTTACAAATTGCTACGGGCCTTGCTATTCTAAGTGAGCCTTTTTTACCTTTTACCTCCAAAAAACTAAAGAATATTCTAGCTATTTCAGAACAAGGCCTAAAATGGGAAAGTGTATCCAAAGAAGAGCCATTACTACCTGCAGACCACAAAATTAACAAGGCCGAGTTATTGTTCAGAAAAATTGAAGATTCTGAAATACAAGCACAATTAGACAAACTAGAAGCCACAAAAAAAGTGAACGAACAAGAAAACAAGGTAGTTGTACCGCAAAAAGACACCATTACTTTCGATGATTTTTCTAAACTGGATATGCGTGTCGGCACCATAGTAGAGGCTGAAAAAATGGCGAAAGCCAAGAAATTATTAGTGCTGAAGGTAGACACCGGCTTAGACACCAGAACTATTGTTTCGGGTATTGCAGAAAGCTTTAAGCCAGAAGAAATCGTAGGGAAAAAAGTTACCGTACTTGTAAATTTAGCACCAAGAGCCTTGAGAGGTGTTGAAAGTGAAGGTATGATCTTAATGACCGAAAACGCAGAAGGCAAACTGGTATTCGTTAACCCTGATGAAGACGGGGTGGACAATGGATCAACAATAAGCTAAACGGATAGCTTTTAAAATTTCTTTTTAAATGACGATTACCGAAAAAAACACTTTGGTCAAGTATGTTGTGCAACGTACTGAACTTGCAGAAAAGAACATACAGAACACCATAGAACTTTTAGACCAAGATTGCACCGTACCTTTTATAGCCCGTTACAGAAAAGAAAAGACCGGCGGACTAGATGAAGTACAGATCGGGGCAATCGTTCAATACAAAGAGCTGTTCGAAACGATTGAAAAAAGAAAAAAAGCAATTCTTAAAGCGGTCGAGGAGCAAGGGCTATTGACCAACGAATTAAAGGCAAAATTTGAAGCAGCCGATGATTTGACCAAACTGGAAGACCTATACCTTCCATTTAAAAAAAGCAAAAAGACAAAAGCGGAAGTAGCCAGAAAACAAGGCCTAGAACCTTTGGCAAAAATCATCATGGCCCAACGTTCGGACGAAATAGAGTTTATTGCTTCCAGATATTTAGGTCCCGAAATAGAAAATGAAGACGATGCTTTAGAGGGGGCCAGGCACATTATTGCCGAATGGATCAATGAAAGAACCGATATACGTGACCAAATACGTACGCAACTCGAACGTTTTGCATTGATTACCACAAAGGTAATCTCTACTAAAAAAGAAGATGAAAAAGCTCAAAAATTTCGTGATTATTTTGATTGGAGCGAACCTTTAAACAGATGCCCCTCGCATCGTTTACTGGCAATTTTGAGAGCTGAATCAGAAAAATTCATCCGGGTTAAAATTGAATTGGACGAAGAAAGGCTGCTGGACCGTATTGAACGTAGAATTATCAAAACAAACAATGAATGTGCCGACCATATTAAAATGGCCATTGCCGACGCATATAAAAGATTGTTGTTTCCCTCTTTGTCGAACGAACTGCTGAAGAAAGCAAAAGAAAAGGCCGATGACGATGCCATTGCTGTTTTTTCTAAAAACCTAAGACAGTTATTATTAGGGGCTCCCTTGGGCGAAAAACGCATTTTGGCGATTGATCCCGGTTTTAGAACCGGCTGTAAAGTCGTATGTCTAGATGCGCAAGGTAATTTGGTGCACAACGAAACCATTTACCCCCACGCCCCTCAAAACGACGTATCCGGGGCTATCAAAAAATTAAGCTCTTTAGCGGATGCCTACAAAATAGAAGCCATTGCCATAGGAAACGGAACAGCTTCCAGAGAAACAGAGCGCCTAGTAAAAAAGGTAGCCTTTAAACACCCTATAGAAGTTTTTGTAGTCAGTGAAGCGGGCGCATCTATCTACTCTGCCTCTAAAATCGCCAGAGAAGAATTTCCTAACTACGATGTAACCGTTAGAGGCGCCGTATCTATCGGCAGACGGTTGGCAGACCCATTGGCCGAATTGGTAAAAATAGACCCAAAATCTATCGGGGTCGGACAATACCAGCATGATGTAGACCAGAGCAAACTAAAAAAATCTTTGGACATGGTCGTAGAAAGCTGTGTAAACTCGGTGGGTGTAAACATTAACACTGCCAGCGTTCCTTTATTGAGTTATGTTTCTGGAATTGGCCCCAAACTTGCGAAAAACATAGTGTCATATAGAAAAGAAATAGGGTCTTATACCAGTAGAAAAGAAATTTTGAAAGTACCCCGGTTGGGAGGAAAAGCTTTTGAACAAGGCGCAGGTTTTCTACGCATAAAAGATGCCAAAAACCCCTTGGACGATTCCGCTGTACACCCAGAAAGTTATGCCATAGTCAAAAAAATGGCTTCTGACAAAAATAAACAAGTACCTGAACTTATAGGAAACAAGGCCTTGTTAAAGGAAATTGAACTAACCCGTTATTGTACCGACACGATCGGCATACCTACCTTAGAGGACATTCTTTCAGAGTTGGAAAAACCAGGATTGGACCGTAGGGAAAAAGCGAAGGTTTTCTCTTTTGACCAAAACATAAAATCGATAACCGATTTAAGGGAAGGCCAATTATTGCCCGGCATTGTAAACAACATCACCAATTTTGGGTGCTTTGTGGACATAGGGATAAAGGAAAGTGGACTTATACACGTGTCCAATCTCTCGGACGGATTTGTAAAAGATGTAAACGCCCACGTAAGCCTACACCAACAGGTAATCGTAAAAGTATTGGCGGTAGATATTTCAAGAAAACGAATTCAGTTAAAATTGCACAAGTAATTTTCCTAAAATATATAACCCTCTAATTTATATATCTTTAAGATTGTTAAAAAACAAGATTATAGAAAAAACAATAAATATATTATGTAATCTTGCCCCTATTTGGTTTATAGATAACCAAAACACCCTATACTAATAAACCTTTTTAATTAAAGCCATTGAAACATCTTATCATTTTCTTCCTTCTTGTTTCATTTTATACACAAGGGCAAAGTGTAATAAATGACAGTATTGATACCCGTTGGGAAATGTTCACTTATGATATGGGAAGTGTTTTCAGAGGTATTGGCCATTCCTATACCAGACCCTTGCACTGGCAAGGAAAAGATTGGGCCAACCTTGGTTACACTATGGGCGGCACAGCTATCATCTACCTCGTAGACACCCCTGTAAGCGATTATTTAAGGGATATTAAACAAGATGTACCTGAAGTAATACGTGATTACGGTTTTGAATACGGGAGTCCTTCATACAATTATATGGTAACTGGAGGTGTTTACTTAACAGGACTTGCCATTAAAAATGAAAAACTTAGAAGAACCGGGGTCCTATTAATCGCTTCGGCCTCATCTGCCGGATTATTGCAACAAATATTAAAATCTGCCGTAGGTCGCGCAAGACCTCTCAGCGGAAAGAGCAAAGACACTTTTAATCCATTTTGGGCGGGGGACAAAAAATATCATTCCTTCCCTTCGGGCCATGCTATTCTGGCAATGACCAACGCACATGCAATTGCCAAACAATTTAGTAATATTTGGGTAAAAACGGGCATATACACCTTGGGGTCCATCCCTGGCATATCAAGACTTTGGGAAGGTAAACATTGGCTATCAGATGTAGCGTTGGGTATGGCCATCAGTATATTTACCGTTGAATCTATAGATCGCTACCTAGATAGTAGATATGACCAAAAATACAATGCCCAAAACAAAAAATTGGCCTGGAACCTCAATTTTGCCCCTGGGCAAGTAGGTGTCCAAATTCAGTTTTGACCTTTAAATCTACTTAGCAAAGTAAATGTAGATTCCCACAACAATAAGCACAATGGCAATACCTACCTCTTTTACATATTTGTAAGGGGAAATATCAACCTGCTCTGTATACTTTAACTCAAAAGCTTCTTTTCTTGGGTAAAACTTACCTATTACGAGCATTATGATGCAATTCATTACAAATAAAATAGCCATAACATGTAAATAATGGGGATACGCATCAGCTTCAACCAAATTTAATTGGCCCGGATCGGTAATACCCGCATTTTTAGCTTCTTCCAAAGCTTTGTCTACGAAATGAGGCTTCATGATAAATTGACTTAGAATATACAGGGCAGAACCGGAGAAAATTCCAATTTTCGCAGCTATGGCAGGTACTCTTTTAGTCAAATAACCTATTACGATTATCGTAAAAATAGGGATACTGTAGATACCATTTATTTCTTGCAGATAGTTAAAAAGGCTCCCTGCATTTGCAATCAAAGGAGCAATGAACATTGCCGCCAAAGCCAAACATATTCCAAATATTTTACCATATTTGACCACCGTAACCTCAGAGGCATTTTTATTAATATGCTGTTTGTAGATATCTATACCGAACAAGGTAACAGAACTATTAAGTACACTATTGAAAGAACTCAAGATCGCACCGAACAAAACAGCGGCAAAGAAACCGACCAGGGTTTTTGGCAGAACGGCCCTTACCAGTTCCGGATATGCCAAATCACTGGATGACAATCCACCTTCAAAATAATAATAAGCTATCATGCCCGGTAAAACCAAAATAATAGGCCCTAAAATCTTTAAAAAAGCGGCCAATAATAATCCTTTTTGCCCTTCTGCCAAGTTCTTGGCACCTAACGCTCTTTGTATTATCTGTTGGTTCGTACCCCAGTAAAAAAGCTGAACCAACATCATTCCGGTAAAAATGGTCACAAAAGGAACCTCTTGCCCCTTCTCTCCTGTAGAATCGAACCTTTCGGGATTTGCACTCATCAAAACATCCAGACCATGGGTAACACTTCCGTCACCAATGGCCATAAGCCCAAAAATAGGAATCAGAATACCACCGATAATCAACCCTACCGCATTAATACTGTCAGATACGGCTACCGCTTTTAAACCACCAAAAACGGCATAAATAGAACCGATAACCCCAATACCCCATATACAATAGATAAGTGCAGAAGATTCTGATATTCCGAACATCCCCGGAACATCGAACATTCCACTGATGGCAACGGAGCCTGAATATAGAATTACGGGAAGCAACACTACCACATAACCTGTCAAGAACAATCCAGAGGTTATCGTCTTTGTAGATACATCGAACCTGTCGGCCAAAAACTGGGGTACTGTCGTCAACCCTCCTTTTAAATATCTAGGTAATAAAAAAATAGCCGTAACCACCATGGCCATGGCGGCCAAAGTCTCCCAGGCCATTACGGACAACCCATCTTTATAGGCACTACCGTTCAATCCGACGATCTGCTCTGTTGAAAGGTTGGTCAACAACAAAGAACCTGCGATTACCCCGGCGGTAAGACTCCTGCCTCCTAAAAAATATCCATCGGAAGATTTCTCATTGGTAGAACGAGTAGCGTACCATGCTATAATAGCCACTAATAAAGTAAAACCGAGAAAAGAAAATATTGAAAGAAAATCCATATTAGAAATTTGTATTGTTGGTTAATCGAATTCACAATGGTATTTATATCTTTCATATAATCACCGGCACACTTTAAAAAGCAGCCGTAAGACAAAAAATTATGAAAACAATATAAAATGACGGCCTCTAATATAATACATACAGAATTACTCTTCACATATTACGGATTAAATAAAAAAAACTTTTGTTACATTTATACAAAACCACTTTTAAATGAGGTATTTACTATTTTTCCTTTAAGTTTTGCCTTTTTAGTTCTTCAAAAAAACTAAAATCAATGATGATACGTCATGAAAATTTAGACAAATGATTTTTGCCGCCTTAGATGACTAAATGGAACATTTAGAATAAAATCCGTTTAAATACGTTCAATCTTGGGGTTACTCGATAACAAACAAACCTTTATCCTTTTTAAATATTAATAATCAAACACTTAATTAAACACAAAATCATGAAAAAACAACTGTTCTCATTCTTCGCCATGCTTGTCATTGTTAGCGCATCTGCCCAAAAATTAAAAATACAGGAAGGTGATTATAATAATTTAAAAGGGATAGACACCTATAGTTTGGTATTTGACTATACCGATGTACAGATTCCAAAATTTGACAACGAAGAAGCGTTTTTAAAAGATAAGATGGATAAAAGGGAAGAAAAAAAGGCTGGTGATGGCGAGCGTTTTAAAAATGATTGGTTCAGTGACCGACCCAATCGTTACCACCCCAAGTTCATTGAATCGTTCAACAAAAGATTTGACGACGGGGTTGTTTCGGTCACCGAAGATGCCGCCGATTACACTATGAAAATACACACCTCAAAAATCTACCCAGGGTATAACGTAGGCATCGTAAGACACAATGCGGAAATTGACGCTACGTTCACCATTTATAAGACCGATGATCCGGCAACCGTACTTTTCGAAGGCAAATATAAAGACGTGCAAGGATATGGTTCAATGGGGTATGATTACAACTCTGGCGACAGAATTGCCGAATGCTATGCAAAACTGGCCAAGAACATTGCCAATGTTATAAAGAAAAAGGTTTTAAAATAAAGACCGACAATTATTGAATTGTTTGAACGCCAACAGTTAACTGTTGGCGTTTTCTTTTTCCATATCCGTTATATGTGCCACTGTTTTCACTAGCCTATGATGGTTTTTAACGAACGGATTCGTCTTGTCCCACACATAGCCTGCAAGCACTGCACATATCTGTGACTTAATAACAGGATTTTCGGAATCGGCAAAGAAAATTTTCTGCAAATTGCCCGTATACCACTCTTTCACATAGGTAGAAAAAACACGTACACCTTCTAATATATAGTCCGAATATTCGGTTTCCCAATCAACCGATTCCCCCCTAAGTTCTTTTGCAATTAATTTAGCGGACAAATGAGCCGACTCTGTTGCAAAAGCCACCCCAGAAGAGAATACCGGATCTAAAAACTCGGCACTGTTGCCCGTAAGTACGTATCCATCCCCATATAACTGTTTAACCGACTTAGCAATATTCTTCAATATTCTAGGCTCAAACTCATAAGGCAGGTCCTGAAACCTCTCATAATAATGATCCGACAGCTTCATCATTTCTTGAAGTTTTTCGGTATTGGTACCTTTAAAAGATGCCAAATATTCAGTTGGCCCTACATACCCGATACTGGTATACCCATCGGAAAAAGGAATCACCCATAGCCACGTTTCTTTGCTTACGATATCAAAGGTAATTCTATGGCCTTCCCAACCTTCGGGTCTGTTTACATCCTTTACATGTGTAAATATAGAAGAGTGCTTTGGTATTTCAGAAGGTTTGTCCAGATTCAATAACCTGGGCAATACCCTACCAAAACCGCTGGAATCTATTATAAACCTAGCTTCGACTTTTAATGTATTACCATCTTTGTCCAAAATAGTAGTAACGGAGCGGTCGTCAACAAAATCAACCGCGGTAACCTCTTTTTCAAAATCGATATCAACGCCCCTTTTTATTAGTTCGTCTGTCAATGTCTTATCAAAATCGGCCCGTGGCACCTGCCAAGTCCAGTCCCAACCTTCGGTATGTTTCTTACTGAAATCGAACTCACAAGCTTTAGCCCCCTGTAAAAACCTTGCCCCGGTCTTAATTTCAAAGCCCTTTTCCTTCAGACAATCCAACAAACCAACTGCCTCAAAGTGATCCATACACCTCGGAATTAGGCTTTCACCGATAACAAACCTAGGAAACCTATTCTTTTCGACTACCTTTACGGAAAAGCCTTCGTTAAACAGATAAGAAGCCGCAACAGAACCAGATGGCCCGGCCCCAATAATCAATACATCTACTTTTTCTTTTTTCTTCATTGGATTATTTCCCTGACAATAAGTATCCTAATTCGCTAATTATTTTAAATTTGCGCAACAAGAATCCTTTTTATAAAGACTAAGGTATTATATAAACCTTACAGAATCAACCATACATGCCAGAAATTACAGGAAGCCTAGGAATTAAGGAATTTTACGATGTCATATTTGAGAAAAAAGACATTCACCTTTCAGATAAACTCCTAAGCACAGTAGAAGAAAGTCACAACTTCTTAAAAGAGTTTTCAAAAAACAAAGTTATTTACGGTGTAAATACCGGATTTGGCCCCATGGCCCAATACAAGATAAAAGATTCGGAAACATTGGAACTGCAGTACAATCTTATACGCAGCCATGCTTCCGGAACCGGAAATCCGATTCCTCCCAAATATGTGAAAGCGGCCATGTTGGCAAGGTTAAACACCTTAAGCTTGGGGAATTCTGGAGTACACGTATCTGTTGTTAAGGTAATGACAGAATTATTGAACAAAGATATTATCCCTTTAATCTATGAACATGGCGGTGTCGGGGCAAGTGGAGATTTGGTCCAATTGGCACATTTGGCACTTGTACTTATAGGTGAAGGCGAAGTTTTCTACAAAGGAGAAAAAAGACCCACAGCAGAAGTTTTCAAAATAGAGGGCATACAACCTATAAAAGTAGAGTTGCGAGAAGGGCTAGGGCTTATAAACGGTACTTCGGTAATGACCGGAATCGGCATTGTAAATACCATTTACACCCGAAGATTGCTAGAATGGGCCATTGCTTGTTCTTCCGCCATCAATGAAATTATGCAGGCCTATGACGACCATCTCTCTTTTGAACTCAACCAAACCAAAAGACACAAAGGCCAGCGAGAGATCGCAAGATCTATGCGCAGCCATTTAGAGGACAGTACTTTGACCAGAAAAAGAGAACATCATTTATACAATGCCAACAATGATGTGGCCGTGTTCGAAGAAAAAGTACAAGAATACTACTCTATTCGTTGTGTTCCCCAAATATTGGGTCCCGTATTGGATACCTTGAACGAAGTTGAACGAATTCTTATAGAAGAGGTGAATTCTGCCAACGACAACCCCATCGTAAACATCGAAAAACAAAATGTTTACCATGGCGGTAATTTTCATGGCGATTACGTATCCCTAGAAATGGACAAGCTTAAAATAGTCGTTACGAAAATGAGTATGCTCGCCGAGAGACAACTTAATTACCTTCTTAACTCTAAGTTAAACGATATCTTGCCTCCTTTCGTTAATTTAGGTACATTAGGATTAAATTTCGGAATGCAAGGTGTGCAGTTCACGGCCACATCGACAACGGCAGAAAACCAAATGTTGTCGAACCCCATGTACGTTCACAGTATACCGAACAATAACGACAATCAAGATATTGTAAGCATGGGTACCAACGCGGCCCTGATTACAAAAAAAGTAATTGAAAACGCCTTTGAGGTAGTTGCCATAGAAATGATAACTATTGTACAGGCAATAGAATATTTGGAAGTAAAGGACAAGGTTTCCTCGAAAACCAAAAAAATGTACGATGCTGTTCGTAAAATAGTTCCCCCATTCAAAGAAGATAAGGTTATGTATCCTTATGTAAATGAAGTAAAGAACTATATTATAAACCATCAAAATAAAAAGTCATGAAAAAAGCTTTCTCACTATTATTAGTATTCTGTTTCTCGATGTCCTTTGCCCAGGAACTGGCCTTGGTTCGCGAAGACGGGCTGTTCGGTTACATCAACAAGTCTGGTGAATATATTATAAAACCACAGTACAAAGTAGCCAAAAGCTTCTCTGAAGGTTTGGCAGCAGCAGAAAAAGATAAGGCCTGGGGCTTTATCAATACAAAAGGAGAATGGGTCATTGAACCAACGTACGACAAGGTCAAATACTTCAATTCCGGTTACGCACTGGTCTTAAAGGACGATCAATGGAGGTATATCGATAAAAACGAAAAAGAACTTAATGCACCGGCATCGGATAAATATTACGATTTTCAAGAGGGTGTGGCCCTTATTCGCCAAAATGACAAAATAGGCCTTATAGGCACCGATGGCAAAACCATTCTAGAGCCTACCTATGATGAAATAAAAGCATTTAGAGATGGCTATGCGAAAGCCAGAAAAGGAGAGTTGTGGGGCATGATCAACAATAAGGGTGAAGTAATCGTCCCTTTTGAATATGAAGAAATCGGGAATACCTACAACACCTCTGGAGTGTACGGAAAAAAAGGAGGTAATTTCGGAATTATACACAACGGCACTTTTAACGTAATCGAAGGCGCAGATAAAGTATGGAACTTTCATGGTGATTCTGGCCTTACTTATGCAAGAAAAGATAAAAAAACAGGTTTTGTAAACTCTAAGGGAGAATGGGTAATACCACCAACATACAGTAAAGCAAGAGCATTCTCCAACGGATTGGCACCCGTTGCCAAAGACAAAGAGTGGGGGTATATAGATATGGAAGGTAAAACGGTCATAGATTTTCAATATAGGGATGCCGAAGTATTCTCTGCCAACGGATTGGCACCCGTAAAAGAAAAAAATTGGGGATTCATCGACACCTCCGGAAACATGATAATTCCGACAGAATACAGCATTACTGCAGGATTGGCCTTTTTAGCAGGTAACAATGACAAAGGCTTTTTAGGCGACTATGCTAGACTAAAATCTAAAAAAGGATGGGGCTTCTTTAATACAAAAGGAGAGCTTTTAGGTAACAAATGGTACCAAAATGCGGAACCGTTCGTAAAGAATTAAAAAGGAATTTAAAAATTAAATGGGAAAGGAAAAGACCAAGTACGCCTTGGTAACAGGCGGATCTAGAGGAATCGGAAGAGCTGTTTGCATACAATTGGCCAAGGACCTGGATTATAAATTACTGATAAATTACAACACCAATAAAACGGCCGCCGAGGAAACGCTTGCCCTAGTAGAAGCAGCGGGCGGATCTGGAGAAATAATACAATTCAACGTTACCGACAACGAAAGTGTCAAATCTACCTTGGACAATTGGCACAATACAAACGAAAATGCGGTTATCGAAGTATTGGTAAACAATGCCGGAATAAAAAAAGACGGTCTTTTCATGTGGATGAGCCCAGAAGATTGGTCATCTGTGATCAACACCAGCCTTAACGGTTTCTACCATGTAACCAATGCCTTGATACAAAAATTATTGGTCAATAAATACGGAAGAATAATCAATATAGTTTCTGTATCCGGTTTAAAAGGTACTCCCGGACAAACCAACTATTCCGCTGCCAAAAGTGCTGTAATCGGGGCCACGAAGGCCTTGGCACAAGAAGTTGCAAAAAGAAAAGTAACTGTAAACGCAGTTGCTCCAGGCTTTATTGAAACCGACATGACCGAAGAATTGGACGAGTCGGAACTTAAAAAAATGATACCCGCAAATAGATTTGGCAAACCCGAAGAGGTGGCCGACGTAGTCTCATTTTTAGCCTCTAACAAGGCATCTTACATTACGGGAGAGGTAATAAATATTAACGGAGGTATTTATTCATAGTAAAAGAAAGAGGAGGATGAAGCGAGTAGTAATTACCGGTATGGGCATATACTCTTGTATAGGCAAGAATCTAGAAGAGGTAAAAAAATCTCTTTACGAAGGAAAATCTGGAATATCCATCGACCCAGTTCGTACAGAATTTGGCTATAGGTCTCCATTAACTGGGGTTGTCGAAGACCCCGACCTAAAAAAAATGCTTTCCAGAAGACAACGTATAAGTATGGGCGAGGAAAGCAGGTATGCCTATGTAGCTTCTCTCGAAGCGATGAAAAACGCAAAAATAGACCAAGACTTTTTTGATAATAACGAAGTAGGCATCATCTATGGCAATGATAGTACAGCACTATCCGTTGTACAATCTATAGATACCATTAAAGAGAAAAAAGACACGACCCTGGTAGGTTCAGGAGCCATTTTCAAGGGCATGAACTCTACGGTGACCATGAACCTGTCCACCATTTTTAAACTAAAGGGCATCAACCTTACCCTAAGTGCAGCTTGCGCCAGTGGATCGCACTCTATCGGGCTTGCGTACCAACTGATAAAAAGTGGCCTTCAAGACTGTATAATAACGGGCGGGGCACAAGAGATCAACCATATTTCTATGGCAAGTTTCGACGGTTTGGGAGTATTCGCCGTTAGACCGGACGAACCCACCAAGGCATCTAGACCCTTTGATAAGGACAGAAACGGCCTAATACCCAGCGGTGGTGCGGCGACCGTAATTTTAGAAAGCTACGAATCTGCCGTAAAACGTGGCGCACCCATACTTGCCGAAGTGGTCGGTTACGGCTTTTCTTCCAATGGTGACCATATCTCTACGCCCAATGTTGACGGCCCTGCCAGAGCTATGAAAAAAGCATTAGAGGACGCCACCCTTAAAACCTCTGATATAGATTACGTAAACGCCCATGCAACCTCTACAACCGTTGGCGATGCCAATGAAGCAAAGGCGATTCATGAAGTTTTTGGAGAAAACAAACCCTTTGTAAGTTCTACAAAATCTATGACAGGCCATGAGTGTTGGATGGCAGGCGCCAGTGAAGTGGTCTATTCTATGTTAATGATGCAAAACGGTTTTATCGCCCCTAATATTAACTTGGAAAACCCAGACGAAGATTCTGCCAAACTAAACATTGCCCGTAAAACGATAGATAAAAAAATTGACGTATTTTTGTCCAATTCATTTGGATTTGGCGGAACAAATTCCGCTTTAATCGTAAAAAGTGTTGACCAATAATGATGACCAAACAAACCATAATTGAAAAAATTAACGACTTTCTCATAGACGACTTTGAGGTCGAGGAAGAAGCATTGGAACCTGGTGCCAACCTTAAAGAGGCCATTGGCTTGGATAGCTTGGATTTTGTGGATCTAGTAGTTGCCGTAGAAAGCAATTTCGGGGTTAAGTTGGTAGGTGAGGATTTTGTCAACATCGTAACATTGCAGGACTTCTATGACCTAATAGAAAGAAAACTGGACTAAGCAAATACCAAGAACCAAAATTCAATGGCAACCGAGTGGAAAGGAAAATCAAAAGGCACTCTACTAGGATATAAACTGTACATTTTTTTCCTTAAAACTTTTGGAATAGGCACTGCCTATTTTATACTTCGGTTTATAGTACTTTATTATTTTCTGTTCTCTTTTGATAGCTCAAAGGCCATCTATTATTACTTTAAAAAACGATTAAAGTATTCTACCACGAAAAGTATCTTGTGCATATACAAGAACTACTATGCATTGGGCAAGGTGCTTACCGACCGGTTTGCCATATCGACCGTATTTAAGGATAAATTCTCGTACACACATGATGGTATTGAACATATAGACCATTTATTAAAACAGAACAAAGGAGGTATTCTAATTAGTGGACACATAGGCAACTTTGAGGTGTCTCATTACTTCTTGGAAAGTCGTTACTCCATTTCAAAAATACATATGGTAACGACCCATGCCGAGAGGGAGAACATTAAAGAATACATGGAAAGTCAAGTATCGGAATCATCTATGGAGTTCATAGTTGTAAAAGACGATATGTCTCACATATTTGAAATTCATGCGGCATTGGACAAAGGAGGATTAGTTGTTTTTACCGGAGATCGTTATCTTCCCGGAACAAAAACCTTGAAACAAGAATTTCTTGGGGCCGAAGCGGAATTCCCTATGGGACCTTATGTTTTGGCATCTCGCTTAAAAGTTCCGGTACTGTTCGTCTATGTCATGAAAGGACCGGAAAGAGAGTACCATTTATATGCGAGAAAAGCGGTAGCAAAGGCCAGAGACCCTCAGGCCCTGCTCAAAGAATATACCCTGAGCATGGAATGGATATTAAAAAAATACCCCCTGCAATGGTTTAATTATTTTGACTTTTGGAAAGACAGCCTAAAAAAATGAAAGAAGTATTAATTGTTTATTACACCCAAACGGGTCAACTCTTGACCATATTGGAAAACATGGCCAAAGAAATACATGGCGAAGGTATAAACATTAATTACTTCGAAATAATACCCGACCCAATCTTTGAGTTTCCTTGGGAGAACAAGAAATTCTATGATGTCTTCCCCGAGTCCTTTTTACAGATACCCCGCAATTTCCAACCCCCGTCCAAAGAGATCTTGAATAAGAAATACGATCTTGTGCTGTTAGGTTATCAGGTTTGGTATCTTACGCCATCAATTCCGATAAACTCATTTTTAAAATCAGAAGCGGCTAAAAAAGTATTAAAGGACACTCCCGTAGTCACGGTCGTCGCCTGTAGAAACATGTGGCTCATGGCGCAAGAAAAAATGAAGCGCCTGTTACGTGATGCGGGTGCAAATTTAGTGGGCCATGTAGCCCTAGTGGACCGTAATATGAACAACATTAGTGTAATTACCATTGCACACTGGATGCTTTCGGGAAAAAAAGACCGCTATTTGGGAATTTTTCCAAAACCTGGCGTGTCCGACAAAGACATACAAGAAGCGGCACGGTTCGGAACCCCGATAAAAGAAGCATTGCTTTCCAATAATTTTATCCAATTGCAAGACAAATTGGTAAAAATGGGAGGTCTGGTCGTTAATCCTTTTTTAATAAAGACGGACGAGCGCGGTAATATACTATTCAATAAATGGGCGAATCTAATTATAAAGAAAGGAGCCCCTGGAACCCCCAAACGCCTGAAATGGATTGGTTTGTTCAAAATTTATTTGTTATTTGCCATATGGGTCATAGCCCCTATAGTTTTTATCGTATTTTTGATAGCTTATTTACCGAGCTATAAACGAAGAAAAAAAGACATAGCTTATTTTTCATCGGTTGAGTTAAAAGAGAATTAATGAAAGACGTATTTATAACAAAAATTGCCAAATTTTTACCAAACAAACCTGTCTCCAATGAGGAAATGGAGAAAAAACTAGGGGTTATCAACGGGAAGGCCTCGAAAGCTCGTCGTATAGTTCTCAGAAACAATCAGATTAAACAACGCTATTACGCAATCGACGAAAATGGCAATCCAACACATAACAATGCCCAATTGACCAAAGAGGTGGTAGAAAAATTGTGCGACGACGGTTTTACGACCAAAGACATTCAATTATTATCCTGCGGCACCTCTAGTCCCGATCAAATTTTACCTTCACATACCGCTATGGTACATGGGTATTTAAAAAACACCAATATGGAGATCAATTCTCCGTCTGGTGCTTGTTGTTCAGGAATGAACGCCTTAAAATACGGATACCTGTCGGTTATGACCGACCAAGTGGAGAATGCAGTATGCGCTGGTTCTGAAAGAACCTCTTCTTGGATGAAGAACGACGTGTTCGAAAACGAAGTGGAGCATTTAAAAAGCTTGGAGGACAACCCTATGCTGGCCTTCAACAAAGAATTTTTAAGATGGATGTTGTCCGACGGTGCCGGAGCGGTGCTTTTAGAAAGTAAGCCCAACGGGCCGACGCCTTTGAAAATAGAGTGGATGGACGGCTACTCCTACGCTTTTGAAATGGATGCATGTATGTACGCCGGGGCAGAAAAAAAAGAGGACGGAGATTTAAAACCTTGGAGCGAATTTCCTGCTACCGAATGGGGGAAAATGTCCCTATTCGCTATGAAGCAAGACACCAGGTTATTAGGCAACAACATACTGGTCAAAGGTGTAGATAGTTTAAAACAGACCTACGAAAAACACGGTATTGGCCCTGAGGACGTGGATTATTACCTACCTCATATTTCTTCCTATTATTTTAAAGAAGGGCTGTATGAGGAAATGGAAAAGCAAGGAATTCCAATGCCTTGGGAAAAATGGTTTCTGAACCTAGAACATATTGGTAATATCGGAGCCGCATCCATATACGTAATGTTAGAAGAATTAGTAGCTTCGGGCAAATTAAAAAAAGGAGACAGAATACTTTTACATGTTCCCGAAAGTGCCCGTTTTTCATACATGTACGCCTATTTAACCGTTTGTTAAATGAACCTATTAAAACCACCCATTGCAAATTTCGATTTTATTATCGATCTAATACCCCAGAAATGGCCCTTTATAATGGTGGACAAATTGCATCATTTTAGCGAAGATCGGATTACTTCTGGTTTCACCATTAAAGCAGACAATCTTTTTTACAAAGACAATGTTTTTAACGAACCGGGATTAATTGAAAACATGGCCCAGACAGTTGCCATGCATACCGGTTACAAGTATTATCTAAAAAACGAACCTGCACCCATTGGCTATATCGGGGCAATAAAAAAAGCCGAAATTTTCATATTGCCCAAACTAGGAGATGAATTGGTGACCACCGTCGATATTCTACATGATATTATGGGCGTAACATTGGTAAAGGCCAAGGTAGAATGCAACAATAAACTAGTAGCGAACAGCGAAATAAAAACAGTTTTAGCTTAACTACTATGGAAGAAGGCCGTTATAAAATAGACATCAAAAAGTTCTTGCCACACAGGCCCCCGATGCTTTTGGTAAGCAACATGCCTTTTATAGGTCCAGAATCCGTAATCACAGAATTCCATATCACCTCCGATTGTATTTTTATCGACAATAATTATTTTGTTGAGGCCGGCCTTATAGAAAATGCCGCACAAACCTGTTCCGCCATTGTAGGACAAAGCTATTTTGACAAAGAGGATTTAGAAGGCACCAGCAACAAACTTGTAGGCTATATAAGTGCTATTAAAAAAGTGGAAATTTATGGTTTGCCCAAGGTCAACGACACCATAGTCACGAAAGCAAAACTCATTTCTAGATACGATACAGAAGGTTTAAGTATCTGTACCATGAGTTCCAGTACTTTTAGAAATGATGATTTAATCGTAGATTGTACTTTAAATTGTCTGATCCAAGAAGTGTAACTATGAAAAAAGAGGAAGTACCTCAAGACAAAAGTAATCTTGCATCCGCCAACATTCGTGAAATGATGTATGCCGTTGATGAAAATGGCAAATACACCACTTCGTTAAGCACGGGTTGGGACCCCAAGACCATTGCACTTGACAATGCCATCAAGGAAATCGAAGAACGTATTGCCCTGGCAAAAGAACGGGTAGCCAACAACCAGACCAGCCCCATAGAGTATTATATGGAATTGCACAAAATGGATCTCACCGTACTGGCCAGTTATGTAGGCCTATGGAAATGGAGGGTCAAAAGACATTTTAAACCTTCTGTTTTCAAAAAACTAAGCGACAAAACGTTACAAAAATATGCCGATGTGTTCGACATCAGTATCAATCAACTAAAAACATTTAATGGCGGAGAATCTTAAAATAGACTTTACCCATAACCAGGCCGCCCATTGTGAAAATGGCGTGGTATCCAACTTAATGCGTCATAATGGCTTTGAAATAAGCGAACCAATGGTCTTTGGCATAGGTTCGGGGTTGTTGTTCAGCTACCTCCCTTTTTTAAAAGTCAATTATGCCCCGGTCTTCACATACCGATCTATGCCCGGTTTCATCTTTAATAAATTCGCTAAACGTACGGGCATTAAAATGAAACGCGAAAAGTTCACCAACCCCGAGCTCGCAAAAAAAAGATTGGACCAAAACCTTGCCAACAACAACCCCGTCGGGTTACAGGTAGGGGTATACAACTTAATCTATTTCCCCGATGAATACCGTTTTCATTTCAATGCACACAATATGGTGGTGTACGGCAAAGAGGGCGATCGCTATTTAATAAGCGACCCCGTTATGGAAGATGTTACCAGTCTCAGCAGTAAAGAGTTAGAGAAAGTACGCTTCGCCAAGGGCGCCTTTGCACCAAAAGGCCATATGTACTACCCCACGGCTTTTCCTGAGAAATTAGAGCTCAAAACCGCTATAGTAAAAGGCATTAAACAAACCTCTCGCGACATGACCGCCCCCGTACCTATTGTTGGCGTTAAGGCCATGAAATGGGTAGCCAAGAACATTAGAAAATGGCCCAATAAACTGGGGACAAAAAAAGCCAACCACTATTTAGGTCAAATTGTTAGAATGCAAGAGGAAATAGGAACCGGCGGTGGTGGATTTAGATATATTTATGGTGCATTTTTACAAGAGGCCAGTGAAGTTTTAGAAAACGACAAGCTAATGGAGCTGTCAAAAGAAATGACCTCTATTGGCGATGCTTGGCGCGATTTTGCCGTAGATGCATCTAGAATATACAAAAACAGGAATGCGGAGAGCAATGGTTACGAAGATGTTGCCACCCAATTAGAAGCATTGGCCGCTAGGGAGGAATCTTTTTTCAAGGCCTTAAAGAAATCGGTGTAAAACATTCTTAAATTGATTTTTATTTCATGATCCAAATCGACCAACTTTCAAAAAAGTACAAGGATGCAGCACATTTTTCTGTTTCCGATCTGGACTTGAAAATTGGTGAAGGTGAAATTTTTGGTCTCTTGGGGCCCAATGGAGCAGGCAAAACTACCCTTATCTCTATGTTATGCGGCCTTATAAAACCAACATCGGGCAATTTTAGCATACACGGCCTAAATTTTAGTTCCCATAAAAACCAACTAAAACACCTCATAGGCATCGTACCCCAAGAGTATGCCCTATACCCTAACCTAACAGCTTATGAAAATCTAAATTATTTCGGAAGTATGTACGGGTTAAAAGGAAACGATTTAAAAGAAACCATACTTTCCCATCTTAAAATATTGGGTCTTCATGAATTTGCCGATAAAAAGGTAAAAGCATTTTCTGGGGGCATGAAACGCCGTGTAAATCTTATTGCCGGCATGTTACACCAACCTAAAGTACTTTTTCTGGACGAACCTACGGTTGGGGTAGATGTACAATCAAAGACCGTGATTATAGAGTTTTTAAGAACATTGAACAAAGCGGGCACCACTATAATCTACACATCTCACCATTTAAACGAAGCGGAGCAATTTTGCACTACCGTGGGTATCATAGACCATGGCGAACTTGTATGTATGGGAACACCGCAAGAATTAATACAAAAAGAGGAAGACATTACAGATTTAGAAGGTGTTTTTCTATCGTTAACAGGCAAAGCTCTACGTGACCATGCATAAACTGTTGGTTTCCGCACATAAAGAGCTCTTATTGCTTACCCGAGATCTTGGTGGTTTGGCGGTATTGTTTTTAATGCCATTACTTTTGGTAATTACCATTACCATTATACAAGACAACACTTTTAAGATCATACAGGAAAATAAAATACCTGTACTCTTGGTAGATTTGGACAAAGGTGATGTTTCTAACCAAGTAAAACAGAGTTTAAAAGACTCAAATCTTTTTGAAATAGTACCTGAACAACAAGAATCCATAGCTCAGGACCTAGTTCAAAAAGGAGCTTATCAATTGGCCATCATATTGCCCAAAGACCTGACCAAAGACCTTAATCTAAAAATAAGGCAAAACGTAACGGGCATTCTGGCCAAGTTCGGGGTGGAAGAAGAAAGCACCCCCATCAACAGTAGCCCCATATCCCAAAAAGAAATCAGGCTCTATTTTGATCCTGCCGCACAACAAGCCTTCAAGAGCTCGGTAAGAAACAATGTAGACAAAATGATCGCTCAGATAGAGAGTCAATCCATCTATCAAGCTTTTCAAGAAGAATTGGGCGAAGACCCTACCGAACCTTTATTTGACACCAAGAGCTTTATTTCTTTCAAGGAAATAATACCCAACACACATAAAAAAGAAACAATACCCAACTCAACACAGCACAATATACCGGCGTGGACCCTGTTTGCCATATTCTTTATAATACTACCATTGTCCATCAATATGGTAAACGAAAAAAACCAGGGCACCTTTGTACGTTTAAGAACGCTACCCGTCAAGTATGCAACAGTATTGGGTGGAAAAACCTTGGTTTTTCTAACCGTATCTTTAATACAGTTTGTATTGATGCTACTGGTAGGAATATATCTATTTCCGACATTAGGACTTCCTAAACTAGATGTTTCGGGAAGAATTCCACTTCTCATGCTCGTTGCCCTTTTTGCAGGCCTAGCGGCCGTGGGATTAGGCTTATTATTAGGTACCATTGCCAAATCACAAGAGCAATCGGCCCCTTTTGGCGCTACATTCGTAGTAATTTTGGCGGCGATCGGCGGAGTTTGGGTACCGGTATTCGCCATGCCTCCCTTTATGCAAACAATTTCTAAGCTATCTCCGATGAATTGGGGTCTAAATGCCTTTTATGACGTATTTTTACGCAATGTAGGGTTCAAAGAAATTGTTCCGGAACTGGCATTACTTCTACTATTTTTTATAGCCACAACTGTAATCGCGATCCTATATAACGAAAGAAAAAATGCAGTCTAGCAACAAAAAAGAAATTAGCCATACCAGTAAGATACGGGTTCGTTTTACCGAAACAGACCCTCTTGGCATTGTATGGCACGGTAATTATATTCAGTATTTTGAAGACGGAAGGGAAGCCTTTGGGCGGCACCATGGAATTTCATATCTAGACCAAAAAGCACATAATTTTTCTACACCGATCGTAAAATCCACTTGCGAACATAAGCTTCCGTTACGATATGGCGATGTGGCAGAAATAAAGACGACCTATATAGACTCCCCCGCCGCCAAAATGATATTTAAATATGAAATATACAACCCTGATGGCGAGGTCGTATGCGTCGGGGAAACGGTTCAGGTATTTGTAGAATTAGAAGGAGAACTATCCTTGGTTATTCCAGAGTTCTTTTTAAACTGGAAGAAAAAAGTAGGTTTAATTAATGAGTAAAGTTTATTTATCACATAACAACATTGTTTCTTCCTTTGGTTTTGACAGTATTTCTGCGATAGAAAGTATACGTAACCAAGTTACCGGACTTTCTATTTATGAGGATAAAAAGATTCTTGACACTCCTTTTTGTTCATCAAGGGTACATCAAAAAGAACTGCAGGAACATTACAAGGCATTGTCACCGAACGAAGAGCATACACGTTTAGAGAAAATGATGTTGGTCTCCTTGTCCGATAGCCTAAAGAAGGCCGGTATAAAATTGACAAAAAGAACCGGGCTTATCATTTCAACCACCAAGGGCAATATCGATGTGCTGGAAAACGAAAGCCCATATCCGGAAAGCAGGGCATATTTACCCGCTCTTGGAGAAAAAATACAGCAATTCTTCGGTTTCGAAAACAAGCCTATCATCATCTCTAACGCCTGTGTTTCTGGTGTACTGGCCATTGCAGCGGCCAAACGCTTCATCAAACAAGGTTTGTACGATGATGTATTTATTGTTGCAGGCGATTTGGTAACACAATTTATACTCTCGGGCTTTAATGCCTTTCAGGCCCTGAGCACAGACCCGTGTAGGCCCTATTGCAAGACCAGGACCGGAATAAACATAGGTGAAGTAGCAAGCAGTGTATTAGTAACCAATAACGCATCTAAAACAACCGATG
The DNA here is from genome assembly GCF_018100785.1 of Maribacter sp. MMG018. Classification (GTDB taxonomy): domain Bacteria; phylum Bacteroidota; class Bacteroidia; order Flavobacteriales; family Flavobacteriaceae; genus Maribacter. The sequence continues at coordinate 1,088,070 of NZ_JAGJEC010000001.1, read as the reverse complement.
AGTCGGTAATAGTGCTGGGCGAGGGCTCTTGTAACGATGCCAATCACATTTCGGGTCCATCACGTACAGGCGAGGGACTTTTAAGAAGTGTAGAGGCCGCCATACAACAATCGGGACTGCAAGCCACCGATATCGATTACGTTTCGGCCCATGGTACGGCTACCATGTACAATGATGAAATGGAATCTATTGCCTTTGGAAGAGCAAACTTATCAAATACACCGTTGAACAGTTTAAAAGGATATTTTGGACACACATTAGGAGCTTCCGGCCTATTGGAAACCATCATCGGGATGCATTCACTACATCAAAATACCTTATTCGCATCTTTGGGTTTTAAAGAACTGGGGGTTTCTCAACCGTTGAACATAATTAAAGAGACCACTCCAAAAAACATAAACACTTTTTTAAAAACGGCTTCCGGTTTTGGAGGTTCAAATACCGCCGTCATTTTTCAAAAAGCCTAAGAATAGTTGAAAATAAATGGGATAGTATTAAATTCGCCATTTTAATTTTGTGAAAGAACGTAATGTCAAAAAAGAACATCAAAGCTATTGATGCACTACAAGAGGCACAAAAGATAGCTTTTGCCCCTTTTGTTTTTCAAACAACAGTTTCCCTAAAAAACCTTGGTATCTTCGATTATATCTTTGCGAACAATGCCAAAGGTGGCGTTACGCTCAAAGAAATCTCACAAGCCCTTTCCATTAGTGAATATGGCCTTAGTGTACTTTTAGAAATCGCCGAAAGTGCCGATATTGTTTATGTAGACGATAATGGAAAATACGAACTTAGTAAAATTGGGTACTTCTTGAGCTATAATCCCATGACCGAGGTAAACCTGAATTTTACCCAAGATGTCTGTTACCAAGGGTTATTTCATTTACAAGAAGCCATAAAAGAACAAAAACCGGCAGGCTTAAAAGAATTGGGCAATTGGAAAACCATCTACGAGGGACTTTCACAATTAAACCCCAAAATTCAGAAATCGTGGTTCGATTTTGACCATTTTTATTCTGATGGTATTTTCGACGAGGCCCTAAAAATCGTTTTTAAACACAAACCAAAGCACCTATTCGATATTGGCGGCAACACAGGTAAGTTCGCCATTCAATGCTGTTCTTACGATGATGATATAAACGTGCGCATTTTTGATTTACCCGGCCAATTAAAAAAAGCTTTAAAAAACACCTCAGATGCCGGTTTTGGCGATAGGGTCAGTGGCACTGAAATAGATTGGCTGTCAGAAAACCCCAGTATACCAAATGGTGCCGATACGATTTGGATGAGCCAATTTTTAGATTGTTTTTCAAAAGAGGAAATTTTAAAAATACTGAAGACGGCCGTAAAGGCAATGGATCCAGAAACCGAGCTCATCATCATAGAAACATATACGGACCGTCAAAAATTCGACAACGCAAAATTCACCTTGGAAGCAACCTCTTTATATTTTACGGCACTTGCCAATGGCAACAGTAAAATGTACAAGGCCACCGAGCTTATTGAACTAGCCGATGAAGCAGGATTGCGTGTTAAAGAAGATATTAATTTAGGGGAATTCCATACCTTGTTCGTCTGTAAAAGGAAATAGAATTTTTGAAAAACAATTTCTACATACAAAATTATTGCCATGTAAAAGATGGGGAAGTGTCCGTAAACGGAAAAACTGTTTTTAAAACATCGGAAACCGATTTTAAATTGGTCATGAAAGCGGCCTACAAAAAATTGATCGTAGATTACCCCAAATTTTTTAAAATGGACAACCTCAGCAAACTTGGGTTCTTGGCGGCACATGTATTGTTGGAAAACGAAAAAGAAAAAAACATAGCCCTTATTCTATCTAACAAAGCTTCTAGCTTGGATACGGATCGCACGTACCAAGAATCCATTAAGAATGCCGAGCAGTACTACCCAAGTCCGGCGGTATTCGTATACACCCTACCTAATATATGTATGGGAGAAATAAGTATAAAACATAAATTGTACTCGGAGAATTGCTTTTTTGTAACGGACGAGTTTGCACCTGAAACCTTAAGCACCTATGCTAACGAGTTATTGGATAGCAATAAAGCGGAAAAAGCATTATGTGGCTGGGTAGATGTGGATAATGGAAAATATAATGCATTTTTGTATGTTGTGGCAAAGAAGGGTACTTTTGTGCACTCCGAAGCCGAAATAAATCGATTATACTAGAGACCAATGAGTAACTTGAAATTAGAATTAAAAGAAAAGATCATAGAGCAATTAAACTTAGAGGATGTATCCGTTGATGAAATTGCGGACAATGATCCACTTTTCGGCGACGGCCTAGGGCTAGACTCTATCGATGCCTTAGAACTTATCGTAATGCTCGATAAGGATTACGGCATAAAATTGGCCGACCCTAAAGAGGGAAGAAAAATTTTTGAGTCAATAGATACCATGGCCGCTTACATTTCTGCCAACAAAGCATAAGGATACCATATATCTGATCGCATTTAAATGCGATCAGCAGTAATTTTAATTACTTTCAATGAACCGAGGAATTGCTATTACCGGGATGGGGTTAATTTCTTCCATTGGAAACAATGTAGAAGAAAATTTAACTTCTTTAACATCCAATAAAACGGGTATTTCACGTATTACCCAAATAAACACGGTTCATAAGAACGATATTATGGTAGGGGAAATTTCCCAAACCAACGATATGCTCGAAAAACAGTTGGGCCTAGCTCCCAATTCTTATTCAAGAACACCCCTCTTGGGCATCATTGCGGCCAAAGAAGCTATTTCCCAAGCTGGTATTGACAACATTAAAGATTGTAGAACCGGTCTTATATCGGGCACCACTGTCGGAGGTATGGACAAGGCGGAGCAATACTTCTATGACTATTATGAAAGTGATGAGCACTGGAACCATATCAACGGCTTGCATGCCGGTGACTCCACCCAAAAAATAGCGGATGCCATTGGACTTGCAGAAAGTTTTGTAACCACCATAAGCACAGCTTGCTCCTCATCTGCCAACGCAATTATGTTAGGGGCAAGAATGATAAAAGCCGGTGAACTGGACCGTGTTATCGTAGGGGGATCTGATTGTTTATCTAAATTTACCATAAACGGCTTTAAAACCCTTATGATACTTTCCGATACCTACAACACTCCTTTTGACGAACATAGAAAAGGGTTGAATTTAGGAGAAGCGGCAGCCTTTTTGGTATTGGAGTCGGACGAGATCGTCTCTAGAGAGAACAAGAAAGTGCTGGCTTATGTAAAAGGGTATGGCAATGCGAACGATGCATTTCACCAAACAGCCTCTTCCGAAAATGGCGACGGTGCCGTTTTAGCTATGGAGAAAGCTTTTAAAGTAGCAGGATTAAAACCTTCAGATATAGATTATATTAATGCCCATGGGACGGCAACCCCGAACAACGACCTTTCAGAAGGAAGATCACTTTTACGAATTTTCGACAACAACGTTCCTGAATTTAGTTCTACCAAAGCTTTTACAGGGCACACCTTGGCCGCAGCCGGTAGTGTAGAGGCCATCTATTCCGTTTTGGCAATTCAAAACAATATAATATACCCTAACATTGGTTTTAAAACTCCTATGAGCGAGTTCGATCTTGTTCCAGAGACGGCATTAAAGCATAAAGAAATTAATACGGTACTTTCTAATTCTTTTGGTTTTGGAGGTAATTGTTCTACTCTTATTTTTACCAAAGAGGCATGAAAAAGGAAGTTTACATAAATAGTATAGGTTCTGTATCTGTTCAAAAAACATTTGACAGCACGCAGTTTTTAGAGGATATCGTTACGTATAACGACACCACCTTAAAGGTTGTGGACCCTAATTACAAAGAGTACATTCCGCCCGCTGCTGCCCGCAGAATGGCCAAGGGCATTAAAATGAGCGCAGTAAGCTCTAAAAACGCAATGAAAGAGGCAGGGTTGCAAAATGTAGATGCCATTATTGTCGGTACAGGATTGGGATGCCTTGGGGATTCTGAAAAATTCGTAAGCGACATCATCAAAAACGATGAACAATATTTGACCCCTACCCGATTTATACAATCGTCACATAACACCGTTGCAGGATCCATAGCACTCGATATGGGTTGTAAAGGTCATAATTTTACATACGTTAATGCCTCTATTTCCTTTGAGTCTAGCCTATGGGATGCAAAATTACAGCTACAGGCAAATGAAGCTACCCATATTTTAGTGGGTGGTGTAGATGAGATGGTAGACCACCATGTGGACACACATAGGTTCATAGGTCATGTAAAAGACAAACCCGTGACCATGGAAGAAGTACTTTCTTCGAACACCAAAGGGGCCGTAATCGGTGAAGGATCTCATTTTTTTGTGCTTTCCAACAAAAAAGGGAAATCTACTTATTCCAAATTAACATCCATTGGTATATACAACACATTGGAAAAAGATAAAATCGCAGATGTAATTACCGGTTTTCTAAAAGACAACGAACTTTCTGTACAAGACCTGGACGGAGTAATTTTAGGCAACAATGGTGATGTTGAGTATGATCATTTTTACACCAATCTCTGCTCTTCGATTTTTGACAACACACCTCAACTTGTTTTTAAACATCTTTCGGGCGAATATGATACCGCAACCGGTTTTGGGTTCTGGTTGGCCAATAAAATATTCAAAACAGGTGAGGTACCGAAAATAGTGAAGCTTAACGACAAAAACATAACCGAGCCTAAAAGGTTATTGTTATATAACCAATACCGAGGACGAAACCATAGCCTGGTATTGTTGGAAAAATGCTAAGGCGTAAGACCGTAAATACTGTTTTCATCATTCTAACGGTAATGTTGCTGGGTCTTTCTTTTTTTACCGTTATTCCGTTAACAGTATACCTACTCGTTTTTCTATCTTGGTTCTTGATTACCGCATGCGGTTCTTTTTTTATACGATGGAACTATCACTACAAATCCCTACACAGCAATAAAAGTATTAAAGACAACCTTGTTGCCATAACCTTTGATGATGGCCCACATCCAGAATATACGCCCCAAGTATTAGAGCTTTTAAAAAAACACAATGCCAAGGCCACCTTTTTTTGTGTCGGAAAACAAGTGCAGAAGAACCCAGATCTTTTCAAGGCAATCATAGACGGCGGGCACACCGTTGGAAACCACACCTATACACACGTAAGGTCTTTTGGCTTTTTTAACGAGGAAGAAGTAAGTAAAGAGCTTCTCAAGACCATAGATTTGGTAAAAAATATCAGTGGCCTACAAATGAAATTGTATCGACCTGCCTTTGGAGTAACCAACCCCAGTATAGAAAAGAGTGTAAAAAAATTGAACCTAACCTCTATAGGCTGGAACGTACGTTCTTTGGATACTACCCCGAGAAACGAAAATATGGTTCTTAAGAGAATTACTTCTAAAATTTCAAAAGGCGACATTGTTCTATTACATGATACCAGTGAAAAAAGTGTGCGTGTTTTGGAACGGTTATTGTTATTTTTGGATGAGAAAAAACTAGAATCGGTTACAGTAGACCAAATACTACAGATCAAAGCTTATGAATAAATTTTTGGTAATAACACTCTTGTTCATAGAAGCGGTTACGGCACAAACCAAGATGACATCTGCCGAAGCGCAGGTTCTACGCACCATGGTCAAAGAAAAGGCCGCCGTCACCAAAACCATTCTGAGCGATTTTACACAGTACAAACATTTAGATTTTCTTTCCAACGATATCGAATCTAACGGCAAACTTGCTTTTCAGGCACCGGACAAGGTACTTTGGCAATACTCCGCCCCCTTCTCATATTCGATACTTTTTAAGAACGAAAAGCTCTACATAAACGACAATGGAAACAAGAGCGACCTGAATGTTGGCTCCAACAAACTGTTTAAACAATTAAACCAGTTAATTACCGCCAGTATTAACGGAGATATGTTTATTTCAGACGAATTTGAAATCGATTATTTTAAGACCGATGATTCCAGCATTGTACATTTCACCCCCAAAGACACACAGTTTTCTGAATTTATAAAGACATTTCATATATCCTTCTCCAAAACCGGCGAAGTTACCAGGGTAAAAATGATAGAACCCAGCAACGATTATACCCTGATTATTTTTCATAACAGGATAGAAAACAAAGCAATACCAGATGCGGTTTTTTCTCAGTAGTATTTTCGTAATACTTATTGGTTGTACCCCCTACCCAAAAAAAATGGGTTACGACCAGTCGACCTCCACATCTGTTGAAGTTACCAATCCGTATTTCTCAAATGTAGACCATGATTATGTCTATAAAGCCAGCATTCTTGTTTTCGACAAACAATTTGGAGGTATTCTAATAATTAAAAAAATAGCGGAGAACAATCACCGGGTAGTGTTCACTACCGAATTTGGCAATACTATTTTCGATTTTTCTTTTGAAGGCGACGGTTTTAAGGTAAACCGTATTCTTAAAGAAATGGACCGTAAGTTATTGCTGAATATTTTAGAAAAGGATTTTCGAAGTCTTATAAAAGAACACATACCCTCGATAGACACCTTTAAAAACGGGAATAAAAGTTTGGTAAAGACCCAAAATAGAGCTAAAAAATATTTTTACCTATTTGAATCGGATACTTTAACTCAAATTGCACATATTGCAAATCAAAAAGAAAAAGTAGTTATTAAATTCTCGAAAATAAGTAATAACATTGTAGATTATATACAAATCACACATAATAATATAAAACTCCAAATTAGGTTGACTGCCATTTAAACAGCTTCCTTTTGAGGATACAAAACAACATATATGTTAATCGACGGTCTTTACGAAATATTGGAATATGAGCATGAACAGCAAAAGGTCGAGGCCATTATCAAATTAAACAAAGACCATAGTATTTTCGAAGGTCACTTCCCCGGACACCCGGTTATGCCAGGGGTTTGTATTATTCAAATCATAAAAGAGCTCACCGAAAAATCATTGGATAAAAACCTAGCGCTATCCGTGGCTTCGAATGTAAAGTTTATGGCCATTATCAATCCTCATAAAAACGAAGTAATAAAGTTCCATTTAGCACTTTCAGAAAATGATGGCGACATCAAAGTGAAAAACACGGTAAGTTTTGATGAAACCTTGGCATTAAAATTGAACGCTACGTTTAAAATAAAAAATTAATGAAATCATTACTTTTTGGTCCTTTGGTTTTTTTACTTCTTTTTTCAATGAACCTAAAAGAGGTGCGCAAAATGTACCCTATGGCCATAGAAGATCCCAATGTTACAGACGAACTATACAAAGATCTGTCAAATGTCTCCGAAGCCGACAATATTATCCTTTACGGTTACAAAGGCGCTACTCTGACCTTAAAGGCCAAACATGCAAAGAGTATCAAGGAAAAGAAAAATTTCTTTAAAAAAGGGGCAGATATCATAGAGTCTGCCTTGGCATTGAACCCCGACAGTATAGAACTCCATTTTATTAGGCTAAGTGTTCAAGAAAACGCTCCAAAGATCCTTAAGTACAATACCAAGATCGAAGAGGACAAAAATTTTATTCTTAAAAATCATGATAAATTGGATAACAATTCGATAAAAACATTGATCCGAGATTATATTCATACATCAAAACTTTTTACAGAAGAAGAAAAGGCCTCTTTTTAGCTTTCTCTAATGCGTATCTTTGCCCAAACCATTATCCACTAACTAAAAAACAACATCCATCATATAAACGTGCCCGCCCCCACTGCCATACAAGAGAGAATGCAACAACATCGTTGCTGTGTTATAATACCTACTTATAACAATGAGAAAACCTTGGCAAAGGTCTTGAACAGTGTTTTGGAATACACCAGCAATATTATTGTTGTAAACGATGGAGCCACCGACAGCACCCCCGAAATCCTGGAAACCTTTCCACAGATAGAAAAGGTTCACTTTAAAAAAAATGAAGGTAAGGGAAAAGCCTTGAAAGTTGGTTTTAAAACAGCGCTGGACAGGGGGTACGAATTTGCTATTACCATAGATTCTGACGGACAACATTTTGCAGAGGATATTGCGATTTTTTTAGATACCCTAGAAACCGAGCAAACCAAGAACGTACTTTACATCGGCGCCCGTAACATGTCGCAATCTGACGTACCCGGAAAAAGTAGCTTCGGCAACAAGTTCTCCAATTTTTGGTTCTGGTTCGAAACGGGAACTTGGCTTACCGACACACAATGTGGCTATCGTTTGTACCCTTTAAAGGAGATACAGAAGTTAAAACTTTACACCCCTAAGTTCGAGTTTGAAATAGAAGTGATCGTAAAGGCATCTTGGCACGGAACATTGGTAAAAAACGTTCCGGTAAAAATATTATATGACGATAAAGATCGTGTATCACATTTTAGAACCGTACCCGATTTTACGCGTATAAGTATCTTGAACACGTGGTTCGTGCTAGTAACCGTTTTCTATATTAAACCACGTAATTTTTTCAGAAAACTTAAAAAAAAAGGAGTTAAAAAATTTCTTTTAGAGGATGTAATGGGAAGTAACGACCCACCGTCTAAAAAGGCATTTTCCATTGCTTTGGGTGTTTTTGTAGGGCTAAGTCCATTTTGGGGGCTTCACACCGTACTGGTCTTGTTTTTGGCCGTTCTGTTTAAATTGAACAAGCCCATTGCCTTTGCTTTTTCCAATGTAAGCCTACCACCGTTTATTCCTTTTGTGGTGCTGGCAAGCTTAAAGATCGGTAGCTGGATCTTAGGAGAATCATTTACCTTTTCATTAGATGCCATTCATCAAAATTTTGATTTCTTAACACACCTAAAAGCATATATTATCGGTAGCTTATTATTCGCAACGGGCAGCGCTTTAATTTTAGGGGGAATTGGCTATCTTACCCTTACATATTGGGGAAAGCGGAAAATAGCCGTTAATAATGGGTAATTTTTTTCTGAAGACATATCATTCTATAAAAAACCACAAGGGCCTTAGCATATCGTTACTTTTGCTAATGGTATTTGTTCTTTTGTTTTTAGCCTCAAAAGTCAATTTTAAAGATGATATCACCGCTTTAATTCCCTCCAATAAGGAAACACTTCGAATTCAAAAAGTACTTAAGTCCATTTCATTTACCGATAAGATCATCGTTAATATTGAAAAAGGCCCCAATACCTCTATAGATGAACTCACCCAGTATGCCTCTGAGTTTACGGACAGTGTTTTAAAAGACCTTTCACCCTATGTCAAAAAGGTTCAGGGCAAGGTAAACGATACCGAAGTCTTTCATATGTTAGATCTCGTATACGAGCACCTTCCTCTGTTTCTTGAGGAGAGAGATTATCAGGCCATAGACCTTAAATTATCGAAGGACAGTATACAACGTCAAATGGAACAAAATTACCGAACGCTTATATCCCCGTCCGGTATTATTTCTAAAAAAAGCATCCTCAAAGACCCTTTGGGCCTATCATTTATTGCTTTAAAAAAACTTCAAAAACTAGGGGTAGCAGAAGATTTTAAACTCCATAATGGCTTTTTACTGAACAAGGAAGAAACAAATATTTTACTCTTTTTAACCCCTGTAAACCCATCTAGCGCCACGGTAGAGAACAAACCTTTATCGGACGGATTGTATACTCTGGAAAACAAATTCAAGACCAAATACCAAAACAATATAGAAGTGTCATTTTTTGGTGCCGCCATGGTCGCCGTGGCCAATGCACAGCAGGTAAAAAATGATATTTTGTTTACGGTAAGTATCGCCATGATACTTTTGCTGATCCTTTTAATAGTCTTTTACAAAAAGTTCACTTTACCACTAATTCTGTTTGCCCCCACCGTTTTTGGGGCGCTGGTCGCAATGGCATTCCTATCGTTGGTACGCGAATATATTTCTGCCATTTCATTGGGTATCGGCGCTATATTATTGGGTGTTACCTTAGATTATGCCCTACACATACTTACCCATATTAGAAAGGGACACAGTATAAAAATGCTCTATAACGAGGTGGCGCCCTCTATTATAATGAGCAGTCTTACTACGGCTTCCGCTTTTTTATGCCTTTTGTTCCTAGACTCACAAGCGCTACAAGACCTAGGTATTTTTGCCTCTGTAAGTGTGACCGGAGCGTCCCTTTTTGCCTTGTTATTTGTACCACAGGTATATGTCTATAAAGAAAGTGTAAAAAAGAAAACCAATTTTCTGGAACACTTGGCCGCATTTCAGTTTCATAAAAACAAATGGGCCATAGGACTTTTGGTCATAGGTATAGTAACAAGCGCCTTTTATTACAACAAAGTAACTTTTAACCAAGATATCAGTAAACTAAACTATGAGTCCAAAGCACTTACAAAGGCAAAACTAAAGCTCGAAAAACTTACCGACCTAGAATCAAAATCCGTTTATCTATCTACTTACGGAGAGGATCGGGAAAAGGTTTTACAAAAAAACGATGCCTTTTACGAAGACCTAAGGCAACTAAAAGAAAAAAACGAGATTATCAACTTTACCTCGGTCTCCAGTCTTGCAAAATCTTCTAAGACCCAAAAAGAAAAAATCAATTCATGGAGCAATTTTTGGACGTCAAAAAAAATAGATTCCTTAGAAAAAAACCTTAATAATTTCTCGAAAGACCTAGGATTCAAAGAAAGTACCTTTCAAAATTTTTATACCTGGCTCAATGGTAATTTCACCCCGATGCCCCTTTCCGATCTTGAGAAAGTTCCGTTGTTGAGCATAGACGACTATATAGTTACAGATAGCTCTGGCACTACGGCCACTACGTTGGTAAAATTGAACGACGACCAATTTGATATTTTAAAAGATCGATTTAAAGACGAGCGGAATACCTTGCTTATAAATAGAAAACAAGTGAACGAGTCGTTCTTGGGCACTTTAAAAAATGACTTTAACCGCTTGTTGACGTTATCGTTGATCACCGTATTGGTTATACTTGCCCTGTTTTACAGAAGTCTATCATTGACTTTGGTAACGGCGATACCCATTTTTCTAACATGGTTTTTAACCGTTGGCATCATGGGGTTGCTGAATATAGAGTTCAATATTTTTAACATTATTATCTGCAGTTTCATTTTTGGCTTGGGCGTGGATTATAGCATCTTCGTTACCAATGGCCTATTGACCGAGCATAGGACCGGTGTTAAAACACTGCCCACACATAAGACCTCTATATTGTTATCCATTATTACGACCATAGCCAGTGTTGGGGTCATGGTCTTTGCCAAACATCCTGCACTATATGCCATCTCAAGGGTCTCTCTTATCGGAATATTTTCTGCCGCCTTTGTGGCCTTTACATTGCAACCGCAGTTATTTCGACTTTTTATAGGAAATAAGGATAAAAGACCCATTTCATTAAGATATTTCATCCATTCGGTATTGTCTTTCATTTATTTTGGTCTTGGCGGTATTGTTTTCTCTCTATACGCGTGGATCGTAACCAAAATAAACCCCGATCAAGCGCAAAAAGAAAACATACGATTTCACAAAGCGGTCTCCATTCTCATGAAATCGGTATTGTACACCAACCCCTTTGTAAAAAAACAAGTGGTAAACCCGCATAACGAAACCTTTGAAAAACCGGTAATGATCATTGCCAACCATACCTCTTTTCTAGATATTCTATGTATTGGTATGTTACACCCAAAAATTATCTTTTTGGTCAACGATTGGGTTTACAACTCACCCATATTCGGAAGGGCAGCCAAGCTAGCAGGGGCTTATCCGGTTTCGGGGGGGATAGAAAATGGAGAGCTATATTTAAAGAACAAACTGGAGCAGGGCTTTTCTTTTATTGCTTTTCCCGAAGGAACACGTTCCACGACCAATAAGATCAAAAGATTCCATAAAGGTGCCTTTTACCTGGCCGAAAAATTAAACTTGGATCTACTGCCCGTATTAATTCATGGCAACTCAGAAGTTTTACCAAAAGGCAGTTTTGTAATTAGGGATGGCAGTATCACCGTAGAGTTATTGCCAAGAATACCGGTTTCCTCTAAAGAATATGGGGAGGATTATACCAAAAAAGGCAAATTGGTAGGCGCTTACTTTAGAAAAGAGTTTAGACGGTTACGTGAGCAAAAAGAAGGTTCCGATTATTGGAAAAAAACCTTACTTGAAAACTACCGTTATAAAGGTGACGCAATGTACAAAAGGGTCAAGACCGACCTAAAACTATATTCTGAAATATACCACAAGATCATTAGATCAATATCCCCCAAAGAAACTATTGTTCATCTTTCGGCAGATGACGGGCAGTTAGACCTATTGTTATCGTTGGACTCACTGGACAGAAGAATACATACTTATTTATCCGACACACTATCCAGAGAAGCCTTAAAGCAAAATTTTCTGACAAAGAACCATAGCAAGATCACCGTATACCGTACCGCGGAAGAGGCCTTGTCGCAATCGACAAACTTGCTAATTGTACACCTTAATGAGTTCGAACTAACAAAAATCAAAAACCCTGATATTCAAACGATAATTCTTTTAGAACCAAAAGAAAATATTGATTTGAAAGAAGTTTCACATACAGATTTCTCCATTAGTGATCAAAGTGATAATTTTATTATACTAAACAAAAAAACACAACATTGAAAAAACATTACGACGTAGTTATTATAGGTAGCGGAATGGGAGGTCTTGTTGCGGCCAACATTCTGGCACGTGAAGGTCGTAGTGTCTGTGTTTTGGAAAAGAACAACCAGTACGGTGGCAATCTTCAGACCTTTGTACGCGAGCGTACTATTTTTGATACCGGGGTGCATTATATCGGAGGACTTTCGGAAGGCCAGAACCTTTATAAGTACTTTGATTATCTGGATATTTTAGACGGTCTCCAATTTAAAAGATTGGATGAAGACGGTTACGATATCATTTCTTTTGGCAATGATGACGAAGTATATCCGCATGCTCAGGGATATGATAATTTTATAGCTCAATTGATCAAAAAATTTCCTGAAGAACGCAACGCCATAGAAGCGTATAGTGCCAAATTACAGGAAATATGTCATAAATTTCCCTTGTACAAACTGGAGGAGGGCAAACCTTACGGTAACGATCCAGAATTATTTCAGCAAACTGCCAAGGGCTATATTGACAGTATTACCAAAAATGAGAAACTTAGGGCCGTTTTGGCAGGATCCAACCTCTTATATGCCGGTGACCCCGACAAAACCCCTCTATATGTTCATGCCCTATCCATTAATTCTTATATAGAAAGTGCCTATAGGTGTGCGGATGGAGGTAGCCAGATTACAAAACTTCTTGTAAGAAAACTAAAAGAAAATGGTGGGGAGGCCTATAAACATAGTGAGGTAGTAGATATAACCTGTAACAACAAAAAGTTGGTATCCGCCACTACAAAAGATGGCCGTATCGTGTACGGAGATCTGTTTATATCTAACATTGAACCCAAATACACCCTAAAACTGGTAGGTGAAGAAAACTTTAGAAAATCGTATAACTACCGAATACAGGAAATGGAAAGTATCATTTCCGCATTTAGTATCCACATTGTGCTAAAGCCCAAAACCTTTAAATATCTAAACAAGAACTATTACCATTTTAAAGATTACAAAAAAGTTTGGGAGGGCCATAAGTACACCGAGGAAACCTGGCCAGAAACATACATGGTTTGTATGGGAGCCAGAAAAAACCAAGATGAATGGGGAGAGCAGCTTACGGCGATCACCTATATGAGATATGAAGAAATCTTGGAATGGGAGGACACCTTTAACACCGTGTCACAAAAAAACGATAGAGGTGCTGGATACCAATCTTTCAAAAAACAGAAAACAGAAATATTTTTAAAAGAATTAGAAAAAAAGTTCCCTAATATCAGAGAGTGCATACAGTCGGTACATGCCTCCACGCCATTGTCTTACAGAGATTATATTGGCAACCATCAAGGTTCTATGTACGGTTATGTAAAAGATGTAAACGATCCTTTAAAATCTTTTATATCGCCCAAAACAAAAATCGAAAATCTATTCTTAACAGGTCAAAGTCTAAACATGCACGGCATTTTAGGTGTTACCATAAGTGGAGTGGTTACCTGTTCAGAAATTTTGGGAGGCCCTTACTTGGTCAATAAGATCAAAAAGAAACTTTTAGAGAAAGAAAATAAAAAAACCATAGTCTAATGGGAACTTTTAAGACTACACCGATCACCGTTCTAGAAAACGTTTCAAAGCAAGATTTTGTAAAGAACTATTACCGACCCCAAAAACCGGTATTGATCAAGGGTATGACCAAAAACTGGCCCGCCTATAAAAAATGGACCCTAGATTACATTCAAGAGAAAGCTGGCGACCAAGTGGTTCCGTTGTACAACAACGAACCTGCAAAAGACAAACAAAGTGTATACGAACCGGTACAGGAAATGAAACTGGCAGCGTATATAGAAATATTAAAAACAAAGCCTACAGACCTTAGGATCTTCTTTTATGAAATACTAAAAAAGATGCCCGATCTAGCCCAAGACTTTGAATACCCCGATATAGGGCTCAAGTTTTTCAAAAAACTTCCGGCCCTATTCTTTGGCGGTGGCGAATCTAAGGTATTTATGCATTACGACATTGATTTGCCGGACAGTATGCATTTTCATTTTGACGGCCATAAACATGTAACCTTATTTTCTCCCGATCAAACTAAATACTTATACAGGGTTCCATATTCCATTCATAATTTAGAGTCCATAGATATGGATAATCCTGATTTTGAGGCCTATCCAGCGCTGCAATATGCAGAGGGTATTACCGCACATATGGAACATGGTGATGCGCTTTTTATGCCCAGTGGCTATTGGCATTATATAAAGTACCTGGACGGTGGTTTCTCTATGACGCTGAGGGCCTTGCCCAGAAAACCGAAAAAATTCATGCAAATGTTATATAATGTAATGATCATGCGTCATTTCGATAATTTTACAAGAAAACATTGGGGACAAAAGTGGTTGGATTATAAAGATGAACTGGCCATAAAAAAAACACATAAAAACCTAGCAAACCTTCTTTAGTGAGATACCTAAACACCTTACATCGTTTTATTGTTCTTTTCTTGCTCATGGGCTGCATGGTTTCATGCGGCGTATCCAAATCATTAAAAGAAGAACTCGATATTTCACAATATCGAACAGAAATTTCAGAGCGGGTACAGATCAACGATACTACCTTTATTATAGAAGATAATTTCTTGCGAAAGAACCAACAAGGGCTCTGGGAGCTATATGTAACCGGAAACCCCTTAGAACTAGGTCTAAAAACAGGGCACTTAACACAAGAACTGTTTAACGAACAGGAAGATTTTTTTATAAAAAAAATAGACGAACTGGTCCCCTCCAAAGGATATCAGAACCTACTTCGTAAATTTCTGGCATGGTTTAACCGTAAAATGTATCTGAACATTGACGAAAAATATAAGGTAGAACTGTATGGTGTTTCACGCTATGCATCTCCCGATTACGACTATATCGCCAAACCCTACCAAAGGGTCATGTACTTTCATGGTGCCCATGATATCGGCCATGCCCTGCAAGATTTGGCTTTGGTCGGCTGTTCTTCTTTTGCGGCGTGGGGAGACCACACCGACGATGGCAAATTATTGATAGGCCGTAATTTCGACTTTTACGCAGGGGACGATTTTTCAAAAAATAAAATTATCGCTTTTATAAAACCAGATGAAGGCCATGCATTTATGTCGGTTACCTGGGGCGGAATGATCGGGGTTGTATCGGGTATGAACGACCAAGGACTTACCGTCACCATAAACGCCGGTAAATCACAATTTCCCCTAGTCGCCAAAACTCCCGTTTCTTTGGTGACAAGAGAAATACTACAATATGCCTCAACGATAGATGAGGCCATTGAAATTGCAAAAAAGCGCGAAGTATTCGTATCGGAATCCATTTTTGTAGGTAGTGCAAAAGATAAGAAAGCGGCTATCATAGAGGTTTCCCCAAAAAACTTTGGGGTTTACGAAGTAGAAAATTCCAATCAACTGATCTGTGCCAACCACTTTCAAAGTGCCGCTTATTCAAATGACAAAAAGAACCAAAAACATATTTTAGAAAGTCATTCGCAATATAGGTATGAACGCATGGAAGAGCTTTTAGACGAAACGCAAAAGGTAACACCCAAAAAGGTAGTAGATATTTTAAGGGATAAAGAAGGGTTGGACGAAAAGAAAATCGGTTATGGCAACGAAAAAGCGCTGAATCAATTGTTGGCACACCATGGCATCGTTTTTAAACCAGAAGAACTATTGGTATGGGTTTCTAGCAACCCATATCAATTAGGGGAATTTGTAGCATATGACCTAAACGAGATTTTTAATACCGCAAAAGACCCTAAGCACGATGTAGCAAAAAACGACCTCAACATTGCCAAAGACCCGTTCTTACAAAGTAAAGAATATAAAAACTACGAACAATACCGGGTATTGAGAAACCAAGTACAAGACGCCATAGCCGATGAAGAAAGAATCGAAAAACCCGTTTTGGACCAACTTATCGAACTGAACCCCAATTTCTGGGAGGCCTATTATTTAGCAGGTCTTTACAATTATAAAAAAGGATACGACCGGTTGGCCTTGGATTACTTTGAAAATGCACTGGAAAAAGAAATTACTACCGTACCGGACAAAAAAAACCTTGAAAAACTAATTCGTAAAATAAAGAGGTAACAACCTATTCAAAATCCCTTAAAAAACAATCATTGCCTTTAGGGTATAAAATAACCCCGAACACGTTATGTTGCCCGGGGTTTATATAAGCTATTACTTTCCTAACATTAAAAGTTCGTTACACCGTACCTCGGTAATGTATCTCTTTTCCCCTTCTTTTGTTTCGTAAGAACGATGTGTCAACTTACCCTCTACCGCTACTTGTTTCCCCTTT
This sequence comes from Maribacter sp. MMG018, assembly GCF_018100785.1. GTDB lineage: Bacteria > Bacteroidota > Bacteroidia > Flavobacteriales > Flavobacteriaceae > Maribacter. The sequence continues at coordinate 1,071,196 of NZ_JAGJEC010000001.1, read as the reverse complement.
AGCAAATACGTTTCTACAATCTCTGCGGTCTTGCCCCAGGCAACAACGTTATGCCATTGGGTGTCATCTACCTTTTCCCCTTTCGCATTTTTATAACTCTCTGTGGTCGCCAAAGAAAACTTGGCTAGTTTGGTGCCATTTTCCATGGTAATAATTTCTGGGTCCTGCCCCAAGTTTCCAATCAACTGTACTTTGTTTTTAAGTGCGTTCATAATTATTTGTTTTATCGTTAAACAGTTAATACCATCGAACCTCCTTGATCCGACACTGCAAACCTAAAACCATCGTCCAACACGAGTCGGTAACAAAACACTTAATTTCGTTTGTAATCGTTTACAATCATTTGTAAACTTTTAAACAACTAAATATCAATTATTTATACAAATAAAATAATTACATAAAAAAACGCTTATCTCCTATTTTCGCATCACAAGCATTTTTTTGCTACCTTAAAAGTTTAAAGTAACACCCCATGCATACAGATTTTGAAGTAATAGACAATCCCTCTAAAAACCGCTATGAAGCAAGGGTCGAAAATGCCATAGCAAGAATCGAGTACACAAAAAAAGAGGATAAAATATTTTTGACACATACCGAGGTACCCCAATCTTTGGCCGGAAAAGGAATTGGATCAAAATTGATTTCCAAAGTGTTAGAAGATATAGAGCGTAAGCAATTAAAACTGATTCCTCTTTGTTCTTTTGTGGCCTCTTATCTAAAACGGCATCCAGAATGGAACAAATTAGTGATACAAGATGCAAATACAGAATAAAAATCGCCATCGTATTTTATTATCACAGCACTACAACATCAATAGCATACACATAATTAACACCACCAATCAAAATAACTTATGGAATTAGCCATACACAATTGGATGAGGGCCGAAACACTAGAACACACCCTCAACAGAATATCAAAATTAGATTACGGATATATAGAAATACAGGGCACCCCTGAAAATTACGACACCCAAAAAGTGCAATTATTATTGGACGTATATGGCATTAAATGTTGGGGGTCTGTGACATTGATGTTGGAAGACCGTAACCTTTTGGCAAAAGATGTTGCCCAGAGAAAAATGTCGGTTCAGTATGTAAAGGATATTGCAAAAATGGTCTCAGAACTTGGGGGATCGGTAATATCGTTGGTTCCGGCGACCGTTGGCAAGATCATTCCCGATGCTACCCCCGACCAAGAATGGGAATGGGCCGTAGAGGGCATACAGGAAATATATAGGTATACCGAAGACCTTGGTCTAAAAATTGGTATTGAACCCATTAACCGTTTTGAAACCTATTTTATCAACCGTGGTGAACAGGCCCTTGCCTTGGCAGAGGCCGTAGGCAGTAATTGTGGGGTTTGCCTAGATACGTTTCACATGAACCTAGAGGAAGAAGACCTATACAAAACGATAAAAAAAGTAGGCAAACGCTTGGTGAACTTTCATGTTGCCGACAACAATCGCATGGCTCCGGGTATGGGCCATTTAAATTGGAACAAAATTATTGCTACGCTTAAAGAGATTGACTACGACAAAGTACTTTCTGTAGAGTTCTGTGCTCCCTTAGACCGCACACCTGCGAACCCCTATCCAAATTCCATAGACACCAACCCAGAAGGGCTATCTGCCGAACAAAAGAAATTTTTGGAAGACCATGGAAGCTCCGCCATTACCGATGAATTTTATACCATGCTGACAAGAAAATCCATTGAAACCTTAACCAAACTGATAAAATAACATGAAAATAGCCAACATAGAAGCTTTTTGGTTGCGATGTCCCATTCCAAAAGAAAAACAACACTTTAGCGATTACGGACTTCTCACCAATTTTGATATGACCTTGGTAGTCGTTACCACAGAATCGGGCCTTCAAGGTTTTGGAGAAGCAAAAGCGGCCGTTGGCTCCTCAGGTTCCTGCGCCAGTATTGTCAGTTGTATCGAAAACGAATTAAAACCACAATTGATCGGCCAAGACGCCAGACATATTTCTCGAATATGGGAACAGGCCTACAACGGCACCAGAGACCATTATGCCTTATCTAGGGGCCGTAAGTTTCCTATCTTGGGAAGAAGGGGACTTACCATTTCTGCACTAAGCGGTATAGATACCGCACTATGGGATATTAAAGGAAAATCGTTAGGAGTTCCGGTAGTGGAACTCTTAGGTGGTAGCTGTAGAGATAAAATGCCCGCCTATGCCAGTGGTGGCTGGGCCAAAGTGGATGCTATTGGCGAACAGTTAAAAAGCTATACCTCTAAAGGGTTTTCGGGTGTAAAAATGCGTGTAGGCGTAATGGACGAAACTGTGAAGACAAGTATAGAAAGGGTAAAAGCGGCACGCATGGCCCTACCGGACCATATTAAATTAATGACAGATGCCCATGGCACCTTTAGTGTACCGGAGGCAAAACAATTTTGTAGAGGTGTTGCCGATTGCAACCTATACTGGTTTGAAGAACCCATTAGCCCTGACAACAGAATTGGAACCGCCGAAGTTAGGGCTAGTACCGATATTCCCATTGCTGCCGGAGAAAGTGAATATACCGCTTTTGATATACGTGATATGATAGCGGAACGTGCACTGGATGTTCTACAACCAGATTGTGCCATTATCGGAGGTATTACCGAAGCTATGCGGGTCTCGCAATTGGCACATACCTATCAATTGGAGTTAGCCCCCCATTGTTGGGGATCGGCCTTTTCTTTCATGGCGGGGGTATCGGTGGCATTCGCATCTCCATCGGCCAACGTTATCGAGTTTTCTTTGGGCGGAAACCCCATGATGTACGACCTCGTAAAGGAACAAATTAGTGTAGACGACAAAGGCATGATCACAGCTCCCGATAAACCCGGATTGGGATTGAACCCTAATTGGGACTTCGTAAAAGAATTTAAACAATAAACCATGGCAAAAGCAGTAAAGATAAATCATGTAGCATTGATCGTTAGCAACTTAGAGGAAGCTTGTAGGTTTTACGAAAATGAACTGGGACTAGAGCCCATTCCCGCATTTTTGTTCGACTACCCTACGGCATTCTTTAAATTCAACGAAGAACAGCAGTTACACCTAACGGAATGGGAAGACAGCTACTCGTTCAGAGGACATATATGTGTACAGGTCGATGATATCAATACTATATTTTTTCGTATGAAAGAATTAGGTATCATAGATATTAGACCTTGGGGAAAAGTACGACAATTACCAGATGGCGCCATTCAGATGTTTATACGTGACCCCTCTGGAAATTTAGTGGAACTATCATCGGAGCCCGGTGCCCATATAGACCCTAAAATATTTGAGGACGAGCTTTATAAGGATGGTATCTATGTCTCTGGAAGAAATGATTTTAGAGGTTACAAGACCAAAGATGCAACCCTATATCATAACAAATAGATGTCTAAAACAATTTTACTTCTAGAGACCATTGCAGATGATGCGATGCATTTATTAATGTCGGACAAAGACCTGATCATTTTACAGGGTTACGACGAACCTTCGATACAGAAACATACAAAAGAACATCAAATAGATGCCATAATTACCAGAGGCAAGGGTCAGGTACGATCTTCACTTATGAATGCATGCCCAGACCTTAAGGTTATTTCGAGGTGCGGTGTTGGCTTGGACAATATTGATGTTACCGAAGCCACTAAAAGAGGCATCAAAGTGGTAAACGCCCCAAACAGCAATGCAAATACTATCGCAGAACACACTATCTCGTTATTGTTAATGTTGCAACGCAATCTCTACAACGCCATTACCATGGTAAAAGAAAACCGATGGACAGAACGGGGAGGCTATGTCGGGGATGAATTACACGGTAAAACACTGGGAATATTGGGCCTAGGGAATATTGGCAAAAAAGTTGCTAAAATAGCTGACGCCTTCGGGATGAACGTTATCTATTGGAGCTCAAAAAAAGAAGATGTCCCCTACCCTTTTAAGTCTTTTGAAACAGTTCTTAGTACGGCCGACTGTATCAGCCTACATGTACCGTTAACCCAAAAGACCGAAAAATTAATTGATAAAGATGCTTTGGCCAAAATGAAACCTTCTGCCATACTCATCAATACCGCAAGAGGCAAAATAATAGACCAAGAGGCTCTTTACGAAGCACTTGACAATAAAAAAATAGGAGGTTTTGGCGCCGATGTTTTGGCCGACGAACCACCAATACCAAACGACCCTTTATTAAATTTACCAAATACATGCATAACCGCCCATATAGGTAGTTTAACAAAGACTACCTATAACCATATGTGCATGCTAACGGCAAAAAACACCATCGCAATTTTAAGAAACGAAGAACCTACGAACGACTGCATTTTTAATCAAAAAGAGTTGAAAAATTAAAGAAGCTATTGCCTAAATGTAACTTCTCTAGGCCCAACCTATAGGAAAATACCACGTGGTGCCCATGATATGGTACCTATAAATCTCTGTAATGATATCTGTAACCAGTACAGACGTATTAAAACAAAGAAGCAATATTCCGTTTTCGACCTATATTCCTTAACTTGTTAACTAATTCCAAACAACACTGAAAATGAAAAAATCGAACTTTCTAACATTCTTTTGTTTTTTATTTACGGCCATCGTCGGTTGGTCACAAACTACCGAAGAAATTGTTGCGGCCATAGAGAAAGAAGCCATTGAAAATTCTCAACTAGAACAATTGGCTTACGAATTAATGGACTATAATGGTCCACGATTGGTTGGTACGCCCCAAATGAAATCTGCACACGATTGGGCCGTTAACACCTATAAAAAATGGGGTATAAGTGCGGAGAACCAGCAATGGGGAACATGGCGCGGTTGGGAGCGCGGCATTACCCACGTAGACATGGTTTCGCCTAGAGTGGCCTCTTTACACGCCACACAATTGGCATGGAACCCAAGTACAGGCAAAAAAGGGGTTACTGCCGAATTGATAGCTTTACCCAAAGTATCAGATTCACTCGCCTTTGCCAAATGGCTACCAAACGTAAAAGGCAAGATCGGAATGGTAAGTATGCCACAACCCACCGGAAGACCCGATGATAATTGGGAAAAATTCGCCACTGAAGCTTCATTTGCCAAAATGAAAAAAGAAAGGGAGGAAATGGAAAAGGAATGGCGTAAAAACATGAACAACACCGGATACTCTAGCAGAACCATCAACAAAGCATTGGAAAAAGCCGGAGCTGTCGGCATTGCTCAATCAAGATGGTCTAAAGGTTTTGGCTCCAACAAGATATTCAGTGCCGGAACAGACAAAATTCCGGTCGTAGATATCTCTTTGGAAGACTACGGAATGTTATACCGTATGGTAGAACATGGAGCAAAACCAGAAATTAAAATTGTAGCCGAATCCAAAGAGCTAGGCGAGGTACCTACTTTTAATACAATTGCCACCATACCCGGTACAGAACTACCGGACGAATATGTTATACTTTCCGCTCATTTCGACTCTTGGGACGGAGCAACGGGTGCTACCGACAATGGCACAGGAACCATTACCATGTTAGAGGCCGCACGCATTCTTAAAAAGGTATACCCCAACCCCAAAAGAACCATTATAATAGGCCATTGGGGAAGTGAAGAGCAAGGTTTAAACGGATCTAGGGCATTTGTAGAGGACAATCCCAAAATAGTAGCCGGCCTACAGGCTCTGTTTAACCAAGATAACGGAACAGGCCGGGTTGTTCGAATATCCGGTCAAGGATTTTTACATTCCTATGCCTATTTAGGAAAATGGTTAGAGGCGGTACCAAAAGCGTATAAAAATGAAATCGAGACTACCTTCCCAGGTGCTCCGGGAGGTGGGGGATCGGATTACGCTTCTTTTGTAGCTGCGGGAGCTCCGGCTTTTTCATTAAGCTCTTTAAGTTGGGACTATTGGAATTATACGTGGCACACAAATTTGGACACCTATGACAAAATTGTTTTCGACGATGTTCGCAACAATGCCATTCTAACGGCAATACTAACTTATATGGCCTGCGAGGATCCAGAAAGAACATCACGCGAAAAAGCAGTATTGGGCATAAATCCAAGAACAGGTGAACAACGAGAATGGCCAACACCAAAGAGCCCGAACAGAAGAGGAGGTCTAGATTAAATATCCCGCCTCTTTATCAGAGCTTTAATCATTGCTCTGTTTCCAGATTATCGGTCGCAAGTAACGCTTTTTTAATGGCGTTGCTCCACAGAGCATAACCACTTTTGTTCAGGTGGAGCCCATCGGACATATATAGTTCGGGAATAGGTCTGTTCTCGGTAGTGATCATTTGTCCAAAGACATTGATATATTGTGCATTAAGCTCTGATATAATATATTTTGAAAGCAAGAGGTTCGTTTCCATGATCAATGGAATAAGAGCCTCTCTTTCAACACTCGGTTTTAGGCTTATCAAAGCCAATTCTATACCCGGGTACTTATTGTAAATCAACTGCACAAGCTCTTTACAATCTGCCAACACCTCTTGTGGTGTCTTGCCTTCGCTTAAATCGTTCTCCCCGGCATACAAAACAATTTTATAGGGGTTGGCGTCTTTAAACACTTCTTCAAAGTAGTGAATACACCAAGCAAACGAAGATCCACCAAAACCAAGGTTCACCACATTCATTGGCGCAAGGTCTCGTTGCATATTCACCCATAAACGAATAGAAGAACTACCGTAAAATGCAATCAAATTTTCTTGTGAACTTAACTGTGCAATTCTTCTTTTTAACCTCTTGATTTCATTTCTCCATATTTCTGGAGGCTCTTGACCTTCTGATTTGGTAGGTGCCATAAATAAATTTTCTGCCCTGTCTATCGCCTGTTTAACATCTTTCTTGTATTGCAACTGATACTCATTTACAAAATCTACAAGGTCTCCCATTTTTCTGGAAGGCACTTTATCGCTCAACTTAAAGGGCTTTTTAATACTACAATAGTAAAGCGATTTTCCTATTCTATGATCAAAATTAACCATAACCACCGGTACTATATAGGGTTCTGGAAAAGAATTCATCGCCAACTTAAAACTACCTAATTTAAAAGGTCCGGGCGATTCTTCGGTTCTATAAGAAGTACCCTCGGGACTTATGATCAGATTATAATTGTTTTCCAGATATTTGGAAGCCTTGCTATAAAAGATACTTCTAGATGCTTTCTTTTCTTCCGCCGTGGTCTCTTCTGACTCTTTTGTGTAAACATTTATATACCCCAAGCGGTCATAATAATTTTGATGCCCATATTCTTGCCCCTTTCCTATTCTAACGGTTCTTATACCCGGCTCCCCATATTTTCTATATAGGACCATAGCACTCAAAAAATGCGAATCGAGCGTAATTTGAAAGTTATTGTTAAGCGTATAATACGTATCGTTTACCAGGTGATTGTAAATAAAAATATTTCCTGGATTATCGGGTAGATTCTCCCATCCTTCTATGACGTGGGGTACTTTGTCAAAAACTTTTGAAGTCACCTCTGCACAAGCTTTTCGACTCTTTTCAGAATCAACATTCTCCCGTTCGGCCACAACCTCATAAATATTACGTAGCCCATTTATAAAGGCAAGCTCTTTTTTGTCCTCTGAGAGCAACTCCAAGCTCAGCGATGCCAAATGCCGTTCTAGGGCAGTACCATTGTTCAATATATTGGTCAGTGCGGAATAAGCAAAAGGCTTGGTATTAATATTTGCCAACAAATGCGGTACTTGGTGCAATGGGGAAGCCAGTTTAATTCTAGACTTATTATTATTTATCAATTGATATACCGCCTGCAGGTTATGCTTGCCCAATAGCCCTACATAACGCACGAAGGCCGCGTTCATCTGATTGCCCATGAGCCAAAGCAATTTCTCATAAAAAAGAGTTTCAAAAGCTTTGTCCCGAACAAACAACCGTATTAAGTCTCGTTGAGGAATAAAGTAGGCCGATGTCTTTTGTGTAGTTATGGCCGAACAGATATCTTTCTCTTCCAACAAGGACGACCATCCAAAAATAAATCCCGAATTTTTAATAGAGCGCTGTCGGATCTCTATATTATTTTCCACCCTCTTGATCGCAACCTCACCATGTATCAATATAAAAAGTCCGTTACTGGAACCATCTTGCACATAAAGTACCTCATCCGGTTCATACTCTCTTCTTTCGGCAATATCCGCCATAGCTTTTAGGTACTTTTCCTCAAAAAAATCAAGAAAGGGCGATCGCCTCATCAACGATACTATCTCAGATTGCTCTGAATTAGGGGTAATATAGAACTCACGGTCTTCTACAAAAGGTTGAAACCGTACCGGATTCAACAACTCTGTTTGCTTTAGAAGAGCGGTTCTTAATTGACGGTAAAGCTTTACCCCGATACTCTTAAGCAATAAGTTTTGAGTATCCTCCCGAATAAAATCTTTTAGTGTTTTAAGGGGTATTTCATAAAAAATGGCCTTTGGCGAAGCAATTACGGCCTTGTAGGTATAACGCTTTCGCTGATTGAACCCATTTAGACCAAGTGTTGTATAAGGTTCCGAAATAGTACAGACCAAAAGATCGTTATCCGGATTCTCTACGGCAATATAATAATCAACGCTACCCTCTATAAGCCAACGAAAAGTTTTTACCTTTTTATGAATATCACAGATTATATGATCTTTTAAATATGTGGTAGTATTGCCTTCCGAAAAATACTCCTTCAACCGTTCAATATGTATACTTTCTCCCAAAAAACAATGTCTTTTTTACCCAAATCCGGCCAACTAACTTATTAAGTTTAAACCGAAAACCGAAACACGGGCATCATTAAAACCATTTTAGCAAAATGCCCCCCATTTTTTAAAAAATTCCACAAATATTACTGGCTTTTACAACAATCGCCCAAATGGCAACTACACTCAAAGACATGTGGAAGACTCCTTATTAAATACCTTTCGATTTTAAAATAAACCTTACCGGTTTTAGTATCTTGATCATTTAAAATAAACATGAATTATAGGCAATTGTTAAATTTATATTCGACACCTTGCCAAGAACCAAAATAGTAACATAAGATCATACCATGTCAGATTTTATCTATGACCAGATTTTTAAGTCAAAAGATTACACCCAAAATAACCTGCCAAGGGCAGCCTATGAAAACTGCACTTTTGAGAGTTGTAATTTTTCCGGCGCTTACCTGGACAATCAGAATTTTATGGAGTGTACTTTTGTAGATTGTAATTTAAGCAATGCCAATCTTACGAACACCACTTTCAAGGAAGTGGATTTTAAACACTGTAAAATGATCGGGTTAAAATTTGAGGATTGTAATGATTTTTTAATGAATTTCACTTTTTTGGATTGTGTTCTCAACCTTACCTCTTTTTACGGACTCACCTTAAAAAACCAATGCTTTACCGATTGTAAATTAATTTCGGCAGACTTTACCAAAGCCATCTTACATAATTCACAATTTGAAAACTGTGACCTGGACAAAGCTATTTTCTCTAATACCGATCTAATGAAGGCAGACTTACGCTCATCTTATAACATTGTTCTAGATCCTGGTAAAAACAAATTGACCCATGCCCATTTTAGTTTGGAAGCGTTGCCCGGCTTATTGGCAAAACATAAAATAAAAGTTACCCTGTAATGCTTAAAGACATTCACCATATAGCCATAATCTGTTCCGATTACGAAAGATCAAAACATTTTTACACACAGGTATTGGGCTTACAGATTATAAGGGAAATCTATAGGGAGGAGCGGCAATCGTATAAATTGGATCTGGCCCTTAACGGAAAATATGTGGTTGAACTCTTCTCTTTTCCCGATCCGCCAAAGAGAGCATCTAGGCCCGAAGCCTGTGGTTTACGTCACCTAGCGTTTGCCGTAGACAACTTAGATGAGGTAATGGCCCATTGCGAAAAACATAAAATATTGGCCGAACCGGTTCGCACCGATGCTACAACAGAAAAAAAATTCACCTTTATCTCTGACCCCGATAATTTACCTATCGAATTTTATGAACTATAAACCGGTATTTTTTGTAACTGGATAATTTGTAACTTGTTACAAACTCCGATCATGAAATTAATAGTACCGGCATTACTTCTTTTTTGTTTCTCGCTTTATTCACAACATACCCTCTCTTTTGAAGAGGGTTTCAACTCCCCAAAAGCAACCTTAGAACAAGTAGCATGGATGACAGGGCATTGGAAAGGCGAAGCTTTTGGAGGCATCACCGAAGAAATTTGGAGTCCTCCTTTGGGTGGCAGTATGATGTTTTCTTTTAAACTTGTGGCGGATGGCAAGGTAACTTTCTATGAGCTTGGCCATATTAAAGAAATAGAAAACACCCTCTTATTGCAATTGAAACATTTTAACGGAGACCTTACCGGTTGGGAAGAGAAAGAAGACACGGTAGACTTTAAACTAGTCAAATTAGAGGACAACAAAATATATTTTGATGGTTTTACCATGGAGCGGATTTCTGACCAAGAAGTGAACATTTATGTAGTTATAGGGCATGAAGATGGTACCGAGGAAGAAATGAAATTCAACTACAAAAAACAATAGCATGAAAAAAAAATGCTTGGAATGTGGTACTGAAATCATAGGCAGAATAGATAAAAAGTACTGTAACGACCACTGTAGAAACGCCTATAACAACAGGGTCAACAAAGACAGTAAAAACCTAATGCGCAATATCAACAACCGCCTACGAAAAAATTATCGCATTTTGGAGAGTTTTAAGTTAACCGATGGCAAGACCAGAACCACAAGAACCCAGTTATTGCACAGAGGTTTTGATTTTGATTATATCACCAACCTTTACACTACAAAAAAGGGAACTACCTATTACTTTATATACGATTTGGGGTACCTACCCTTAGACAACGATTATTACATGATCGTAAAAAGAGAATAAGTAAAGTGCTTCCGAAAAACCTTTATATAAAAAATGCTTCCTGTAGAAGCATTTTTTGCAACAAACTATTTCTAACTAATTAATCGAAAAAAAACTATTTCCAATTGTGCCCGCTTAAATTAAGTGCCGCGACCACAATATCTTTTCTACTTATTTGCCCTACCAATATGTCGTTCTTCATTACGGGCAGTCTTCTACGGTTATGCATATCAAAAATACCCGCAGCATCAAAAATGGTAATATCATGCGGAATGGTCTCCACTTCCTTTGTCATAAAACGCTCAACACTCTTGTCTAAGATAGGTTGATTAAAATAGCGACTTTCCGAGATTTGTTTCATACAATCGGCCTCAGATATAATACCGACCAAAAATCCGTTATCATCAATAACGGGTCCCCCAGAGATATGATGCTTCGCAAATTGCTCCATAACCTCAAGAATTGATTGATCAGGCCTAAAAGTGATCAATTTTTTGGTCATATGATCAGCAACCAGTATTGGAGCATCAAATTCTTTTTTAACATTCTTACGAATTCCTTGAAAGCTTTTGATTCCCATAACGTTTATATTGAAGGTTAATTAATAAATATATTAAAAAATAATGTATTTACTAAAAAAATTCGTTATAACGTGTCATTACTTTAATATTTTATAATTTTAACCAGAATCAAAAATTTATGAAAAAAACCACGACCGTAACCACCCTACTACTTATTATCTTAGCTATTTATTGGAGTTTTAGGTCCATGACACCCATTTATTCTCCAGATAAAAAAGTGGACACTACTTCTTTTTCAACCGACCGAGCTTTAACCCACGTCAAAGAGATATCCAAAGAACCGCACGCAGTAGGTTTTCCCGCGCACCAAAAAGTCCGCTCGTATATTGTTTCCGAACTGGAAAAACTAGGACTACAAACAGAGATTCAAGAAGGGTATACCGCTGGTGATTGGGGCAATTTGAGCAAAGCCATTAATATAATCGCTCGTATAAAGGGTACCGAAAAAGGAAAAGCCCTTATGTTATTAAGTCATTACGACAGCAGCCCCCACTCTTCTTTGGGCGCAAGTGATGCCGGCAGTGGAGTAGCTACCATAATAGAGAGTGTTAGGGCCTTTTTAGCAAAGAAGGAAGCTCCAAAAAATGATATCATCATTCTTATTTCAGATGCAGAAGAACTGGGGCTTAACGGTGCCGATCTGTTCGTAAGAGAACATCCATGGACCAAAGACGTAGGATTGGTGCTAAATTTCGAGGCTCGTGGCAGTGGGGGCCCCGGAATTATGCTATTGGAAACCAATAGAGGCAACAATAACCTCATCAAAGAGTTTATAAAAGCAGACCCCGATTACCCTGTTGCCAATTCTTTGGCATACAGCATTTACAAATTATTACCTAACGATACCGATTTGACCGTTTTTAGGGAAAATGCAGATATAGACGGCTTCAACTTTGCCTTCATTGACGATCATTTTGATTACCATACGGCACACGATACCTATGAACGATTGGACCGTAATACTTTAGCACATCAAGGAAGTTATTTGGTTGCCCTTTTAGATCATTTTAGCAAGATAGATTTGAGTACGGTCAGAAGTCTAAAAGATTCCGTTTATTTCAACATCCCTTTCTTTAAATTGATTTCATACCCGTTTGAGTGGCTCTGGCCCATGTTACTGATGGGTTTTGTGGCCTTTTTGGTATTATTGGTCCTCGGGTTCAAAAAAAATGTATTGAACGGAAAAGATATCTTAAAAGGTTTTCTTCCTCTATTGACCTCTCTTGCAATCAATGGTATTGTAGGTTATTTTGCTTGGTCGGCATTAAAATTTATCTACCCACAATATGCAGATATTTTACATGGTTTTACGTATAACGGGCATGCCTATATTTTTGCTTTTGTTTTTTTCTCGGTAAGTGTTTGTTTTTATGCGTACCATAAATTAAAAATAGTTAAAACCCCAAATTTGTTGGTGGCGCCCCTTTTTCTATGGCTTGTCATTTGCACATTGTTATGCCTATATTTAGATGGGGCAGCATTCTTTATAATTCCGGTATACGGAGCGTTGGCTGCATTTTACATCGTAATAAACCAGAAAAACCCCAACGGATTTTTATTATTGTTCTTGGCCTTGCCCGCAATTTTCATATTTGCTCCTTTTATCCAGTTGTTCCCTATTGCCCTAGGCTTAAAAATGATGGTTGCATCCACCATATTTACGACCCTTACCTTCTACCTTCTTTTACCGTTGATCACGAGATACAAGAACAAAAGAAGCATGGCATTGATCAGCTTTTTGCTATTTGTAGGTTTTATGGCTTCTGCACATTTCGATTCTGACTTCACCGTCGAGAATGCCAAACCTACCAGTTTGGTATATATGCTGGATGTAGACAAGAATCAGGCAAAATGGGCCACCTACGAAAAAACCCTTTCCAATTGGACAAAACAATACATAGACCCCGAAAAAACTACTCCCGAAAAACTTTCGGCAAAAACCATCAGTAGTAAGTACGGATCAGGTTTTACTTATACCGCAACAGCCCCGTTAAAAGACATAACACCGCCGACCCTCGAAGTTTCGCAAGACACGGTCATAGGAGAAACAAGAAGGTTGCAAATCTGCATTACACCCAAACGTAATGTAAACAGGTTGGAAATATTTACGAATAACGTTTCCATCAATAAAGCCAGGGTAAATGGTATTGTTCTTTCGGATCATTATTTAAAAAATAGAAGAAACGGCAAATTAGTAACCCATTACATCAGCGACAATCAGTATACAGAGTTAAGTTTAGAGTTCCCTAATGACGATTCTTTGGAATTAACCTTTTACGAGGCATCTAACGACCTGCTCAACAATGAACGGTTTACCGTACCCGAAAGACCGGAAAATAACATTCCGATGCCTTTTGTACTGAACGATGCTATTTTAACCGTTCAAAAACTAACATTTGATTAAAAGAATTGGGATAATAGGGTGTGGATGGTTAGGCCTTCCGTTGGCAAAAAACTTCATTAAAGAAGGTTTCGCTGTTAAGGGTACCACCACATCCGTTGATAAATTGGCACTATTGACCAATGAAAACATTACTCCATACCATATAAAGATTTCAGAAAAAGGTATAGAAGGTCCGATACATGATTTTTTATTAGATGTAGATATATTGATTATAAATATACCGCCCGGACTAAGGGGAAAAGGAAAGAAGGAGAGTTATGTAAAAAAGATGCAGTTTTTGGTTACCGAACTGAACAAATCGTCCATTAAAAAGGTTGTTTTTATCAGCAGTACCGCTGTTTATGGTGATTCTCAAGGTGAAGTCCACGAAAAAACAACTCCCCTACCTTCATCAGAATCTGGCAGACAACTATTACAAACGGAAAATATTTTTATAGGAAACGATAACTTTAAAACTACCATTATAAGGTTCGGAGGTCTTATAGGCCCCGATAGGCACCCTATAAATATGCTTTCTGGCAGGCAAAACCTAAAAAACGGAAATGCCCTTATCAACCTCATCCATTTAAACGATTGTATTCGCCTTATAACAGGTGTATTAACAGAAAACATTTGGGGAACATTGTTGAACGGGGTGTACCCAGACCATCCAACAAAACAACAATACTATTCTCACGAAGCCCTTAAAAGAAATATAAAACAACCTGAATATCAATCATTTGAATCTAAAAACCCTAAAAAAATCACCTCTTGCCATCCATTTATCGCTAAAAAATTCACTTATTTAACACCATTGCAAGAATAGTTTACCACTCCTATTTTAGTTTTCACAACATAAATCGTCTTATTATACATAATAATCAATTGATTTTTAGATAGTTAAGAAGTTAACCTATATCTTTAAGTAACTTCAAAATAAAAAAATCATGAAAAAGTCTAATCTTAGAAAGAGGATTCTCATGGAGTTTGAAAGTCTTATTTCACAAAGTTGCAACAATCCGAGAAAAACCAAGAAATACCGTCAGTTACATGTTGCATTACTAAAGAAATATTACAATGCCGCCAATGTATCTATCGATTATCATAGACATCGCATTAAGATGGATATCATAATGGACGATACAACATACAAAGCAGGAAAGATCAACATAAACCTGCCCGTTTTGCATACCGATCTCATTTTTAACAACCTAAAGACCTTTTTACGGTCCTGTATAGAAAAAGATGATAAAAGCCTTGGTTTTTATGCACAGTTATTAAATACCGTCACCAATCAAAAAAGGCGGCATATACTGGTCCAATAAATAGTAATTACAGAATATAATAGGCGTTTTTAAACGCCTATTTCTTTTTATTTCAATTAATGTTTTCGTTAACAAGTTCGTTCAGAATATTTTAATAGTTTAGCTTACCAAAAAAACACTGAATAATGAAAAAATTGATTCTTGCGCTTATTCTAATGGTAAGCTTTGCCGGAAGTGCGCAAACTAAAAGTGAACTACAAAAGCATTACGAAGAATTTTATCGCCAAATGAGGCTTCAAGGAGACATAAACGGGGTCATAAATGCACTTACACACCTAAATGTACTCTCGCCTTCCAAAGAAAGAATGGACACCTTGGCCTATATCTATGCAAACGACAATCAACACTTACAGGCCTTGAACACCATAGGTATAGAGAAAGTAGAGACCGATTCCGATTTGGCCGTACAGGTAAAGGCCATTTCACTAAAAGCCTTGAACCAACCCAAAAGGGCTTTGGAGCAATTTGAAATTTTGTACAAAAGAAACCCCAATGCTTATTTGGCCTATGAACTGGCAGATTTAAAAATTCAGTTGGGTGACAACGACGGTGCTATGACCAATATCGAATATGGTATAACCAACTCAAAAGATGATATGAAGTATGCTTTTTATGAGCGTCAACAACCTTATGAGGTGCCTTTAAAGGCCGCTTTTCTTCATTTAAAGGCTTTGGTACAGTTTAATAAGGACAAAGATAATATTGATGCTGCCGTTGCGACCATAGACGAAGCCTTGGCCATAGATCCGAACTTTAATTTGGCAAGTCTTAGCAAACAAGCTTTGTTAAACAGAAAACAAACTGCCGAAGAACCTAAAAAATAATTTATTGGGAAACCTATTAAAAAAGCGGGCCAAGGCCCGCTTTTTTAATTTTTAGTCAATTCGTTCAGTAGTGAATTATCCTTGTCCTTTTTAATTTCTACCAGTTGGTCTACATACTCGTTGGGTACGGCAATAGATAGTACATAATGGGCAATTTTCCAGGTACCATTCTCTTTTCTCAATACACCAGACCCTCTACATAGTTTCATTTGGGTATCTAAAAGCTCATCGAACCATGCAAGATCATGGGTATCGTTCAAGTATATATTTCGCTCTACGGCCGTAAAACTCCAAGCCCTTCCTTTATCAAAATGAGGTTTTGCATAAGCCTTAAATTCCTTTAACCCCCAATTTTCCATGGCATCGGTACCGATAAAAACAGCATCGTCGGTCATGAGTCCAAAATAAGCATCAAAATCAGCATTGCCAGCCGCCGAATGCCACGCATCCAAAGCTTCTGCAACTTCCGCCTTATCCGTATCCTGAGCCGTCGCCAGCATAGCACATAAAAATAGTAAATAGCTAATTTTCTTCATTCGAAATTAAATCTTGAGGTAAGGTATTATTTACGACTACATTAAACTGATCACGCATAATATTAAAGGCTTCGATCATTTCTTCAATGCTATTTTGGGGATCCTGCCTATATGCCAAATTTCCCTTTATCTTTAGAATGTAGGTTTTAAAAACCTTTTGGCGGCCTTTTACCTGAGGGATATCCAATTCTTTCGGATAAACACTTTTCTCAAACAACTTTTGTTTCTCTATCAATTCCTCTATTACCAATATCAAATCTTCTGTATTTTCAACCGTATATAAACGATCAAAACTTATTTCCAATTCTTTGTATTCCTTCCACTCGGCAACCAGCTCCATGGCTTTAGGACTTAAGGTGATTTTTTTTGGGAATTTATCCACCATCACGTTCCAATCGGAGGTTTGCCCGGCAACAGTCTCCGAAGCATTCTCTTTGCACGACCCTAAAAGTAGAACCAAAGAAATAAAAAAGTAGATTTTAGGCATAGAACGAATGTACAAATTTTAAGAAAAGTTATCTTTACCGAATTAGCTATTTAACTTCTTTTTTTAATGGAGAAATACATTTTGATTATAGGTGCTTGTGGGCAAATAGGAACGGAGTTGACTATGACCCTAAGAAAAAAATACGGCAACGACCATGTCATAGCAAGTGATATAAGGGAGGGTAACGAAACATTGATGAATTCGGGACCTTTCGAAATCTTGGACGCTACCGATTCCAATGCTTTAGAGGAGATAATCGCCTACTATGAAATTAGTGAAATATACCTGATGGCCGCCATGTTGAGCGCCACGGCAGAGAAATTTCCAATGCGCGCATGGAACCTTAATATGAACTCTCTTTTCAATGTACTGAATTTGGGCAAGGAAAAGAAAGTGGACAAGATATTCTGGCCTTCCAGTATTGCTGTTTTTGGACCCAATACGCCCAAAGAAGCTACCCCGCAAAACACGATTATGGAACCTAGTACCGTTTACGGTATTAGTAAACAATCTGGAGAACGTTGGTGCGAGTATTATTTTAAAAACTTTGATGTTGATGTACGCAGCATTCGTTATCCCGGCCTGATCAGTTGGAAAACCATGCCAGGTGGCGGCACCACAGATTATGCCGTAGAGATCTACCATAAAGCACTTGAAGAAGGCACCTACAACTGTTTTTTAAAGAAGGACACTGTACTGCCCATGATGTATATGGACGATGCCATAAAAGCAACCCTACAGATTATGGAAGCCGATGCCGAGGACATTAAAGTACGCTCGTCGTATAATTTGGCGGCCATGAGCTTTAAACCCGAAGATATCGCCCAAAACATTCAACAGCATATTCCTGATTTCACCATTACGTACGAACCCGATTTTAGACAAGCAATCGCAGATTCTTGGCCCAGTAGTATCGATGATTCGGATGCCCGCGCAGATTGGGGATGGAAAGCGGACTTTGATCTAGATAAAACGACCGCTACAATGCTGTCAAACCTAAAAAAGAACAAAGCAGAAGCAGAATAAGAATACGGTACCCGACCACAAATTGGGTACCGTTTATTCACTTATTTTGATATCGCTTTTTAGTTCCAGTATTTTTTTGACAAACGATTCATTCGTCAGTGGACTTATATAAATTTCGTTATAGGTATCGTACTTAACAATGAGTCCTTTTCTAGAGGTCGCTGGCCTAAAACCTACCCAGAGGGTCTTTCCTTTTACAATTTCGGTAATGCGGTCTAAACGGATTTTTCCGCGGATCGGTCCGCTTCTGTAAGTAAGGCCTTCTTTGCCCAGTTCATAGTAAGTGCCAAAATAAAACCACAATAATGCCAGGCAAACACCGATTACAATAGGCAAGGTCCAATATTCATCGGGATCCATTTCTCCCTTTAGAATACCTGTAACCGTTAATACCAGCATTAAACCGCACGTACCCAATATCACCAAACTGAACAAGGTGTCTTTCTTACTCTTGAATTTCACGGGAATGGTTTTTTATCCGCTGCACCCTACCATACCAAAATGATTTACAGCGGTTTGTTGTTTATTAAAATGAAAGTTAGAAATTTTTACTTAACTAATAAAGAAAGTTGCTCTCATTAGATTTTTCTAAAAATCAGTCATTCCAGAAAAGTACGTATAGTAGTATGACCATAACCCTATTTGTCGCAAGGGCAATGGCCCTAGAAAACTAGGGCCCGTAATATGTTTGTAATGATATTATCACCATAGCGGTGGCGACCTGTGTTAGTCCTCGTCGTCACCGTCTACCATGTCTTTTGGGTTGGGTGCTATTACCGCTTTTGGGTCGTCATCGTCAAAATCCTCATAGTCATCCTCATCATAATTCTCCATAGTATACTCTAGCTTGGCACTGATCTTTACCAAATACTTGGTATCCTCGGTCAACACCTCTACTGCTTCTATACGTTCTCCTTGGGCATTTTTGAACGAGATAATATTTCTGTCATCATACCCATCGGGGTATCTTTCTACCAAAAGTTTCAATACCTCGGGGGTCAATTTCTTAAAATCAACAATGACTCTTTTTAAATGTGCATTCTTGTCCATAGCTATAAGTCCAAAAGGTATGCGAAAATTAATGGTGCAACAATGGTCGCATCACTCTCGATAATGAATTTTGGGGTATTTATATCCAATTTTCCCCAAGTGATCTTTTCGTTGGGCACAGCTCCGGAATAAGACCCGTAACTGGTAGTAGAGTCGCTTATTTGACAAAAGTAGCTCCAAAAAGGAGTATCTGTACGTTCCATATCTTGATACAACATGGGCACTACGCAAATAGGAAAATCACCGGCAATACCCCCTCCTATCTGAAAGAAGCCTATTCCCTTTTCAGAATTATCGGTATACCAATCGGCCAAAAACGTCATGTACTCAATACCCGATTTCATGGTGCTGGCCTTTAAATCCCCCTTCATTACATAAGACGCAAAAATATTGCCCATGGTACTGTCTTCCCATCCCGGACATACGATCGGCAAGTTTTTCTCGGCAGCGGCGTACATCCAAGAATCTTTAAGGTCTATTTCGTAATACTCTTCCAAAACACCCGAAAGCAACAACTTGTACATAAACTCATGTGGCAAGTAACGTTCGCCTTTATCATCGGCAGCTTTCCATATCTTAAAAATATGATTTTGCAACCTACGGAAAGCTTCTTCTTCGGGTATACAGGTATCGGTAACCCTGTTCAATCCTTTTTCCAATAAATTCCATTCGTCCTGCGGGGTGAGGTCACGATATTCCGGTACGCGCTTGTAATGCGAATGTGCCACCAAGTTCATGATATCCTCTTCTAAATTAGCCCCTGTACATGAAACAATATGCACTTTATCTTGACGGATCATCTCTGCAAAAATTTTTCCCAGTTCTGCCGTACTCATAGCACCTGCCAACGACACCAACATTTTGGCCCCGTTATCCAATTGTGCTTCGTATGCCTTGGCGGCATCTACTACTGTAGCGGCATTAAAGTGCAAATAGTACTTCTCTATAAAATTAGAGATAGCTCCCTTATTCTTCATCATCATTAAATTTTAAACTGTTGCTGGATTTATAATCTACATCGTAGGTATTGTCATAATTATCCTCTACTTGTTGCCCCATAAACTTATAGCTCAACATTTTGTAGTATAGTTTTGCCGCCAAAAAGTCTGACGACTTGTCGGCAGGGTTAGGGCAAAGTTCTACAATATCAAAACCGACCACATTTTTTTCTTCGAACACCTGTTTCAAGAATTCCAACGACTCGTACCATAAAAGACCGCCCGGTTCGGGTGTACCCGTAGAAGGCATAATAGAGGGGTCCAGAGCATCTAGATCAAAGGTTATGAAGACATTATCTGTCATGGTATCTATTACCTTGTCCATCCAATACTCATCGGCTACCATATCATGGGCGAAGAAGGTTTTTTCCTCGTCCATAAACGTTTTTTCAATGGCATCCATAGAACGGATACCCACTTGTACCAAATTCGTAGTTTGGCTTGCTTCGTGTACGGCACAGGCATGGTTACACTTGGTACCTTCATAAGATTCTCGCAAATCGGCATGCGCATCGATATGTAAAACCGTAAGGTTGTCAAAACATTCGCTAAAGGCCCTTATACTGCCTATAGAGATAGAATGTTCACCTCCGAACAATGTAACGAACTTATTGCGTTTAATATAGTCTTTGGTCACCTTATGCACTGCATTTACCATTGCCTCTGGCGAGCTGTTCTCGGTAATGGCGTCCGCCAAATAAACCCCTTGCTCATACACCTCTGTATCGGTTTCTATATCATAAAGCTCCATATTCTCAGAGGCTTCTAAAAATGCATCCGGCCCCTTGTCGGCACCCTTGCCCCATGTACTTGTTCCGTCATACGGAACGGGTATCAAAATAACCTTGGCGGTTTCCAATTGTGCGAATGTATCAGGGATACCCGCATAATTCTTCGATGTACTCATTACTTAAAATTTTAATTGGTTTAAAGTTAGATTGGTATTTCTTCCATTATAATGGGCTCTTTCTCTTTTTCTACCTTACTTTCATAACCCAGTATTTTTAATAGGTCGTCCGATTTTTGTTGTGGGTTAAAGAGTGTTGTGATCATATTGCCTTCTTCGTCCTTATCTATAAGAATATGTTTGGGCTGTGGTATTAAACAATGTTGCAAGCCACCATAACCGCCTATAGTTTCTTGGTACGCACCGGTATTAAAAAAACAGATATATAAAGGTTTGTCCCTTTTATATTTTGGCAGATATATAGCGTTCATGTTCTGCTCGCTATTGTAATAATCATCGCTATCACATGTTAGTCCCCCTAACAGCACACGTTCATACTCATCGTGCCAACGGTTTATCGGCAGCATAATAAAACGTTTGTTTATGGCCCATGTATCGGGTAAGGTGGTAATGAAGGATGAATCTATCATATTCCATTTTTCCCTATCGTTCTGTTGCTTCTGGTATAGTATTTCATAAATGGCCCCACCACTCTCGCCAACCGTAAAACTTCCAAATTCGGTAAATATATGGGGGACGGGCACATCTGCCTCTGCGCAGGCAATATTGATCTGGTTTAAAATTTCATCTACCATATACTGATAGTCGTACTCGAAAGCCAATGAGTTCTTTATGGGGAAACCTCCCCCAATATTTAAACTATCCAAAGAGGGGCACATCTTTTTTAGGCGCACATACACCTTAAGGCATTTTGCCAGTTCGTTCCAATAATAGGCATTGTCACGAATACCGGTATTGATAAAAAAATGGAGCATTTTCAACTCTACCTTATCGTTATCCTTGATCTGGTTTTCATAAAAAGGCACTATACTCTTGTAACCAATACCTAACCTAGAAGTATAAAACTCAAATTTAGGTTCTTCTTCGGATGCAATACGGATACCGACCTTAAAGGTATCCTCTATACCACGTGAAAGAAGCTCTATCTCCTCATAATTATCTATAACGGGAATACAATTGCTATGCCCTTCATTGATCAACCTAGCAATATTATCTATGTACTGGTCTCGCTTAAAGCCATTACAGATCACAAAGGCATTATCCTTTAACTTTCCATCTTTCTTTAACTGCTCTACTATATTGATATCAAAGGCCGAAGAGGTTTCTATATGTATTTCGTTCTTAAGGGCCTCGTGCAGTATATGTTGAAAATGCGAGCTTTTTGTACAATAACAATAATGGTACTTGCCCTTATAATTGTTTTTTTCGATGGCATTTGCGAACCAATTCTTGGCTCTACTTATATTCTCCGATATTTTGGGCAAATACGTGAATTTTAAAGGGCTACCATATTCTTCCACCAATTCGTTCAGGGGAATGTCGTGAAATCTAAGAAGGTCTCCGTCAAGATTAAATTCTTCTTGCGGAAAAAAATAAGTTTGATCGATCAGATCAATATATTTAGTATTCATTTAAGAACAGCAATTATTAAGATTGAAAATTCGTTTAAAAATTGATGCGCAAGGCTCACTTTATGTTAAGAAAACATGATGGCTACGATCAAAATCAAATACGAATCTGTTCCCGGGTAGTAGGAATGAAAAAATAGATGTGCTGACTTTGCACAATAGAAGTATTAAAATCGGAAGTTAGCTTTAAAATTCGGTCGCTCATCTCATAAGCTGCCCTTGGGTTTGACTTCCTAATTCCCAAAAGCCCGAACATAGAAACAAATTGCATTATGTTCAGCTAAAAGCCTAAAACTTATAGTTAGAGTATCCTCTAATTTAAAGGGACAAATGAAAACAAAAAAAATGAAAAAACAACCCTTTTCTTTTAAAATACGCCAAATGGACAAAAAAAATTCGAACATTAACAAATCTCCAATTAAAATTCACGTAAAATGTTTATTATCAATCCAGTAATTAGTTATTTTTAATCCTAAAACTATACTAATGAAATATTCAAAACCACGATTTATACCTTACTTTATTGTCTTTTTGCTCATTACCATCACGGTAAAGGCCCAAATTCCATCGGGCATCTATGTTTCGGACACCGGAAATGAACGTCATGAGATTAAAATTAATGGAGATTATATAATCTATAACGTATATAAAACTTCTCCGGCTACCTTTATAAAGACCGTGGGCGGATTCTTTACCATAAACGACGACGTACTAAAAGTATCCTTAGAGTTTAATTCGAACTATGAAAAAGACCAACTGAAGCAATTGGAGATTCCCTTTATGATCGATAACGAGTTATTGACCTTAAAGGAAAAACCGACACTTATATTCCTAAAAATGGAAAGCCTTCAACAAGACCTGGACGGACAATGGCTATTTGCCACCAGAGGGCCAGATACCGGCCAAGAAAGAAGAGGAGAAGAAAACCCAAGAAAAACATTGAAGTTTTTAAAGGACGGATATTTTCAATGGGTCGCCTATCATACCGAGACCATGAAATTTTCTGGAACGGGAGGAGGTAGCTATACGGCCGAAAATGGTGTTTACACAGAGAACATCGAATTTTTTTCAAGAGATAATTCCCGTGTAGGGGCCAGTCTTAATTTTAATTACGAGATCAAGGGAAATGATTGGCACCACACCGGCAAAAACAGCAAGGGAGAGCCTATGTACGAGATTTGGGCCAAAAGAAATTGAACATATCAACAAAACACCAACTTTGATGTGGTGTAGATTGATAAAAAATTATATTTTTGCGTGCCTATTTGGCCTCGTAGTTCAATGGATAGAATAGAAGTTTCCTAAACTTTAGATGCAAGTTCGATTCTTGCCGAGGCTACTTTTTATTTTTAAACCGTTTTATAAAAAAACAGCACCTACTAAAATTAAGTAGGTGCTGTTTTTTTATTTTAAACAATTCTCGTCATCCTATTGTCCCCAGGTCCCACACAAGGGGAAGGAGAAAATAAACGAACGCGGTCAGCAACGCTATGGAAATGAGGTTTAGCCATATTCCCTTGTTTACCATATCGCTTATTTTCAGGTAGCCAGACCCAAATACGATGGCATTGGCGGGTGTTGCCACCGGTAACATAAAAGCACAGGATGCGGCCACGGTGGCACCGATCATCAGGTAATAGGGGTGTACCCCCAAGACCGGGGCCAATGATATAAGCACAGGCAACAACATCGCTGTCGTGGCTATATTAGAAGTCATTTCGGTCAAAAAGTTGACCGTGGTTATCAATATCAACAACAGGACTATAAAGGGAACCGTCTTTAAGGCCATCAATTTGGACCCGATCCACAGGGCCAATCCACTACTTTCAAATCCCGACGCCAGGGCCAAACCGCCCCCGAACAGCAATACCACTCCCCAAGGGAGCTTGACCGCATCTTTCCAGGTAAGCAAAGGTTCCCCTTTTTTACCGGAAGGTATTATGAACAAAAGAACAGCCGATATGATACTTATGATCGTATCGTCCAGTGATGGCATTATTTTCTGAAGCAAAAAAGAGCGAGAGATCCATGCGGATGCGGCAATAAAAAAGATCACAAGAACCCCTTTTTCCTCATAGGACATTTTGCCCAAGGACTTCAATTGTGACTCTATCTCCTCCCGTCCGCCCGGAAATGCCTTTTGCCTGAACTTAAAGGCGAAGCTTGTCAAATACTTCCAACATACGAACAATAAGATGACAGCTATCGGAAAACCAAAAACGAACCATTGCGAAAAGGTGATCTCTTTCTCGAAGGTGGTCTGTACTACCCCTACCAGGACAAGGTTCGTAGGGGTGCCGATCAAAGTGGCGATGCCCCCGATGGACGCACTATAGGCTATGGCCAACATCAAAGCTTTTCCAAAAAGGACATTCTCGTTCTCTATGGTGTTCGGGTTGTCCTTTAATTGGGTAACAATGGCCATGGCCATGGGCAAGATCATCACGGCCGCCGCCGTATTGGAGATCCACATCGACAAGAGTGCCGTGGCTACCATAAAACCAAGAATGATCCTATTGATATTGGTTCCCACCAATTTGATTATGGACAGGGCTATCCTCTTATGGAGGTTCCATTTTTCTATCGCTATGGCCAAGATAAACCCTCCTATATAAAGATAGATGTACTTATGCCCGTAGGATGCCGTGGTAGCGCTCAGCTCCAACCCGCCCGAAAGCGGAAAGAGAACAATGGGCATCAAGGCCGTCACCATAATGGAAATTGCCTCCGTAACCCACCATATGGCCACCCAGGCCACCGATGCCAAAACCGCATTGGCCCTATCGCCCAACCCTTCCGGATGAAAGAAAAACAGAATATAAAAAAAAGCCAGCGGCCCTAGGACAAGACCTATCTTTTGTTTGGTAATTCGCATAGTTATCTTTTTAGAATATAATCGACCCCCGATTTCGCATGGATCTCGGTGGTATTAAAAACGGGGATCTCCACATCTTCCTGAAAAATCATCAGCGGAAACTCCGTACACCCGAGTATAACCCCTTCGGCCCCTTGCTGCCTTGCATTTTCTATGACATCCATCACGTAAGCCTTCGAAGAGGCCTCTACTTCCCCATAGGTGAGCTCTTCTATGATGATCCTATGTAGTTCATCGATTACCTCCTGTTCTTGCGGAACCAGTACTTCAATACCATTGTCTTCGATTCTTTTTGTGATAAAGGGTTCCTCCATACTGTACTTGGTACCGATAAAAAGCACTTTTTTCAAGTCTTTTTCTTTGATGGCCTTCGCCGTCGCATCGGCTATATGTATGATGGGGAAATCCAGTTGTTCCTGAACGGAACCATATACTTTATGGGGTGTATTGGCGCAGAAAAGAACAGCGCCCGCACCTGCTTTGTTAAGCGTCTTCCCCGCTTCCACCAACATATGGGCTATAGAATCCCATTTGTTCTCTATTTGAAAACGGTGCACCTCCGCTTGGTTAAGTGTATACACCAATAATAGAGGATTGGTATTGTTTCCATAGTGATCGTTCACCGATTGATTGATCATACTGTAATATTCTATCGTGGAGTGCCATGATGTTCCCCCAATCAATCCCAATACATTCATTTCCGAATCTATTTTTTCAGAACCGTTGGGTTCTGTTTTTTTATCCTTTTCAGGTTGATTGCAGGCTGTAAGTACCACAATCAATAAGCAATAGAGATATTTATTCATAAACCTGTGTCCTTTCAATCGTATCAATTTCCTTTACCGAGCAACTCCACCCATTGATTTCTGTATCCTGTATTCCGGACCCCATTGGAATGTGCCCTTTTTCCTTTTGGCACCTCTAGGTCAAAAGCATAAATGTGATCTTCGGGAATATTCATCGCCTTGTAGGTCTCTACTATAGTTGCCGCGGTAGGTTCCTCTACATGGTAGGTTCCGTACCAGCGATCAAGGGGCGTTTTGCTATTTTTAAAATACCAGTTGGCTATTTTGTCCTTAGCGGAATAGTCCCAACCCCCAGAAAAATCGATTACCCGGGCCACAACATGGGTCTTTGCTATAAAAGCGGACATTCCACCGCCTTGAGACTGTCCGGCAAGTGCTATCATGCTCCATTTTGGCTCACCATTTTCCAAGTAACGGCTCCAGTCCAGGTTTTTATCGTTCTTGGCCAGATACTCCAAAAGCTTTGTAAGACGGTTCAAAATGGCATCATAGGGCTTGTCATCGATAAGCTTAAACGTAGTGTCGCCATATACCCTTCTATTTCTAAATTCCTCGGCACAATCAGAGTTCGCTACCAGCGCATTCCCTTTGCATATGCGTGCGATCGCCGGAGTGTTTATATACGAAAGATTGATTACGGCATACCCTTGCTGAACCGCAGTATAAAAAAGCTGTTTTGGCCCCCTTAGGGCTATACCGTTCGTACCGGGAATAAAAAGCAACAACTTCCCTTGATCGTTGGTAGGATCGTACGCAACAAAGTGGGGCGTATCTGCATTTTCTATTCTAGGATCTGTTGTAGACGGTTTAATTTCAAACACCACGTTGGGTTCTGGAAACAAAGGAAATTCCTGTGCAAAAGAACAAAGGCTTTTGGATAAAAATAAAACAGTCAGCAACAAATGGTTTTTCATAATGCTATATCGGTGTTCGGTCCACTAAAAATTATCCAGAATCTTAGACAGCAATCAGTTCATTCCATTTATCAATAAAATCGGTACAGGCCTTGATCACATTTTTCGTATCCTTCTCGCCTCTTTCCACGGTAGCCTCCTTAGGGTCCAATTCTCCCCAAACGCCTGTTTTGGTCATTTCGATGGTAGATGTTTTTTTACCCGTTTCCTCGGCCTTTAAACCTTCGGAGAGAAACAATAATTTTTCGGTAGGTTCTTCTTTAATGACTGCGGGCACCATATTCGCCAAATGCTTTGGCAATGATAATTTAGTTGGTTTGGCTTTATCCAATTGTACCAAGCTTGGCATCAGGTACAGGGAATTGGATGTTTCTCCCGTACCGGCATGTCGATCCAGTGCCCGAGTCTCTTTTTCTTCCCCACTTTGTAGATAAGGTTTGATGGCAACGCCAAAATCTACCGCAACGGCCGAAGTCTTTTGGTTTATCTGATCTACCAAAAAAGTGGTGATCGCCGTGTTGCCCCCGTGGGAGTTCATCAACACAAAACGTTTGAACCCATGTTTTATAAGACTCTCTACGGTTTCCATATGTACACGCAGTATAGTTTCCGCACTTAGGGTAATGGTGCCCGCAAATGCCATATGATAAGGGGACTGGCCTGCCATTAACACCGGTGCCACTAAAATATCACGCTCTTGGGCTATAAGCTTACAAAGCTCTATTCCATTTATAAAATCGGTTCCAATGGGCAGGTGGCTCGAATGTTGTTCCAATGCTCCGATGGGAATAATCGCCATATCGGATCTCTTTAAAAACTCTTCCACTTCGGGGACCGTCATATGGGGCAAATAATTCTTGACCTTACTTTCTTTCCAAAGTGGGTTCGTTTGGGTAGCTGTCGTCATATATTGGGTAGTTAACTATAATAATCTGTATTTATAATTTGAATGAACGATGATGTCCATCCATAGTAATCGTTTTTAACGGTTCGGCATAATTACCTTTCATCGGGCATGTGGTCAGTCTTCCACTTCAACCACACATTCCACTTCAACGGCCTGTGCCCTCGGCAATGTTGCCACACCGATGGCCGCTCGGGCATGGATGCCCCTTTCCCCGAAAACCTCCACCATCAGATCCGAGAAACCATCTATTACCTTGGGTTGCTCTATAAAATCGGGTGTGGAATTTACCAGGGCCAAGACCTTTACGACCCTTTTTACTTTTTTTAGGTCGCCCAGCATCCCCTTAAGAACCGCAATCTGGTTGATGGCCGTTAAACGGGCCCCTTCATAGCCCTTTTCTATAGAAATATCATCTCCCAGTTTTCCGGTAATCTCCACTCCATTGGCGTACCTAGGTCCTTTTCCGGCCAAAAAAATAAGGTTGCCCGCACGTACACCGTTCACATAATTGGCCACCGGGTCAGGTGCCTTTGGTAACGCTATGCCCAAGTCTTTCAACCGGGCTTCCGGATCGTATACTATGTTTTCCATAATCAATTCTGTGTATCTCTATTAGGTTTAAAATCCGCCGCCATCCACAGCCCTTCGCTTTCATAATAATTTCCGTTGGTCATTACCGCGGAGACGCTTCTAATATTATCTATGTTTTCCAACGGGTTCTTGTCCAAAATGGCGATATCCGCCTCTTTGCCAACTTCTATACTTCCCGTGATATCTCCCATACCCATAGCCTTGGCGGGCACTATGGTCGCCGTTCTAATAGCTTCCAACGGAGTTAGCCCCCCGTACTTATTATAGGTCTCTATTTCTAAAAAGAGTCCGAATCCCGGAGCAAAGTTGTCGGTACCGGCAACAACGGGAATCCCTGCTTTATAGAACTTACCAATGACCTCGGCAGATTTAATAATGTTTTGTTTTAATTTTTTAGCACGAACTTCGGACGTTCCAGCTCTAAACCTTTTACTCTCAAAAAGTTCATATGCCATTCTATAAGCATCCGGTTCCAGGGTTTCCATAGGTTCCCCTTTTGGCAATGTACGTATTACGCCCAACCCAAGGGTAACGTCCAGAACAGTCCCGTGCTTTAGGTAAAAGGCAATGGCGTTGTTCACCATTTCGTCCGTTACTTCATTATCTACCATAAAGTAAGGACCTAGGTCAGATACTTTCTTATCCGTAAACAATGCCGCCAAAATTCTATTGTAATGGCTTAGCATATCCATACCATCTTCTACCGCCAACCGTGCATCGTTCACCAAGGCGGGTACATGGCCCGTTACCGTCATGCCCACCTTATGGGCTTCTTCCGTCAATACCTTCAACATCTCGGGTTCTATGGAGGTATAGATCTTGATCTGCTTGTAACCGTTCTTATGGTACAGTGCTACCGTTTCCTTTGCCTCTTCTACCGACCTTGCACGTATTACACCGTTACCTTTTATACCTGGGCCGTCGGTCATACCCGCCAAAAGGATATCGGGGCCCAATGCCCCGTCTTTGGCAATGGCGTCCCTGAAGGAGGTAGCGAACTCCAGTTCGTTTCCGTTGTCCCTGATCGTGGTAACACCACCGGCCAAATAGGCAGGTGCCCATTGTACCTGGTTGGAGTGGGCGTGCATGTCCCATAGTCCCGGGATCAAGGTCTTACCCTTTACATCGATTACCTTGGCCCCTTTTGACACCTTTACGGACTCCCTTTTACCGATCTCGACAATCTTGCCCTCTTCGACAATGATCGTCATATCCTTTTTAACCCCATCACCGGCCACATCCACTACATCTCCCCCTACCAAGGCCACCACTGGATATTCCGGGCCTTTCAGGTTTTGGGTGTACTCGGCCAGTTGGGCCATTTGCTCCTCTACATTGCCCTGGATAAAAGTTGGCAGTGCCTCTTCATATTCTTCTTTGATCATTTCCCTGATCTGGGTGTTCGCCTTCACCAAGGCGACCAAATTCTGGGACTCGTCCAACCAAATAGTTCTACCGCCCCAGTTGATACCGGTGGCGACATATCTATCCAATATTCTTTGTTCACCGCCCACGGTCACCGTATCCTTGGCCCTATGGGCCACCGTTACCTCGCCCCTGGGGAAGGTGGGCAGGCTTTCTTGCCCATACTTAAAATAGCAATGGTACAGCATCATCTCTATGCCTGCAGGAATATTACTGTGGAGGGGAAAGAAATGGCCCGAAACCTTTTGCGTTACCTTGTCAAAATGTTTTTCCCAAACGGTAATCTCGTCGGGACCTATTTTCTCCACTTCAAGAATATTGGTGGTATCCTTGGAGATTCTTTTGCTGCTGTAGTAAACAGGCTCCAGGTCTTTTGTAAGCCGCAATTCCGACAATACCCCCGAGATGCGTCCCCGCTCGTTTTCGCCCTGGAGCGATTTTACATATATGGTATCGTTCTCGGTGTACGCCTCATAGGTCTCCTCACCGATCGGCGATTGCCTCCTGTGCACTATAAATGTTCCCTCATCGGTAAAATTGTCCCATTTTGACGATTCCGTTGAACATGAAACCAAAGATATGGACAGGAACACCCCTGCACATATCGATGTCGTGTAACTAGTAATACTCTTCATTGGTCTTATAATTTTTCTTCTATCTTTTCTCGTTCCATAAACACCCTTGGATCAAGGGAACTTAGGTACATATTTGTTAAAATAATACAGGTTCAGCTCGTCGGAGTTGCTCTCGATAATGTCCGGTTTTTCGTCCCCGTTCAAATCACTGACCATAATATCGTACGTATTGAATTTTTTATCGCTCAATACTATTTTTTTCCAACTTTTACCGTCTTCCTGATTTAGAAAAACAGTATTGGGTGCCGCCACATTACCTATTACAATATCCATAGTGCCATCCATATCCACATCTGCGACCGATAAGGAATATGATTTATCGGAGCTGGCATCGAACATCATTTTTTTATCAAAATCATTCTTTTTACTTCCAAAGTATATCGCGTTTGGTTCTCCTATATTGGCCGTTACGATATCTAAATACCCATCTTTGTCCATATCGGCTATAGCAACGGATCTTGTATTGTCCGTACCTGTACCATAGGGTATTCTTTTTGAGAAATTTAGCTTACCATCATTGAGATACACAAAATTGGGCTGCTCGTCCCTATTGGCCAAAATAAGGTCGTTATGGCCATCTCCGTTCATATCCGCCACTTCAACATCTATGGTAGAATCTTTTTTAGAGCCAAAACCTATAGATTTGGTAAAATTTCCCTTTCCGTCATTAAGGCATATCTCATTTTCTTTTCCGCGGTTGGTTATTAGAATATCAAGATCGCCATCGGAATCGATGTCCGCAACCACTATATTTCTTGTTGGGGCATAGGCTTCACCGAATCTTGAGCCTTTTGTAAACTTGCCATTTCCATCATTGATAAAGATGTAATTAGGTGCCATATCGTTACCCACGGCAATATCTAGGTCACCATCGTTATCAAAATCGGCAAGCTCGGTCGAATAACTGGTTTCTTGCTCGTCTCCCAAAACCTGCGAAACGGTAAATACCCCTCTGCCATTATTAAAGAAAACCCGATTCTGGCCTGGCCAATGGCGGCCATTGGCGACGAGTATATCTATATCTCCATCTTTATCTATATCTCCCAAGCCCATAGAGGCCGTACGTTCTTTATAGGTACCTAAAATTAACCTGCCACTGGTAAAGAACTCAGAAGACTGACTATAACCGGTAGCTACAAAAAGTGAAAAAAGAAATATATATATCTGTTTCATTATTGTTTTTTTATGTAAAATGATTGGTTTGTTTATCCGTTTCTACGGATTTATTTAAAATGATCGATCCCTACAGCATTGTACAGTTCCTTCGCATAGTATAGATTACCCCCCTTTATGGTCCATTCCACTTTGCGGATGTCACTGATATCTTCCAAAGGGTTTCCGTCTATAAGAATCAAATCCGCTTTTTTTCCGGGTTCGACCGAACCATAAGAATCGGATACTCCCGTTATTTCGGCAGACTTTATAGTGGCCAATTTCAACACTTCATTAGCAGCAATACCTGCCCTTACGTAAAGTTCAAGTTCGCGATGGTATAAAAATCCGGGCAAGCCATCGGTTCCAGGAACGATGTCAACGCCTTTATGGTACAAATCTGAAATTACATCCAGCATTTTGTCATAACTGGCCTTGTACCTTGCGATCTGCTCCCCTTCTTGCGGCAAGCCACCGGCATAAAAACTACGCTGGTAAATGACAGGGAATCTATTTTCAACCATGCTATAGGTGGGACTTACCTCGCCCAACTGAGCCAAAAACTTATTTTCAAATATGGCCGCCGTGGGATCTACCAGAATATCTTTCTTTAGCAACAGGTCTACAAAATCGGTATATTCCTTCGATTCAAGGTCAAGGTCGGCACCATATTGTGCCGGCATTGTAAAGCGCAGTGGCGTTCTAGTATCTATGGTGTCGGATAAAAAGTTAAGAAACAGCATATTGATATGTTGAATCTCGTCATACCCTTGGTTAATGGCCTGTGTTGCATTCATGAACGCAGGAATGTGCCCACTCACCCGCATGCCCAATGCATGGGCCTTTTCAGTCAACGGAGCTACCCATTCGGGTTTTATAGAACTGTACAATTTAATCTGCTGATAGCCCAATCTTTTATAATCATCTATCTCCGCCAATCCTTCTTCAAGTGTTTCCACCACGTTTCTTTGATTCGCAAACGGACCAGGACCATCTATTATACCGCAAAAAGTTACAATATGCGGCCCAAT
Source organism: Maribacter sp. MMG018 (assembly GCF_018100785.1). Taxonomy (GTDB): domain Bacteria; phylum Bacteroidota; class Bacteroidia; order Flavobacteriales; family Flavobacteriaceae; genus Maribacter. Next base: position 1,038,420 of record NZ_JAGJEC010000001.1, on the reverse strand, counting down.
GATCTCATTGTTCTCGAACTGGTCCCTTAACCGATATAACTGTTTGTTATTGGCCAGATCCCTTACCGAGGTGACTCCTCCGGCAAGATATAACGCCCCCCTGAACTTCGAATTATGGGTATGCATATCGAACATGCCCGGCATAAGGGTCTTATCTGTACCATCAACGACCTGAACATCGCCAGAAATAGTTTTTTGACCCGTTGGTACGATTGCCTCAATGATTTCGCCGTCTACGAAAACATCTTGGTTCGGAAGCAAAGATCCTTCCTTGGTAAATATGTTTACATTTTTGACCACTACCTTATCAATGGCATGACTAAGATCTTTAGCGGCTGCGATGAGACCTTGGTCTTCGATAGAATCCTGGATCTGCTTCATCTCAGGGCGAAAATCACTAAAATCCTTTCTGACGATATGAAGGTTACCCGCTATCTTACAGACCATTTGCCCATCCTGCATCCAGATATAGGTAGGGTTAAGATCCAACCCCTTTATCGTAAGAAGGTCTAATGCGGTACCATTGGACAGTTTTAACGGTGTATTTTTCACCAACTCTGCTTCTCCCTTCGGATACAGTGCCACCTTGCCCGTTTCGGACTTCAGGGCAAGCTGCGCAAGAATTTCATATACCGCGGGCGAACCATCGAAACGGAAATAAAGTTGACCTCCGTTAAAATCGTTCTTCGACGTACCGAACATATTGTTGATGGTAGCCGTTCCATCACCGACCGAAAAACTTTCATCTATCGATACCTTGGAATAATTGATACCCTTTACGGTCTGGGCGGTAATGAAGTTCTCCTTGTCAAGCGATATTTCCTCATCAAACTCCGGTCCACGGCCTCTATCGGTGTACGTATAATAGTATTTAAAACTATGACCAGAAGTTGGCCATTTTTCATATGTGCCCGCCAGGCTTTCACGGAACACCACATCGTAAACGGTCTTGTTGTTTTCCTTTACTTTTGAGTCGTTGCACGAGGCCAACAAACTTATTGCCAAAACAACTATTCCGATAGGATATTTCATAGGTCGATATTAAAAAATATAGTGGGTTAAAATGTATTTGATAGACAGAAAGAAATTATTACGGCTTTAAGGTATCCTTGTAAAAACGAAGCCAGTTCTGACCTAATATTTTTTCGATATCCCCGGTACTATAGCCTCTTTTGTCCAATACTTTGGCCACTTGCAGATATCTATCGGGCTTATCGAGTTCGGGAATCCATGGTGGCCACTGTACCTTATACGATGGCTTAAAACGTGTTAAGCGCGGTACATACCAATTTTCACGCGTGGCCCCGGTCGCTTCCAAGCCCTGGATCGCAAAATCGGATGCCAGCCCTACATGATCGATACCTCCAATCTTAACGGCATGGTCTATATGGTCCACATAGGTTTCCAAGGTCGTATCGGTACCTAGGTTCGGACCGATCATATAGCCCAGACAAATAATACCGATAATGCCGCCCTTGTCGGCCATGGCCTTGATCTGTTCATCGGTCTTGGCCCGTGGGTGGTTCTTGTGCAATGCCTCGCACATGGAGTGGTTGATCGAGACAGGTGCTTTACTGAATGCTATACCATCATTGGTGGTCTGTTCTCCGCAGTGCGATAAATCTATCATTATACCCAGCTCGTTCATACGGTTTACGACCTCTATGCCAAAATCGGACAGGCCACAATTTGTACGTTCCGTACTCCCATCTCCCAAATAGTTCCGCTCATTGTAGGTAAGCTGCATCCAACGCATTCCGGCATCGTACAGCTTATCGAGGTTTTTGATGGACCTACCGACCATCGTAGAATTTTGAAAACCTAGCATTACCACTACCTTTCCTTCTTCCTTGGCACGGTAATAATCATCGGCACTTGTACCCAAGATCAATCTGTCGGGGTTTTCTTTTATGATGGTCTGCCAGTTGTTCAAGTTTCTAAGTCCTTTCTCTAAATTTCCCGAATCAACGGAAGCGTTGAATCCGGTATAGCCCGATTGGGCCAAGGCCTCGAACGAATCTTCGTTCCAGTTACGGGAAATGATCAGACCATCGTTGACAATGGCGTTCTTATATAGCTTTTCTATGTTTTTCTTGGGTTGGTCCCATGCCGCTCCAACCGGTCCCATGCCATTTGTGGGTATAGACTCCATAATGGACGAAAAGGAATAGGCCATCTGACTTGGAAAAATAGCTCCAAGAGATAACATTTTAGCGATATTTCTTCTGCTTTTATCCAAAAGATTAAATTTTTAAGTTGTTTTAGTCACTAATTTTTAAATCAAATTGAAATACATTGGAGAGGGGGAATTACATCATGTAAACCTGATGTTTCTCCAATGTATACAATCTTATTAAGAACCTCTTTAATTATAGAGGTTATAGGTTTCGTATCAACGATTAATAACCTGGGTTCTGCTCTATGTTCGGATTAACATCCGTTTCGTTCTGTGGAATCGGCAATATATTGGTATCGTCACCATAAGGTATATAGCAGATACTGGCCGTACATTGGTTTCTTACAATATCTTGCTTGTACCTCATCAAATCCCAAAGCCTTTGCCCTTCAAAACATAGTTCCAACCTTCTTTCTAGTAAAATCTCTTCCAAGAGTTCATCTCCGGTAGCCGTAACATCCGGTGCTGTCGGAAGAGCTCTTTGGCGAACCATATCCAAGTCGTCTTGGGCTCCTGAAATGTCAGTACCAATTTGGGCCCTTGCCTCCGCCCTGATCAAATATAGTTCAGCAAGACGCACTACTTTTATGTTATCGTACCCAAGTACATCAGGATATTTGTTCATTCGATATGGGGCATAGTCCCCTGCCAAAAGACCATCTTCTATAAAAACCTGCAATCGGGCATCATCGACATCATATAAAGATATTACATCGTCTGAAGGCAGATAATCTCCGTATCCGTCCACTACATACATTGCGCCCAAGTTGTCTCCTCCCTGGTTATCCGATTCGGTCTGCGATATTTCGAATATAGATTCAGAAGTGTTGTCTTGAGACCACAAGGTTAAATAATCGGCATTATCCACCAAGCTATAACCTCCTGTTTCAATCACCTGTGTAGCCATTGCTTCCGCATTCTCCCAATCTTCCATATACAAATACACTCTAGACAATAGTGCTTTGACAGCTGTAGATGATAGTGTATTTGAATTTCCGGTTCTAGACGTATCATCCATTAAAGTAAGTGCTGTAGTCATATCCGCTATAACCTGATCATACACTTCGGCAACCGTATTTCTTGACGGCTCTAGCGTGTAATCAAAATCCAATATGATCGGCACCCCTAAATGACCGGCATCTGCAGTATAGGTATAATGATTTGCAAAAAGCCTTACCAAATCAAAATAAACCAAGCCTCTTAATGCATAGGCCTCTCCTATAATGCGGTCTTTTTCGTCTTGCGACGCATCTGACACCTCTATGTCCGAATTGATTATATTGTTCAAGGCATTGTTGGTATAATACAACCCTGTCCACAAAGAATTGGCCTGGGCATCGGAAACACTTTGTACATGTTGCGCATAATCCACTACCCTATTGGCCTGCTCGTTTTGTTTGACATCGTCTGCCAAGACATCCGGTATCAAGAACATATACCTACCGTAGTAATAGGCACTTTGCAATTCATTATATACTCCAGAAATTGAAGTTTCAAGATCTTCTAAACTGGTTAATGCCTCTTCATTTGAAACAGAACTCTGTGGGCTAACCTCTAAAAACGATTCTGAACATGATAAGAAAAACCCTATCACGATCAATACTATTATTTTATTATATTTTTTCATTAGTCTTTTTTTAGTTTACAATTTAATATCCAAGCCTAAAGAAATTGTTTTCATTGCCGGGGTGGTTCCAAGGTAGCTTCCATTTATAGCTTGTTCTGGATCTATATATAGATCTTTATCTTTTGTAAATGTTAAGATATTGGTACCCCTTGCATACATTCTCATTGAATTGATATGCAATAGGGATGCTATCTTCTCAGGAAAATTATAAGCTATAGTTAAATCCTTTAAACGGATATAGCTACCATCATATAACCATCTTGTCTGATTTCCCTCGTTACTACCAGATTGTCCTCCCCAAACGAATTTAGGAAACAGGGCATCTGTTTTTCCTTCCACCCATCTGTTCTCGAACAAATATGTTGCTGTACTTCTTGGTGTCAACCTACCATCTCCCAAAGATCCCCTTGCCCTACTATCAAATAGATAATTACCATAAGAGTACATGAAATTGGCGCTTAAACTAAGCCCTTTGTAGGATACAACGGTATTAAAACCACCATAGAAATCAGGTGTAGCGGACTTACCTACCAAAAAGCGTTCAGCCTCTCCAATATTATTGGTAATGGTAGTTCTAGTCTCATCGGTATACCACTGTGGGTCTCCGTTGGTCTGGTCTACACCGGCCCAATCATACAAGTAAAAAGACTGAAAATCTTGTCCTACCTGTCTTCTATAGGCGCCATCGGTATAATCTTCCGTAAGCTTGGTAATCTCATTTTTCAAGAAGGTGGTATTGAACCCAAGGCTCCATCTAAAATCTTTCTTGTTGATGATATCTCCGTTTAAAGAAATTTCTAGCCCGGAATTGGTCATTTCACCAAAATTTTGAGTAAGATCGGTGAAACCTGTAGTTCTAGAAATTGGCACATCTAAAATAAGGTCGGAAGAAACTCTTTTAAAATATTCGACCGTACCGTTTATCTTGTTGAAGAACCCAAAATCCAAACCTACATTAAAGTTCTCCTGCGTTTCCCATGTAAGGTCCGAGTTTTCTAACTGTAAAGGACTACCACCTGGTGCCCCGTCATAATCTTGACCATAGGTGTACAAACCAAGGGATGCAAAATTTCCGATGGCAGCGTTACCTGTAACACCAAAAGAACTTCTCAGCTTAAGTATATCGATAAAGTCAACATCGTCAAAAAGGGACTCTCTATTTATATTCCAGCTACCGCCGATAGAGTAAAAAGTACCAAACCTGTTATCGCCACCAAATCTTGAGGAACCATCACGCCTTATACTACCTGAAAGATAATATTTACTTGCGTAATTATAATTGGCCCTTAAGAACATAGAGTTGAAGGTGTATTCCGATTTAGTTCCCCCCACCGTAAATTCAGAAGAAGCACTGCTTAATGTCTTAACTATATCGTTAGGAAAATTTGTTCCCGAACCCCAGTGCGTCTCCCTAATGGTCTGTTGGGCTTCATAACCTCCAAGAAAACTTAAATAGTGGTCATTGTTCAATACTAAATTATAATTAACGGTTTGTGTACCAACCCATGTTTTTCCGGTTACGGTACCTTCATAGGCATATCCGTTATAATCATATCCAGACCCGTAACGACGGTTATAGTATTGCGATTCGTTAATATTAAAAACGTCGAAGTTCCATTGCGACCTGAACACCAAATCTTTCACCGGAGTTACAGAAACGGCAAAGTTGTCTATAATACGGGTAGTCTTGGTTTCCCATGTATCATCACCGCTCAAACTACCTACTGGGTTAGATCCAATAGGATAATAGTTTACATGTTCCGCATTGTATTCTCCCTCTTCATCATAAATAGGAATAAGTGGCGATAATTCTAAAGTGTTTTTAAAAGGGTTGTTCCAAGAACCGGCATCAGGAGCCGTGCTCGACTTAATATCCGAAATAGATATGTTGTTGGATATGGTCAAATAGTCACTTGCCTTGTACTCTAAGTTGGCACGGGTGCTATATCTCTTAAAACCATAACCGATGATATATCCTTCCTGATCCATATACCCGGCAGACATAAAGTACTTAACTTTATCGGTAGCACCATTTACACTTAGGTCATAACTTTGGGTAACTCCTGTACGAGTAATGGCATCTAACCAATCAGTGTCTGTAGGTTCGCCTGTAGAAGGGTCTATTTGTTGTGTGAATCTCGCATCTAATCTTGCCTGAGCTTCTTCGTAGGTATCTCCTTGGTTTACATACCCTTCTATAAACAATTCTTTGTATTGAGCCGCATTCAATGGCTTTAATATATTTTTGGAAGCCTGTGAATTAAAACCGGTAAGTGTTTTTAATTCGATAGTTGCCTTACCAGACTTACCTTTTTTAGTGGTAATCAAAATAACCCCGTTAGCACCTCTAGATCCGTAAATTGCAGTAGAGGCAGCATCTTTTAATACACTTATACTTTCAATATCGTTGGGGTTTATGGAAGCCATAACATTTGAACTGGCCCCATCATTATCATTTAATGCCTGACTACCCGATTGCAAAGGAATACCGTCGATTACATACAATGGCTCACTGGAAGCGTTGATAGAACCTATACCCCTGATCCTTATTTGGGTATTTGCCCCTGGCGCACCATCGGAAGCCGATGCCTGTAAACCTGCTACATTACCCCTAAGAGACTGTTCAAATGAAGAAGTCGGCACTTGCTCAAGTTCATCACTTTTTACAACCCCTACGGATCCTGTTACCGATTCCTTTGTCTGGGTACCATATGCCACTACCACAACCTCGTCCAAAGAGGCCACGTCCTCTTTAAGCGTCACATTAATATTGGTTTTACCTCCAACATTTACTTTTTGGGTCAACATACCTAAATAAGAGAACACCAACACATCATTTTCCCCTGCATTAATGGCATAGTTACCATCAAAATCAGATTGCGTTCCCGTAGTAGTACCTTCAACAACAACGTTTACCCCGGGAAGCGGTTGTCCCGATTCATCGCTTACCACACCCGTAACCGTCTGTTGTACGACCTTTATCACTTCTTCTTTTGGGGTATTTTCGGGTTGGATCTTTCTCTCCTTGACAATTATTTGCTTGCCTATGATCTTATAGGTTAAGCCTGTATTAGAAAGTGCACGATCAAGTATCTTAGATACTTTGGCCTTCTTTAGCTTTAACGAAATTTTCTTCTCGGTCTTAAGAACATCGTCGTTATAGAAAAAGACAAAATCACTCTTACTCTGAATTTCTTCAAAAAATTCTTCGATAGTAATATTCTTAACATTTATTTGCACCTCGTTTTGGGCCAAAATAACATTAGCATAAACAGACGTGAGCCCAATACCAATAAACAGCAAAAATGTTCTCATAATGACCAATACGGCCGAACTTAAGGTTTTTTTCATACTTTTGTTTTGGTTATAAAATGTTGCTGTTCAGCACAGCAATGTTGATTTAATTGCCAGAAGATGCTGGAACATCTTCTGGCTTTTTACTAATTCAAATAATTTGTTCTTTCAATTCATAAAATGGTTTTTGGTTAATAGATCGTTATTTCATTTTCAGAAAGCCCGTAATCGATAACCGAACTTTCTTTTATACTTTCCATTACTTTCGTAATATCCTCGTTCAAATCCAAATATCCCGAGAACGTCTCATTGGACGATATTTTTTCGATACCTACAATTTTTAAATTATAGTATCTGGATATCCTTTTCATGATATGCCTTAAATCGTCTTGTTTAAAAACCAGGTAGCCATCCCTCCACGAAAAATAGGACTCCACGTCTACCTTTTCAGAAATAATACTTTTGTTCTTTTTGTTATAACTGGCCTTGGTACCAGGGGTAATCCTAAATTTGTCCATAGGTTCCGACGTTTTAGAATCGCCTTGATAACTAATTTCTACGCTACCGCTTTTAAGGACCGTATTTATGGAGCCTTCGTCTTGGTAATTAGTAACCCCGAACACGGTGCCCAATACTTTTATCCGTTGATTTCCAGAAACCACATAAAATGGTTTTTCCTTGTTATGGGCAACTTCAAAAATGGCTTCCCCCTCTATATAGACTTCTCTTTTATCTTCGCTGAACGTTGCCGGATACACCATTTTTGAGCCCGAGTTCAACCATACCACGCTATTATCGGACAGTTTGGTTTTCAGTTTTTTACCATAAGGCACCAATAAGGTATTGTAAACCGGTTCATCTTTTATGGTCGTTTTTTGACTAATAGTCTTGGTAGACCCCACCGAAATATCCTGGCCCGAATTTGAATAGGTCACCATAGCACCATCCTCGTCGATTTTTATCTCATTTTCCTTACCAAGGATCAATGTCACCTTATCGGAGTTAACGTTATGCTCAGAAACATTGGAGTTAACATAATCTGTAATGGACATAGGCTCAGAAGTGGACTGGCTAAAGTAAAACCCTAGACCACCCAAGAATAATGTCGATGCCGCAAAGGCAGCCAAAAACCGTACCCTTCTTTTTCTATACTTATGTTTTTGCACAGAATTGAGTATCCTATTTTCCAAATCCTTTTTTTCGGAAAATGTAATTGGTAAATATTTTATTTTTTTATCCGATCTTTTATCCTTCATTATTTAACTGATCTTCTATATTAATTTGGGACTACTTGTCTAATCTTCTTTCACACATAAAGTAACATTCGCACTTTTCATAGACAGTATTTGTTGTTGTATTTATTAAAATTTTGCGATTTAAGAGCGCAATGCCTTTAGAGCCCTGTAAACGATGGTTCTTGCGGTTTGCACCGTAACCCCCATTATTTCAGAAATTTCCTCATAGCTTCTTTCTTGGTTGAACCTGAGGTATATGCCCCTTCTTTGCTTTTGGGACAGGGTATCCAGTACCGCCGTAAGCTTTTCGTTCTTTTCGTTTTTCCGCTCGGCCTTTATTATAGTATCCTCATGGGATTTGATGTGATTTTTAAGACTGTCTTTTAGCAGATAATCGTTTTCTTCCGACAAAACAACTATTCGACGTTGGTACTTCTTATTAATTTTTCGCTTTAAACATTTGAACAGGTAATATTTACCATCCTCTAAAGCTGGTATACTCTTCTTGTATTTGTACAGATCAAGAAACACATCGTGAATGCAGTCCATCACATAATTTCTATCCTGCGAATGGCGAATACCATAAGAAAAAAGGTCATCTACATGTAAATTATACAACTCCCCCAAAGCTCCTTCATCCCCTTTCTTTAAATTATCCCAAATAGCTTTTTCGGAAGTTTTAACTATCCTCATTTTACTCTCTCCATTAGTAGTGCTGTACCTATGATCGGCATTAAAACTGGTATTAGATCCCAATGCCCTTTCACCACGCTCTTGCATATGTCTTGGTTATTTTTGGTTTACATATATGACCTGACTCTTTATTTTAAGTATTCTATTTTCATTTTATAGACAAAAAAAAGTAACTATTACACAATTATAATATTCAGACCCCTCATTTTGCGTATTCAACAAAAAGAATAACCTTATATTATATTAAATTGAAAGTCCGATAAAACATGATTTCTACAGATGAACGATCCATAAAACCTGTCGCCCTGTAATGTGTACCCAGTAGCCTTTTTTTATCTCAACCTAAGATCAAAAAGAGAACGGACAGGCCTTTATAAAAGAATGGGCAAGTAACAAAAATTGTATCTAATCCTCCCAAAGTTCAACCACCATTTCAACCTCAACCGCCATATTGCCAGGCAACGATCCCATACCTACCGCAGCTCTTGTATGCTTTCCGTTTTCTCCGAAAATAGCCACCATTAAATCGGAATATCCATTAATTACCTTTGAGTGGTCCTTAAACCCCGAAACGGCATTGACCATCCCTTTTACTTTTACAATTCTTTTTACTTTTCTTAAATCGCCCAACTCCGCCTTTAGTACCGATAATTGATTTATTCCTGCCTCGCGTGCAGCGGCATACCCTTCCTCCACGGTTAGGTCGGCCCCAACTTTACCAACTATATTTTCCCCATTTGCCTGTTTTGGCCCTTTACCCGAAAGAAATAATAAATTTCCACTTTGTACGGCATGCACATAGTTTGCTACAGGGTTTCCTGGATCCCTGAACGTGATTCCCAATTTGGCTACATTGGCCTCTGGGTTATAATCTACACCACCAGAAACCTTGTTGTTCGTTTCCTTTTCCTCGATTTTTCTATCTAGATCCGCACAAGCCAAAATCGCAAAACTTATAAAAACATAAATAATCTTTTTGACGAACATTTTCATAGTGGTCTATACATCTTAAAAGTCACTTAACAACTCATTATCAACTTGGTATAGCATAACCGCCTACCCTACAATTGCACAAATAACATCAAAAAATGAGCAAACAGCACAATTTTTACACAAAATTGCAATCAAAGTACGATTTTATTAAAAAAGTGTTGATATTATTTCATTTTTATTAGTTTAGCACATTAACCAAAAACATAACAACAAAACCAACAAAATATGGAGAGCTCAACTTCAACTTCTAATGTTAATGCGAACAGGCTATTTTATGCTAGCTGTTTTGCCCTTATTACCACCGCTTTTTCTTTCAGTATAAGAGCAGGTATTTTACCTCAACTTGGTGAAGAATTAAGTTTAACCGCCGAACAATTAGGCTTTATCAACTCCATGTGGTTTCTAGGTTTTCCCATCTCTATGGTTATTGGAGGTCTTATCTACCACAAAGTAGGTGGCAAGGCCATTATGCAATTTGCTTTTTTTGCCCATGCCATAGGTATAATACTTACCATTTATTCCGGTAGCTACATAGGACTTTTAATATCCACTCTATTGATCGGTTTGGGTAACGGCTGTACAGAAGCTGCCTGTAACCCCATGATCGCAGATGCGTACCAAGGAACACGAATGAGCACCATGCTGAATAAATTTCACATGTGGTTTCCAGGAGGTATCGTTATAGGAAGTTTGGTATCTAAATTTATGACCGATGCCGGACTAGGTTGGGAAACCCAAATTTGGATCATCTTGGTGCCAACTATCATCTACGGATATCTTTTCTTCGGACAATCTTGGCCTAAAGCCAAGGTGGAGGAAGGTGCGACTTTAAAGGGTAATTTAAAGGCTATGATCTCTCCGTTGTTCATATTTATGATTATCTGTATGTCTTTGACGGCCGCATCTGAATTTATACCACAGCAATGGTCCAGTATAATCCTAGCGAAAAGTGGTGCACAACCTATGCTGATCTTGGCATTGGTAACGGGTATTATGGCAGTTGCCAGATACTTTGGCGGGAATATGGTTAAGAGGTTCGACCAAACGGGCGTTCTTTTGGGATCCGCCGTGCTAGCAACAGTGGGCATCTATTTATTTAGTACGCAAACAGGGGCCATGGCCTATGTTGCTGCTGTATTCTTTGCTCTTGGTGTAGCTTATTTTTGGCCAAATATGATTGGTTTTGTTGCCGATAAGATTCCCAAAAGCGGTGCTTTGGGCATGTCCATCATAGGAGCGGTAGGGATGTTTTCGCAAACCATTTTTCAACCTATCACAGGAAGATGGATCGATAACGACCTAGAGGCGGTTGCTGCCAGAGGACTAACCGGTGACGAGCTAGAATTGGTTGCAGGCCAAGAAACAATGCGTACCATTACCATCTTTCCGATTATATTGATCGTACTATTTACCTTTTTATATTTTTGGATGAAAAACAAAAAATCGAAAGAAGTAGCGGCAGCATAAATTATATATCCGCAAACAAAAAGGATCGCTTAGTGCGATCCTTTTTTTGTTTAATGAAACATCTTATCAATCGAGCAAAATCTCTAGAATTTCAATGGCGGCGTCACTAATCTTGGTACCAGGCCCATATATGGCCGTCACCCCTTTTTCCAAAAGAAACGGATAGTCCTGTTTTGGCACCACGCCACCTACTATTACCATAATATCTTCCCTACCATATTTTTCTAATTCTTTGATTACTGCCGGCACCAATGTTTTATGGCCTGCGGTCAACGAAGAAACCCCTAAAATATGTACATCGTTCTCAACGGCCTGTTTAGCGACCTCTTGCGGAGTTTGAAACAAAGGACCTATATCTACGTCAAAACCTAGATCTGCATACGCAGTAGCTACTACCTTTGCCCCACGGTCATGCCCATCTTGCCCCATTTTTGCAATCATAATTCGGGGCCTTCGTCCTTCTTGTTCCGCAAGACGATCGGCCAGTTCCATCGCTTTCTTAAAGCTGTCATCTTTACTAATTTCTTTAGAATACACGCCTGTAATGGTATTTGTTATTGCTTTATGCCGACCAAAAGCCTCTTCCAATGCGTCACTTATTTCGCCCAATGTGGCCCGGACTTTTGCCGCTTTTACCGCTAAAGCTAATAAATTGTCGGCCTCTTTGTTTCCTCTTAATCTCAACTCTGCCGCTTTGGCGATATTTTTCAACGCTTGATCAACGGCTTCTTTATCCCTGTTTTTCTTAAGTTCAGCTAACTGATCTAATTGTTTTTTTCGAACTTTTTCATTGTCCACCTCCAGAATACTAAGGTCATCTTGCCGGTCGAGGGCATACTTGTTTACCCCAACGATAACATCTTTACCGCCATCTATTCTCGCCTGTTTCTTTGCTGCAGCCTCTTCAATTTTCATTTTGGGAATACCTGCCTCGATAGCCTTGGTCATGCCTCCCAATTCCTCTACTTCCTCTATTAACTCCCACGCCTTATGTGCCAATTCATGAGTAAGCTTTTCAACATAATAGCTTCCTGCCCATGGATCCACCGTTTTGGTTATTTTCGGTTCTTCTTGTAGGTATATCTGTGTTTCTCTGGCAATTCTGGCGGAAAAATCCGTTGGTAGGGCAATAGCTTCGTCCAATGCATTGGTGTGTAGGCTTTGGGTTCCTCCAAATACCGCAGCAGCAGCTTCTATGGTCGTACGTGCCACATTATTAAATGGATCTTGTTCGGTAAGGCTCCAACCGCTTGTTTGGCAATGCGTACGCAACATTAATGATTTAGGATTCTGCGGATCAAATTGTTTTACCAACTTTGCCCACAGCATACGGGCCGCCCTCATCTTGGCTATTTCCATAAAATGGTTCATACCAATTCCCCAAAAGAACGATAACCTTGGGGCAAAATCATCTATTTTCAGTCCTGCACTCAAACCTGTTCTAATATACTCCAATCCATCCGCCAAGGTATAGGCCAACTCTAAATGTGCGGGTGCGCCCGCTTCGTGCATATGGTAGCCCGATATACTTATACTATTGAACTTGGGCATATATTTACTGGTATACTCAAAAATATCCGCCACCAACTGCATAGAGGGTTTTGGTGGATATATATAGGTGTTACGCACCATAAATTCTTTAAGTATGTCATTTTGAATGGTTCCCATCAATTTTTCTTTGGAAACATTCTGTTCTTCTGCCGCGACAATAAAAAATGCCAGTATTGGTATAACGGCACCGTTCATGGTCATGGATACCGACATTTTATCCAGTGGTATACCATCAAAAAGTATCTTCATATCCTCTACCGAATCGATGGCGACCCCTGCTTTTCCAACATCACCGACCACCCTCTCATGATCACTGTCATACCCCCGATGGGTAGGAAGGTCAAAAGCGACCGATAGCCCTTTTTGGCCGGCCGCCAAGTTTCTTCTATAAAAAGCATTGCTTTCCTCGGCAGTGGAAAAACCAGCATATTGGCGAATCGTCCAAGGTCTTTGAACATACATAGTGGCATATGGCCCTCGTAAAAAAGGAGGCGTTCCTGCCGAGAAACCTAAATGTTCCACCCCTTCAATATCCTTATCGGAATAGTTCTTTTTTAATGTGATCCCCTCGGCCGTCACAAAAGGTTCGTCCGTTCCAATATTATTACTGCCAAAACGATTATTGGTTTTCTTTAAATGAATATGCTGTATGTCCCTTCTACTCATTTCCAATTCTTTTTTGTTCTATAGCTTCCGCCAATCTACGTTCTACAATAGGCTCTATCAATGTTTTTCTAGGCTTTTGCTTTACAAAAGGATAAAGCTCTAGATCATCCTTCATTTTGTCGGATTCGTTGATGTATTTGTTGGTTCCTACCAGCACCTCGTCCTCGGCATCGAACCTCTTCTGTTGTTTTTGAGCCGATTCCTTTATCTTTTGCTGTATGGTATGGGTTTTTAACTGTTTTAAAAAACCACCGCCCTTTTCAATCGATTTAAACAATTCCAACCCTTTTTCTGCCAATTGGCCGGTCAAATTTTCGATATAGTAGGCCCCGTCGGCAACATTGTAAACTTTATCAAAATAGCCTTCCTCTTTTAGTAACAGTAATTGATTTAATGAAATACGTTTAGAGAACTCATTGTCTTTATGGTAGATGGCATCATATGGTTGATTGAATATGGTATTGGCTCCGCCTAAAACGGCCGACATACATTCGGTAGTTGTACGTAACATATTCGTATTATAATCGTAAAGGGTCTTATTGCGCTTGGATGGAAAAGCCATAATATGACATTCGATATCTAAACCATACTCCTCTGCCAATGTTTTCCACAATAGCCGTAAAGCCCTAAATTTTGCTATCTCAAAAAAGTAATTGCCGCCTGTAGCACATTTGAAAGTGATATTCTTTAATTGCCCCAAAAGGCCATTCTCAGACAAATGGTTCAAATACTCATTGGCATGAGACATGGCATAGCCCAATTGTTGGGTTATATTGGCTCCTGCATTTTCATATAACGAAACATCAACACTCAATACATTTTCACAAGAACCTCTAAGTAGGCCATTTAATATTTCATGATCTCTTTTAAGGTTAAAATACCAGTTGCCAGACCGTGCCAAATTACCTATAATATCCACGTTCATAAACATTTTGCCTCCATTGTATTGGGGCAAAGCAACGATCGACCCAATATAATCCGCGGACAAAAATTGAAAATCGAAGTACAGGGGAGTTTTTTTCGTATCCAAATTTTTAAAAAGGGTTTTCACGGAAATCTTCTCTGTAGGTACCGTAAACAAAATTGCTTCCGCTCCTCTGCCCAGTTCCTTTTTCGCATTCTCGTTCGCCTGCTCTTCATGGCCGGCATAGATTGTTTGGCCAATGGCCCAGCTATGGTTTATAGCAGGCACATTACCAGTGCTCCCAACAATATCATCACTATGGTAAAAGGGCTTTACCTTAATACCTTCAGGGGACTCCCAAACCAATGTTTTGTTATAATCAGCACCTTTTAATTGAAATTGAATATTTTGCTTCCATGCCTTCGCAGAAATTTCTGGAAACTCATTAAAAAGGGTATCGTTTTTCATCTTAAGCCATAAATTTTGTATTCAAAAAACAACCCGAACAATACTAAAAATATATATGCAATATTTTTAGATAGCCGTATTTCAAAGATACAATAAGATAAGTGTTGTAATTTATCATACCTAAAAACCTTGGCCATAACCAAAGTCTAACTATAATTTTTTATTGACCAACAGGATATACACCTCTGTATCAACAAGAAAAAAGCTCACTGTAAACAGGGTATTACCAAGGTTATAAATGCCTTATTTTTGACCTAAATAAATATTAGCGTATTGTTAGTCAAATCAGCCAACCATATTTTAAGACATCGAAGTCTCGGCAAGCCTATATCAAAGGCGGTTAAAACTACAGGCTTATTTTTAGTTCTGCTGTTTTCCTGTATCCATGTTTTTTCTCAAGAAGATATAAGGATAACCGCTTTCGGGCATATTCCAAAAACGATTCCCGACTCGTTATACACCAGTTTAAAAAAGGCCAAAACCTCCAACCAAAGACTTCGCATACTCTATGAAATAGGAGAACAACATGCCAAACACGGAAATGCGGATTCTGTAAATTTTTATAGCAATAAAATGAGTGCCCTCATAAAAGGGAGTAACAACTTAAAAGATAGCTTGTTACACGTTCTAAGGTCAAAAAAATTGGCGGGTGACGGTAAATTAATAATCGGATTTAATGATGAAGCCCTAAAAGATTATTTGGACGGCATAACTATTTCCGACTCTCTTTCCGTTTCCTCTACAGAAGTATTTTGGCTAGAGCTCGGCCTGGGAAAAGTGTATCTACGAAAAAGGGAGTACTCCAGTGCCAAGAGCATTTTTGAAAAATGTGCTCAAGAAACCGACAATGACGAGGTAAGGGCAAATGCCTATTACCTTTTGGGAGTACTCGCGACTTTAGAATATGAGGATTACGACCTATCGCTATCTTATTACGAAAAAGCAAGATCAGCGGCCAATAACCCATCGATGGACAAGCTCATATTACAGATCGAATTAAACGAGGGCTCCATTTTTCTTGTCCGCAAAAAATATGACAAGGCTTTGGTACATTTTGAACATGTGATGAAGGCCAGTATCGAAAAACAATATTATGGCCTATATACGAATGCGGTACTATATTACGGAGATGCATATAGTGCGCTCGGCGAGTTTAAAACCGCGCAAATGGTGCTGTCCATGGCCTATGCAAACGCTATAAACTGGAATCGTCTAGAACTGCAAAAAAGTATAATACAAGGACTTAGAAACGTATATGTTGCCCAAGGCGATTATGAGAATGCCTACAATTTAATGACCCGTTACAATGCCGTCTCCGAAGAAATACTGGAAAACCAGAACATAAAAACCATCAAAGACCTTGAATACAAGTACAATACGCTACAAAAAGAAAAAGAAATAGTAGAACTTAAGAAAACCCAATTGGCCAAACAAAATGAAATTGAACGCCAAAAAACTATCAAAAAAGCAGTTCTATACGGTTTTCTTGTGCTTCTGATTCCTATTATCACCTTGTTATATGTCTACTATCAAAAACTACAGACACAAAGCCTTTTGGCGGTAAAACAACAAGAACTGAACAATCGAAAAATAACTTCTTTGTTAAACGAACAAGAACTCAAAATAGCAAGAACAGCATTGAGCGCACAGCAAGAAGAACGCTCAAGAATTGCCCAACAACTGCATGATAGTATTGGGGGCAACCTAGCTGGTATTAAGCTACAACTGTCAAACGTAGAAAAACCCAACGACACCCAAAAAGGTATAATGAAACAGGTAAACGAGACCTACGAACTGGTTCGGGAAATATCACATAACCTAATTCCCAAGAAATTCAACGAAAATGCGTTTACCATTCTACTTAACGACTATCTGGATAAAATTAAAAATGGATCTGACCTAAGTATAGCTTTTTCTGCCCATCCCGAAGAAAAAATAAACGGGTTACCCGAAACGATCAAAGTGGAACTCTATCAAATTATACAAGAATTGACCACCAACACCCTAAAACATGCAAATGCGACCTCTATAGAGTTACATCTCAGTTTTTACAACAATACGCTTCAACTGTTGTTCGAGGATGATGGAACCGGATTTGATATGAAAAAAACCCATGATGGCATCGGCATTACCAATATTAATACCAGAATAAAACAATTACACGGAAACCTCGTTCTAGATAGTACCCCCGGAAGAGGTACCGCTTTTACCATAACCATACCTATAAAAGATATCGATGAGAAAATATAAAATAATCATTGCAGACGACCATAAGATGTTCTTGGACGGCCTCATGAGTATTTTGGCTCACAAAGAAACGTATGAAATTATATTGACCGCCAATAACGGTAAAAATGTGGCCAAGTATCTTGATATCAACAAAGATGAGGATATCGACCTTGTTATAACCGATATAAACATGCCAGAATTCAATGGTATAGAGCTAAACAGCCATATTAAAAAGAACCACCCAAGCATAAAGACCTTGGTCGTAAGCATGTTACACGACACTAAGAGCGTACAAACATTAACAAAAGACAATGTAGATGGCTACATACCAAAAAATGCGGAAAAAGATGAGCTTTTATTAGCTATTGAAACCATTTTAAAAGGTGACAAATATTTTTCTCAGTCTATAAAGGACGTTTACTTGAAAGGCATGTTTTCTAATGAAACGAATATTGAGGATTCATTGTCTAAACGAGAAAAAGAGGTCTTAAAACTAATAGCACAGGAATTTACGACCCAAGAAATTGCCGACCAGCTATTTTTAAGTAAGCACACCATTGAAAGTTATCGTAAAAACCTCATCTCTAAACTAGAAGTCCGAAACCTTGCCGGACTCACAAAATACGCAATCAAATTAGGTTTGGTAGAATCATAGCTCCCTGTTTTCAGTGAGTGATTTCTACGGGATAAGGGGCTGTTTGTGGCTCTGAACCACAATACTTTTACACCGTAAAATATTTAAAAACAAAATTATGATCAACGGAATCACCCTAGTATTATTAAGTATCATCGCAGTACCTTCATTAGTGCTTTCAAAAAAACCCAACGCAAAAGAGCTATTGGAAAAAATTGAACCTTACCAAGGGTGGATCGGCCTTGTCTTCTGCATTCTTGGAGTATGGGGCATCATCACTGCCATCTTAAATATCGGCTGGTTGACAACCGCTCCTATTTGGTGGATTACCTTATTTGCAGGAAGTCTAGTACAGACTGGTCTGGGTTTTATGCTGGGCTTTGGACTTATAAACAAACTCTTTATGTCAAACAACACGGAAGCTCAGGAAAAAGCCGCCGAATTAAGAAGTAAGATCGCACCCAAACAAGGTAAGCTAGGCATCTTAGGACTTATAGTAGGTGTGTGGATGATCGCCGCTTCTTTTCTTTTTACCCTTTAATCTTTAAAACAACAAATATCAAAATCATGAAAAAATTTATCATTTTATGTGCCGTTATCGGCGCTACGGCCGTAAATGCCCAAAACAAAGACCTTCAAAAAACAATTTCTGTTACAGGTATGGCCTGCGTAAAGAGAAACGTAACGGCCCATAAAGTAAAAGCTACTTTGAATATGGACCAATTATACTATTCGGACCCACAAATTAAATCGCTTAAAGAATTTAAGGAAAAATACTTTGAAGCTCTGAAAAAAACAGGTTTCGACCCTGAAAAATTTGTTGAGAAAGACATGGAATTTCTTACCGCCGGGTATCAAAAAGAAGGCACCGTATTAGAGTTTGAAACCACTTCTGAAGATACTGTAAAAAAATTATTGGCCGTAAAGATGAACGGTGTGACACTACAATATTCCTTTAAAACATCCATCGACCAAAAAACAATGGACTCTTTGTTAAAAACTGCTTTGGCAGATGCAACGGCCAAGGCCCAAAAACTTTGTGATTTAACCGGCCAAAGTTTAGGTGAGGTCATTTCAGTTACCGAAAACTTGCCATTAACCGATATGTGGACCGGTTATTACAATGATTCCGATGATTTTTTAACCATAGCGGTAACCTACAGCACAAAATAAATTTAGTTGGTTGGTTTGGTAAAATACCCGAAACACTCCCATGGGGTGGTCGGGTATTTTTTATTTTCAAGAAACAATTCTGTGAGATCGTACACCAATATTTCTATGTAGAGAGACAGAAAGAAGGTTATGAATTTACCCAGTTTTTGAACTCTGTGGCCTTTGCCTTGCTGACCACAATGCGTTCATCTGACTCTGGTCTTACGTTAACGATCAATTTTCCGTTAAAGTAATAATTGATATTCTCTATGACATCCTTTCTAATAATAAACTGTCTGTTTACCCTATAAAAATTCTCGGGATCCAATTCCTCTTCAATTTCTTCTAGTTTCCCGTCCACCACATACGATTGGCCGCTCAGAGCAACCCCTTTTACAACACCCATATCTATTTTAAAATACGCGATATCGGCTACTTTTAAAGGAATTAATTGATCACGGTGCCCTACTAAAAACGTGGTTTTATAATTTTTAACTTTTCCGTTTATCAAGCTGAGTAGGCCCTTAATTTGATTCTCGGCAATTACGGGCTCTTTTACATGGCTTTTTAGTTTATTTATGGCATCTTTCAGCTCATCTTCGTCTATGGGTTTCAACAAATAATCGATACTGTTCACCTTAAAAGCCCTCAAGGCATATTGATCATAGGCGGTCGTAAAAATAATGGGAGTGGCAATATTTACCTTCTCGAATATTTCGAAAGAAATACCGTCCGCCAAATGAATGTCCATAAAAATCAATTCCGCCCCGTGTGGTCTTTTAAAATACGCTACCGCACTTTTAACGGAATCTAATACATCAACAACTTCTATATGCGCATCTACCGCCTTAAGTAAATAGGTAAGGTTGTCACTGGCCGCAAGCTCATCTTCAACGATTACGACTTTCATAATTATTTGGTTAAAGGAAGTTCTACACTGAAAATATTGTCACTAGTTCTAACGGTCAACTTTTCTTTTAATAAAAGCTCGTACCTTTTTTGAAGGTTTATCAATCCGTTTTTTGTACCGTCCGCCAAGTTTGTTCTTGGTCTTATGATATTTTCCACAAAAAGAGACCCGTTCTTATCAAAAATATTTACTGTCAACGGGTTAGACCCTGAAATCTCGTTATGTTTTACCGCGTTTTCCACTAATAATTGCAGGGCCATCGGAGGTACTTTTTCCTCTAGACATTCTTCATTTATCTGTACATCTATATGTAACCGATCCCTATATCTGGTTTCCATTAAATAGGCATAACTGTCCAGATATTTAAGTTCCTCACGAATACTCACCAGATCCGAATCTCCGCTCTGTAGTATATAACGATACATGTAAGACAATTTTTTTACAAACTGTGTTGCCGTTTTATTCTCTCTTATCAACGACGTCAGTGAATTCAGTGAATTGAATAAAAAATGAGGGTCTATTTGGTTTTTTAGGGCATTTAACTCGTTCTGCAGGTTTTGTTGTTTTAGTTTCTCGTTTTCTATTCTACTTTCTTGTTGATCTGCCTGCAATCTAAGAACACGGGCGATAAAGAATAGTACTACCAATAAAATGATATAATTAAATTTGGTAAAGCCCCGTTCTTTAGAATCCATTTCTACCCCCATTACATAATGAAAAAAGTGGCCGAACAATTTTAAAAATAATATAAGAACAATAATATCCGCTACAAGCATCAAAACCATTCTTGCAATATGAGACCCTTTAAATCTTAGGTAACCTACGTTCGTATTCAATTCCAATACACCCCAAGCAAAGAAGAAAAAGAAAACATAGCGGTATAAAAAATCAACGACCCATTTTCCGGAGAAATCCATTGTACCCTCCGTTATCATATTATATAGATAAATGGTTCTAGGTAACGATATAAGAAGTGCCAATAAAAGTGCCACCCTTATTATTTGGGTATATTTTACCGGTTTTAGCATCATTGGATTATTCATTGGCGGTATCTCAAATTTACATCAATTTTAGTTGGTCGGTTTTAATCAAGACTATTTTCAAGAACAGGTCTTCGATAAATCGAAGACCTGTAAAGAAAACAAAATAAGCTTGGAATCCATTTATTTGGCAAATGGATCAAAGTTCTCGGGCAGATACGGAGCCACGTCAAAACCTAGCTCTACTTTCTCTTCTTCCTCCATTAATATAATATCATCGGGATCCACCTCCATACCCTCGTATGCATTAAATCCAAAAGGCAAATAATCTGCCGTATCAAATCCTAAAACGATTTCTTCTTCCTCTTCGACCAACATCAGGTCATCGGCCTTCATGTTGGCAGATTCCATTTCCATTCTAAGGCCTTCTGCAAAGGGGTTATGTGACAGCCCAAGAAGATCTTTACTTTTATAATCATCTTTTACCGACATTTTGTTGATTCCTGTAAACGAGATCAATAATGCCCCCAATAATCCTATACCCAATAGGGTTGTTATTTTTTTCATGATATCTATAATTATTCGATTTTATTAAATATTATTTCGGGACAAATGTAGAACAACACTTCTCTTTAAAATTGCTTTAATTATGTGAAATGACTGAAAATCAACCCCAAACAACCTATTCTACAACTGAAATAAACACGAATGACCAGTGGCCGTTAATTGGATAGAACCAAAAGGCCCAAAAGAAAATACACGCAGCTTAAACAACTAATTATCAACAAGTAACAATACCATATTATTCAACTTGTGATACTTATAACAAATATAAATTCTGATTACACTCGGTAATCTTGTAAATTACAGAACAAACAAAAAATACTTAGTTTTATACAACATCTATCACCTAAAAAACCATTTAATTGTTGATTATTCAAATTAGAAAAAATACGATACCGGCTACCATCGAAAAACCATCAAACGAAAATTAATGAACACATTGACCCCAAACACAGAAAAATTTATTCATGATAACTTTCTGTTGGAAAATGATTTTTCTGAAAGACTTTATCATGAATTTGCGGCTTCGATGCCCATTATCGATTACCATTGCCACCTTCCACCCAAAGAAATTGCGGAGAATCACATATATAACAATCTAACACAGATATGGATCAATGGCGATCACTACAAATGGAGGGCCATGCGTACTTTCGGAATCGAAGAAAAATATATTACCGGTACGGCCGCTGACCATGAAAAATTTTCACATTGGGCAAAAACTGTGCCTTACACCCTAAGAAATCCACTATATCACTGGACGCATCTAGAGCTAAAACGATACTTTGACATAGACCTTTT
This sequence comes from Maribacter sp. MMG018, assembly GCF_018100785.1. Lineage (GTDB taxonomy): Bacteria > Bacteroidota > Bacteroidia > Flavobacteriales > Flavobacteriaceae > Maribacter. Next base: position 1,016,076 of record NZ_JAGJEC010000001.1, on the reverse strand, counting down.
ATTAAATTCCTCTACGGCCAATGAAATTTATACCGAAGCTACCGCAAAATTACAAACTACCGCATACAGCTGTCAGAGTCTGATAAAAAAAATGAACGTTAGGGTAGTTTGCACCACCGAAGACCCTATCGACAATCTAGAACATCATCGCCATATTGCAAAAAATGGGTTCGGAGTAAAGATAAGTACATCGTTTAGGCCCGATAAGGCCATATTAATTGCTGACAGCAACTACAATTCATATCTAGATAAGTTGGCAGAAGCAAGCGGAGTGGATATTACTACATACCAATCACTTTGCGATGCACTTTATAAAAGATTGGATTATTTTAATGCGAACGGCTGTAAATTATCCGATCACGGTTTAAGTTACATTCCGTACAAGACCTATACCGATACCGAAATAGAAAACATCTTTCAAAAAAGAAGGGCCAATAAAACGATCACGGTAGAAGAGGAAGAGAAATTTCAAACAGCCATATTATTATACCTGTGCGAGCAATACCATAACCTACAATGGATACAACAGTTTCACTTGGGCGCCTTAAGAAACAATAACGAAAGAATGCACCGTTTGTTAGGGCCGGATACCGGTTGGGACTCTATCGGAGATTACCCACAGGCCTCTACCCTTTCCAATTTTTTAAACAGCCTGGATTCGAAAGATAAACTGACCAAAACGATTCTCTATAACCTGAACCCTTCCGACAACGAAGTTTTGGCCTCAATGATCGGTAATTTCAATGACGGTAGAACCAAGGGCAAAATACAATTCGGCTCCGGGTGGTGGTTCTTAGATCAAAAAGACGGTATGACCAAACAGATGAACGCACTTTCCAATATGGGTCTCATAAGCTGTTTTATAGGAATGCTGACAGACTCTAGAAGCTTTCTATCCTATCCAAGACATGAATATTTCAGAAGGGTACTTTGTAACCTGTTCGGAAAAGAAATGTTGAAAGGGGAAATACCGAAAGATTTTGATCTGGTAGGTCAGATCGTTCAAGATATCTGCTACAACAATGCCAAAGAATATTTCAATTTTTAACCGACCAACCATATAACCGACCATGAAGAAAGTAACAACGTTCAGGGAAACCACCTCAATATCGGATCCAAAGAGATTTTTAAGATCTACCCCAGCCACTAACATTAATGTGGCCTGTAGTAAGGAATGGGGTTTACAGAAAACACGCAGCTAAAATGAAAAACGTCCGAATATTCATGTTGTTACTTTCCACATTCTTCATGGGCTGTTCAACGCACTCAGATGTAAAGACCTTACGGTTAGGCCATGGCCTTGATGTAAGCCATTCTGTGCACAAGGCTATGGTAAAAATGGGCGAAGATCTTTTTGAGCGTTCTGGAGGTCGACTAAGACTTAAAATCTACCCCAGTCAGCAATTAGGCACCGAAAGGGAATGTTTAGAGCTTTTGCAGATCGGAAGTTTAGATATGACCAAGGTATCTGTGGGGGTCTTGGAAAACTTTGCCCCAAAAACAAAAGTACTGGGCCTACCTTTCTTATTTCGGGATCGTCAACATTCTTTTGATGTTTTGGATGGCCCCATAGGTGAGACACTTTTAAACGAAGGTGAAAAATACTGGCTAAAGGGCTTGGGGTTCTATGATGCCGGAAGCCGAAGTTTTTACACCATGAAAAAGCCCATTTTAAAACCTTCGGACCTTAAAGGGCAAAAAATAAGGGTCATGGAAAGTGCTACTGCTGTGAACATGGTAAAAGCCTTGGGCGGATCCCCGACTCCAATTTCTTGGGGAGAACTTTACACCTCTTTGCAACAAGGCGTAGTAGATGGCGCCGAAAACAATCCTCCCAGTTTTTACCTGTCTAGACACTATGAGATTTGCAAATACTATTCGCTGGACGAACATACCGTTTTACCCGATGCGCTATTGATAGGTACCTATGCATGGAACAAATTAACGGAACAAGAGCAAACCTGGTTAAGGGCCTCGGTAAAAGAATCCGTAAAATACCAACGAATATTATGGGCAGAGGCCGAAGCAGAGGCTCTTAGGGAAGTAGAAAAAGCCGGCGTAGAAATTTTAAGACCCGATAAAAAGGCATTTGCGGACAAAGTGGAAGCAATCTATGACTCATATAAAAATGACACGGAAATCTACCCTTTGATAAAACAGATACAAGAAACAAAACCAACTAACCAATAATACAATGGCATTACGATCAAAAATTGATAGTGTTATAAGCAAAACACTTGTTGTTATCATGTCCGTCATGGTCATAAACGTACTTTGGCAGGTATTTACAAGGTACGTAACAGGAAACCCAAGTTCTTTTACCGATGAGCTTGCTCGTTATCTCATGATCTGGGTCGGAGTTCTGGGAGCGGCGTATGTTTCTGGCAAAAACCTACATGTCACCATTGATATTTTACCCACACGTTACAATATAAAAACACAAAACAGGTTCAAGACCATTGTTACCATACTGATCATTCTCTTTGTGTTCTTTGCTTTCGTTGTAGGAGGTTCCCGCTTGGTCTATATCTCTTATGTACTAGGGCAACAATCCCCCGCTTTGCAATTACCCTTGGCTGTAGTGTACATTATTATTCCCATCAGTGGCTTTTTGATCATATACTATAAAACATCGGATCTATTAATACGTAAATCATGATGGAACACATACCTATTCTAGTATTGGTCATAAGCTTTATCTGCCTATTGGCCATTGGCACACCGGTAGCCTGGAGCATTGCAATATCGTCTCTTTTAACCATGTTGGTGAGTATACCTGCAATGCCCGCTTTCACAACGGTTTCACAAAGAATGGCTACCGGATTGGATAGTTTTGCCCTCTTGGCCATACCCTTTTTTATACTCTCGGGCGAGCTAATGAACAAAGGTGGCATTGCCCACCGGCTCATTGCATTTGCAAAAACACTGGTGGGTTCCCTCCCTGGCGGATTGGCCTTGATCAATGTAATCGCCGCCATGTTAATGGGTGCCATTGCCGGTTCTGCCCTAGCTTCGGCTTCTGCCATGGGGAGCATTCTAGGGCCAGAAATGGAAAAAGAAGGTTATTCAAAAGAATTTGGCGCAGCGGTGAACATCACCTCCGCAACTACAGGGCTGGTCATACCTCCCAGTAATATCTTAATAGTATATTCCTTGGCCAGTGGTGGTGCATCTATAGCCACATTGTTTTTAGCGGGATATATTCCGGGGATATTGACAGGACTCTTCTTGATGATCGTGGCCATGTTCTGGGCGAAAAAGAAAAAGTATAAAGTCGGAAAGAGAAGTACTCTAAAAGAAGTAGGAAAAACACTTATTGACGCCCTTCCAAGTCTATTTATGTTGGTAGTAGTCATCGGCGGTATCGTCTCCGGTATATTTACGGCCACCGAAGCATCGGCAATTGCCGTGTTGTACAGTTTGATCCTTGGCTTTATTTATAAAGAAATATCAATACCTAAATTGCCACAAATACTATTGGATTCAACTGCCACAACAGCCATTGTAATGTTATTGATAGGATCTTCTATGTGTATGTCATGGGCCTTGTCCTATGAAAACATTCCACAGGACATAAGTTCAGGATTATTGGGCCTTAGCGATAATAAAATTGTAATTCTATTGATCATAAACCTGCTATTATTATTCGTGGGTATTTTCATGGATATAACCCCGGCCGTATTGATCTTTACACCTATTTTCTTACCAGTGGTCACAAAATTAGGGTTAGACCCTGTTCACTTTGGAATCATTATGATCCTAAATCTTTGCATAGGTATTTGTACCCCGCCAGTTGGATCTGTACTCTTTGTGGGTGTAAGTGTCGCAAAAACCACCATACAAAAAGTATTTAAACCGTTGTTGCCTTTGTTCGTAGCAATGATAATAGCTTTGTTTCTGGTTACCTATATCCCAGAATTAAGCTTATGGTTGCCAAGATTGTTCGACCTATAAAAGGGTTTGGCACCCACGAAAAAGATGAAGTGATACACTTTCATGGTTGATCCGAGATGGCCATAATAAACCCATGTGACATAAATGTGGGCATAGCCATTATAGTATATTATCCTTAGGTTATAATATATTATCCATTAGAAAAGAAATGGATAAAATGGTCTATAAAAAGGGCCTAAGCCTAATATAATCTCGTTATTTTTATCATGTATTTTTTAATACAAATTTTAAAGAATTACTATGAGCAGCGAAAAAAATTATTTTAAAGCAGTAAATCCGGCTACAAACGAAGTTTTGGAAGGTGACTATAAAAATGCGACCAAATCAGAGATAAATGAAGCCGTAAACGAGGCCTCAGAGGCATTTCAGACATATAGAAAGGTTAAAAACGAACAAAAAGCGCTCTTTTTAGAGCAGATAGCGACTGAAATTGAAAATCTGGGGGATGAGCTCATAGAACGCGGTACTTTAGAAACAGCATTGCCCGTAGGGCGTTTACAAGGAGAGCGAGGCAGAACCATGAACCAATTACGATTATTTGCAAGTGTCGTAAGAGAAGGGTCTTGGGTAGATGCTAGAATAGACAAAGCACAACCGGATAGAACACCAATACCCAAATCGGACATTAGGCACATGATGATTCCCTTAGGTCCCGTTGCCGTATTTGGTGCCAGTAATTTTCCTTTGGCATTCTCTACGGCAGGTGGGGATACCGCCTCTGCTTTGGCGGCGGGCTGCCCTGTAGTATATAAAGGACACCCCGCGCATCCGGGTACTACCGAATTGGTTGCAAAAGCAATTGAAACGGCTATAGAAAAAACAGGAATGCCAAAAGGAACATTTACCTTACTACAAGGAAACTCAATTGAGGTAGGTGAAGTTTTGGTAAAACATGAGGGCATCAAGGCCGTAGGTTTTACGGGATCTTACCGTGGAGGCATGGCCATTTTCGAATATGCGAACAACAGACCTGTTTCAATTCCCGTATTCTCTGAAATGGGTAGTAGCAACCCCGTATTTATTTTACCGAAAGCCCTTAAAGAGCGTGGAGAAAAAATCGCGGAAGGCTTGGCCAACTCCATTAACATGGGAGTCGGTCAATTCTGCACCAATCCTGGACTGACCTTTCTTTCCGATGGTCCTACAAATGGTTTTATTAATACATTACAAGACAAAATTAATGCCCAAGAAGCAGGAACCATGTTAACTTCGGGCATTCAATCTTCCTATACAAAGGGCATTGAGTACTTTGAATCACAAGAAAACCTAGAAACTGTTGCGAAAGGAAAAAATGGGGAAGGTGCCAATAAAGTAGCTTCTACCGTATTTAAAACCAATATCGAAACTTTCTTATCCAATGGTGCTCTTGCCGAAGAAAATTTTGGCCCCTCTTCTGTCGTAGTGGCCGATGTATCTAAAGAAAAACTGCTACAAGCGGCAAAAGAACTAGAGGGTCACCTAACCGCTACGGTACATGGCACCGAAGAAGACCTGGAAAATTTTGGGGAATTATTTGAAATATTGGAACAAAAGGTAGGGCGCGTATTGATCAATGGTTTCCCTACGGGCGTAGAAGTGTGCCACTCGATGGTACATGGCGGTCCTTTTCCGGCAACTACCGCACCAAGCTCTACATCGGTAGGCACCAACGCCATTAAACGTTTTGTTCGCCCTGTATGCTACCAAGATTATCCACAGGCACTATTACCAGAGGAGTTAAAAGATGACAATCCTTTGAATATATGGCGATTAGTCGATGGAAATTTCACAAAAGAAAAATTGTAAAAAGTAAAAAAAACAAGGTTTTTAACCTCATATTTTCCATATTTGCACCTAATATTTGATGTACATCAAATAATATCGATCATTTCTATTTTTAGATGGGTCGGTTTTGTTAGTGGTAAAAAGTCTATTGGTCCGTAAAAAGGGCACGACCAAAAATCATATAACATAAAAAAACTCCCTAGATTTCTAGGGCAGAATCATAAAGAGGGAGAAAAGCAGATCACCCAAGCTCCGTCAAATAAGGAAGGTCTATGAATTTAAAAGTTTCGTTATTTGCTTTTTTTGCCTTTACGGTGTTTGTTTGCAAGAATATTGCCGCCCAAAGTTTTGAGGGTATTACGGGTATCAGGGATACTTCTTTCACCGTAGCATCTGCCTATGCGAAAGATGTAAAAGATCACCCGCAAATTAAAATCGTTAAAGAGTTTGATCTTGAAACTGTAAAAGAACAACGTGATATTACCTATTGCTCATGGGGAGAACGTGAACTTAAATTGGATGTTTTTAAGAACGATACATCTTCTTCCTCTTTAAAAACGGCCATTATCATTATTCATGGTGGCGGTTGGCGCACGGGCCATAGAAGCCAACACCATCCTTTGGCACAACAACTGGCCAATAGAGGGTATGTGTGCTTTACGCCCGAATACAGACTATCTACCGAGGCTCTTTTTCCCTCCGCCATTTATGACTTAAAAGCTGTTATACGTTGGGTACGGGCCAATGCAGAAACCTACAATATAGATCCGGAAAAAATAGTTGTTTCCGGCTTTTCTGCAGGTGGCGAGTTAGCAGCCTTTCTAGGAACCACGGCCAACAAAGCGATATTTGAAAATGACGGTTGTTTTTCAGAAGTATCATCACATGTAAACGCCATTATAGATATAGATGGTACACTTTCCTTTATACATCCGGACAGTGGCGAGAAGAACGAGAATATTTCCGCTGCCACCCATTGGTTCGGATACAACAAGAAAGAAAACCCATTATTATGGAAGTTGGCATCTCCGCTTACCCATGTAAATTCTAAAACTCCCCCTTCTTTGTTTATCAACAGTTCGGTATCACATATGCATGCCGGAAGGGATGACTTTATAGAAATGCTTCGTAATTATAATATTTATTCGGAGGTTATTTCCTTTGAAACGGCCCCCCACTCATTTATCTTATACCACCCATGGTTTGAGCCTTCGGTGAACGGTATAGATAACTTTCTACAGCGAGTTTTTCAATTTTAAGCCTTCAAGAAACCTTACATACCATAAGATTACCGAAAAAAACACACCTTCATAGGATTGATACCCGGTAGCGACAATCAAAAATAAGACCAAAATTACATACAAATAAATGATATATAGCAATTTAAAACCAAACAGAAGTCCTTGTTCAAATCAAATATTGATAACTACAAGTTATCTATAATTAAAAAATAATAAACTTATAGTTATAAAAAATACTCGATAAACTAAAAAACCACACCCTAAATACGATACATTTACCAAAAAATTATAGCGCAAAAACGAGCCTGTATTTAAATCAAGCAACAAGCATATTAAATAACGGTGTACGAACCCAACCTTCACATATACACTTCTATTCCCCCACGCTTTTACATCCAATATAAGCGGTCAATACCACCTTATAGTATAAACAGGTTTAAGAACAGGGTACTGTTCAGTTTCTCATTTTTTTGATTTTCGCCAAAGTTTCGCGAACTGTATTCTCCAACCCACCAAAGTCCTTTTTAGCCAAAATTTCTTTACTGATAAGTTTTGAGCCCATTCCTACACAGGTAACACCGGCATCAAACCACGCCTTAAGATTCTCCTCGTCCGTACTTACACCTCCTGTAGGCATAACACTTGTCCAAGGTTGTGGCCCTTTGATCCCTTTTACAAAACCAGGTCCATATAGGGCTCCTGGGAACAACTTTACAATTTCACAGCCCAATTCCTCGGCCCTGTTAATTTCAGTCAACGAACCACATCCAGGCGACCACAAAACCTTTCTACGATTGCATACGGTAGCAATATCTTCGCGTAAAGAAGGGGTCACTATAAAATTCGCTCCCATTTGCATAAACATACTAGCGGCAGCCGCATCTGTGATAGAACCAACCCCCATAATCATACCTGGAAGCTCTTTTATTGCATATTTGTTCAGTTCTGAAAACACCTCAAAGGCAAAATCGCCACGTGCGGTAAACTCCATCAATCTTGCCCCGCCATCATAACATGCCTTGAGTACTTTCTTACCTAATTCCACATCAGGATGGTAAAACAAGGGAACCATCCCAGACTCTTGCATAACCCGCGCTACTTCTATTCTTGAAAATTGTGCCATTTATATTCTTATTTTTCTTTTAAAATTTTATCGAAATCGTACGCCGAAGGATTGTCTACATACTTTTTGGCCTCGTCGTAATCATCGGTATTTAAATAATATAGATTTTGAAAACATAGTTTTGCGAACTCAGAATCGACATCTACCAGCCTAGGAGCTATTTTACCGGATGCATCTTGTATATCGGACAAAAAAAGAGGGGTAACTTCACCTCTAGAATTTGCCGTAACCATGCAACCACTTTTTCCCTCATCAAATAACTTTTTAACTCCAAGCCCCAACAAGGTACATAATGTTAGATCAAAACCAATAGGCCTACAACAACGAAGTTCATAACCTAACTCTACAGGTCTACTTTTAATATCTATACCCAGTTCCTTTAATTTTTGCTGTACCAGCATATTAAATATATGGGCCTTGCTCACATTGCCCAATTCTGGGTGACCATGCGCATCGTATGTAAAGTTGATACCACATTTATCCAGTTCCGATTTGGGCATATTATGAAAAACCCCCTCACTTATAAGGGCAACTCCATAATGTATGTTCTTGATCTTTCTTTTTATCATCGAAGAAATAACCATACGCACTACTTTATCAAAAGTAATATTGGTGCCATGAAACATTTCTGGAATAACCATCATCGGAAAATGACAGCTTGCGGCGATACCGAATGCCAAATGGCCTGCCGAGCGGCCCATAGTCGACATTACAAACCAGTTTTGGCTAGTACGGGCATCCTCATACGTGGTATTCCCAATTCTCACTCCCTCATCTTTGGCCGAATGAAAACCAAATGTGGGATTCCTATCGGGCAGAGGCAGATCGTTATCAATGGTCTTTGGAACATGGATATTGGAAATGGAAATCCCTTCCTTTTTTAAATAGCCCGTAATTCTGTTGGCAGTAGATGCAGTATCATCCCCACCGATACTAACCAACAGTTTTACATTGTTCTTGCTAAAAAGGTTAGTGTTTAGCTTTTCATTCTTGGGCTTAAAGCGGCTCATGATCAAAGTTGAACCGCCCCTACTAAAAATTCTGTCAGCATGAGAAAAATCGAATTCCTTAATTTTAGGATTCCTGTCAAATATTCCTTTAAACCCTTCGTGCAGGCCCAGCACTCGATAGCCATCTTTTAAAAAGGCCTTTGCAACCGTACTGATTACAGAATTTATGCCGGGAGCAGGACCGCCACCACAAAGAATTAATATGGATTTTGTTGACATGCTCTTAAATTATGGAAAAATAAAACTAATTATTGCCGATTATCTAGACACCCTGCCCGAGGCATCACCCCCCATTAATTTATTGACCTCTTCTACAGTGACCAAGTTGGCATCTCCTTTTATAGTATGTTTTAAACAAGATGCCGCCACGGCAAAATCCAATGCATTCTGATCATCACCTGGATATGTCAATAAACCGTAAATAAGTCCTCCCATAAAAGAATCGCCACCACCTACACGATCTACGATATCTGTAATTTGATATTCCCGTGTTTTGAACATGGTTGTACCATCATACAAGACACCCGCCCATGTATTGTGAGAAGCTGAAATCGAACCTCTTAATGTAGTTATCACCTTTTTGGCCTTTGGGAACTTTTTCATCATCTGTTTACAGACCGATAAAAATGCCTCTGCCTTTACATGTTCACCCTGAGTGGTAATATCCAATCCTTCGGGCTTTATACCAAAATGCTTTTCCGCATCTTCCTCATTACCCAAGATAATATCACAGTAAGACGTTAGTTCTGTCATTATAGCTTCGCGGTCTCCACCATAATTCCAAAGTTTTGCCCTGTAATTTAAATCGGTAGAAATAGTGATTCCCATGTCACTGGCCACTTTTACCGCTTCCAAGCACGCATCGGCAGCTCCTTGTGAAATGGCCGGTGTAATTCCGGTCCAATGAAACCAACCGGCACCATCGAACACCTTTTTCCAATCGATCATTCCGGGCTTTATTTCACTAATAGCTGAATGCGCCCTGTCATAGACCACTTTACTACCCCGGCTTACCGCTCCAGTTTCCAAGAAATAGATTCCCAAACGGTCACCTCCAAAAATGATATTTTGTGTATTTACCCCTCGTTTGCGCATTTCCATTAACGCACATTCTCCAATATCGTTTTTTGGCAGTCGTGTTACAAAATCTACGGGAATACCATAGTTTGCCAACGATACGGCAACATTGGATTCACCGCCCCCATATACCACATCAAAACTAGTGGCTTGGGAGAACCTCAAAAAACCCGGGGGCGCCAAACGAAGCATAATCTCCCCAAATGTTACTACTTTTTTCATATTAAATGATCTTACTTTTATTGATTGGTCTGTTGTCTCTTTTAAATTCCTAAACCTTGTCCACCTCCGATTTGGATAGTTTCAGCTGTAAGGAAGGCAGCGTCTTTTCCTGCCAAAAATGAAATAACCGAGGCCACTTCTTCAGGCTGACCTAATCTTCCTAACAAGATATTGTTCTTCCATGACGCGAACACTTCAGGTTTCGTCGATTTTATCTGTGCATGAAAAGGAGTGTCTATCGTACCTGGAGATACTGCATTCACCCTAATTCCATACTCGGCAAGATCTTTTGCCAATGCTCTTGTTATGGCGTGTACACCCGCTTTAGAGGTACCATAAATTCCCGCACCAGGTCCACCGGCATTCCAAGCTGCGATAGATGTATAATTGATGATCGTAGGTAAATCTCCTTTTTTAAGGAAAGGAATAGCAGCTCTTGAAGCAAAAAACACAGAATCTAGATTCAATGCCATTACCGATCTATAAAACTCCGTCGTCATTTCTTCAAATCGCGATCTTCCGCCCAATCCACCTGCATTATTTACAAGCACATCAATTTTTCCATACTTCTCCCCTATCGTAACGATATTGGAGGTTACAGCTTCTTCATTTGTAACGTCAAAGCCGTAATACTCTGCAGTAATACCTTCTGCTGAAAGTTCCTTTAACCTTTCTGCACCTGCTTCATCGTCAATACCGTTCAATATAACAATATAACCGTCTTGTCCCAATCTTTTGGCCACTTCAAAACCAATACCTCCGGTTGCTCCTGTAATTACTGCTACTTTTTTCTCTAAACTCATAACTATTTAAATATTAATCTGATTATGCTGATTCAATTTCTACTGGTCTAATTCTTTTTATCAATGTATAAATGGATAGTACGGCCATTGGTGCCAATACCGCTATTACAATAAATGCAGGGGTATAGGATACTTGCGCTATCATAGGTATCAACGAGTTCATGATAATGACCGATACCGCCGCTACGGTTCCGGCCAGTCCGGCCAAAGTACCTACCGACGGGCCTCTGAACAAATCACTTGATATTGTTTGTATATTTCCTATGGCAAACTGAAAACCAAAAAGAACGATGGCCACTATGTAAATAAAGGTCATTGGGTTATTTTCGTTTACCAAGAAAATGATACCCAACAAGCCAAGGAATATCAACGCCCCTCCAATGGTTATGGTTATTTTTCTTGCGGCATCCACTGATTTTGTTTCCATCAATTTACCACTGTACCATCCACCGAAGATACTACCTGCCATACCTCCTAGGTAGGATATCCAAATCGTCGAGCCAATTTCCTCTACACTAAAACCGAATTTAGAATTCAGGTAAAGAGGCATCCACCCTACGAACAACCACCAAATTGGCTCTATAAAAAACCTAGAGGCCAACACGCCCCATGATTCTTTGTAACTCAGAATCTGAAGAACCGACAATCCCTTTTCGTTGTCTTCCTTAGGTAGATCACCAATTCTATCACAGTTAATAAACTTCAGCTCTTCTTCTGTGATCCAAGGGTGTTTACCAGGTTTGGACTTATTAACGAACAACCATGGAATTACCCATAACAACCCTACTGCCCCAATAATGATAAAGGTAGTACGCCAACCAAAATGCCCGTATAAATAAGCGATCAAAAGAGGTGCTATTACACTTCCCAGTGATGCCCCCGCATTAAATATACCCTGTGCTATGGCACGTTGTTTTACAGGAAACCACTCTCCATTACTTTTTACCGCTCCTGGCCAATTACCTGCTTCGCCCAGCCCTAAAAGGGCCCTAAAAATGGTAAGCGACACAAGCCCTCTGGCAAAGGCGTGAAATACAGAAGCTACCGACCAAACAACGATCGATACCACAAAACCCATTCTTGTACCGATAATATCGTATAATTTACCCGAGAGGAACTTACCTATGGCATAGGTACCCATAAAAATACTTAGCATTATACCATAATCGGACTCATCCATCCCAAGGTCTTTGCCCATTTCTGGCCACATAACACCAAATGCCGTCCTATCTATATAATTGATAACCGTTGCCAAACAGATCAACGTGATAATCCACCATCTTAAACCTTTAACTTTCATATTGACTATTTTTCGAAAAAAGATTACTTGGCATATGTTTCCCATGTATGTATACCATAAATGGCACACAACCGGAAACAATATCCTCTTATTTCCAAATACTTAAACCTTGACTAAAAATTTGAAAAATACTTAACGAACATTAAGCATGTTGTAATTTTGTAGAGCAGAGTTTAGTATTAAATCCCTTCATTTATAATTATATAGAAAGACAAAAGCGTGCAATTTTGTCTTTCTGTTCATGTTTTGATCTTAAATATTATAACAGTACTGATACAATGTCTTAAAATGTATTTTCATTTTTTCTTTGGCCAACTGTGGGTCTTGCGCCTTAATGGCCTCAAAAATATCTTGGTGCTCTTGAATACCCATAAATGCCTGATTTTTATCACATACATGATACTTTTCAAAATTCGTGATTATCTCAGGGGTAATGATCAACATAAATGTATTCATGGTACTATTGCCACTGGCCTTGGCAATTGCCAAATGAAATAGCAAATCTTCTTGTACGGCATCTTCTCCGTTGGTAACCTTTTGTTTATAAGCTTCCAAAGCCTGCTCCATTTTTTCCAAATCCTTATCCGTTCTTCTTTGGGATGCCAACCTTACGGTTTTCAACTCTAACAATATTCTGGTCTCCACCAACGATTTAAAGTCCGGCGTCTTTAATCTCAAAATATCATCTAACATACCGTTCATGGCTACTTGCCCTATATCCGCCACAAAAGTTCCACTTTGTGGTTTTGATTTTAATATACCATAGAACTCCAATTTTTGAATAGCCTCCCTAACATTGCTTCTGCTTACCCCAAACTTTTCCGATAACATTCTTTCAGAAGGAAGTTTATCGCCTGGCTCAAGATTTTTATAATTTATCAAATCACGGATATTGGAAATTATACCGTTTTGAATCTCTTGATTGTCATTGTTCGTAAGGATTTCTAACTTCATATATGCATTTATATCGTGACCTGAAAAATTGGTTAACCAGATTGGTTATTCAAATTTATAAAAATAACTGTGTTATCAAATATTTAACCCGTTTAATTACTTTAAAGTTATTCAAATTTATAGTTGGAAGATTTACTGGCTTGATAAACAAGCCAGTAAAATCCCAAAAACCAACTCAACTCAAACAACTATTTTTATTTTCAAACATCAGTTATACATAATGCAATTTCTTAGAGTCACTATAAGTAAAATGCATAACTAACCGGATCCAAAAAATTATGATCTTAATACCCTGGGTTTTGTGTCAGGTTAGGGTTTATCAATATTTCAGAAATAGGGATCGGCAACAAGTAATCTCTACTTGGGTCAAAAGATTTTGGTCCTGGACCAACTCCCGACTCTGTCGATACTTCCGATTCCAACCCATTGGAACCGAAGGCCTCATCTCCTAATTTTCTTCTAACAATGTCGTACCATCTCTTCATCTCGTAAGCAAACTCCAACCTACGTTCTTCCAACAACCTAGATCTAAAATCGTCTTGAGACAAACCGGAAAAATCTGCAGGAACTGTACTCTCGGGTATCACGGTTCCGTCATTGACACCACCACTGATAACTCCACCAGACCTAGCTCTTGCCATTACCCTGTTTACCCAACTCTCGGCATCGGCCGTTATTCCCAATTCATTCGCAGCCTCTGCCCCGATCATCAACACCTCTGCATAACGCATCATATAATAGTTGGACATCGATGTTCTACCATTACCTTCTGTAGACGTACCATCCGCCAAACGGGTATACTTGGCAACGTGAGGACGGTTTACTGCCGAACCTCCGGACCCTTCGACAAAATCGGTATATTCCGTTACAACGCCATTTTGAAGCGCCTTATCATCAAAAGTAACGGCCCTTCTATAATCTTGGTCATCCCAAGTAGTATACACTTTAAGTGCCGGTACCTCTACGGACCAACCTCCTCCGGTTGAGCTTCCGTCCGCTTTAACGTACTGGTCATCACCTCTAATACCGGTAAATGCCGCTTGATAGTCTCTACCTTGGTCTCCATCGGAAATACCTGTAAAATCCAACACAAAAATGGGTTCTATCGAAGTATCTTGTTTAGAGGCATCGAACAAACTCTGAAAGTCAGGTTCCAGCCCTAAGTTATAAACCCCTTCGTTGTCTATGACTTCTTTTGCTTCATCATAGGCATTTTGCCACTCTTCTAACGTTAGGTACACCAGTGCCAAATAAGAACTTGCCGCCGACTTGGCCGGTATGGCCCTAGAAGGTTGTGTATTGGGCAACCATTGTTTGGCAAACTCCAAATCTTCAATTATGTTCTCGTAAACGGTAGCTGCAGGTGTTCTTGGAGCGATCGCCGCTTCCGATAATGCCGTAGTATGGTCTAAATAAGGAATATCCCCAAATTGTCTTACCAAATGAAAATATGCGAATGCTCGGGCAAAACGCGCTCTAGCCACAACTTCATTGATCTCTGCCTCATCTCCCTCGGTCAACAGTTCCCCTGCCTTGACCGCTTCATTGGCAGCTCCAATAATTTGATACACCTTTGACCAATACGTATTGTTTCCTCCGGCAATTAACCCGTTATCTGCTTGTACGGTAAAATCATCATGGTCGATCCTTTCTTGCGCCCCGGTTCTTCCTATGGCCATCATATCGCTTCGAAACATAAGCGTCTGTGTCATTTCCCTAGACATAAAATTCCTGTGAACCATATGTGCATAAGCCCCATTTGTAAAACCTTCCACCTGTTCCAAGCTCAAAGAGCTGAAATAGTCATCGGGACTTAATTCGGTAATTGGATCTTCTTCTAAATCTGAGCATCCTATAATTGATAATCCTATCAATAAGAATAAATATTTATATGTCTTCATTATATATATATGTTTTTTTAATTATTGATTAAAATTTTAAACTAAGGTTGAAATTCACAGATTTTACAGTTGGGTAATTACCAAAATCATGTCCTTGAACTACGTTTGCAGAGCCTGTATCTCCACCACCACTTCCAAAATAACTTACTTCAGGATCTAAACCGGAGTAATTTGTAATGGTCCATAAGTTCTGAGCACTTACCGACACTCTTAAATTATCTACCCCGAACCTCTCTACAATGTCCGTTGGAAAATTGTAACCTATAGCTATATTTTTTAACCTTATGTAGCTTCCATCCTCTATAAAACGTGAGGAAATTTCCCTATCCCTGATCTTATTGGAAGGTATGTTCGTATCTGTATTGGTAGGCGTCCAGGCATTAAAGATATCCGAAACCGAATTTGAGTCGCCGTTATACAATTGTACATTGGTAAGATTCATAATCTCCCCACCTTGAGAACCTTGGAAAAATATATTCAGGTCCAGATTTTTGTATCTAAAATTATTGGTAAACCCAAAAGTGAAATCAGGATTTGGATCCCCTATTATTTTTTGATCACCGGTATCAATTTCGCCACTACCGTCTACATCGGTGAACAATGGGTCGCCCGGTTCTGAGAACGAACCTTTAAGTGCCGTTCCGGCAGGCAAATCGCCTCCTTGGTAAACACCTCTATATTCATGTCCCCAAAAAAGACCTATAGCTTCACCTTCTCTTAAAATATAGGTGTCCTTACCGGAAGAAAAGTATCCAGGGGCTGCACTATCTATAATATCTCCGTTATTTAATTTTATTACCTCGTTCTTGTTGGCGGATAAATTAAAATCGGTAGTCCAGCTAAAATTATCATTACTTATATTTCTTGTACTCAAAGAAATCTCAAATCCCCTATTGTTTATTTCCCCTACGTTTGAGAAAACCTCTAGATCCGTGGCACCGCTATATGCAGGTGAGGTAGCTGTTTCCAATAATAGGTCTTTGGTATCTATATTATAATAGTCCAATGAAAGAGAAATTCTATTGTTGAACAACCCTAAATCCAAACCTACGTTTGTTTGATAGGAGGATTCCCATTTTAAATCCGGATTGGCCTCTTGACTAACAGAAATAGAAGGATCTGTTGCTACTGCCGTAGATGGTGTAACCGCAAGTTCTGCCAATGATTGATATGGAGAAATCGCTTGATTACCGGTAACACCGTAACTGGCCCTTAACTTTAAGTTGGAAATAGTTTCGCTGTCCTTTAAAAAGTTTTCGTTGGATATTTTCCAACCTATGGCTCCAGATGGGAAAATGGCATATTTTTCATTTTCAGCAAAGTTGGATGCACCATCCCTTCTTACGGTAGCGGTCAATAAATATTTATCGTCAAAATCATAATTCAATCTTCCGAATTGCGATTGGATCTCAGATTCTGAGAAAGAAGAGGAAACCCTTCTCGTTTCTACATGGCCGGCAGCCAAGTTATACCAAAGAAAGTCGTCGGAAAGAAGTTCTTGGGTACTTGCGGAAAAACGTATGGTCTTTGTTTTTTGGTAAGAATACCCTCCTAATAAGGTAAGGTTGCCTTTTCCGATCTTCGCATTGTACGTCAAATAATTTTCACTTAAAACATTGGTAGTCCTACGGTCGGACAAACTTGCCCCTCCTGTGGAAAGTTGAAAAGTTTGCGGTTTAAAATATCCAACGGTTTCATTAAGCGTACTATAACCAAATGTGGTTTTAAACGTAAGGTTTTCCAAAAGGTCATAGTTTGCATATAAATTTGTTCTATAACTATCGGTTGTGGTCTCATTTCTTAATTCGTTGGCGACCGCATATGGATTTTCGACACCGTCTCCGACAGAGTTTTGTGTAAAATCACCATTTTCGTCATATATACCCCTATCTGGAGTAAACCTAAATGCCAGCGACACAACATCGTCTCCACCACCGTTTACACTACCCAGTGGATCTGAACCGGTAGATTGTGTAAGAACACCATTTTTAACTCCCCTACTACCAAAAAGATTCATGCCCAACTTTAACTTATCGGTCACCTGAGCATCAATATTTGATAGAAAAGTTAATTTTTCAAAATCCGAATTAACGACAATACCATCTTGCTTAAAATAGTTTGCCGAAGCATAAAAGTTTATTTTTTCGGAGCCTCCAGAAAAAGAGAACTGATGATTTTCTGTACTACCTGTAGTATAGATTACATCTTGCCAATCTGTATCTTCCGGACCCTGTACATATGCGGGGTTTATAATTTGCTGATACCTTGCAAACTCGTCCGCATTCAATAGATCCAGTCTATTTGCCGTACTTTGAATAGAATAATTGGTATTTACCTCTACAGATATCTTTCCGCTTCTACCTTTTTTAGTAGTAACCAATACCACCCCTCCAGAACCTCTAGAACCGTAAATGGCCGTTGCAGAAGCATCTTTAAGAACTTCTATAGACTGTATATCACTTGGTTGTGGCATTGTTGCCCCCACAAAACCGTCTACCACCACAAGAGGTGCGCTATTGGCCCCTATAGATGTATTACCCCTAACCTTAATAGAAATTGGAGCGCCTGGCTCACCACCATTATTGGATTGCACCACTACACCAGCGGCCCGCCCCTGAAGTGCCTGTTCTGCACTAGCTAATGGGAACGCGTTCAACTCTTCAGATTTTACCGAGGCAACCGACCCCGTAATATCACTCTTCTTACGAGAACCGTAACCAACGACAACCACTTCTTCCAATTGGCTTGCATCTTCTGCAAGAACAACGTTCAGGGTTTGCTGCCCATTAATGGTTATCACTTTTTTGGAATATCCAAGCGATGAAAACTCCAATACATCACCACTCTTGACCGTAATCGAATAATTACCGTCAAAATCGGTAGAGGTACCAGTAGTAGTATTCTGTATAATGACGTTTACCCCGGGAACGGGAACGTTAGCCTCGTCTGTTACCGTACCAGTCAAAGTATAATCACTTTGTGCCATCAATACAGCATTGATTATCAATGCCGTTATCAATGTTAGTTTCGTTTTTAAATTCATTTGTGTTAAATTAAGTTAGTTTTATTGAATTAATCGATGCCATTTTTTGGCTTGGATAAACTAATGTGATTGCTATCATCACACCATAATCTTCAATTTACTAATCACACCTTTTCATTTAAGTTGAATGAAAACCCTATTTTTGTAGGAAATGTGTAAATAGCAATGTTTACATGTTTTAGTATTACTTCCCTTCAGAATGAAGTAATGATTCTAAAAGGATGGGCGTGCACCCGTCCTTTTTTTTATACCCTATTTCAACATTTCATAGATTGTTTTTATAATTAATATTACTTGATACTTATTACCCGAATTGGTTTTCCATACTGGTTAACCAATTTGGTTTACCAAATATATGTTATTTTTTCGTTAAAAAAAGAGAAAATTGCAGTTTAACAATTTTTGACGGGGTGTTTTTTGACAATAAGACTCACAAAGCCTTAAAATATTAGGGATATCGTAACTTGTTAACGGAATAATTATTTTCGGTTTTTTTCTATTTGGCCTATTTATTTGTCCTATTTACCCTTAAAATCATCCTATTATTTCTAAATTTGACCGATTTTCCGCACCAGATTTTCAACATTTTTTTGGCTTTTAATGACTTTTAATCAACCCAATGATTTGATTTTCATTAATTTCCAACACTATTTAAAGATCCATAAACATAAAATAATGAAGAGTGATTTAGAGCAATACGCCCATATTCCCTTAAAGCAATTTTCAAATAGGGTTTGGCGAACATACGAGGGCGGGGCACTAATAGATAAATGGAAGAAAGACACCCCCGAAGTTGATGGCAGTATGCCAGAAGAATGGATCATGTCTACAGTGACGGCTAGAGGCAAGGGAAGACCTAAAAACGAGGGGCTTTCACTTGTAGAGACACCCAATGGCTCCTATTCGCTTAAAGAATTGGTAGCATCCAACAAAGAACTTTATCTAGGCAAAAAACTGGCCGACAAATTTGGAACCACCGGTGTATTGATCAAGATGCTCGATTCTAAGGAAAGGTTGACGATACAAGTACACCCAGATAAAGAATACGCGCGCACCATGCTCAATTCTGCCTTTGGCAAGACAGAATCATGGTACGTATTGAACAAACGCGAGATCAATGGTGAAAAAAGCGTTATTTACATGGGGTTCAAGGAAGGGGTAACCAAAGAGCAATGGGAATCTCTGTTTATAGACCAAGATATCGATGGTATGCTACATTGCCTACATAAGATAGAAGTAAACCCGGGAGACGCCTATATGATCTATGGAGGTGTACCACATGCCATTGGTAGTGGCTGCTTTTTAATGGAAGTACAGGAACCTACCGATTACACCATGCGTGTTGAAAAAATCACCCCTGCCGGATTGGAAATTTCTGATGAATTGATTCATCAAGGGGTAGGAGAAAAAAATATGTTGAACTGTTTTCATTACGATGGCTGCTCTTATGAGGAAGCATTAAAACGATGGAAAGTGGAACCGGTAACTATAGCATCTTCCAATTATTTCACTCTTAAATCTATCTTTAACGAAACCCATACGGACTGTTTTGGGCTAAAAGAGCTTGATCTAGACGGCGAATATACCGCAAAAGCGAACGGCAGTTTTTTTGTG
This sequence comes from Maribacter sp. MMG018, assembly GCF_018100785.1. Taxonomy (GTDB): domain Bacteria; phylum Bacteroidota; class Bacteroidia; order Flavobacteriales; family Flavobacteriaceae; genus Maribacter. Next base: position 996,070 of record NZ_JAGJEC010000001.1, on the reverse strand, counting down.
GCCGTTATCTACTTCGGGGAAGGCAGTATCATGTGTGGAGGAAAAGAATACACTTTTAAACAAGGAGATGAAATTTTCTTTTCAGCTGCCATTGATGAAGTTGTCTTTAAATCTGAACTGGCTTCAAAAATACTATTGTGCTACCCACCAAGTTAATACAAATGTTTTTGTTTTATATAAAATCCATAAACCCCTTTAAGGCAACGTACAACATATAGCAATTGAATATAAAGGTAGCGCCGAGCGCCAAATTCATCCATAAGGTAATCTTATGCTCTTTCATAATATCGTCTTTATTAAGTAATATCAACAAAAACAAGGTTATCAAGGGCATTACAAACGGACTTAATGCCTGAGAGGCAATTAATATCCAAACGGGTTTACCCCCCAAAACAGGAACGATCAAACCAGACAGGGCCACCAATACCACAATAAGTTTATAAAGTGGTTTTTTCATGTTCCGTTCCGTACCCGTATAATCTGCCACCAACCAAGGAAACAATAATAGGTTGGGAAAAATGGAGGACAGTCCTGCACCGATAATTCCAAGTGTGAACAAGGTAAGGGCAAAATCTCCCGCCCATGGCCCCAATGCATGCATCATATCCGTCGCATCGTCTACAGGTTTACCCTGAAAATAAAGGGTTCCCGTTGCACTGATCATAATGGCCAGACTAATAAAAAAGGTCATCACCATCGATGACATGGCATCTTTATTTTCTGTCTTTAAATCTTTTAGGCCCCAATGCTGTTCCTGAACCAAAATACTGCGCGAGGCCAAACACACCCCAGCCATGGTCGTACCTACTATTCCGGCAATTACCAACCCATTGTTATCACCTTTTGGCAATTCAGGAAAAAACTCGGCTATCGAAGTCCCTGCTTCCTTTACCACCATAAAGCTTGTTATTATAAAGGCCAACGCCATAAAACCGACCATTATACTCATGGCCTTTATAAAATTCGCATGCTTGCCGGTCCAAAAAAGACCAATTAAAATCGCAATAAAAAAAATGGAAACTATTGGGCCGTTAAGAAAAGAAATGGAGGTTTTTACAGAAATCCATTCCATAGTTACCTCGGCTACCACACCCATAACACCAATACATGATGAAACAATGGATACCAGCAATGCCAATATTATAAAAATGGTCAGTGGTTTCCCGAAGGTCTTTTTAAAATTGAACATCAGGGTATGCCCCGATACGATGGTCAATTTACTGATCGCCACTAACAAAAAGTAAGTAAAGAAGCAAGATAACAACAATGCCCATGAAAGACTCAGCCCGTATTTGGCCCCCGATACCACCATAGAGGTAACACTGCCCGTACCTACGACATAACCAATTATAAAAAAAGCAGGACCAAAATTTTTGAGACCTTTTTTTAATCTTCCCAGACGCGATGTATCAATAGATCCCATATTAAAAGGCCCTGCTTTTTTAATTATTAGTTATTGAAGATGATGTTCATTTCATAATCACTTTTCCATAAAATCTTCTCGTATGGGGCTAAATACATCTATCAAAATTCCTTCTTTCGTACAAATGGCACCATGTAATACATGAGGCGGAATATACACCGTATCTCCTCCTTTGACGACTTTTGTCTGTTCTCCGATAGAAAATTCAAACTCTCCACTTTCTACATAAGTGACCTGAGAATGATAGTGCTCGTGCTTATAACCGATTCCTCCTTCCCGAAAATGTACCTTTACCAACATAATGTTGTCGTCATACCCCATAATCTTTCTCTTTACACCTTCTCCTACCGTTTCCCACTCTAGGTCTTGGTCTAAAATAAATTCCTTACTTGGTTCAAATTTTGCCATATTCTTATCTATTTATTTGTAATGATATAATAAAAAGGACCATTCCATTGATACTCCTTATCGTTTATTTGTAATTTATGTTCTTCGGTTTTTAAAGCCTCTCTATTTGAAAGGATAAAAAGTGCTTTGTGGCCACCTACACCCTCTATTGACACTGCCGTATAGTTATCGTCATCAAAAAGGACTTCAATATGGGCAATATTACTGTTCGAATCCAAAGCCAGTTCAGATACCGGGCTATAGCTTCCGTGTGGCTCTATGACCGAGACAAAAACAGTATTTGCCGTATTTTTTCTTCGGATCATAAGGGCTGCATCCCTTCTTAGATTAAATTGGGGGTCGTTGGCGCCTATTCTTGTAAACAATAATTCGTCCATATTGTTCACGGTAGTGGTCAAAGAATAGAATTTTCCTTGGTTCAACCATAACAATTTAGCATTGTCCAATGTCGGCACACCCTTGCCTTCCAGCCACAAATGCTGATATCCATTTTCTTTTCCCAACGCATGTAACATCGTGGGGGCTTTGTATTCAAAATTAGCCTCTATCACCTGCCCCAGAAAATAAAAGGGAAGATCATATTGATTTTCTTTTTCTGAATTTACCTTCATTATATCCAAAACGAATGGTTTTTTGAAATGAGGCCATTTTATCATAGCCATGGTTCTATGCATTTCCGTACCGGGATAGGCACTTTTTTCTTTAGCACTTACCACTTGTACTTCTTTGTTGGAGGCATCAAAAAAATAGAGTTCGGAATGATGTTGGCTCCCAATTTCATATTCTCCCTTAAAATGCGATGTCTCGTTTTGTACAAGGGTATTATGTGCAATCGACTGTTTTGCCCAGGTGGTGTTCTCCTTTAGATAATTGCCCCCTCCTTTTTGTCCAATGTTAACGAACCTGGCCAGACCATAATCTTGCAAAAGCTCATCACCTTTTTCGAACATTGAAAAGGATAACTTGTCATAATGCCCATGGCTTAGACCTTGTGCGGCATATTTAAAGACCAAGGTCAAATCTTCGTTTCCATACCTAAGAATGCCGACCCCTCCTTGCTTGCCATCGCTACCATCGGTCAGGTTTACAGATTCTTTTATAAAAGGTTTTGCTTTTCCATCCCGTATACCCATGGCTACCGCCAATCCGGAATCATCTAGCAAGACTTGTCCCTGTTTTTCGGCAATGCTTAAGAACTGAGGGTCTTTACCTCCAAAATTATAGGCAATATCTACGGCACTTACAACTTGGTTGGAGGCGTACGACATACCTTTCTGACCATCGTTCAAGGCAAAAAATTCACCATCCGCATCCGAGAGGTCGATCAAGGTTTTAACCGATTTCAATAACACACTGTCTTTGTACTCAAAAATCTTAACGTCTGGACGAACATTGTGTAATGCCTGTGCAAAGATTAAAAATGGATACATGGCGTAACGCTGATAATATGGGCCTTCGGTATAATAACCATCTGGAGAAAAGGGCTCGTCTACATTTGCCAAAAACCCAGATTTTTGCCCTTCGATCTTAATGGTTCCCCCATCATTATCCTTACCGCCGATTTCTAATCCATCATCTTCGATACCGTATAACGCACGATCTACTAATTCGTCATCGTCCATTACCAGACCGATCATACCTACCGCTGCATTCCCCCATGTGCTATGGTTGTGCACACGATTATAAAACTGAGGGTTTTCTATCGATATAAAATCCGCAAAAGGCCTTAAGAGGTTTTTCTCTAATTGTTTACGCTCTTTTTTTGTAAGCCAATCGTAAATACAATCATAGGCCTGACTAACATAAACCAACCAATTGGAGTCGTTTAAGCACTGCCAAAAAAGTTTCCCCCTGGCATACGACCTTTCTTTAGGGTGCAATGGCAGATCTTTGTACATGCCTTCATATTGAAACAACATGTCCTTAATGTAATGTGCATATTTTTCGTCTTCCAAAATTTGAAAAAGCACGCCTGCCTTTTGAAGAATAACGAAGTTTTTTTTGTGACGCTCATGGGTATAGCCACCAGAAAAATCTTTAGGTATAGGAGTATCTATCCCTAAGGCAATTTCAGCATCCACCTCTTCTTTGAGCTTTTTTAAAGAGGCATCGAACAAAGGCACATTACCCAATTCTGCCCTTATTTTTTGCACTCCCTCTTTGGTAAGTACCAAGCTTGGATGCTCTTGTGAACATATTTGGTTAGAAATTAGTAGTAGACAACCTGCCAATACCACTCCTCTTACATATCTTAACATACCCATAGTTATTTTTTTATTAAGCCTAAATCCGACCCATCAGTAGCTTTTCCTCTTAAAGGGGAATCTGCACTTAAAGTATAGTAAATACTATCAGAGAATTTTGGAGCAAGCTCCCATTGGTTTTCAACGGTATATTTTTGATCGCCCGTAACAGTAAGTTTTGGGGTATTGCTTAAAGCGTTATTTTTTACATTAACAATGGGTTCACCCACTACCAAATGCATGTTTACAGCTTTGCTATCTTTAAAGATATTATTTTTTATGGCAATCTTTTGAACACCGTATAATGATACGGTAGCATCATACCTGTTTCTTTTGTCCTGCCCCACATTATCGAATACATTGTGTTCCATTTCTAAGAATGGCCCAAAGGTGCTTTCATCTTTTCCGCCCCTATAAAGACGAAGTGCGGCACCTCCAACATCACTAAAACTGTTGTTTTTCATGATTACATATTCGGCATTATATATACCTATATCATCGGTTTCGGCATCTAAGGCCATAATGTTTCCGGTAATATTTTTAAAGCGCGAGTTGGTAATGCTTATAGTATCTGCAAACGTATTTTTGTATACACGAATCGCATCATAGGAGTGGTTTACGTCCAAATCGACAAAATCACAGTTTTCTACGAACAATTTATAGTTTTTGTTCATCGAGTATTTACTAGTGGTAATTACCGAATTACCGGTACGATCAGGTGAATTTTTACCATCAAATATCAAATTCTCCAACTTAAGGCTTCCTCCATTGTTAATTTCAAAAAGTGATTTTTTTTCAAAAAGCAATTTAGATTTACCCTCTCCGACACCCCTAAACGTTAAAGGGTGTTTTATGGCAATCGTTTTTGTTGAGCTATAGACCTCATCTCCCAATTCTAGAATATCTCCTGGCGATGATTTCTTTACGGCATCGACCAGAGAGTTAAGTCCGGCCTTGACCTTAATTGTTTTCCCCGAGGACAAAGTTGCTTTTCCATCATCCTTTGAATACCAAGATACCCCGGTATTCTCTTTGGTCGCAATAGAGGGGCTTATTTTAGCGCCAACGTTCAGGGTAGTATCCGCAGGCACCATAAAACCTTGCTCATTTTTAACAAAACTCAATTGCAATGGCCTAAACCCTTCTTTAGCAATAGGTTGAATATTGGGACTGATCAAATTGTTCTCAAACTTGATACCGCTAATATTCGTATAGGCGGTAAAAACATCATCCTTGTTTTCGTTATAAAAAATATTGTCTGCCATTACGGAGTTATCCGGTGGAGCGTTTCTTTCTTCGTCAGCCCCGGCCCCAAGTTGTATATGGTCACTATCAATAAACGTATTGTTTTTAATAATGGCGTCTTTTACCTGGTCGTATCTATTGATCGGCGAATTAAAGATTCCGTTCATTACGACCAAAGCCCCACTAAAACGAATCCCGGTAAGCCCAAAGGCATAGTTGTTCGTAACTGTCTGTTGCCCGTTTATTACGCGCAAACCACCTGTATTTGGCACTCCATTTCCAATTAGTGCATTGCTATCTACAATGTTTCGGTTTCCATGGCGCAGGGTAAGGGTACCCTTACATTCATAGAAAACATTGTTTTTGTATGTATTGGAACAAGACTTGTTGGACACGGTCTCTAGCTCCCCATTACACCTATCAAAATAATTTACCTCTACAACCGTATAAGAATTTGTTCTCGAATAATGACTGGTACCGATACGTAGGGTCTCTCCACCGTTAGAACCCAAAGTAGAGCGCGGGCCAAAATAATTATGATCTATACGATGATGATTTTCTTGGCTCTCTTCAGAATTTAACCTAACGATCATAGTCACCCCCCTATTGGTCTTGCCAACCAAATGATTATGGTCTACCCTATTGTTTTTACCATAAAGGGCCACCCACGTGTCCGGCTCATGACGTTCTGGATTGGTAAAACCATCTATCACACATTCCGTTAATCTAGAATTGTATGCCAAGGTCTCATTGTCTTTTTTAAATGATATGACTTCGGTGGTAGGTGTATAACCATTTTTAAAGACCAGACCTTTCACGATCAAATGTTCTCCTGCGATTCTTAAATTGGATGCCCCCTCGAAAATGACCTTACCTTTTTCCTCTACGGTCAAGGTAATTGGCTTATCCGCTGTTCCTTTCGCCTCGAACAGCAATTCTGAATCTGACCATATTCCATTGGCCAATACAATACTGTCACCAGGGCGTACCGTTTTCAATCGCTCTTCAAATTCGGCCACGTTCTTAACGGTATCCAGCGTAGGCTCGGTTGAACATGAAAATATTATCAAAAGAAAAGTAAGCGATAAAAGAGATGATATTTGCTTCATATTGTCAATTGGTTAACCAGTTTGGTTTACCAAAAATACATATATTTGTAAAACCTCCAAATTTTTAACATAAAACTGAGATATACTTACAAAGCAGGTTTAAAAAATAAAAGATCCTAAAAATCCTGTCTTTTTTAAAATTTTACGCCATTAACCCCTGATCAAAAGGATTGGAACATTTACCATGAACGACACAACAATGACTACAAAAGAGAAACTAAAAAAAGTTAGTACCGCAACGGTTGCTACCTGTCTTTTTAAGAGAGGGCTTAAAAATCAATTTGTACAAAATGTACGTCCGTTAAAATCAGGAAGACCTACCATGGTCGGTGAGGCCTATACCTTACGTTACATCCCGGCAAGGGAAGACTTAAACCCAATAGAAGTTTTTAAAGACCCTAAGCACTTACAACGGGTAGCCGTAGAACAATGTCCACCTGGTGCCGTAATGGTGATCGATAGTCGACAGAATGCCAGAGCAGCTTCTGCAGGATCTATTTTAATTACAAGATTAATGGTCCGTGGAGTTGCAGGCATAGTTACCGACGGTGGTTTTAGGGATGCTGCCGAGATTGCCGCGTTGGACTTCAACTCATATCACAACAGACCTTCTGCACCCACCAATCTTACCCTTCACCATGCCATAGCCATAAATGACCCCATAGGTTGTGGTGACGTAGCTGTTTTTCCTGGTGATATTATAATAGGTGATGACGATGGCGTTATGGTAATTCCGGCCCATATGGCCGATGATGTCGCGGACGAATGCCTACAAATGACCCTCTTCGAGGAATTTGTCATGGAAAGCGTACAAAAAGGTGAAACTATTATCGGCCTCTACCCTCTAACCAATAATGAGACCAAAGAAAAGTTCGAAGCTTGGAAAAAAACCAAAGAATAATATTGGCGTAGAGTCTGTTTCTTTTTTAGCTTTCTTATTGTTTAAGACTTAAATATCATTCCTTTAACGCATCCTCCAGTAATACCATTACACTTTCGGAAGGTCGTATGTTCTGCGAATGGGTCAAATGCTCCCTTTCCCTCAGGATCAGTTTCCTAAATCGCACCCCGTTGATGTTTCCCTGCTTAAAATCGATCAGGGTCATGAACCATTTAAAGTAAGGGAAGCCAGCATAAGCCTTGAGCTCGGCACTCTCCCGATCTAAAAGTCCGTAGCGCTTTATGGTCTTCTTTGCGTGCTTGTAATCGCCCAGATGCAAGAGGGTTTCCAGATAGGTCCTAAAAAATTTGTTCCAATTGTGTTCCAGGATGTCCTTTTCATACTGAACCAGTTGGTTTTCGGCGTACTGCCGTGCATTTTTAAACTGTCCGTTGTCATTATAGCACTTCACCAAAGAAGAGATAAAGAGCGATTTGTTGTATTTGTTCGACATTTGTCGGGCAAAGGGAAGGGCATCCTTTAGTAATTGCAAGGCTTCTTTTGCCCTTTCCAACTTTAGTAGATTAAAGCAGTAATTATTAAGGTACATGATGTAATCGTGCCCTTGTTCACTGATCGACAAGCGGCCATAGTACAAGGCTTGGTCGTATTTGTGCAGTTTCATTAGAATCAACTGCCGATTGCCGTAAAAATTGAGCAATAGCTTTCTGGAGTAGTACGACCCGTCCTTTAATTTTGCCTCGAGCTGATCGTAATACCCAATGGCAGGTTCCAATAGATCGTTCTTTAAAAGGGCGAGGTACGACAAAAGAATCAAGGTTTGATAACGGTTGAATCCGTCGATGGATTCGTCTCGAAACAGGCGTTCCAGCCACGGGGACCATTTAAGCGAATTTTGGGTAAGGCGCCCGCTATGGTAATCGGTGACGATATCGGAAGTGGCCTGGGTCATTCTATCACCAATATTTTTACTCCGTATATAGTCGTCGTGGTAATTATGCACAAACTTGTTGATCAGCTCATAATCGTTCAGCCGAACCCGTACCAACAGAAAGTTCAAGTAGTTTTTGACCACTTCATAAAAACGGATAAAATGAAAATGGTGGGGCTCGTAGTTTTTAATGAGCTTCAACAATATCCGTTCCTCTTCAGACGAAAGGGCATCGGTCTTTATCTTGTTGTCGAAATAGTTAAGGCTTTCGTAGTAGTTGTCGGTGCAATGCTCGTCTAAACGGGCCTGCATCCAGTTCATCATATGCGAATATTTTCGCTTGTCGCAACTCAGCGAAAACGCCTTCTTTTTAGCATTGGTAAGAACATTGTGCCTTACGGTTTCAAAAATTTCGATGCGGTCCACATCCTGAAATTGGGCACAACGCTCCAACAACAGTACCTCATGGGGTAAAAGTGAGTCGACAAACTTCGAAAATTTTTTCAGTTTCATTACATTACAAGTCCCCCGTCAACGCTCAAGGTGGCCCCATTGATAAAGCTTGCCTCTTCCGATGATAGAAATACATAGGCATCGGCAATATCTTCCGGTTTTCCTAAACGACCCAAGGGAGTTTTTGATTCCAGGTCCTTGATTACTTTTTCGGGAATGGTCTCTACCATTTCGGTAGCGATGAATCCCGGTGCCACAGCATTTACATTGATGCCCTTACGACCCAATTCACGCGCCCATACCTTGGTAAGGCCAATAACGCCGCTCTTTGTGGCTACATAGTTGCTTTGTCCGAAGTTACCATATAGTCCCACTACCGAAGATGCACTGACGATCTTTCCACTGCCCTTTTCTACCATGTGTTCCGATATGGCCTGTGTGCAATTAAACACCCCGGTTAGGTTGACATCCAATACCGATTGCCATTGCTCTTGGGTCATTTTCCGCAAGGTAGCGTCCCTTGTTATACCCGCATTGTTGATCAAGATGTCAATGCCACCATATGTTTTGACAATACTCGATACGGCTTCGTCCACCTCGGATCTATTTACCGTGTTTACCTGTTGAAACTTTAAGTTTTCTCCCTTGTGTTCCGCCATCAATTTTTCTCCTGCATCTTGGTTGATGTCCCAACAGACGACCTTGGCGCCTTCTTTTAAAAATTTCTCAACGGTTATCTTTCCTATGCCGTTGGCCCCTCCGGTAACTACGGCAACTTTGTCCTTTAATCTCTTCATCTTGTATGTTTTAGGCCAAAGCTATCGTTTTATTTACAAGATAAAATTATAAAAATTCAATTATATAATATCGACTAAATACTTTTAATCACAATTAAAAATAATAATTACTTTAAATTCAGTCAATTATATATTAATTATAAGATATTGACTTTTTATTGAATTTAGAAGCATACATCCTTAATTTTAATACATATCTCTTCATAGTAATTTTTAAATCATTTTTTTAAAATCTCATAATTCATTTGTTTTTTTATGATTAATATCAATAAACATAGGGATTACAAAGAATCTTACCATTATTAATTCCTTGATGAAAATTCATTTTTATAGCCACAAAAAAGCATCTACTCACATTTATTAATTAAAAAAGTCTACCTCATAAATTTTAAAAATAAACATTCATACTAAAATTCTTTGTTTCTATATTTAGTCGAACACAAAATAAGAATTACTCAAAAAACATATTGATAAATTACGAATGAACGAATATTATCCTCAAATAACACTTATATCACTGCTGGCATTTTTGGCTGTATTATGTTATTTGGTCATAAAGTCAAGAATAAAGGACGAAAGTATAGAAACCTATGCTTTGGGCAGTAAATCGTTTTCTTCGTTCTCGGTGGCCCTTTCATTGGCGGCTTCTTTGACCAGTGCGGCCACATTTATCATCAACCCGGGTTTTATTTCGTTGTACGGCCTAAGTGCCTATCTAGCCTTTGGAGTGGTAATGCCCTTGGCCATTTTTGTGGCCCTAATCGTACTAATGAAAAGGTTCCGCCAGTACGGCATTAACGTAAAATCGCTGACCATTGCCGATTGGGTGGGCAAACGTTACGGGTCCCCTTTTCTAAAATTGTTTTTCGGACTTTTAAGTACCCTTTTGATAACGTTTATTGTATTGATCTGTGTTGGGATCACCAAAGTGATCGCCAAGGCAGTGTCTGCCGATGAGCTTACCATTTTAATTATTCTGGTGGCCGTGGTGTTTTCCTATATGTTGGCCGGTGGAGCCAACTCTATGGTCTACACCAATTCCCTGCAAGCCATCATGATGATCATTGTAGCCGTATTGTTGTTGGGTTCGGGGGCGGAATACTTTTTTACAGGTGGTGGTGAGTCGATACTTTCTAGGTTGAACGATATAGATCCCAACCTGACCAAAACCTTTAATGAGTCAAGCCCCCTTTTTCGCGATTTCTTTGAAGTGGTCGTATGCAATGCCATCGTTGGTATCGCCATTGTCTGTCAGCCCCATATTTTGACCAAATCGCTGCTTATTAAAAATGACAAACAGGTAAATCGCTTTTTGATCTATTCGATCTTGCTGTTGGTCATCTTCTTTTCGGTAGTGATAACAGGATTTTACGCCCGCCTTAATTTTCCCGATCTTATGGACGGTGGGCAATTATTAAGTATGGACGGCATCATTCCCGCCTACGTGGTAGACCGTTTCCCTATCTATGTGGGTATCCTGGTTATTTTAGGACTCATCGCAGCGGGACTCTCTACTTTGGAAGGGCTGATACAGTCCATCCCCACCACTTTGACCAACGATCTGATCATGCCCATCGTGGGCAAATACAAAAAAAACGTCAACGCTATCCACATCAATTGGGTCATCACCTTTTTGGTAGCGGTCGCGGCCATTATACTCTCTTACGGGCAATTGGTAAACCCCAGTTTAAGTGTGGGCATTTTTGCACAAAATGGGGTATATGCCTTTTTCTCGGCCGCCTTTGTACCCGTGTTTTTCGGCATTTTTACAAAGACCACCAACAGATATATCCCCATTGTTTCCTCTATTGTGGCGGTAGTCGTCCATTTTGGTATCTATTATCTGGAACTGACGCCCTATATGGAAGGGGCCACGGTAAAAAACCCCGCCATCGCATCGGCTATTGCCTTGATGGTGTCTACGGCGGTGGGCACGGCCATTTATCTAGTCAAACCTATGAAAACCATGTCCCATGAAAGTTAAGTATTTGTTTTCGTCCCTCATTTTTCTAACCCTTTCTACGCTTATGAGCCAAGAAATAAAGTCATCGGAACTATTGTTGCCAACCAGTAATATCACCCTAAGTTACCATGAAGCCGGCACTGGAGACCATACCGTGGTCTTGATCCATGGGTTGGGCAGCAACGCCAAGGCCTATCAAAAGAACATTCCGGCCTTGTCGGAAAAAGCAAAGGTGGTCGCCTTGGACCTTCCCGGTTTTGGAAACACCAAGCTAGGAGACTTTGTACCGGGAATGGACAATTACGCCAAGGTTGTTTCAGAATTCATCACCCTAAAAAAATGGGAGCGGGTAACGCTTGTAGGGCATTCCATGGGGGGACAAATAGCCATGCAATTGGCTGCCTCACAACAGCCCGACTGGTTAAAAAACATGGTGTTGTTGGCTCCTGCCGGACTCGAGCAATTTAGCCAAGACGACAAAAACTGGTTTCAAGCCGTGGTCAACAATCAGCTCTACCTGAACCTGACCGACGCACAGATCCAACAAAACTTCAATATCAATTTTTATGGAGCGAAGGTTCCCGATGATGCTCAATTTATGGTCAATGATCGGTTCGAAATCAAAAAGGACACCGAAAAATATAAGACCTATGTATCTACCGTAGTACGGAGTATCCATGCCATGCTAGCCGAACCGGTATACGATAAGATAGCGGATATAAAGGTACCTATACAGGTCATTTATGGCAAGAACGACATGCTGATACCGAACAAGATACTTCATCCCCAACTTAGCTTGGATGACCTCTTAGAAAAACTACGCATAGATTATCCAAAAATTAGAATACAACAGTTGGACGAAGCCGGGCATTTTGTGCTCTGGGACCAAAGTGATGCCGTAAACACCTGTATTATCGAAACAATAGATGGCAAGTAATCTAAAACAGAAATACAACAACAAAATTTAAAATCAATTAACTCATAAAACCAAACGAAAATGAAACATTTAGCTGTAATGATGCTGTTCTTTGTAGGCTGTATAGCCCTGAACGCACAAGAAGTCACGGTTACCGGAAAGGTCACCGATGAGGAGGGCATAGGTTTATCGGGTGCCACCGTATATGCCATTGAACTCGGGGTGGGAACCACTGCCGATATGGATGGTAACTACGAACTTTCACTGCCTACGGGAAAGGTCTTGCTCGAGGCTTCGTACGTCGGTTTTTCGGCGTCCTCAAAAAACGTGGATATCTCGGGGACCACCACCATAGATTTTGTACTGTCCCCTGGTAGCTTTCTCGACGAGGTAGTGGTGTATTCCGGATCAAAAAAGGCGGAAAAACTAACCAGTTCCACCGCCACCGTAATTACCATCGGAGCCCGTGAAATAGAACGTTATGCCGGTAACCCCGCAGAGCTGCTGGCCCGCAAAAAAGGGGTCGATTATTTTAGGGCGGGTATCGCCGCACCGGCCTTTAATATTCGTGGTTTTAATTCCAATTTCAACTCCAAGAACCTTCAGGTCGTAGACAATCGCTTTTCGTCCTTGATCGCTACGGGGCTTCCCATGGGGCCTTTGACCACCACCATCAAGGAAGATACCGAGCAGGTAGAACTTATCTTGGGTCCGAATGCCACGCTTTACGGTCCCAATGCCCATAACGGACTCATTCATACCATTACCAAAGATCCACGTAAACACGAAGGACTGACGGTTGCAGGTAACCTTGGTGTCACCGGAGATGGTGATGCCTACTATTCGGGAAGATTGCGATTCGCTAAAAAGTTCAACGATAAATGGGCCTTCAAGGCTACTGGTGAATACACCAAGGCCAAGGAATTCCACTATGCGGATTCGGTTTACATAGACCGTAAATTGGCCGATGGAAGTCCGGGAATGGATGGCGTTAAAGAAGCTTATGAAGAATTTGAGCTCGACAACAATGTCGAATTCTTTAAGACCGAGGCAAGTGCCTATTTTACGCCAAAGGCCGGTACCGACCTTATCGCTACCTACGGCCATAGCAACAGTACCTACCTTTCTCCTACCAATGTAGGTAGAAACCAGATCATAGATTGGCGCATCAATGTGTTCCAACTACGGTTCAACACCAAGAACTTTTTTGCGCAGACCTATTTCACCACCAGTAAGACCGATGACACCTATTCCATAGACGACCGTACAAAGCAATACTACGTAGGCATCGATTCTGGGTTGAGTCCCGAGGAAGCGGCAGGTGAGTTTTCCTATCTCAGCGGTGCCCGTTTTAAGGACGATTCAAAACGATGGAACGCCGAAGTACAGTACAGCAATACCTTGTTCGAAAAATTGGACCTGATTACGGGAGTACAATACCAAAAGGATATGGCCAATAGCTTGGGGACCTATCTTTTGGACGAGAACGAAGACGACTCCATCGATGTTTCACAGTTGGGTGGCTACCTGCACCTGACCTATGATTTTGGAAGCGGATTCAAGGCCTTGGGCGCCGCACGTGTAGACAACCATGAGATCTACGGCACCAACTTTATTCCCAAGCTCGGTATTTCAAAAGAGCTGGAAAAAGGAAGTTTTAGACTTACTTACGGGCAAGGTATCGCCGCCCCAACGATCTTAAATATGTACGGCAACCTTTTTGGAGGCCTTATTCTAGGTAACGCGGAAGGTTTTACCCTGGCCGATGGTTCGAAGGTAGACCCCCAGGATGTAGAAAAGGTGAGTACCTATGAAATAGGCTACCGAGGTACCCTTGCCAATAAATTGTATGCCGATGTCAATGCCTATTACAATATAAACAAAGACTTTTTGAGTCCCGTTACCGTTGTGGGCGTTACTACCCAACGCGGCGATACCCCTATTGAAGAGGTGCAGGCCGCCTATGGAGTGTATAATGGGTTGGTGGCTACCTATATCAATTTTGGGGAAGTGAACACCTACGGGGCCGACCTTAGCCTTACCTATTCCTTTTCTCCGGAATGGAGTATGACGGCCAACTATTCCTATTTCGATTACTCTTATGATGAGGACAATATGGAGAACGATTTTAACAACGATGGCGAGGTGAACTTCCTCGATTTCTTGGTCAATGCACCAAAAAACAAGGGCGGACTCGGCATCAACTATTACGGTTCTCGTTTTTTTGGCTCTGTTTTCGGAAGAGCGGTACAGAAATACAATTACTTCTCCAGTTTCCAGATCGCTTCCGAGACCCTTCCGGGAATGACCTATAGAGGGGTTCCCATTGTGGAGGATGCGCCTAGTGGAGATGCCTATAACTACGGTCCCTTGGGCGGATTTGTTACCATGGACCTGAATATCGGGTATAGGGTAAGCGACAAGGTTACCGTTTCCTTGGCGGCCACCAACCTGTTCAACAACGAGCTGCGCGAGTTTACCGCTGCACCTCCCACACGCGGACTCTATGTTCTGGAAACAAAAATTCATCTGGATTAAAGACCCTTACAAATAAGATTTATGAAGAACGCAAAGATCATTGCTTCGGGAATGTACGTTCCCGATCAAATACTCCCCAATGCCTATTTTAACGAGCTTTTGGGCGAGGATGTGGATACCTGGTTACGTGAAAACGTGCAGATTTACGAACGTAGATGGTGCCAAGAGAACGAATCTACCGCCGACCTGTGCCATGGTGCCGCAGCGGAAGCCCTGAAAAATGCAGGACTGAATCCGTACGATATCGACCTGATCATCGTAGCCACCGATACCCCGGAATACATTTCCCCATCAACGGCCGCAGTATTGCAACATCGGTTGGGGGCCAAAAACGCAGGTACTTTTGACCTAAATGCCGCCTGTGCAGGTTTTGTGACGGCCACAGAAACGGCCACCCATTACATCCGTAGCGGATCGGTAAACAACGTACTGGTGGTGGGGGCCTATGCCATGAGCAAATATTTAAACAAGACGGACAAGAAGACCGTCACCCTCTTTGCCGATGGCGCCGGGGCCGTGGTACTTACGGCTACGGAAGAGAAACACAAGGGTCACCAAACCGGAAAGCTCATCTCGCAAGGGCAGTATACCGATTGGATGGGTATTTATGGCGGAGGCACCAAAAAACCGATATCGGACGAGGTGCTACAGCAAAACGACCACAAACTGAAGTTCGTAAAAAAATTTCCGCCCGAGCTGAATCCTCAAATGTGGAGCGGCCTGGCCAAAGAGCTTGCCGGCAATATGAATGTCGGTATAAAGGAAGTAGATCAATTTTTTATTACCCAGATCAATATCAATGCGATTAAAGAAACCCTTCGTATCTTGGATGTGGACCAGAACAAGGCCCACACCGTGATGCACCACTACGGCTATACGGGTTCGGCCTGTATACCGATGGCCTTTCACGAGGCATGGGAACAGCAAAAGGTAAAAGAGGACGACACCCTGTTTTTTATCGGATCTGGAGGAGGACTGGCCTTTGCGGCAAATGCATTTATACTATAAGAATACCTAGAATACCTATGTTCAATACCTTTGATTGGTTTAACAAGTGGGCGGACTACCACCCTAATAAAACGGCGGTCAAGGATCCCGTTTCGGGCAGGAGCCTCACGTATAAAGAAATAGATACGGCGGCCAATGCCTTGGCACAACACCTACGGGAGGATTACCAAATGGCCATGGGCGATCGGGTGGCGATTATTGCCGAAAACCACCTGGCACAGGTGATTCTTTTTGCCGTCGCCCAAAAGACGGGCATCATCTTGGTACCCATAAATTTTAGATTGGCACCCAAGGAAATTGAGGCGCTTTTGAGCGACTCGCAGTGCAAACTGGCCTATACCGATGGTTGTGTGGCGCATGACGACCTCAATGTACAGACCAAGTTCCAAGACCTCGCATCCGTATATCATTTTATAGGAAAGAGGGCTCCCCGGGCAAGCGAACCGAAACTCACCGAAGACGCTCCCCTATTTATACTGTACACCAGTGGCACTACGGGGCTTCCCAAGGGCATTCTTTATACCCATAAAATGCTTTTTTGGAACAGTATAAACACCACCCAGAGCCTATTGATCAATAACGACACCGTTACCCTCAACTGCATGCCGCTCTTCCATACCGGCGGTTGGAACGTGCTTTTAACGCCCGTGCTGCATCGGGGCGGTACGGTGATCATGTTCAAAAAATTTGATGCCCTGGCAGTGCTCAACTGTATCGTCGAGGAACGGTTAGACTTGTTTATGGCCGTGCCCACCATGTTAAAAATGATGGCCGAACTACCGGAATTTACAAGGGCCGATATAAGCTGCCTCCACTATATTGTAGTAGGCGGGGAAAGTATGCCTTTGAACCTTATCGAAACCTTCCACCGTAAAAACGTACCTATCAGACAGGGCTACGGACTTACGGAAGCCGGCCCCAACCTGACCTCTTTGCATCAAGACGATGCCCATAGAAAACAAGGTTCTATCGGTAAGCCCAATTTTTATGTAGATGTAAGGATTTTAGGGGAAGACGGAAACGACGCCCCTACCGATACCCCCGGTGAAATATTGATCGGCGGCCCCATGGTCATGCCCGGATATTGGAAGAATCCCGAAACCACCAAAGCGGCAAAAATAGACCATTGGCTACGTACCGGTGACATTGGAAGAATGGACGATGAGGGCTTTATCTATATTATGGACCGCAAGAAGAACATGTACATCAGCGGAGGCGAAAACGTGTACCCCGCCGAGGTAGAGCGGGCCTTGCTACAGCACCCGAACATACGGGAAGCCGTGGTGATCGCCGTGCCCCATAAAAAATGGGGCGAATGCGGAGTGGCCTTTCTGGTAGCGGAGCCCGAGCCCGACAAAGAGGAGCTTAAAAGCTTTTGCAAAACGCATTTGGCCAAGTTTAAGATTCCCTCCGAATTTTATTTTGTGGGAAACATCCCCAAGAACGAAACGGGCAAACTGGACCGTAAAAAAATCAAGTCCGACTTCCTAAAACAACAACCCACCCCATAGTTCATTAAAATATATATCCCCGACAAGCGTCGGGGATTTTTTCAACCTAGATTCGCATTAGCAAAACATCATATACGTAGCTATTGTTTTAATTTCCAGATCGTAAAATCGCATTTTGAAATGCTTGTAGACTTTCCCCTGGTTTAAAAGAATAGTCTAGCTCTGCCAAAGCACGCTCTAAGGCACTTAACACCGCTACTAGATCATTTGCGGAGACCGAGCCCATATGACCTACCCTAAAATAAGTGGTTTTTATTTCGGGCAACAGCCCTCCGGCAATGATTACATTGTTCTCGGCCATTCTACTACGTAGCGCTGCTGCATTTATATCTTTGGGATAGTATGCCGCTGTTAAGGTATTGGCCGCTATGGATGGTGTTTTGGGCAAGATCGTCAAATCTAAAGCCTTTAAAGCTTCTCTAAATGCCCGAGCCAAATTTTGATGCCTTTTCACCCTGTTGCCCATACCTTCGTAATCCAAAATTTTTAAGCTTGTTTCCAAGGCCAAGATCAAGTTAACGGCAGGTGTCGCAAAATAGGAGGGGCGTCTTTCTTCGTAGGCCTGCATAACAGGTAACCAATTGTTCCAATCCGCATAGTAGTTGAACACCGGTGTTTTCCTATTTTTCCATACCTCCATAGCTTTTTGGGAAGCAACCAACAATGCAAGACCTGGTGGAACACCAATGGCTTTTTGAGATCCCGTGAGAACAATATCTATACCCCACTTTTCTTGCTTAATATCTTCTCCCCCGACCGAGCAAACACCGTCCATAACACTTATAACATTATATTTTTGTGCCAATTGGGCCATAGGTTCGGGGTCTACCAAAACCCCTGTAGAGGTATCTACATGGGTAAAAACCATCATTTTATACGGCTTTTGTTTAAGCTCTTTTTCTATAGCCTCTAAACTCACCACTTCTCCTATAGGAGCCTTTAATAGAGTGGTGCTAGCACCATAACGTTCCAAAATATCCTGAAAGCGTTCCCCAAAATATCCGGTTGAAACCACCAAAGCAGCATCTCCGTTTTCTATCAGGTTGGCCGCTGCCATATCCATGGCCAACGTACCGCTTCCCGCAACTATAAAAGGCTGACCATTTGGAGCCTTCCATATTTTCTTCATCAACTCGAGACTATTTCCAAAAACCTCTATAAAATTAGGTGCTACATGACTGGTAGTTGCTACTCCCATAGCCCGTAGAACTTCCGGTTCAAATTCTATAGGCCCCGGAATCATCAGTAATTTTCTATGTTTCATATTCTTTTTTTTAGTCCAACAGGTTTTGTTCGCTCAAGAGTATTCCGTCCGAATCTACATAAACATAGTGATCCGTAGCAAAGGTAACTCCGGCAAATTTGACGGGAATGTCTTTTTCACCGCTATTGCGTTTAATACTTTTCACGGGACATGTATTGAGGGCCCTAATACCAACATTCATGGTATTGATAAGGGCGCTGTCGCGAATACAACCATTGATAATAATGCCCGACCAGTGGTTCTTAATGGCCAATGCCGCCAACCGATCACCCACTAGGGCACACCGTAACGAAGCTCCCCCATCTATCACCAATACTTTTCCTGTTCCGTCCAATTCTAATTGCTGGCGCACCTTTGTATTGTCTTCAAATAATTTTAAGGTGGTTATTTTTCCAAAGAACGAATTTTTGTTTCCAAAATCCTGAAAAATAGAATCGGCACAAAGCACTTGTTCCGGATATTGATCACATAGATCCGCTGTTGTAAACAATGTAGTAGGTAACATTTATTTCTCACTTTATGAACTGGTTTAAAAGGCGACACTTAGGTAGTGCCGCCTTTTAACAATGTTCAGATAATCTTACTTTGCAAGTATCGGCTCTTTTCTTGCACTTTTTTTATTGAACTCGAACTGATTGCTCGTATTCTTTTCACCACTTGCCTTGAGGGCTTTTTCTCCCGCAAAAAAGGTCTTATGATCATCCCCAAGATCCGAACCTGCCATACGCTGATGTTTAACACAAGAAACACCTTTACGTATTTCTTGTCGTTGAACACTATCTACATAGGCCAACATACCCATGTCTCCAAAATATCCCGCTACAAGATCATTCATATGCAACGCTGTCGTATGGTATGTAGGTAAGGTAATCAAGTGATGGAAAACCCCTGCGTGCTTGGATGCTTCCAACTGAAACGAACGGATCATTTCATCGGCACGGGCAGATAATTCCGACCCATCATATTTGGCATCCATTAAGGCCTCGCGGTCATACTCGGAAACATCTTCACCCGCCTCTTTCATGGCATCGTAGGCCTGCTGCCTAAAGTTGAGCGTCCAATTAAAAGAGGGCGAGTTGTTATAGACCAATTTGGCATTGGGTATTTCCTCTTTGACCCTATTTACCATGTGCGCTATCTGTCCCACATGCGGGGTCGGGGTCTCGATCCAAAGTAGATCGGCACCATTACGCAGGCTGGTTATACAATCTAGCACCACCCTGTCTATGTTGGAGTTTTCCTTAAACTTATACAGGCCATTTGGCATTCGTACCGGCCGCACCAATCTACCGTTACGTTTAAACAGCACATCGTTGTCCTTTACCTCATCGGCAGATACTTCTTCGGCCTCTATAAAATCCATGTACTGCGATGCCAAGTCCCCTTCTTTCTGAGACACAGGCAACTTTTGGGTAAGACCGGCACCTTCAGAATCTGTACGGGCAACGATTATACCTTCTTCTACGCCCAACTCTAAAAAGGCATAGCGCAAGGCATTTAACTTGGCAATAAAATCTTCGTGCGGCACCGTTACCTTACCGTCTTGGTGACCACACTGTTTGGCATCGGACACCTGATTTTCTATTTGAAGGGCACATGCACCGGCCTCTATCATTTTTTTTGCCAACAAATAAGTCGCCTCTTCATTACCAAAACCTGCATCTATATCGGCAATGATCGGCACTACATGTGTTTCGAAATTATCTATCTCATCTTGTACATCCTCCCCGGCATCCAAACGACGGAAAAGGTCGTTGAGTTCTACCGCATCCGCTTGGCGTAAAAAGGTGTAAATCTCTTCTATCAATTTGGGCACTGCGGTTTTTTCGTGCATGGACTGATCCGGTAAAGGACCAAGTTCCGAACGTAGTGCTGCCACCATCCAACCGGACAAATACAAGTATGTTTTGGATGTGGTGCCGTGGTGTTTTTTCACTGCTATCATTTTTTGTTGCGCCACAAAACCGTGCCAGCAACCCAATGATTGGGTGTAGTTGGTAGGGTCGGCATCATACTCCGCCATGTCTTTACGCATAATGGAGGCGGTGTATTTGGCGATATCCAATCCTGTTTTAAAGCGGTTTTGGGCGATCATACGCGCCGCATTCTCTGGGTTTATGGAAGCCCAGGTATTTCCGTGTTTGGCCTTTATTTTACGAACAACGTCAATGGCCGAATTATAATTTATCATAATGGCAATGAATTAAGGGTTTATTTTATTAAGGATAGAGCGTCTGTGGGGCTGATGTACTGAATCGTATTGTTTATTCCCCAATTGGTAATCAATAGATTGTTTTTAGAATATTTCATGACTTTGTTTTTTATAGATATTTGTAAGCCGGTATGGTCAAGAACTCTTCGAATTCTTTTGACAGCACCAATTCTTTGAACAAATCAAAGGCATTTTGAAACTGGGTGTCCTTTATTTGATCCGGACCCGTTTCGGTAATGATTTTTTCCATTTCGTCATTGAATATGGCATCAAAAAGAGCAACATCGAATTTTCTACCATCCTCTAAAACCACGTTTTTGTTTAACCAGTGCCAAACCTGTGTTCTAGAAATTTCGGCCGTTGCGGCATCTTCCATTAGGTGGTAGAGGGCAACCGCCCCATTACCTTGGAGCCAAGCTTCTAGATAAAGAATTCCCACATTGATGTTCTTTCGTATTCCTTCTTCGGTAACCGTACCTTTTGGAAGCTCTACTAAATCTTTTTCGGTAATATTGATATCGTTTCTGGTAACATGCAATTGGTTGGGCGTAGGCATATGCTTATCAAACTCCTTCATGGCCACACCGATCAGTGCCGGGTGGGCCACCCAAGTACCATCATGACCGTTCTTTACCTCCCGCTCTTTATCCAGACGCACTTTTTCTAGGGCAAGGGCATTGGCCTTCTCGTTGTTTTTAATCGGTATTTGTGCAGCCATACCGCCTATGGCCAATATTCCGCGCTTGTGGCACCTTTGTATCACCAGTTTTGAATATGCATCCATGAAAGGAGAAGTCATGGTCACTTGATCCCTATTGGGCACCACAAAATCTTCATGGTTTCTAAACTTCTTTATGTACGAAAAGATATAGTCCCAACGACCACAGTTTAAACCTACAATATGATCTTTAAGTTCATAGATGATCTCATCCAATTGATGGCTTGCGGTAATGGTCTCTATAAGTACCGTAGCCTTGAAGGTACCCATTGGAATTTCTAAGTACTCCTGAGCAAACTCAAACACCTGGTTCCACCAACGCGCCTCTAAATAATGTTCTAGTTTTGGAAGGTAAAAGTATGGCGCAGTACCATTCGCCATTAGTGTTTTGGTATTATGAAATACATAAAGTCCAAAATCGAAAAGACTTGCGGACATTTCTGCATCATCTATAAGAACATGCCGTTCGTTCAGATGCAACCCCCTTGGTCGCACCAATAGAACACAAGGTTCACCTTTTAGGGCGTAGGTCTTGTTTCTTTTAGAATCGTGGTATGTGATAGATCTATTATTGGCATCTATAAGGTTTTGTTGCCCTTCAAGACAATTTTCCCAAGACGGGGCATTACTGTCCTCAAAATCCGCCATAAAGGTCTTTGCCCCAGAGTTTAGGGCGTTTATAACCATTTTACGATCTACGGGGCCGGTTATCTCTACCCTGCGATCCAATAAATCCGCAGGTATGGGAGCAGCCTTCCAGTCAGACTCCCTAAGTTCTTTTGTCTCTATGGGAAACTGCGGAAACTTACCTTCATCGAATATCGCCTGCTGCCGTTGTCTTCTTTTTAAAAGCTCTAGCCGGTCGGCGTTGAAACGACGATGTAAAGACGTTAAAAAGGCCATTGCCTCATCGGTCAATAAATCAGGATAGTAATTTTTTACCTCTCTGTTGAACTGCCATTCGCTTTGTATGGTTGCGCTGTAATTCTCCATAATTAAATTGTTTTATGAGAACAATGTTAAAAAAAAGAACGTTACCAAACAAGCGAACGTTCGCAAAATATTGAATTACGCTAAAAATACAGACTATCTAAATTGCGTATATTTGCTTTTATGGAAGAGGATGATATTAAACTTATATTTGGGCTGAAGCTAAAGCAGATAAGGACTGACAAGAATTTGTCCTTGTTCGGATTATCGAAACTCACAGGATTATCAAAGTCCTATTTGAACGAAATTGAAAATGGAAAAAAATATCCGAAGACCGATAAAATTGTCGTTTTATCAGAAAAATTAGAGGTGCCTTACGACCATTTGGTCTCTTTACAGCTAGATAAAAACCTAGCTCCCATTGGTGAAATTTTACAGTCGAGGGTACTAAAGGAAATACCTTTAGAGCTTTTTGGCATAAAGGAAAGTGACCTTATCGATATTATTGCCAATGCCCCGGGAAAGGTCAATGCTTTTATTACAACGATCATTGAGGTAGCAAAGCACTACAATTTTAACAGAGAGAGTTTTTACCTTTCGTCACTCCGCTCTTACCAACAATCCAACTACAATTATTTTGAAGAGCTAGAACAGCAAGTCGTTAAATTCTGCGAGGCATACCAGGTAGATAGAAAAAAGCCCGTATCGGCAAAAGAGCTGGAAGAAATATTAGTAGAGGAATACGGGTGCAACATTAATAATTCGGATTTAAAAAAACATAAGGAGCTGTACGACCTTCGTTCGGTCTTTGTTCCTAAGACCAAAACATTACTGCTTGCCAATCACCTAGATGAGGCGCAACGTATTTTTATTTATGCCAAGGAAATAGCCTATAATTACCTAGGGTATAGCCTAAGGCTCTACACTTTTCCCTGGATCAAGTTCGAGAATTTTGAACAGGTGCTCAATAACTTTTATGCCTCTTATTTTGCAGGGGCATTGGTGTTGCCCAGAGAAGTCATGATCGATCAGCTAAAAACGCTATTTCAGCAAAAAACCTTTAACAAAAGAGTATTTATCAAGATAATTTCAGAGTTTACCAGCTCACCCGAAACCTTTTACCAACGCTTGACCAATCTATTGCCAAAAGATTTTAATATTCAGAACCTATTCTTTTTAAGGTTTACCCATAAAGCGGGCAGTTCTAATTTTTATCTCAACAAAGAATTACATTTACCGAGTCAGCAATCGCCACATGGCAACGAAACCAATGAGCATTACTGTAGAAGATGGGTCTCGTTAAAGGTATTAAAAGACATTGCAAAGACAGAGAAAGATCATGTCTTCGACTTTCAGATTTCAGAATATCCGGGCAATATCTCATACCTGTTGTTTTCTTCGGCGACCAAGGACCCCTTTAAGGACAACCAATACAGGAGCATTAGTATTGGACTACTTATAGATAAGCAGTTAAAAAAGAAAATAGCCTTTTTGGACGACCCTAAAATTAAGCGGGAAATGGTGGGTGTCACCTGTGAGCGATGCGCAATTTCTGATTGCAAGGAACGGAAAGTACCCCCTAAGATCTTGGAAAAAATAAACAAGAACAAGGTAATAGAAAACGTGGTTTCCGATTTAATGAAGCAATTCAGTTAACCTTTTATGGTATGCACCGCACTCGGTAATCCAATGCATTGGTTCCTATCAGCAGAGACCATAATTTACTGTCGAATAAAACTATAACGGCCCGTTTCTCAAATGAAACCAAGGGCCGTTCGTATTAAGACATTACATGATGTACTAAAAAATTAAGCCGCAAACAAAACAACTTACTTGGTACTGTATTTCGGTTTTAAGATATAGGCAAATAAGTCATCATCTTTATACCCTAGATATAGGTCTTCGTTGCCTTTTCCGTCCTCATAGGTAAACACCGCCTTTTTAATACTGCTATCCCCTTTTTTATAAACTACTTCTTTAATTTAAGAATATTGTTCTCATCATATTTAAACACTTTGGAATATCTACCATGTGTTATGGTAACCATATCATCTTCGTATTCACAACTTAATTTCGTTTCACCAGTTTCTATTTTAGACAGTTTGCCATTATCATAAACATAGGTCATAGGATATTCTTCAAGGTCTTTTTTCTTTGGTTTTTTCTTTTTCTTGGTACCTGCCCTATAAGCTGTAACAATCCTGTTTTGATCGTGGTCGTACTTCCAATATACCATATGGTCAATTAACCTTTTATCTATAATCAAAGATGCAACATTACCATCGGCATCATATTCAAGATTCAATTCCCTACCATAGTATCCATAATACACCCTTACAGGCCTCCCGTTTTCTGAAACGCGCTCGAACATAGTATCCCCATCTCCCGAGTATGCTTTTATCTCATCACCATTATATTTAAACTCAATATTGTTATGATAGGGGTTATTTCCGTTATACCCTTTGGCATTAATCTTTGTCAATTTTTCACCGGTATAAACAAAACCCAAAGTCTTTATCAAATTTTCTTCGTTTGTTTCATTGTCGACGGAGTAATAATTTATTTGGGAAACACGTTTTTGTGGGTAACATTGAAAACTTACAAACAGTATTACAACTAATAAAAATCTACTCATAATAAAGGTTTTAAAATTTAAGCAATGATTGATTATGCTCTTAAAATAAAAATTATTGAATAAATATTTATGTACAAACCAAAGATGGCCCCAGAGTACCGACAGAACAGAAGAAACCATAAACATCTAATTATTAGATAGTTCTACACATAGGAACCCAAAGTGGAATCCCTTACAATAAGATTGGTTTTTATCTCCACCGTCTTGGTAACAATTTCATTTTTGGGATTTTTGATCTCATCGATCAAGAATTTGACGGCAGTCCGCCCAATTCGATCCCCAGGCTGGTCTACGGTCGTAAGGGCCGGATCTATGATCGTAGAGTGGGCAGAGTTGCTAAAGCCCACCACGGCAATTTCCTCGGGAATGTCAACCTTGAACCTATGTAGGGTCTGAATGGCTCCGATAGCCGCATCATCGGTGATGGCAAAAATAGCATCGGGGCGTTCTTTCATGCTAAGAAGAATTCTTGTCAGGTGTTTGCCTCGGTCTATCGATATATCTTCCGTACTTAAAATAATCTTTTCGTTAATTGGTATACCGTGGGCATTCAAGGCCCTTAGGTAACCTGCATACCGTTTTTCGGAATTATAGCTGTTCTCGGTTTCCTTTATAATGGCAATACGCCGTTTACCCAACTCTATTAAATGCCCTACCGCATTAAAAGCGGCCTCTTCTTCGTTGATAACGACCTGGGTGCAGGGTATTTTGTTCGAAACCTTATCGAACAAAACAATCGGTAATCGATCTAAAACTTGTAACACTTCCTCTACCTTGGTAGTTTTTCTGGCCAATGACATTAATACCCCATCTACCCCGAATTGGGTCATGGTCTCCAGCATTTCCACTTGTTTGGTCTCATTATTTTTAGATTCGGAAATAATGACCCGGTACCCCCTTACCTCCGCTTCTTCCAAAATACCCTTTAACATCGTAGCGGTAAGCATGTGTGAAATACTAGGTACTATTACCCCTAAAATATAGGTTTCGCGAGATCGGAACCCCCTTGCGAACAAATTGGGCACATAATGCATTTGCCTGGCCAATCTTTTCACTTTTTCCATCGTTTCAGAGCTTATGTCCGGATGTCCGTTCAAAGCTCTAGAAACTGTCGATATCGATAAATTTAATTCTTGTGCCAGTTCTTTTAAGGTCGTGTTTCTCTTCTTGGCCATGATTAAAAGGGTATAAAATCAAAAATAATCTTTTTGCAAACGTTACCGCAAACGTTTGCATAATAAATCACTAAATATTTTGTCGATTGATTATGATATTCATATAATTTCACTCCTCAACTTAAAGATTGAATAATTGTAGAAAGAAAATTTTGCCAAAACTAACCCCAGTGGTTAAAAAGTTTGAGTTTAATCGTTAAACACATTGGTATTCAAATAATTGCCAATATGTTTTTATAAGTACTTATATGAATACAGCATTATACGAGAGGGCCATTAAAGTATTGGACTCCAATTATCAAAAAGGTGGTTTTACCATCCCCAGTGCAGGATTATACCCTTTTCAATGGAAATGGGATTCCGGCTTTATTGCCATTGGCTTCGCCCATTACGACGTAAAAAAAGCAAAAACGGAAATGACAACATTGCTAGATTCGCAATGGGGAAATGGCTTTATTCCCCATATTATTTTTCATACGGAGAACGACTCTTATTTTCCAGGTGCTGATTTTCATCAATCGGAACTACATCCGCTGTCCTCCAAAAAATACAGATCTACGGGCATGACGCAACCACCTGTATCCGGATTTGTACTCCAAGAAATGTATCGTATCGCAAAAGATAAGGAAGACATGCTCAACTTTATCAAAACGCAGATAGACAAAGTGTACGACAATCATGTCTATTTTTATGAAAACCGCGACCCACATAACGAAGGGCTCGTATATATTTATCACAACTGGGAATCCGGCACGGATAATTCTCCTGTATGGGACGATATTTGGGATACCATGAATCCTCCTGAATACAATTTTGTCAGAAAAGATACCACACACGTAGATGCTTCTCAACGGCCTTCACAAAGGGAATACGACCATTACCTTTATATCATCGACATTGCCAAGCAAAACAATTATGACGATGCCAAAATAGCGGAACTCTCACCTTTCTTGGTACAAGACCCATTGTTCAACTCCATGCTCATAAAGTCGAACCAAGCATTGATCGATCTATACGGACTAATAGGGGGAAATGAAGATAAAGTAAAGACACTTTTAAAATGGCAATCTAAAAGCATTAAGAGTTTTAACAAGAAGTTATTTGATACCGAACTGGGAGCCTACGTACATTACGATCTAAGAAACGAAAAAGCGCTACGTTACATTACCTCTTCGTCGTTTTCTCCTTTTTTTGCCAATATACCCAGTGCCGAAAGGGCAAAGGTTTTGGTACAAACGATGATCGATAAATTTGGTGGTGACGACAAATACCTATGTGCTTCCTATGACCCAACGGATGAGCGCTTCAATCCTAAAAAATATTGGAGAGGACCGATTTGGATCAATATGAACTGGATGCTTTATTTAGGACTTAGAAACTATGGCTTTACGGATTTGGCCTCACAAATCAAGGAGGATAGTATAGAACTAGTTGAGAGATACGGTTTTTATGAGTACTTTGATTGTCGTAAAGACAATACCGAATATGAACCAGTGGGGTATGGGGGAAATAATTTTTCATGGACCGCCGCATTGATTATAGATTTTATGAAGAATTAAGCACTAGTCCCAACAATGCAATTGTATCTCAAAACATATTCATTGAACATAATGAACATAAAAAGAATTGAAATTTAATATGAAATCATAACTAAAAAAATAAGCCAACCCTATGAACTACATCGACTACATTATCATTATTGTTTACCTGATCGGGTTTATAGGGTTGGGCTTTATATTCAAGGAAAACACCTCGGGCGGAGATTATTTTTTAGGTGGCCGTAAAACTTCATGGTTACCCCTGAGCCTTTCGGCCATGGCTACCCAGCTATCGGCCATAAGCTTTATTTCGGCACCTGCCTTTGTAGGCCTTAAAGACGGTGGAGGTATGCAATGGCTGACCTATGAGTTCGGTGTGCCCCTGGCCATGGCATTTTTGCTTATAGCGATAATGCCCACCTTATATAAATCTGGAATCGTAAGTGTTTATGAATATCTGGAAAAGCGTTTTGATGCCTCTTCAAGGCTTCTGATCAGTTTTGTTTTTCAGATAAGCCGTTCAGTGGCAACCGGGGTTATGGTCTATACGATGGCCCTTATCTTACAAGCGACCATTCAATTGGATTTTTGGATCTCTATTTTGATCATCGGTCTTATTACCATGCTATACTCTTTTCAAGGAGGGATGAAAGCCGTTATTTGGGGAGATGTCATTCAAATGAGCATCTTGTTCTTGGGTATTATCATCTGTCTTTTTTATGGATTTAGCGAATTGGGCGGCATAGACAATTTTCTTACCCATGTAGATACGGATAGGATTACGGCGGTCGATTTTAGCAAATGGGGTTTTAACAATGCAGATGGCAATGACGAATTCGGATTTTGGCCCATGGTCATCGGTGGTTTTTTTCTTTATGCTTCCTATTATGGAACCGACCAAACACAGTCGCAAAGACTACTGTCTTCAAGCAGTATGCCCAACCTGAAGAAACTGATGATGGCAAACGGACTCCTTCGTTTTCCCTTTACCCTGACCTATTGTATTATGGGTCTTGTTCTAGGCACCTTGTTGCTACAAGATGTAAGCTTTCAAGAACAGATGGAAGCGGTATACCAGTCCAACATTAGCTCTTTACAAGGAAAAAAGGCAGATTTAATGGTACCTGTATTTATTATAAAGTACTTACCGAACGGTGTAATCGGAATATTGATCGTAGCAATTATGTCGGCCGCCATGTCCACCCTAAGCTCTACGGTAAATTCCCTTTCGGCAGTCACCATGGAAGATTTTGTTAGAAGGTTCAATCCGAATATACCGGATAAAAAATATATGACCTACTCCAAATTATTATCGATTTTCTGGGGACTCGTGTGTTTGTTCTTTGCCTTTTTTGCCGGCAATATAGAAGGTACCGTGATAGAGGTGATCAATAAGATCAGTTCGGTTTTTTACGGACCTATATTAGCCGCATTTATTTTGGCCATATTAACTAAAAGAACACACGCCTTAGGTGCCAATATCGGTATTGTCGTAGGGGTATTGTTCAATATATACCTGTGGCTCTATGTACCGCAGATATTTTGGTTCTGGTGGAACGCCCTCGGCTGCTTGGTTACCATACTCGTAGCTTTGGCCGTAAGTTTTACGATCAAGCGAAAGGCCAACAAAGGCCTTGAAGTGGTCTACTATGCGGGTAAAAAAGAAGTAGCGATCTTGGGTACTTACTTTGTCGCAATTGTCTTGTTCAGTATATCTTTACCAAACATTCTTAATTGATCCGACCTATGAAATTCGTAATAGCTCCCGATAAATTTAAAGGCTCATTGACCGGTTTCGAATTTTGTAATGCGGTCGAGGAAGGGCTCCGAATGGTCTTTAAGAATGCCGAAATCTTAAAAATGCCCTTGGCCGATGGCGGCGATGGCACCATGGAAGTCATTAAACACTACCTCAAGGGAGAAAAAGTGAAGGTAAACGTTCACGACCCTCTGTTCAGAACCATAGAGGCTTCTTACCTCTATGCCCCGGAAACTGGCGTGGCCTATATTGAAATGGCGGAGGCATCGGGACTCAAATTATTAAAGGACGATGAAAAAAACTGCATGCGCTCTACCAGCTTGGGTACGGGCGAGCTTATTGTACATGCGTTGAACAAGGGCGCTAAAAAAATTATTTTGGGTATCGGCGGTAGTGCCACCAATGACGGCGGCATGGGTATGGCCTCTGCCTTGGGCTATCGATTTCTAGATGGCAACGGTATCGAATTAAAACCAATAGGCGGAAGTTTGTCGGCCGTTAAAAGCGTTGATGCCTCCAATGTACACCCCAGACTTGGGGAAGTAGAAGTAAAAGTGGCCTGCGATGTAAACAATCCGTTATACGGTAAAGAAGGGGCGGCCCATGTTTTTGCCTCCCAAAAAGGAGCATCCGATAGAGAAATTGAACAGCTTGACACCGGCTTGCGCAACTATGCAAAGGTTGTTTTAGGGCAATTTGGTGTGGATCTTCAAAAAATAAAGGGTGCCGGTGCCGCCGGTGGAATCGGTGGGGGTGCCGTGGCCTTTCTGAACGGTGAACTTACATCGGGTATCGAACTCATCAAGCAACTGGCAGATTTTGACAAGGCCATTGAAGGCAGTGATTGGATTATAACCGGTGAGGGCCAATTGGATGCACAGACCCTAACGGGCAAGACCATTCAGGGGGTCGTGATATCGGGGCAAAGTAAAAATATTCCCGTAGCCGCCCTATGCGGATCGCTACAACTTACGGTAGCGCAACAACAACAATTAGGCCTCGACTACGTAACGGCCATTGTACAGGGTATTACAACACTGCAAGAGGCCATGGAATCGAGTTATGTGAACTTGGTGAAGTCTACCTACAACTTTGCAAAAATTTTGGGCTAATCGCTAATTTTGTGTCGTTTAAAATGGCCGTATATCACTATAAATTAAACCAATCAGCTATAATTTCGTTCTCCGATTTGTTCTTCCCTAAATGAACATACTCATTCTTTGCACTATCGTATTTATAATCTTTTCCCCAATCTTCATGATTTTTTGCCGTAGCTTCGATGGCATCACAGATATAGGTCAATTCTTCTTGTGTCATTGTCGGGTGTATCGACATACGAATCCACCCCGGTCTCTCTATAAGGCATCCTTCTAGAATTTTTTGCTCTATAGCCTTAGATTTCAGTTGGTCTACATGTAACAAATAATGGCCATAAGTACCCGCGCACGAACAACCACCCCTTGTTTGTATACCAAAACGGTCATTTAAAAGTTTAACTATCAAATTGTAATGAACATCATCAATATAAAAAGAGAATATTCCTAAACGATCTCTGTGATGTTCTGCAAGAATGTGTAGATTTTTTATGTTCAAAAGCCTATTAAAGATATATGAGTTCATTTCATGCTCTCTATCCAAGATATTCTGAACCCCCATCTTCTCTTTAAGCCTAATGGCCAATGCTACCTTAATCGTTTGTAAAAAACCCGGAGTACCCCCATCTTCACGAGTTTCTATATCATCTATATAATCATGGTCGCCCCATGGATTGGTATAGGATACCGTTCCTCCTCCCGGATTGTCCGGCACTAGGTTCTTATATAACTTTTTATTGAAGACCAAAACTCCCGACGATCCTGGACCTCCCAAAAATTTATGTGGGGAAAAAGTGATTGCATCCAAATATGCATCTTTATTTTCTGGATGCATATCAATATGAACATACGGGGCGGAACATGCAAAATCAACAAAGCACAAACCATTGTTCTGATGCATCAATGTAGCTATTTCATGATAATTTGTTCTAATACCGGTGACATTGGAACATCCTGTAATAGCGGCTATTT
This sequence comes from Maribacter sp. MMG018, assembly GCF_018100785.1. Lineage (GTDB taxonomy): Bacteria > Bacteroidota > Bacteroidia > Flavobacteriales > Flavobacteriaceae > Maribacter. The sequence goes on along the minus strand of NZ_JAGJEC010000001.1, from coordinate 964,327 downwards.
TTAAAGGCCAATCTTTATATTTATCCAGCAGTTTCTTCAGTTCCAATAGACATGGAAGCCCTTCATCATTAGCAGGTATAACCTCGACCTTTGCAATGGTTTCCAGCCAAGAAGTTTGGTTGGAGTGATGCTCCATATGCGAAATGAAAATTATAGGCCTCAAAGCATCCGGAACATGTGTATGTTCTTTTAGGTTTTCGGACACCTTTAATCCCAAAATACGTTGAAATTTATTAATAGCCCCCGTCATCCCCGTACCCACAGTAATAAGAATATCATCTTTTGATGCGTTAACATGCTCTTTAATAATATTGCGAGCTTGATGATATGCGTTCGTCATTGATGCCCCGGTAAAAGAGGTTTCGGTATGTGTATTCGCTACTAAAGGCCCAACTTCATAGAGCAGTTTTTCTTCTATAGGTCTATACAATCTACCACTTGCGGTCCAATCTGCATACAAGATTTTCTGATTACCATACGGGGATCGGAATTCCTCATCAACACCTACGATATGATTTCTAAATTCATTGAAGTAATTTTCCAATGATGCTTTATTTTGGTTTTTATCCGTTCCGCTCATATTCTTACCTGATTCATAATCAAGAATCACCTTGGCCTTTAAGCCAAAGTGATTCCGTCTATAGCTAATTCATAAATTAAATAAAAAAAAAGCATAAAAATTAATGTAATGCCTTAAACTTGGAAATTCCATCCTCTAACCAACGATAATATTCATCAGTATCGGGTGTATATCCTACTGGATCTATGAGATTCTCTTCATTATGGTCCATTAGCACATAAAAGGGTTGCGAATTTGCCTTATATCTTATTGTTTGTAGTTCGCTCCATTTTTGACCTATATATTTTAATTTTTTACCTGGTTTTAATTTAGAATCTACTTCTTCTCCCGTAGACAAGGGTCGTTTATCGTCCACATACAATGAAACAAGTACTACTTTGTTCTTCAAAACATCTAGTACCGCAGGTTTGGGCCATACATTTTGTTCCATTTTCCGACAATTGACACAGGCCCATCCTGTAAAATCTATCAGTATCGGTTTGCCTACTTTTTTGGCGTATGTCAGCCCTTTATCATAATCATTAAAAGCCAAAATATCATGAGGAGCCAGAAGATGTCCCCCATCGGGCAAATCTCCATGATCCGCCGATACCGTTCCTGCACCTACCTTAGAATACCCTACTCCATAAGGCGATTCACTATATTCTAAAGGAGGCGGAAAAGCACTTATCAGATTTAATGGAGCACCCCAAAGGCCCGGTATCATATAAATGGTAAAAGTCAAGGTTAACAATGCCAGTCCTAATCTACCTACAGAAATATGGGTCATGGGAGAATCGTGTGGTAATCGTATCTTCCCAAGAAGATAAAGCCCTAAAGCGCCAAAAATAGCAATCCAAATTGCAATGAACACCTCACGTTCCAACCAATGTAACTGAATAACCAAATCTGCCTGTGACAAGAATTTAAACGCCAATGCCAGTTCTAAAAAACCCAACACCACCTTTACCGTGTTTAACCATCCTCCTGATTTTGGAAGTGAGTTCAACCATCCGGGAAATGCCGCGAACAGTGCAAACGGTAATGCAATAGCAAGTGAAAAACCTAACATTCCGATTATTGGAGCAGTGCCTCCTTTTGAAGCTGCCTCAACCAAAAGTGTACCCACAATAGGACCGGTACAAGAAAAAGAAACAATAGCCAATGCCAATGCCATAAAAAATATACCGATCAATCCACTTTTTGTAGATTGGGCATCTATCTTGTTAGCCCAAGAATGTGGCAATGTAATTTCAAAGGCGCCCAAAAAAGAAACCGCAAAGGTTACAAGTAATAGAAAAAAGATAATATTGAACCAGACATTAGTGGCTAAGGCATTGAGGGAGTCTGCCCCAAAAATAGCGGTGACCGCGCTTCCTAAAAATACGTATATTACTATAATCGAAATTCCATAAAGTACGGCATTTTTAATTCCTACCGCCTTATTCTTACTCTGTTTGGTAAAATAACTAACCGTTAATGGAATCATTGGAAAAACACATGGTGTCAAAAGAGCCGCAAAGCCAGATATAAAAGCTATAAAGAAAATTGCCCACAACCCTCTCGATGATTTTGATTTGGCTATGGCACCAACCTCCCTTTCATCTGTTATTGTACTATTTTTTGCGTTGTTTTTTTCATTTGGGACTATTGTCTTATCCACATTCGGAATCTCAAACACCAAATCCACTTCGGTCGGGGGAAGACATCTTTGATCATCACAGACCATGAACTCAACAATACCCTTATAAGTACTTTTAATCTCGAACACCTCTATAATCTGTTCAAAAGTGGCTTGGTCTTCAAAAAATTTAATTTTCATATTGAAAATCGGATCGTCCACCGTATGGCCTTCTTCCTCTGTAGTGCCCCCAACCAGTACAAAGGACGTATCCTCGTTTAAATAACTAAACGTTGTTGGTATCGGCCCATCTTCCGGAACATTTTGCGAGTATAGATGCCAACCGGGATCAATTGATGCCTTGGATATTAATTTGTACTCGGTATCACTAATTTTTTCAACTGAAGTAGACCATTTAACCGGGTCTAGAATTTGCGCGGACACATATGATTGTATTATGAGCAACGCGAGAAAAAGTAATGTTTTCGCTTTCATTTGGGTTGGTTTAAAAAGGGGGCTTTTATAGAAAACACCCCCTTAAAATTCTTTTGATCTTATTTTTAAATAATTCGAATAATTTAAAACTATGTTCTATTCCACAAGTGGTTTGCCCTCCTTGTCCAACGAGCCTGATTTAATTACAATCAAGTTATCCGGATCTATATATTTCTTAATTGCGGCATTTACTTGATCTAAGGTAACCGATTCTACATCTTTTGGATACTGATCTATATAATCGGGCTCCCATCCTCTTTGAAGGAAACTCAAAATAGTTCTTGAAAGTCCTGAGGTGGTTTCCAAACTCACTTTGAAGCTACCTGTTATATTCGATTTTTTTGCAGCCAATTCTTCTTTGGTAACCCCTTCGTTTACCCATTTTTTTATCTGCACCATAGTCGCGTCCAGTCCTTTTTGAAATAAGCTAGGGTTGAACGTAGCATATACCAACCAATGTCCACCGGAATTTTCATGACCAGAATGGCCTGCTCCTATACTATATGTCAATCCTTCTACATCCCTGACCGTACGCATTAATCTACCTGAGAAACCTCCGCCCAAAATACTCGTCGCCATGTAAAAAGGCACATAATCCTTGTCGGTTCTTTTGATACCTGTATATTGACCTATAAATAATTGAGCACTGGGCTTTTGAGGAATGGTTACAACTTTTTCCAAAGCACTCGTTTTTGATGGTTCTTTATAAGTAGAAGAAGAAACTTGGCCTCCATTCCAGCCCTTAAAAGCTTTCTTCAATGATTTGTACAGTTCATTGGTATCCACATCACCGACAACTACCAGATGCATTCCTTTTGTCCCGAAATAGTTGCTATGAAATGTTTTCAATTCATTTAAGGTCGCTTTTTCAATGTTTTTGATAGTCGACTGAACATCATACTTATAATTTGGATGCCCCTCTGGGTAAATAGCCTGGGAAAGGGCAATAGACCCTTGGGTCGCCGGATCTGAAATACCTCTTTTAATACTACCGATTATCTGTTGTTTGAGCAGATCAAACTCTTTGGCATCAAACAAGGGGTACCTTAATTCCTCGGCTAATAGCGCCACTACTTCATTCACGTCTTTTTTTAGACATTTAAATCCAATTTGAACGTGATGGGTACCTGCGTTTATATTGAAATTAACTCCTAGTTTGTCCAACTTTTGAGAAAAATTGAACTTATCATGTTCCGTTGTCCCCTTATCTAGCATTCCAACTGTCAACATTGGCACTACATTGTTCCCGTTTGTATTGTGATAATTTGCAATAGGAAAACTCGCAGAAACCGTGATAAAGTCCTTAACACCGGTTTTGGCGGTCACAACATCGATACCCTCAATGTTTTTTCTAGTGAATTTTTTATCCTTTACCTTATTCACTATCTCTTCACTAGCAGGTGTTTCGTTAGCTGTAGTAGATACTTTAGTCTCTATATTATATACCGAATAACCTGTTTCTTCATCGGTGTAATCAGGATGTCTATAATAATATTTACCATTAACCTCATGATGTTTGCTAGACTTTGGCCCTCCTTCGGCCATGGCTGAGCCCGTGTCCGCAACAAAGTAGCCCGTTGTACTTTGATTTTCCAATAAATATGTAGCGGCCACCCGTTTTACATCTTCTGCCGTAACTTTTGCAAGTTTTTCGGTATTTGTCACATAATCTGTCCAATCGCCTGCGGCAATAGCCTCGTTAAGTTGACTGGCAATACTACCAGAACCATCTCTAGACAATATGGTCTGTGCTTTTAGTTTAGCTACGACACGATTCACATCCGCTTGGTCAACCCCTTCTTTTTTTATCTTTTCGATTACGGCCAAAAGCTGATTATTTAAGTCTTCATGGCTAGAGGCCGGATCAAAAATAAGAGCTATGGTAAATAACCCCGTATCCTTGAAAGTTGACGGTTCTGCGAAAACCGAATAAGCCAAACCGGTATCTTTGAATTTTTTACTTAATATAGATGAGGTTCCACTTCCCAAAATCTCGCCTAAAACCGTTAAGGCAGGCATATCTTCATGTAATTTACCTGGAATCTTATACCCAATGGAAACTATACTTTGTTGCCCATTCTTTTTGACAATGGTCTTTCTTGGACCCAGTTGCTCGGGTTCTTCGGTGTAAGGCTGGGGCATTATATGGGGCGCCTTTGGTATTTTTCCGAAGTATTTATCTACCAAATTAAAAACATCGGCCTTCTGAAAATCTCCGATAATTGTTAGCGTTGCATTATTGGGCCAATAGTACGTATCATAAAATTTACGCAAGGTCTCGATCGGCATTTTTTCAATATCCGATCGCCAACCAATAGTCGCATGATGATAAGGGTGTGCCATATAGGCCATGGCCCAAATTTCTTTGTTCAAGACGTTGAAAGGACTATTTTCACCACGTTCAAACTCGTTACGTACTACAGTCATTTCGGCCTCCTTGTCTTCCTTTAGCAATAAAGAGTTCCTCATTCTGTCGGCTTCAATGTCCAATGCAAGTTCCAATTGGTCACTGGGTATGGTTTCATAATAGTTGGTTCTATCATTCCAAGTAGTAGCATTCATCCGGGCACCTATACCGGTTAACTTGCTATCAATAGAGGTTCCTTTGCTCTTATGAAACTTAGTCGTTCCCTTGAACATTAAATGTTCCAACAAATGGGTAGAGCCTGTATTTCCCGGAACTTCATGTTTTGACCCCACTCTATAAACCACCTGCACGGTTACAACAGGTGCCGCATTATCTTGTAACAACAGCAGGTTCATTCCATTTGGCTCGTACATATATTCTTCGATGCCACCAAGTTCTTTCACTTTCGAGAATTTATCGGTACCATTCTGGGCATTTACAAATTGTTGTAGCCCCATGGCTGCGATCGTGCAGAAAATTATTTTCGTTTTAGTTAAAATTTTCATCATTATATAGGTTATTTAGGCGTAGTACGATTTTAAAAGTCTACACCCTATTTAAAAAAAATGTTAATTATAGAACACTTAAGTTTTTAGTCTTTGTATTAGGTGGAAAGCATTTATACCGGTCACAGGTTTGATAATATAGACTGGCAACAATTTTATCCTTTTCAGAGAACTCACCTACCGAGAAGTACTTTGCAAAAACGAGTGAGCTCCCATAAATATAAATGCCATCATTGTTATCGCCTTATCAAGCACTTCTATATCAGTGTTTGCGACACCCAGACTTATGATATCCTCATCTACCTTTAGGTCATGAAAAGCATCCGGTTCAGAATAAAAATAATCTCTTGGGTCCACACTGGTTACCTTTGTGAAATACTTGTTTAACAAGTCTTCAAATGCAGGCATTCTTTTTCCGTATTCTTCCTTGAAACGTTCTGGTGTCATACCTCCGCTTATTCTCGCGGACTCTAAATTTTCGGGCATTGGTTTTTCCGAACTGTAGCCAACATATAGTACACTTATATCTTGTTTATCAATGTCTTGTGCCTTTATGGTCGTTATACTTAGTACTAAGACGAGCGTTGCTATTAGTTTAATGTAGTTTTTCATATCATTTCATTAATAACCAAGAAGTTCTATAAGTTTAGCGTCTAACTCCTCTTTTGTAGCATTACGTAGCAGAATTGTTTGATTTTCATCTATTAAAAATGTAGTAGGTAAATGTGGCACTCCATATAATTTGGCAACCGGACCATAGGGTGCTCTCTTTTCATCACCCATACCTGCATCATCATATACTTGTATCCATGAAATTTGATCTTCGTCAATAGCTTTTCTCCATTTGTTTTCTGCATCGGCCGTACCTATACCTATAATCTCAAAATTATCGGTCCCGTATTTTTTTCTTAATTCCTTTAGATGAGGAAATGATTCGCGACATGGTATACACCAGCTTGCCCAAAAATCGATTAAACGGTATTTTCCTTTTACATCAGCCAAAGAAAGTGCCTTTCCATCAACTGTATCTAAAGTGAAATCAGGAGCTTTATTCCCTTCTCCCAAATTCTCAAATACATCTTTATAAACTTTGGTGATATGGTTTCTATAAAAAGCCGTTTTTTTTGCATCACCTTGAAAAAGATTATAAAACTCCTTAAGTTGGCCCTTGCTCATTCGTCCCTCTGTATATTGATATCCTAAAAAATAAACTGCTACAGGTGAGCTTGGATTATTCTTTGCGTGATTATATTTTGCCTTGGTATATTCTGCTCTGCGCTCTTCAGACAATGGACTTAGTTTTTTTTGTAACGCCTCTGCTTCTTCTAATAATTTAGGGTCATTATTCTTTTTGGCTTTGGCATAAGCTACCTGAATAGAATCTAGGGGCGCATATTTTGGTTTTTTAAAGATGGCCTGAGATTCAGCTTCCAACCGCTCAAACTCGTCATTTGATTTTGAACCTGAAACGATTGGAGTAAATTGCCAATCTTCTGGCTTTACTGTAGACCAATCTATTGCTATATTTATATCGCTGTTTTCTAGAAAAAACCATGCGCTTTTATTTTCAATAACCAGATTCACCATATCTGGGGCTTCTACTTTTCCTTTAAATTCAAAAGTACCGTTTACTATCTCTGTACTATCGAGTACGATAACTTTATTGCGGTTTGCAGCTTCTGTTAATTTGACCCAGCCAGTATTCAAGCCTTTAACAGTACCCGTAACGGTATAACCATCAAAGGGTTCTTCTTGTTTGCAATTTGCGGTTACCAATAGCAGGATGGCCATTGGCAGTATTGTTTTTAATATTTTTTTCATGGTTTTTAGTTTTATTTATTCTTAATACCCAAAGAGTTCTTCCAATTTTGCATCCAACTCCTCTTTTGAAGGATTTCTAAGAATAATTTTTTCGTTTTCATCCATTAAAAATGTGGTTGGTAAAAATGGGACTCCATATTTACGGGCAACAATACCATATTGATGGTCTTGATCTGTATCATTTAAATGCATCCAAGGTGTTTGGTCTTCTTCAATGGCTTTTCTCCATTTTGCTTCAGCATCTGCCGTCCCAATGGCTATAACCTCAAATCCATCTTTTTTATACTTTTTGTATAATTCTTTTAAATGTGGAAATGATGCCCTACAAGGCACACACCAAGATGCCCAGAAATCGACTAATTTATATTTTGCCTCAACACCTTTTAAGGAAACTTCTTTTCCGTTAACATCGTTTAAAATAAAATCTGGAGCCATACTACCAACACCTAAGTTTTTAAAAATATCATTATATGTTTTTTCATAATATTTAAACATCGCCGTGTGTTTGGCACCCCCTGTAAAAATGGGGTAAATAGCCTTCATTTCTTCTTTGGACATACGCCCTTCGCTAAACTGAAAGGCTAAAATCCAAGGAGCTACTGGAGAATCAGGATGATCTTTTGCATACTGAATCATAAAAGATCTCCGCTCATTTTGTCGTTGACTTTCCAAGTCGCTAAATTGGGCTCTCCATTCTTGAAAAGCTTTTATTTTAGCTTCATCTTTAGACTTATAAGCCGCTTCCATTTTGGGTCTTATGGCCTGTAAGGGCGCAAATTTCTCTTGATTCATGATACTGTCTATTTTCGCCTGCTGCACTTCATAAACCTGCTGCAATGCTGAACCGGTTACTTTTGCCTTAAGCTGACCACGTTTAGACTCTCCTGTATCCAATTCTAGAGTAATGTCACTGTTTTCTAGAAAGAATTCACTGTGAAATTCATCACCTATCTCAATAAACACTCGATCAGGATGTTCAACGGTTCCTTTAAATGTAAAAGCACCATTTGTCATTTGGGTACTGTCAATTACCTTAGGTTTGGATCCCCTGTCCGTAAAATTCATTTCAATTAATTTTACTTTGGCCTTATCTAGACCTTTTACTGCACCAGATATAGTATAACCTTCAAAAGGTGCTTCTTTTTTACAGCCAGTAAGAGGTAATACTATTACCAAACCAAGTATTAGTGCTGATTTTATTTTTAAAGACATTTTCATGATTTAAGTTTTAGTATAGACACTTGTTAGTTTAAAAGTTCCTCCAATAATTCAAATGCATCTTCTCCCCCTCCTAAATATCTTTTCATAATTTTTCCTTCAGGATCTACAATGAATTTTGTGGGAAAGCCTTTTACATTGAAACGGGTTACGAAATTATCGGGAGTATTCCCTCTATCACTCATTAATTGCTGCCAGTCATAGCCGTTATCGGTGATAAATTCTTCTATTTTTTCTTTTGTGTCGCCCGAGTTTATTCCCAACACTACGAGCTTGTCCTTGTATTTTTCTTGAAAGGCCTTTACTTTGGGCATTTCTTTGACACAAGGTCCACACCAAATACCCCAAAAATCTATCAACACATATTTTCCTTTGAACGATGCGATATCGAACTCACTACCTTCCAAGGTTGCATTGGTTTTAATAGCTGGCACCGGCATACCCTCGGCAGTAGCTCTAATACCTTGAATACGGGTTTCGGCCGTTTTATAAAAACTTAGGTCACTGAGTTCTTTAGAGACATTATTAAATAGATCGATCGCAACTGTATCTTCTATTTGGCCACGCATAATCATGTCTTCCAAATACCACAGGGCCCCCAATGATTTTGGATGTTCCCTAACATGCTCAATTAAAGCCTCTCTTCCTTTTTTACTAATTTCCTCAGCTTTTTTTTGAAGTTGTTCTATAACCACGGAATCTTTCTCATAAGTAGCCTTTACCATAAGATTGGCACTTTTGTTTATGTTCGGAAAGGTAAGTCTGTTTACAGCGGCCAAACTATTGTTATATGCATCACCACTGGGGTACGCATCTATAAAATCACTGGCCTCCCCTTGTATTTTAATATCCGCCCCGGGATAAGCAAAAAACATTAAGTACATTGATTTCACAGGAAAATACCCTCCGTCGGCCGCTTTCTTGAATATCTTACTGTCCTCATCTTTATAATCTGTATAGGCCCTGATCAATGAAAGTTTCGAAATGGTATCTGAAAATTTGATTTTTCCGTCTATTACGTGAATGGTATCCGGAGGGGTTTCCCTTGTATATTCTTTATCTGGGTGTCTAAAGAAAAAATCAGATTTTAACCCTTTTATTTCACCTTCCAATGTAAATTGATTCGGAGGTCTTTTTTCAGTTTTTTTACATGATGTAATAAGTAAAAGTCCTGTCAGGACAAAAATCGTCGCTTTGATATATATTTTCATTTTTTGATGTAAAAGTTTAATTGTTTATAGTATAAAAGTCTCCTTAAAGGCCTCTTTATGAACTTGCCAAAAATTGAAATCAAGAGATAAGCAAAAAAGGTCACGACAGATATTGTCCATTGCACCAATATTAATCCCTATCAGGAAACTGAGTTTATTGGAGGGTTATGGAAAGGGCGTTTTACCTTTCCATAACCTTATCCAACTGATTTATCTGTCAGGAAAATTCTATTGGTACCCCGGATTTTGAACTAATAATGAATTGACCTCTACAGAGGTTTGGGGTATTGGAAAAATAAATTTATTGGGATCGGTAGCCGTGGCTTTTATTTCTGAAACCTGAAAACCAGAATTAAACCCTCCGTCCTCATAGGCATATCGTACGGCATCGAACCAATTTTCACCATTTTCGGCATAAAGTTCCACAAGTTTCTCTATACGAACAGCTTCTAAAAATTCTGACAATGAAATACTTTCAGGGTAAGTTTCGAACCCGTCGCCTCCGGTTGTGGTAGCCCCTGCCCTTTTTCTTACCTCATTTAATGAGCTTAACGCCTCCGGGGTTACCATCCCGGAAGCTCTAGCGGCAGCTTCTGCATGAATCAGGTATATTTCTGCCATACGCATCACGTAGTGCATTTCATAATCGGTTGTATAATCAGAATATTTGGTCATTAATGGCGTACCCAAGGAACCGCCAAAAGGGTCGGTAATTGATTCGACCCGCCCACCGTCATGGGCAATTGTCTGGCCTCCAATGGTCAACGTACCTGTATTCACCATATCAAAATAAACAGGATCGACCCCGGCCGAAAAGCCATTATAAAAATTACCCCAACCTACACCGGTACCTTCAGGAGTTTCCACTCCCGGTATACCAAAGATAATCTCACTCTTTTCGAACAATGTCGGACTATCATGAGGACCAAAAATACTGGCGTAGTCGGCTTCAAGGGCAAAACCCGATCCTGGGTTCTCAATAACCGCTTTTGCTTCGGAAGCTGCCTGTTGATAATCACCCATATAAAGCAATACTTTGGCCTTGAACGCCCTGGCAAATGTTTTGTTTGTAAACGTCTTTCCCCTATTCTCCGGTGCATTCGCAATACCATCCTCGATATCTGCTAGAATTGCCGTATAGGTTTCTTGAACGGAACTTCTTGGCAATTCTTCTTCATAACGGGCAGGGTCCGTACGCAATACCACACCAAATTCAGATGACGTATCATAGAATTGACCGTAAGCCCTTAGTAAATAAAAAGTAGCCAAAGCACGCATTAACCTAGCCTCTGCTATCACCTCTGCCCTTCTTCCCGGAGTATCGAATATATCATCGGACAGCATACCGGTCTGTTCAATTACCCAATTGGCATTATTGATCAAAGAGTAAAACCTTGTGTATGCCCCATGCTGAATTGAGCCCGTCAATATCGGGTTGTTTGAAGACCACCCCAATTGCTCCTCATTATTAGCATAAAATCCGGCATTACTATAACCCAGAAAAATATCGGGAACAAAAAATACAGTCGGGAAATCCAGTCCATACTGTGTCATTCCCGAATACACCCCCAAAAGGGCCAGATCCGCTGATTTTTCATCATAAATAGCCTCATCGGCAGATATTGTATATAATGGTTCTACATCATCGACGGCCGTAGTAAGATCGCATGAACTGAAAATTAAAAGACAGATGAAGACACCCATCCCATATGCTTTATATATATATTGTTTCATAATGTTCTTTATTAAAAGGTTACGTTTAGTGTAAGTGTAAAGCTTCTGGCCTGGGGATATCCACTGCCATCATCACCAAAACTGGAAAAATCGGTAATATTGCCCCTTCGAAAAGCAGATTGATCTTCGGGATCGAGACCTGGATAATTCGTAAAGGTCAAGAGATTGTTTCCACTGATCGACAGCTTGGCTGCGGTGATTCCAAGTTTATCCATCCAGGACATTTGAGGAAACCTATAGCCCAAACCTACATACCTTAACCTTACATAACTACCATCCACTATAGATCTTGAATTTGTCCTGCCCCCATCATAGGATGGTGACCTCAAACGGGCAAGGGTTCCGTCTGTGTTGGAGGAAGACCATACAAGGTTTAAATGGTCTTTAATGACATTTTCCGTGACATCCACCATGGTAAACCTATTGTACAGATCAAAGATTTTGTCATTTCCCTGAACAAATTGAAAATTAAAACTGAAATCCAGATTTTTATACGTGAGCGTATTGGACCAACCACCAAAATAGTCGGGGTTCACATTGCCAATAATTGCCTCCCTATCTTCCGAATCAACATAACCGTTGCCATCAATATCCTCCATAATGTAATCCCCTGGCCCCTGCAACAAACTACTGTAAACCCCTCCTGGCGCACCATTGGCCGCCGCTTGGCCATTAAGGGCATCTATTTCTTCCTGTGTTTGTGCAATACCCAGCACATTATACCCTTGTATCACCCCAAAAGGCTCTCCTTCCACAACCCCTGGGCTACCATATAAATTGACACTTCCCCCATTCAGGCTTTCCACTTTATTCTTTATGAAACTGATATTGAACGAGGAATTCCAAGAGAAGTTTTCTGTTCTGATTATATCGGCTCCGAGCAAAAATTCCCAACCTTTGTTGGTCACGTCCGCCACGTTCTGGTTTTGCTGCAACGTACCGGTTTCATTCACAATAGGGACTACAAGTATTAGATCGGAGGTGTTTTTTTCAAAATAAACCATCTCTGCATTCAATCGTTGATCGAACAGACCCAATTCAAGACCTAGATCCAATTGGTCTGTTGTTTCCCATTTTATGTCCGGGTTGGGCACGTCGCTTGATATGGTTCCTTTACTAACATTGTAACCTCCAGTGGCGGAAAATGTCGGCAAGAAAGTAAACGAGGGAAGATTGTCACTACCGGTACGACCCAAACTTGCCCTTAACTTTAGTTGATCCAACCATTTGCTGTCTTTTAGAAAAGACTCATTATGCATGTTCCATGCCAACGCCCCGGAAGGGAAAACACCGGTTTGGTTACCAGGGCCAAATTTTGTCGACTTGTCCGCCCTTAAGGTAAAGGTGGCCAGATAACGCTCTTTATATCCATAGTTGACTCGACCGAATACAGAATTCAGAACGGCCTCAAAGTGATCGGATGTATTATTCTCCACGATATTGGCCGATCCAGGATTAATTAAGATAAAATCATCAGGAAATTCCCTATAACGCACCGACTGCCTATCATCCCTGTTCCGGTTATACGAAATACCCGCCACTGCATCTATTTTATGGTTCTCGCCGATAAGGTTGGAATAGGAAAGTGTATTTTCAAATGCCGTATTAAACCCGTCTACCCGCAGGTCGACAAGATTGGCTCCTGGGGCCCCACGGTATCTCCCATCAAATAGGGCATCTTGTGTAAACGACGGGGTGAACACGGTATTTGTTATGTCATTTACCCCGATACTGGCCTGAGACCTGAATTTAAGGTTTTTCAAAAATTCCCATTCTGCATAAAAGGCGCCAAATAGATTTTTCGATACTGTCTTATTCGTTATTCTACCTTGGTCACCCAATGGATTGAATACTTCTCCATATCTATCACTGTAAGCTTTGGTATAGTTTCCATTCGCGTCATAAATAGGAATATCAGGTCGGAAAGCGGCAGCTGAAGAAAAGGACCCTTGTCCAATTCCCGTAATACCGGAAATCTCATCTATCATATGGTTATAGTTGATAGAACCTCCAACCCGTAATTTCTTGGTAACATTCACATCTAAATTAGAAGCCACATTATATCTCTTTACGTCATTGTTCACCACGATTCCCTCTTGATCGGCAATAGAGGCGGAAAGGGAGTATGCAGCCTTTTGGGTGCCTCCAGTAACCCCCAGATTATATTGCCTCCACAGGGCATTGCTATTGGTAATGGCCTTCGTCCAATCGGTATCTCCATTTCCGAAAAAATCGGGGTTGTTGACCACCTCATATTCCTTTGGATGCAAATAGGGCCATTGTGCCTCTGGATAAGCACTATTGTCCAGAACACTTTGTGATTGTTCAAGGGCAAACTGTTTGTATTCGGCCGCATTCAAAAAATCATATGTCTTAATCGGATTGCTTACAGTGGAACTTATGCTGAAGTTAAATTTGGTACGCTCCCCAGCTTTTCCCCTCTTGGTAGTAATCAATATAACCCCATTGGCCGCTCTTGAACCATAGATAGCTGCGGCGGAAGCATCTTTCAACACGTCGATTCGTTCAATGTTTTCAGGGTTAATGGCCGCCAATGGATTTATACTTGTCAAACCCGTACTAAAAAGGCCACTGGCACCAGAACCGTCGTCGACACTAGGGTTAACAACAAAAGGAACCCCATCTACCACATACAATGGCTGGTTGTCACCCCTAAGTGAACTGAGGCCCCTGATCTGAACAACACCACCTTGCCCTGGACGACCACCGGCACTCATAACATTTACACCTGTAATCTTGCCCGCAAGGGCATTATCTACCGTCTGGCTCTTATATTGTACTATTTCTTCACTTTTAACCGAGCCTACCGAACCCGTTAGGTCTTTCTTTACAGTGGTACCATAACCTACGACCACAACCTCATCGAGCCTACTGGCACTTTCATCAAGCACAATTTCGTAAAAATCTTGTTTGGTCGTAATCTTCTGATATTTAAACTCAAAACCTAATGCAGAAACAGCTAAATAATAATCGAGACTTGCGTCTATTTTAAAATTACCATCAAAATCGGTAACTGTACCTCTTACGATAAAGTCATCGGGGCGATCTGCATCCCTTGACGGTTCATTGCTGGCAACATATACGGATGCCGCAGGAATCGGCATTCCATTTTTATCCTTGACCGTACCTGAAACAGAAAAAGTTTCTTGTAAGGGAACACCTAATACAGGGTGTATCTTTCGTTTAACGATTACGGTGTTATCGGTAAATTCGTAGGTACAAAATATGGGGTCCAAGCCTTTTTTTAACAAGGTTCCCACCTTTACACTCCCTTCTTTCAAAAGAATTTTAGGAGCATCTTTCACAAGGTCGTCCGCGTATACGAATTCATAATCTGTTTGGGCCTTGATAAGTTCAAAAACCTCTTTTAGAGAAACTACTTTTTCTGTATTAATGAATATGTCAGCATTCTGAGAAAACCCTGATTTTGGGCTCAGACCGAAAACTGAAGTCAAAAACAAAAAAATAAAGGTCCTCATGATTAGTTTAGTTAGCCTTTGTAATCGACATACAAAGACTGGGGTCATTCCGATTTTCATATATTTGTATTGGTATTGGTTAAACAATTCGTTTAATTGATCACTTAAAGGAATTTAGCTGCTACTTTGGACGGTGATAGCTTTATTCCTTTTTTATTTTATTTCATCATATCCTATTATTTTACTTTATTAATATCTTATTGTCCTGTATAGAAAATTTCACAAGACCTGTATGTTCTATTTTTTCCAATAATACGTTTATCTCATTTCCTCTTTTCAATATTCCGGAAAATTCCAAATCCCGTTTTTCCAGGTTTTCGAATTCCACCTCTATATTATACCATCTAGCCAATACTTTCATCATTTCCCCCAAAGGCTTTTTATCGAACATGAACAGTCCATCTTTCCATGACGTAACGTAATTGACATCAACATTTTTCACTTGAATTTCGGCCTCATCCATATATAAGATGGATTGCATACCCGGATCAAGTATTTTGCCTTCGGCACCATTACTTACAGCAATACTTCCTTCGATCAAGGTTGTGTGAATGCTTTGGTCGTTTTCGTATGCCGAAATATTGAACTCAGTGCCAAGTACCTCTATATTTTGGTTTCTTGTTTGCACACGAAATGATGCTCCATTATTTTCTGTACTTGGAGAAACATCGAAATAGGCCTCTCCATAAATTAACTCCACACTTCTGGGCGCTCCGGAAACAAAAGACACCGGATATTTTAATTTAGACTCTGAGTTGAGCCAAACCTTGGTGCCATCCGATAGCTCTACAAAGAATTGCCCCCCTCGTGGAATAGTCAAGTAATTATACACTATTTCTTGGCTTCCTTTTTGTCCCTTTTTATATCGAAGACTTTCTCCATTACTGGTGACCTCATCGATACGCACCTGTTTTCCTTTTTCCAGGGTGATATGTTTACCATTATCAAGTGTGAGTATAGCCTTATCCGTTCCAGGAAGAATAGAAGCTTCGGTATTTGCTATGATTTCTGAAGTTGGTTCTAAATCCTCTGTAGAGTAAAATACAGCAAGGGAAACAAGAATAGCGATTGCCGCAGCAACCGCATACTTATAAAACTTAAGTTTTCTTATTTTTCCAGGGTTGGCGTCATCTGAGCCTCCTATTTTGTCCAATAAAACAAGCTTTGCCCTTTCCGAATCAAAGTTCGACATATTATAATCCAAGGCATAATTTACCTGAATGAAATCTTTGAACAATTGTTCGTTCTCTTGTTGGTCCAACCAATCGGACAATTCTTCTAGTTCAGGTTCTGTTATGGCCTTCGAAATAAACTTTACAATCAGTTCTTCGATTCTTTTATCTTTCATTAAGCTAATCAATTATATTTCTAATACGATTCTCAAAATACACACCCTATGCCTCCAGCAATTTTTTTTCTGTTTCATTTCATATTTATACTATTTTTATAGAGCGATGGATTTAGAATGATGGATTTCAAGGACAATAAAGTTTTGATAAAATGTCTTCAACAGAATAACAAGAAGGCATTTTCTTTTCTGGTAGACTCTTATCACCATAGGTTATGCGTTTACGCAAACAGCCTTGTGAACAATAGTATGCTGGCAGATGATATTGTACAGAACGTTTTTATAAACGTATGGGAAAAACGGAACATGCTAAACCCTGATCATTCACTAAAAAGCTTTTTATACAAATCTGTCTATAACGAGTTTATAGATCAATACAGAAAGTCACAATCTTTATTACGGATTGAAAAAAAGTATATTGAACACCTTAACACCATTGTAGCGGAAGACGAGGAAAGTACAAAGAAACTTATCGCCGACGTAAAAAACATGATGGAAGATCTACCTCCAAAATGCAAGCAAGTCTTTATGTTAAGTAAAAAAGAAGGACTAACAAATATTGAAATTTCCGAACATCTAGAGATTTCGGTAAAGGCCGTAGAAGCTCAAATTACCAGAGGATTTAAGATTCTACGCAAAAAACTTTCAGATAAGGTAAAACCAGTATTGTTCATCTTGTTCAATCGAAAACCTTGGCAGCTATAGACAATAGTGTTTAACATTTAGACAGCATAACCGTCGTATGTGGTATAATCTATTCAACATACTCTAAAATATCCCCAGGTTGGCAATCCAAAGCTGAACAAATAGAATCTAAGGTCGAAAAACGAATTGCCTTACCTTTCCCCTGCTTCAAAATAGATAAGTTAACCGTAGACACGCCTACCTTTTCAGACAGTTCTTTTAATTTCATTTTCCTTTTCGCCAATACCACATCCAAGTTCACTATAATTGCCATACCCCAATTTATATCGTTAACGAGCTCTCAATTTTATTTAAAAGAACATCCCAATTCCTTTCATTTTTACCCCAAGAATATATCTGAAAGAAAGTCACCGAACAACATTTCATTATTGTTTTGCCCCCTTTGGTTTCAAAATCTATATAAAGATTCTCTCCCCAAGACATCAATGTCATCCTCGTAATGGCCAAAATTTCATATGCCCCCCTATCAGCTTCAATCAATTTAAATTCAGAGTTATCGATAACCTCAATTATTTTTTCGAACATGAGATGTTCAGGGATATCAAAAACTTTCTCAGATCTCACCTTTGAGGTAAATAGATTGTATTTACTTTCAAAATACCTTCTATAAGCAAGTGACTTTCTAATCGTCAAATTGAAAACAAAAAACCCAATGATTACAAAACAGATAATAATTACCACCGGATTTTCTGGTCTTATATAATAACCTAATAGAACTAAAATAAAGACCAATAAGAATGCTGCTAGCACATGCTTAATCGCTGTCATAAACAAGTATTTAATTAACAACATCGAAAATAACGAAATACAATTAAAAATTAACGATTATCATTATTTTTTTAATTATCACAATAACACCATTACAACAAGAATGGAGGATAAAATGTTAATTAAAAAATTGTCTATTTTCATTAAACAGAGTAACCAAACCCCAAGCACCAAAAAATAAGAAAAGAAATTGGTCTTTTTAAAAATATGCCTCTTGCTTCCATTAAAATTAAAAAGACAATTACGGTTATTGACTACAACAATAAATTACCTAAAAAACTTGCAAGGCCCTATGATACTTGACCTAAAACAAAAAATCCAACCTAATAAATTAGATTGGATTTCTTTTTTGCTCCTCCTCTTGGGCTCGAACCAAGGACCCTCTGATTAACAGTCAGATGCTCTAACCAACTGAGCTAAGGAGGAAAATACCTTACTTTAATCCTTTAAAGCGGGTGCAAATATAAATGTTTTTTAAAATCTCCCAAACAAAAAAAGATGTTTTTCTATTTAAATAACCATTTATATAAATCATTACCATTTGCAAATAGCAACAATGCTATCAACAAGAAGAACCCTATCATTTGAGCGTACTCTAAAAACTTGTCGCTCGGCTTTCTTCCGGTAATCATTTCATACAACAGAAACATCACGTGTCCACCGTCCAATGCAGGTATGGGCAGTATGTTCATAAATGCCAGAATAATAGATATAAACGCGGTTGCATTCCAAAAAGCGGGCCAGTCCCATCCGCTGGGAAACAAACCTCCGATAGCCGCAAAACCTCCTACTCCCTTATAAGCTCCCGTAGACGGGTTGAAGATTTTCTTCATTTGCTTTACATAGCCACTAAGGGTACTTACCCCTTTATCTATACCTGCAGGTATAGATTCTACAAACGAATAGGTATTCGTTTTAATTTTCAGCACTCCCCTGTCTTCAAGATCCGCAAAACTTAAGCCCCCAAGACCTACACCTATGGTTGCTGAATCACTTATAACAACAGGAATCTGTATTTGACCACTACCTTCCCTTTTTACCGACAGGTCTACTTTTTGACCTTTATATTTTTGAAGAATCTCCTTTGCCTCATCAAAATAAGTAAAAGAGTCGCCACCAATAGCTACGATTTCGTCTTTTACCTGTAAGCCCGAATCTTTATTCGAGGATTCTTCAGGTATAGAACCAACAACAAATGGATATCGCGGACTTAAAAACCTAATTTTATCCTCATCTTCCAACAAGGTCGCAATAAAGTCTACCGGTATTTCTTTTTCTATGATCTCACCATCACGCTCTATGGTAAAATTGCTTCCGTTCACCAGCTCTATAAAAATCTTATTAAAGTCCTCTACAGGCTCACCATCTACGGCCAAAATTTTATCGCCGGTCTTTATACCTACTTTATCGCCTATTTCGGTTTCGTTCACATAAACACCGTCTTTTAAACTATCGTTGGCTATAAACTGATCTCCGTACGCATAGGCCAAACCTATATAGATAATCACCGCCAAGATAAAGTTAACGGTTACCCCGCCCAGCATTATGATCAATCGTTGCCATGCAGGTTTGCTTCTAAACTCCCAAGGTTTGGGCTCCTCTTTCATGGCTTCGGTATCCATGCTTTCATCAATCATACCCGCGATCTTAACGTATCCGCCCAAAGGCAACCAACCGATACCGTATACGGTCTCGCCGATTTTCTTTTTGAAAAGAGAGAATTTCACATCAAAAAACAAGTAAAATTTCTCTACCCGGGTCTTAAATAATTTTGCAGGGATAAAATGCCCAAGCTCATGAAGCACTATTAATAATGAAAGGCTTAAAAAAAATTGAATAGTCTTAATTAAAATGGGACTCATTAGCGTTCTCTAAAATTTAAATCTGACAAAAGTACATTTTTACAAGGTCTTAAAAAAAGAAACTCGTTGCACCCATACTATTTTAAGAATATTTTGGCACGTATATGCCCTAATATGCTTGAAACCTTCACAAAGCTAATGTACCTTTGTCAAAAAAATAAATATGCGCTCTTTCTTCAGTGGATATAAGATTTTTGGTCTTGTCCTGTTACTAATTTCATCAGTGGTCGTGTATCTTTTTTATAATGCCTTAACGCCAAAAAAAATACTACCCATATACTCCCCGGCCATGGTAAATAGCGAATTGGTGGCCGAAGAGATTCAACATATACGAAAATACCACACCATCGCCGACTTTTCACTTACCAACCAAAACGGAAAAACCATTACACAGGCCGATTATGAAGGTAAAATATATATCGCGGATTTTTTCTTTACCACCTGCCCTACCATTTGCCCTATAATGACAAAGAACATGGCCTCTATACAAGACAAGGTAGGAGATGACGTGCTATTGCTATCGCATTCGGTAACCCCACAGATAGACTCTGTGGCACAGTTAAAAAAATATGCCCTGGAAAAAGGTGTGGACGATACAAAATGGAACTTGGTGACGGGAGACAAGAAACAAATCTATGAATTGGCTAGAAAATCGTACTTGGCGGTCAAAACGGACGGTGACGGAGGTCCTTTTGATATGATCCATACAGAAAATTTTATCCTGGTAGATAAAGAAAAAAGAATAAGGGGCTTTTATGACGGCACCAAAGAAGAAGAAATACAAAAATTACTAAGTGATCTAGAAATTCTGAAAGCTAGTTATAAGGAATAGTATTTACTAATTCGGTAAGCCTATAGCTCCTATTTAAATTAACTTTCTTTAATTCTTTTAATTGAAATATTTGAGTTATTTTTGATTACTTATAATGAATCTAAATAAAGATTGGAAACTACTGTCGCAGATTTAAAACGGGGCCAAAAGGGCATTATCAAAGAGTTTACCGAAAACTTACTACCTATAAAGTTATTGGAATTAGGTTGTCTTCCGGGCAATGTAATAGAACTTGTACAAGTAGCCCCCTTAAAAGATCCAATATACATAAATGTTAATGGTTCGCATATTGCCATAAGACGTTCTATGGCCGAACAGATCGCATTGGATATTGTTGAAGAAGAAGATGTTGTGTTATGAGCAAACAAATCAATGTGGCCCTTATCGGAAACCCGAACACTGGTAAAACCTCTGTATTTAATCAACTCACCGGGCTCAATCAAAAAGTAGGAAACTACCCTGGTATTACCGTTGAAAAAAAAGAAGGTATCTGTAAATTACCAAGGGGGGTAAAGGCGCATATTATCGACCTACCGGGAACTTATAGCCTTAATACGACTTCTTTGGACGAAAGTGTAGCGGTAGAACTACTTCTTAACAAAAACGATAAAGACCATCCGGACGTGGCCTTGGTCGTGTCCGATGTTGAAAACCTAAAGAGAAATCTACTTTTATTTACGCAGATAAAAGATTTAAAAATACCTGCGATCCTGGTCATTAACATGGCAGATCGCATGTCTCGTAAAGGTATTAGCATAGACATTGAGCTTTTAGAAAAGAAGCTTAATGCCAAAGTGGCCCTGGTAAGTACCCGCAAAGGAACGGGCATTGACAGGTTAAAAGAATTAATTGCCGATTACAAAAACATTTCTAAAGTTCCGAATGTAGATACTACCGCCATAGCGCCCGATTATTTTGAAAGATTAAAAAACGCTTTCCCAAAAGAAGATGTATACAAACTATGGTTGGTAATTACACAAGATGTAAACTTTATGCCGATTCAGAAAAACCTGATTCCGGATACATCCTCTTTTGCAACAAAATCAAAATCGGAGCTGAAAAGGTTACAGCAAAAAGAAACCATACTTAGATACCAATTTATCAACGGTATTCTTAAGGAAACATACAAGATAGATGTTAACGCCGCAAAAGGATTTAGGGCTACCTTAGACAAGATCTTGACCCATAAGATCTTTGGTTATCTCATTTTCTTTGTAATTCTGCTTACCATCTTTCAAGCTATTTATGGATGGAGCGAGTACCCCATGGACCTGATAGACGGCTTCTTTGCCTCTGCCACCGAATGGGTAAAGGACACCTTGCCATCCGGGGCATTCACCAATTTGATCGCAGAAGGTATCTTGGCCGGTATTGGCGGGATCGTCATCTTTATCCCCCAAATAGCATTTTTGTTCCTGTTCATTTCCTTACTGGAAGAAACCGGCTATATGAGTCGCGTGGTATTCTTAATGGATAAAATAATGCGTCCGTTCGGTCTCAGCGGAAAAAGTGTAGTACCCTTAATCTCGGGTACCGCATGCGCCATACCTGCCGTTATGGCGACCAGAACCATAGAAAATTGGAAAGAAAGATTAATCACCATTCTGGTAACACCTTTTACCACATGTTCTGCCAGGTTACCGGTATACTTGATAATAATTGCCCTGGTAATTCCCGAAGGAAACGTACTGGGTTTAAGTTATAAGGCACTTACCTTAATGCTACTATACCTACTTGGCTTTGGTGTCGCCATTCTATCTGCGATGGTCCTTAATAAGATATTGAAAATAAAGAGCAGGACCTTCTTCGTTATAGAGTTGCCGAATTACAAATTGCCCCTTCTCAAAAACGTAGCTTATACCGTACTGGAAAAAACAAAGAGTTTTGTTTTTGGAGCCGGTAAAATCATCTTGGCCATCTCTATTATTCTATGGTTTTTAGGATCAAATGGGCATTCTGATGATTTTAAGAACGCCGAGACCATTGTCACCAAAAGAATCGAAGCAGAAGGCTTTAACACCTACAGCGAATCTTATATCGAAAACAAAATAGCGGAATACAAAGCTACTTTACCCACAACGGGACTAAAAGAATCTGACCAGGCATACCAAGACTCCATAGCCCTTCATACCGCTATTTTAGAAGAAAGAGCCCTGAACCAAGAAATTGCCAGCTACAAACTAAAACATTCTTACATGGGCATCATGGGCAAAGCTATAGAACCTGTGGTAAGGCCTTTGGGATATGATTGGAAAATAGGCATCGCGGTATTAACGTCCTTTGCCGCAAGAGAGGTGTTCGTAGGTACCCTCGCTACCATTTACAGTGTTGGAAACGATGAGGAGGAAACCATAAAGCACAGAATGGCGGCAGAAGTAAACCCTATAACAAAAGAACCATTGTTTAACTTGGCATCGGGTATCTCGTTATTATTGTTCTACGCTTTCGCAATGCAATGTATGAGTACCTTGGCTATTGTAAAAAGAGAGACCAATTCATGGAAATGGCCGGCCGGCCAGCTAGTGTTCATGAGTCTTTTTGCTTATATTGTAGCTTTAATAGCCTATCAATTATTAAAATAGATATGGATTTACTTCAACAAATATTAGTTTATATAACCTTGGCGATTGCCGTAGGTTATATCGTTAAAAAATTCTTTCTCCCTAGTTTTTTAACCAGTAAAAAACCAAGTAAAAAAGCTTGTGGGCAAGATGGTTGCGGATGTAGTTGATTTTTATCACATTGATTTAGAATTACTTTCGTTAAAAAATCAATAAAAGCGTCCCAATAAAATGCAAAAGAGCATGGTTATGTGCTAGGGTATACTTTAGTTTGTACATAAGCAACCAGTTTTATGAAAAGAATTTCGACAATACTTGTTCTTCTGTGTTCCACCTGTTCCCCTTATTTACTTTTTTCACAAACGCTTAACTCAAGAATACTGGATAGTGTTACGCAAGAACCTATCCCCTACGCTACCGTATTATTGAATAACAAAGGGGTTATCACCAATGAAGAAGGAAGATTTTCTTTTCTGATAGACGAAAAGGTAAAAGAAACAGATTCCCTATTTATTTCATGTATCGGGTACGAATCCATATCCAAACCCTTGAATGAATTTAAGGAAAATAGAATTTTGATGAGCCCAAAAGCCATTGAACTTAACGGAGTTATAGTTTCGAACAAAAACTACACACCAGAAGAAATTATAGGTCTTGTAGAGGAAAATCTTTTAAAGAACTACCGATTTGGTTTTACAAAAAAAAGACTCTTTTTAAGGGAAACATATCAGAACAACATCATAAAAACCGATTATAGAATCAAAGAATCTACTATCGACGCCCTTAACAGGTCCTTTTTAGATAGTGTAGTGCGCTCTATTCCAAAAAGCGACACTTACTATACCGAAGTTCTAGGTGACTTCTATGGAACCAACGATAAGGACGAACAAAAACTAGACCTTATAAAAGCCTCTGAACTATATGATAAAAGCAAACGATTAGATGCCGACAATTTAGAAAAGCGTTTTAACCAGATCATTAAAAAAAATGTAAAGACCGATTCTTATTTTAAGGTAAAATCTGGTCTATTCGGCACCAAGGTAGATGCGGAAGACCTTTTTGAAACAGAGATGGACTCTAGCGATGTAGCAGCCGTAAACAAGCGTTTGGAAGAAGAAAAGAACAGAAAAAAGTTCTTTGCCAACTACAAAAAAAGAACCTTGGGAAATTTATACGCCAATCTTCCCATTTTTGAAGATTCTGATTATAACATTATATGGAAGCCCAGACGTTACAATCTGTCTTTGGAAGAGTTCACCTATATTGGTGACAAGGCCCTTTATGTTATCGCATTCGAACCCAAACGTTCTGAAGATTTTAAAGGAAAATTATACGTTGATGCCAATGACTTTGCCATTGTAAAAATGGATTTTGAAAATGTAAAACCCCTTAGAACCTTTAGTCTTTTAGGGGTCTCTTTGAATGAATATTTGGCCAAAGGCAG
The DNA here is from genome assembly GCF_018100785.1 of Maribacter sp. MMG018. Taxonomy (GTDB): domain Bacteria; phylum Bacteroidota; class Bacteroidia; order Flavobacteriales; family Flavobacteriaceae; genus Maribacter. The sequence continues at coordinate 939,735 of NZ_JAGJEC010000001.1, read as the reverse complement.
TATTCTTTTCGGTAAAGGCGATGACGGACTATACAGTTTACGCTATTATGAAATCACCAAAGGGAACCGGGTAGGTTTTAAAAGACCTATTAAGATCATAGAAAAAAACAAAAATGTAAAAGGGCGCAGAAAACAAAACGAACTGCATCTTAAGATCGATGCCGCTTTTGGTGGCCTCAATAAATACGAAGTGGTGGTTTTTGATGAAGAACCTATAAAAGAAAGTCAATTTTCGGCCTTTAAAGAAAAAAATGACGTGCTCCCGCAGTACATGCCCGATTATGACCCGGAATTCTGGGAAGGCTACACGATAATGGCTCCAAATACGGCTATCAAAGAATTTAAATCAGAGGTACAACCAGAATACTAGTTTCTGTTGTTAAAAAACACCTAACAAAAGAATACCGAGCTGTAGGTATGGTGGACTATATAAAATTCTTAATAAACGAATACAATAACAACCCCCAACCTATAACCAAGAGCACCCCACCAAGAGGGGTTACAGGGCCTAAGAACCTCCATTTATTACCCTTGGCACCACTTATACACAAACCGTAGATACTAAAAGAAAAAAGAAAGGTGCCCACTATAAGGCAATACACCATATACTTCTCCAATGAAGTTTCTAGATTTAGGTTAAAACCGATCATGAGCAGCACCAATGCATGGTACATTTGATATTTAACACCGGTTTCGAAACTAGCAATCTGTTCCGCATTAAAAGATTTTTTTAAGGCATGTGCGCCAAAAGCGCCGAAGATAATCGCCAATAGACCAAAGAGTGCACCTATAAATTGGGTAAGAAGTACCATTTAACTTTTTCTCAAATATATGAATAATGAAAATCTGAAGATCTATAAAACGGAACAGGTTTATTGAGTAAATTCTAAAAAAACAAAGTGTCACAACACTTTTAAAGCACAAACACCTTAATCGGGACTTTCATTTTGCATGAGCTTTTCTTGCAAGGCATCATACATGTTCACCGTTTCTACCGAGTCCTTAAGATTAAAATACAGTTTTAAAGAGTCCTTATATACCAGTTTTATCTTGGGTTGGGTAATATTATCCACAAAAACATGAATACTCTTGTCGGTCAAAGAATCCTTGAACTCCCTAAAAATACCTTTTTCCTTCTCTAGTGCCGAAAAACCGTTTACCCTTATCATAGGTGGAATTTTCTCAACGAACACCACACTATCCAATTCGGTATAGGCCACATTTTCCGAATAAAAACCCGATAAGATCCTAATGTTGTTCGAAGTAACTTTTATCCAATTTTTATAATGCATCGTTAAAACGGATACGCATACGACTACCGTAATAATCAGTAACAAATTCCATATCCAGTGCCTACCTTTTTTGGCCATACCTACGTTACTTATGGTTTTATCCCCACTAATTTAGAACAAATTATCAGTCATTTGCTTTCTCAAATGTCCCTTGTAGATAGAATAACTCCTTTATTTTTAAAAAATTATTTTTTTAGGATAGTTTATGGGATAACCAGCATTTTATCCCAAACCAACATCAAGCGTCATCATAATAATAAAGCCACCGATAAAGCCCATGGTGGCAATATCCGTATATTTATCTTGTTGGGTTTCTGGTATTACCTCTTCGACCACCACAAAAATCATGGCACCTGCCGCAAAAGATAAAGCATATGGCAGTATTGGCTGAAAGGTCAACACCGCCCACGCCCCTAAAACGGCCGCGATAGGTTCTACAATAGCCGAAGCCTGACCGTACATAAAACTTTTTGACCTACTAAGCCCCTGTCTTCTTAAAGGCATTGCCACAGCAAAACCCTCGGGAAAATTCTGTAGGCCTATCCCCAATGCCAAGGCAACCGCCCCACCAATGGAAGCTCCATCAAAACCAGCTGCAACCCCGCCGAAAAGAACCCCCACGGCCAACCCTTCCGGAATGTTGTGCAGGGTTATGGCCAAGGTCAGCAAAGTAGTTCTATGCCAAGGTGTTTTAACACCTTCGGCTTCACTTTCTTTAAAATTAATGTGTAAATGTGGAAGAATCTTGTCCAGACCAAATATAAATCCGGCCCCTAAAAGAAATCCAACCGCTGCAGGAACCACCTTTACAAATCCCTCTCCAGGACTCATTTCTATACCCGGTGCCAGCAAACTCCAAAAACTGGCCGCTACCATTACTCCACCGGTAAAGCCGAGCATACCATCGAGAATGGCCCTGTTCATCGTCTTGAACAAAAAAACCAATGCAGCGCCCGCCGCCGTAAGCCCCCAAGTAAACAAAGTCGCATAAAATGCGGCCAAAACGGGATTGATCGATTCAAAATAATCTATAACTTCTTGCATACCTATTTTATTTAATCTTTTTCAAGCACCTCCAAAAAAAGATTGGATCCTATTTGTTCAGAAATCCTCATTTCTTTTCCCTTGACCCTAATACTTAGAGATCCATCAAAATCTTCCTTATCCAAAATTTCAAGGGTATCTCCCAATGAAATATTATTCTTGTCCAAAAACTTTAAAAAGGCGACCGAAGAGTCGTTCACCCCCACACATATACCTTGCGATCCAATAGGAAGTTCAGTAACCAACCTCTTGACCGATTTTTTAAACTCCCCATCCTTAGAGGGAATAGGGTCGCCATGCGGATCCACTTTGGGATTCCCTAAATAAGCATCTAGTTTATCTATAAGCTTCTCACTTTTAATATGTTCTAATTGCTCGGCTACCTCATGCACTTCGTCCCAGGCAAAATCTAATTTATCTACCAAAAAAACTTCCCACAACCTATGCTTTCTAATAATGGACAAAGCAGACAACCTTCCTGTCTCGGTAAGTAGAACGCCCTTATATTTTTTGTAGAAAACCAAATCCTTTTCCGACAGTTTTTTTACCATATCCGTCACAGACGAGGGTTTGGTATCCATCTGTTCCGCTATTGAGTTTGTAGAGACAGCTTGGTCCAAACCCTTACCTAAATGATAAATAGCTTTTATGTAGTCTTCTTCCGAAAGTGTCATGCCTAATTTTTAATGCTGTACAAAAATACATTTTTATATATAAAAACAAATATTTAGATTTGTCTAAAATTAATTTTAACCTGAACTAAATATATATTTCCCAATCAAATGAAACATAATCTATGCTTATTGTGCACAATTGTTTTTAATTCCTTCATTTTTGCTCAGGATATCACCATATCAGGTACCGTGATGTCCGGCAACGAACCTGTACCTTTTGCCAACATCTATCTTAAAAACACCGAAATAGGAACTTCCTCAAATGAAAACGGTGTTTATAAACTTTCCGGTATCGCCCCCGGCCCATATACTATCATAACTTCTGTTATTGGATACAAACCTTCCGTCATAAAAATTGTTTTGGCTCCCGGACAATCCAAATCCTTAACCATAAACCTCACCGCTACCACCGAAAATTTAGACGAGATGGTGGTTACCGGAACGCTTAAAGCGGTAAAACGTTCAGAAAGTCCTGTTCCCGTAGAAGTTTACAGTCCTACTTTTCTTAAAAAAAATCCGACTGCAAGTGTTTTTGAGGCACTACAAAATGTAAACGGCGTACGTCCACAGATAAATTGTAATGTCTGCAATACCGGAGATATACATATAAATGGATTGGAAGGCCCCTACACCTTGGTATTAATAGATGGCATGCCCATTGTAAGTGGTTTGGGCACGGTATATGGCCTATCTGGCATACCCAATTCACTGATCGAACAAATAGAAATCGTAAAAGGACCGGCCTCTAGCCTTTATGGTAGTGAGGCCGTAGGCGGGCTTATTAACATAATAACAAAAAACAGCTTCGACGCTCCTGATTTTGCTGCCGATATTTTTGCAACGGGCTGGGGAGAATACAACCTGGACGTTGGCGCCAAAATAGGCATTGGCCAAGGTACCGATTTACTTTTGGGTGTAAACTATTTCAACTTTGACCAAGTAATAGATAATAATGGTGACAACTTTACAGATCTAACCCTACAGGATAGAATATCGGTTTTTCAAAAATGGAATTTCCAAAGAAAAGAAAACCGCATCTTTTCCTTGGCCGGTCGTTTCTTCTATGAAGACCGTTGGGGAGGGGAACTACAATGGACACCCGCATACAGGGGTGGAGATGAAATCTATGGCGAGAGTATTTATACCCGTCGATGGGAAATATTGGGCAAATACCAATTACCGGTTAAAGAAAAGTTATTATTCTCCTTTTCTTACAATGACCATAACCAAAACTCGGTTTATGGTGATGTAGCATATTTGGCCGATCAGCGTATAGGCTTCGGACAGCTTACATGGGACAAAAAAATAAATGCCCACGACCTTCTATTAGGAACAGCTATAAGATATAATTATTATGATGATAATACGACCGCAACGGTTTCCGCAGATGAAGTAGTGATACCAAGTATATTTGTTCAAGACGAGATAAGTTTGGCAAAAGAACACTCGCTATTGGTAGGCTTACGATACGATTATGACAAAAGACATGGCAGCATTCTTACCCCTAGAACCGCCTATAGATGGAAAATGACCGACAACGACATTATAAGGTTAAATGCCGGAACGGGATTTAGGGTCGTAAACCTTTTTACGGAAGAGCATGCCGCCCTAACGGGAGCACGGGACGTGGTGGTAACCGAAGACCTAGATCCGGAACGTTCCTTTAACGTAAACCTTAATTACCTTAAGAAAATATATGGTAGCAACGGTACATTTGCCAGTATTGATGCATCGCTGTTCTACACCCATTTCAGCAACGCTATTTTACCCGATTACGATACCGACCCCAACAAAATTATCTACGACAACTTAAATGGCAAATCGGTATCTAAAGGAATTAGCGCCAATGTTGATGTTTCTTTCCCAAGTGGTTTTAAATTCTTAGTAGGGGCTACCTTTCAAGATGTCAGTCAAACAGAAAATGGCGTTACAACTCGGCAAATATTAACAGAAACCTATACCGGAACCTGGAATTTAGGATATACTTTTAACAACCTGGACCTAAGTGTAGATTATACCGGAAACCTGTATGGCCCCATGCGACTGCCCACATTGGGAGACCTAGACCCTAGAAGTGATTATTCTCCGGCATGGAGTATTCAAAACATACAATTCACCTATAAGGGCCTAGATAAACTCGAGTTTTATGGCGGCATCAAAAACCTGCTGAACTGGACACCGAACCGAGGCAACCCCTTTATAATCGCAAGGGCGAACGACCCTTTTGATAAAGAGGTGACTTTTGATAGTAACGGCAGCCCCTTGGCAACCCCCAACAACCCCTATGCCCTAACTTTTGATCCCTCGTACGTTTATGGACCCAATCAAGGTATCCGTGGTTTTCTTGGTGTACGTTATCGTATTAATTAATAATCATATACCCTAAGCTAGGTAGTATTAATTGCTATTTTTGATACATGTCCGATTCGGTTTTCGATTATATAATTGTAGGAGCAGGTGCTGCGGGGCTCATGTTGGCAGATACTATGGGCAAAGATGCCTATTTCAACAATAAATCTATTCTTATATTGGATAAAGACCCGAAAACCGTCAACGACAGAACATGGTGTTTTTGGGAGAAAGGAAGTGGCCAGTTTGATGAAATAGTTTCTAAAAAATGGAACCACATCCTGTTTTCCGGCCCTGATTTTTCTGAGCGTTTCTCCATTTCACCCTATACATATAAAATGGTTCGCGGCATAGATTTTTATTCTTATCATATTAATCGCCTACAAGAATACGAGAACATAACGTTTAGACAAGAAACGGTTACCCATATAGAAGAAAACAATACAGAGGCCAAAGTAACAACCCTGGACAACAACTACGCCGGAAAACAGGTTTTTACAGGCATGTTCGATTATGGGCTTATGCGGGACCAAAAAAAATATCCGGTATTACAGCAACATTTTATAGGTTGGACGATAAAGACCAAAGACCCTATATTCGACATAGACCAAGCTACCTATATGGATTTTTCCGTTCCACAAAAGGGAAATACAAGATTCATGTACGTACTACCTTTTAAGAACAATACCGCTTTAGTGGAATACACCTTATTTTCTGAAGAAACATTACCTAAAAGCGAGTATGAAAACGCCCTTAAAAACTACTTGTCAGAACACCTACACTGTTACGATTATGAAATCTTGGAAACCGAAGAAGGCAATATTCCCATGACCTGTTATAATTTTGACTCGCATAATACAACTAGAGTATTGAATATTGGCACTGCCGGTGGTTGGGCAAAACCCAGTACCGGTTACTCTTTTTTAAGTACATCCAAAAAAGTACCACAATTAATCGCACATTTAAAAAGCGGAAAACCCTTGTCCGATTTTGGCTCTAAAAACCGATTCTGGTATTATGACCTGTTGTTCTTGGATGTTCTACACACCAATAATGCTCTCGGATATACTATTTTTCAAAGCTTGTTCAAAAAAAGGCCTCCCCAGTTGATCTTTAAATTCTTAGATGAAAATACCACCCTATGGGAAGACATATATTACATAATGGGTTGCCCTAAAAAACCTTTCATTAAGGCTTTTTTGAACCGTATGTTCTAAACCGTACGCCTCATTAAGTTTTCGCCAAAATTCTTAAGAATACTTTTTTTCTCCTGTGATAAGTTTAGGCTGTCTAAAATAACGAAGGCCTTTTCGGTATATGCCCTAATGGCCTCCTGCGCCGCAACGGATGCCCCGCTCTCCTCAAAAATTGCTTTTACGGCCTCAATTTTCTCAGCTGGCTCCGGAGGTTGAATGGAATATAGGTCCATAAGTTCTTTTTTAACCGTTTTTGAACCCGATTCCATCGCTTTTATAAAAAGATACGTTTTTTTATTCTCTATAATATCGCCACCAACCTGTTTGCCAAATGTTTTGGGATCACCAAAAGCATCCAGATAATCATCTTGAATTTGAAATGCTATACCTAGATTGAGTCCGAAATTATACATGTCTTGTTGCGATGTTTCTGGAACCTCGGCTACAATGGCACCCATTTTCATTGCCGCCGCCACTAAGACAGCTGTCTTATATTCTATCATTTTTAAATAATCGGAAAGCGCTACATCGTCACGTGTCTCAAAATCAACATCGTACTGTTGCCCTTCGCATACTTGCAGGGCGGTTGTGCTAAAAAGTTCCGCAAGACTCCTAAAAATATGGGTTTTATAGTTCTCGAACAATTGATATGCCCAAATCAGCATAGCGTCACCAGAAAGAATACCCGTATTTACATCCCATTTTTCATGTACAGTTGCCTTTCCACGTCTCACGGGCGCCGCATCCATAATATCATCATGAACTAGCGAAAAGTTGTGAAATACCTCTACGGCCAATGCGGCGTCCAACGCTTTTTCATAACTGGCATCAAAAACTTCGGCCGTGAGCAAAACCAAAGTGGGCCTAAGCCTTTTACCCCCCAATTTGAGAATGTAGTTTATAGGCTCATAAAGATTCACCGGCTCTTTGTCCGTTAATTTAGAATCTAAATAAGAGATGAATTCTGAACGATAAAATTCAATGGAATGCATAGCATGTTTTTTTTCAAAAATACATCCATTGTTACAAAAAGCCGATATATCCGTCAGATGTTATATGAAAATATTCGAAAAAAAATGCAATGGTTTCCAAAACCATCGTCTTTAATATTGAAGACCCTAGAAAAAGCCTTTAATGGTTTCTAAAAAACAACAAGACAATAACCTTACCGACTTCTTTGAAGAGGAATATCACTCGCTCAAAAACTTTGTGCGGTCAAGAATCGACCATACGGCAGAAAGCGATGCGGAAGATATTATACAAGATGTTGCCCTTCGATTGTTCTCTAGACCTATAAATGCTCTTCCAATACATAATATTGGTGGTTTCGTGTACAATGCAATCAAGAATAGGATCATAGATGTTATGCGAACCAAAAAAGAAAGGATTCATAATGACGAAACGGTAGAATTGTTATGGACCGATTTTGCCAGCAAATTTTACGAAGACCTCTCTGAGGAATATCCGGCACAACTAATACATAAACTAAAAGTGGCCATAACAGAATTAAAACCTGTTTACAGGGATATAATTATTGCGGTCGATTTTGAAAATTACACTTACAAGGAAATATCGGAACAAACCGGCATACCGCCCGGCACACTAATGTCTAGAAGACATAGGGCAATGTCCATTTTAACAAAAAAACTAGAGTCACTAAAAAAATAAAACTATGGAAACACAAGACATCATGGAAAAACATATGGAAAAAAAGACCAAGAAATTGATCAAAAAAATATTCAAAGTAATCATGTTTATCATATTGGGCATAGCGATCGCCTTTTTGGTAGGATACATTGTAATGCTGTTATGGAACTGGCTAATGCCCTACTTATTTGGTTTGCCCGAAGTAGACTATTGGAAAGCATTGGGCATTTTGATACTCGCCAAAATCTTATTCGGATTTGGTGGAGGTGGTGACAAAAGCCACGACAAAAAAGGAAAATCAAAAAAGAAACGTTTTTTCGGCCCCAATTGTAAAGATTGGAAATGTGATTTTTCTGACTGGAAACACTATGATGAATTCTGGAAAGAAGAAGGAGAACAAGCGTACAAAAATTACCTCGAAAGAAACAAAAATAAACCTCATGGAAAGTAAGACAAACAATACCAAAAGAAAATACCACATTAAGAACAAAGCCTTCTTTTGGAGCTTAAACAAAAGTACCCCCAATAAACGTGAGCATTCATCGGAAAATGTGAAAGGCGAAAAGAAGCACAAGAAAAAACCATAGGCCAGTAGCACTTATGTTAACAAAATGTAAAACTTTAGAAACTTTTATAGTTTTAAAAGTTTCCTAGCCTATCTTTGCGCTGGATTATGAAAACAAAAATAAAGGAAAAGGCTACGGATATGTTCTTAAACTATGGTTTTAAGAGCGTTACAATGGACGATATAGCCAGTGCCATCGGTATATCTAAAAAAACAATATATGCGGAGTATAACAATAAGACCGCATTGATCGAAGACTGTGTAATGAACAAGATATGCGCTATAAACGAGGGCATTGATTCTATAATTGCAAAGGGCAAAAACCCTATCGAAGAGCTTTATGAGATAAAAAAATATGTAATGTCCCACCTGAAGGACGAAAAAACCTCTCCTCAATTTCAGCTCATGAAATATTACCCAAAAATTCATGAGAACATGAAGTCATTGCAGTTGAGCAAAATGCAGAAATGCCTTCTTTCCAATGTGGAGCGAGGAATAAAACAAGAGATTTACCGTCCTAATCTAGACCCTGAATTTATAGCAAGAATGTACTATTCGGGAATTAACAGTATTAAGGATCAGAACATTTTTCCTGTAGACAAATTTCCTATTTCAAAATTAATGGATGACTTTTTAGAATACCATTTACGTGGAATCGTGACAAAAAAAGGAAAAGACACCCTAAACACAATCATCAATTCAAACCAACAATAAATGCGACATCCTCTATTTATTTTTCTCTTTATTATAGTTGTACATTTCAACTATGGTCAAGAACAGACTAACAGCTTTACTTTGGACGAAGCTATAGCCTATGCCCTTGAGAACAACTATAGCGCCATTAATGCCGACAGGGACCTTATAGATGCCCAAAAGCAAAAATGGGAGACCATTGCGGCCGGTTTACCACAGATAAATGGTGAAATCAGCTATCAAAATCAATTAAAACAGCCTGTAACGGTGATACCCGCCGAAATTTTCGGTGGCGAGGCCGGAACTTATGTAGACGTTGTTTTCTCACAACCACAAACGACCACCGCCACGGCCACACTTACCCAACAAATTTTTGATGGTTCGTATATTGTCGGGGTACAGGCAACCAAGGCATTTTTAAGCTATAGTGCCAATAACAAAGAAAAAACGGCCCTTGAGGTGCGAAAATCGGTAGTTGAATCGTACGGCAATGTATTGTTGGCTCAAGAGAGTGTTGCCATACTCGAAAAAAACAAAGAGACCCTAGAGAAAAATCTTTATGAAACTACCAAGCTTTTTGAAAATGGCTTAGCCGATGAAGAAAGTGTAGAGCAACTTCAGATCACCCTGTCTTCTGTTGAAAGTCAGTTAAAAAATGCCCTACGGTTAGAAAAGATTACGCTACAAATGTTAAATGTGGTAATGGGGCTAGATTTGGACCATCCTACCCAATTAAAGGAAGACCTTGAAAACCTAACGGAGAAAAAAATAGATTTAGACCTTCTAGAGTCCGATTTTAAAATAGAAAACAATGTTGATTACAAACTGGCCCTTAATCAGAACGAACAACGATTTTTTGAATGGAAGTTGGCAAAAAGTAGGGCCTTGCCCACTTTAAATGCCTTTGTAAACTATGGTACCAGTGCCTATTCAGACACATTCAGCTTTTTAGATAGCGAACAACAATGGTACAATTCTTCTATAATGGGCTTTAACCTTAACATTCCCATATTCAGTTCATTAAAAAGAAACGCTAGTACCCAACGTGCAAAAATTGCCTTGGAAAAAGCAAAAACACAACTTACCGAAGCAGAACAACAAATAAAGTTACAATTAGAAAACGCCCGAAGTAATTACGTATTGGCCATTGAGGAATACCAAACATCTAAAAACAACTTGGCCTTGGCAGAACGTATTGAAAGAAAAAACCAAATAAAATATACCGAAGGTATTGCTACCAGCTTTGAACTGCGCCAAGCGCAGATACAATTGTATACCGCCCAACAAGAATACTTACAGGACATGGTAGAGGTAATCAACAAGAAAACGGAATTGGAAACCATATTAAACGAACAATCCTAAAGAAAATCAATCACTAAAAAAATCATTATGAAAAAAATATTATTCCTATCCATATCCTTGGCATTTTTATCTTGTGGAGGCGGAGAAGACCAATCTGTTGCAGGAGTCATAGCCCAGGGTAACTTAGAGGCCTTGAGGGCCAAAAAGAGCGAAATATTAGACCAACAAAAGCTATTAGACAGTCAAATAAAACAATTGGATTCCGTTATTTCGACCATGGACGTTACCGAAAAATTACCCTTGGTAAATACCTTAACGGTACAGTCGCAAAAATTTGACCATTATTTAGAACTTCAAGGTGATGTGACCACAAAACAAAATGTGCTTATATATCCAGAAATGTCGGGTATTCTTAGACAGGTATATGTTAAAGAAGGACAACGTGTAAGTAAAGGTCAACCTTTGGCCATTATAGACGATGGTGGTATGGGCAATCAGTTATCTCAGTTAAAAACACAGGCCGATCTTGCTAAAACTACTTTTGAAAGAAGAAAAAGATTATGGGAACAACAAATCGGCTCCGAGATCGAGTTTCTATCGGCCAAGGCCGAATATGAAGCCCGCCAAGAAGCTGTAAGACAAGTAGAAAGTCAGTTGGACAAAGCAACCATTCGCGCTCCTTTTAACGGCATTATAGATGACGTCATCAAAGATCAGGGTACCGTTGTTTCCCCAGGCCCGGGATCAGAAGTCTTTAGGATCGTAAACCTTAGCGATATGTATATAGAGGTAGACGTACCAGAAACTTACATAGGCTCTATTTCAAAAGGTAAGAAAGCCTTGGTCTATTTTCCAGTACTTGGGGACAGTGTGGAGACCAAGATCAGGGAAACCGGTAATTTTATAAATCCGTCCAATAGATCCTTTAGTGCGGAAATACCTGTACCCAATAAAAACGGTAAGATCAAGCCCAACCTAACGGCCAAGGTAAACCTGAACGACTATACAAGCGATAACGCCATTCTTTTACCTTCGAGTATTATATCTGAAAATGCCGATGGAGACCAATATGTTTTTGTTGCCGAAGAACCCAACGATAACAACGAGTCCATTGTAAAAAGAACCATTATTACTACCGGTAAGGTACAAGGGTCACAAGTAGAGATTCTTTCAGGATTGGAAAATGGCAACCATGTCATTAAAGAAGGGGCCAGAAGTGTTAAGGACGGACAAAAGGTAAAAATTCAAAACTAGAATTCGATGAGCAACAAAATAAAGAAAAACGCCGATAAGGAATTCAGTTTATCTTCTTGGGCCATTGACAATCCTTCGGTTATTTATGTAATGATCGCTATTTTTCTATGGCTTGGTTTTTCGGCTTACATGGCAATGCCCAGAGAGGATTTTCCGGAAATTGTAGAAACCAAAATATACATAAGCACCCCTTACCCTGGCAATACCGCCGAGGATATAGAAAAATTGATTACGGACCCTCTGGAAGACCGGTTAAAAAACATCAGCAATGTTGTAGAGATTATCTCTACCTCACAAGAAGACTATGCTATTTTAACGGTTGAGTTCGATGAAGAAATTACCGTAGAGCAAGCCAAGCAAAAGGTTAAAGATGAGGTAGATAGTGAAAAAGCAAGTGAAGATTGGCCCACTTTTAACGGGGCAAAGGTAGAACCGAATGTTTTTGACCTTAACTTTTCTGAAGAGGTTCCTATAATGAACATTAACTTTACGGGAGACTATCCCGTGGAGAAACTAAAGGAATTTGCGGAATATCTTCAAGATGAAATCGAGGACCTACCTGAGATCAAACAAGCGGATATTCGTGGAGCACAGGACAAAGAGGTAGAAGTGGCCGTAGACATCTATAAAATGATGGCCGCCAAAATTAGCTTTCAGGATGTGATCAATACGATCAACAATGGAAACATGACCATGTCCGCCGGAAACCTGAAAACAAGTGAGCAAAGACGTACCATACGTATTCTCGGAGAAATAGAAGACCCTAAAGAACTAGACAACTTTGTAGTAAAATCAGAGAATGGCGCAGTGTATTTAAAAGACATTGCCCAAATCAATTTTAGAGCAAAGGACAGAACTACCTATGCCCGTGAATTTGGCGAAAACGTAGTTATGCTGGATGTTAAAAAACGAGCGGGAAGAAATGCCATTTCGGCGGCCGACAAGATCAAAGAACTCGTTAAATATGAACAGGAAAACTACTTTCCGAAAGACCTTCATATTTCTATTGCGAACGACTCTTCCTCTAGAACCTTGAACCAGGTCGATGACTTGGTCAACAATATCATTTTCGGAATTATCCTGGTAGTTACGGTCTTAATGTTCTTCTTAGGTTTTAGAAATGCCCTGTTTGTAGGTTTCGCCATACCCATGTCTATGTTCATGTCGTTCGTAATACTTTCATGGTTGGGCTATACCCTAAATACCATGATTCTTTTCGGAATGATCATGGGGCTCGGCATGTTGGTAGATAACGGTATCGTGGTCGTGGAAAACGTTTACCGTTTAATGGATGAGGGCATGCCCCGCATAGAAGCCGCAAAAAAGGGTATCGGTGAAATTGCGTTCCCCATTATTATATCTACGGCAACTACCGTAGCGGCATTTGTTCCATTAGGATTATGGCCAGGTATTTTTGGTCAGTTTATGATATACTTTCCCATTACACTATCCGTAGTTCTAGGTTCGTCACTGTTTGTTGCCATTTTCATGAATTCTATGTTGGTCTCCAAGTTTATGAGTACCGACGAAAAGGAACTAACCGTAAAACAGCTTATAAAAATGAGCGCAATTTTAGGTGTTCTTGGTATATTGATATTGGTTTTTGGTGGCGCAATGCGAGGTCTGGGATCTGTTTTGATCTTAACCGCAATTATGTTCTGGGCCTACAAATACATTATTAAAGGTACTGCCATAAGTTTTCAAAAAAATACCATGTCACGTTTCGAAAATTGGTACGAACGCCGTTTAAAACACGCCCTACGGGGAAGCAACGTATACTGGTATTTTGGCATTACTTTTTTATTGTTGATCGGAGTATTCATGTTATTTGGCATGTCGGTAGGTAGCGGTAGAACTAAAATAGAGTTCTTTCCAGACAACAAGCCTAACGAAATCTATGTATATATAGAATATCCAGAAGGCACATCGATCGAGAAGACCAACGAAATCACCAAAAAGATCGAAGATCAGGTCTATGCCATTATGGATGACCCCAAGTATAAAAAGAACGGCGAAAACTTTATGATGTCCTCAGCGGTATCTGTAGTAGGCGAAGGAGCCGGAAACCCGCTTACGGATGGAGGTTCTTCTGCAGAGATGCCCCACAAGGGCAAGGTTACCGTCAACTTCAGCGAATATAAATACAGAGAAGGCATAAACACCGAAGATATAAGGGCGCGGGTTCAAGCGGAATTAGAAGGTGTTTACCCCGGTGTTGCCATTTCTGTAGAAAAAGACGTTAACGGTCCTCCAGCAGGGTACCCTATAAACATAGAACTCGAAGGAAAGGATTATGATGAACTGATCAATACTGCAGAGGATATTAGAAATTACATCAACACAAAGAACATTGCAGGTATCGAAGAACTAAAGATCGATGTAAACAAGGGAAAACCTTCAATGCAGGTGATCGTAGACCGTAAAAAAGCGGGGGAACTTGGTGTGGCCGTCGGCCAAGTAGGCAATCAATTAAGGCGTTCCATTTTTGGTGAAAAAGCAGGGGTTTATAAAGAGGATGGAGAAGATTACGATATCAATATTCGATTTAACGAAGATCTGCGCTATAATAAAAGTGCCCTGTTCAACCAAAACATCATTTTTAGGGATGCCGCGACAGGTCAAATCAAAGAAATTCCCGTTTCTGCCGTAGCTACCGAAAAAAACACCTCTGGTTTTAGCTCTATAAAGCATAGAGACGGAAAAAGGGTCGTGACCATTTATTCTGGACTAAAACCGGGCTTTACCGACGCTGGGGCCATTGTAGGGGAAATCCAAAAAGAAATGGAGAGCTTTAAAGGCTTGCCCGACACCGTGAAAATAGATTACACAGGACAACTCGAAGAACAAATGAAGCAACAAATGTTCTTGATCGGTGCTTTCTTCTCGGGTCTGGGACTTATAATGTTGATCTTAATCTTTCAATTTGGCGGTATTTCCAAACCACTGATCATTATGATCGCCATATTCCTAAGTTTTATAGGAGTTTTCGGAGGATTAATGCTAACAGGTTGGTCGTTTGTAATTATGATGACCATGATGGGCATAATATCATTGGCAGGTATTGTGGTAAACAACGGGGTAGTGTTGTTAGACTACACCCAAATTCTCATAGACCGTAAAAAGGTAAAATTGGGAATGGACGACAGCGACCTATTGACCTTGCCAGAAGCAACGGAGACCATGATCGTGGGCGGTAAGGCCAGACTTAGACCTGTAATCTTAACAGCAATCACTACAGTTCTCGGACTTATACCATTGGCCATAGGATTGAACATCGATTTCTTTTCTCTTTTCTCAGAATTCGATGCCAATATTTACATAGGTGGAGACAATGTTGTATTCTGGGGCCCACTTGCCTGGACCGTAATCTTTGGTTTGATCGTAGCCACGTTCTTAACTTTGATCATCGTACCCGTATTATTCAATATTGTGTACCGTATAAAAATTAAGCTTAAGAGCATCGGCAAAAAAGAACCGAACAAAGACACCTCTACCATAGAGAGTGTTGCTTAGTATTGAAAATGTGAAAAGATAATTCAAACAAAAAGGCCCGGTACCAATGGTACCGGGCCTTTTAATATCTATTATATTGGTCTTATCTATTGGTAACAATCGATTTTTTCGAATCTATCTGTTCCACACTGGCAATTTTATTATTATCAAAACTTACCTCTTTTACCGTATCTCCTTCCCAAAAAACCCACTTACCGGTCTTTATTCCTTTATCATAGTTGCCAACGGCAATTTTATCACCATCCTCGTTAAACATCTTCCATTTACCTTGAAGCTTTTCATTTAAAAAATATCCTTGTTGAGATATTTCTCCATTGGCATGATAATAAGTTGCCTTTATCATATTACCATCTTTTTCGAATTTCGGTTCTATTTGGGCATATGCGCCAAAAGAAAAGGCCAAAACCGCTATTAAAAGTATTTTTTTCATGCTGTATATTTTTATATTAATTCATATTCACTTAACACTATAATAACAAATATAGATTTTTTTCGGCTCTAAACAAACGTTTTAGTAACATTTACTTAACATTAAATTTACATTAGAATCGCAATAAACTCATTTATAATAACTTACGAAAATAAAAACACCTGAATATTCTTCATATATTCGACAGAAAATCGATTTTTATTAATGGAACTTTAATCGCTAACTCTTCTTAAATTTGCCCCTTTATTAATACAATCATTATGTATAGAAGCCATAATTGCGGAGAATTAAGGGAAACCCATATCAATGAAAACGTAACATTATCCGGATGGGTCCATAAAACCCGGGACAAGGGATTTGTTATCTGGGTAGATATCAGGGACCGATACGGAATAACCCAACTTGTCTTTGATGAAGACCGCTCTTCATCAGAACTTCTGGAAAGGGCCCGAAATCTTGGAAGGGAATTCGTAATTCAGGTAAAGGGCTCCGTAATAGAAAGAGCTTCAAAGAACCCTAATATACCTACCGGAAACATAGAGGTATTGGTATCGGAACTGATTGTTTTAAACGAATCTAAAACTCCTCCGTTTACAATAGAGAACGAAACCGATGGCGGAGAAGACCTTAGAATGAAATATAGGTATTTGGATATTCGTAGAAACCCTGTAAAAAACAACCTTATTTTTAGAAGTAAGGTGGCTATGGAGGTACGTAAATTTTTATCCGATCAAGAGTTTATAGAAATAGAGACTCCGTACCTTATAAAATCTACCCCGGAAGGAGCACGCGATTTTGTAGTGCCCAGCCGTATGAACGAGGGTCAGTTCTATGCCCTTCCCCAATCGCCACAAACCTTTAAGCAATTATTAATGGTCGGTGGTATGGATAAATATTTTCAGATCGTAAAATGTTTTAGGGACGAAGACCTACGTGCCGACAGGCAACCAGAATTTACCCAGATAGATTGTGAGATGGCCTTTGTTGAACAAGAGGACATTCTAGATGTTTTTGAAGGCCTTACCAAGCATTTACTAAAAGAGATTAAAGGGGTCGAAATTGACAAATTCCCAAGAATTACCTTCGACGAGGCCATGGCCAAGTATGGTAACGACAAACCTGATATCCGTTTTGGAATGGAGTTCGGAGAATTGAACGACGTTGCACAGCACAAAGATTTTAATGTGTTCAACAGTGCAGAATTGGTAGTGGGTATAGCGGTTCCGGGAGGAAACTCCTTTACACGTAAAGAGATAGACAAACTTACCGATTGGGTCAAAAGACCTCAAGTAGGTGCCTTGGGCATGGTATACTGTAGATGTAATGAGGACGGAACCTTTAAATCTTCAGTAGATAAGTTTTACGACCAAGACGATTTGGCAAAATGGGCAGAAGCTACAGGCGCAAAACCAGGAGACTTGATATGTGTGCTAAGCGGTGATAAAAACAAAGTAAGAGCCCAGATGAGCGCTCTTCGTATGGAAATGGCGGAACGTTTAGGTTTACGTAACCCAGATGAATTTGCCCCTCTTTGGGTGGTAGATTTCCCTTTATTGGAACTGGACGAGGAAACTGGCCATTACCACGCCATGCACCATCCGTTCACCTCTCCAAAACCCGGTCAGTTAGAGCTTTTGGATACCGACCCAGGTGCCGTAAGAGCCAATGCCTATGATTTGGTGTTGAACGGAAACGAGATTGGTGGCGGCTCTATTCGTATACATGATAAGGAGACCCAATCAATTATGTTCAAACACCTAGGTTTTACGCCAGAGGAGGCGATGGCCCAATTCGGATTTTTAATGGATGCCTTTCAATATGGCGCTCCACCACATGGTGGTATCGCCTTTGGCCTAGACAGATTGGTGTCTATTTTAGGAGGACAGGAAACCATTCGAGACTTCATTGCCTTTCCAAAAAACAACAGCGGACGCGATGTTATGATCGATGCACCTGCGCCGATCGATGAAGAGCAATTAAAAGAATTAAATTTAAAATTAGATTTATAGTAAGACAAAAACCCGCTTTAAAGCGGGTTTTTTATATACCTTTAAATAAGTTTTAAGTAATGCCCGATCAAAACAAAAGCTTGTTAAAACGTATATTGATTTGGAGATATAAACATATTTCCCAGAGAACATTTGTTCATATTCTCAGTGTTGTTGTCGGATTACTAGCTGGGTTGGCCTCCGTAACCCTAAAGAACATTACCTATTTTATTGAGGCCACCTTAGAAAAAGGAATCATTTTTTCTAGCACCCATCTATATTTTATACTACCTATTATTGGCCTTACCCTTGTTTACATCTACGTAAAATACGTACATAAGGAAAGATTGACACATGCGGTCTCTTCTATTTTGTTTTCCCTATCTAAAAACAAAGGCCGTATAAAAAGAAAACATATTTTGACCCAATTAATAGTGGCGCCGTTAACCGTTGGTTTTGGTGGATCTGTTGGTCTATTGGGGCCTGCGGTAGCATCAGGGGCGGCTATTAGCTCTAATTTGGGAAAGTTATTTCATATTAATGCAAAAACACGTTCTTTGTTGATCGCCTGTGCCTCTGCAGGGGCCATCGCATCCATTTTTCAATCACCGATTGCCGCTATCATATTCGCAGTAGAAGTATTTAGTCTGGATCTAACCATGATCTCTATGCTTCCACTGTTATTGGCATCTATTTCAGGGGTACTTACCTCCTATTTCTTTTTGGGCAACGAAGTACTTTTCAATTTTAATATTACACGCGATTTTGAAGTTAAGGATACCGTTTTTTATATCGTATTGGGCGTAGGTACGGCCTTGGCCTCTATTTACTTTACCAAAATGTACTTTGGTATCCTCAAATTATTTAAACCGATCAAAAGTCCTAAATACCGTCTTTTGGTAGGTGGTCTTGCCATTGGTATCATGTTATATATGATCCCTCCATTATATGGTGAAGGTTTCGGGTTTATCAACAATCTTTTGATCGGAGACCATATACACGCCTTGGGCAAAACCCCTTTTGACGCTTACATAGACAATATTTGGATGGTAATCGCACTCTTGTTCGGTATTACCATATTTAAAGCCGTAGCCATGACCACTACTTTTGTAGCCGGTGGCGGTGGTGGCATCTTTATCCCAACAATGGTAATGGGCAGTGCATTGGGAAATGTAGTGGCAAAGGTAATAAACAATTTAGGCCTCGGTTTTTCGGTCTCCGAAAGCAACTTTACGCTCATTGGAATGGCCGGACTCATTTCGGGCGTACAGCACGCCCCGCTAACGGCTATTTTCCTAATAGCGGAAATTACTGGTGGCTACGCTCTTTTTGTTCCCTTGATGATTACCGCCTCTATCTCTTATCTGATTAAAAAAAACGCAATAGACTATACCATCTACACCCGAGAATTAGCCCAAAGAGGAGACCTATTGACACATAACAAAGATCATGCGGTATTGACCCTTATGCAACTAGATGATATTATAGAAAAGAACTTTAAAACCGTAAAATTAGAAATGACCCTCGGGGAAATGCTACATGAATCCGTAGCAAAATCAAGTAGAAATATTTTCCCCGTAGTCAATGACAAACAAGCGCTGGTCGGTATCATTTTGTTAGACGATATACGCGAGATCATGTTCGACACTTCTTTATACAAAACCACCAAGGTCAAAGTATTTATGCAAAAACCGCCTGAACAAATTTACTATGGCAAAGACAACATGCAGGCAGTAATGCAGAAATTTCAGAATAGCGGTGCTTGGAACCTACCTGTTATAAAAGATGGAAAATATCTTGGATTTGTTTCCAAATCAAAATTATTGACAGCGTACCGAAGAGAACTCATAAATTTTACCGGTTCATAAGTCTGCATAAAGGCACCTCTATATCAAATTGCCCACTTTTACTAAATTTGTCCCATGAAGTACGTTATTACATTGATAGTATTACTTTCTTTCGGTGCCATCATCTACGGATTTACGCTAGAAGACTCACAAGAAGAGCAGGCGAACAAATATATTGGAGGGGGAACCCTTGGCCTGTTCTTAATTGCCATGCCCCTGTTTTTAATAAAAGAAAGTCGTGGAAAAAAAATGAAAGACTATATGCTTACCGAAGAAAACATTCGTAAAATGCAGGGAAAACCACCACTAGAGTCTGACAATCAACACATTCCGAACAATAAAAATTAAAAATCACTTCTATACTTGGCCTAAAATTATTAAATTAGGTAACTAATACTTAATTTTTATTTTAATGACTGGCACGGTAAAATTTTTTAATGAATCCAAAGGTTATGGCTTCATTACCAACGACGACACAGGAAAGGACATTTTTGTCCATGCGACCGCTCTAAACGGAACCGAAATCAGGGAAGGTGACAAAGTAGAATACATTGAAGAAGAAGGAAGAAAAGGAATAGTTGCAGGACAAGTAAAAGTCCTATAATCATCGTATTACATTTTGTAAAACTCATAACCACGCCAAAGCGTGGTTTTTTTATACCTAGAAAATCAGTTTCGTTTTTTATCGAAAAAACGCTTTAATAATTCTGATGCCTCAGATTCCATAACTCCCCCTAGTACAGTTGTTTTCGGGTGCAGCTTTGTACCCATTGCTTTATAACCACGGGAAGGGTCCGATGCGGCATAAACGATTTTACCTATTTGGCTCCAATATAATGCACCGGCGCACATTTGACAGGGTTCCAAGGTCACATAAAGGGTACAATCCCTTAGGTATTTACCCCCAAGAAAATTGGCCGCCGCGGTTATTGCCTGCATTTCTGCATGTGCCGTAACGTCGTTCAATTTTTCGGTAAGATTATGGGCACGGGCAATAATACGATCCTTGACCACAATAACGGCCCCTACCGGAATCTCATCGCTCTCAAAGGCATACGCTGCCTCTTGCAGGGCCTTTTTCATAAAATAAGTATCATCAAACGGTAAAACCATATGCCAAAAATACAATTTGCTTCTTTTGACAGCTAGTATTAAAAACAATTGTTTTGTGTTTAAAAGAAGTATTTTTGTTCCTTACCATTGTACCGTGAGCAAACTATTAAAACATATAGATTCACCTAGCGACCTAAAAAAACTGACCTTGGGGCAGTTACCTCTATTGGCAAAAGAGTTAAGGGACTTTATTATTGATATTGTTTCTACAAAAGAAGGCCATTTGGGAGCAAGCTTGGGCGTGGTAGAATTAACGGTCGCACTACACTATGTATTCAATACCCCGGTAGATAAATTAATATGGGATGTAGGCCACCAGGCTTATGGACATAAAATTCTGACCGGCAGAAAAGATGTTTTTGACACCAATAGACAATTGAACGGTATTAGTGGTTTCCCAAAAATGTCAGAAAGTGAATATGATGCTTTTGGAACCGGCCATAGCTCAACGTCCATTTCTGCCATCTTAGGAATGGCCATCGCCTCCAAACTAAAAGGAGATACCACAACACAACATATTGCGGTCATCGGCGATGCCTCGATCGCAAGCGGAATGGCGTTCGAAGGGTTGAACCACGCAGGGGTTACCGACACCAACGCTCTAATTATACTTAACGACAACGCTATTGGGATAGACCCCAGTGTTGGAGCCTTAAAAAAATATTTGACGAACGTAAAAAAAGGGACCGCCAAAGACGAAAACATTTTCGAGTGCTTAAATTTTAATTACAGTGGGCCTATCGATGGCCACGATATTACTACTTTGGTTCAAGAACTGGAAAGATTAAAATCGATTAACGGCCCCAAACTACTTCATATTATAACCACAAAGGGAAAAGGACTAAAAAAAGCGGAAGAAAACCAAGTAACCTACCATGCACCAGGTAGGTTTGACAAAAAAACAGGAGAACTATACAAAAAAGAAGAGACCCAAGAACCTCCAAAATTTCAGGACGTCTTTGGCCACACCATTGTTGAACTGGCAAAACAGAATGAAAAAATTGTAGGTATTACCCCTGCAATGCCCACAGGCAGTTCATTAAAATTTATGATGGAAAAGATTCCCGAACGAGCCTTTGATGTTGGTATAGCAGAACAACACGCCGTAACGCTGTCCGCCGGTATGGCCGCCGAGGGTTTGATTCCTTTTTGCAACATCTATTCCACGTTTCTACAACGGGCCTACGATCAGGTCATACACGATGTGGCCCTTCAAAATCTTCCTGTTGTATTTTGTCTGGACCGTTCAGGAATTGTAGGGCAGGACGGCCCCACCCATCACGGGGTTTTTGATATTGCTTATCTACGATGTATTCCAAACCTCATCGTATTTTCCCCAATAGACGAGATAGAACTAAGAAGCATAATGTTTACGGCCCAATTGGGGCTAGGCCAACCTATTGCCATAAGATACCCTAGAGGCCGAGGCCATATACTTAATTGGAAACAACCTTTTACAAAACTAAAGATCGGCACATCTTTTGAGCTCAAAAAAGGACATAAAATAGCTATTCTTAGTACTGGACCAATAGGAAACATGGCAAAAGAAATTACAAAAGAACTATGTAACACCGATGCAATAGGGCACTATAACTTCCCTTTTATAAAACCTTTGGACACCAAGAGGGTGTCCGAAATATTTCAGCACTACGAACACATTATAACTTTAGAGGACGGATGTGCCTCTGGAGGATTTGGCAGTAGCATTCTTGAATTGGCCAATGTACTTGGATTAAACAAAAATATTAAGATATTTGGTGTCAAGGATGAATTTTTACCCCATGGAACCCCAGAAGAACTTTATCAAATAGCTGCTTTGGACAAAAATTCAATAAAATCATACATAGAGAATATTTTATGAGCGCATTTGAACACCGGGCAAAATCATTATTTTGTTTTTTCTTTCTGACGACCTTTATGGTCTTTGCACAAGACACTATTCCTTCTCCTATCGTTCCAGACTCAATTGTGATTGATACCATGGCAATTGACACCATAGTAATTAGAAAAACCCAAGAAAAAATCAAACACATACCAAGGGGGGTAAATTTGACCAATCCCGTAATATCCTTTAAAAGAACAAAACCCTTAAAAGATAGGTATGATAGGTTTAGGGTGCCTTCTTTTTGGACAAAGGAAAATCTGTTCGGCATTAATGTAAGCGAGGCGGCCTTTGTAAACTGGAATGCTGGTGGAGACAATGCTGTAAGTGGACTCGGCTTTATAAAATTTGTCAGAAATTATAAGTTCAGGTATGTCAAATGGGACAACAATGTCGAACTTAGATATGGCCTAAATGCACAGGAAGGAAGAAAGCTGAGAAAATCAGAAGATGTTATTAGGCTTAGCTCCAATTTAGGTTACAGGCGTGATACGATCAGTAATTGGTATTACTCTGTTCAATTAAATTTTAATACTCAGTTTTCAAATGGGTATACGTACCCCGACAGGGCCACCCCGATCTCTAGGTTCATGGCCCCGGGTTATCTATTATTTGGTGCGGGTACCTCTTATATAAGTAAAAATCAAAAATTTAACCTTTATCTCTCCCCTTTGACCATGAAATCTACTTTTGTATTGGATCAAGATCTCGCCGACAAAGGTTCTTTTGGTGTAGAAAAAGCGGTATTGGACGATGATGGAAATGTAATTACGCCCGGAAAAAACCATCTTATGGAGCTGGGTATACTTATTACCCATAATTGGCAGGTAAACCTTGCCAAGAACGTGGAAATGAAAAGCAGATTGAACTTATACACCGACTACCTTAACAGTTTTGGCAATGTTGATGTGGATTGGGAACTAAATTTAACGCTCAAGGTCAACAAATACATACAAACAACCATTGGCGCACAAATGATCTACGATGACGACATTTTGTTTGACGAGGTACAGAACGATGATGGCACGGTAATCGACCCCGGCGTACCCAAAATTCAATTTAAGCAAGTGTTGGCAGTAGGCATCGCCTATGATTTTTAAAGTTGCTTACCACTAATTTTATTGTGTATATGCACTGCTGAACTATCGGATAAACTCGCCACATAACAACAGGTATTCAACAATATTTCATATAAAGAAATCTCTGTTCGCTGATAAAACTCGGGCAGGGTTTCTAAAATTAGATTATGGTAGTTCGAGGCACTTTGGTTCTTCTTTTCTACCAAGGCATCTGTATACACTTCAAGAATGTCGGCAATTATCTTGTAACCGGCTATCTCCTTTTCCACTACCTCTTTTGCCCTGTAAACATTTTGTACACTAAGACTAATAATATCCTTTACCTGAGCCTCGTACTTGCTCTTGTCCAACAACGAAACATCAAATGTACCGTTCAGTATTTTGTCTTCGTTATCCATAAAAATGGATACCGCATCTTGTATTAGGGTGTTTATGGCCAATGCCCTCAGATAACTTAACCTATCTTCTCTATACTTTAAAGAATTATACTTTTTGGTATTTATAGAGTCTTTTACCAGTTTAATAAGGTATTCCAAAGCATAATCTTCCGAGATCAGCCCAAGGTTAATACCGTCTTCAAAATCTATGATCGTATAACAGATATCGTCTGCTGCCTCCACAAGATAGGTCAAAGGGTGCCGTGCAAAAGAAACAGAGGGTCCAATACTGGTCTGTATCAGACCCAAATCTTTTGCCACTTCAAAAAAAGATTCTTTTTCCGTTTGAAAAAAACCGAATTTTTTGTCGGCAATATGTTTTGATGGTCTTTTGGGCAGCGATTCTTTCGGATATTTCATAAAGGCCCCAAGGGTGGCATAACTTAAACGCAGGCCACCAGGTACTCCGGCCCTATCTTGTGTCAATAACTTAAACCCGTTTGCATTCCCTTCAAAATCTATAATATCCTGATATTCCTTATCAGAAAGTTCAGACTTGAACCTCTTGCCCTTACCGTTCTTAAAATATTCTCCTATAGACTTCTCACCACTATGTCCGAAAGGAGGGTTGCCAATATCATGTGCCAATGCGGCGGCGGCCACAATAGCCCCAAAATCATTGAACTTATACCCATGAATTTCTTTGAGGTATGGATGTTTTTCAAGAATTCTTTTGCCCGCAAGCCGCCCAAGGCTTCTACCTACCACCGACACTTCTAAACTGTGGGTTAACCTTGTGTGCACAAAATCGGTCTTAGAAAGTGGAATTACCTGAGTTTTATCCTGTAAGCTCCTAAACGCGGCCGAAAAAATGATACGGTCATAATCTACATCAAAACCTAACCTGGTCTCGTTCTGCTCGTTACGCAGTCTTTTATTAGTGTCTCCCTTTCTACGTAAAGAAAGTAATTGCTCCCAATCCATGATACTTGTTTAGTTGGGCGCAAGATACATTTTTTGAATATTAGACGACATTCTATTCCAATCAGAATTATAAGTAACTTGCCATATCTTAACCTTTTGGAAATACACTAATAATCTGCACCTAACCTTAGCTTAACCTATGATGACTTTATTTGCAAGCAAATAATCGCTTGATGATGAAACAACTGCTAATTACCGTCGTAACCCTTATATCTACCATAACTTTTGCGCAGTCTACAGGCGCCATAACCGGCAAGGTGCTAAATGCGGAAATGTTCAATGAACCTTTGCTAATGGCAGCCGTAAGTTTAAAAAATACCGATTGGTCTACCCATACAAATTTCAATGGCAATTTTGAGATTACCGATGTTGCCCCTGGGGAGTACACCCTTCTGGTTCGCTTTTTGGGTTATGAAGAAATGGAATTACCAGTAGTCATAAGCCTAAACGAGAGCACATACATTCAATGCGGTCTGCAAGCAAAGGCCCTACCGACTATAGACCTGGCCCAAGTAAACACGAACCCCAAACAGATCAAATTGGCCAGTAAAAGCGAACAATAATAGTTTGTTCACCAAATCCAACTTTGTCTTTTTTTAAATACCGGATTTCATTTACTATTGGTTTTTGTCGACTAGTTTTTTTTTGGAATCTTAAAGCTACCTAGACCAAGGTAGCTTTTTTGTATCCCTACAAGCCTACATTATACAGACTTAAAAGTTCTCTCAGGCACATCATTGTTCCTAACACTCATAGTATTGACACCAATTAACTTTCAAAGAGCACCGAGTTAATGTTTGTTTTGAGTATTTTGCATTCGACAAAAACCAATAATTGATGAAAATCAATCTTCTTTGCCTTGCGGTATTATTATGTAATTCATTTTACATAATAGGCCAAGAGACCAATGCACCCTCTTTTGGCAATGGCCTCCTGAACCTTGTGGGGAGAGATAGCTCTTGGACCATGAAAGTTGGGGCCAGAATGCAAATACAAGCAGTTGCCGATTGGAATACGAGTGGTAATAGCTTAGTGGATCCTGAACAAAATTTTTTGATCAGAAGGGCTCGATTTAAGTTTAACGGATATGCTTATTCCCCAAAATTGACTTATAAACTAGAACTCGGACTTTCTAATAGAGACCTTTCGGGTGCTTCAGAATTTACGGGGAATGCCCCTAGATATATTTTTGATGCCGTAGTAAAATGGAATTTTTACAAGAATTTTGTATTGTGGTTCGGCCAAGCAAAACTGCCCGGAAATATAGAACGCGTTATTTCATCAGGTAATTTACAACAGGTAGATCGCTCTTTATTGAACAGCAATTTTAATATAGATCGCGATATAGGGTTTCAATTAAGACATAAATTCAATATCTCAGAAAAATTTATGATTCGAGAAATATTCGCCGTCTCCCAAGGGGAAGGAAGAAATATTACCAGTGGTAACCTTGGAGGCCACCAATATACGACCCGAATAGAATTATTGCCTTTTGGTAATTTCTTGGGCAAAGGTGATTACGTAGGAGCCGACCTTATACGTGAAAAAAAGCCAAAATTAATGCTTGCGGCCACCTACGACATTAACAAAAACGCAGTAAAGACAAGAAGCAACCAAGGTTCTTATATGGTGAACGATACGGGATTCTTTGCCACCGACATCAACACCATCTTCGTTGATGCCATGTTCAAATACAACGGTTTTTCTTTCATGGGCGAATATGCGCACAGAACGGCCGACGACCCCTTTGCCAAAAATTCGGACGGATCCCTTACCGGAGATGAAGTACAGATCGGGGACGGACTAAACCTGCAAACCGGTTATTTGCTTAAAAATGATTGGGAAGTATCCGCTCGGTATACGAATATTAGACTAGATCAAGAGCTTAACGAAAATAATTCTAGAACACAATATACCTTAGGAATTTCTAAATACGTGGTAGGCCATAAGTTAAAGGTTCAGACCGACCTAAGCCACCTAACCTTAGAAACTGGTCAGAATAATTTAATGTACAGATTGCAACTCGAGGTTCATTTCTGAAAAATATAACCTTAAGGTAACATTACAGCGGCCAACGATAATGATATTTGCAAATTGATAGAACAATCGATTATGGATAACATCTATTTTTTAATGCTTATCGCTTTAGCTATTTTGGCTATAGCAGATCTTGTGGTAGGCGTCAGTAACGATGCGGTAAACTTTTTAAATTCCGCCATCGGCTCCAAAGCTATTTCGTTTCGAACCATAATGATTGTCGCCAGTTTTGGAATCGCCGCAGGGGCCATTTTTTCCAGTGGAATGATGGAAGTGGCGAGAAAAGGCATATTTAATCCCAGTGAATTTTATTTCAACGAGATTATGTTCATTTTTATGGCGGTAATGATTACCGATATCTTGTTGTTGGATTTCTTTAATACCGTAGGTATGCCGACCTCAACAACGGTATCTATCGTATTTGAACTACTTGGTGCGGCAGTTGCCATGTCATTGATCAAGATCGGAGCGGCCCAAGGCGACTTTATAGATGTAGTAAAGTACATTAACAACGATAAGGCCATACAGATAATATTCGGAATACTACTCTCGGTCATAGTGGCATTTACCGTTGGGGCCATTGTTCAATGGGTCTCAAGATTGCTGTTATCCTATGACTTTCAAAAAAAGGCCTCTTGGGTAGGAGCCCTGTTCGGTGGATTTGCCCTTTCCGCAATCACCTATTTTATATTGATAAAGGGTATAGGAGGAACGTCTTTTGCCAATGAAAGTTTTGATATCATCGGCGGTGTTACCATTAAGGAATTCTTACAGCACAATCTAATTTTGGTGGTTCTTTTAAATTTCCTGGCATGGTCCACCCTATCATTTATTTTAATAAAATTTGCAAAAACCAACATTTACAAATTAATAATCGGTGTTGGTACCTTTGCCTTGGCCCTTGCTTTCGCCGGTAACGACTTGGTGAATTTTATAGGTGTACCTATCGCCGCATGGCAATCGTACGAAGCATGGCTCGCATCGGGTGTAGATGCTACAGAATTTAGTATGGGCATATTGGCAGAAAAGGTGGCCACCCCCACTTTGCTCTTGTTCATTGCAGGTATGATCATGGTCATAACCTTGCTGTTTTCCAGTAAAGCAAAAAAAGTGGTACAAACTTCGATAGACCTTTCTAGCCAAGAAGACACCAAAGAACGTTTTCAACCTAATTTTCTTTCAAGGGGATTTGTCAGGTTGGCCATAGCCATGTCGGAAATGACCAGTTATATATTACCAAAAAGCTGGCAAAATAAAATTGACCAACAGTTTAATAAGCCCCCTGTTAACAATGTATCGAAGAAGGACCTAAAGGATCTTCCGGCTTTTGACATGGTTCGTGCCGCCGTAAACTTGATGGTAGCGGGAATATTGATTTCTATTGCCACCTCTTATAAACTGCCCTTGTCAACTACATACGTAACCTTTATGGTAGCCATGGGTACCTCACTTTCCGACAGGGCCTGGGGTGCAGAAAGTGCCGTATATAGGGTAGCAGGTGTACTTAATGTTATCGGAGGGTGGTTCGGAACGGCCATTATCGCTTTTGTAGCCTCTGGTATTATACTCACTTTGATCAGTTTTGGTAAAGGTGCCGCCATAGCAATTCTTTTGTTCGCAGCGATCTTGTTATTGGTAAGAAGTTATATATCGCACAACAAAAAAAGTAAGGAACTACGTGAGGAAGATTCGCTGAACAGAGCGGAAAGCAGCTCTATACAAGGTGTGATACTAGAAAGTGCCGACAATATCTCCAATGTTCTTAAAAGAACAAATAAAATATACAAAAACTCTATCAACGGACTTGCCAAGCAAGATGTCAACTTATTGAAGAAAAATAAGAAACAAGGAGAAAAACTGTCGAACGAAATCGATGATTTACGCGATCATATTTTCTATTTCATAAAAAACCTTGATGAAAACAGTGTTGGCGCAAGTAACTTTTACATTAATGTTCTTGGTTATTTGACAGATATAGCCCAATCTTTGGAATACATCGGAAAAGTGAGCCACAAACATGTAAACAACAACCACAAAAAGCTTAAATACAACCAAATCAAGGAATTGAAGGAGATTGACCTTAAGCTTGAGGATATCTTAAACCAGACACAAACGGCATTTGCCAATCAGTCATTTGAGGAAATCGGCAAGGTCTTGGAACAAAAACAAGAACTGTTCGATATGGTGTCGGATAAAATAAAGACCCAAGTGGCAAGAACACGTACAGAGGAATCCAGTCCTAAAAACACTACCTTATATTTCTCGTTACTTCTTGAAACAAAAGATTTAATGACCTCGACCATGAACTTGCTACAACAGTACCATGACGAACATGATAGCTCTGTAGAACCCGCAACCATTTCAGAGCAACACCAAAAATAAGAGTCTCCCATAACTCCAAAATTATAAGTACCTTGTCCGTATAAAACAACGATATGACAAGGTACTTTTTTTTATCTCTGGCCCTCATTTTAAATATTGCCGCATTTGGCCAAGAGCTTACCGGCGATCAACTTCTAGAGAAAGCCATTTCTTTTCACGACCCCAATAATAATTGGCCTGCTTTTAAAGGCAAACTGTTTATTGAAATGGAGACCCCTAACAGCAGTTTAAGAAAAACCGAGGTACAGATCAATTTTCCGGCCAACTTCTTTAAGTCGATCGTTTCAAAGGACGGCAACGTCATAGAATCCGAATTAAACAATGGGGATTGCACTATAAAACTGAATGGAAGCACAGAAATTGACCAAACCGACATAAAAGAATTGAACCTTACCTGCGAAAGGGCGGAAATGATGAAAAATTACTACACGTACCTATATGGCTTACCCATGAAATTAAAAAACCCGGGAACCATCATAGACAAGAAAGTGGTTAAAAAATCATTTAAGGGAAAAGAATATTTGGTGTTAAAGGTAAAATACGATGAAAACGTCGGAAAAGATACGTGGTACTTTTATTTTGACCCCAGCACCTATGCCATGGAAGTATACCAATTTTACCATGATGAATCTAAAAACGACGGAGAATACATCTTGTTAAAGGGAACCACCGATATCAATGACATAAAAATGCCAAAAGTACGTTCGTGGTATTATAACAATGATGACAAGTACCTTGGCACTGATACCCTTACAAAAGTTTCGGAACTAAATTAGATCAACGGTAAAAGTTCATTTCATCCATATATTTCCATACCGCAAATGGCAATAGGGGCCTTACATTTTTACCGTTCTTATGCTCTCTTCTTATAAAAGTGGAAGATATTTCCATAATAGGGGCGTTTACCCGATGTATAGATGGATGTTCTTTAAATTGATGCTCTATTTGACCTTTTGATATTCTAGGATAGACATATATTTCATAGTCCTCCAATATGGTCTCATAATTTTTCCATTTATGAAAACCCTTTAGGTTGTCTTCTCCCATAATAAGGCAAAACTGATATCCTGTCGGGTATTTCTCTGCCAAATGAACCAAGGTATTTATGGTGTAGTTGGGCTGTGGTAGATTGAACTCTATATTGCTAGGTTTCAATTTTGGATAATCTTCTGTGGCCTCCAACACCATTTGATAGCGATGATGGTTATCTAGAAGCGTTTTCTTGGTCTTAAAAGGACTTTGGGGCGTTACCACGAACCAAACCTCATCCAGTTCCGAAAACTCCACCATATGGTTCGAAATCACTAAATGACCAATATGAATAGGATTAAAAGTACCAAAGTAAAGACCTACTTTTTTCATCTATCTATTCTCAATTATACTTTTGACATCAAAAAGGGCCATATTACCTGTTAGTCCTCCCTAATTTCAGCCCCTACAAAATCCGCCACCAGTTTTTCCGCTTCCTTTAATGCAACTTCCAGATCGTAATTCTTTATAACCTTATCAAATTGGGGTGCAGTGGCCAATTCTACCGATGCTTTTGCAATACGCATATTTATTTTGTCGTCGCTCTCGGTACTTCTCTTTTTAAGTCTGATCTTTAGTTCGTCTACACTTGGGGGCTTTACAAAAACAGCCAACGTTCTCTCTGGAAATTTCTTTTTTATACGAAGACCTCCAGCCACATCAATATCGAATATCACATTCTTTCCTTGAGCCCATAAACGTTCTACCTCGCTCTTCAGGGTTCCGTAAAAATTATCGCGATACACTTCTTCCCATTCTAAAAAATCATCGTTCTTTATATGATTTTTAAATTCTGAAACGGTCATGAAATAATAATGTTCTTTGTTCTTTTCCTTCCCTCTTCTAGGTCTAGAGGTTGCAGAAACCGAAAACGCCAAGTTCAATTCCGGAATCCCGAGCAAATGACGTACTATCGTTGTTTTACCACTTCCCGAAGGGGCCGAAAAAATAATGAGTTTTCCTCCTTCCATTACAGTACGTTTAACATTTGCTCTTTTATCTTTTCCAGTTCATCTTTCATTTGAACCACTAATTGTTGCATTGGCGCATAATTGGCCTTTGATCCTATAGTATTGATCTCTCTACCTATTTCCTGCGAAATAAACCCTAATTTTTTACCATTACTATCTTTGGATTTCAGTGTTTTTTCAAAATAATCCAGATGATTGGCCAAACGTACTTTTTCTTCGGTAATGTCGTATTTCTCCAAATAATAGATAAGTTCTTGTTCAAACCTATTGGCATCGACCTCAACTTTTAGGTCCTGCACGGCTCTTTCTAAACGTTCTCTAATAGTACCTTGGCGTTCTGGGTCCATTGCCAAGACCTGTTCCAATAGATTTTTTAAAACCTGTATTCTCTCCTGAAAATCCTTTTCTAGAACATTGCCTTCTTCGGTTCTAAATTTATTTATTTCCTCTAGGGCACCGTTCAGCGCTTCCAATATGGCCCCGTACTCTTGTTCATCTATATCTTCCCTGTCGGTTCGCATGGCATCTGGCAAGCGCAGGGCCATCTCCATAAGCTGAATGTCGGTACCGTCGGCAATAGACTTTAATTGATCCATATATTGCCTTACCACACTTTCATTCACTTGCGCAGAAGTGTCGTCACCGGTAATCTCTATATAAAGGTTAAAATCAACTTTGCCCCTTTGTAGCGAATTGGCAATACGTTTTCTTATCTCAAGTTCCTTTTCACGATAAGCTGATGGCATACGTGCATTTAAATCTATACTCTTACTGTTGAGCGATTTTATTTCTACCGTAATTTTTTTAGTAGGAAGTTGAACTACGTACTTCCCGAATCCAGTCATGGATTGAATCATAAGTTGAATTTAGATTTCTAGCAAAGGTAATTGTTTTGCCTTTTACAGGGTGTGTCTTACAACTCTCTTACCCATATATTTCGATAACTTACACGACTATCGTCCCTGTGATCCTGTAAACGCAATGGTCCTTTGCCATGTGCGGGGTTCTTAGGCCAGCCTATATATGGGGTGGTACCTTTTATCTCAACATGATCCTGTACCAGAACACCATTATGTATTACGGTAATAGTACCCGACTTTATCTTTTCGCCCCTGTCATTAAATTCAGGGGAATGGTATATAATATCGTAGGTATTCCATTCACCCGTCGGTACCGATGCCATTGCCAAAGGCACATGCTGCTTATAAATAGAGGCTACCTGTCCGTTTACATATGTAGGATTATCATTTTGGTCCAACACCTGAACCTCGTATATTCCATTTAAAAAGACACCGCTATTGGCCCTGTGCTGTCCTTCTCCTTGAACCGGCAATGGTGACTTCCACTCTATATGTAACTGAATATCGCCAAAATTCTGTTTGGTCTGAATGTCACCGGTTTTATTGTTCACCGTCATACTACCATCATCGTTCAAATGCCATTTTGCAGCAGTACTATCTACACTAGAGATCCATTGGTCCAGATCAGTACCATCGAATAGGACTATGGCATCGCTTGGAGCTCCGTTCTGGGAGGTTGGGCGTACTACGGGCACCTTTGGCTCATAAAACTCGGTTTCTTCTGGCTTTGTAGGTTCTGTGCCACTATACTCTTCATGCACAATCACCTTGTTCTCCACTTCTGTTTTTTCTTCTTGTACCTCCTCTTTCACTTTTTCTTGACAAGAGGCAAGTAATAATGCTATCAATACGATAGCCATGTAATTATTTTTCATGTTCGGTTGGTTTGGTTTAAAACAGATGTCTACAGTTCTTTTACTTTTATATTCTTAAAAGCAACTTCATTACCATGGTCTTGCAAGGCAAATTTTCCTGTAGTGTATTTAGCAAAATGCTCCCAATCGGCAAATTTCGATTTTGAGACCATTTCTCCCCATTCTGGGTCGTTCACAGAAAACTTAACTATTTCAACTCCATTTAAGACAACGTTACCTTCATTAGTTTTATGATTAACGGTAAAGACCATCGTATTCCATTCACCAACAGGTTTGGTAACATCTTTTGAAGGCGGCACCATATCGTACAAGGCGCCTGCCTGATGGCTGGTTCCATTCTTTCCATCTGGATGTTTATCGTTGTCCAACACCTGAATTTCGGGTCCTGTTAAATAAGGTTGCGACAAATCGGGAGATTCTTTAACGCCCCACATTACACCACTGTTTCCTGCGTCTGAAATGCGCCAATCCAACGAAAGCACAAAATCTGTATATTCAGTATCGGAGACTAAATTAAATTGCTCTCCATCCTTTCGCTCCTTTGGAGGATAAAAAACCATGGCACCATCCTCGATCTTCCAGTTTTCAGAAACACCATCTTTTAGATACTCATGCCAACCATTAAACGATTTGCCATCAAAAATCATGGTCCATTCCCCTTCGGCGGACGGCATTTTTTGTTCAGAAACCACTTCTTCCGCTTTCTCTGTGCTCGTCTCTTTTTGTTTTTCCTTACAACCAATTACCAAGAGGGTTAGCATGGCTGCCATTACTACGTTTTTCATGTATCTATGATTTGATTAAATTCCCAACATTTTTTTAAGCATCTCTTTGTCTATTTCAGCACCGGCAAAATCATCAAAGGTCTTTTCGGTAGCCTCTATGATGTGATCTTTAATAAAGACAGCTCCTTCCCTAGCACCTTGTTCCGGACTTTTTATACAACATTCCCATTCCATAACCGCCCATACATCACAACCATATTGGGTTAATTTGGAAAAGATGGTTTTAAAATCTATTTGTCCATCACCCAAAGAACGGTAACGACCGGCACGGTTGCCCCAATCGTTGTATCCTCCGAAAGCTCCTTTTTTTCCCGTAGGGTTAAATTCGGAATCCTTGACATGGAAAGACTTTATAAACTCGTGATAGAAATCTATATACTCTATATAATCTAATTGTTGTAATACAAAATGACTTGGATCATAGAGTATATTTACTCTTTTATGGTTATTTGTAGCCTCTAAAAAGCGTTCAAAAGTATCACCGTCGTGCAAGTCCTCTCCTGGGTGTATCTCGTAACAAACATCTACACCTTCCTTATCAAAGTGGTTTAATATCGGCATCCATCTTTTGGCAAGTTCCTCAAAGCCCATCTCTACCAATCCGGCAGGTCTTTGCGGCCATGGATGCATTGTATGCCACAACAAAGAACCTGAAAAAGTAGCATGTGACGACAACCCCAGTCTTCTACTGGCCGTTGCGGCCTTTTTAACGGTTTCTACCGCCCATTCTGTTCTTGCTTTAGGGTTGTTGTGAACATTTTTTGGGGCAAAAGAATCGAACATTAAATCATATGCAGGATGTACCGCTACCAATTGCCCTTGCAAATGTGTGGACAATTCGGTTATCTCCAGCCCATAAGAGTTGATCTTGCCCTTTAGCTCATCGCAATACACTTGGCTCTCGGCAGCTTTGTCCAAATCAATCAAAAAACTTTCCCATGTAGGAATTTGAATTCCCTTATATCCCAAATCCGAAGCCCATTTGCATAATCCGTCCAAGCTATTGAACGGTGGTTTGCTATCAACAAATTGTGCTAAAAATACTCCCGGTCCCTTAATTGTTTTCATGCTTTATTTACTATCTATTATTATATGTTGTTGTTAATCTGCCAATTATAAATATGTGAATAAACACTATATTTAGAGAAATATTTATGTATTTCTTTATTTGTTTGCCGACAATTTATAAATATAGGAAATACCATCAGAAAAAGATAAAATTTTAAGGATGAATCAGGATGAAATATACGATGCCATTGTGGTTGGCACAGGAATTAGTGGAGGTTGGGCAGCCAAAGAACTTACTGAAAACGGACTAAAGACCCTCGTATTGGAACGTGGACCCATGGTTACCCACATCAAAGATTATCCGACCATGAACGATGACCCTTGGGATTACCCCAACAAAGGGGAACTATCTAAAGAAGACAAAAAAAAATACCACGTACAAAGCCGTGTTTTATGGGCGCCAAAAGATGACAACAAGCATTTTTTTGTAAACGACCTAGAACATCCTTATGTAGAGACCAAGCGTTTTGATTGGATCCGCGGTTACCAAGTCGGTGGTAGATCGCTTACTTGGGGCCGTCAAAGTTATCGTTGGAGCGATATCGATTTTGAAGCGAACAAAAAAGAATCCATTGGGGTAGATTGGCCCGTTAGATATAAGGACATTGCACCATGGTACGACAAGGTAGAGGAATATATAGGGGTTAGCGGCGAAAATCTTGGCCTTAAGCAGTTGCCCGATGGCAAATACATGCCTGCCATGAAACTTAATTGTGTAGAGGAAGACTTTAAAAAAATTACTGCAGAGAAATTTGATGATGGTCGGTTGATCACCATTGGAAGAACGGCCCATATTACGGATCCAAATGCAAATATAGAAGGCCGGGGAACTTGCCAAAACCGTGACAGATGCTCAAGAGGTTGTCCGTTCGGGGGGTATTTTAGCAGCAACTCATCTACGCTACCAGCAGCGGAACGCACCGGAAACATGACCTTAAGACCTAACTCCATCGTATATGAAGTCATCTACGACGACACTACCAAAAAAGCGACAGGAGTAAAGGTAATAGACGCAGAAACACATGAAAAACTAGAGTTTAAGGCAAAAGTGATATTTCTATGTGCATCTGCAATGGCTTCGGTAGGTATTTTGCTACAATCAAAATCGGAACGTTTTCCAAATGGTCTGGGCAATGATTCAGATGCCTTGGGAAGAGGTATTATGGACCATCATTATAAATTAGGGGCAACGGCAAAAGTTGACGGTTATTTAGAAAAATATTATAAAGGCCGAAGGGCCAACGGTTTCTATATTCCCCGATTTGTAAACCTCGACGAAAAGACAAAAAGAGAAGAATACCTCAGGGGCTTTGGTTACCAAGGTACTGCAAGTCGCCAAGATTGGTCTGAATCGGTGGCAGAACTTGGTTACGGCCAAGGCTTAAAAGAGCAAATTTTAAGGCCTGGAAAATGGCAAATCGGTGTCACCGGTTTCGGAGAGTTCTTACCGTATGATGATAATAGGGTTACGCTGAGTAGAACCGAAAAAGACAAATGGGGCCTTCCCCAATTAGATTTTGATGTAGAGTTCAAGGAGAACGAATACAACATGCGAAAAGACATTAAAAAAGAAATCGTAAAAATGTTCAAAGCGGCCGGTTTTAAAGATGTTCAACCTTACGAAGAGTCTTCTGGGCCAGGATTGGGAATTCATGAAATGGGAGGTGCCCGTATGGGTCATAGCCCGAAAACATCTATCGTAAACAAACACAACCAAGTACACACAGTACCAAATGTGTATGTTACCGATGGTGCCTTTATGTCGTCCTCTAGTTGTGTAAACCCATCATTGACCTATATGGCATTTACCGCCAGAGCTGCAAACCATGCCGCCAAAGCGTTAAAAACAGGTAAGTTCTCTTAAAAAGAAACGATAAAACGTTATTAGATTATAAAATATCGATTTAATTATATTGGAAGTTTTGAATTTTCTTTCTTTTGAAAGTAAATTACACTCGTTGTAAACACTAACTTTTATGGAAAATACTTCGGCAAGAAACATGTGGGGAGATTATTTGGACAAACATCTAGAAGATGCATTCCACGAAGCCCCCAAGACCATGCATTTTTATGATAACGAACAAGATGCCAACAATTGTGCCGATTTAACGAAAAAAGGTATTAAAAAGGCCTTTTCCAGTTCTTTATTGGGTATACAGCATAGAAAAGAGAAATTGCCCAAAATAGGAGACTTTATAGTAATTACAAATTGGGAGGGAGAAGCACAATGTATCATTCAATTAACATCGGTAACATTACGACCTTACTTTAGTATTAACGAATCATATGCCGAAAAAGAAGGTGAAGGGGATAAAAGTCTTGCCTATTGGAAAAAGGTGCATTGGGAATACTACACCAGAGAACTAGGGTCTTTTGGACGCGAACCAAGAGATAGTATGATCATTGTTTGCCAAGAATTTAAAAAGGTATTTTAAAATAAAAAAGGGCGTTTAAACGCCCTTTTTTTATTACTTACTATTTGTTCGACCTTAGTCTTCTAAGGCGACCCATGTATTACCGTTCTTATTGGATTCTACGGTAGACACAATAAAGTCCATACCCCTTACACCATCAACAATGGTCGGAAACTCGCCATCATTGTATTTTTCTCCCCTTATAGCACGTGCAGCGCCTAAGTAAATATTGGCCATAGAATCAAAAATACCTTCTGGGTGTCCTGCAGGTAACTTAGTACCGTCCAATGACAGTTCAGAGTTATAGGCATGCCCTGGTTTGTATATCTGTACCGGCTCGGTATCACTTAATTTATATAGGAAATTCGGATTTTCTTGCTCCCATCTAAAAGCTCCTTTTTCTCCATAAATAGCGATGGCAAGGCCATTTTCTTCTCCTGTTGCGACTTGGCTACCACGAATAACCCCTTTTACATGGTCTCCCATTCTAATAAGTACGGTACCGTCCACATCCATTTGGTTGTCATCGTAAAGGTAATTAAAATCGCAAAGAACAGATTTTACTTTTAACCCCGTAGTATACTCTACCATATTAAAGGCATGTACCCCAATATCACCCATACAAGAACTAATACCAGCCTTTTTGGGGTCTAGGCGCCATACAGAATTACGTTTGTCCTTATCATGGATTATTTCGTTTATCCAGCCTTGATAATACCGTGCATCTACCTTATGGATCTTACCAATTTCGCCGGCTTTTATCATTTCTCTCATCTGCCGTACCATAGGATACCCTGTATAAGTATGTGTCAGGGCAAAGACGGCACCTGATTTTTGCTGGGCCTCCAACAAAATCTTGGCCTCTTCCAAAGTTGTGGTCATAGGTTTTTCACAAATCACATGAAAACCGTTGTCCAACAATTTTTTGGCCATTGGAAAATGCAAAAAATTAGGCGTAAGAACAGAACACACCTGTATACGTTCATCTTCAGGCAATTTCAATTCTTCCTCTACAAGGGTATCAAAATCTTTATATATTCTATCTAAAGGAACATCTATCTCTTTGGCAAAATCTAAATTCTTTTCATAATCAGGATTGAATACCGCACCCGTTATCTGGTAATTATCGTTTATTTGTGAAGCTACCCTGTGTAAAACCCCGATAAGGGAATCTCCTCCTCCTCCTAATATTCCTAATCTAATCTTCTTTGGCATGTTGTAATCTTATTTTTAAGTTTTATCAAGTTTTCAATTTATAAAAATTCTAAGACTTATAGTCTATTTTTTCTTTTTTGAACAAAAGCAAAAACAAAATCAAAACTATAAATGCAAAACCGGCCGGATACAACCAAATAATGTCCCAAACGTGAGTACCATCACTCAACAAATAGCTATTTGAAATGTTACCGGCGATCCAAAATCCTATTAACATCCCCACGCCATAGGTCGCCAAGGTAATAAGCCCTTGGGCCGAACTTTTAAATTTCTCTCCGGCCTTACTATCTGTGTATATCTGACCGGAAACGAAGAAAAAGTCATAACAGATACCATGCAGGGCAATACCCAGCAACAACATAAAACTAAGCTCTCCGACATTACCGTAGGCAAACAAAATATACCGGACCACCCAGGCCAACATGGCAACCATTATGGTTTTTTTAAATCCGAATTTGGTAAAAAAGTAAGGCAGCAAAAGCATGAATAGAATTTCGGAAATCTGCCCTAGCGTCATTTTTCCTGTGGGGTTCTGCATTCCTATTTCCACCAAGAAAGGGTTGGCATTCTGGTAATAGAAGGCCAGCGGTATACATATCAACACAGAAGAAATAAAGAAAACAAGAAAATTCTTGTCCTTAAACAATTTTAAGGCATCCAAACCTAAAATTTCCTGCAGGTTCAATTTCTCGGAACTTGTTGCCCTAGGTGGTGTTTTAGGCAATGTAAAGCTAAACACGCCCAATACCAAAGAAGCAATGGCAGTCATTAAAAAGGTGTTCTTTAAAAGACCGTTGGAGATACCGACATCCGAATCCCATTTAAACAAATAACTGATCAGCAAGCCCGCGATTATCCATCCCAAGGTACCAAAGACCCGTATAACAGAAAACTCTTTGGCCGGATTGTTCATTTGGTTAAATGAAACCGAATTCACCAATGCCAGCGTCGGCATATATAATATCATATAACCCAATACATAAGGATAAAAAACACTAAAAGATTCAGTGCCGTACATAAGGTATAATAACACGCCACCCAACAGGTGTAAAACACCCAAAATTCTTTCCGCATTAAAATACCTATCGGCTATGAGACCTATAATAAAAGGAGCTATAATAGCTCCCCATGATTGTGTAGAAAATGCCAAGGCGATTTCACCGTCCGAGGCCTGTATATTATTACCTAAAAAGGTACCAAGGGTTACGAACCAACCTCCCCATATAAAAAATTCCAAGAACATCATAACACATAATTGTGCTCTTACTCCAATACTCATAATCTATTTATCTTTTATAAAAAATATAATCCATAACAATGGGGTCGACCCCATTGT
The DNA here is from genome assembly GCF_018100785.1 of Maribacter sp. MMG018. GTDB lineage: Bacteria > Bacteroidota > Bacteroidia > Flavobacteriales > Flavobacteriaceae > Maribacter. Next base: position 899,534 of record NZ_JAGJEC010000001.1, on the reverse strand, counting down.
TTCTAAAATCTGTTAAAATTTGCCCTCTATGGGCTGTTGAATGATTTATAATATGAAAGAGCATGTCCTGTAAGGTATTGGTAAACAGCCTACCTTTAGAATTCTCATAGTCGATACGTTTATCGAATTCATCTGCATTTGTAGTTATTTCAAATGAATTTCTTTGGTTTTCATAATGTATATCGGACCAATCTTTAATGTCATGTTTTTGCCATACATCATATTCCGAAGGTTTTCCCAAAATTCTTGAGTTCCATATATGATGTGCGTTTAGAATGTGACTAAAAAGCTCCTGACTTTTTTCAGGAGCTTTACCTAGTTTAACACACTCGTCTATAATTTTCTTGTTACAATAAAAATTGTAGTCGAACAATTCATTAAAGAATACTTTCATAACAAATCAAAGCTTTACTAAACAACTGCTTTAGCCGCTTTTAACAATAAATCACGTGTAGCTTTTATGCCTTCTTCTTCGCTAAGTTCTTTTCCTTCATATTCTACACCAATAAAACCGGTATACCCGGCATCTTTCACCATCTGCAACATCTTAACATAATCTATCTCTACCTCGTTGCCTTCTGCGTCGAAAACGTTGGATTTAGCACTTACCGCCTTTGCATACGGCATCAGCTCTTTAACACCTTTGTATTTGTCGTACATTACCTCACAGTCCCAACTATCGGGTTTTCTTGTGATACAGAAATTACCGAAATCGGGCAATGTACCGCAGTTATCCATATCTACCATCGCCATTACCTCAGCATGCAAGGCCCCGTTAGAAGAAAGACCTCCATGATTTTCAACCAAAATATTAATGTTCTTTTCTTTTGCATAGGTAGCTAGTTTTGTGAGTCCGTCAACAGAATTCTTCTTCCATTCCTCGGGATCGTTACTACCGTTTAGGTTTACACGTATAGAGTGGCAACCCATCGCTGCAGCTGCATCTACCCATTTTTTATGTTTTTCTACCGTTTCGTTTCTTTCTGCCTCATCACTAACAGCCAAATTCCCCTGCCCATCGATCATGATCAAAACATTTTTCATTCCATGCTTTTTCGCTTCGGCATTGGATTTTTCTACAAATGCGGCCATAGCTTCTTCAGAATAATTGGCGTCCGACAGTTCGGGGTTGTATAATTGACTAACATATTCTAACCCTGTAAATCCCCAATTTTTAGCCTTTTCAGCAAAGGTATATGGATCCACGCCTTCTTCCCTGATCATTCTATGAATAGACCATTGGGCCAATGACAATTCAAAAAACGGCTTGGCCAATTCAGTGGCCCCTTCCGCTTCCACGGCATTTTTATTTTCCTTTTTAGCCTCTTTACATGCATAGGTACCCAAAAATGATACCCCTACACCGGCAACGGCGGTCTTTCTAATAAAATTTCTTCTTTTCATTTAATCGCTGGTTATTCTATTTGTTAACTAATTGATTTAATTTTATTTATCCTTCTTTTTCTATGAATTTTAAACACAACAAACATCTATAATGATGTCATATTCGCAAGAAGAATAAAGAATAAATGTATAGAATTAATTTAATATTTAATAAATTTAGGGAATAAACAGTTTCTATGAGCAAATTTTATTATAACGAAGAACAAGAATCGTATGATGCGATTGTTGTCGGAACAGGTATTAGCGGAGGATGGGCCGCTAAAGAATTATGTGAAAACGGATTGAAGACCCTTGTTCTCGAAAGGGGAAGGATGGTGAAGCATATCGATGATTATGTCACGGCCAACAAAGACCCTTGGGATTTTCCTAACGGTGGCGTTGCTACTAAAGAAATCATAGAGAAGCAGCCCAAACAACACAGAACCGGCTATACGACCAACCAAGCCAGCCATATGTGGTTCGTAAACGATTTGGAACATCCTTATAATGAAATAAGACGTTTCGATTGGATGCGCGGTTACCACGTTGGAGGACGATCGTTACAATGGGGTCGCCAAAGTTATCGTTGGAGCGATATCGACTTTACCGCAAACCAAAGAGATGGCATTGCCGTAGACTGGCCCGTTAGATATAAGGATATTGCCCCATGGTACTCCAAAGTAGAAAATTTTATCGGGGTTAGTGGAGAAGCACTTAATCTTCCTCAATTACCGGACAGTGATTTTCTTCCGCCTATGGATCTGAACTGTGTAGAAGACCACTTTAAGAACAAGGTAATGGAATCCTTTGATGACCGAGCCGTTACCGTGGGCCGAGTAGCCCATATTACGGGAGATAAAACTTTCGACGGAAGAACAAAATGTCAATTTAGAAACAGATGTATCAGAGGTTGTCCTTTTGGAGGTTATTTCAGTAGTCTTTCCTCTACACTTCCGGCTGCGGAAGCTACCGGAAACATGACCCTTAGACCAGATTCTATAGTACATGAAGTAATATACGACCCAGATACTAAAAAAGCTACGGGGGTAAGAGTAATAGATAGGGTGACCAAAGAAAAATACGAGTTCAAGGCCAAGGTAATTTTCCTTTGCGCCTCTGCGATCGCCTCTACATCTATCTTAATGCAATCAAGATCTGACCGTTTCCCTAATGGTATGGGCAACGATTCCGATCAATTGGGCCGTAACATCATGGACCACCACTTAGGGGTAGGTGCCAGTGGTGTATTTGAAGGCTATGACGACAAATATTACAAAGGCAGAAGACCGAATGGTGTCTATATTCCAAGATTTAGAAACCTTGGTGGTTCTTCAAACAGAAAAGACTATAAACGTGGATTCGGTTACCAAGGAGGTGCCAGTAGGGGCAACTGGGAAGAAACGGTTGCAGAGCTTGCCTATGGAAAAGACCTGAAAGAGAATATTTTGAAGCCCGGAGGATGGCGAATGGGTATTGGCGGGTTTGGTGAGGTACTCCCTTATCAAGACAATCGATTCACCCTTGATTACGACAAACTTGATCAATGGGGCCTACCTACCGTTACTTTTGATGCAGATCTTCAAGAAAACGAATTCAACATGCGTAAAGACATGCAGGAATCTGCTGTTGAAATGTTGGAAAAAGCCGGATTCAAAGATGTAAAAGGACATGATGGACCAACTGGCCTTGGTCTTGGAATTCATGAAATGGGTACTGCAAGAATGGGTAGAGACAGAAAAACATCTGTACTAAACGGACATAATCAATTACACGATGTACCTAATGTATATGTTACCGATGGATCGTTTATGACCTCTTCTAGCTGCGTAAACCCATCATTGACCTATATGGCCTTTACGGCTAGAGCGGCAAACCACGCAGTTCAAGAACTTAAAAAAGGAAATATATAATGGATAGAAGAAAAGCACTCAAAAATATGGGACTTGCCATGGGATATACCGTGGCGACTCCTACCCTTATAAGTATCATGCAAAGTTGTAAGGGGGAAACCGTTGCCCAATGGACGCCTGAATTTTTTACGCAGGCCGAAGGCAGCGTTATTACCAAACTGGTGGATATCATCATCCCCAAGACCGATACGCTTTCAGCATCAGAGGTACAGGTGGATCTTTTTATCGACAAGTTTTCCCAAGATGTTATGGAAAAAGAAAATCAGGATTTCTTTAAAATGACCATGGGCAAATTTATAGACAAGGCGTTAAAAGATTCTGGAAAAGAAAATGCACAGGATCTTACTCCTGAAGATCTAGAACCTGTCTTGGCAAGTGCCCTTAAAACTTCTAAAGATGATCAGGCCAAAATGTTCGAATCCATAACCACCTATAATGAGGCGATAGCAGAAGGAAAATCTGCTACATTAGATGACGGAACCGCTCGTTTTGCCTTTGCAAACAATCTACGAGGCCTAACAATTTGGGGGTATAAAACCTCTGAATATGTAGGAGAAGAGGTTTTGGCCTATCTTCCCGTTCCAGGAGAATATATTGGTTGTGGAGATGCCCAAGAACTTTCCCAAGGAAAAGCTTGGTCTCTGTAAACAAGAATAATAAACACATGTACAATAAAGAGTTAAAGGCAGGTAATCACCTCCTTTAACTCTTTTGCTTTGCACAAAAAACAAAACCAATAACCTCTTATTCAACAACCATATGAAAAGAAGAAGTTTTATTCAAAAATCTGCTCTTACAGGAGGAGCCCTATCATTCGGGGGAGCACTGAGCTTTGCCCATGAAACCAGAAAGATATCAGAACCCCATAAGTTTAATTTAAAATATGCACCTCATCTGGGCATGTTCAAAGAGCTGGCCGGAAAAGACCCCATTGACCAGATTAACTTTATGGCCGACCAAGGTTTTACCGCCTTTGAGGATAACGGAATGATGAAAAGAGATGTTGCCATGCAGACCAAAATTGGCGAAACCCTTGCAAAACGAGGAATGACCATGGGTGTTTTTGTAATTGACAAAGGCGGCAACATGGCCAATACCTTGGCCGCTGGAAAAAAAGAAAATATTGATATATTCTTAGATGGCTGCAAACGTGCCGTTGAAGTTGCAAAAAGGGTCAATGCCAAATGGATGACCGTTGTACCTGGTGCGTTTGAAAGAAGTTTGCCCATTGGTGTACAAGATGGCAATGTTATCGAGGCCTTAAAAAGAGGCGCGGAAATCTTGGAACCCCATGGCCTTACCATGGTATTGGAACCCCTTTCCGATTCACCCGACCTGTACTTACAAAATTCAGACCAGACCTATATGATATGCAAGGGAGTTGACAGTCCCGCATGTAAAATCTTGTTCGATATATACCATATGCAGAAGACCGAAGGCCACCTGATCCATAACATGGATCTTACTTGGGACGAAATTGGATACATACAGATAGGTGACAACCCTGGGCGCAAAGAACCAACAACGGGTGAGATCAACTACAAAAATGTACTCAAATGGATTTACGAAAAAGGATTCGAAGGAGTTCTAGGTATGGAGCACGGTAATTCTAAAACAGGTAAAGAAGGAGAACAGGCGGTTATAGATGCCTATATAAATGTAGACAGCTTCCTTTAAACTTAAGGTAAAAGCCAAAAATAACCGGTACTTTATAAAACCTAGCCTTGTTGTATACGCCTTTATTATGGTATTCAAGGCTGGGTAAAAGGTGTATTTCATCGAAAAAAAGGATTTTTACCAACAAAACACTATATAAAATGTAAGAATTATACTACTTTTTCGTTTCTTTGGTATATGTACTCATATCTATACCTACTTATCGCATACGTGGCACTATTTTGTACCTCCAAAATATGTTATCATTATTATAAAAAGAAGCTAAACTATACTAGCAGACCGAAAAAGACGAATTCTGTCGTTAACAGGTTAAATCCCATAAAAACATTTTTATGGAACCTAACCCATATTAACGACCTTATTAAACACTAACAAATAACTCCATCATTTAATAGATCATTGCGCAGCACCGTATAATGTAATGCGACTACATAAAGTGTCGTGCAATGTTAATCACAACCTTCCCTGTCAACCTCTGCCTTTGCTTCTTTAATGGCTTGATCATATTCTGCCTTATTGGTACCAGGTACACAATCGGCCATACCCTTTAAAGAATCAAGATAGTCCTTAGCGGCCTCTTTATATCTATTGCAATTTTCATCGGTAGGGTTATCGGAATACGCCTGAGCCGCAGCCTCCCATTCTGTCAACTCATCTAAAATATTATCTGTCCACACGGCACCTCCAAAACAACCGCCTAATGGGTTTATGGCATCTTCCTTGCCACATCCCATAAGCATCAATGCCGATACACCGCAAACCATTATAGCTTTTTTTACTCGATTTTTTCTTAAGGTTTTCATCATTCTAAATTTTAATATTGGTTAAAACAAAACTTTATCTCTTTTTACACTTAACTATACTCTTTTATAGGCCGTAAAACCCGATCTTAGGTAAGCCCGCTAATATCATTACCAAGGCCATAATCATCATCACTAAAAAAACCAATGCCATACTGTCTATCTTTTTTTGCACCATTTCCATATTCTTTAATTGTTCAATTTATTTTTCTCTCGATTACAAATCGAAACTATGAAACCATACACTAAACAGGTACAACGTATGTAACCAACCATGCCACAAATGCGCCAAAAAACATAAAAACTTGTTTATCAACAATCTATAGTATCAAAAAACATAATATTGAGGGCTATTTGACAAGGGCCAACACAAGTTAACCCATAACAAATGCCTTTATTTACGGCACTTGTCATAAGTGGTTAAACCCAAAACCCTAAAAATTGTTTAGAAAAGAAAATACAGACCATTAATCTGTCATCTTCACAAAATAATAGGTGTTTACATGTATCTATTTTCCGTTCATAATCTATAGACCGCATTCTTAGAGGACTTAACCCTTAACATCTGAACAGGTTATATATTCCATTATTAACATCTATGGAAAGGCAAAAACATATGCGGCCTCTGAACTTAGTATTCCTATTAAAAAAAGCCAAAGCGACATATCGCCTTGGCCTTAAGAATACAGAAGTAATTGCAAAAAATACGACCCCCAATGCTTCATAAATGAAAATGCCCACCAAGCGCTAATTAAGGTAGTTCCCCCGAAACCTTTTATTAGTCTTGCAACTTAACAGTTACCTGTCAATGCTACTTTTTTGGCGCTCAAAACATTGGCCAGAATATGTATATATTCTTTGGGCCGTACATTATTTATAGGTATCAAAGTTGTCTGTAACCCTGATGGTCATTCCTATCTCATTTACCAGTGTTACGTCCATATATCCTTTAACACCTTTAATATTCAATTCATTGATTTGTATAAACCCTTTTTTGGCAAAAAATGGCTTCTCTCCGAGCTTATTTACATTGGCCACTCCAAAAACTCCGTCAAAATTATTTATAAACCCTTCTATCTCATTTATTGGATAAATACCCTTGGACAGTTCTTTGGATTCCCCTTTTTCAGAAATTAAAAATTCCATAGTCGCCTTTGAACTATCCTTTATATCCCCAAAGCTCAACATTAACGTATTGTAAAACCCACCTTCGTTCAATTTTTCATGATTCGTATGGTACTCCACTTTAGATGGATATGCAACATACGCTTTCAGGTCGCTTTCCGACAAATAGGTTTTATCGTATTCCAAGTCCACCAACCCAATTTCCTTCCCTGAATTGGAAATAAGCAAAAAAGGCAATAATCCCAACACAACAAACTTTGTAGTTTTAATAAAAAATTGGTACATCACTTTATCGAGATTATTATCTTATTTTTTTATGGTCATAAGACCCCTTTACATTTATAGTTTCCATAACAATTTCACCTTTATAGGGCTCTTTATTATTTCTACTTTCCAACTTGGCCGCTATAATTACCAAAAACAAAAAAACCACGAACATTATCAAACATCTTTTCATAATCATAATTAATTACAGACCTAACACATGTATGCTTTGTTTATTGAAAATTATTTACCCCTAAATTAAAGCAAGAATCAAATCGTAAATACTAACATGTATAATCTGCTGTTTTTTTTGTGTAAACGGAGAAACCCAAAAACAAACAGACGGAAAAACTCATCACCTTGTGCTACTTTTCTTATAAGAATCTGATTTTATTATATTTATACAACATTATATATATTTAATACCGATTATACTTGATTAGCTTCCATTGATACAAAAATCATATTTCGCTAATTGGTAAACTTTAATTTTGTTTAACTTCCCTTATTGTACAACATTCATATGTCTATGTTAGAAGCAGTTATAGTTGATGATGAAATAAAGGCCTTACAGAGCCTTTCTTGGGAACTCACAAATTTCAGTGAAGAAATAAATGTGACCGCTTCCTTCACCAATCCGTTCGAAGCACTGGAGTATCTAGAAATCAACACCCCAGATTGCTTGTTTTTAGATATTGAGATGCCCACAATGGACGGGTTTCAATTCATACAAAAACTGACGAACAAAAATTTTCCGGTTGTCATCACAACCGCTTACAACCAGTACGCGATCAAAGCATTGAAGAACGAAGCCATTGATTATTTACTAAAACCCATAGATACCGATGATCTTAAAGACACTATTGTAAAGATCAAAAAGTTCAATGCCAAAAATTTTACCGCAGAAAAATTAGAGCAGATCCTTATAAACTTCAACTCTCGCTCGGTAAACAAAAGAATTACCCTTAACACCGACGGAAAACTTCTTTTTCTTGAAAGCGATGAAATACTTTACGCGGAATCGGATGGAAACTATAGTACTATTTTTCTAACGGACGGCCAAAAAATAGTATTGACAAAAAAACTAAAAGAAGTAAATACGATACTCCCCGATGATTCCTTTTTCAGAATCCATAATTCTTACATCATTAACCTCAATAAGATCAAAGAATTTCTTAAGACAGATGGCTATGTCGTCTTAAAATCTAACCATAAAATTCCTGTTTCAAGACAAAAGAAATCGGACTTTTTAGATTTATTATGAGAAATTTATGGCATCGTATGAATCTCTGAAACCATTGTATTTAAACCCATCAAGATTATTCTTTTTTTGTAGAAGTATCATTGTCTCGATATTTTCTTTTTTCATATTTCAAAGTTCCTACTCACAAGAAGTTTCCCAAAACTTTAAACATTCGGTAGACAGCCTAATTATTGCCGCCCCGCTCACCTATTCTGAAATAGATAAAGTGCTGCGCCCATTTCGTAAGGATACAACCTTGATGAAATATGTTGTTAAAAGGTCTGAAATCAGACATTACCCCGAAGGTCAGATCTATGCCCTAAACCATATGGGTAGGGTATACCGGGATATTTCTCAATTTTCAAAAGCCTTAAAGTTTTTTCAAGAAGCATTACATATAGCCACAGAAGCCGATAATTTAGAATTTAGGGTCTATAGCCTTAATATGATCAGTGTTATATTCAGAAGAACGGATGCGATCAAATCGGCACTAGATTACAGTCAAGAAGCGTTAGAACTCGCCGAGACGGTAAAAAACCCTTCTAACGGTCTTAAACGAAGTATTAACGTATCACTGAACAGCATTGGAAACATATACCAATTGCTAGAACAATATGACCTTGCCATTGAAAAGTTTCAGCAGTCCATGAAATTGGAAAAAGAACTGAACAATATGCTTGGGCTGGCCATAAATTACCAAAATATCGGAGAATGTTATGAAGCACAGGCACAGTTAGAGCCGGCACTGGAAAACTTTGAAAAAAGCTTGGAATACAACGAAAAGATAAATTCTGAAAAAGGAAAGATCATATGTCAATATAGTATAGCCCATGTTTATGTGCATCAGAAAAAAACAGACGAGGCGTTAGAACTACTGACATCGGCCCTCGAAAGATCAAAGACTCTTGGGGATCAGGCAATCATCTCTACCGTATTGATCAACCTAGGTTGGGCCTACCTTAATGTTGGTGACTACACTTCGGCAGAAACTTATCTTACAGAAGGGTTATCCGTTGCTACAAAATATAATTTTCCTTCAGAAATTGCCGAAGCCAATAAGTTTTTATCCGAACTATGGATGAAAAAAGATGATTACAAAAAAGCCATGGTCTTTTATAAAGAATCGAAGAAATATGAAGACCAAGTAACCAACAACCTTAATTTAAGGTACGTAAACGACATGATCATACGGTACGAAGCAGAAAAACGTACAAACCAGTTAGAAACACTTGCAAAAGAAAACGAGGATGTTAGAACAAGGCTTCGCAAAAACAAGACCATGTTGCTCGTTATCGGTATTGGTCTGGCCTTGCTCACCGGTATTCTCTACATTCTATACAGGCAATACCAACTAAATAACGAAAAAAAACTTTTAACCTTGGAACAAACCATGCTTCGCAGCCAAATGAATCCGCATTTTTTGTTCAATTCGCTTAACTCAATTAAGCTATATATTATAAACAACGAAAAGAAAAACGCCGTTCATTATCTAAATAAGTTCTCTAAACTGGTACGTAAAATACTGGAAGCTTCCTCACAAAGAGAAATTTCGTTGGCCGAAGAGCTAGAAACCGTGGAGTTATATATGAACATTGAAAACATACGGTTTTCTAACGAAATAAACTTTAAGGTGAACATACACGATGATATAGATGTTCATGTAGTAAAAATACCATCGCTCATATTACAGCCTTTTTTAGAAAATGCCCTATGGCACGGTCTTTCTTCAAAGGAAGGGGAAAAAAACATTACCCTTGATATAAACAAGGGACCGGATGGTTTTATAAAAATAGCGATTACAGATGATGGTGTAGGACGTGATGCCGCAGAAAAAATAAAGAACAATAAAGTATTGAAACGAAAATCTGTAGGAATAGATATTACCAAAGAAAGGTTGGCCAACTTCTCAAAAGACTATGAAAACTCTTTTCAGGTAGAGATCATAGATATTTACGATAAGGACAACAAACCCTCGGGCACCAAAATTATGTTGCACATCCCTACGATTTAAGGTGTTCTTCAGCAACCTCTTCCAATTCCTTATACCAAGATTCCCCGAACTTTCTAATCAAAGCTTCTTTTACAAATTTGTAGATCGGCAACTTAAGTTCTTCCCCTAAGGCACAAGCTGGATCACAAATATGCCATTTATGATAGTTAACGGCAGTTAATTCTGTGTATTCCCGTATTCTGATAGGATACAAATGACAGGATACCGGTTTTTTCCAATCTATATCACCATTGTTATAAGCCTCCTCTATACCACATTTGGCAATATTCTTTTCGTCGAAAATAACATAAGCGCATTCACTACCTTCTATCAACGGTGTTTCCCATTCACCATCTTCCCCTTTTACAAAGGCCCCTTGATCCTCAATAACGGCAACGCCTTCGGGTCTCAGGTAAGGTTTTACCTTTGAGTAGATATCTACCATTATCTCCGTTTCCTCTTCTTCTAAAGGGGCACCGGCATCACCATCGATACAGCATGCTCCTTTGCATGCGTTAAGATTACAAACAAAATCGTTCTCTATAATTTCTTCAGAAACTATACTCTTACCTAACTGAAACATATTTTATTTTAAACCCGAAAGATACGTTATTTCTAAAATTGGGGTCGCAATAATATTCTACAAATAAACATCCAAAGACATATTTATAAACGTAGATTTGCAAAAATTTTTCAAATGACCCTTAATTTTGACTTAAGAGAGATTGCAACGGCCAGTATGGTATTATTTGCAGTTATTGATATTTTAGGAAGTATCCCTATCATTATTGGCTTACGAAAAAAGGTAGGCCACATACAATCTGAAAAAGCTTCCGTAGTGGCCGCCTGCATTATGGTCGCGTTTCTATTTTTAGGGGAAGAAATACTCGATTTAATTGGTATAGACGTTAATTCTTTTGCCGTAGCAGGTGCTTTTATTATTTTTTTCTTGGCCATTGAAATGATATTGGGCATTACTATCTACAAAGACGACGAGCCCGAAAGTGCTTCCATTGTACCCATAGCTTTTCCTTTAATAGCCGGTGCGGGTACATTGACTTCTATACTTTCTTTACGGGCCGAGTATAATGTTGAAAACATAATCATTGCCATCGTTATAAACATAATCTTTGTTTATATAGTTCTTAAGTCATCCACAAAACTGGAAAAAATTCTAGGAAAAAACGGTGTCAACGTAATCAGGAAGGTATTTGGCGTTATTCTAATGGCCATAGCCGTTAAATTGTTCGCCGCGAACATAAATGAGCTTTTTAACCAGTAAAAAAGAGCGTATTTTTGTACCTAATATCATAGGTTATGAATAAGACACTCTATATTATTTTGGTTGTAGTGGCAATTGCCCTTATCGCATATAACATTACATTGGTAGATTTCTCAGACCCTTTCGAGGGCAATAGTATTGTCGCCATTATAGGTATTATGGCTTCACTATGTGCCATAGTGTTGATCTTGATTTTTTATACCAGCAAAAAAATACAAAAAAATATAGACGAAGATTAGTTATTGGCGTGCATTGCCTCCTCTTGCCCAACCCCTAAAGAATCGCCATCCAACTCTCTGACCTTTATAAGCATAGGGTCGATGGCGCTTTTAATTTTTGCATGGGCATTTGCATCGAACAATTGCTCGGCCAATGCCGCCTTTAAGTATAGTTTTATACTAGCCTCGTAATCGTAAAAATCCATCTTTAAATCGCGATCTAGCGAGTAATTGACAAATTTTTCGAACAAATAGTCATCTACTTTATAGTAATCGATGAATTCCTCTTTGGTATAATCGGCATACATTTCCCTTTCCTTGTCAAGGTGTTCAAAGATAAAAAAGGACAAGAACCCTAAGTTGTCCATACTTTCAACGGCTTCTTCTTCATTTGTTCCAATAGGCACGAACACATCGGGAATAATTCCACCACCACCATAGACTACCTTTCCCTTTGGGGTCGTGTACTTTAAAGAATCGGCAACTTTGATGCTGTCTACCGAAATCATTTCACCGCTGTGGTAACGATCCATAAACCTTTGATAATAATCATCGTTACCGTTCGCATATGTTCTTTGAATACTTCTACCTGTAGGGGTATAGTACCTAGAAACCGTTAAACGAACCGCTGAACCATCTCCAAGGGCCATTTCTCGCTGTACAAGACCTTTTCCAAAAGACCTTCTTCCTACGATGGTTCCTATATCATTATCTTGTAATGCCCCTGCTATGATCTCACTGGCAGATGCAGAACGTTCGTTGATCAGCACATAAACGGGTTTGTCCTCAAAACTACCGTCGTCCGTTGCATACACCTTATCTATCTTTCCTTTTTTGTTTTTAGTAAAAAGAATAAGCTTTCCATCTTCCAAAAATTCATCGGCCATTTGTTCCGCTATACCCAAGTATCCACCAGGATTGTCCCTTAAATCCAAAACCAATTTCTTGGCTCCTTCTTTCTGTAATTCCCTCAATGCAGATTTAAATTCTTTATAGGTAGATTCCGCAAACCTGTTTACTTTAATATAACCCATATCATCAGCCAACATAAAGTAAGACTCTATACTCTTTATGGGTACTACGCCCCTATTTACCGTAACGGTAAACGTTTTATCTTCAGATTTTCTATAGACAGTTAATTTTACGGGACTCCCTTCTTTACCTTTAAGTTTATCGACTATAACCTCATTGGGCATTCTTTTGCCATATAAAGTATCATCATCGGCCATTAAAATTCTATCCCCAGGTTTGATACCTTTTGAAAAACTTGGCCCATCTTTAATGGCCCTTATTACGGCGATAGAATCATGATACGGATAAAAATTAACACCGATACCGACAAAATCACCTTTCATATTCTCTGAGACCCGGGTCATTTCCTCTTCTGGAATATAGACAGAATGGGGATCTAATTTTTCTAAGATGCTATTAACCGTTATATCTACGATACTATCGGTATTTACATCGTCTACATATTCATAATCTATATAATCTATAAGCCGATTAAGTTTGTCTTTTTTAGAATTGGTCGTAAAGAGTTTTTCTGGCGTATCATTGAAGTTCAGTTTACCTCCTAAGAAGATACCGAGCGCCAAAGCCATGGCTATTATGGTTGGTATTAGGTAACTGTACTTGTTCTTCATTGATTTTAAATTAAGACCTAATCGTCTATTTCGGGCATATACTCGATTTCTACCCCTGCCTTTTCTAAAAATTTAAGGCCGGAGTCATCTTTGTACCCAACTTGATATACTACACGTTTTATGCCAGCTTGATGAATTAGCTTACTACATTCCCTACAGGGCGAAAGTGTAATATACAAAGTGGCCCCTTCGCAAGATTGTGTAGAAGAAGCTACCTTTAAAATAGCATTTGCCTCGGCGTGCAAAACGTACCATTTGGTGTACCCTTCGTCATCTTCGCAATAGTTTTCAAAACCTGTAGGGGTACCGTTGTAACCATCTGAAATTATCATACGGTCCTTAACTATAATAGCACCTACCTGCTTTCGTTTACAATAGGACAATTTGCCCCATTCTTTGGCCATTCTTAAATAGGCCCTGTCATATTTCTGTTGTTTCGATTTATTCATCTCGGATGTGACATAAGCCACGGTTTATCTAATATACCTGCTTTCTGGCCCCTTTACAAAAGGATAGAGACATTTTTAACAACTCTCTACCAAGGAAACGTCTGATATAACAACGGTATTGTAATCAACAACACTATACTACTGGCCGCCCATACAAAAACAGGTTGTTTCACTTTTAAAATGGTTTGAACGATATAGGCAAGTATTAAAACTATCATTACGACCGTAACCTGAGAAATTTCGATTCCAGTAGCAAAACCTATAAGTGGGGTAACCTTTTCATCTTCCCCAGAAACCAACATTTTAAAATAGTTTGAAAACCCAAAACCATGGATCAGACCAAAAAAGGCGGTAGCGATCACATGCAGGCCTATACTCTTACTGCCCTCTAACATTTTTTGATACAGTATGTTAAAGATCGCCGTAAGAAATATGGTAACGGGAATCAAAAATTCTATAAGAGACACATCCATCACCACTATCTCATAAACCGACAGCATTAAAGAGAGACAGTGTGTAATGGTAAACACGGTAGCCAAAACAAGTACCTTTTTCCAACTTTTAAAGGTAAACGGTATGGCCAAGGCCGATAAAAACAAAATATGGTCGTATGCCCCAAGATCCAGAACATGATCCAGACCCATTTTTAAATAAAACCAAAAATCTTCCATAACAAACTTAAATTACATTCAATTTATTCCACGTTCTTTTTGAATGGTCTCATAGGCCAACTGCACCTGCTTAAACTTCTCTTCCGCGCCTTTTTTAATAGCTGCATCTTGCGTATTTACCCTATCTGGGTGATACTTTTTGGCCATAGACCTATAAGCTTTTTTAACCTCGTCGTTCGATGCGGACTTGTCTATCTCCAATATTTTATAGGCATTGTCGGCAGACTTTATGAACATTGCCTTTATACTTTCAAAATCGTTCGAAGAAACCCTTAAGTAACCTGCGATTTCTTGAATTTTGTTTATCTCCGGAGCACTTACATTACCGTCTGCCTGTGCTATTCCGAACAAAAAATGTAGTAATTGCAATCTTACCTCATACCTTGTGCGCTGAGTTAAAAAAGAACATATCCGCTGCGCCGAAATTTCTCTTTTCTTATTTATCTCGTTAAATGTCCTAAAAATAGCATTGGCCTTGTCTTTGCCATAAGTGACAACAAAATACTGTCGCACATAATCCATTTCTTGTCGGCTTATTTGACCATCTGCTTTTATTACAATAGAACACAACGACAATAGATTGAGTTCAAAATCTGCAGGGGACACGTTAGGCCTGGTAAAATCCTTAAAAACAGTTTGTGCCTGACCGGAACCTGACCCAAACATACTATCTAAGACACTGCCGGCGAAAAATCCAAGAATGGCACCCGCAAGACCTCTAATAAAAAAGCCTATCAAGGCTCCTATCCATTTAATCATTTCACAATTTTGATATTTGCCAAAGATAAAATATTAACAAGAGATTATAGAACTAAGGAAAAGTTAAGGTACATAAAGAAATAGTTCTAATTGGTTATCTTTGTTAATCAGATTTTTAATTAAAAAAAAAGACTATGTATCCTGCGGAATTAGTAAAACCAATGAGAGACGACTTGGCTTCTGCCGGGTTCGAAGAATTATACACGGCCGAAGCGGTAGAAAAAGCTATTAAACAAGAAGGCACTACATTGGTAGTGGTAAATTCAGTTTGTGGTTGTGCCGCCGCCAATGCAAGGCCAGCTGCCAAAATGAGCTTACAGAACGAAAAAACTCCAGATCATGCGGTTACCGTGTTTGCAGGAGTAGACACCGAAGCGGTAAATGCAGCAAGAGATTTAATGGTTCCATTTCCTCCTTCTTCACCATCTATGGCGTTGTTCAAAAATGGAGAATTGGTACACATGATCGAGCGCCATCATATTGAAGGGAGACCTGCAGAAATGATCGCCGAAAATTTGATCCAGGCATATAACGAATTCTGTTAGGCATTTTGCTTCGATTATTTTAAAAGTTTATGACCGCTCGTAAAAGAGCGGTTTTTTATTTTTGCATTATGAGCAAGGTTTTATCATACGTCATTACACCTATTTTCTTTTTGGCCTTTGGTTTATGCTTGGCAATTTTTCACCCCTTACAATGGTTGGGCCTAAAACTATTTGGCTATATAGGTTTAAAAAGAGTGGTCAGTGTACTTAACTGGTCTTTAATGAGGTGTACCAATATATTAGGCACCACCTACAGATTCACCAATCCGTATACCATACCCGAAAACAGACCGTTGATCGTGGTTACCAACCATCAAAGTATGTACGACATACCCCCATTAATTTGGTACATGCGCAAACATCACCCCAAATTTGTCAGTAAAAAAGAACTCGGTAAAGGTATTCCAAGCGTATCTTTCAATTTGGTTCATGGGGGATCGGTCTTAATAGACAGAAAAGATGCCAAGGCTTCTCTAATGGAAATAGCAAAACTTGGTTCTTATATTGAAAAGCACAACAGAACAGCCGTTATTTTTCCGGAAGGCACAAGAAGTAGAGACGGTCATCCCAAGCCTTTTAAACCTATGGGACTTAAAATGTTATTAAAGAAAGCCCCTTCTGCCCTAATAGTCCCTATAAGCATCAACAATTCTTGGAAACTGGTCCGTTATGGAAAATTCCCCATGGGCCTTGGGGCCAAAGTATCTTTTGATGTACACGAACCTATAGAAAACAAAGGTAATATCGATGAATTAATAGCCAAAACAGAGGCTGCGGTAGTATCTGGAATAAATTCTTTTAAATGACAGACACAGCAATTGTCGAAAAAACCATCAATTTTGTAAAAGACACATTAAAACATGCCGAAGGTGGGCATGACTGGTTTCACATTCAACGTGTTTACAACAACTCGTTACTTATAGCAAAAAACGAAGAGGCAGACACCTTGGTGGTTAGTTTAGGAGCTTTGCTGCATGATATTGCCGATGCCAAATTCTATGATGGAGACGAAAAAATAGGGCCTAGGATGGCAACCGATTTTTTAACGTCCTTAAACGTTTCAAACGAAACAATAGACCATGTTGTAAAAATTATTGAGAACATCTCTTTTAAAAATAGTTTGGAGAGGGATAAAGAAAATTCTTTCTCCTCTAAAGAGCTAAAAATTGTTCAAGATGCAGACCGTTTAGATGCCATAGGGGCCATTGGTATCGCTAGGGCCTTTAACTATGGTGGTTTTAAGAACAGGCCTCTCTACAACCCTGAAATAGCTCCAAAACTAGACCTGACAAAAGAAGAATATAAAAAATCGGTAGCGCCGACCATCAACCACTTTTACGAAAAACTATTATTGCTAAAAGAAAAGATGAACACCGAAACCGGTAAAAAATTGGCAGAGCAACGCCATCAATATATGCTCAACTTTTTAGAACAATTTTATAAGGAATGGGACCCTTTAACACCTCAGCGTCCCTCATAAAAAAATAAGGGGAGTATGGTGTTCACCTTACCCCCCCGTAAAAACAATTTTATCCGTTTATTTTTTTTCTGGCAGACCTCTTGTCAACCATCCTCTTCTATTGGCCGTTGCTATAGCATAAGGGGTAATCCAAAACAAACCGAACGTATACAATATGCTATATGAGTATGCCCAAAAAGATTCTACGAAATTGTATCTTTTGGCGTAGAATATTACCGGGAACGTTGATAGTATTAAAATACTCAACAAAGTAGTGCTTACGAACAATAAAGGATGTGTAAGTACAAAGAACATCATAAACAATAAGAAAGGATAGCTCATTACAATTTTTGTAGCCTGACTGAAAAACAACAATCTAGTACCGCTTTTAGAGCCCTCCCTAAAGTTCTTGAATACATATTTCGACATCTCGATGTTCTCACGTACATTGCTTCTGCCCCATCTGATAAACATCTTATAAAGACCTTGATATTTTTCCGGCACATTGGTATATGCGTAGGCATTTCTCTGAAACAATACGTGATAGCCTTGTTTCAAGATCATATTTGTCATCGCACGGTCTTCACCAATATCTGAAGGTTGCCCCATAAATTTTTGGTTGATCCACTCTGGTAGGCAAGCAAAAACGGCCGTTCTACGATACGCGGCCAATGCCCCGGGTGTACATAGCACAGAGTTTAAACTACTTTCTGCCGAACGAACAAACTCAAAACTCAATACAAAACTTACATCCAGCATTTTTGGTATAAGTGCTTCTTTATTGTTCAATACACGAATATTACCGGCGACCGCACCACATTTTTCATTCGTCACAAACGGACTCACCAAATTTCTTAATGTATCTTTCTTAACAATAGAATCACTATCTACCGTTACGAACACATCTCCGGTACCCTCATTAAAACCACGGTAAAGGGCATGCCTTTTTCCTTTATTTTCGGGTTGCTGATAAATGGCCAACCTATCTCCCAACTTCTTTTTGGCCTCTTGCATCCAATACCAGGTATCGTCTTTACTACCATCGTCTATAGAAAGTAATTGAAGTTTCTCTTTAGGGAAATCGCTTTCCGCCAAACTCATTAAAGTGTCCCAAACCTGTTTCCCTTCGTTATAAGCGGGTACGATTACCGTACAGGTCGGCAATTCTTCGTCACTAACGGAAGAAATTGGCTTGTAACGAAAATATCTGTACAACGTATAAACAAAAAACCCTGCTTTGAACAGAAATAGAGAACCTGCAATGACCATAAAGATCATTCCGAACGTAGTGCTTCTTCTCTCTATATTAAATTGCTCATAATCGGTCTGTAAAACATACACGACATAAATAGAGGCCAACATTAAGACAAAGGTGCTTCCCATAACAAAAACTCCCCAAGCATTGGCATTTTCTAGAAACGATTGCACTCTTGATTTTAGCAAGAATCCGTTTTTAAAATTCGGTGAGATCTGATCGTCGTCTTCGTTCGATTTTTTCTGAAGTAATGGTGTGTTTACTGTTTTCATAAATATGTCCTATGGTGTTTTGTTCTAAAGGGTTATACGTTACCAAAGTATATTTGGATCATACCTTAAGACAATTTTAAACAATAGATGATTTCTTTACATAAATATGCATTTTAAGCATCCATAAAAGCCAACGACAACAGATTTCACAATACCTTATTTAAACAGTAATCAAAAGGGTCTTAAATTATTAATTCAATAAACATCGCCTATTTCTTTAATGAATTTCTATTTTTTGTACCTTAATCCCTTAGACCAAATACAATAATCATGCAACGTAGAAAATTTATCAAAAACGCCGCAACAGCATCGGCGGCATTTACCATTGTGCCCAGTTTTGTTATGGGCAAAACCCATGTTCCACCCAGTGACACCCTTTACATGGGGGCCTTTGGGGTCGGTGGTCGTGGAGCAGGTGTTATTCAAGGATTACACGAGACCAAAAAAGTAAAATTCGTTTCTTTCTGTGATGTAGACGACAGGCGAGCGGCAGAAACGTACAAAAAGTTTCCGGATGTAAATAGATATAAGGACTTTAGAAAAGTCTATGACAAGCAACTGAAAGATATCGATGCTATCATGGTTGCCACTCCAGATCATATGCACGCAAGTATTGCGCTCCCATTTATGCGGGCCAAAAAACATGCGTATGTTGAAAAACCCTTGACACATAATATAAACGAGGCCAGGATAATGACCAAGGTGGCCAAAGAAAACGGAATCATTTCGCAAATGGGCAACCAAGGAGCCTCTAGTGATGGTAGCCGTGAAGCAAAAGAATGGATAAAATCTGGAATTATAGGCAAGGTATACAAAGTAGATTGCTGGACAAACAGGCCCGTATGGCCACAAGGGGTACCCCTGCCCACGGGTAAAGATCGTATACCAAAAGGATTGGATTGGGATTTATGGTTGGGTACCGCGCAAATGAGAGATTACAACGATGCCTACCTTCCTTTTAAATGGAGAGGATTCTGGGATTTTGGCACAGGTGCCCTAGGCGATATGGGCTGTCATATCATGGAAACTCCTTTTAGTGTTTTAGACCTTGGTTATCCTACAGAGGCGGAAGCAAGTTGCACTACCAATTGGGTAGGTGATTTTGTTGAGGCCGACTATAGTGAATCTTGCCCTGCTTCTTCGATAGTAAGATTAAAATTCAATACCGCCGAGCACGGAGACGTAGCCCTTAACTGGTATGACGGTGGTTTACTGCCCGACCTGCCCGATGAGCTAAAAGACGGCGAAACTATTGGCGATAGTGGCGGTGGAAGTATTTTTTATGGTACAAGGGGCATTTTGGTTTGTGATACCTATTCTAGAAATGCAAGGTTATTGCCTTCTAGCACCATGGAGCTGTTGACCCCGCCAAAACCCTATCTAAAAAGAATAGAAGGTGATACGGGAGGACATCAGCGTAATTTTGTGGAAGGATGTTTGGAAGGAAAAGAAACCTCTTCTGATTTTAAACGCTCTGGTCCATTGACAGAAGCTGTTTTGATGGGTAACTTGGCCATAAAGGCATTCCAGTACAAAAAATTGAAACCAGGTAAAAAATTGGGCGATTGGGATCCTTTTGAATACCCGGGCCGTCGTAAAATTCTATGGGACGGTGATAACATGAAAGTAACCAATTGGGATAAAGCCAATGAATGGGTAAAAGGCAGTTACCGAAAAGGATGGGAACTAAGCTAACACCTTATAAAAGAAAATGCGATAAAAGCTACGACCTTGGTTGTAGCTTTTTTTGTTTCCCCCCTTGGCAAACCTTAATCAAATACTCAATTATTTAAAATAAACGCATTTGCCCCGTTTTATAAGCTTCATGAAGAGTCGTGTTCAACTTCGGATACTCCTTACCCATAAAATATCTATGTTTGGCCAAGCGGACCATATCATGTATCTGGGTTGCAATAATACCTTCTCCGCGGTTACGGATACCAAAACGACTATCGTTCAAAGATCCCCCATGGCATTCTTGTATCTGATGCAAAACCTTATCCGCTCTATTGGGCATGGTTTTTTTAATCCAATCTGTAAATATTTCGCCTATGGCCCCATTTAAACGCACAACCGTAAAGCCAAAGGACCTTGCCCCGTTTTCCGAAAAAGCTTTCGCCAAGTTCAATATTTCATGACTATTGATTCCGGGTATGATAGGTGCCAACATGGCATTTACAGGTATACCATTGTCAGAAAGTACTTTTATGGTTTCCAATCGCTTTTTAATGGTCGTAGTTCTAGGTTCCAAAATTCGCCTTGTTTCCTCACTCAAAGAAGTGACCGAAATATTGACACCCACTAACCTATGTTTGTTCAATTCGACAAGGAGGTCCAAATCCCTTAAAACGAGGGCATTTTTGGTTATGATACCCACGGGATGTCTGTACTTTAAGAAAACCTCTAGACAGGCGCGGGTTATTTCCATTTTTTTCTCCACAGGTTGATAGCAATCGGTATTTCCTGAAAGCACGATCGTACAAGCTTTCCAGTTTTTACTTTTTAGCTTTGCCTCCAATAATTTGGGAGCATCTTTTTTTACCAAGATCTTACGTTCAAAATCCAACCCGGCACTATAGCCCCAATATTCATGTGTATTTCTTGCATAGCAATAAATACAGCCATGTTCACACCCTTGGTAGGTATTCATGGAATACATCATACCTACATCGGCACTGGTGACCTTGTTGACGATGGTTTTAGGAAAAATGGGAATGTACTGCGTACGGTTATTATCTGCCTCTTCCCCTTCTATACGACAATATTCCAGAAAGTCGTTTCTGGTCTCATAAATGTCTCGAAGAAATCTATTAGGGGTGTTCTTTTGTGCCCCCCTTCCTTTTAAGGGGTTCTCGATATTCATTTTTATTGGATTTATTCCAAAAATATGGAATAAATCCAATAACTCATATTAATTAACAGTTACGCGTACCAATTGCTTTTTAGACCCTCTTTTGGCGTAGAACATAAGTTCGTCCTTTGACTTATCTATGTGAGGCCTAGAAACCATCAAGGGCAATCTGGCATCGCCATCATCGATTACCTTTTCATAGTTCATTTTACCGTTTCCGTCCAATTTTATCAAAAAGATATTTCTGTTACGAGATAGCCCTTGTTTAAACATAATACGTTCCGCACTTAATTGCTGTGGGTTTTCAGAAGCGGTACTAATAAAGAAATAGGTAGTCCCGCCTTTTGTATAGGCGCTATAAGAAGTATAAGCATCGTCACCTTGGGTAACTTCGGTCTTATTAATATTCCTGGCCCAAATAAGGTCTCCATTGGCCTGTAGTTTGGCACTTACGATATCGTTATGATGATATCTGGTCACCATAACCCTACCACCACTGGTATTGGCTTGTGTACTGGTGCTGGTAAAATACTCTTCCGCATTGAAAAGAATTTCACCCGTTGCACTAATATCCATACTTTTAAAAATGAGGTTTTTTATGGTCTTGTCTTCTTCCCGGCCAAATTTGTCCATCATAAACTGCTGGGAGAAAGGATTGAATTTTTGTGATTCTATGTTAAGCGTGTTGCGATTTAGCTTAAAATACGCAATACCATTGTACCTATTATCCTTTCTGTCGGCATAAAAACCAAGACACAGCAATTCATTTCCCCGAAAGATAGGTTTTAACGCCTCTGGGAATTTTCCAGGGGTATAGAAAGACTGTACACTTCTTCCAGAAGCGGAGACACGCACCATTTCATATTGAAACTTACGTTCTGTGGCATTGAACCTTTTCTTTTTAAAGTAAGCTTTGCCCACTAAATAAACATTGCTCAAGTCCTCAGAAAAAGTCACGGTCTCAAAGGCATAATTCTTTTCTTCAACTTCTTCCGAGAAATCGTGCTCTACCAATTTGTTAAGACTGGCATCGAACACATATATAAAATGTTTGTTCTCTTTACGTTTCTTGAAATGTGTGGTAATTGCAAATGCAGATTTCTCATCATTGAACAACACAGAAGTGGTAAATCCCGATGAAAAATTACGGTTGTAAAAATTACGGTCCAACGGCTGTGTCACAGGTTCTGAAACAATACTCAGTATTGTTTCTTTTGTAAAATGATAGTCTGTATAGGGGCTCCTGTGAACCTGATACTCATAAGCCTTTCTATTATAGTTGTACTCTAAGAAAAGTAGGTATACCTGTCCGTTCTTAACGTAGGCATTAACAAAATTCGCATTCTTGAGCTTATAGTTGAATTCGGACAACAATTCCAAATCTTTATTGTAATGCTCTACGAAATAACCTTTAGGCTTAAGAACGATACCGGTATAGTACGACCTAACGATTACCGTACCTCCATTACCATCGTCCGCAATGGCCAAAAGATTGGAATATTTGTATTTATCATTATACTTTTCACCTATAGTATAGGTTATATCGTTCATTTGGGCGAAGGCCCCAACGGTCATCGTGATACATAAAAAGACAATAATTTTATTAAGCATAATTGATCCGGTTTAGTGTTACGAACCTGGAAAATCTGCTTTTCTTTTCTCTAGAAAGGCCGTAGTACCTTCAGAAAAATCGTCTGTTCCAAAACAAGCTCCAAAGGCCTCTATTTCCTGTTCATAACCGTTAACAGTATTCATAAAACCCGCATTTACCGCTTTTATTGCATATGAAATGGCCACTGAAGAATTATTACATATTTTATCGGCTATTTTATAACATAACGGTAATAGATCTTCTTGCGAAGTTACATGGTTCACCAAGCCATAATTTTTAGCCTGCTCGGCAGAGATCATACCGGCGGTCATGATCATCTCCATTGCCCTGCCCTTACCAACCAACTGTGGTAAACGCTGTGTACCTCCATATCCGGGAATAAGACCTAAGGAAACCTCTGGCAATCCCATTTTAGCATTATCACTGGCTATCCTAAAATGGCAGGCCATAGCCAATTCTAAACCACCTCCCAAAGCAAAACCGTTAACAGCGGCAATCACAGGTTTAGACATGCTCTCCACAAAATCGAATAACAGTTTCTGGCCTTTGGCAGCCAATTTTTGACCTTCTTCCATAGAAAAATCGGCAAATTCAGAAATGTCGGCACCTGCCACAAAAGCCTTTTCACCACTACCTGTAAGAACGATTACCTTAACATCTTCATCATCGTTCAGTGCCGAAATGGCCTCATGAAGTTCTTGAATGGTTTCTTTGTTAAGGGCATTCAATTTTTTTGGACGATTAATGACCACCGTAGCCACCACTTCCTTTTTTGTAACTAGAATTGTATTATAAGACATAAACTCTATTTTATTTATTGGACATTATTTCTCTCGGGAACTTCACACAAAATACGGTACCCTTGCCTGGTTGTGACGTAAATTTAATAGTTCCTTTATAAGTTTCGACAATATTCTTTACCATACCCAAGCCCAAGCCCATACCACTTGTTTTGGTAGTGAATTTTGGTTCAAAAATTTTATCCTCTAATTCTTTTTCTATACCCACGCCATTGTCCGCAACCGATATTTTTACCATATCATCCTCTACGGCCACAGAAACCAAAATTCTGGGCGATTCTACATCTGGAACAGCCTGAATGGCGTTTTTTACCAAGTTGGTAACCACCCTGACCAACTGCGTACGGTCTAGTTTGGCAATAATCTTTTCTTCCTCGGTAATAAAATGTATATAATCCTCATTGAAAATATCCAATGCCAATTTCACGACTTCGACTATGTTCAACGTCTCGTTCTGCTGCGCAGGCATTTTGGCAAAATTGGAAAAAGCCGAGGCTATGCTGCTCATAGTATCTATTTGCTGAATAAGTGTTTTAGAATATTCATCCACTTTTTCATTGATATCGGGATCGTTAGGGTCAAAATTTCTTTGAAAACTCTGAACGCTCAAACGCATTGGAGTTAAAGGGTTCTTTATTTCATGGGCTACTTGCTTGGCCATTTCCCGCCACGCCTGCTCTCTCTCGCTTTTTGCCAATTTGGCGGCACTCTGCCCAAGTTCGTCTATCATCGCGTTATAAGAAGAGATCAATTTCTCGATTTCCTCGCCAGGCTTGTCGATATGTATTTTCTCATTTCGTCTGGTAAGGTCGGTTCTCTCCATCATTCCAGAAATAGTTTCTAAAGACCTTGTAATGTACTTTGAAACAAAATATGCAAGACCTATGGCCAATAAGAGCATTAAGAAATAGACGCCCCCCAATCTGGCCAAAAACTCTTTCAACTCTTTATCATTGAAAGAATTGTCTTCAAAATACGGTAAATTAAGAATGCCGATAGGTTTAAACTGCCTGTCGGAAATATATGTGTACGAAGCTTGGTATTGATCACCGGCCGCTGAGTTCTTCTCTACATAGCGTTTATCTACGCTGGCCTCCAGATTATTTAAAACTTCCGCTGACAAACAAGTGGGCACGGGATCGTTATCAAACTTCGGCCTAGAACTTTTTATAAGTTGACCATCTAAGGTATACAGGTTAAAGTTCATGTTCTGTACTACCGCAATCTCATAAATTTCATCTTTAAATATTAGTCCTAAATTTTCTGTAGTTACCGGATATGTTGTTTTTTGAATCGCTAGATCAATACTTTGCCTGATCTGTTCTTCCTTTCTTTCCATCCTGTTTTGATGGTAATCGATATTTATTTCCCTAAACTGATATATCGTAACCCCCATGATCAGCACAGAGGCGACCAATACCAATAGAATCATTGATATAAAAATCCGGGATCTTAGAGAAAATTTACTGAACAAAGGATCGAAGTTTCATCAAAGTTAGCAAATATCGCACCAAAATCGGATGTTCATGCACAGATAGCCATCCAATAGAATTGGTTGCGTTATGCGTTAGGCTTCCGGGTTCTTGTTTCTTATGCGTTTGTATAGTTTAATACCCAACATAAGTAACACTCCCAAACAGACGATTCCCACGACCCCAAAAATCCAGTTGAAGGCACTTTTCAATATCACCAAAAAGACAACGGCAAAGAGTATCAAGGTAGCTACTTCGTTCCAAATACGCATATAATTGGAGCTGTAAACGATCTCATCACGCTGAAATTTCTTAAATATACTATGGTTTCTAAGGTGATAGGCAATGAGCAATACTACAAACAGTAGTTTAACGTGCATCCATGACTGGCTCAGCCATTGAGGTGCCAATATCAATAACCAAATAGCAAAAAACGTAGCCAAAATAGCCGATGGCCAAGTAATAATATACCACAGCCTTTTGGTCATTAGTTTTAGTTGTTCGCTGATTATTTCCTTTTCGGGCGAAGGTTTTTGGTTCGCTTCGATATGATAAATAAACAACCTTGGAATATAAAAAAGCCCTGCAAACCATGTAATAACAAAGATTAAATGCAGGGCTTTTATATAATTATAATATTCGGTCATCGATATATGCCTTTAACTTAAACAGAGAAACCAAAGTTAGCAAAACTAATTACATGCCAACCTGTACATCCCCATTCAAAACCACTATATCCTTAACGCCCCTATACCTGCCTGCCAAAGTAGTTTGTTATACGCGGGCAAGTCTTTTTTCATTATTTCCTCTCCCCTGTTCTTTAATTGTATCCACCGTTGGTCCAGTTCTTTTTTTCTATCCAAATTAGATTGGTTCACCCTAGGGATACTGCCACTTGTTTGGTTCAACAAAAACAGGTACTCTGCCGTAAATTTGTTCGGAAAATTCTCAACATCGTCATAGGCCTGTGATTTTCGCTGAATCATATCATGGTCCCAAGCATCCATTTTTTCCAACAATGCCCCTCCTTCTTTCTTGATGGCCTCGTCCTTTACGGATTTTAGAACTTCTTTTAAATCTTTCTGTATAGCATACAAACGATTCACCATATGGTGCATATCGGTGATTTTCTTTTCCATTTCGGTCATGAGCACATCATATTCCCCATATTGCCCCGGCTTGGTCTCAAAAGTTGGCACAGCCTTGATCTCTCCTTTTGTCGAAACTGTTTTATCTCCTACGGTCAATCTTATATCATAAACACCGGGAATGGCTTTGTGCCCTCTAAAATTCGCTTCGATATAGGTATCTGGAATACTGGGTATTATAGAATGCCCCATGTCCCATACAAAACGGTTCAACCCTTCCTTTTTCGAAAGAATTGGAGCCGGTGGTGCACCTCCCCCGTTATGGGGTTTATAATTAGGATCCTTTTCAGAGCTTAAAGTTCTAATCAGTTTTCCGTTCACATCCCTAATCTCCATAGATAGTTTTGTGCCATCTTCCAATTTGGGCAATTCATAATAGATGACCATACCATTCGCCGGATTCACCCCTTCAAAATCATCGGTGCCGGTTACTTTTTCTGAACTGCTGTTTAAGGAACTTCCCCATGACCCGGCGTAGGTGACACCCGGTTTTAAAATTTTCAATTCTTTGTTTTTTGGTTGATATTGAGACAACGCAGCCAGATCATCCAATATCCAAAAAGAACGACCCGATGTGGCCACAATCAAATTACCTTGATGCACTTTTAGATCCGTAATCGGAGTAATGGGCAAATTCAGTTGAAAAGGCTCCCATTTCTTACCTCCGTTCCACGAAATGTACATTCCCTGTTCGGTACCTGCGTAAAGTAGATCTTTTCGGTTCTCGTCTTCCCTAACAACCCTTGTAAATGAACCGTATGGAATACCCTCACTTATATTCGTCCAAGATTTACCATAATCTGTGGTCTTATATATCGCCGGGGTATAGTCGTTGAACTTATATCTTGTCGTAGCAATATAAGCGGTTGCGGGATCGTGTGGAGAAACCTCGATGGCATTGACCAAACACTCTTTTAATCCTTTTGGGGTTACGTTTTCCCAATGCTCCCCGTTATTTCTTGTAACATGCACATAACCATCATCGCTACCGGTCCAAAAAACACCCTTTTCATGGGGAGACTCTATCATATAGGCCAAGGTGCCATAGTTCTCGGCGCCTACGGCCTCGTTGGTATATGGCCCACCTCCATTACCTTGTTTCTCATCAATATCCCTTGTAAGATCGGGAGAAATTTCTTCCCATGTAACTCCCATATCCCTTGTTCTCAACACTAATTGAGCTCCGTGATAATAGGTTCCGGGCTCATGTTTAGAGCCAATAATAGGTGCGTTCCAATTATAAAGATACTTCATGTTCCTTGCCTCACGACCCAAGTATTGAATGGGTGCCGCCATAATATTGGTAGAACCCTTGGTTTCCATGTCCAACACCTCTATGGTGCCTAAATAACTACCTCCAAGTACATATCGCGGGTTATCGGGGTCAAAGGCCAAAAAAGCACTTTCCCCTCCCGCGGCATACGTCCAGTCTTGTTCGTTGATACTGCGTCTGCCCATCGACAGGCTAGCAATACGAACCGAGGTATTGTCTTGCTGACCGCCATAAATATTGTATGGGAACAGGTTGTCTACATTGATCCTATAAAATTGGGCCGTTGGCATATTGTTCTGGGTAGACCATGTTTTTCCAAAATCAAAAGAAATGGTGGCTCCGCCATCATCGGCCAATACCATATTATTGGAGTTCTGGGGATTGATCCAAAGATCATGCGTATCGCCATGTGGTATATGAATCGTTTTCCATGTCTTGCCACCATCGGTAGAGCGTAATGCCGGTGCACTTAACACATAGACCGTATCTTCATCGTTAGGATCAACAAAAACCTCAATGTAATACCACGCCCTTTGCACCAACCTATTATCTCCACTGACCATAGACCAAGAAGCACCTGCATCTGAAGAAACGAACAATCCGCCTTTATCGGCATTGGAATCACTTTCGATCAAGGCATACACCTTATTTGAGTTTGAAGGACTCACCGCTATCGCCATCTTTCCTTTTTCCTCGGGCAGACCTTTGTGTATCTTGAACCAAGTTTCTCCCCCATCGGTAGATTTATAAAGACCACTGCCTTCCCCTCCACTTATTACCTTATGGGGCTTACGTTGGTGTTCCCACATAGCGGCATACATTATTTCGGGATAATTGGCATCCATGGACAGTTCGGAGGCCCCCGTCAAATTATTCACGAACAAGGTGTTTTTCCATGTTTTTCCGCCATCTACAGACTTATAGATGCCTCTTTCAGAAGTACCTTCGTGCAAGGCCCCTTGCGCGGCTACATACACCACATCCGGATTCGTAGGGTGGATAATTATCCTAGAAATATGCTGTGTTTTTTCAAGACCTATATGTTTCCAGGTCTTACCGGCATCGGTAGATTTATATACGCCGTCTCCATAGGAGGTCATTACCCCTCTTGGGGCGTGCTCTCCCATTCCACAATACACGATATTAGGATTTGATCTTGAAACGGTTACCGCACCTACAGATCCAGTTTTAAAATACCCGTCAGAAATATTCTCCCATTTTTGGCCTGCAGTCTCGGTTTTCCAAAGACCACCACCCGTGGTGCCCATATAATAGGTCATTGGATCACCAACAACCCCGGAAGCGGTTACCGATCGCCCCCCTCTAAACGGGCCAATGTTACGGTACTTTATTGGTTTAAAATATTCGTTTGCGGCTTGGGAAAAGGCAGCAAAGGCCAAGAACCCAAAAGTGAGGCTTATTATAATTTTTTTCATGGTTTCTTGACCTATTTGGCCCTTAATTATTCAACGAACAGATAGTTCAGGTTAAGATCGTTGAAAGATTTATTAAATTCTTGAAGCTCTTTTGACATAACGGCATCAAACTTATCCAGTTCACTGTTGATCTTGGTCGTTAGTTCGTTCTTCACGGCAATATCTTGATCCGTTGGAGGAAAATCGTCCATACTCACCAGTCTGTTCAAGTGTCCCAACTTATTGGTCAACTTAATAGGAAAGTTCAACGGATCTTGATTACTCCTGTTCTTAGTTTGATACAATGCCTTTTCTACTTCCCCTAAATTCTCTTTCATTGTTTTGGCTTTGGAAATCAAATCTTTAACCGAGTCGTTATTTTTATACTGTTTGATAAAGGCATCTAACTGCCCGTTTACATTTCTTATCTTTTCGATAGAGGTGTGCGCCTTATTAATAGTATTGTTGACATCGGTGATAAAATCGAACTGTTTTTGCATATCGGCAACAGAAACTTCCGCCCTTGGATCGGGAAGAATCTTAAAAGTTTCCGATACGGATGTCCCGTTCACGTTTAGGTGTACCTTATAATTTCCGGGAACAGCTTTGGCTCCGTTCAAGTTCGCTCCCCATAAAATCATTCCTTTCAACTTTTTGGCTCCTTTTCCCCTCGTATTCCATACATAGGTGTTCCCCCTCTTTTCAACCTTCAATTTTTTATCTTTTTCCTTGGCAACATTGCTATATGTTGCAAGTGTATCGCCCGCCATAGAGGTATATGTTAGGTACACACTATCTTTTTCTGAAAGATCTTTAAGATAAAAATGTGTGACTACCCCGTTTGGATGGTTTTCACCGGACGTTTTAGAAGGTGTTCTTGCCGTTCTCCCCTTTGTACGATACGAATCTTTTGGCTTGTATAAAATGGCATTGGATGATTTTTTACTCTCGTCCAATTGATGCAATACGGTCAAATCATCAATAATCCATAGACTACGCCCTTGTGTCGCCACAATCAAGTTATCGTCTTTAATAGTTAGATCCGTTACAGGGACTATGGGCAAGTTCATCTGAAAGGAGCTCCAATTGGCACCGTCGTCAAAAGAAATGTACATCCCCGTTTCTGTACCGGCATAAAGCAATCCCTTTCTTTTTGGGTCTTCACGTACTACCCTTGTAAAGTGTTCATTATTGATGCCATTGGTTATTTTAGTCCAAGTCTGTCCATAATCGGTAGTTTTGTACAAGTAAGGTTTAAAATCGCCCAATTTATACCGTGTAGCCGCAACATAACAGGTACCTTCATCAAAAGCGGACGGTTCAATACTGTTGATCATATTCCATTCCGGCATATTGGCAGGAGTCACATTTTCCCATGTTCCGCCCCCATCTTTTGAGACATGAATTAGTCCGTCATCGCTACCAACCCACAACAAACCTTCTTTTAAAGGACTTTCGTTTGCCGTAAAAATGGTACAATAATACTCTACACTGGTATTATCTTGTGTGATAGGTCCCCCACTAGAACCTAGTTTAGTAGGATCGTTACGGGTTAAGTCTCCACTTAGCACTTTCCAGCTCTGACCTTCATTTTCCGAAACATGAACGTGTTGGGAAAAAGTATATAGTTTCTTAGGGTCATGTCTACTGAAGATTATCGGGAAATTCCACTGAAAGCGATATTTCATAGCCTCTGCCCCAGCACCCATAGGGTTGTCCGGCCAAACATTGATACCTCTTACCGTTCCCGTTTCGTGGTTCACACGCGTTAAGAATCCACCATAGCTACCTCCGTATACGATATCATCATTTTTGGGGTCCACGGCGATCCATGCTGATTCTCCACCCGCTGTTGGCTCCCAATCATCTTCTGTAATCGCAGAACCATCGCTTCTATGGTTTATACGCACGGTAGAATTATCTTGTTGCGCCGCATAAATACGGTACGGGAAATGGTTATCGGTAGTTACCCTATAAAACTGGGCCGTTGGTTGGTTATAATAAGTACTCCAGGTTTCGCCTCCATCATATGAAATCTGTGCGCCACCGTCATCACCGATAATCATACGCTTTCCATTTTCTGGAGATATCCATAGATCATGATGGTCTCCATGCGGTGCATTGAAAGATTTGAACGACTTACCGCCGTCGGTAGATTTATGATAGCTTACATTTAGTACATAAACCACATCTTCATCTTCGGTATCGGCATACACTCTTGTATAATACCATGCCCTTTGGCGCAATTTACGTTCGCTGTTTACCAAGGTCCATTTATTACCGCCATCATCTGACCTGTACAACCCTCCTTTTTCCTTGTTCTCAACAATGGCCCATACACGATCCGAATTCTTTGGCGAAACCGTTACCCCGATAATTCCCAAAGTATCCGTTGGAAAACCTTCGTTTTTAGAAATTTCTGTCCATGTTTCACCACTATCGGTACTTTTCCATAAGGCCGATCCTTCTCCTCCACTAATTAAACTATAGGGGGTTCTTTGTGCCATCCAAGTAGATGCATATAAAACTCTTGGGTTGTTGGGGTCAAAAGTAAGGTCTACGGCACCGGCCTGTTCGTTTACAAAAAGTATTTGTTTCCAATTTTTACCTCCATCAATACTCTTATAGATACCTCTTTCTTTTGTAGGTTTATAGATATCACCCAAAACTGCAGCATAAACTATGTTATAATCCGTAGGGTGTACACGAATCCTGGGCACGTGCCTACTATTCTTTAACCCTGCCGAAACCCAGGTTTTTCCAGCATTCTCAGATTTCCATATTCCGTATCCCGAAGAAACATTCCCTCTCAAGGTTTTTTCTCCTCCGCCTACATAAATAACATTGGGGTCGCTTTTAGCGACCTCAACGGCACCGATACTTCCCCCGAAATAACCATCGGAGATATTCTCCCAGGTTCTACCGCCATCCATTGTTTTCCAAACACCACCACCCGTGGCACCAAAATAAAACAGGTTCGGTTCTCCCGGTACTCCAGTTACCGCAGCAGAGCGTCCGCCCCTAAACGGCCCTATCAATCTATAATCTAAACTAGAATATAATTCTTCTGGGTAGGTAGGTGTGGTACTTTGAGATTTCTTTCTTCTCTGTGATGACAAGGATAAAGGCAATAGTAAAAGTGCCAGCATGATTATGCCGGCATTGGTAAGGTGCTTTTTCATTTTGATAGTTTGATGTTAGTCTTTAATAAAATTAAACATTTTGACGTGTAAATATTAATTTTAAGATTTTATTAGCATTTATAAACAAGCATAATTATCAAATTGAGAATCAGTTAAACATTTCAATGGTTAATTCTCAGTAGTAATAGATAATTCTATTTATTCAAGAACAAGCAAGAGCGGCATCCTTATAAAAAATTCTTATTGAATATCTTAAACAGAAAATACTAATTATTTAAAGTATTATTATATTTAGGCCAACAAACTAACAATTGTGAAATTTAAAACACTTTTATTTTCGATATCGTTAATCGCCTTCCTTTTTAACGGATTAACGATTAATACTGTAAATGCCCAAACACCAGACTTCTTATACGGAGACCAAATGCCCGACGCACCAGAATTAAGTGCGAGGGGCGAATATAAAGTTGGTGTACAGACCGTACACCTAACAAACCCCTATCAAGTCGATATTTTAAATTCAAAAGAAGGTAAAGACCCAACTTATGACCGCCCTATTACTATTGAAGTTTGGTATCCTGCAAGTGTAAGCGATACTGCCAAAACCGTAGTTTATGATGAAGTAATGGGAACAAGAGGCGATACGCTTAGACCATTAATACCGTTTACTTTTAAAGGAAGGGCTTACAGAGATGCAGAAGCACTGAAAGGTAAGAAATTCCCATTGGTAGTGGTATCTCACGGTTACGTAGGCTCTAGATACCTAATGACCTATTTGACAGAAAATTTAGCATCGAAGGGCTATATCGTTGCAGCTATTGACCATACAGATTCTACTTTTAAAGATGCCAATGCTTTTCAAAGCACCTTATTGAACAGACCAAAAGACATTCGTTTCGTAATCAATGAAATGGAAAAATTAGGCGCTAAAGGTTCCAAAAATATTGTTGAAGGATTAGTAGATGCCAACAACACCGCTATAATAGGATATTCTATGGGCGGTTACGGAGTTTTAAATGTTGGCGGAGCCGGGTATAGTGCCGGCTTAGGTCAATTCTTTAAAGGAATGACAGGCGGTAGCACTGCAATGTCCGTAAATATGGCAGGCAATGCAGCGTACGAAAAAATGATCGACCCTAGAATTAAAGCAATTGTAGCATTTGCCCCGTGGGGAATGGAGCGTGGCGTTTGGGATGCAGAAGGATTAAAAGGGTTAAAAACTCCGACATTCTTTATTGCCGGAAGCCAAGATGACATATCGGGTTACGAAAAAGGAATTAAAGCAATTTATGAAGGTGCAATCAATGCAGACCGGTACTTATTGACCTATATGAATGCAAGACATAACGTAGCGCCTAACCCTCCACCAGCGGAAGCTTTAGCACCTGGTTTACATATAGATGAGTACTATAGATACGCAGAACCATCATGGGATCAACGCAAAATGAATAACATCAATCAACATTTTGTAACCGCGTTCATAGGTAAGCATCTTAAAAACCAAGACAACGACAAGTTTTTAAACCTACAGGAAAATTCGAATGAAAAAGACTGGACAGGTTTTAAACCTAGATCTTCTACCGGAATGAAGTTGTTACATGCACAACCCGCTAACTAACTTAGTTTTTAAAGATATCCTCATTCTTACATTTTTCAGGCGATTATTATTAAATTGTAAACTTTTATAGTTGTTCATTTTTTTATATCTCAAAATTCATCAATTTCAATCGCTATGAGCCTCAAGAAAATCCTTATTCCTTTCTTCGTATTTCTTTTCAGTTATACCAACGCCCAAGAGTCCTATTTTTTAATGGACCCTACCGTATCACCAGATGCAAAAACCATTGTTTTTAGTTATGATTCTGACCTATGGAGTGTTCCCGTAACCGGGGGAACGGCAGTAAGGCTTACCGCAATGGACGGAGAGGAATCATTGCCTAGAATATCTCCCGACGGAAAATGGTTGGCCTTTAGCGCTACACAATTCGGCAATAAGGATATTTACGTAATGCCCCTTGAAGGCGGCACCATTCAGCAGCTCACCTTTAACGATGCCGCCGATGACATGGATAGTTGGTCTTGGGACTCAAAAACGATATACTTTACCTCTTCCAGAAACAATCGCTACTCGGGCTATGAAGTATCTATTGAAGGGGGAACGCCAAAACGCCTTTTCCAAAATTATTTTAATACCGTCGCCAATATTGCAGTTCATCCGAAGACAGAAGAAATATTCTTTAACGAAAGCTGGGAAGGCAAAAATTTCACCCATAGAAAAAGATACAAGGGCGCCTATAACCCCAATATAAAATCATATAACCCAGCTACTAAAGAATATAAGGAATACACGACTTATAACGGCAAAGACCTTTGGGCCACAATAGACCAAAACGGAAGTCTTTATTTTGTTTCTGACCGAGCCAATGGCGAGTACAACCTATATCAGCTAGAAAACGATTCGAAAAATCAATTGACTACATTCGACTCCTCCATTGGTCGCCCACAGGTGAGTGCCAACGGCCAAATAGTGGTTTTCGGCAAAGACTATCAAATTTACAGCTATGATGTAAGCAGCAAAACCGCGAATAAGGTTCCCATCAAAATAACAAAGAACAGCACTTTGACCAAGACCCAAGACTTTAAGGCACAGGGCAACATCACCAATTTTTCGGTATCTCCAGACAATAAGAAACTGGCATTTATAGCTAGGGGAGAACTATTTGTATCGGATGTGAAAGGAAAATTCGTAAAACATATCGTTACAAACCCCAAAGAGCGCG
This sequence comes from Maribacter sp. MMG018, assembly GCF_018100785.1. Taxonomy (GTDB): domain Bacteria; phylum Bacteroidota; class Bacteroidia; order Flavobacteriales; family Flavobacteriaceae; genus Maribacter. The sequence continues at coordinate 864,095 of NZ_JAGJEC010000001.1, read as the reverse complement.
TACTCGAGGTAGTGTGGCTAAAAGACAACAAAACATTGTTGTACAATAGAACGCATAATGGTTACGCCAATTTATTTACCATTGCCGGAGATGGCAGCAGCCCTGAAAAACAACATACCAGCGACCTTAGAAACAATGTGAACATTTTGCTGGACCCCGATCTTAAAAAAGCTCTGTACATTAGCGGACGTGACGAGTTGCGCCTGTTAGACCTTTCCAATTTCAAAAGTGACGTATTGGTAAAGGATGAGTTTTGGGCCCTTTATGCCCCGCAACCCTACTTTTCTCCCAATGGTAGCCATGTTGTGTATACCGCCATTAGAAATTTCGAATCGGACGTTTTTGTAATTCGCCTGTCGGATAAAAAAATAACCAACCTGACCAATACCGGTGTTACGGAAAGATCTCCCGTTTGGTCCCCAGACGGAAAATACCTGTATATGGTTTCCAATCTAACAGAACCCTCTTACCCATACGGACTTTCCGAATCCCAGATATATCAGATGCCTTTAGATAAATACGAGGATGCCTTTACTTATGGCAAGTATGAAGAATTGTTTAAAGAGGAAGAAAAAGAGGATAAAGACAAGGATACTAAGAACAAGAAAAAAGAACCTAAAAAAGAAGATAAAAAACCCATAACCATCAAAATCAACGAGGATGGCATTATGGAAAGAATTACGGCTATAAGTCCTTCTTTTGGCAGACAAACAAGTCCTTTTGTTATTCAAAAAGACGAGACAATGCACGTGCTTTATTTGAGCAACCATGACGAAGGAAAAACAAAACTTTGGAAAACCGTCATAAAGCCTTTCGAAAAAAACAAGATAGAAAAGGTATTGGACGATGCAATGAACGGGTATCAATTAGCGAATGCAAAAGACAGTTATTACCTGTTGAGCAAAGGAAACATTCACACCTTTGATGTAGAAAACAACAAGGCGGAAAAGATTGACATCGACTTTACCTTCCGCAGAAATCTATCCGAAGAATTCAACCAAATGTTCCATGAAGCTTGGGCCGGATTCGAGGAAAACTTTTACGACGGTGATTTTCATGGGGAAGACTGGACCGTACTCCGAAAAAAATACGAACAATACCTACCCTACATTACCAACAGAAACCAATTACGCCGATTATTCAATGATATGTTGGGCGAGCTAAACACCTCGCATTTTGGTTTTAGTTCTAGTGGAGATGAAGAAAAAGTATTCTACAAGACCAAGACATTGGCGACAGGCATTTTATTCTCTAACGATAACCCCTACACCGTTGAGCACATTATTACCGATGGTCCTGCGGACGTATCCGGAAAGGACATCAAAAAAGGCGATGTGCTAGTCGCCGTAAACGGTAAAAAAGTAGATCCATCAAAAAACAGGGAGTCTTACTTTAACGAACCTTCGTTGGACAATGAAATGCAGTTAGATTTTAAACGTGCCGGTAAAACAATATCAATTAACATCCATCCGATAAGCACCAATGCCCAAAGAAACCTTCTGTACGATGAATGGGTAGACGACAACCAAAAATACATAGACACCAAAAGCGACAAAAAGATTGCCTACGTACATATGAAAAACATGGGTGGTGGCGAACTTAAAAACTTTAAAAGGGAAATGGTCTCGGAAACCAATCAAAGGGATGCCCTAATTTTGGATTTACGATACAATACCGGTGGAAACGTACATAACGAGGTCTTACAGTTTCTTTCACAAAAACCATATCTAAAATGGAAATACAGGGACGGTGACCTAGCGCCGCAACCTAATTTTGCCCCCGCCGTAAAGCCTATTATTCTATTGATAAACGAGCAATCGCTCAGTGACGCTGAAATGACCGCCGCAGGATTCAAAGCCCTAAAATTGGGTACGATAATGGGTAAGGAAACCTATCGTTGGATTATTTTCACCTCTGGCAAGGGACTCGTAGATGGTTCGTTCTATAGATTACCGGCATGGGGATGCTTTACATTGGATGGTAAGAACCTGGAAAAAACAGGGGTTAGCCCCGACATTGTAGTGCCCGAAAATTTCAAGGACCGTTTAGACGGAAAAAAACCTCAGCTAGATGGTGCCTTACAAGAAATATTCCGTCAGCTGAAAGGATAACATAACACTTGCCATATACCGAGCAAGAAAATACTTCGCCAAGGTGCCAACCTATGTTTTATGACATGGCAGTAGCACCTTGCCCATTGGTGTATTCATAAGTTTATAGAGGAAATAAGCTTCCTTATTTGGGTACACGACTAAACATGTGATGAAGGGAATAAACGTAATATTATCTATTTTCATGGCACATAACACTTTTAATTGGCAGCATCTTATTGTTTCTAAGACAATTCCGGTCAATTATGTTGAACAATGGAAAACAAAGGATATTCTTTACCCCTTTCCCACTTATTCAAATTCTACAATGGACTATCAGGATTCTTATAAAGAATCCTCAAATCAAACTTTGGACACAAGTACCACAATTATAAAACAAGTTGAAAAAAACACAGGTCTATCCTTTCTTCCCGATGAAAAAGCAGAAGGCAATGTATGTTTTATAAACAGTCCGGAACTGCGTGACGATTATAAGACCTTTTTTACCCCCGCAGACCTCTTAGACTATATCTATGCGGTTCTGCATTCGTCCACTTATCGCAAAAAGCACAAGGAGTTCCTCAAAATAGATTTTTCTAGGGTGCCCTACCCCAAAGACTCCAAAACCTTTTGGCAATTGGTACAACTAGGCAAAAAAATTAGAAAAATACACCTGCAGGAATGGCCGCTTGTAGAGGAATACACTACCAGCTATCCTAAAGACGGCAGCAATATCATTACAAGAGAGTTTACCAAGACCAGCCCCGGTTTTGAACCGAACGATTCCTCTGTTAAGGAGAAAACTAAGGAAATAATAGGTAAAGTTTGGATCAACGACGCGCAGTATTTTGATCAAGTACCGTTAATAGCATGGGAGTTTCATATGAGCGGCAACCGACCGGCCCAAAAATGGCTTAAAGACCGCAAGGGTCGCACACTAAGCCATGATGATATTCTGCATTACCAGAAAATAATTGTGGCGCTCACCAAAACCTACCAGTTGACACGAAAAATAGACGCCATTGAAATTGAAGAATAACAGCATGTGATTCGACTACGCCCCCTACTCCAAAAATGTCAAACAAACAGGACTGGGCAAGCTTGTTTCCTGTAAATAGGTCAAGGTACCGGTACTAGCATCCCTTTTAAAAACCGTAATATTATCGCTCTTTTGATTGGCGACCAAAAGAAATTGTCCACTGGGATCTATGGTAAAATTACGCGGCCAATCTCCCCGTACATCCTCTCTACCCACTAAGGTCAGTTTTCCAGTTGCATCATCAACCTTAAATATAACTATAGTCTGCTCTCCCCTATTGGAACCATACAAGAACTTACCATCTGGCGAAAGGTGAATATCGGCACAAAAACTTTCTCCTTTAAAGTCATCGGCAAGTGTTGTTTTGGTTTCCAACATTTTATATTCTTTTCCCGTTTTCTCAAAAACGGTAATGGTAGAGTTTAACTCATTGATAACATATAAAAACCGTCTGTTTTGGCCAAAGGTAAAATGCCTAGGCCCAGCACCGTCGGGCAAATCTAAAGAGGTCTGCTCATGAGGGATGAACTCCTTGCCATTGTACGAGTAACGTTTTACGGCATCTAGCCCTAAATCGGCAATAAACAGTCCGTCGGGCGTAAATTCGGTTGAATGTGCATGTGAGGTTTTCACCGTATCCAGACTTTTAAGGTCTATAAATTGCGGGTCGGGCAATAGGGCTCCAGAATCGTCCAAAGCAAACAAAGAAACACTTCCACCGGTGTAACTCGAGACTGCCAACTGTTTGCCATCATCGGATATAGCAATATGACAAGGATGCGCTCCAACATTGGCCTTGGGGCCTTTCTCCTTTAAAGCACCCCCTACAAGATCAAAAGCCATAATACCCCCAGAGTTACCATCAAACTCATCTGTTTCCATAACCGCATATAGCTTTTTTTTATCGGGTGAGAAACGGATATAGGAAGGATTGTTCAAGGGTGCGGCCAATTCTTTCTGGGAGAGTTCCCCTGTACGGGAATTGAATTGAAAACGATAAATACCCTCACTATCGCCTTGGGTATACGTACCCACATACAGTTCATTTAATTGCTGCTCTTCTTCCATTTTACATCCTATAAATGCCATAATACAAACTATGGCCAAAGTGGCTTTTAAATTCTTCATCTATATCATTTAAAACCTAAAAATAGGCACTTAGATCAACTTGAAAGAGTAATAAGTGAAGATTTTTAAGGTAAGAAAAGACAAAAACATGAAATTACGGCAAAGTGTATTACACCAAGGTATTCTTAATTTCCATTCTCAAAAAATAACCGGTTACGATCGTTGCCAAGATATCGGCAACGGGAAACGCCAACCACACCCCGAATTCACCCCAAAACCCAGGTAATATCAAGATTAATGGAATAAAGAAAAACCCTTGCCTTGACAGGGTTAAAAGTAGAGCGGGCACTGCCTTACCGATTGCCTGAAAATATGCGGCCCCAATCAATTGCAGGGCAATGATCGGTGTAGCGGCAAATACCCAGCGCATGGCATTTGGAGCATTTTCCAAAACAAAGGCATTCGTTTGCAAATCATGGGCCGACATACCAGGCTTATCACTTAAAAACAACGAAGTAATCGCCTCTGGAAAAACCATAAGACCAATAAAGACGACGGTTGCCAAAAGAGCGGCATACTTAATGGCCGTTGTTATGGATTCTCGGACCCTATCAAATTTTCTAGCTCCGTAATTAAAGCCGGCAATAGGCAAAAATGCTTGGGTGATTCCAAAAACCGGAAATAACGAGAACATCAACATTCGACCTACAATGGCATACACCGCAACCATAGCCTCACCCCCTAAACCAAAAAGAATATTGTTCATTAAAAGGTAAATAATACTTACCACGGCCTGTCTTGCCAATGTAACAAAACCCAAAGAGCCGATCTCCTTTACCACCGGAGCATTTAACAGTAAATGTCTGGCCTTAAATTTTATTTCCGATTTTGGGGAGGCAAAGAAATATAAAACATAGGCAAAACACAGTATATTACTAATGGTGGTTGCCCATGCCGCTCCTTCCATTCCCAAATCGAGCTTATAAATAAAAACATAATCCATCAAAAGGTTTCCTATAGAAGGTATGATCATGGCGATCATGGCAAACTTAGGCTTTCCTTCTGCCCTAATAACGGTGTTTCCCATCATACATAGCGCCAAGAAAGGCACGCCGAACAAAACAATGGTATAATATATTTTTGCAGGTTCATAAATGGCTCCTTTTCCCCCAAAAGCCGGAATAATGGACTCCACATAGGTTAATCCGGCGATGACCATGGTAATGGTAATGATCAGGGTGAGGGTAATCTGGTTTCCAAAAGTGGCAAAAGCCTTTTCTCTATCATTTCTACCCAAGGCCCTAGAAATAATACTGGCGCCGCCGACACCTATGGACATCCCCAAAGCACTGATAAAAAAAGAAACGGGCAATACTACATTAATAGCAGCTATGGCAATAGAACCTATCCAATTGCCTACGAAAATGGAGTCGACCAGTACATTTAACGACATTACCAAGATACCGATGCTTGCCGGTACGGCCTGACTGATCAAAAGTCTACCGATAGGTTGTGTTCCGAGTTGTTCCGCTGAGACTTTTGACATTATTGCTTTAAATCGAAATGGCCTAGGATACAACCTTGGCCTATTTTGGATATTCCCTTATTTCACCTACTAATAGCATCGGCAAAACTAATAATATGTTACCAAGACCATTTATAGATTTTTGTTATTTTTTTGTTGTCTTCCGTACATTTTACGGAACAACTTCACCTACCTACGATCCCTCAACGAACATAGGCACTTAACAATCAGAAAACTATACAAAAGAAATTACTTGGGCAGCACCCCGTTTTGTTCCCAATCGTTTACCCAAGAGGCCATCACATTTACCCAACTATCGCTATCGTTTAGGCAAGGTATATGTTTGTAATCCTTTCCTCCGGCCTCTTGAAACTGGTGTTTACCCTCCATAGCTATTTCTTCTAAGGTTTCTAGACAATCGGAAACAAAGGCAGGAGTTATAACTGCCAATTTTTTCTTGCCCTCTTTCGGAAAACGCTCAAATTCAAAGTCGGTATAAGGCTTTAACCATGGATCATTGGGCAGTCTTGATTGAAACGAAACACTCACCTTATTGTCAGGAAGCTCTAAATAAGACTTTACCAGCTCTGTCATTTTATAACATTGATGCCTATAACAGGTATGATGGGCCACAGAATTTGTGGAACAACAAGAACCATCTATCTTACAATGAAATTTGGTAGGATCTGATTTTCGGATATGTCTTTCGGGAATACCGTGATATGAAAACAATATATGATCATAATCAAAGCCGTCCAGCTCTGCCGCTATCGATTCTGAAAGCACCTTTATAAAATCTTCGTTATCATAAAAAGCGGGCAGGGTAGTTATCTTCATTTCTGGGAAATGGGCATCTTTTTCTTCCATGGTCTTTACCACCACCGTTTCATAGGAAGACATGGCATAATGCGGATATAGAGGCACCAAAAGAACTTCGTCCACCCCTTTGTCCTTTAACTCCTGTAAGGCATTTTTAATGGTCATGCTACCATAGCGCATTCCCAATGCTACCGGCATTTGCGTCTGTTTGCGCAACTTGTTCGTAAATCTCTCGGAAAGTACGATCAAAGGAGAACCTTCATCCCACCAGATTTTGGCATATGCCTCTGCAGATTTTTTGGGTCTGGTCTGAAGGATAATACCCCTTACAATAATGTTTCGCAGCCATTTAGGGGTATCGATCACCCGCTCATCCATCAAAAACTCATCCAAATAAGGTTTTACATCTTTTGCCGTGGGACTATCTGGGGATCCTAAATTGACCAATAAAACTCCTTTCATGATTTACTTGTTCTGTTCGGATGCAAAAATAACACTTGAACATAGATGATATTTTAATTTTCGGCAATAGTTTTCTATTCTGCCATAAAGGCTATCGATATCTTTGGCAATTATTTTGTGCGACACTAATTTTTAGTATGTTGTACCAAACTAAAATTTATGGATACCATCTTTCAAGATATTCCCAACGAATCTATTATATACCTGAGCCTATCTTTGGCCGTATTTCTAATATTATATTGGGTGGTACTCTTTACATTGCGAAAGCTTGGTAGAAATCCAAAATATTTATTGCCCAAAGGGGTAATGAAGAAAATAGCCCTTCCCATTTTCCTTATTTTTTTATCCATTATCATCAGAATGGCCTCGTTACGACAGTTATTAGGTCTAGAAGATGAAGCTTATTGGTTTAAAAAGACCAGTACCCTGCTCTTTATTTTTGCCATGACATGGCTGATCATCGGAATTCTAAAGATCGTTAAACAGTTGGTCATTCATAATTACGACGTACATACGACCAACAACCTTAAAGCACGAAAAATATACACCCAATTCAATATTCTTGAACGCATTGTTATATTCATCGTGGTCATTTTGGCCGTAGGTCTGGCCCTTATGAGTTTCGAAGAGATTCGTGAAATAGGGGTAAGTATATTCGCTTCTGCAGGAGTAGCCGGTATTATTATAGGTTTTTCTGCCCAAAAACTAATAGGTACCGTATTGGCAGGTATACAGATCGCCATTGCCCAACCCATTAAAATAGATGATGTGGTCATCGTAGAAGGAGAATGGGGCCGCATCGAGGAAATAACCTTAACCTATGTCGTTGTCAAAATATGGGACAAGCGCAGATTGATCGTACCTACCCCTTATTTTATCGAAAAACCATTTCAAAACTGGACAAAAACCTCGGCAGATATCTTAGGAACCGTATTCCTATATACCGATTACAACGTACCAATTGACGCCATTCGTAATGAACTGACGCGCATTTTGGAGAACACGGATCTATGGGACAAACAGGTAAATGTGCTACAAGTAACGGACAGTAAACCAAATTGCGTGGAAATAAGAGCCCTTATGAGCGCCAAAGATTCTTCGACGGCATGGGATTTGCGGGTGTTGGTCAGAGAAAAATTAATTACTTTCTTACAACAAAACTATCCGGACAGCATTGTACATAATAGAATATTACTCAATAATACGGACGAAACACCACAAAGTAAAAACTAACATACATGAAAAAATATCTTCTATTTGGCTTTCTTGCCATCACATTAAGTTTTTTACAGGCCCAAAACCTAACCTGCTCTCCTTTGAACAGAGCGGCCGTTGATGCCAAATTAAAGGAAATACCCGCCTTGTTACAACCAGATTTTGGGGCAACAATGGTAGCCGTTGGCAAAACATTTTTAAAAACACCCTATGTTGCCAAAACACTGGAAATAGGCGATAGAGAAACTTTGGTGGTCAACCTGCAAGGGCTGGACTGCACCACTTTTGTAGAAAACGTATTGGCCTTTAGCCTAATGGCAAGAAACGGAGAGGACAGTTTTGAGAACTTTACGGAAAACCTAGAAACCGTTCGGTATAAAGACGGAAAACTAAATGGCTACGCCTCTCGCTTACATTATTTTACCGAATGGATCGCCAACAACGAGGCCAAAGGCCTTTTAAAAGATATTACCAGTGAAATTGGCGGAGAAGAAATTGCCAAGGACATTAATTTTATGAGTACCCACAGAGACCTATATCCTTTTTTAAAGGATGATGTAAATTATGAAAAAATAAAAGCCTCCGAGCGTTTTTTGAACAATCGTCCTATTTGTGTTTTGGCACAAGACAAAATTGTCGAGAACGAGCACTTGATCCATTCTGGTGACATTATCGCCTTGGCGACCTCGATTAATGGTTTGGACGTAACCCATACCGGCATTGCCACACGAGAAGCCGATGGCAGAATACATTTGCTACATGCATCAACAGGATCTATGGAAGTGGAGGTTTCCACAAAACCCCTTGCAGAATATCTTAAAAACATCAAAAAGAATACGGGAATAATAGTAGCTCGCCCCAATTAAGAGAAAAAAGAGCTTTCCGACCCACTGGTCTGTTTTCTTATGGCCAAAAAACGATACCCCCATAAACAACCTCGTAGAACCGTATTTTTTTATCGCCAAAATGAAGTTTTATATCAATTTAAGACACCTATAAAAATACCCAACAGACTACTTGGTCTAAATTTTTAGCCGCTCGCCAAAGCCATCACGTATTTTTTGGGCGTAGTTCCGTACTTTTTTTTGAACGCCGCAATAAAATGACTCGAAGTACTATACCCAATTTTCAATCCAATCTCATTTACATTGTACTGCCCCGATTCCAACAGTCTTCTGGCGTATTCCATTTTATAATCAAAGAGAAAACTATACACCGAGTCTCCATAAATCTGTTTAAAACCTTCTTTCAATCTTTTTAAACTAAGGCCAATTTCTTTTGCCAGTTCCGCCAACGATGGTGGCTCGGCCATATTGGCAATAATTATTTCTTTTGCCTTGCGAATTCTTTTTACGTTGTCCTCATCTACCAAGAAAGGACATTGCTCCACATCGGTATCCGTATTTTTATTGAAGTAAAGGGCAATTAGTTCATATACCTTTCCTTTTACGTATAATTTTTTAATGGTAGCATTAAGGTTGTAGTTTATGATCTGGCTGAGCACTACCGCAATAGCAGGTGAAACCGGTTCTTGTGCATAGTATTTCTTTTCTTGGTTTTCGCTGCTCAAGAAAGGAATATAGCTGGCCTCATCGGAAAATAACGAATGAAATTTACGTATGCTCATTACTACCGAAACCATCCAAGAATTTGGGGACAACATCAAATTCAATGGTAGATCTAACTGTGTATTATAAAGTAACAACGAATTCTCTTCTGAGACTTCCAAGGCATAATTGCCATCGTTGAACACAAATTTACCTCCACCTTTTAGGCAAAAATGAAACTGGATATAGGTTCGGTTAATTTCACGTATAACCTTAGTTACTTCAGGAGTATTGTTCTGAATCTTAAGTACATAAAAGCCATCATCGATTAATATTTCCTCAAAAGAACCTTTGGCGACATTTTTATCCATCATAAAATGAATCTATAAATTAATTCTATTTAGAACCCTTCTAAATAATAGCATCTAAATTTACCTCAAACATAGTAAAATTAAGGGATTTCAACGGAAATGCCTTTATTTTGGTCGAAAATCACTTTAATCGATGCTAATAGTTCCTCTAGCGTTACTTTTATTGATTTGATGCTTCTATTTTTGTCACCGCATCTATGAAAAATTATCATATTTCTAAACATAGCTCGTTTTACACCATTGGTTTAAGCTACAAAAAAGCCGATGCCGAAGTGCGTGGTAAATTCAGTTTGGACGAAACTGCCATGACCGGGCTATTGAAAAAGGCCCAACAGCAAGGCATAGATGGCCTTTTGGCGACCTCAACCTGTAATAGAACAGAACTGCATGGTTTTGCCCAACACCCCTTTCAACTTATAAAGTTGCTTTGCGACTACTCTAACGGTAGTGTAGAAGAGTTTCAAGAAGTAGCTTATGTGTACAAGAACAACGAGGCCATTACCCACTTGTTCCGCGTAGGAACCGGCTTGGACAGTCAAATCTTGGGAGATTTTGAGATTATTAGCCAATTAAAGCAAAGTTTTGGCCGATCAAAGAAATTAGGAATTGCGAATCCGTTTCTTGAACGCCTTGTAAATTCTGTCATACAGGCGAGTAAACGTATAAAAAACGAAACAGAAATATCTTCTGGTGCCACATCGGTATCCTTTGCCTCCGTACAATACATTCTAAACAATGTACCGGATGTGACCAACAAGAACATTTTACTGTTCGGCACAGGTAAAATAGGTAGAAACACCTGTGAAAACCTTATAAAACACACTAAAAACCCGAACATTACCCTTATTAACAGAACTAAGGAGAAAGCGGATAAAATTGGTGGCAAATTTAATCTTACGGTAAAGGATTATGGGGACCTACAAGCCGAAATTCGAAAAACAGACGTACTGGTAGTCGCTACCGGAGCACAAAAGCCCACTATTAGCAAAGAACTTATCTATACCAAAAATCCATTGTTGATCTTGGATTTGTCGGTACCCAAGAACGTAGATGACAATGTGCTGGAATTAGACAATGTTTCCCTTGTTCACCTAGATCAATTATCACAGATCACGGACCAAACACTCGAAAAGAGAAAATTGTTCATTCCACAGGCAGAGCGAATTATCGAAGAGGTAAAAAACGACTTTACCCAATGGCTCGAAACACGAAAGTTCGCCCCCGTTATCAAGGCTTTAAAAATGAAGTTGAAGACCATGAAAGAGGAAGAGCTCGATTATCAATCTAAAAAAGTGGCCAATTTTGATACCGAGCACGCAGATATTATATCTAACCGTATCATTCAAAAAATAACCAAACAGTTTGCTAATCATTTAAAGGACGATACCATCGATTCCGACTCTAGTCTTGAGCTTATTCAAAAAGTATTTCAATTAGAACTAGAAACTAAATGAGCAGAACCATACGAATAGGTACCCGCGATAGCGAACTTGCGCTTTGGCAGGCCAACACGGTTAAAGACCAAATACAATCATTAGGACATAAAGTAACGCTTGTACCGGTAAAATCTACCGGCGACCTTGTTTTGGACAAACCCCTTTACGAGCTCGGAATAACTGGTGTTTTTACCAAAACATTGGATATTGCCATGCTAAATGGCGATATTGATATTGCGGTACATTCCATGAAAGATGTACCTACGGCCCTACCAAAAGGAATTGTACAAGCTGCAGTTCTGAAGCGGGCCAATTATATGGACATACTCGCTTTTAAGGACAACGAAGAGTTTTTAGGTTCCCCTGAAGGCGTTATTGCCACTGGCAGCCTCAGAAGAAAAGCACAGTGGCTAAATCGATACCCTACCCATACCGTAGTAGATTTACGGGGAAATGTAAACAGCCGATTAGAGAAATTACAGAATAATGACTGGAACGGCGCCATATTTGCCGCGGCCGGTCTACAACGCATTGGCCTAGAGCCAAAAAACACCATCGGCCTTACCTGGATGGTTCCTGCACCTGCACAAGGGGCAATTATGGTAGTCGCCATGGAGCACGACGAGGAAATCAGGGAGATTTGTGCGGAGCTGAACCACCGTGAAACAGAAATTTGCACAAAAATAGAGCGCGAGTTCTTACGGGAATTGGAAGGTGGATGCTCTGCCCCTATAGGAGCCTTGGCCTACATAGACAAGGAAGAAACGGTAAACTTTAAGGGTGTGTTATTGACCGCAAATGGCTCTAAAAAACTAGAGGCTGCGCTTACGGCACCATTGGGAAAACATGACAGATTAGGTATAGATGCCGCCAAAAGTATTTTGAGCAGGGGCGGAAAACGTTTAATGAACGAACTGCAGGGAGCCGATCTTAAAACGAACATTTTTTCTACCAAAAAACTGACCGAAGAACAATTACAGCGTTTTAATATTTCCATTAAAGTAGATTCAGAGGATTTTATTAAGATAAGCCCCAATAGAATTTCTCCTTTGGTGCTCAAAAAGGAAATGAAAAATGTAGTCTTTACAAGTAAGAATGCCGTAGAGAGCCTTTTAACGAACATCAGTGCTGCCGAACTACAATTTGAGAACATATACTGTGTTGGCCGAAAAACAAGACGGCTTATACAAAAGAGAATAGGTAAAGTAGCCCATTTTGAAAACAATGCCGCCGATCTGGCAAAATACCTGGTAGAATATCTTGAAGGAACAGAGGTAACCTATTTTCATGGCAATTTAAGTTTAGAGGAATTACCCTCCGTTTTAGAGAAAAACAATATTACCGTTAACAAGGTAGAGGCCTATCGCACCAAATTATCTAGCAAAGCGATAGACGAATCGGTAGAAGGAATCATATTTTGTAGCCCCTCTGCCATTGAAAGTTACCTGTTGAAGAACAAACCACATTCAATTGCCTATTGCATAGGTGAAACAACGGCCAATGAAGCCCGTAAACACTTTAAAAAGGTAAAAGTTGCTAGAATTCCGGACATCGAAAGTGTCATAGAATTGGTAAATGAAGATTACAAAGAACAATGAGCTTAAAGAACGACTTATTTTTGCGGGCCTTAAAAGGCGAAACTGTTGAAAGACCTCCTGTATGGATGATGCGCCAAGCTGGAAGATACTTGCCGGAATTCATGGAAATCAGGAAAAAATATGATTTTTTCACCCGGTGCCAAACTCCGGAACTGGCGTCGGAAATTACCGTACAGCCCATTCGAAGATTTGGTATGGATGCCGCTATATTGTTCAGCGACATTTTGGTCATTCCGCAAGCAATGAACATTGATGTGGAAATGAAACCAAATTTTGGTCCCTACCTACCAAACCCCATACGTTCACAAAAAGATTTGGACAGTGTTATAGTACCCGATATACAAGACACTCTCGGCTACGTCATGGATGCCATTACCGCTACCAAAGAGAAATTGGAAGACGAAGTACCGCTTATTGGTTTTGCCGGTTCCCCTTGGACCATATTGTGCTATTGCGTACAAGGCCAGGGCAGCAAAACATTTGACAAGGCAAAAGAATTATGCTTTACCCAACCCGTGGTAGCACATGAACTTTTACAAAAGATAACAGATACCACCATTGCCTATTTAAAAGCAAAAGTAAAAGCCGGTGTAAACGCCGTACAGGTTTTTGATTCTTGGGGCGGCATGCTTTCCCCCGTAGATTACAAAGAGTTTTCTTGGCAATACATACAACAGATCATAGACGCCCTTAAAGATGAGGCTCCTGTAATCGTTTTTGGAAAAGGATGTTGGTTCGCGCTTGGCGATATGGCCAAATCGGGTGCAGCGGCACTAGGTGTAGATTGGACCTGTTCGGCAAGAAATGCACGCTACCTTTCTGGCGGCAAGATCACCCTACAAGGAAATTTTGATCCTGCCCGTTTGCTTTCGCCTCCCGAAGAAATTAAAAAAATGGTCACTCAAATGATCCATGAATTCGGAAAAGACCAATATGTAGTCAATTTGGGACATGGAATTCTTCCCAATGTACCCGTAGAGAATGCCAAAGCCTTTATTGATGCCGTAAAGGAGTTTAAAGCATCTTGATACGGGAATAAAAAAAAGACAAATTTCCGTTAAGCTACGTGTCTTTACAAATCTTATCTTTTTACTTTTTATGGTGTTTATCCCCATATAAACAGTAACTTAGAAAAACTTCTTGTTTTGAGTGCTCAGGTTTGGTTACAGAAATCTAGTTAATTTAAGAAAATGTAATACTAATTATTCTTATGTTTATTGCCAGATTACGTGTTTAAGCTTCGGCTTACCTATAAAACGCAAAGGCAAGAGCCTACTATCAAATCTCTATTTAACAATATAAACGAATCTTAGATAGTTGCAGTATGGATTCTTTTGATATAGGAATTTTCGAGATCAACCCTGTCCAAGAAAAAGACGCTTGGCGCATTTGTGATTTTACCACGGTAAATGCCACACGATTAAAACGCTATTTTCCCAAAACCTTGGAAGCGACCCTAACACCGGAACTTTCTGCCATTTTTGTAGCTCAAAAGGTTAAGGAGTTTCAAGATAAGACCGAGTTTTTGTTTGTAGTGAAGAACAAAATCGAAAGAACCGTGGCCGGTTTGGTATATGTAAAAAGTCTAGATTACCAAAAACTGGAAGCAGAATTGGCCTATTGTATCGGTTACCAATACGAAGGTCTGGGAATTACTACCAAAATAGTGCAACATTTGACCAATTGGTCCTTTGATAAATTAAAGTTGAACCAATTGAGAATCATCGTTCATAAAACTAATATAGGAAGTGTTCGTATAGCCGAAAAATGTGGTTACATCTGGAAAGAAACCTTGCCCAATGAGCATCAACCTCCCGAGGAAGCATTATTGGATATGGAACTATACATTAAAACCAATGAAAGATAAATTCTACGATTATATACAAAACCTACAAGATACCATTACCAATAAATTAGAGGAAATTGACGGTAAAGCCACTTTTCACCAAGATATTTGGAAGAGAGCAGAAGGTGGTGGCGGTAGAACCAGAGTTATAGAAAACGGAAACGTTTTTGAAAAAGGTGGTGTAAACATTTCTGGGGTACATGGGGCTTTGCCCAAAAGTATGCAAGCCTATTTCGGGGTCGAAGAAGCTGATTTTTTTGCATGTGGACTCAGTTTGGTACTACATCCGAAAAACCCAATGGTACCGACCGTACATGCCAACTGGCGTTATTTTGAAATGTACGGCAGAGACGGTGAAATTATAGACCAATGGTTTGGGGGCGGCCAAGATTTAACTCCCTATTATCTTTTTGAGGAGGATGCCGTTCATTTTCATACGGTTTGCAAAGATGCCTGCGACAAACACGACCCAACCTTTTACGACACTTACAAAAAAAGGTGTGACGAATATTTCTGGAACACACACCGTAACGAAGCCAGAGGAGTTGGCGGCCTATTTTTTGATTACTGCAAGGCTACGCCAGAAATGACCATGCAAAATTGGTACAATTTTGTTACAGAGGTCGGCAACAGCTTCCTGAATAGTTATATACCTATCGTTATAAAAAGAAAAGACCTTGCCTACACCCAAGAACAAAGAGATTGGCAAGAAATAAGGCGTGGTCGCTATGTCGAGTTTAATTTGGTACATGACAAGGGCACCTTGTTCGGCCTAAAGACCAACGGACGTATAGAAAGTATTCTAATGAGCCTACCGCCACACGTTCAATGGCGTTACGACCACCACCCAAAAGAAGGTAGTGAAGAAGAAAAACTACTAAAGGTCTTAAAACAACCTAAAGACTGGGTTTAGTAGGTTATGGGCAAAAAGGGAAAAGCGAAAAACACGGTCAACAAAGCAAAACACACCAAGCTTATAAATCGGAAGAAAAACAAACTTCGAAAGGAAGAGGCCTTGCGTAAAGAACGGCTTAAGGCTATTATGGAAAGGGCAAAATCAAAAAAAGAATAACCCTACATTTAGCACTGTTCGTTTTTTGAACCGAGCCTTTCTATTTACTTCCAGGTAATCGTCTTCTTTGAAACTTCCTCAAACTGATATTTAAGATGGGAAAATCTGGCCTTTAATAGAACTTTGCGTCCTTTCTGTGTTCTGGTATATAAAATTCTAGAACGGTCAACATGGGCTTTCCAATGCGTTTGAAACAACGAAGCTTCCTTTTTGTTCTTTCCTATGTCCTTGGGTACCACATAATAATTGCTAACCCTCAATTTTCTTTTTAACCAACTACTGTTTACCATTAGATATTTAGGGTTTTCTATTGGGGCGATTATCTCTTCCAACAAAGAAACGAACAAATTACTGTCTTGCTGGCTAGCTTTTAACAAATAGATGGAAAACACACCTTTTACCGACTGCTCGGCACACAGAATAGCTTCTGCAGAGGAAAAACCTAAAGTATTGCTTTCTAACAAGTACGACAATAAAGCTTTTCCTATTTTTTTAGTCTTCTTGTACTGATTTCCGAACAAAAAGTAAAGTTGTATCGCCTTGTAAGTTTTAGGCCCAAAACCCACGATAAGAGCTGCTATAAAAAAATAAAGCGTTTGCAAAATACCCTTGTTCAAAACTGTCCCTATATTTTTGATCACAAATTCCGGAACAAACAAGGAAACTCCTAAGACAACCTCTAGCATCACATACTTACCTGCATTAAGTGCTTTTAACTTTTTCGTATTATAAAAAGATGATTCTTGGCCGAACGGTATTTTTAATTCATGAACCAGAATGTTACCCTTTTCAATGGCCTTGTCCCATCTTTGTTCGATGACGGATTTTTGTCGAGACAATTGCAACATCTCTTCGTTCATCAATGCTACATCGGTAGCCTCAGTGAACTCCGAAGGTAATACCAATCGGTCTATTCTGTTGGAGATATAGATTTCATCCCGTAAGGAGACCCCCGTAAAAGCATTAAAACGTTGCCGTAATTTTTCCATATCCTTACCTCCATCGGTAACGGTAGGGTCTATACACGCCAAGTGCCATATAGTTCCTGTTTTTCCCGGATTATCGGCATCGACACGAATAGCACGGCCCCGCATTTGATTAGAAGAAACAAATGAACCTACGTACGATGCAAGTATGAGGGTGTTTATGCAAGGGGCATCCCAACCCTCACCAAGAAACGCCTTGGTACCAATGAGTGTTTTGATCAAGCCTTCTTCAAAAAGCTGTGTGACCGCTTCTGCTATTTGGTTTTTTAAAGTACTGGGTACTTCGATAAACACATAACCCAACGAACCTATCACAGGTGTAACACCAAGCACATCGGTATTTAATAATTGTTTTAATCGTAACAGGGTATTTTCATGCAAGATCACCAACGAACCGGTCAGTACCCCTAACGTTATCTTATTCTTTTGCTTGACCAATAGGTATTTTAAAATCGGTACGACCCCAAGCCTGTTTAGGCCACTTGTATCGCTACTATTAAAATCAAGAAATTCTTTACGGATAAAATCCGCCAAGACCACCGTTCTAGCCCCTTCCCCTAAATGGTCATCGGTATTATTAACAATATGGAATATACTCTCTAGCTTACTCGGACTATTAGAAAGGTTTCTGTACAATAACTCATCACCAACAAAGTTTACCTTTCTGCGCTCCAATACCCCTATACGTCTCAGTTCTTTCTCTATTGGCAAAAGCACCTCTTCCATACCACTAAAAACTTCACGTTGATCCACCAATAAATGTTGAAGCAAGGCTTCCGACCATTCGTACGTAAAACTCGGGAAGACCACCTTATTATCAGAAAAACCAAGAATGTTCAGATGGCCTTTGTTAACGGTATAACCACAAGCGTTCAAATAAATAATTATAGCCGAAAAGAATGTTGGATTTTCATAAATGAATTCTATATGCCGCTCAGGATCGGTATAAAAATCCAAGGCAATCAATTGCTCCTGTAGGGCCGTGTTGGCGATAAGGGTGTTCGTAAAATTTAAAATCTGTTCTCTGTAACCTACGATATAGCGAATTTGGGCTTCTTCCGGTTTCGAGAAATAAACAAAGTCTTGATGCGGGCACAAATCACCATTTTTGATTAAATCGGGTACTGCGATCTCATCATCTATGGGGCCACATAAATTAAAATAGCGGTTTATCTCAGCGGTAGAACTATCATAAGGTGGTGTAGCCGTCAACGACACCACAGTAAGCCCTTCTATTTTCTTTAAGCGATACAAACAATGCCACCATTCATTTTTTAAATGATGTGCTTCATCTAAAATCAAGGTTTCGATCTTATGCTCCCTTATATGTTCTAGAAGTTTTTGTTCTTCATCCTCGCCAAATGACTTTGATAAGGAAAATAAGGATTGATACGTTGAAAACGTGATTACGCTAGGCGATTTAATATCCAAAGAGTAAGCATCAAAAATACCGTCCGAAGAAAAGAAATCAAGCAATCTACTGCGCCATTGGTTTCGTATGGTCAATGTTGGCGCCAAAACCAATGTAGGTTTTCCAATACGGATCAACATTTCTAGACCAAGTATGGTTTTACCCGATCCCGGGGGTGCAATTACATGTAAATGCCCATCTTTGACATGTTCTTGAAAACCATCTAAAAATCTTTGTTGATAGTTACGCCAAGTGTACTTGAACTCTAAAATCTTATTAAGTTGCCGCAATGACCCTAGTATAGTTTTAATTCCATAATTAAACAGGAAAACTAATAAAATAGTACAACAAAAGGCAAAAAGATATTTCTAGTACGTTCACTTATCCAATTATTGCAAATATGATGATCCTCTTTTAAAAAAAGCCCGCCCATCAATGAGATTGCCAGTTTCAGATTCCAGAAAAGTTCACTCATAGTACCCATAACGAGCATTCCCATACCGGGGTTCACTATAAATTCCGGTCTTGATGGCCGACCGTTCACGATCGGTTTCACTAAGCGCAGAAATTTTGCCTAACACCCCATAGATTTCAGCTGGAAACAAGGAGATTTAACCCACTTGCCTTACCTTTGCACAAAAGAAAAGACATGTACCCACTTATTAGAAACAGACGGCTTAGAAGCTCGCAGGCAATACGCAATTTAGTAAGGGAAACGACCCTAACACCAAGCGATTTTTTGGTACCACTTTTTGTGACCGAAGGCAAAGGGGTAAAGAAAGAGATTCCGTCCATGCCCAATTATTTTAATTTGAGTTTGGACCTGTTGGAAAAAGAGGTCAAGGAACTATGGAAAATGGGGCTTTGCTCTGTGCTACTTTTTGCCAAAGTGGAAGAGAACTTAAAAGACAACAAAGGTACCGAAGCATTAAATCCTGACGGGTTGATGCAACGTGCTATAAAAACGATAAAAAACGCATGTCCGCAAATGTTGGTAATGACCGATGTGGCCATGGATCCCTATTCTTCTTACGGCCATGATGGTATTGTTACAGATGGTCAGATATTGAACGACGAAAGCGTAGAAGTACTTACGGAAATGAGTTTGTCGCACGCTAAGGCAGGAGCCGATTTTGTAGCTCCAAGCGATATGATGGACGGTCGTATTCTGAGTATCAGAGAGGCATTGGAAGATGAAGGTTATACCAATACCGGCATTATGGCGTATAGCGCCAAATACGCCAGTGCTTTTTACGGGCCGTTTAGAGATGCCCTAGATTCTGCCCCCGTAGACATTAAAAACGTACCCAAGGACAAAAAAACCTACCAAATGGACTATGCCAACAGGTTGGAAGCTATTAGGGAAACCGAACAAGATATCGATGAAGGAGCGGATATTGTAATGGTAAAACCAGGACTTTGTTATCTTGATATTGTCCGAGACCTTAAAAACGAGATAGATGTTCCTATAGCCGTATATCAGGTTTCAGGGGAGTACGCCATGGTGAAGGCAGCCGCAGAAAAAGGATGGTTGGACCACGACGCCGTAATGATGGAACAATTGACCGCCATTAAGCGCGCAGGTGCCAGCATCATAGCCAGCTATTTTGCCAAGGATGCGGTAAAACTATTGGGTTAATGCCACCCTTACCATAATTTGATGCTTAAATATTTATTTATACTATTTGGTTTATTTGTAACCACCCTTATTGCCCAAGAAGATAAAAAGCAACCATTGGCGCTACCCGTGGGGTCGAGTTTGCAAATATCCTCTTTGGCGGCCTACGAATTGGATTCTGTTGCCATTTACCATAAAATAGACAGCATTATAACAAATGGTATAAAAAATAATGCCTTTCCGGGCGCACAAATTATGGTGGCCAAAGAAGGGAATATCATTTTTCATAAAGCATATGGCTATCATACCTACGACAGTGTTCAACCTGTCGCTTTAAACGACATTTATGATTTGGCCTCGGTTACAAAAATTATGGGGCCCCTACCGGCCCTCATGAAATTGGTAGATGAAGGTAAATTAGATCTGGACACGCCCTTTAGCTCTTATTGGACCCCTTGGAAACATAAAAAAGACAAAAGAAATATCACATTAAGGGAGATTTTGGCACATCAGGCGGGTCTTGAACCCTACATTGTTTTCTTAAACGAAACCCTAAAAAATAATGGTCGGTTTAAAAATAGGTTTTTACGTTCAAAGCCAAACAAACGATTTAAAAATGAAGTATTTGAAGGTATTTATGTAAAAAATAACTTCAATAAAAAAATGTACCGAATCATAAACCGTTCTACCGTTTCGGCTGAAAAGAAATACAAATATTCGGGTCTTACGTTCTTGATTTTTCCGGAATTGATTGCACAGCTTACAGGGATACCCTACGAACAATATATCGAAGAAGAATTTTACAAACCACTTGGTATGAAAACTTTTGGTTTCTTACCTAGCACGCATAATTTTTCAAATAAAATTGTTCCGACCGAAATGGACACTTTATTTAGACACCGCCTGACCCAAGGTTGGGTGCATGATGAAAATGCATCCCTATTGGGAGGCATATCTGGCAACGCAGGGCTTTTTGGTACGGCAAACGACTTGGCCATTATGATGCAAATGTTCTTGCAAAAGGGAATCTATGCCGGAAAGCGTTACATCTCCGAAAAAACCATGAACGAATTCATACGTGTACAATATCCACAAAACGATAATAGAAGGGGCTTAGGTTTCGACAAACCGCTTATAGACAACAACCTTTTACCCCTTGAGGAATCTTACCCTGCACCCGAAGTTAGTCCGGAAAGTTTTGGTCATAGTGGTTTTACGGGAACTTTTGTGTGGGCAGACCCAAAAAACCAATTGGTATATATATTTCTCTCCAATCGGGTATACCCTACCCGCGCAAACAGAAACCTCTACGACCTACACATACGTTCTGCCGTTCAACAAGTTTTTTATAAGGCATTTCAAAAACGATTATAAACAATAACATGTACCGCTATTTATAAATACATGGTGCAAATCGATTAATTTGGTATCTTAGTCTATTCAAAATACAACTATGGGATTACTTATTTTTTATGCCCTAATTTCCATTTTCTTTTCGTTCCTGTGCTCCATTTTGGAAGCCGTTCTGTTGAGTATTAGCCCAACGTTCGTGAACGTTAAGAAAAGAGAGGGCAAATCTTATGCCAGCACTTTAGAAGAATTAAAGAACGACGTTGATAAACCACTGATTGCTATTCTGACCTTAAATACCATTGCACACACCGTTGGTGCCATTTTGGTCGGGGTACAAGCAAAAGTAGCCTATAGTGAGCTTTATGGCGCCACCCAAAGAACCGTATTGGGCATGCAATTTACAGAAGACCTAATGGTGGGTGTCGTTTCGACCATTATGACCATCTTGATCTTGGTGGCCTCGGAAATAATTCCAAAAACAATAGGCGCCACCTATTGGAGACAGTTGGCCAATTTTACCGCCAAGGCCCTTAAAATAATGGTATTGGGTTTAAAATACACAGGGCTTTTGTGGCTTTTGCAACTGTTCACCAAACTGGTGGGCGGCAAAGGCCATCACGGTAGCGTTCTAAGTAGGGAAGATTTTACGGCTATGACCGATATGGCCCACGAAGAAGGTGTTTTTGAAAAATCGGAATCGACCATTATCAAAAACCTTTTAAAGTTCGACGAAGTACTGGTAAAAGATGTCATGACCCCTAGGGCGGTGGTGAAAATAGCATCTGCCGATAAGACTATTCAGACCTTTTTTGAAGAGAACCCGAAATTGCGCTTTTCCCGAATCCCTATTTACAAAGATAAGATCGATAATATCATAGGATTTGTCTTAAAGGACAATGTATATGAGGAAATCATCAATAAAAACGGGGATATGCCCTTAGAGGAAATTAAAAGGGACATTCTGATTACGCGCAGAAGCACTCCCATACCCCAACTGTTCGATACCCTAGTGGCCAAACGTGAACATATTGCCTTGGTCGTAGACGAATACGGATCGGTAAGTGGGCTGGTTACCATGGAAGATGTAATTGAAACCCTTTTGGGGCTAGAGATTATGGACGAAAGCGACAATGTAGCCGATTTACAGCTCTTGGCACGCAAGAACTGGGAAAATAGGGCCCAACGGTCAGGCGTCATCGAAAAGAAAGAGCAAACGCCCCCAAAACCAGAATAAATACGTTGTATGGAATCTGCTGTAATACAATCTCCCCTAGGCTATACCAAATTGGAGGGTGACGAACATGGCCTCACCTCTATTACCGTGTTGGAATCGGAAGAAAAAATTACAGAAGTAATACCTACGGTACTGGAAGATGCCGTGTACCAACTAAACGAATATTTTGAAGGAAATAGAAAAGAGTTTGACCTGGACCTAAACCCGAATGGAACAGATTTTCAAAAACGTGTATGGAACGCACTCTCTAGTATACCCTTCGGAAAGACCGTTTCTTATTTGGAGCTTTCCAAAACACTCGGCGATGTAAAAGCCATTAGGGCCGTTGCTGCTGCAAACGGAAAAAATCCGTTATGGATCGTTGTCCCCTGCCATAGGGTCATTGGCACTGATGGCTCATTAACGGGTTATGCCGGTGGCCTGCACCGCAAAAAATGGTTGCTGGATCATGAAAACCCGGTAAAACAACAATCTTTGTTCTGAGCCAACATACCATACGGTCGGTTCTTTTGTAAAAAACCCTTCTTTCACCTATTTAATAGACGAATCAGCGAGTTTTAACGTCCGTTAAACGGGCCAACAGATTCGAACATGGTATTGAATAGGACTAAAAACCGACCTATCGGTCGGTTCTACGATTTTGGCAGACAAATCATCCCCTTCCTATAAATTGAATTTTATATATTAAATTGAGGAACGAGAAACCCAATAAAAACAACATGCTTCAAAAATTAAACTTAGAAAACTTACTGTTTCTAGATATTGAAACCGTACCGGAAAAGGAACATTTTGAAGAGCTGGACGATGCAAAACAAGAACTCTGGGAACAAAAATCGCGGTACCAGCGCAAAGAAGAGTTTACCGCCGAAGAATTCTATGACAGGGCCGGAATTTGGGCAGAGTTCGGAAAGATCGTGTGCATCTCTGTCGGGTACTTCAAAATAAACGGAGTAGAAAATAGTTTTAGGGTCACCACTTTTTATGGCGAGGAAACCCAATTACTAAAAGATTTTAAAAACCTTCTCGACGGCCATTACAACCAGGCCAAACATCTACTCTGTGCCCATAATGGCAAGGAGTTCGATTTTCCGTATATAGCCCGGCGTATGATCATTAATGGTATTTCCTTACCCTGGAAACTAGACCTTTTTGGAAAGAAACCGTGGGAAGTTCCCCATTTGGACACTATGGAACTATGGAAATTTGGTGATTACAAGCATTATACTTCCTTAAAACTAATGGCGAACATTCTAGGCATACCTTCCCCAAAAGAGGATATAGACGGCAGTATGGTAAGGGATGTCTATTACCTGGAAAAGGATATTGACCGTATCGTCACCTATTGCGAACTGGACGTGGTCACCACCGCACAGGTATTTTTAAAGTTACGTAATGAAGATTTATTGGAAGACCACCAAATAAAGAAGGTATAAAGCCCTTTAACCCCGAAGTGAGAATTTGGTTGATTGTTATTGGTTCTTGGTTTAGTATTGCCATCATACTCAAAATCTTGTTGTAAAACAAAATCTTCGTACAAGGCATAAACAGGATGCATGCGCCAACGGGGGGAGAATTCTGAACGGCAAAGTTAATTAATACAGACTATTGATACTTGAACATTTATAAGCTGTACTAAAACATTACAGGGTATAAGTGCCTAAAGTTCCTGTCATGGTAACCAGACAGAATTAGTTCATGGGTAGTCAATTATTCATGAAATAAAATCGTATCTTTTTCTATTAATATTTCGTACTCTTCCGCTAGTGGAATACCATTACTGAAATATCCAAAATTCATTTCTCTATTTGAGGTTTTATTATATATCCTAATTTGATAGGAACCATCACCTCTAATTTTGATTCCTTTATCAAAAGGAAGGAAAATTGAGTATGACTTTCCATTTCCAATATTAGATTCTACTACTGATGAATATCCGTTAGTTATATGAACAGAATCAATTTGTATTCCACTCTGATTTTTTACTTCGAAAGTCACTCCGTTTTTAACACATGAGGAAAAGAATATTAAAAAAAACGATACGAAAACGATTTTTCTCATTTAATTATTGATTAGTTGGAATTAGACTAGTACTACTTGTCGGCAGGCCATTAGAGCCTATAGGTGATACGTATCGCAATTCTCCGTTCAAGAGTTTTTGAAATATAATAGTTGACAATTCTCCATTAGTCTTCCCAGAATTACCATTGATCGTTTGATGACCAACATTATTATTAGATAAATCCATTTGCTTTTCTTTTATCAATGCCTGCGGCACCTCGCTTTCATGTGCATCCGAAAACAACTTTGCAATAGTAACCCCTACTCGTTTTGCATTTATTACATTATAAAATGCATGTCTAAAAGCATCAGACTTATCGTTTCTTCCAAATAGAATAGGGATTTTGTTGTAATATACTTAATTCAGAAATCGATTCAACATTTTCAACCATTATATCATTTATTGCCGTAAGCACAAAGTTTATGTTCTCTTCGGTATATCCATTATCTATCAAGAACCAGACAAACTCCTTGGCAATATCCACTCTTTCAGGATGGTCCTCGTCTGTAAACCAATCAAAATCTTGTTCTAAAACAAAATCTTCGTACAAGGCATAAGCAGGATGCTCGCGCCAGCGGGGGCTACAGAATCTTCAGTTTTGTTGTTATCCAATAAAAACGAAACAAACTTTTTGTCTATCTAGACCTTTTATATGGAATAGGACGTATATTTCAATCTAAGCGGCTCGCTTTGCAAGTTACTATATATGGTTCTATAAGAAGATGCAAACCAAAAATTCAGGCAAATTAATACAATATCCATGAGGGAGTTACTTTGGAAATAAACTTAGTATCATCTTGTGGCTTTTCTAAAATCAAATAAAATTTGTAATTATTAAAATCCCTTGTTCTTATTAAGTCAACTATTGAATCTAATGTATACTCTATGTTTTTATTATTTTTATTTTCCTTATAAATTTTTAATGTGTCATATTCAAAAAATATTTTTTCATACATTCCTACTTGTATCCCGAATTGAAGTTCCCCTGTCTTCTTATTTATAAATTTCCTTTTAGGTTTTTGATATGCTTGATATATACTATCAATTTTATCTCGCATCATATCGCTAATCATCCCCGTATAATTACCATCCATAAATTTATTTGGGTCAAAATCTTTTGGTAGATGACTCTTAAATCTTTCCCAATCAACCAAATTGGTCGAATCCTTATTAGGGTTAAAATAAATATAAATTTCCTTCTTATCAGAAAAAGATCCAAACTCGTAATAACTACAAAAAATCGTTCCCAAAATACCAATAATAAATATTATGCCTAAAATAAATTTTGATTTCATATCGCAATACTAATTACAGTCTAGCCCTCTTGACCTGAATTTTTGAACTACGGAATTTATCATCGAATCAGTAATATTTGGATCACGGTAAGCCTTAGGAACACCGTCCCAGGCTAGATATTCATAATAGTTGTCAGTTATATTTCACCCCAGGTTGTTTCAGTGGCAACCCATTCCTTATGATTTTTATATACCTTTCCAGATATAATTGCTCCTTCTATCGGATAATATACGGAATATGAAATTTTGGAACCAGAACAGTCAATGTCACCTATGGTAATACGGTGCTGACTTCCTTCCGGCAATTCAAGGGAATCAACAAATTGAACTTTAAGCCCGTTTGAATAGATTATTAGGTCAGACGTTACAAATTCATTTTTGACCAATTTAACAGGTAATCTACCCTCAATCTTGGGATGCAGGAACATCTGAAAATCTGGTGTTGACACTATGGCTTCAATAATTTTTTCCCTATCTTTTTTGTCCATGCAATCTTGAACCATAGGTTGCTGAACAGGCCGTGTTTTTGTGTTGATTTTTTGGGCCGTATTTTCTTTACAGCCAAAAATTATTGACATAAAAAATATAATTATTGAAATCCTCATGATTTTTAATTTACCCTATTTAATACAATTCTTGCCCTATCCGGATGAACATTTTCTCCATAAACAGAAATTTCGAATTTTCTACCTTCTTCTCCAGGATAGTCAAAGCCATTATTAAAAAGGTAAATGAATTAATATTTTCCAATCGTCAGCATTTTTACAAAATATAAGGGTTCCAGATGAACCATGTTCGTCATAAAATCCTGATTTTGTACTATATTTTACAAGTGATATCTTATCACCAAGAAATACTGGGTAAGACAATCTTGCTGTTTTAGTCTCCATTGATATATCTTGATCATTTTCAATTAACTTCCAATCTTTACCAATTAAGTTTGTATCTGTCCATTTTTTAGCCGTTCTTTTTTCTAACTTCAAAATCATTTCATCCACCTTAGTTTTGGTGAAATTCTTATTAAGTATGGAATCTGGAATCCATTCTTTTAGGGGTCCAAAATCTTCATAATATCCATATTTATCAAAAGCCCCATAATCTTTAAAAAATCTTATCAAGGAAATATCATCAATGTCATTATATACATTAAACTTTTTTAAATCTATGAGATGTACGACTTTATTGACAATATACCATTCATGAGACTGAATATTGTTCTTTGAAATAGAGTGTAGATCCACAGCCTATGACAAGGAAAATAAATAAAATTCTAAAGCTGGCTATTCGCATGGTTCACCTTCTGGACTTATACCATTATAAGTTTGATTTGTTGCCTCGGAAGCTAATCTAGAATGATTTTTTTCTAATTTTCTAAAAATAATGATACCTATACTTTGCAGAGAAAATTGTGTTTTTTTAATACATTTCGAGGCATTTTTTTTCAATTATTTTCCAATTCCCAGTTTCATTTCCAAAGAAAATACCGGTTAAACATCCTACGGCTTTTCCTCCACTATGATATTTGCTTTGCAATATATTCTCATGAAAAACAACCACCCTAGTCTTGGAAATTCTAACAGGTCTGGAAAATAGTCTTTTTGTATACTCCTTGTTTTTAGAATTATTACTTAAATTATTAATACTGTCCACAAGCTGCTGAGTTTTTATACAAACTGGCTCCTTATTTTTTTTATAAGCCAATTCAATTTTTCTTTTTTCCTTGCTTGTTATTATTCCCTGATTTTTCCAATCGGTAATAGCTGTTAGGCTTGGAATTAAACCAACCTCAATTACTAAGGTATCTCCTTCTACAGGAATCATGTAACTAAAAGCCTGTTCTAAAAATTGATGTTCATGGCATAACTTCTTTTGACCATAAAGATTTATGTTCAGAAAAACAACTAGAAATGTGAAAATTATCTTTTTATAATTCATAACTGCTCCAAAATTAGTTTATCTTCAGCGACCCAATCACTCCCCATTTTAGCATAAATTTCCATTATAGTTGCACCTACAGTAACTCCTGTTTTGCTACTCGTTGAAATTTGCTCCATAATTAGATATGCGTTTCCACTATCTATCCACACAGGTTCTAAATAGTTTATGACAATGCCCTTGTCAACATCATTATTTAGTTCTCTACCTTTTATGTTCATCACCAAATCTCTTATCCTTTTGCACGGATACATCGTTTTCTTAATTTTATAATCTGAAAGAATTTTTTCTAAAGCTACCTTTTCCTGATTATCGAATAGTTCAGAGTTTAGTATTGATTTTTTTAATGATTCCGAAATTTCTAAATTGAACTTTATATCCAATTTATGATATTTAAATGTTTTTATTTTACTGATAGATGAGGCGTACAAATCACAGTCATCCGTTTTTTGGGCTAAACAATTTGTACACAAACTAAAGTATAAGAGTAAGACTAATATATGTTTCATAAACCTCCACTTCGTTTAAGAATCACACCCGCATTTGAAATTTCAACCTTTTCTCCAAAAATCATTTCTTCAAATAAAAGTCCAGCCTCAGTTTCCAAATTAAAACCACTATTAATCCATTCATTTCCCCAAAAATTATTTCCAAATACTGAATCCCCTAAATGAGTGTACTCATGTAAAACAGTAGAGCCAATAAAGGATATTGGGTTTAAAATTCAATATCCTGAATAACGGATATTACCCAAACCGAATCTTTTAATTCAATATTACCATTTACTTCTGCATTTTCTATGGGACTATAGAAAACAAAATTTCCTTTACTAAACCGACAAGAATCCATTGGATATAATTCTAATTGGAGTTTTAATTTATTATATGGTAAAGAATCCACTATTTTAACATATCCATGCTTATCAAGCAAAAACGAATCGAGTTCAATTAAGAAATCATTTTTAATTATCCTTACTGGATTTCTTTCCTCGATATCTAGATGTAGGTAGGTTTGAATATTATCAGTTTTAAGAATTTCATTGATAAGATTTACTTTTTCAATTCGATTAAAACATTTATCTCGGTTATTTTTTTCTAATTCAGAATTATTTTTTTGTTCTTTTTTACAAGAAAAAAGATTCAGGCAAAGAAAAAAAATTGCTAGTGTTAAGATATTTTTCATAGTTCATAAAAAAGGCTATTGTCTTTGCCTAAAGAAGGTTATCCATATTTCTCTTTTAGAAAACATATCCTCAGGACTAGTTTTATTACTAACAATCATACCTATTGGAGTCCGTCCGGAACCTTTATCGATATCATACCATGTAGTGCTTCTAACAATAGAAAAATCATCAATTTCAGGTTTGTTCAGATTTTGATAGTACTCATCCAATGAATCCTTGTTGATTTCATTGGGCGTTTTATATCCGTATTTTTCTAAATAAAATTTTGATAGGCTAGATGTTTCTGGCATTCCGTATTCTTTTACCACTTGATCATAAAAAAAACGAGCATCCGGCACTTCAACTG
The DNA here is from genome assembly GCF_018100785.1 of Maribacter sp. MMG018. Lineage (GTDB taxonomy): Bacteria > Bacteroidota > Bacteroidia > Flavobacteriales > Flavobacteriaceae > Maribacter. Next base: position 834,587 of record NZ_JAGJEC010000001.1, on the reverse strand, counting down.
ATATTGTAAACTTTTTCAATTCATTTTTTGTATTTACATAAGCTCCCATTTTCTGTACGGGAAATCCTAAAAAATTATAGTTAGTTGGTATTCCTGAGATAGTGCTATAATTACTTGCCGGGAAATAACATTCTCTAAAATTTTCATTGTTACATTCAATATATTCTAGACCTTCAAATAATTCTTTTACAGACTTATCCAAAAAAGTATAATCCATGTTCATTTCTTGATAATTCATGAGAAAAATTAGTAGAAAACAAAAAGAAACCTTCATTTTAATAACAATTATCCATTCCAATCTTCTATATATTGCCCAACAACACCTGACCAACCTAATGGAGCACTTCTTGTAGCCTGTCCTCCTATTTCTATATAACTCTCCTTAATAAATTCATCCATTTTGTACGCTAAAACCCCGGTTGGTCTAAGATTTTTGACAATGAAAGTATTAATGGTTTCCATATAAGTTAGAAAAACCGATATTACGCTCCTTTTAGAAAAGCCTTATAAAAATGGAGGTTTTACTGTTTTAACGATAAAAGACGTGATTTTACCGATGAAATACACTAAAACAAACCGAATCTAGACCTTCTCCATAAATGTTGTTCAGGGCAAATGACTCCACTACCGCGTTCAAATTATCAATTTTAGAATACCGAATAAAAAAAGGGCAGCTATTTAGCTGCCCTTTCTACAATTGATATTTAGCTCGATTATTATTTCAAATCAAATCGATCTAAGTTCATCACTTTGGTCCATGCTTTTACAAAGTCTTTTACGAACTTTTCTTTGGCATCGGAGGTAGCATATACTTCTGCCAAGGCCCTAAGTTCAGAATTTGAACCAAAAATAAGATCTACCCTGGTACCCGTCCATTTCTTCTCACCGGTCTTACGGTTACTTCCTTCAAAAAGAGTGTCGTCATCAGAAATGGCTTTCCATGTAGTGCCCATATCCAACAGATTCAAGAAAAAATCGTTGGTAAGCTGGTCTTTCTTATCCGTAAATACACCGTGTTCAGATCCGTCGGTATTGGTATTCAATACTCTCATACCACCAACTAGAACGGTCATCTCTGGAGCTGTCAAACTTAATAATTGGGCACGGTCTACCAACAACTCTTCTCCTTTAACAGAATACTTTGCCTTGGTAAAGTTTCTAAATCCGTCCGCTAGAGGCTCTAATGCCTCAAACGCTTCAACATCGGTCTTTTCTTGTGTGGCATCGGTTCTACCCGGACTAAACGGAACCGTAATATCGTAGCCCGCATTCTTGGCCGCTTTTTCCACTGCTGCCGTTCCTGCAAGTACTACCAAGTCGGCAAAAGAAACCTTTTTGTTTCCAGACTGCGCATCGTTGAACTCTTTTTGTATTCCCTCTAAAACAGCGATAACCTTTGCCAATTGTTTTGGGTTATTGGCCTTCCAATTTTTCTGTGGCTCCAAACGAATTCGCCCTCCATTGGCACCACCACGTTTATCGGAATCCCTATACGTAGCAGCAGAGGCCCAAGCCGTAGCGACCATTTCAGAGATTGATAGTCCTGAAGCCAAAATAGTAGCCTTTAAAGATGCTATGTCCTCTTCGTTTACCAGTTCGTGGTCTACTTTTGGCACGGGATCTTGCCAAATTAACTCTTCTTGAGGCACTTCTGGACCTAAATAACGGTCTACCGGTCCCATATCTCTATGAGTAAGCTTAAACCAGGCCTTGGCGTATGCATCGGCAAACTCATCGGGGTTCTCCAAGAAGTGTCTTGAGATTTTCTCATACTCCGGATCCATACGTAGCGAAAGGTCGGTAACCAACATAAATGGTTGATGCCCCTTACCCTCTATATGTGCATCGGGTACGGTACCTGCACCGGCATCGCCTACGGGCTTGTATTGCCACGCTCCGGCCGGACTCTTGGTAAGTTCCCACTCAAAGCCAAAAAGGTTTTTGAAAAAATTATGGCTCCACTGTGTAGGTGTCTGGCTCCAAGCACCTTCTAGCCCACTGGTAATTGTATCGGCCCCTACACCGCTACCGTACTTATTTTTCCATCCAAGACCTTGTTCCGTTATATCGGCGGCGGCAGGCTCTGCCCCAACATACTCCTCTGGATTGGCGGCACCATGTGTTTTTCCAAAAGTATGCCCCCCGGCGATCAATGCCACCGTCTCATAATCGTTCATGGCCATACGGCCAAAAGTTTCCCTAATATAATGGGCGGCCTCCACAGGATCTGGATTTCCGTTATGTCCTTCGGGGTTTACATAGATCAACCCCATGTGGGCAGCCCCTAAAGGATTTTCAAGTTCATTTCCATCCGTATCATACCGTTCTTTACTACCAAGCCATTCCGTTTCAGACCCCCAATAAATATCTTCTTCTGGCTGCCATATATCTTCACGGCCTCCTGCAAAACCGAACATTTTAAGTCCCATCGATTCATGGGCAACGTTCCCTGCCAAGATCATCAAATCCGCCCATGATATCTTCTTACCATATTTCTGTTTAACGGGCCACAATAACAGTCTTGCCTTATCTAAATTGGCATTATCCGGCCAGCTGTTCAACGGTGCAAAACGCTGGCTACCGGAGCTAGCACCCCCACGACCGTCAGATATACGATAAGTACCGGCACTGTGCCATGCCATACGTATAAAGAAAGGACCATAATGACCATAATCGGCAGGCCACCAATCTTGACTATCGGTCATTAGATCCGTAAGATCTTTTTTGACCGCCGCTAAATCCAGTTTTTTAAATTCCTCCTCATAATTAAAATCCTCGTCCATAGGATCCGATTTCGAAGAATGTAACCTAAGAATATTCAAGTTTAACATGTTGGGCCACCAATCTCTATTGGTGGTACCTCCACCGGCCGATTGATGTAGCTCGCCATTTAAAAAAGGGCAGCCGGCCGCGCTAGATTCGTTTACGTCCCATGCTTCTCCATGGGGATTGTTCTTATTGTCCATTTTTATAAGTTTTAGGTGTGAATAGAGTAAAGTTACCGAAACAAACCTTCAAATCAATAGATAAACTCTTGATTTGTGTTATCATAACATAAATATAATCTATCATAAGGTACTGTAATACCGTCATAAAAAAAACCTGTCATGTTCTGCAAAATGACAGGTCTAAAGAAAAAACCTATAAATGTTGGGGGAAGGTTTACAAATCGATATTAATATTTATAAAACTTGGCACTTTTGTTCACGCCCATATCTTGCACCTGTATCACATACAGTCCTGTAGCAAGATCAGCAACATCGACCTGATTATTTTGAACATCGCCCATCTTTAATTCAATACCGGAGGCAGATATGATACGATACATAGCCGTATCGCTCACTTCTGAACTTATATTGATCTGTTCTACCGCAGGATTCGGATATACGGAGAACTTTACCGTACCGTCGGCACCAAGCGTTTGGTAGCCCCCTAAATCACCGATTACGGTTTCGGCTCCTTCGAAAGTAAATTTATATTCCATACTATAGTCGGAAGCAACATTTTGCGAGCAAAACGTACGAACCCTCACAATATAATCTTCGTTCAATTGTAATCCGGTTAAAGTTTTGTACGCTTCCATGCCGTAATCCGTCATCCAATTATCATCTTTTTTGTTTCTATACTGTACCTCGTACAAACCATCGGTCATTTCTTCCCATGACAGGGTAACGCTATTTTCCATAGCATTACTTAAAGACAAACTGTTAGGTGCCGTTGGGTTACATGAAGTAATGCCCACACCGGATATAAGCAACGAAAAATCTTGTATATCATATTTTAGGGTCCCTTTGTGGGTTACCGTTATCGTATATGAGCCTTTTGCGCTGGGTATATCTATTCGTTCAAAAGGATCTACCAGGTTATCGCCTGTGGTAGCGGCCGCCTTGGGATTTGCCGGATTTAATTTCCAAGGAAAATAGGTTTTGCCATCCTGTACTACACGTATATCCAAATCGTTAACCAATGCGGCTGTCTTGGCGTTCAATTCACCTCTGTTTACATAATCTGATTCGGGGTCGGTCCATGAAATGGATGCGACCAAGGGTTCGTTACCATTTGCCATTACGGTAAAAGAGAATGTATCACCTTCAGAAAGTTGGTCTTCGAGAACATAGGAACTATACTCCTTATTGTATACCAATTCTGCAGCTCTTTTTGCGTTCATTACACCCCAACCCATCTTATAATCGGGTCCGGGAGTATCGACATCATCGGCCGTATGCAAGGCCAACCCTTTAAGGGTAGCCGCTTTTAGATAAGAACCGTACAACTGCTCATTGTGCTGTTGCAACAATAACAAGGCTCCTGTAACACCGGGTGTTGCCATTGAAGTTCCTGAAGAAACATCGTAACTGGTATCACCATCGGCATCTGTAGAAAGGATAGAAGAGCCGTCACCGGCCAAATCTGGTTTAATTCTACCATCATCTACGGGTCCGTAACTGCTGTAAGCCGACACCGTAGCTTTTTTTAAGTTGCCATTGCCATCAATTTTGGTATCGGATCCCGCAACGGTAAGTCCGTTCTTGGCAACGGTAAAACCTAACATTAAATCAAAACCATCTGCACTTGTTCCGAATATAGGAGTTTCGTTATCTCCGCTATGTCTGGCATTACCCGCTGCCGTAACCATTAAATAATATGGTGCGTTATACATAATCTTGTCCCAATCTTGGGCCACTTTAATATAAGAACCAAAATACCAGTCGGGCACCCTATCAGATTTAATTCCATAAGAATGGTTGGAAAGCAACAAGCCGTTTGCGGCCGCTTCTATAACTTCCAATTTATCACGGGTCCAGTCGTGCGAAAGTACATTTGCTTTATATGCTACACCTTGAGCCCCCTTTTTTACTCCTGAAGAAATAAGACTTCCGGTAACCATTGTTGCATGTGCGTCTATTTCTGTACTACCATCTACAACCATTGCCCTATCACCATATTCTTGATGGGTTGTAAGGGCTACACCAGAATCCCACACACCTACCTTCATACCTGCACCATCCAAATCTAGGTTCAGGGTGCCATTCGCATGTAATTCCGAAGCTCTACAAGCTTGACTTGCATTATCGGAATACGTTTCATAATAAATGGGACTTCCATCTTCTCCAATTTCCTGCAGTTCTACCTTTTTACCGTTGGGCAATACTTCTTTCAACTTCAGATTATTTGCCTTGGCCATTGCCATGGTCTTTGCCCTATTTTTTTCATAATCAAACTCAAGGTCGACCTGCATTGATCCGATTTTAGAAAAATCGTATTCCTTATTTATGATTTCATTTATTTTTTTTGATTGGGCGGTCAGGAAGGAGGTTGTTAGAAAAAAAAGAAATAAGAGCCCCAAAAGAACACTCTTATTGTATGATTGCTTTCCGTAGTCCATAATTTGTTAGTTAGATATGTAAGATTTGGACTACAATTATATCTAAACATTCTTTCAGTTTCGACTAAAAGGATGATTTATTCGATGAAATACACGCCTAAATATCAAGTGTTGTTGTGAAATCATCATTTTTTGATGTGTATAGGATTATTCTTACTTTTTTGAGAGTGAAATCTTTACGAATTATATTTCAGAATTATATAAACAGGAAAATGATCGCTATACCCTCCTAGATATTTTCTGCCCGCATAAGTTCGGTACGGGCTTCCTTTGTATTTACCCTTTAGTTCTTTTAAGAACTCATCATCAAAAATATTCGCGGTATGAAAACTATGGCTCTTTTTTTCATAGTTATAAAAACTATGGGAGAGAATAATCTGGTCAAAAAGGATCCATTTTCGCTTATAGCTGGCACTTCCCCTTAACTCAGGTGCATGTAATTTTTCCATTGGGTTGTGCAAAGAAGTATTTTCCAGTAGTGTTTGAATACTCTTAGACCTCGGATCATCGTTAAAATCGCCCATTACAATATAATTGGCAGACGGGTCTTCATTCTCAATGGCCCTCATTTCCTCTTTGATTACCTGTGCAGCTTTTATTCTTTTATATTCCGTTGAATCGCTACCGTCTCTTCTAGAAGGCCAATGGTTTACAAAAAGATGGACCTTTTCTCCATTTAATTTACCGCATACATACAAAATATCTCTTGTCGTATCCCTTTCGCCATTCAAATTGTCAACGATAAGCGGTATGGGCTTCGATGTAATAACCTCAAAATACTTTTGATTGTATATCAGTCCCGTATCAATACCCCGTTCATCCGGAGATTCATAATGTATAAAACTATAGTGGTACTGATCTATCGGTTTGGTCTTAACAAGGTCTTGCATAACAGATTCATTTTCGACCTCTGCGACCCCAATCAAAACAGGAGGATACTTATTGGCAGAGCTACCTATCTTAGCAATAGTTCTAGATAGTTTAGCAAGTTTTCTACGGTATTTCTTGGGTGTCCACTTTTTAAAACCTTTAGGGGTAAAGTCTTCATCTAAAGTAAATTCATTGTCCTCGGCGTCAAAAAGATTCTCTAAATTATAGAACGCTATGGTAAATAGATGTTTCTTATATTTTTTTCTGAACAATGGAAATCGCATGCAATCTTCTAATTTATCAAGGGATAAAAATAAAAAGAGTATTTAAAAGCCTCTCCTTATTATTCGGATTCTTCCTCCAAAACGAATAAGTGCCCTATCCACCCTTCACCTGCTTCGGGTATAGATGTTGGTAACGCATTGGTATACAAAAGGGCATTGAACAGGGTACGATATGTTCCCATAGGTTGACCACGCCATTGAGGCTGAAAACCGAACAACAACACATGTCCGTTGCCATGATGCACATCGAGGGCGGCCGCCCTGCCGTTCATATACTCCTCGCCGACCAAATAACCGGACATTAACGGAGAACCCTTTTCTTGGTATTTAGCCAGGACCTCTCCTTTAAAACCTTCCGCAAGCTCAAATACCGGGCTGTTGTACACAAATATATTGGCATTCTTCATCATGCCGGCCATTACCGGGTGCGTAAGACTGGTCTCTACCTGCATTATGGAACCACCCGTAAAAAACTTGGCCCGATCCACTCCTTTCACTACGTTTTCTACTGGTAGATGTAGGGCTTCGATAGCAAAATCGACACTTCTGTTCAAGGCTATCAACGTTCCACCTTCTTTTACAAAAGCATCTAGGTTTCTTTTTTCTAAATCCCCCAACCCTTTAGTATATTGAGACGGAGCTCCACCTTGTTGGATACCGTTTTCAATAGCGCTTGGCCTATCGGAAGCAATAACGATTACATCAAAACGGTCTTTTAAGCTCCCCGTTTTAAAATCCATATTTCTAATAGAGGTATAGGAAAAACCAAAACTATCCAACAACCACCGAGTCCAACCCATATCCATACTAGCCGTCCATGGCCTATATACGGCAATCCTAGAGGTAACTTTAGCATCCCCGGACCTAGAGTTCATTATACCATTAACGGCATAATCACCAACCCATCGTTGCGCTTTTCCCTTACTGGCGCCCTTAACGCCATATTTTCTCTCTTCTGCATCATATACTATTCCATACCCGTCGTCCATAGCATCGGTCAATACCCTAAAAGTATTGTTCTCGGTGGGGTCTAACCACAAGGTACTTCCCCCTCCTCTTAGGGTTCCGGGCAAGGGCTTTATACCCGCTGCAACCCTATCGGTGTCAAAACCCGCCCCGGGCGCCATGTCTACCTTATTAAGGTCTTCCGTTTCATCATCCGATGTCTCTATAGGAGTCCCCTGAACCAAAGACATGGCTGCCCTAAATTCTTCTGACAAGGGTACCGTACCTGATACGACCTGTACCTCCATTTGAAAAGGCAAGGTCCACCCCGCCGCATCATAGGGTTGTTCCAAAGGCCCATCGGGAGATTCCCGTAAATCTGGATATTCCTGTACATCCAACACCTGTCGTATCATTTCACCGAATTCTTGGTCTAAGGGAATCACCCATGTTCCTTTTGGATAGTTGACACCGGCATACTCCATAGATTTATCCAGCTCATAAATCTTGGCCCCATTAAATGCCAGACGTTTTAATAGCTCTACCGGGCGAACAGGATCTCGTTGTTTTTGTGGTACGATATAGGCAAATGGGGGTTCCTTTTTATATTTTTCTATGGTATTGCTCGCTGCTTGATACTTATTGAACAGCAAGGTTTCCTTATACTTGGCACTATAGTCCAAAACAGCGATAGATGCCGTCTGCATGTATTTCATAGCATCGCTCAATCGCCACCAGCCCCCTTTCCACGGACTGTTATAAAGAGATTCTACCCGAAGGTCCTTTCGATGGGCCGGAAAATCTTGAATGGTATAAAAATAAGGGGTCGCATACCTATAAAGGGCGGTTTCTGTCCAAAACGAAGGTATGTTCTGCATTGCCGGCAAATAGTCTATGTACCCCGGGTACCAGGCATCAAAGCCTTTTCCCATATGAACGGCCCCCGGCAAACCTTCCGTTTCAAGTTCTTGCGCCATGGCCATACCTATCATATTTACTTCCCTTGCCACTATCGCAGGTGTTTGCGGGGCAATAGGTTCCGCAAAAGGCGGCAACCATATTCTTGTCGGAAATGGCGATGATTGATGGTGTACATGAATTATATTGGGTTCCCATTCCCTCCAGGTTCTACCTACCACCCTAGACTCTAACATATTAAGCATATAGGCATCCCTATTATTGTCATGACCAACATATTTCTGATAAAGCCAAGGGGTTCTAGCTGTTTCGTACGGAGTACCCACATTGGACATGTACCAATTTGCAATAATATCTTGCCCATCTGGGTTCAGCGACGGCCATAGCACCAGAATAACATCGTCTAAAATGGGTTTGAATTTTTTGGTATCCGCTTCGCTCACAATTTGGTGGGCCAATGTAATTATATGTTGCGCCCCGGCGACTTCAGAAGCATGTAACCCTCCACTAAGGTCAACTATTGCCTTACCCTCTTCCGCTAATTTTTTAGCTTCTTCACGACCAATACCTTCCGGATGGGCCAATTTTTGGGAAATACCCTTGTAATGATCTATTTTGGCAAGATTCTCTTTAGAGGAAATAAGCACATAATACCAAGTTCGCCCTTCGGATGTTTTTCCGGTTTCTCGCATTTCTACCAAATCACTGGCCGCGTCCAATGCTTTAAAATAAGCTATAGATTGGTCGTAGGTCGCCAAGTGAAAGTCTGCGCCTACTTCAAAACCAATAATATCTTTAGGTGTAGGAATCGTTTCTACCTGAGCCTGAACCTTAAATACCGTTAACATAAAGATCAAGAGTAGACCTTGGGAAAAATAGTTTTTTAGTAATCTAGGCCGGGTAATTACTGTGTGAATCAGAGTCATTATGTATCTAGGTTGGTTCTAAAAGCCTAAATTATAGAAACTATCCCATTATTTTAGACGTAAGTACATAATAAAATACTTTTGTAAAAAATGGCTTTAGAAACATTGTTTAGATTTGTACTTTAATTGATTCAATGCTAGAAAAGAAAACAACAGAATACGAAAAGGCCGTTCTTATCGGTATCATGAACAAAGAACAGTCTGAAGAGAAGGTTACCGAATACTTGGACGAACTTGAATTTCTTACCTATACGGCCGGGGGCGAAGTGGTGAAGCGATTTGTTCAAAGAATGGATATTCCCAATCCAAAAACGCTTATTGGAAGTGGAAAAATGCAGGAGGTAGAACGTTTTGTGGAAGAAAACGAAATAGGCGCCGTCATCTTTGATGATGAACTTTCTGCCGCCCAGCAAAGAAATATCGAAAAACAGTTACGCTGTAAAATAATAGACAGAACAAGTTTAATTCTTGACATTTTTGCCCAAAGGGCCCAAACCAGCTATGCACGCACGCAAGTAGAGCTGGCGCAATATCAATACCTATTGCCGAGACTTACCGGGCTATGGACCCACTTGGAAAGACAAAAAGGGGGTATTGGTATGCGCGGACCTGGTGAAACCGAAATCGAAACGGATAGGCGTATAGTTCGTGACCGTATAACCCTGCTCAAAAAAAAGCTGCAAAAAATAGATAAACAAATGGAGACCCAAAGGGGTAACAGGGGCGCTTTGGTAAGGGTGGCCCTGGTGGGGTATACCAATGTGGGCAAGTCGACTTTAATGAACGTTATTAGTAAAAGTGATGTATTTGCCGAAAACAAGCTTTTTGCCACACTGGACACTACTGTTAGAAAAGTGGTCATAGGCAATCTCCCATTTCTTTTGAGCGATACCGTTGGATTTATCCGAAAACTGCCTACACAGCTCGTAGAGAGCTTTAAAAGCACCTTGGACGAAGTGCGTGAGGCGGACCTTCTACTTCATGTAGTGGATATTTCGCACCCTCAGTTCGATGAGCATATCGAATCTGTAAACAAAATACTGTCGGAAATCGAAAGTTCTGACAAAAAAACCATCATGGTCTTCAATAAAATAGACCAGTACGAGCACGAGACCATAGACGAGGACGATTTAATCACCGAACGTACCACAAAACATTTTACCATTGACGAATGGAAAAGTACCTGGATGGAAAAAGTTGGCGATAGGGCCCTCTTTATATCTGCCCTGAACAAAGAAAACCTGGGCGAGTTCAGAAAACGTGTCTATGATGAGGTAAGGGACATTCATGTGACCCGTTTTCCGTATAATAATTTTCTATATCCAGAACATTTAGACGAGTATTAAAATACCATCCATACAACCAGGGATGTTGTTCATCGATGAATTTGAACCGTTGATATGTTTCACAACATTTTAGGTCGCGTTCACAACATAAATTGCACACAAGCGAAACGCTCACCGTAACTTTACAGTGTGCGTAAGTGATAGTGTTGACCCCAAATCGATATTGAACTTATAACTATGAGTAAAATCCCAAATTTTACGATACCTACTTAACCAAAAAAGCCCTCTAAAAAGAGGGCTTTTTTTATACTACTATATTTATTTCTTAGAACGCGTAGTTCAATCCAAATAACCAGTAAGACTGTAAATCGTTGTCTATACTGTCAAAAGTAGCACCTGCATCAGGAACTACAGCGTCGTTTATGGCATAGTTAAGAGCTTCTTGCTTGTTATTTCTTAAGCCAAACTCAAAACCTAAACCTATTCCGTTCCAAATGGTGTAACCAAAAGAGTTTATCCAAGTCCAGTTAGACAAATCTGAAGACTTGTAGCTTTGGAACATAGATAGGTTGGACTTGAAATTGATATTTCCGATCTTACGAGTATAATCGGCAACGATCTTTGCACCTAAAGAAGATTCGAAAATATCATCTTCGCTGCTAAATACGAAGTTATAGTTTAAAGGGTGTATTACCACAACCAAATCGGTTATCGGTGTCCAAGTAGCACCAATACCTAAATCTAAATAACCAGGATCGTTAAAGTTGTCCAAGATGGTAGTTCTGTATTCCCCTAACGCAGAAATAGCGAACTTTTCACTTAATTTACGACCGTATAAAGAGGTGATGGTAAAAACATCGGTAGCTTGTCTAAAACTGTCATCATCGGCAGGGTCGTCTTTATCATCGAATTTTACCCATCCCAAATTCAAGTTTCCAGAGTTTCTCCAGAAAAACTTTTCTTGTTGCAAGTTAGCATAACCGTTTACCGTAACTCCAATATTACCGGTAGAGTTGTTAGGTGTACCTTGGGCATACCAGTTATCGAAACCACTGATATTGGCACCTATAGTACCAAAAGCCCCTATCTTCCAACCTGGAAGTGCGTCAATTTGACCTTTTATCGCATCTACCCTTCCTTGAATGGCTGCAATAGAATCTTTCTTAGAAGCCATTTCGGCCTTTAGTTCCTCTTCTGTCTGCGCAAAGCCAAAAGCACACGCCAACATTAGCACTGTAGTTAAAAAAATGTTCTTCATGATAATTAGTGTTTATTTTTTTAGAAACGCAAATGTACGAATAGTCACTTTTTCCCTACAGGAATTTCTATTGATTTTTTTCCTTATATAAAGGAACAGAAGAACATGCTTCTCCGTACATGATGGATTTTGCAACGGACTGAAGTTTGTCCGCTATCATAATATAGGCATTCGGGGGTACCGGTTTTTTACTACACCCCTTAATTATGACCGGTTTGTTTTTATAACCGGAAACATCCATATTCTCTATAATAGATTGATACAACAAGGTTTCTAAATCCTCTAAGGTGCCTTGAACCACTTTTTTTGCATAAGGATGAAGCTTTGTGGTAATAAGCATATAGGCCCAGCCTGGTACGATAGCCTCCGTAGAACAGGTCAGAACAACGTATGCATCCTTATATTGCTCCCAATCATGTTCTTTCAAATAAGCCCTAAATTCCTTTTCACGTAAAATAAACCCCTCGAAAAGCCAATCTTTAATATCCAAAACAATTCTTTTTCCCGAAGGGTAATACTCTTCAAGGTCAACAGTAACCAGCTTGCTTTGCGATACTCTATTTATTATTTCGTCTGACATATAGCTTTTACCGAATCAATTCTAATGGTTAAGGCGCAATTACAAAAGCCCTAGCTCTAATTTGGCCTCTTCGCTCATTAAATCTTGGGTCCATGGGGGATCAAAGGTAATCTCTACCTCAGCATCTTTTATATCGTTCAGAGACTTCACTTTTTCCTCTACTTCTGTAGGCAAGGTCTCGGCAACGGGACAGTTAGGCGAGGTAAGGGTCATCAATATCTTTACCTCATTGTCTTCATTGACCAAAACGTCATAAATTAATCCCAGTTCGTATATATCTACAGGAATTTCCGGATCATAAATAGTCTTTAAGATCTTTACTATTTTCTCTCCTAATTCGGAGGTATCCCTTTCTTGTGTTTCTTCGCTCATATCTCTTAATTTAATTGCGTCTGATAAGCGATCGCATATAGTTTTAACTGTTTGATCATGCTTACAAGACCATTGGCCCTTGTGGGCGATAAATGCTCTTTTAATCCGATTTCATCAATAAAATCGGTATCTGCATCTATAATATCTTGGGGTTTTTGATTGCTAAAGGCCCTGATCAAAATGGCAATAATCCCCTTTGTAATGATCGCATCGCTATCGGCGGTAAATACCAATTTGTCTCCATCCAACTCGGCATGTACCCATACTTTGCTCTGGCAACCTTTTATAATATTATCATCGGTCTTATATTCTTCGTCGATCATGGGAAGCGATTTGCCCAACTCTATCATATATTCATAGCGCTGCATCCAATCATCGAACATTGAAAACTCATCTACGATCTCTTCTTGTATCTCTTTAATTTTCATGGGTGGCTTTTACACAAAAGTACAATAGGAATTCTTGGGAATCAAAAGTTTAGGCTTATGCTAACAAAAAAGCTTACACCAGCATGTTTTTGGCTCTTTCAACTCCCGCTACGAGCACATCTATTTCTTCTTTGGTATTATAAAAACTAAAACTGGCCCTTACCGTTCCCGGAATGCCGTAAAAGTCCATTATGGGCTGCGTACAATGATGTCCTGTTCGTACCGCAATACCCAATTTATCTAAAATAGTGCCTATATCGTATGGGTGCACCCCCTCGATATTAAAAGAAATAACGGCGGTTTTATGCTCGGCGTTACCATAGATCTTTAACCCATCTATCTTTAAAAGCTCTTGGGTCGCATATTCTAACAGCTCGTGTTCATACTCGGCAATATTGGCAAAGCCAATACTGTTCATATAGTCGAGGGCCGCACCAAAGGCAATTCCACCACAAATATTAGGTGTACCTGCCTCAAACTTATGAGGTAGCTCAGCATAGGTCGTCTTTTCAAACGTAACCTCGGCTATCATCTCTCCTCCTCCTTGATAAGGTGGTAGCTTATTGAGCCATTCTTCTTTCCCGTAAAGCATGCCAACACCCGTAGGGCCACACATTTTATGAGCGGAAACAACATAGAAATCTACATCCAATGCTTGTACATCCGCCTTTATATGTGGAGCTGCCTGTGCCCCATCTATCAATACCGCAGCACCGACCCCATGGGCCATATCAATAATTTTCTCAATTGGGTTTATAGTGCCAAGAGCGTTGGATACATGGTTACAGAATACCAATTTTGTTTTAGGGGAAAGTATTTCAGAAAACTTCTCCATAATCAACTCTCCCTGTTGGTTCATTGGTATCACCTTAAGTACCGCACCTGTTCGTTCGCAAAGCATTTGCCATGGCACAATATTGGAGTGGTGTTCCATGGCCGATACTATAATCTCGTCTCCCTTTTCCAACAACGAAGTAAATCCGCTGGCTACCAGGTTAATGCCATGGGTAGTACCCGAAGTAAATATGATTTCGTATGAATTCTTTGCATTGAAGTGCTTCTGAATTTTCTGCCGCGCTATCTCATATTTATCTGTAGCCTCTTGCGATAGGGCGTGCACACCACGGTGAATATTGGCATTGTAGTTTTCATAATAATCTACAATAGCATCTATCACCTGTTTTGGGGTCTGCGATGTAGCGGCATTGTCGAAGTACACCAAAGGTTTCCCATTCACTTCTCGACTTAGAATTGGAAAATCTTCCCTTATTTTTTTAATGTCTAACATAGTCAATCTTCTTATATACAAAGATACCCGATAATGAAAACATATCGGGTATTGTTTATCCTTTTGTGAAAAGGTAGATTTATTAGTTTTAAAACCGAAATCCGATACCAGCTTTTATTAGACTTCCATTTTCATCATAATCATAACTAAAAGTTTCTCCATTTATAACGGTATCTCCATTTACATTTACGTTTAAGTAATCATATTGTATTTGAATAAAAAATCTATTAGAAATATCATAAGACAGACCTAAATTCAAGTTTAATCCTCCGTCAGTAGAATTATTATCAACTTCTGAATTATTTCCACTTTTATAATAGTAATCATCTTTAACTATTGAATAACCTAGGGCAATTTGTGGCTTAAGTTTTGTAAAACCCGGTATCGCCAATTCGGCAAACACTTTCGGCTGAAATAAAAGCTTTTTCACTTTATAATCATTATTTACGTTTACATTCTCTAGATCGTAGTAAGTCCATTCATCTTGATTTTTTAAATACGCGGCACTAAGTCCAACACCAATATTTACGGCACCTAGCTCAACAAAACGATATTTAATACCCAAATCGATAACACCATTTAATTCACTAAATCCTAAATCATCAGAAACATTTAATGGATAATTAGCTTCCACACTCCATTTTTGATCTTGAGCATGTAAAATAATAGAGGTTAATACTAAAAATGAGGTAAATAAAAGTCGTTTCATAAAATTCTAGTTATTTATTTATAAAACGAAAATAGCTCAATAGTAGTGTAAGAAAATACAACGGATCGTTAAGAATTACCTAACGAACCGTTAATTTATGCTCAAATTATTTAAAAAATTGAATATGCAACAGTTAATTGAAACACAGAATGGTAAGCTTTACGATCAATGATATCAAAATCAGAATCACCAAATAAATCTTTCAATCCTCTGTAATATTGAAGACCGATATTTATATCATCATTTATAAAAAATCCCACACCAAGAACTGCCCCATAATCTAATTTAAATTCTCCTGAAGCTTTATATGCATCTTCATAGCTATCCGGAAAATCATCTCCTTTAGCTTTACTTACCGTATTTAAAAGAAAACTTACTTGCGGTCCTGCATTGATATATAATCGTTCTGCAACATACCACTTGAAAGTTAGAGGCACAGTCAGGTAATTTCTCTTTTGTACGAGTTTAAAAGAATCTGCTCCTAGAGGTTCTAAATCAAAAATTCTATAATTTAAATCATATTTATCTACCTTCCCTATTGAAGAATACAACAGCTCTGGCTGAAACGAAAATTTAGAATTTAAAGGTATCTCAGCAAAAAGCCCTGCATGAAATGAAGTCCTATAATTGCTATTTTCATCATAAAAAGGATCATTATTATCTATGTTAGATACATTTAATCCAGCTTTTACTCCAAGTCTAACTTCTTGAGCCCAAATAGAGGCATTGAAAATGAGAAAAGAAATCACAAACAAATAGTGTTTTTTCATAGATAAATTGGTTGTTGGTTTATTATTAAGCCGTTAATTTATAGGTAAATTCTCTCATAAAAAAAGCGACACTGATGAAGTGTCGCTTTTTAAAGTCTTATAACAATATGTTTTAAGAAAATTGTTCTTTTCTTACAAATCAAACCCAAGATTAACCCCTAGTTTTTCAGCAATCAATTTATTAATTCTAATTTTTAATTCTGGTATACGAACACTCTCCAATACATTATTGGCAAAAGCATACATTAACAAAGCACGTGCTTCCTTTTTAGGAATACCACGCGATTGTAAATAGAACAAAGCGTCTTCATCTAACTGCCCAATAGTACAACCGTGTGAACATTTTACGTCGTCCGCAAAAATCTCTAATTGTGGTTTGGTGTTGATCGTTGCCTTATCACTGATCAAAATATTATTGTTCTGTTGAAAAGCATTGGTCTTTTGGGCAATCTTATCTACAATAATTTTACCGTTGAAAACACCTGTGGAACCATCGCCGTAAATACCTTTATAATCTTGATGACTTTCACAGTTAGGTTCTATATGATGCACCAAGGAGTGATGGTCTACATGCTGTTTGTCCCCTAAGATGGTAACGCCCTTCATGGTAGAATCTATATACTCCCCGTTTTGATAGAAGTTCAAATTGTTACGGGTAAGTTTACCTCCAAAAGAAAAGGTGTGCACTTTTACGACGCTCTTACCTTTTTGATTGATATAGGTATTGTCTATCAAAGACGATTCCGGGGCATCGTTCTGTATTTTATAATAATCTACGATACCATTTTCGGCGGCGAATATCTCGGTAACCGAATTGGTCAAAACCTCATTTGACGTTAAGCTCTGATGGCGTTCTATGATCTGAACTTCCGCATTTTCCTCTACCACTATCAAATTACGTGGCTGTAACATCAAAGCTGCCTCGTTGCCTGTCGCAAAATGTAAAATTTCGATAGGTTTTTTGGGCATTTTGTTCTTTGGAATGTAGATATAGGCCCCCTCTTTACTAAAAGCGGTATTCAGCGTAGTCAGGGACTCTTCCTTAGAGGCCACTTTATTAAAATACACATCTATGACCTGCTTGTACATAGGCTTGGTCAACGCTGCGCTCATAAGACAGATATCTACACCGTCATGTGTTGTCTCAGAAAGGTACGAGCTATAAATACCGTCTATAAAAACAATCTTATAAGTATCTATTTCATGAAGAAAATAACGCTTAACATCTTTGTACTCTATCGTATTTTCTTCTTTCGGAAAAATACTAAAATCTATCTTTTGAAGACTGTTCAACGAAGTATACTTCCAAGCTTCCTCTTTTTTGGACGGAAACCCTTTCTCTTCAAAATTCTTTATTGCTTCCATACGTACATCGTGAACAGGGTTCTCTACATCCACATTGTTCTCGAATGCCATAAAGGAAGATATCAACTTATCTTTTAAATCCATTTCTTTTAGTGTTAAGTAGTCGGCTTAAATTAAAAGGCGCTTTCTTTTTACCTTGTCTACCTACCTTTTAAACGGCAGCTTCTTGCTTCAACCAATCGTACCCTTTTTCTTCTAGTTCCATTGCCAGCTCCTTACCTCCGGATTTTACAATTTTACCGTTGTAAAGTACATGCACAAAATCTGGCACTATATAATCCAATAATCTTTGATAGTGGGTAATTACGATAACAGCGTTGTCCTTACTCTTTAATTTGTTTACACCGTTGGCCACAATTCTTAGGGCATCGATGTCGAGACCAGAATCCGTTTCGTCCAAAATAGCCACTTTAGGCTCTAGCATTGCCATTTGAAAGATCTCGTTACGCTTCTTTTCTCCTCCGGAGAATCCTTCGTTTAAAGACCTAGACAAGAATTTACGGTCTATCTCCAATAATTCGGATTTTTCACGAATCATTTTCAACATTTCATTGGCGGGCATATCATCCAAGCCTTTGGCTTTTCTAGACTCGTTGATCGCCGTTTTCATAAAATTGGTAACCGAGACCCCAGGAATCTCTACCGGATACTGAAACGACAGAAAAATACCTTTGTGCGCTCTTTCCTCTGGTGCAATATCTTCTAGGTTTTCACCGTCAAGAGCTACACTACCCTCGGTAACCTCAAATTCTTCCTTACCGGCAATAACGGAAGCCAACGTACTTTTACCAGAACCGTTTGGCCCCATGATCGCATGAACTTCGCCCGCTTTTACCTCTAGGTTTATCCCCTTTAATATTTCCTTATCCTCTACCTGTGCATGCAGGTCTGTAATTTTCAACATAATATCTTACTTTAAAAATTCTGGTGCCTTAGGCATTTTATTAAAATCTTCTTTTTGATGTTGTAGGTATACTTTCGCTTCTTTTTCTTTGGCAAAAGCCTCAAAAGCCTCCATACTTGCCAATGTTTTACTTAAATCGAAATTAAAAACGGGTACTCTTTTATGTTCCCTATTTTCGTAAAGGTGATACAAATCTCCCGTTAACAGGGTAGGTCCGTTTTCATCCAAGTCCAAAAACAGGACCTGATGCCCCGGTGTATGGCCCGGCATAGCTTTGATAACCACGTTACCATCCCCGAACACGTCATAATCACCATTGATTTTTTTTATGTTCTGTAGGTCTCTTACCGCATTGTACAACTCCGGATTTGAAACAGCCGTTGCTTCGCTGGCCACAAAATCATACTCGGCCTCTTGCACCAACCATGTGGAGTTTTTAAGGGCGTTCGCATGACCGCTATGATCAAAATGGGTATGCGAAAGAGCTATAAAATCAATATCATCGAATGTCATTCCTATTTTCTTCAATTGATTTATCACCGAATCTTTTCTTGACACGGTAAAAGCTCCATTTGGCGTTGTATAGGGGTCTTGCCCTACCAACATTTCTGGCAGACCGGCATCCCACATCAAATTTCCCTTAGGATGGCTAATAACATAAAATGGGTCGGCAAATTCTTTGCTCTGACCATGATAAGTGGTGTCCTGAGAGAAAAGTTCTAGATCGTTCACCATTACCGTACCTCCATCAAAAGTATACAGCTTTATACCCGATTTGGCTTTCGCCACAACCTTGTCCACAGCTTCTTTCTTCTCTTCTTTACAAGAAAAAGCAGTAACAAGAATCATAAGTAGCAAAAAATATCTTTTCATATCCGGTACACGTTTAACTATGGTTATCGTTTAAAAACATTCTATGTACAATTGCCAATGAATGCATTTAAGTTGATTACCCTACTGAGCCTTCCAAACTTATTTCCAATAACTTTTGCGCCTCTACCGCAAACTCCATCGGCAATTTGTTCAATACCTCTTTACTAAATCCGTTCACTATCAAGGCAATGGCCTTTTCTGTTTCTATTCCTCTTTGGTTACAATAAAAAATTTGGTCCTCGCCAATTTTACTGGTAGTGGCCTCGTGTTCTATCTGAGCCGATTTATTCTTTGCCTCTATATAAGGAAAAGTATGCGCACCACATTCATTGCCCATTAAAAGAGAGTCGCATTGCGAAAAGTTTCTTGCATTTTCGGCACGACTGTTCACCTGTACCAACCCTCGGTAACTGTTCTGTGACTTACCTGCCGAGATTCCTTTAGAAATGATGGTACTCTTCGTATTCTTGCCTAAGTGGATCATTTTTGTACCCGTATCCGCCTGCTGATAGTTATTGGTAACGGCAATGGAGTAAAATTCACCAATAGAATTATCTCCCTTTAAAACACAGGAAGGATACTTCCATGTTACGGCCGAACCTGTTTCTACCTGTGTCCAAGAAATTTTGGCATTTTTCTCACAAAGTCCTCTTTTGGTAACAAAATTGAACACTCCGCCTTTTCCTTCCTTATCACCTGGAAACCAGTTTTGAACGGTAGAATATTTTATTTCGGCATCATCCAATGCTATTAATTCCACTACTGCGGCATGTAATTGGTTCTCGTCCCTTGATGGTGCGGTACAACCTTCAAGATAACTTACATAGCTACCTTCGTCTGCAATCACCAAAGTTCTTTCGAACTGCCCGGTACCTGCTTGGTTGATCCTAAAATAGGTGGACAGCTCCATAGGGCAACGCACACCTTTGGGTATATAACAAAAACTACCATCTGAAAAAACTGCGGAGTTTAGGGCCGCATAAAAATTGTCTTTTTGTGGCACTACTGTTCCTATATATTTTTTGACCAATTCTGGATGCTCTTTAATGGCCTCCGAAATAGAACAAAAAATAATACCCTTTTCCGCCAAGGTTTTCTTGAAGGTAGTGGCCACCGAAACAGAATCCATTACGATATCTACCGCTACACCTGCCAATTTCTTTTGTTCATCGATGGAGATGCCCAACTTCTTAAAAGTGTCCAACAATTCTGGATCTACTTCGTCTAAGCTATTGTATTTAGGCTTTTTGTTAGGTGCCGAATAGTATGATATAGCTTGAAAATCCGGTTTTTTATAATGAACATTGGCCCATTCCGGCTCCTCCATTTCCTTCCAGGCCTTAAAGGCCTCTAAACGCCATTGGGTCATCCACTCGGGTTCCTCTTTCTTTTTTGAAATGGCAACCACGATTTCTTCGTTCAGCCCATTGGGGAAAGTATCCGATTCTATGTCAGTATAAAAACCATATTCATACTCTTTGGTTTCCAGTTCTTTTTTTAATTCCTCTTCAGTATATGCCATATGCTCTCAAATAAGTAGGCCGCAAACCGGCCACGATTTATAGTGAAAAACTCTCTCCGCAACCGCAAGTACGTTGTGCGTTCGGATTATTGAAGACAAAGCCTTTTCCGTTTAACCCCCCAGAATATTCCAGAACGGTACCCACTAAATATAAAAAACTCTTTTTGTCCACAATAATGCGGATATCATTATCTTCAAAAACCTTATCGGTTTCATTCATTTTGTTATCAAACTTCAACTCGTAGGATAAGCCACTACAGCCACCACTTTTAACACCCACCCGAACATAATCCTTGGCAGCGTTATAACCTTCCTCTGTCATAAGGTCGATTACTTTCTTTTTTGCCGTTTCCGATACTTGAATCATCTCTTAAATGGATTAATTATAAATAATTTACAAATATACTTTATTAGTACGTTTTTATTGCATATCCTAACATTATTATAACGTATAATACAATAGAGGCTATCTATATAAAAATTATCTCTCCAATAGAATACTCGATATAAATATCCTGTTTACTTTTGCATCATGCTAGAGGACAAGAATAACGAAAAAACTTCATTAGAAAAATTAGGCGAATTTGGTCTTATCGATCATTTGACCAAATATTTCGAAAATAATCACAAATCTACCCTTAAGGGTGTAGGTGACGATGCCGCCGTGTTGGATTTTAAGAACAAAAAAACGGTTGTTTCCACAGACCTGTTGATCGAGGGCATTCACTTCGACTTAAGCTACATGCCCCTAAAACATTTAGGTTACAAGGCAGTTATGGTCAATATTTCAGATATATATGCCATGAATGCCAAGGCTACACAGATTACCGTATCCATTGCCGTATCCAACCGGTTTCCATTAGAGGCCATTGAAGAACTATATGCCGGAATTGCATTGGCATGCAAAACCTATAATGTGGATATGATCGGTGGCGACACCACTTCTTCGAACAAGGGCATGCTCATAAGTGTTACCGCACTTGGCGAGGCCGAAGAAAAAGATATTACCTACAGATCCGGAGCCAAACCCAATGATCTTTTGGTGGTAACCGGCGATTTGGGAGGGGCTTATATGGGACTTCAAGTACTAGAAAGGGAAAAAGAGGTTTTTAAGGTAAACCCCAACAACCAACCAGATTTGGAACCCTATACTTATATAGTGGAACGTCAACTAAAACCTGAAGCCAGAAAGGACATGGTTGAGTTACTGCGCAAACTAGAGGTAAAACCAACTTCTATGATAGATATTAGCGATGGTCTGTCTTCCGAAATTTTACACCTGTGCAAAAATAGCAAGGTGGGTTGCCATTTGTATGAAAACAAAATTCCATTAGACCCTACCGTAATTAACAGTTGCGAAGAGTTTAAAATGGACAGTACAACGGTGGCCTTGAGCGGAGGGGAAGATTACGAACTATTGCTTACCATTGATCAGGCCGACTTTCCAAAAATAAAGGGCAATCCGAATCTAACGGTAATAGGGCATATGACCGATGCGGAAGGCGGGGCGAATTTGGTGACCCGTGCCGAGACATTAATTCCGCTAACGGCACAAGGCTGGAATTCCTTTCAAGGATCTTAGCATAAAAAAATCCTGAAAACATAGGGCGATCCAAATCTTATCCGTTGTGGGGCATACGACAGTTAAGAAGAAAGGTGCTTACTAAATTTCCAGGAATGCATTTGTTGTTTCGGGTCAGATCTATGACCGAAACAAATATTTTTTTGTCAGTTAGGCTTATGCTACTTGGTGGTTATGCCTATTTTGATAAATACGCTCCAAGGTCTTATTGATATCTTGAAGTTCTGGAGTAAGAATAGACAGGTTTCCGGTCACATCTGTAGTAACTTGCTTGTTGCAATGAATACACTTATACTCCTTAATGTGAGAAGTTACTTTTTTTGAAACTGCGTAGTGGTGGCCGAAAATGTTACAGAATAGTTTTTTCATACTGTAGGTTTTTTAAAGTCGCATTTGGTCTAATTTGGGAAATGATTAAATGCCTAATTATTAATTTATTGATATAATGCCGTTACAACACAACGACGAGTTTTTAAATTCTATGTTAAATTATATTTTTTTAATCAGCTGAACTATAATTTGTTGTGATGTGATCCATTCTTGTGGTCAACTTTTCATTTTTATAGGTTTCATTTTTTAGAAACACATTTTCAGCATTTTAATCTATCTTTCGGCCATAATTAAACCCATGAGCAATACCAAAGAAACACTGGTAACGGCTTTTGCCCTATTTTCTCTATTTTTTGGAGCGGGAAATTTAATCTTGCCTCCACAATTAGGCTTTAAATCTGGAGAATTTTGGTGGTTGGTAACCATCGGATTTTGCATCTCGGCAGTCTTGATTCCTATTTTGGGTATTATGGCCCATGCAAAATTACAGGGGACCATCTTTGACTTTGGCAAAAAAGTATCTTCTTCGTTTGGCTTGGTCTACGCCGTCATCATATACGCTATATCAATCAGTTTACCATCGCCCAGAACGGCGTCGGTAACCCATGAAATGGCTATTGCCCCCTATTTTGACATTCCTTCGTGGGTAACCAGTATTGTTTATTTTCTATTGGTCTTCATTTTTGTAATGAACCGGTCTAAAATTTTGAACCTCATCGGAAAACTATTGACGCCCGGTATAATACTTATTTTAATTGTTTTGATAGGCATTATTACCTTTACGGTCCATTTTAGTTTTCCCAGCACCGAATTCACTAATCCTTTTACCGATGGCCTTTTAGAAGGATACCAAACATTTGATGCTATTGGAGCGGTCGTTGTTGGTGGGGTCATCATCGTATCCATCAATATAAAACATAAAGAAGAATCTTATATTTTTAAAAGAAAGCTCATTAGAACGGCCGGATGGCTTGCCGGCCTTGCCCTTTTCTTAATTTATATGGGACTGATACTTTCTGGTTCTTTGGTGCATGATTTCTTTGAAGCTTCCATTTCAAGAACATCTCTTTTATCGGGTATGGCTACCATGGCCCTCGGTAACGTAGGAAATCTATTTTTAAGCGTTCTTGTGTCGCTTGCCTGTTTCACAACGGCTGTGGGTATCGTAACAGGAACCTCCGATTTTATTAGGTCGCGCTTTAACGATTCTAAGCTTGCTTATTTGATCACAGCCATTATTGGCTGCGTCCTCGGGGTAATCATGGGCCAATTCAATGTTGGCTATATTATAACGGTAGCATTGCCCGTACTTATGTTCATTTATCCTATTACCATAATTCTAATTCTATTGAACATAGCCCCGAACCAGTATGTTTCATCTAGAGTATTCAAAGCGGTCACCATCACTACCATAATTTTTAGTATTCCCGATTTTTTAGATAGTATAGGCGCCACTACAACAAAAATATTTTCTTGGATCCCGCTACAACAATACAGTTTAGGGTGGTTGCTTCCGGCTTTGGCGGTGTTTATTATTTTCAACCTCTTATTTAAAACACACAAAAACTCCCTACCCTAACCCCTTACTTATAAACATTAATCAGGTGCCCCAACATTAGTCTTGGGTACGCTTTTTTGAATAATAGTAAAAAGCATAGGCTACCAAGACCAAGACTACCAATGGAAGATAGGTGCCGATGACCACCCCTATTTCATAGGCGCTATCAGGAGCCGCTTCCATCTTCTTTTCTATATCGGCCACATCTTGCAACAATAAAAACATACGCATACCTTAAAACGTTATTTCAAGACTGATGGGACAATGGTCGCTGCCCATTACCTGATCATGTATTTGAGCGGACTTTACCTTGGGCCAAATAGCCTCACTGACCAAAAAATAATCGATACGCCACCCTACGTTACGCCCTCGGGCACCTCCGCGCATACTCCAAAAAGTATATTTATCAAAAGTGGTCGGGTGCAAGGCCCTAAAACTGTCCACTAAGCCCAGTTCTTTTAACAAGGCATCGAAACCATCTATTTCTACCTGTGTAAAGCCCGAGGTTTTGTTGTAGTTGGATTTAGGGTTGGCCAAATCGTTTTCGGTATGGGCGACATTAAAATCACCCGTTATAATCAACGGTTTGCTCTGTGACAATTCTTTAAGATAAGCGGTAAAGTCTTTGTCCCAAACCGCTCGGTAATCCAATCGCTTTAATCCACTACCGCTATTTGGCACATACACATTTACCAAATGGAAATCTGGGTACTCTGCATGGGTAATGCGCCCCTCTGCATCGTGTTCCTCTTTTCCCATATCTACAGTAAATGACAACGGCTTTTCTTTAGAAAGAATAGCCGTTCCGGAATACCCTTTTTTTTCGGCACTGTTACAAAACAGTTCGTAATCGGAGATTTCCGACAACGCCTCTTTTACTTGATCATCTTGGGCCTTGGTTTCTTGAACACAAAAAACATCGGCACCAAAATCAGAAACGACCTCTGCGAACCCCTTTTTTACCGAGGCCCTTATCCCGTTAACATTCCATGATACTAATTTCATAATAAGAGATTATTGGTTCATCAAATCTTCTATTTCCTCTACCTCGATCGGAATATTCTTCATTAGGTTAAAAGGTTCTCCCTGTTCTTGTATAACCACGTCGTCCTCTAAACGAATTCCCATATTTTCATCAGGAATGTAAATACCCGGTTCAACGGTAAAGACCATATTCGCTTTCATGGGCGTCTTTAACTCTCCATAATCATGGGTGTTTAACCCGATATGATGACTGGTACCGTGCATAAAATACTTTTTATAGGCAGGCCAATCCGGATTTTCATTTTGCACATCTGCCTTATCCAATAGTCCCAGCCCTAACAATTCGGATGTCATCAATTTACCACATTCTTTATGGTACTCTGCCCAAATGGTGCCGGGCACCAACATTTTCGTCGCCTCGTTCTTAACGCGTAAAACCGCATTATAGACCTCTTTTTGTCGTTTGGTAAACTTTCCGTTTACAGGAATGGTACGGGTAAGGTCGCTAGAATAATTGGCATACTCCGCGGCAACATCCATTAAGATCAGTTCACCGTCTTTACATGGTTTGTTGTTCTCTAGATAATGCAATACATTGGCATTGTTGCCCGATGCTATAATAGGTGGATAAGCGAACCCCTTTGATCGATTGCGTACAAATTCATGTAACAACTCTGCTTCTATTTCGTATTCCCAAACCCCGGGTTTTACAAAACCTAACAACCTACGAAACCCTTTTTCGGTAATATTGCAGGCCGTTTGCATAAGCGCTAGCTCTTCGGGTTCTTTTACCCCACGTATCTCTTGAAGGATAGGATTGCTTTTTGCTACTTGGTGTGCGGGGTATTCTTGTTTACATTTTTGAATAAAGCGATCCTCTCGGGTCTGCGTCTCTACCGCTTGCCTGTAATGCTCATTGGTGTTGAAATAAATTGTTTCGGCCTCGGTCATTAAATCAAAGAAGACCTTATCAAAATCTTGCAGCCAATAAACCGTCTCAATTCCTGAAATCTCGGTCGCTTTTTCTTTGGTCAGCTTTTCGCCTTCCCAAATTGCGATATGCTCGTTTGTTTCGCGCACGAATAAAATTTCGCGGTGCTTTTTATCCATCGCATCCGGAAACAACAATAATATAGTTTCTTCTTGATCGGCGCCCGAAAGGTAAAAAATATCCCTATGCTGCTCAAAAGGCAACGTACTATCGGCACTTATTGGATAAATATCGTTAGAATTGAAAACCGCAATACTTTTTGGCTTCATACGGGCCATAAATTTTTGGCGGTTTTTTATAAAAAGTGAGTTCGGTATCTGTTCGTACTTCATAAGTTTACAATTTGACCATAAAATTACGGATTCCATATAGTTTAAGCAGAAAAACAACATGATATTTGTAGGATCAATGTGATATTGAAATTACCTCCTCTGCTTTCAATTTCTTATCTTGTGAAAGCGTCAATAAAAACAAAACCAAACCTCAATTAATAATTAATCAGACAATATGAAAAAACTAAGTTTACTATTTCTTTCCTCTCTGTTTCTAATAGGATGTTCGGAAACAAAAAAAGAAGAGACCCAAGCAGAATTATTTGCTCGTATCGACTCTGAAATAAAACAAAACGCAAAAGGCTATAGCACATTAAAAGAAGCGACGGAAACTATTGGCCACCGTCTTACCGGTTCTGAAAACGGGGCAAAAGCGGAAGAATACACCTATAACAAGTTTAAAGAATACGGATTTGAAGATGTCGCCTACCAAACTTTTGAAGTAGAAGCTTGGTCACGGGGCGAGGTTTCATTAAAAATCAATGATACGGACGTAAAAGTCGTAACCTTGGGGCATTCTCCCATAAAGGCCGATGTTTCCGGTGAAATCGTAGATATGGGCAATGGCCTAGAAGCCGATTATGCCGCTAATCCAGATGCTGTCAAAGGAAAAATCGCTTTGGTGTATATAAGTATATTACCCGACAGCCCGAAAGGACTCTCCAATCTTCACCGAAGTGAAAAAACGGCCCTTGCCATAGAACACGGAGCCATTGGTATCATCATCATCAACCAAGTGGACAATGGTGTATTATTGACGGGAACGGCCTCCGTTACAGGTGAATTGATTCCTATACCAGCAGTTTGTATCGGCAAAGAAGACGGTATGGCGTTAAAAGAAACCTTAAAAGAAGGCAAAGCGAAGGCAGATATCCATATGACCAACAAAAGTGATATGATCAAGGCAAGAAACGTAATCGCAACATTACCCGGAAGTGAAATTCCACAGGAAGAAATAATATTGGGAGGACATTTGGATTCTTGGGACCTTGCTACCGGAGCTATCGACAACGGCATCGGATCCTTTGCCATATTAGATATTGCAAGGGCTTTTAAAGCAAATAACCTGCACCCTAAAAGAACGGTAAAGTTTGTCATGTTCATGGGAGAGGAACAAGGCTTATTGGGATCTAAGCATATGGTACGGCAAGCTGTTGCCAACAACACTATCGACAATATAAAATATATGATGAACCTGGACATGTCCGGTAACCCAATAGGCATGAATGCAGGAGGACAGCTCGAAAACGAACAGTTTTTTAAAGATCTGGGGGCTGCCATTCAACAACAAGACTCTATTTACCAAAACAAATTTTCGAACCGATCTGGTTTGCATAGCGACCACCAACCGTTTATGTTAGAAGGTGTTCCCATTTTGTCAGTACATAGTAATTTAGACCGTTCTATTTACGGATGTTACCATTCCGATTGTGATGATTTTGATCTAGTGAACAAAGACCATATGACCAATACCGCAAGGTTTGGCACTATGATGGTATATGCCCTGGCCAATGCGGATACATTGCCCGCTACCAAAATGGACAGTGAAACGACCAAAAATTTTATGATCAAAAACAACTTGAAGGAAAAATTGATTATCGGAGGCGACTGGAAATGGGAAAAATAACGATTAACAAAACGAACAACGGCAAAAGAGCGATAATTCTTTTGCCGTTTTTTTTATTGGGGCTTATTGTTTCTTTCGCCCAAAAACCGGAAAAAACAAGTGATACGTACTTTAATTTGGTTCGGCCACAATTTAGTGGCGACATTGCCTATAAAACCACCGAGTATGTTGCCCAATATTGGCGCGTTCCGGGAAACACAGGTTTTAACAACAGTGTGTATTGGATAGCCGACGCGTTGGAAAATGCCGGTTATGTTCTAGAAACAAAAGCCTCCCCTACAGACAGGTTAACCTATCGTATTGAAAAACGCCCCATGGAAAAACCCACTTGGGAACCTGTTTCGGCCTCATTGCAAATTGTTGGCGACAATACACCCTTGCTTGTTTCTAGCAGTAATCGCAACATGACCTATCTAAACTCGGCTTCAACCCCAAAGACGGGAATCACAGCGGATATTGTACATATAAAACCCGGTGATGATCTTTCAAAACTGAAAATAAAAGGCAAAGTAGCCTACATAGAAGAGGGGTTTCGAAATTACTATAAAGAACTTGTAGCCAAAGGAGTTCTGGGTGTTATCACCTACGACAATCCCCCCTATCTTCAACCCGAAAAAAACAAGACCTCTATTCAATTTAGAAGTTTGCCGCCTCAGACCGACACTAATATTTGGGGCATCGCCCTTTCCTATGAGGCCAAAGAAAAACTTGAGGCAGCACTAAAAACAAGACCGACCACGGTTCATGTAAATATTCAGACAAAAATTTATAAAGCCGAGGAGCTCACTATAATCGCCAACATCAAAGGCGCAAAAAAACCATCTGAAAGAATGGTGTTCAGTGCACATATACAAGAACCGGGTGCCAACGACAATGCCAGCGGTGTAGGCGCACAATTGGAGATGGCGATCGTAGCCGCAAATTTGGCGAAAACAGCAAAAGTGGATTTCAACAGGACCCTAACATTTCTATGGGGCGATGAAATTTCTTCTACCCACAGGTACATTCAAGAAAACAAAGAAAGGGCCAATGGTATAAAATGGGGCATTAGTTTAGATATGGTAGGGGAAAACACGGCCCTAACAGGTGGTTCTTTCTTGATTGAAAAAATGCCCGACCCCAGTGCCATTTGGACCCGAGGCAAGGACAAACATTCTGAATGGGGCGGACAACCTTTGTCTTTAGAACAAATGAAACCCCACTACCTGAACGATTTTATTATTCAAAATTTTAAAAAACAAGGAAAATACGCCCATTGGGAAGTGAACACCAACCCTTTTGAAGGCGGTAGCGACCACACCCCTTTTTTAAGAGCCGATATTCCCGGTCTTTTGTTATGGCACTTTACCGACCAGTTTTATCATACGGACAATGACCGTATAGACAAAGTTTCGCAAGAAACCCTAAAAAATGTGGGTACGGCCGCCTTGGCCAGTGCATTGGAACTGGTAAACGGAAATTCACAAACTGCACTCCATATTTTAAGCACGTTGGAAAAAGTGGCCAAAACAAGATTAAAGGAAGAGTTTGAACTTAGTAAAAATACCCTGAACAACAATTCAACCGTTGCTGTAGAACGCCAGATTTTGGAAGCTTGGGAAGACTGGTACTTAAATGCATTTGAAACATTAAAAGATTTAGGGGAAGATGTTACGCTATCTCAAGAAATAGAAAATGCCCAACACAGACTTTCAGATTTCAACAAACTTCAAATAAAAAGACTGAAGTAATCACAGCATAGGAAGAGAGCTATAGGGATTTAAAGGTCGTTTTCAATATTCGACAAAATTTGTCATCAGTAAAAGTAATCCCTAACTTTCGGAGGTATTATTTGAATATAACTTCGTATGAAATCCTTTTACCTTTTTGTTTTATTCGGCATAAGCGTGCTTTCTGCACAGGTACAACCTAGCAACGCAAAAGAAGTCATCAAAGCACTTGCCTCAAAAAACCAATTAGAAGAGCAGTCTATAGTAAAAAATATAACCCTAAAAAATATTGGCCCCTCTATTATGAGCGGTCGGGTTGTAGACCTGGCGGTAAATGACGAAAACCCTACCGAATTCTATGTAGCTTATGCTACGGGAGGATTGTGGTACACCAACAATAACGGCACCACCTTTGAACCCGTAATGGATAATTCCCAAACACAAAATATTGGCGACATTGCCGTACATTGGAAATCTGGAACCATTTATGTTGGTACGGGAGAAAACAATGCCTCTCGTTCCACTTATGCCGGTATTGGTATTTTAAAATCTACGGACAACGGAAAAAGTTGGAAAAATGTAGGCCTAACAGATTCGCATCATATAGGTCGCATTGTTATTAACCCGAACAATCCGAATGAAGTAGTGGTTGGGGTAACAGGCCATTTATATTCCACCAATAAAGAAAGGGGTATATACAAAACAACGGACGGTGGCAAAACATGGAAAAACACCCTTTTTATAGGTGAGGACACTGGTATAATAGATGTGGCACATGCTCCTGAAAACTATAACATCATGTATGCCGCTGCTTGGCAAAAAGACAGAAAAGCTTGGGATTTTAAAGGTAATGGAAACCTTTCGGGTATATACAAAAGTACCGATGGTGGGGATACTTGGGTAAGAATATCCACCCCAGAAAGTGGATTCCCGACAGGAAGCGGTGTCGGAAGAATAGGCTTGGCCGTTTTTGATGAAAATATAGTGTACGCCGTTCATGACAACCAGTTCAGAAGACCTCGGACAAGAGGTGCGAACAGAAAGAGTAAAGGCCTTACAAAAGAAGATTTTAAGACCATGTCATCAAAAGATTTTCTTAAACTCTCTGACCAAGAGCTAAATACTTTTTTAAAGACAAATAATTTTCAAGAAAAATACCGAGCTAAAAATGTAAAGCATATGGTTAGCAATGGGGCCATAAAACCAATGGACCTAGCGGCGTATTTAGAAAATGCCAACTCGCAGCTGTTCGACTCGCCCGTTATAGGTGCGGAGGTTTACAGAAGTGATAATGGAGGCAAAACATGGAGCAAACAGAACGAGGATTATATAGACGGGCTTTTCTACAGTTATGGTTATTATTTTGCACAGATCAATGTAGATCCCAGTAATAAAAACAAGATTTACCTCGGAGGTGTACCTATTATAAAATCTGACGATGGCGGAAAAACCTATACCTCTATACATGGAGAAAATGTACATGATGACCACCATGCCCTCTGGGTAAACCCCAAGAAGCCCGGTCACCTCATCAATGGAAATGACGGAGGCCTTAATATATCGTATGACGATGGCCAAAGCTGGACCAAGAACAACTACCCCACCGTAGGGCAATTTTACGCCATCAACGTAGACAACGAGGAACCATACAATGTGTATGGCGGACTGCAGGACAACGGTGTTTGGAAAGGCCCACATAACGCCGAAGAAAATAGCAAATGGCATCAAACAGGTGATTACCCTTGGAAATCGATTTTAGGTGGTGATGGTATGCAGGTACAGATAGATTCGAGAAACTCCAATATTGTATACACCGGATTCCAGTTTGGTAATTATTTTAGGATAGACCTCGCCAACAAAACAAGAAAATACATACAACCCAAACACGAACTAGGGGAAACCCCTTACCGTTTTAACTGGCAAACACCTATATTGCTTTCACCGCACAATCAAGACATTCTTTACTTGGGAGGCAATAAATTGCACCGTTCATTAAACCAAGGTGATACCTGGGAAACCATTTCCCCAGATTTGACCCAAGGCGGAAAAAAAGGCAATGTGGCCTTTGGCACCTTAACCACTATTTCTGAATCACCATTAAAATTTGGATTGTTATACACAGGAAGCGATGATGGTTTAGTACAAATAAGTAAAAACGGAGGAGATAGCTGGCGTATCATTTCAAATACTTTCCCCAAAGATCTATGGGTAACTCGTGTTGCCGCCTCTAAGCATAAAAAAGAAAGAGTATATGTTACCTTGAACGGTTACCGATGGGACGATTTTAGCTCTTACATCTATGTAAGCGAAGATTATGGAGAATCGTGGAAATCCATCGCCAATAACATACCTGCATCTCCGGTAAACGTTCTATTGGAAGCCCCTGAAAACGAAAATCTTCTTTTTGTAGGTACCGATAACGGCCTTTATGTCTCTTTTGACCGGGGAGCTTCTTGGGAAGTATTTCAAAATGGAATGCCCAACGTAGCCGTTCACGACCTAGTAATTCAGCCCAAGGCGAAGCACTTATTGGTCGGCACGCACGGGCGCAGTATTTACAAAGCGGACATCTCCGCCCTACAAAAAATGACCCCTGAAAATCTGAACGATAAATTACGTGTGTTCGATCTAGAAAACATAAAACATTCCAAAAGATGGGGAAATGCAAGAAGCTCATGGTCAAAACCCAGAACACCAGGTCTTGACATTGTCTTTTACTCTTCAAAATCCACCCCGTTTACAGCAACCATTAAGAGTGAAGACGGTATCGAGGTAAGCAAAACGACCCTTGACGGTGACAAAGGTTTCAATATTCTATCATTCGATGTAGCCTTTTCGAAAACCGGTAAAAACAATTACCAAACAAAGCATAAAACCCCATTGGTTGCGTCAAAAGACGGGAAGACCTATTTACCAAAAGGCACGTATACCGTTGAAATATCGGGCAATGGAAAAACTGAAACCAAAACGTTCAAAATAGAGTAAGTTCTAAGATGCGTTTTTATTTTACTTGACAAATAGATAGTTATGGAACTTACTTTAGGAATACCTGCATTGCTTTTCCCTGCCATTTCATTGACCATGTTGGCCTACAACGCACGTTATTTGGCAATCGCGGCCTTAATTCGCCAATTAAACCAAAAATATGAGGAAACAGGGTCCAAATCGGTAGGTCTTCAAGTAAAAAAATTGCGCAAGCGCCTTACGATCATAAAAAACATGCAGGCCACAGCCATTTTCAGTTTTTTATTGGCCGTTATTACCATGTCCCTCATCTATATAGAACTTCGTTTCTGGGCCAATATGGTTTTTGGGGTCAGCCTTTTCGCTTTAATGATCTCTTTGATACTATCGTTTATAGAAGTACAATTATCAACCAAAGCTCTTGAAATTCAACTGAAGAATATGGAAAACTGACTCAATACAGGCAGTTTTATTAGTAGCAAACATATTTTTCTGTCTCTTCAAAGAAGATCAAAAAACAATGTAGGTTTAACAGAAACCAAATACCCACATGTTCTTTTCCTGTATATATTTTAGGGTTTTGACCTATTAGACAAATCAGATTCTTAAACCCAAAATGTACGGTGGCATCCAAAATTTAAGGATGGGGTACGAACAACCTTCTTTACATCCTTAAAATGGGTCTAAATAAGAGTACTAAACCCCTAAAAACTTGTTAATAACTAGCCCGTGCTTTAAATTCGCATATAAAATTAACAACTAATGAGCGGATTTTTTAAATCTTCAATTGGCAGAAAATATGCAATGGCCCTCTCTGCCTTTTTTCTAATGATTTTTCTTCTTCAGCATTTTGCCATTAACATGTTATCTGTATTCAGTCCGGAGGCATTCAACGAAACCTCACATTTCATGGGTACTTTTTGGGCGGTACAATACCTTTTACAACCAGTTCTGATATTTGGTGTAATCTACCATTTTGTTATGGGCTTTATTCTTGAAGCAAGAAACAAAGGAGCAAGAGTAAGCAAATATGCCAAAAACAATGGTGCTGCCAATTCCTCTTGGATGAGCAGAAACATGATTTACAGTGGTCTTGCCATATTGGCCTTCTTGGTATTACATTTCATTGATTTTTGGATTCCGGAAATCAATACTAAATATATTCAAGGAGACATGACCGGTCTATTGGCCGATGGAGAAGGTTTCCGGTACTACGAAGAGCTTACGCATAAGTTTGTAAGTCCGTTACGTGTCGGTGCCTACGTAGTTGCCTTTATATTTTTGTCATTGCACCTAATGCATGGCTTTAGTTCTGCATTTCAATCAGTAGGGGCAACGTCTATGAGAAAGAAAAAGCTACAAACTTTTGGTAAGGCATATGCGGTTATAATACCGTTAGGATTTATAATCATTGCCCTTTATCATCATTTTAATCATTAATACCATTTACTTATGTCTGTATTAGACTCAAAAGTACCTAAGGGTCCGTTGAAAACAAAGTGGACCGATTATAAGGATCATATTAATTTAGTAAACCCGGCCAACAAACGTAACATCGATGTTATTGTTGTTGGAACAGGTTTGGCAGGTGGATCTGCGGCCGCTACATTAGCGGAATTGGGTTATAACGTAAAAACCTTTTGCTATCAAGATTCTCCACGTAGGGCCCACTCCATTGCTGCCCAGGGTGGTATCAATGCCGCTAAAAATTATCAAGGTGATGGTGACTCTGTATATCGTCTATTTTACGACACGGTAAAAGGTGGTGATTATCGTTCTAGAGAAGCAAACGTATATAGATTGGCGGAAGTTTCTGCCAATATAATCGACCAATGTGTTGCCCAAGGGGTGCCTTTTGCCCGTGATTATGGTGGCCTATTGGACAACCGTTCTTTTGGGGGCGTACTTGTATCCAGAACCTTTTATGCAAAAGGACAGACAGGCCAACAATTGTTATTGGGTGCCTATTCTGCAATGAACCGACAAATTGCGAGGGGTAAGATTGTTCCTTACAACCGCCATGAAATGCTAGACGTGGTTAAAGTAGATGGCAAAGCTCGCGGGATCATTGCCAGAAACTTGGTAACGGGAGAACTGGAAAGACATTCTGCACATGCCGTTGTAATTGCTTCCGGTGGTTACGGAAATCTTTATTTCCTATCTACCAACGCCATGGGATCAAATGCAACTGCCGCATGGAAAATTCACAAAAAGGGAGCATTTTTTGCCAACCCTTGTTATACACAAATACACCCAACATGTATTCCTCGTTCAGGAGATTATCAGTCTAAATTAACACTGATGTCAGAATCTTTACGTAACGATGGACGTATTTGGGTTCCTAAAAATATTGAAGACGTAAAAGCCATTCGCGAAGGCCGTAAAAAACCTACCGATTTAAGCGAAGACGAAAGAGATTATTACTTGGAACGTCGTTACCCTGCGTTCGGTAACTTGGTTCCACGAGATGTTGCCTCAAGGGCTGCAAAAGAAAGATGTGATGCCGGTTATGGTGTAAACGCTACAGGTGAAGCGGTATACTTGGATTTTGCCTCTGCCATAGAACGTTATGGTAAAGAGCAGGCGAAAATCCATAATATTCAAAATCCATCGGCAGCAAAAATCTATGAATTAGGAAAAGCGATCATAGAGGCCAAGTACGGTAACCTATTTCAGATGTACGAGAAAATCGTTGATGAGAATCCGTATGAAACACCTATGATGATCTACCCTGCGGTACACTATACCATGGGAGGTATTTGGGTAGATTACAACTTAATGACGACCATTCCAGGTTGTTATGCCATCGGTGAGGCGAACTTCTCTGACCATGGAGCCAACAGATTGGGAGCTTCGGCCCTAATGCAAGGTTTGGCGGATGGGTATTTTGTATTGCCTTATACCATTGGCGATTATTTATCCAACGAAATTAGGACCGGAAAGATTCCGACCGATACGCCTGAATTTGACGAAGCAGAAAAATCGGTACAAGATAAAATCGATTTCTTCATTTCTAACAACGGAAAACACTCTGTTGACTACTACCACAAAAAACTAGGTAAGATTATGTGGGACAAATGTGGTATGTCTAGAAATGCACAAGGTTTAAAAGAAGCCGCTTCTGAAATTAAGGAACTACGTGAAGATTTTTACAAAAACGTAAGTGTTCCGGGTACTGCCAATGAACTTAACAGCGAGTTGGAGAAAGCAGGTCGTGTAGCCGACTTCCTAGAACTTGGAGAATTGTTCGCAAAAGATGCTCTTTTAAGAGAAGAATCTTGCGGTGGTCACTTTAGGGAAGAATCAGTAGAACTTGAAGGCGAGCAAAAAGGAGAAGCAAAAAGGAACGATGCGGAATTTGCTTATGTAGCGGCATGGGAGTATAAAGGAGAACCCTCTGAAGCTGTTTTACACAAAGAACAATTGGAGTTCAATGAAATAGAATTAAAACAAAGAAGTTACAAGTAGTTGATGGTTCGTTCAAAATGATTGGGGCAATCTACTCGGACAACTAGCAACCAAAACGAAAAAATATGAATCTGACGTTAAAAATTTGGAGGCAAAAAGGACCAAAAGATAAAGGTTCTATGGTCGATTATAAAGTAACGGATATATCCGAACACATGTCCTTTTTGGAAATGATGGATGTTTTAAACGAACAACTGGTCAACCAAGGAGAAGAACCGGTTGCTTTTGACCATGATTGCCGTGAAGGAATATGTGGTATGTGTTCCATGTACATCAACGGAGAGGCCCATGGACCCGATAGGGGTGTCACCACCTGTCAACTACATATGCGTATGTTCAAAGATGGCGATACCATAACCATAGAGCCATTTAGAGCCAAGGCTTTTCCTGTAATCAAGGATTTAGTGGTAGACAGAAGCTCATTTGACCGTATACAACATGCCGGTGGTTATATTTCTGTAAATACCTCTGGTAATACACAGGATGCCAACGCCATTCCTATTTCAAAGTATGCTGCCGATGAGGCCATGGATGCCGCAACGTGCATCGGTTGTGGAGCTTGTGTTGCAAGTTGTAAAAATGCCTCTGCCATGTTATTCGTTGGTGCCAAGGTTTCACAATATGCCCTACTTCCACAAGGCCGCATAGAAGCCGTAGACCGTGTTAAGAATATGGTTGCCCAAATGGACCTTGAAGGTTTTGGTAATTGTACGAATACCGGTGCGTGTGAAATAGAATGTCCTAAAGGAATTTCTCTTGAGAACATTGCCCGTATGAACCGTGAATATTTATCGGCAAATATTAAAGATTAGATCCTTGTATCATAAAATTTTCAAAATCCCATTCCGAAAGGTCTGGGATTTTTTAATTTAGGGAGATGTCTAAAGATTATACCAAAGAACGTATCGTAGTACCACGTTTCAACGAGGAGTCTGGCTTTTACACCACTCCGCAACGTTCTAAAATAATGAGCAAGATCCGCGGCAAGAATACAAAGCCAGAAATGGCTTTTAGAAAAGCTTTGTTCGCCGTAGGGTATAGATATCGTATAGACTATAAAAAATTAATAGGGAAGCCCGATATAGCCTTAAACAAATACAAAACAGTTATCTTCATTGATGGCGAATACTGGCATGGTTACAATTGGGAAGAAAGAAAACCAAAAATTAAAACCAACCGTGAATTTTGGGTTGCCAAGATAGAGCGTAATATTCAACGTGATCAAGAAGTGAACGCCAAATTAAAAGAAATGGGTTATACCATTTTCAGGTTTTGGGAAAGCGAGATCAAAAAAGACCTTGAAAGATGCCTCACAAAAGTTACCGATCATTTAAAATGTGTCGAAACACAACTACGGCAGCAGCCTAAGAAACTTTGACAACCCCCAAAAAACCAAACTAGGAATCCCCAGACGGTAGACCAGCATAATTTTCTATATTTATACCAATGAGCGCCATGGTTCCTTATATCTCGAAACTGCCGAATGTACAAACGACGATTTTTACCACCGTCGGTAATTTAGCCAGAACACATGGGGCAATAGATCTTTCACAAGGCTTCCCAAATTTTGAAGCCGACCCACAATTAATTTCATTGGTTTCGAAAGCCATGCGCGAAGGACATAACCAATATGCGCCAATGCATGGTTACTACGGGTTAAGAGCAGCCATTTCTAAAAAGATATACAACCAACATAATCACTTATACGATGTAGAAAAAGAAATAACCGTTACCGTTGGTGCCACTCAAGCTATTTTTACGGCGATTACCGCCTTTATACGACCTGGAGACGAAGTAATCGTAATAAAGCCCGCGTATGACTGTTATGAGCCGGCAATAGAGGTTAACGGTGGCATTCCGGTTCCATTACAACTCAATAAAAACGGATACATCATAGATTGGGACGTTTTTAAGCAAAAAATAACCCCAAGGACGAAAATGGTAATCATAAATACACCTCATAACCCAAGCGGACGCATCTTCACCAAAAAAGACATGTTGACCCTACAGGAAATTCTAAAACCCACCAACATTATTTTATTGAGCGACGAGGTTTACGAACATATCGTATTTGATGGCCAACAACATGAAAGTGCCTGCAGATTTCATGATTTGGTACAACGCAGCATCGTATGTGCCTCTTTTGGCAAAACATTCCATGTAACCGGATGGAAAATTGGGTACTGTGCCGCACCGGCCAAATTGATGCAAGAATTTAGAAAAACCCATCAATTTGCAGTCTTCTGTGTAGACCACCCTAAACAAAGGGCCCTTTCTACATATCTTAACAGTGAAGAAAACTATCTGAAGTTAAACAGTTTTTATGAGCAAAAACGCAATTATTTCCTGAAAGGCCTATCTGGCACCAACTTTAAATTTACACCTACGGAAGGAACTTATTTTCAATTATTGGACTACTCCAATATTTCAGACGAAGGGGACGAAGGTTTTGCCAAAAGACTAATTACAGAACATGGCGTGGCATGCATACCCATTTCTTCTTTTAATATGAAGCATAGGGATGATAAAATGCTCCGTTTCTGTTTTGCAAAAAAGAAAGAAACCCTTTCAAAAGCGTTAGAAATACTTTCTAGATTTTAAGGTAGCGCAGCCGTTACCCGAGTCATAAACTCACCGATCTTATTAGGTTCTAACCACCTTGTAACCACGACCAAATCATTTTTTCTGTCTACAACTATAAAGTTACCGCCAAAACCGGCGGCATAATAAATATCTTCCGACAATCCTTTCCAATGCCTATCCCCCTTTTTGTTCAACCACCACATATAACCATAATTAACATTAGGCTCCGATGGTTCAATGGCCATTTGTATCCATTCTTCACTTAGCAGCCTCTGATTCTCCCATTTTCCATTATTCAAAAACAAGAGACCAAAGCGCGCCATATCCTCCGTACTTATGAACATACCCGCACCAGAATGCCCCCCACCGGTAACCGAATTCATCTTTACACCGTCTATAACCGTCCACGCATGATCATAACCATACCATCTCCATGTTGTACTAGCCCCGATCTTATCCATCAAATTTTCTTTTAGAACCTGAGGTAAAGGTTTACGCCAAACCTGCGTTAACGCGTAGGCCAAAACATTTACCCTAACATCGTTATATTCCATTACGGAACCCGGTTTATTGGGTGCAGCAAATTTCCAATCGTCTATACTACCTGTACTTGGTGGCCTATCGGCCCAATCCTTACCGCCCCAAAGCTCACCCGACCATGCAGAATTTTGTTGTAGCAAATGTTTCCAGGTGATTTCAGAGTTATGAGGGCCTTCAAAAGTACCATCCCATACATAATTGGCCACCTTATCGTCCGTACTTGCGATCAATTGTTCATCAAAGGCCAAACCTGCCGTTGTACTCAAGAAACTTTTAGTGACGCTAAAAGTCATATCCACCCTTTTGGTATCGCCCCAACGGGTAACAACATACCCATTTTTTAGAATCATACCTGCCGGGCCGCCCCTTTTCTTGGTAGGCCCTAATATTTGGTGAAAGGGTTCTTTTTCAAATCCTTTTAAAATAGCAATACGCAAATCTCGTGAACCCGAATATTCGTTGTTCATGGCAAAATCCACTGCCTCTTTCAACTTTTCTCCGTTCACTTTAAAATTTTCGGGACTTCTTTGTTCCCAATCCGCATTGCGTTCGGGGAAGTAGTAATCCTGTCC
This sequence comes from Maribacter sp. MMG018, assembly GCF_018100785.1. Lineage (GTDB taxonomy): Bacteria > Bacteroidota > Bacteroidia > Flavobacteriales > Flavobacteriaceae > Maribacter. Next base: position 794,663 of record NZ_JAGJEC010000001.1, on the reverse strand, counting down.
ACAAATTGTAAAACAAGACACTAGTAAAAGGGCGGTAATGATTCTATGTAGCATATATGTTCTTTTATTTATTTTTAAAGGTCTGCACGCATGAACCAATCGGTCTGTTTATCATCCCCAATGTAATAAGGATGTGTTCCGAACTGATGGAAATCTTGCCTTTCATAAAACTGAATGGCCCTTTGGTTCTTTTCCCAGACCCCAGCCATAAAAACGATTTTTTTAGGTCCTTGGCCATCTTCTTGGCCTTCTCAACAATCATTTCTCCCAATCCGTTGCCCTGAAAGTTATGCAACACATAAATACGTTCTAATTCCATACTTTCAGGAAGCTTAATATCTGTTTGGGCATCATTGGTGTTCAATTTAAAATACCCCACTAATTCCCCTTTTCCAAAAACAAAATAAAACACCGATTCTGGGTTCATTAATTCTGTATATAATCGTTGCCTCGAAAAAGCCTGTGATATATACCTGTCAAAATCATCAGGATTATTTTGGTCCTTAAATGCAGCTATAAAAGTAGCTTTAGAAATCTCTACTAAAGTATCTAAATGTTCCTCTCCACATTTTTGGAACTCAATTTTCATAACTACCGCATAAATGTTGGTTTAAGAATTAGGCCTTTAACGAATAATGGCATAAAAAGCCTTATTTCACCAGCGTCTCTTGAAACAATTTAAATATACGCTTGTATTCATCCGTCCAACTACTTGGTTCTACAAAACCATGTCTTTCTACTGGATAAACCGCCATTTCCCAATCTTCCTTACCAAGTTCTATCAATCTTTGAGAAAGTCGTACCATATCTTGAAAGTGCACATTATCATCTACCATACCGTGTAGAATTAATAGTTTGCCCTTTAGGCCTTCTGCAAAATATATAGGTGAGCTTCTTTTATAGGCTAAACTATCCTGTACAGGTGTATTTAATATATGGGCCGTGTAGGTATGGTTATATGCCGCCCAATCACCAACCGAACGGATGGCTGCGCCCGCGCTAAAAATATCAGGGGCGTTGAACATTCCCATAAGGGTAATAAACCCACCATATGACCCACCATAAATTCCAATTTTATCGGCATCTACCCCATATTTTTGCATAAGGTACTTGGCTCCATCCACTTGATCCGAAAGGTCTTTACCGCCCATATGGCGATATATTCCTGTTCGCCAATCACGGCCATATCCGGCACTACCTCGGTAATCTATATCCAAAACAGTATAGCCATTGTCTACCAAAAGGTTATGGAACATATATTCCCTATGATAAGAACTCCACCATTTATGGGCATTTTGTAGATAACCTGCGCCATGTACAAAGATTACGGCCGCGTTGTTTTTAACGCTCGCTTCTGGCGTATAAAGACGGGCATGCACCTGAGCACCATCAGAAGCCGGAAAAGTAATTATCTCGGGATCTTTCCACTGATAACTATCAAACTCTTGGGTGTTTGACTCCGTAATACGTATAGGTTGAACCTTATTACTCTTTAAAGGGTTGTTCTGCAAATATAATTCTGTCGGCTTGTTGGAATACGAATATAGTATTGCCATATACTTTTCATCGGGAGATAGGGTAACTTCATTTTTACCTTCCATACTTGTTAGTTGCCTAAACTTACCTCCCTTAAGGTTCATGGTATAGAATTGTCTGTCTCCAGGATGGTTTTTATTCGCCGTAAAATACCATCGTTTTTTATCCTTGGAAATAAAGGGGTCGTATATTTCAAATTCGCCTTGGGTTAGAGCCTTCTTGCCTCCCCCGTTCATATCCATCATATAGATATGGGAATATCCTGTTTTTTCGGACATATACCAGATATGTTTTCCGTCGGGCATCCACCCTAATTTTCCCCCACTAAACCATCCGGTGATTCCCGGGCCACCTATCCAAGCTTCATCATGTTGCCTGTCTAACTGGGTAATAGTACCTGTCTCGGCATCTAACAAAACGATCCATCTATTTTTATAGTTACTGGCCTGAACATCTAAAATGGCCTTTGAACCGTTTGGATGCCATGTGGGGCTACTAACTCTACCGACAGGATTATCGTTTACGTAGGGCTTGTCCGGATAATCTTTGGTGAATTCAGGAATATCGTTCAACCCCTCAAGGTTCTCGAACGAAACTTGATAGTTTTTTCGTTTTACCCTATCGTATACGAACATTTCATATACCGGAAGTTCGTCCCCTACCTTTGTTCTAGTAGTCTGATCTTCGGTATAGCCCGATTCTGTCACAAAGTGCGGAACAATGGTACGTTTGTTCTTTTTAGTTTCCATTAGCACATAGGTAACAAAACGACCGGCTGGCCCAACTTTTAAATTTACGACACGCTTTTTACCATGAACAAGAGGAAGGGGAGCTTCATCCTCTAATTTTTTGAGTATGCTTTCTTCCTGATCTCTTTTTTCTTTTCTTTCACGAAGCACACCAAACAAGCTTAATTGATCTTGATACAACCATTCGTCTTTGGTACTTTTTTTAGGTTCTTTCTCTACACTTTCCACAAAATCGGTGATTTGTTCTGTAGCGCCTGTATTAAGATCCCAGGTATACAAATTGTTCTCTTTTATATAGGCCACTTTTGTACCGTTGTCGGTAAAATGGGGATTGGATTCCCTTTCTTTGGTTTTGGTAATGGGTAAAGACGTACGTGTCGTCTTATCAAAAATAAATATGTCCCCGTTTTTGGCATATACACTTTTTTGTTTGGTCGGATGATCCAACATTCTCGCAGAAGGAAGCTTCTCCGCTTCCATAAAACCTATTTTTTTTATTTGCTTGTTAGCAAGTTGGTAGCCATAAAGTGAATCACTAAAGGCCTTTTCAGGATTCCAATTAAAATAGATAGTAGATTGATCTGAGGCCCAAAAAACATTGGATGGCCTATGCCCGATAAAATCATCGCCCTTCATAATTTCTTCAATTTTCAATGAAGAAATATTCGATTGCTGGGCAACCAGCGGCAACACATTAAATAAAAAAACCAGAAAATAGAAAGTACGCTTGATCATGAACCTGTTTAAATAATTTAGTTAGAGATAATATTATTTAGGATACTAGGTTAAAAATAGGAATATTTTAAGCGAATTTTAAATGACTTCCTAAATTATATCGATATTGATCAGAACTTGCTTTTCCCTAAAGAACAGTAAAGCGGTCGTTTACATTTCTCATATGCCGTTTACAGAAAATTCAGCATAAAAAAAGGAACAAATTTCTTTGCTCCTTAGGGGGGATTTTTGCTTTTAGTTCTATTAGAACATAAATAGCTTCTTGGTAAGCATTAACATAGCTTTTAATAGAATTCTTACCTCTGACCGAGATTCTTGTCTAACAGCCGGACTTTGATAATGTGTAGTTTGCATAATAAGTAGGTATATATAAGTCTTATGTTCAATTTCGTTTGATTGCCAATGTATCACCGGACAAACGCTTTAGATGTGTCCCGTCTTCATTTTCTACAAGTATTGCCTGATCATTTGGAAAATCGGTTCCCGGATAGGATATAGTGTATATGTCACCGTCCACGGTCCATTTAAAATCGGTTAAATATGTAATCTCTCCATTATTGTATCCGTGAAAGCGCCCAAGATATACGTCATTAAAAATCCACTCTTCTTTGTCCACCACCATCTTGTTGCTATTGGTCGCAGCTTTCACATTATGTTCCCATATACCTATGACCGGATCGTCATTGGTTTCAATTTTAGAACAAGAACTAATTAAAATAAAGAGCAATACACCATTAAATAAAGTTCGCATGATGGGTTAAGTTTATGTAGTGATTTGGGATTCACTATTAATTACACTTCAAATATATGTAATATTTTTCCTACAAATTTATATTTTGTGGTAAAACTTACTATTATCGATGTGTAGACAGGCAAACTTGTTATATAGTACGATAAAAGTACATTATTTATCGATTAAAGTAAGGCAAAAATAACATATTAGTCAATATGTTAATATTTTAGTGGATGTTTACAGAACAATAAAAAAAGTCCTTAAAGTATGGGTATAAAAAAAGAGCAACTTAATAAGTTGCTCTTTTTCTTACTCTTTTAATTTTTGTTGATAGACTAAAGCATAAACAGCTTTTTGGTCAACAAAACGATACCACTAAAAAAATCATTGTGGTATACCTGTACTTTTTCTTCTGGTGCAATGTGGTTTTGGGTATTCATTAGGCTAAATTTTAATCGATTGCTTTGGGTTATTCGTAACTCGTCATAAATATAAGAAAATAACGAACAAATAAATCAATTAATGTTGTGAAGACATTATAAAATGTTGTGAATTATTAAAAGTGTTTTCTATACCACAAAAGTAATGCGACCTTAACCTAGCTTCATTTCAGGAATCTCACCTTCTACTATTAAATTTCCTTCGGTGGCAGCCTTGATCTCTTCAACACTGACCCCAGGTGCTCTTTCTAATAAAATAAATCCCTTTGGTCCTATCTCTAACACCGCCAAATTAGTAACGATTTTTTTTACGCATTGTACCCCTGTAAGCGGAAGAGAACATTTTTTTAGAAGTTTAGACTGCCCAGACCTGTTCGTATGCATCATGGCTACGATAATATGCTCTGCCGACGCCACCAAGTCCATAGCGCCTCCCATACCCTTTACCATTTTACCGGGAATCTTCCAATTGGCAATATCACCATTTTCGGCTACTTCCATAGCTCCCAGAATGGTCAAATCTACATGTTGCCCCCTGATCATAGAAAAACTGGTGGCAGAATCAAAAAAAGATGCTCCTGGCAATGTAGTTATGGTTTGCTTTCCCGCGTTTATCACATCAGCATCTTCCTCCCCTTCAAAAGGGAAAGGCCCCATTCCCAAAACACCGTTTTCACTTTGGAATTCTACACTAATATCATCTCTGACAAAATTCGCCACCAAGGTGGGTATCCCTATTCCAAGGTTTACATAATAGCCATCTTTAACCTCCTGCGCAATGCGCTTTGCTATTCCGTTCTTATCTAACATTTTTAATTTCTTTTTCTTACGGTTCGCTGTTCTATACGTTTTTCATAATCGTTACCTTGAAAAATTCGTTGAACGAATATTCCGGGAACATGTATTTGGTTTGGATCCAAAGCCCCTGCAGGCACCAATTCTTCCACCTCTGCTACCGTTATTTTCGCGGCACCGCACATGCACGGATTAAAATTTCTTGCCGTACCCTTAAATATTAAATTACCGGCCTCATCTCCTTTCCATGCCTTAACGAAAGCGAAATCTGCTTTAAAGGCTTCTTCCAAAACATACATTTTACCATTAAATTCTCTTGTCTCCTTACCCTCGGCCACCTCGGTGCCGTAACCGGCCGGGGTATAAAAAGCCGGAAAACCGCTCTGGGCGGCCCTGCATTTTTCGGCCAATGTACCCTGTGGAGTCAATTCTACTTCCAATTCACCACTCAACATCTGCCTTTCAAATTCATCGTTTTCCCCAACGTAAGAAGAAATCATTTTTTTTATTTGGCGCTTTTGAAGTAAAAGACCAAGTCCAAAGTCATCTACCCCAGCATTGTTGGAAATACAGGTAATATCCGATATTCCCAATCTTACCAATTCGGCAATTGCCTTTTCGGGGATACCGCACAGGCCAAACCCTCCTAACATAAAAGTCATGCCGTCTTGCACACCTTTCAGTGCTTCCTCAACACTTGATACCGTTTTCTTTATCATAACCACATTTAAATATCATATTACTAAAATAATGCTTTTAATTTGATAATATAAAAAAACCCTGGCGCTTGCCAGGGTTTTTAATACAAATTTATCAATCCATCATTAGAAGTCCAGATCGTCTAGATCGTCCTCTAAATGCATATCTTTTTTGTTGTCTTTCTCAAATTTGTCGCAATCGGTTACGATAGACATATTTTCGGGTTTCTCAAAGTCATCCTTAGAAACACCAAGATCTTCGTTCGCATAATTCTTTTTCATATAAAGTCCCCATATAGGCAGTGCCATTGATGCTCCCTGACCATATGTTATACTCTTAAAGTGTACAGACCTTTCTTCTCCACCTACCCAAACACCGGTTACCAAATTGGGCACTACTCCCATAAACCAACCATCACTTTGATTCTGGGTAGTTCCGGTCTTACCGGCAATCGGGTTTGTGAGTTCATAAGGGTAGCCTGTTATGATCTTTTTATATACCGAGTTGTTCTTGTTGTAACTATGACGTAATCTTGTTCCGGATCCTCCTTGAGTAACCCCTTTCATTAAATCTATCATCGCGTAAGAGACTTCTTTGCTCAATACGTCTTTTGTTTCTGGAACATATTCATATAAAACAGTACCGTTCTTATCCTCTATTCTGGTAACCATTACCGGTTTAACGTATACCCCTTGATTGGCAAATGCACCATAGGCCCCTACCATTTCGTATACACTGAACTCCGGTGTTCCCAAAGCAATGGCCGGAACTTCAAGAATATCTCTTGTCAAGCCCAGGTTTTTCACGATCGATACTACTGATTTTGGCCCGACCTTATCTATTAATTGTGCCGTTACCGAGTTCACCGAATTTGCCAAGGCATATTTCAATGTCATATCCTTGCCAGAGAATTTACCATCCGAGTTATCAGGACACCAGGGTTCTATATTTCCATGCTTGCCCGCTTCAATACAGTATTGGGTATCTGGAAAGGTTTCACATGGCGAAAGGCGTAATTGATCGATCGCTGCCGCATATACGAAAGGCTTAAAGGTAGACCCGGCCTGCCTAGCCCCTTGTATTACATTGTCGTATTGAAAGTGTTTGTAATCGATACCACCTACCCATGCCTTTACATGACCTGTTTGTGGTTCCATGGACATCATGGCGGCCCTTAAAAAGGTCTTGTAGTAGCGAATAGAGTCCAACGGTGTCATTACCGTATCCTTCTCTTTGGTTTCACTGTTCCAATCAAAAACGGTCATTTCGGCCTTCTTGGTAAACGACTCCCTGATCTCTTTTTCCGTTTTGCCGGCGGCTTTCATTTTTCGCCAACGTTCAGAAGTTCTCATCGCCCTTTCCATAATTCGATTTGTTTCCTCAGGAGTCAGATCCAAAAATGGTGCGGTAGGGTTCTTATCTGGCGTATTTTGATTAAAAAACTCTCTCTGTAAGTTTTTCATATGTTCGTACACCGCTTCCTCGGCATTCGCCTGCATTTTAGAATCTATGGTCGTATAAATCTTTAGGCCATCCAAATATATGTTCCACTTGTCCCTTTCACCTTTCATCGCAGGTTTTGGGTTCTTTTCTATCCAATCTTTCATGAATCTCTGCAGATACATTCTAAAGTAGGTGGCAAGACCTTCCCTATGGTTTTCCGGATTATAGTTGATATCCATCTTCAAGGCCTGCAAAGAATCTTTCTCTTCTTCGGTAATATAACCGTACTTGGCCATTTGGCCCAATACCGTATTACGGCGGTTCTTCACCATTTCCTCTCTTCTTAAAGGATTAAAGAGAGATGAGTTCTTAAACATACCCACCAACACGGCAGATTCTTCCGTCTTTAGATCTTTTGGTTCTTTCCCAAAATAAATACGGGCAGCAGACCTTATACCATCGGCATTGTTTCCAAAATCATAAATATTAAAATACATACTGATGATTTCTTCTTTGGTATAACTACGCTCTAGCCTAATGGCCAATACCCACTCCTTAATTTTTTGTTTAATGGTCTCTATCTTGTTTCTTGACCTTACACCGACAAACAATTGTCTTGCTAATTGTTGACTGATCGTACTGGCCCCTCCACGGGTTCCTAAAAAGAAAAAAGCCCTCAAGGTTCCTCTCGCATCTATACCCGAGTGATCATGAAAACGTGCATCTTCCGTCGCGATCAGTGCATTCACCAAATTATCCGGTAAATCCTCGTATTTTACGTCTGTACGGTTATCCTCCAAATAAAACTTGCCCAAAAGCTCGCCATCTGACGATATTATCTGTGAAGCCAAGTTTGTTTGAGGATTCTCTAGATATTCATAGGGTGGCAACTCCCCGAAAAGCCCCCAAGAGGCCGACAGAAAGATCAAGGCAACAAATGCCACTCCAGATATGAATAAGATCCAAAACCATTTTATATATTTAGAAAAACCCTTGTTGTTGTTTTTCTTTTTAACCGCTTTTGCCATAAGCTTAGGGATTACTTTTTGTTATTTCCAAACCTACATCGGTAATGCCTTCAAGTCCTATAATCCCAGAGACATTTCCATTTTTACGCATTGCATGCGAAACTTCTAGTGTATATACGCCTGGTGAAGGAAAAACGATGTTTTCCTTATACCATAATTTATTTTCCTTTAGACTTCCCGAACCTTTGCCCAACCATGTTCCATCTGGCAAAGCCATTTCATACTCCATAGTGTCTTGGAGCACTTCACCCTCCGGAGTCGTTAATGAAGTAATAATAAATAGATTGCTATAAGGAAAGGTATTGTCGTTTCTAACGTTGATGAACATGTTATATTCCTGAACCGTATCGATCTCGGAAAAATTGAACTTAATTACATCATCTCTATTCCACACGGCCCCATTGAGGCTTTTGTACTCCGAAGTTACCACATCGGTATTACAAGAGAAAAAACATAAAATCGACATTATAACAAAAAAACTACGACGCATTTTTCTTATTTCTGTTTCTATTTCTGTTGTTCTTTTTTCTATTTCTATTTCGGTTTCGCTTATTGCTGCTCTTCTTGGGCTTATCAAAACGTGTAAGGCTGTCTTGACCTACTACATTTTCAAAAACTACCTTTTCTTCTTCAATATTGTCCGCCGCATAGGCCTCTAAGCTGGCCACTTTTTCTTTTTTCTTGTTCTTTTCAAGAATCTCTATCACCTGGTCCTTAGAGAGCACATGCCAATTGGCAGGCTCGTCTTTGTATGAAAACCAGAGCAACTCTTTAAATATGTCCGTTTTTTGGCAAAAGGCCAATCCCTTTTCGGTGTACAACTTGGTATCTTGGGAGGGAAAATCCTTTAGGGCATCCAAATAAACATCCAATTCATAGTTTAAGCAACATTTTAATTTACCACATTGCCCGGCCAATTTTTGGGGATTTAACGAAAGTTGTTGGTAACGGGCTGCGGAAGTGGAAACCGATCTAAAATCGGTCAGCCAAGTTGAACAACAAAGCTCTCGCCCACATGAACCTATACCACCTAATCGCTGGGCTTCTTGCCTATATCCTATTTGGCGCATTTCTATTCGAATACCGAACGCCTTGGCCATATCTTTTATCAACTGACGAAAATCTACCCGTTCTTCTGCCGTGTAATAAAATGTAGCCTTTGAACCGTCTCCCTGAAATTCCACATCCGAGATCTTCATCTGTAATTTCAGAATAATGGCTATCTCTCTGGAACGTTTTTTTATTTCTTCTTCACGGTCTCGACATTTCTGCCAAATATCTATATCCTTTTGGGTGGCCTTTCTATATATTTTTGGCAATTCCTCTTTTGTAAAGTCTACCTTTTTACGCTTCATCTGAACACGCACAAGTTCTCCTGTCAAGGTAACCATGCCTATATCGTGACCGCTCTGCGCCTGTGTTGCTACAATATCCCCTATAGAAAGTGTTAGGTTTTCGGTATTTTTGAAGAATTCTTTTCTACTGTTCTTAAAACGTACTTCTACGTACTCAAAAGGCTTTTCCCCATTGGGAAGCGCCATATTTGAAAGCCAGTCAAAAACAGTCAATTTATTACAACCATCGGTACCGCAAGTTCCGTTGTTCTTGCACCCACGTGGTTGTCCGTCCTTACCGGTCGAACAACTGTTACAGCTCATATAGTATATCTTGATTTGATCTAAACCGGAAAGTTCGGACCAAATTGGGTTCGTATTAATTTTATATGTAAAGGTACTAAATTTTTAATGTGTTGAAAACTTATCTCAACTTACCACAGTTCTTCGTTCCTTTGCAACAATTTTGTCTAAGTCAAAAAAACAGGGTACTCCAATCTATGGAAAAACAAAAAGGGTTGAGCGATACCGTTCTCTATCTTATGAGCCTCTCTGCAGGCTTGTTAGCGGCAAACCTATACTACAACCAACCTTTACTTCATATGATCTCGGTTAGTTTCGGGGTCACCGAATCGGCCGTTAGCAATGTCGCCTTGGCGACACAATTGGGATATGCCGCGGGCCTACTTTTTGTAATTCCGTTGGGCGATATGGTCTCTAACCAAAAAATATTGAAAATAGATTTTATGCTTTTGCTGGCATCGTTGTTGGCTGCAGGGTTTGCCCCGTCGTTATGGCTTCTGGTCGTTGCCAGCTTTTTTATAGGATGCACCTCGGCCCTGCCCCAGTTGTTCGTTCCCATGGCTGCCCAGCTCTCAAACCCCCAGAACAGGGGCCGTGCTATAGGTATCGTTATGAGCGGATTGCTGATCGGTATTTTAGGAAGCAGGGTTATCAGTGGTTTTATCGGCGAACAATTCGGTTGGCGCACCATGTATTTTGTAGCTACCGCCATGATGTTAGGGCTCTTTGTCCTCCTAAAAATAAAATTGCCAAGGGTAGATCCCGTCTATACCGGTACCTATAAGGGTTTAATGAAATCGTTGGTCCATTTGTTCAAGACGGAACCTCCCCTACGTTTGGCCGCAGTACGCGGTGGACTTTCCTTTGCGGGACTATGTGCATTTTGGACCACCTTGGTTTTTTTAATGGAGGATAATTTTGGTTATGGCAGCGGTATTACAGGGACATTTGGCCTTATAGGTATCGTAGGGGCGTTGGCCGCAAGTGTTGTAGGAAGACTAAGCGACCGGATGAGCAAAAACCGTATCGTTATTACGTCATCACTTATTTTAATTGCCTCTTGGACGGTTTTTCTATTTTCCGATCATTCCATCATCGGTATCGTTATCGGGGTGATTTTGGTTGACCTTGGGCAACAATCGTTACACATAGCCAACCAGAACATCATATTTTCAAGAAACGAAAACGCCCGAAACCGTACGAACACGGTTTATATGGTCATATTTTTCTTGGGAGGCGCCCTTGGAACAGTTTTGGCCGCCCTCGCATGGCAACATTACAAATGGACAGGGGTTTCCATTCTTGGCCTTTCCCTTTCCATCGCAACCTTGCTAATACATTTGGTATTCGGAAACAAAGAAATCTAAGCTTAGCCCTTAAATTTCAGTACTTTCGACCTTCCTTTTTTAAAAATCTTGTTGCTTACCGTTTTACCCTTTCTTAACGCCTTTTGTTCTTCGTATGGCAGTGCATGTACCTCTTTACAACTATCGGAACAACAGTCGTCCATTTTCTGGGCACATTCCTCGCACTGTATAAAGAGAAGATGACAGGCCTCGTTGGCGCAGTTTACATGGGTGTCGCAGGGTTTGCCACATTGGTGGCATTGCGCGATCACATCGTCTGAAATACGTTCGCTCCTGCGGTGATCAAAGACAAAGTTCTTACCTACGAACTTGTTCTCCAACTTTTTTGCGTTTACCTGTCGGGTATATTCTATAATGCCCCCTTCTAACTGGTACACCTGTTTAAAGCCTTTATATTTATAATAGGCACTTGCCTTTTCGCACCGGATACCCCCGGTACAGTACATAACCAATTTTTTATCCTCTTTATGGTCGGCAAGGTCGTTTTCTATAATATCCAAAGAATCCCTAAACGTATCCACATCGGGCGTAATAGCATTCTTAAAGTGACCTATCTCACTTTCGTAATGGTTTCTCATGTCGACCAAAACGGTATCTGGATCATCGATAAGCTCATTGAACCGTTCCGCATTTACGTGCACCCCTTTATTGGTAACATCGAAGGCGTTGTCGTTTAGGCCATCGGCCACAATTTTACGCCTCACCTTGACCTTTAACTTTAAAAAAGAAAGGTTGTCTTGTTCAATGGCAATGTTCAACCGTACATTCTCTAAGAAAGAAATGCTGTCCAAATGTTTTTTGAAAGCTTCAAAATTCTCTGCCGGTACAGATAATTGGGCATTGATACCCTCATGAGCAACGTAAATACGGCCCAAAACATCCAATTCGTTCCAATGAACGAACAAATGGTTTCTAAAAATGGCAGGATTGCCGATGTGTGCATATTTATAGAAAGAAATTGTCAATCGTTCTTGACCGGCCTCTTTGATAAGAGCCTCCCTTTCCTTTGCACTTAATGTATTGTACAGTTGCATGCTATACCAATCGTTAAGTTAAAGAATAGTCTATTCGGGCAAAGATAGGCTAATATTACCGTATCTTGGTAGTAATGATCTTTACGGGACAGGCCTGTTGTGCTTGCCTGCAAGGTTCGTAAATCGCGTCATCAGGTGATTTGATGGTATGAAAGCCCTTTTTCTCTACCGCATGCAACAAGACACTTTTTCCATCTTTTTTGGACATTTGAAACTGCTCCGGTGCCAATTCGACACAATAATTGCAACCAATGCACTTCTTCCGCTGCAGTGTAACAACGACCATTATTGCTGGACGATTTTATACAATTTATCGGAGGGCCGCACCTTAAAGCCGGTGGGAAAGGTACAGTTGTTCCCCTTTTCGGCCATTTCGGCCTTGAGGTCGTTCACCATCATCTCGTCCAATTGAAGTTCTTTTACCCCGGTTGTCGGTCCGGTCACCAAAAGCTGATCGCCTACCTTAATATCATAGGCCTCGATCTTAAATTCTGCGATTCCTGGTTTTGGGTAATAATGCACCCCCTTACCTACATATACTTTCTTTTGGGTAGCCTGTGACCCCGGGCCATCGCTCCATTCCCCCAGTTTCTGCCCGAGATAGTAACCACCCCAAAAGCCTCGGTTATACACCTTTTTCAAGGCTTCCATCCAGACGTTTACCTTTTCTTTATTAAATGTCCCTTCGTAATAGGAGTCTATCGCTTCTCTGTAGGTTTTAATGACCGTAGCCACATATTCGGGGGCACGCCCCCTACCTTCGATCTTTAGTACCTTTACCCCGGCATCGATGATCTGATCCAGAAAATCGAGGGTGCAAAGATCCTTGGGCGACATCATATATTCGTTGTCCAATTCAATCTCAAAACCACTTTCTTGGTCTATGACCGTGTATTTTTTACGACAATTTTGCTTACAAGCCCCTCTGTTCGCCGATGAATTATGGGAGTGTAGGCTCAAATAACATTTTCCGGATACCGCCATACACAGGGCGCCATGTCCAAACACCTCTACCTCCACCAAATTACCGGAAGGCCCTTTTACCTCCTCTTTTTCAATCTGCGAACAAATATTCTTGATCTGTCTTAGACTCAATTCTCTACTTAACACCACGGTATCTGCGAACAGCGAATAAAATTTTACTGTTTCTATATTCGTAATATTGATCTGGGTAGAGATATGTACTTCCATACCAATCTGCCTAGCATAGGAAATAACGGCCTGATCCATGGCGATCACCGCTGTAATGCCCGCATTTTTGGCAGCATCCAAAACCGTCTTTATAATAGAAAGGTCGTGGTCGTATATGATCGTATTAAGGGTAAGGTAGGTTCGTATATTCTTCTCCCCGCACCGCCGGGCGATCTCTGGCAGGTCTTCCAAAGTAAAATTAATACTAGCCCTGGCCCGCATATTCAATTGCTCTACGCCAAAATATACCGAATCGGCCCCATTATCGATAGCAGCCTGTAGGGACTCATAGTTCCCTGCCGGAGCCATTAGTTCTATCTTTCCATTTCTTGTCATAAGTACAAGTGCTATGTTTTCTGGACTGCAAAGATACATTATATGGCAATATTACCATGCAACCGTACTAAATATAAGGCCTCTGGTTAAAAGAGAATGTTAAAAACCCCTTGCCAATAAATCAATTTTGAGATAAAAACCTCAGCATTTACAAAATTTTATAACGATAGGTATATTACTGGATGTACTCAATAAAAAAGAGTCCCGTTATAACGGGACTCTTTATTCGACTATTCCATTTTCTTCTTCTTCATAGCATTCTTACAGAAAATAAAAAGGACATAGCCACCAATATCCATTGACACTAAAAACAATGGATTATAATACAATAAACAATGTCTAATTAATTATAAGATAGCAAAAGGCTCAAATGGTTGCGTAATAGCCCTCAATATTCTTTTTTTCGAAAAAGAAATGCTAATTTAGCTCTTCTAAAATTTAACAAATGAGTTCTGAAAAAGAAGCAAAATTAAAAGCCCTAAAACTAACCTTGGACAAACTGGACAAAACCTACGGAAAAGGTGCAGTTATGAAAATGGGCGACAGCATTGTAGAAGATGTTGAAGTTATACCTTCAGGTTCTTTGGGCCTTGATATTGCTTTAGGAGTAGGAGGTTACCCCCGAGGAAGGGTCATAGAAATCTATGGACCGGAATCTTCAGGTAAAACGACCTTGACATTACATGCCATTGCCGAAGCACAAAAAAATGGAGGTATCGCAGCTTTTATCGATGCGGAACATGCTTTTGATCGTTTCTACGCACAAAAATTAGGTGTTGATATTGATAATTTAATTATTTCCCAGCCCGATAACGGAGAGCAGGCCCTAGAAATTGCGGACAACTTAATTCGTTCGGGAGCCATCGATATTGTTATAGTCGATTCTGTTGCTGCACTGACCCCTAAAAGTGAAATAGAAGGGGAAATGGGAGATTCTAAAATGGGATTGCATGCCCGTTTAATGTCACAGGCATTAAGAAAATTGACCGGCTCTATCAGTAAAACAAATTGTACGGTAATCTTCATAAACCAATTGCGTGAAAAAATCGGTGTCATGTTCGGAAACCCAGAGACCACGACCGGTGGTAACGCGTTAAAATTCTATGCATCGGTACGACTGGATATTAGGCGTTCTACGCAAATAAAAGATACCGACGGTAATGTACAAGGAAACAAAACACGCGTAAAAGTGGTCAAAAACAAAGTAGCCCCTCCTTTCAGGACTACCGAATTTGACATCATGTACGGGGAAGGTATTTCAAAAGTAGGTGAGATCATTGATCTAGGCGTTGAATACGAAATCATTAAGAAAAGCGGTTCTTGGTTCAGTTATGGCGACACAAAACTAGGACAAGGAAGAGACGCTGTTAAAACATTATTGCTGGACAATCCGGAATTGTTCGAAGAATTGGACGGTAAAATAAGGGATGCCATCAATGCCCTTAACAAATAAGTAAATAAACTGCGTTGGCCGATTTTTAATCGACCAACGCAACCTTTTTTCCATACTTCCATCTTTATCAAAAAGAATTGATGATGATGAGAAAATTTGTTTTTGCGACCGCACTTATATCGGTTCTATTGAGTGGTTGTTCGCTTGACGACGACGACCCCAACTTTTATTTTACCTCATTAACCATAAATAGTGCAGAATTACCAGAGTCGTTTAAATTAAACGAAACATATAAAATAAACGTAACTTACACCATACCGGACGAATGTACGCATTATGAAGGCCTTGACGTTACAAAAGAAGACACCACTGTTAGAAACGTAGTCGCTATAGGCGTATCAATGACGGATGATGAAGCCTGTACCGAAGTAAATGAAGAAGAAGAGGCTTCTTTTGATTTTATCGTAAAATACGATCAACCATATACCTTTAGGTTTTATAAAGGGGACAATAGTGAAGGAGAACCTGAGTTTTTTGAAGTTGTCGTTCCGGTAGAATAACTTACATTTTAATATAACCGACCGAGTGCCTTTAGAAGAACTCATACATAAATGTAAAAAGGGCGATAGAAAGGCTCAAGAACATCTGTATAGGACCTATGCAGGGGTGCTCTATGGTATATGTTTAAAATACTCGCGCAATAAAACAGAGGCCGAAGATAACCTTCATGATAGTTTTATGACCATTTATGATAAAATTGGTCAGTACAAATCCAAGGGATCATTCGAAGGTTGGATGAAACGTATTACCATAAACACGGTATTACAAAAATACAGAAGAGAGGAATATCTAAATGTAGTCAATGACAATATTGAAGAAGAAGTAAAGGTAGAAAACGTTTATGACGACATCTCTTTACAAACCTTATTAAAATACATACAAGAATTGCCAAATAAATACAGGGCCACCTTTAATTTGTATGTATTGGACGGATATACACATAAAGAAATAGGAGAATTAATGGGCACCACAGTAGGCACATCAAAATCCAACCTTGCCCGTGCCAGAATGTTATTAAAAGAAAAGATAGAAAGAAAAGTTTCCCAATCCATTATCGGATTGATGGTTATTCTCGGAAAGAAAAAATGATTCTTAGATGGATCAATAGAAAATATTAGGCTGAACAAAAATGAGCAAAAAGAAAATAGACCAACTATTCCAGGAAAAATTTCTGGACTTCAAGAAAACTCCAGACCAAAAGGTGTGGTCCTCCATTGAAGCTTCGTTGGATAAGAAAAAAAAGAAGAGAATTCTACCCCTTTGGTGGCAGTTAGGAGGTATCGCTGCAACATTGGTCTTGGGACTATTAGTTTTTAATCCATTTCAAAATGAAGAAGTCACAGATAAGAACCCCATTACCGATATAGAAAAAAAAGAGACCCAACCCTTTAACACCAATATAAAATCCGATGTCGATCCGATTGAAGAAACAGAAGTAATTGTAAACAAGGAAAACACCGACAACAACCAAAACCAACTGGTAGAGAGTACCGACTACAGCGAAACAACAAAAGAAAATTCATCTCAAAACACCATACACAAAAATACGAACGGTACCTCTGTTCAACCCGGTATTACCGTGCTTTCTTCCCAAGAGAAATCTAATAGAAATACCGAAACGAACACCAATGGCCAAAATGACCTTGTCAAAACAACCACCGGTATTTCAGAGAGTGCCGTAGCACAAGCCGAAGAAAGGCAAGAGAATATACAACCTACAGAAAAAGAGTTGTCCGCAGTGAAAGCAAATGGCGCCATGCAAACAAACGTGCAATCTGCCGTAGCCAATAATGACCCTCAAAAAGAACCTGTTACAGACGATTCTAAAAAGAGGTCAATTTTTGAAGCGGTTACTGAACAAGAAGAGGATCAAATTGCACAGAAATCTGAAAAAAGATGGTCGGCCGGACCAAGTGTAGCTCCTGTATATTATAACGCAATAGGTGATGGTAGCCCCTTAAGCCCAATGTTCGCCTCCAATTCTAAATCGGGTGATATAAACCTCAGTTATGGTGTAGCCGTGGCATATGAGATTAATTCAAAACTCTCAGTACGGTCAGGAATACACAAAGTAGATTATGGCTATAATACCAACGATGTATATTTCACCTCCTCACTTTCTGCCTTGGAAAACTCTCAAATCCCAAATATCGATTACGCAAAAACATCTGACAATTTAATAGTTTCGAACAACAATACAACCATAAGTACTACTAGTAAAACACTTGATGTCTCGGCCCAAAATGCTCAACTTTCTGGAGAGATGGGTCAAAAAATAGGCTATCTTGAAGTACCTGTGGAATTATCATACGCCTTGATCAACAATAAACTTGGCGTAAATGTCATTGGCGGTGTTAGCTCTTTATTTTTAGTAGATAATGAAGTTTCCCTTACTTCAGGTGCCCTTACTACTGAAGTTGGCGAAGCCAATAATATTAACGATGTAAATTTTAGTGCCAATGTAGGTATTGGCCTCGACTATAAATTTACCCGTAATGTTCGTTTG
Source organism: Maribacter sp. MMG018 (assembly GCF_018100785.1). Classification (GTDB taxonomy): domain Bacteria; phylum Bacteroidota; class Bacteroidia; order Flavobacteriales; family Flavobacteriaceae; genus Maribacter. The sequence goes on along the minus strand of NZ_JAGJEC010000001.1, from coordinate 776,981 downwards.
AATATAGAACCGGTTTTTAAATATCAACTAAACACTTTCTCAAATGTTGACGGGTCGTTTAATCCATACTCATTAGGAATTTACAGTGGACTTAGTTTTAAATTCTAAGGTATTAAGAAGTGAGTTCTCTGTAAATGACTTCCCTAACCTCTTCTCGAAGTTTACTTTTATCATTTTCTTCCAGTCCTTCGGTCTCAAAAAATCGATGCACCCTGGCCCTGATCAATCCCGGTCCGCCACTAAAAAAGGTAAACGAAAATCGTTTTTTATTATCATAGAAGGTCATAGGCACTACCGGAATTTTATGTGCTATGGCCATTTTAAACGCGCCATCCTTAAACGTATCCAACACAATACTTTCGTCATCGGGAACGCCTCCCTCGGGAAAAATACAAATACTCAACCCTTGCTTTAATCTTCTTTGGGCCCGCCTATAGACTCCCGTTCTACTTTGTACATTGTCGCGATCTACCATAATGCACACCCGTCTATAAAAGAAACCGAATACAGGAATCTTCTCCAGTTCTTTCTTTCCCACAAAAACAAATGGGTTTTTACTGGCATAAAGCATCAGCATAATATCTAACATACTGGTATGGTTGGCCACCAACATATAACTCTTCCCCTTCACCAAGTATTCATCATAAAGCACCCTCGGCGGGCATCCCATGCCATATAAAATAGGTTTTGCCCATAAATTACGGGCCATCCAAAAAAACTGGGGATACCATTGCTCTCTAGAGGCAAAGAGCAACAAAAAAGGAAAACACAAAAAAATTGGTACGGCGACTAAAACGTAAAACCAAATTCTATATATAGTTTGCCCTACTCGCTTAAGTAATTTAACCATAAATCAAAAATAGTTATTTGCGCTTATTTTTTTGATTTGTTTTACCTTTGCACCCTTATTTTATACATAAATGGCAAGAATTTTAACAGGAATCCAAAGTACGGGAACACCACATTTGGGCAATATTTTAGGCGCTATAATGCCCGCTATAGAAATGGCAAGCGACCCTAAAAACGAGTCGTTTCTTTTTATTGCGGACCTACATTCGCTCACACAAATAAAAAATGCAGAGGAACTGCGAAGAAATACCTATTCTATTGCATCTACCTGGCTTGCTTTTGGACTGGATATAGAAAAGACCGTTTTCTACCGCCAAAGCGATGTTCCCTTAGCTACAGAACTATCTTGGTACCTAAGTTGCTTTTTTCCATATCAAAGATTGACCTTGGCCCATGGCTTCAAGGATAAGGCCGACAGACTGGAAGATGTGAACGCAGGGTTGTTCACATACCCCATGCTAATGGCCGCCGATATTCTTTTGTACGATGCGAATATAGTACCTGTAGGGAAAGATCAGTTACAGCATATAGAAATGACTAGGGACGTAGCTTCCCGTTTTCATGCCAAAATGGGCGAAACCTTTGTGATTCCTGAAGGAAAAGTTCACGAAAATACCATGTATGTACCCGGCACCGATGGGGAGAAAATGAGTAAAAGCCGTGGCAACCTGATCAATCTTTTTCAGACCGATAAAAAATTGAGAAAACAGATCATGGGAATACAAACGGACAGTACCCCTATGGAAGATCCGAAAGACCCTACCAACGACAACGTATTTGCCCTATACAAACTATTGGCAACCCAAGAACAAATAGAGGAAATGAGCGCCAATTACCTTGCCGGTAATTATGGTTATGGCCATGCCAAACAAGCGTTGTACGAAGTTATCACAGACAAGTTTGGTGAAGCCCGCGAAAAATACGATTATTACATGAACAACCTCAATGAAGTGGATGAAGCATTGGCTATAGGTGCCGAAAAAGCAAGAAAAGTAGCTGAGGGCGTCTTACAAAGAGTTCGAGAAAAAATAGGGTATTAATTATACCTGCCAATAGTATTAAAAATTCAAAACCGACCAAAGGGTCGGTTTTTTATTGTTTTAAATTTACGTAAACGGCCCAGTGATCGTTTTCTTTTATAGATTGATCGACATAGCGCCTCAAAAACGCTTTACACCATTATTTTAATCATTTCTACATACCGGATAGTCTGTAAAATCTTAAATGGCTTCGAACAATTTACCTGGCAAAGGTCTAATAACGCCTTTCATTTCCATGGCCAACAAGGTGGCCGAAGTCTTATAAATGGGTATTTGGCAATCTAGGGCGATACCATCTAACAACTGCTTGCCATTTTGCTGCAAATAAGTATAAATAGCCTGTTCTGTTTCGTCCAAGTCTACAAACAATTGCTTTTGAACCGTTTTGGTTTTCTGCTCGTCAATATCCCAATTTAACATATACACCAAATCGGCCGCAGAGGTCAACATATGTGCTTTTTGCTGTTTTATTAAATTATTACAACCAATACTATACTTATCGCTACTACGTCCTGGTACGGCAAAAACATCTCTATTGTAACCATGGGCTATATCTGCAGTGACCAAACTACCTCCTTTTTCTGCGGACTCTATTACAACGGTAGCCTCGCTCATACCGGCAATTACCCGGTTCCTCTTTAAGAAATTCTCCCTTTCGGGATTACTGTTACTCCAAAATTCTGTAAAAAACCCTCCGTTATCGCATACCCCGGCCTGATACTTCGCATGTACCTTCGGATAAATTTGGTTAAGGCCATGCGCCAAACAACCGATGGTCTGCAAACCTTGCCTTATTGCTTCCCTTTGGATACAAATATCGACTCCGTAGGCGAATCCACTAACAATAATAGGGTTTAGCGGAGCTATGTCCTTTACGAACTGCTCACAAAAAGCCATGCCATAACTGGTAATGTTACGGGTACCTACAACACTGATTATTTTACGGCCCGCAAAATCCATTTTTCCTTTTCTAAACAGTAGAATCGGGGCGTCGATACAATGCTTAAGGTGTTTAGGATACTCTGCGTCCCTAAAATAGGTGTATTGGATGTTGTTGCTTATAATATAGCTGTATTCAGCTTCCGCAGCTTTTAAATGTGCCGCATTGAACAGATATTTTATGGTGTGTGTTCCAATACCGTCAATTTTTAAGAGTGCTTCCCTTTTTTCTTCAAAAACTGCCGATGGACTACCACAATGTGCAATTAATTTCTTGGCAAGAACATCGCCAATGTTAGGTATGTGCTGTAACCTTAAAATTGCAAGCAACTCATCAGCAGTATGTTGTGAATCTATCATTGTTATGAACCAGAGACCACAAATATAATGTTAATAAAAAGTTATCCCATCCGTTTTGAAGACCCTTTATTTTTTTGATATTTGTGCCTTATGGTAGTAGAACATTATATCACAGAATTACTTTATAGATATAACTGCGTGGTAATCCCAAATTTCGGGGCGTTCCTTACCCAAAGGACTCCGGCAAGGATCAATGATATCACGAATACTTTTTATGCTCCTGCAAAGTTAATTTCCTTTAACGAGCAGCTCACCTCCAATGATGGCTTGTTGGTTTCCCATATAGCAGAAGCAGAAAAAGCTTCTTTTGAAACTACCCTGTCCAAAATCGAAGAGGTAGCCAAAGATTGGAAAAGACAATTGGCCGATGGTGAAAAGATAAGCTTACCAAACATAGGGCTTCTTTGGACCAATGGTGAGGGGCGCATACAATTTCAGCCTTATTACGAGGTAAATTATCTGACCTCCTCGTTTGGATTATCTTCCTTTAAAGCAATACCTGTTACCAGGGAAGTCTTAAAAGAAGAGGTAGTAGAAATGGAAGAGCAAATTCCATTTATCATCAGTCCCGAAAAAAGAGAACAAGGTAGTTTTAGGCCTTATTTAAAATATGCCGCCATATTTTTAGTCGCATTGTCCACAAGCCTAACAGGCTACCGCTTCTACAACGACCGTATACAAGCAGATCAAATCGTAAGACAAGAGGCTCAAAAAGAGGTGACCAGACAGATACAAGAGGCTACATTTTTTGATACCGACCCCCTTGAATTACCTACGGTAACTATTGATGCCATCTCCTCTGCCAAAACCAAAACGGCCACCGCCGGAAAACACCATATCGTAGCAGGGGCATTTAGAATTAAAGAAAACGCAGACCGCAAAATTAAGGCCCTTCAAAACAAAGGGTACAAGAATGCGTCTTATTATGGCACCAATGCCTACGGCCTTCACGTGGTTACCTATGACCGTTTTAATGACCCCAAAGAGGCTTTAACGGCCTTAAAGGAGATCAAACGTACGCAATCTGCCGATGCGTGGCTGCTTTCTGAAAAATAAAGTAACCTAGCTTCATTTAGAATTTTTGTTGCCCGTATCTTTGCGCAAAATTTTACTGTATGACAGCAAAAACTCCATCAGAATCTAGAACCACTATGACCGATATGGTCTTACCTAGTGAAACCAATGCCCTTCAAAATCTTTTTGGGGGAGAACTACTTGCCAGGATGGACCGTGCAGCAAGTATAGCCGCCGGTAGGCACAGTAGAAGAATAACTGTGACCGCTTCTGTAAATCATGTGGCATTTAATCTTGCCGTTCCCTTAGGAAGTGTTGTAACGGTAGAGGCTGCCGTATCTAGGGCCTATACTACTTCTATGGAGGTATATATAGATGTTTGGATAGAAGACAGGTATAATGGAAAGCGCACCAAGGCCAATGAAGCCATTTATACGTTTGTAGCCGTAGATGAAACCGGAAAACCGACAGAAGTACCTCCTCTACGACCTGAAACGGCCTTAGAGAAAAAAAGATATGAAGGGGCCCTAAGGCGAAAACAACTAAGTTTGGTATTGGCCGGTAAAATGAAAGCGGACGATGCTACCGAACTAAAAGCACTCTTCACAAAGGACTAAAAATCGAAATGATCGGGGTGGGGACCTATTCGCTCGCCCCTATCTAGACTATCCAAATAAGCTACATCTTCTTGCGATAATTCGAAATCGAAAATATCGGCATTTGATTCTATCCTATTTCTATGAACCGACTTAGGGATGGTTACTACGCCTTTTTGCAAATCCCAACGTAGTATGATCTGGGCGATCGATTTGTTATACTTGGCCGCCAATTTCTTGCAGATATCAAGATTAAAGACTTTGCCTTGCATAAATGGGGACCATGCTTCGTACTGAATGGTATTTTTATCACAAAAGTCGATCAACTCTTGCTGTACCACATAAGGATGAAATTCCATTTGGTTCACCATAGGCACAATTTTACAATCCGTCATTAAGTCCTCTAAGTGATGCTGTAGAAAATTACTGACACCTATGGCCCTTACTTTTTTATGTTCATATAAATACTCAAGCGCCCTCCAAGTATCTTTATATTTTTCCTTTACGGGCCAATGAACCAATAAAAGATCTAAATAATCTACCTGTAATCGTTTTATACTGTCCTCGAAAGATTTTAAGGTGCTATCGTAACCTTGATCGGCATTCCATACCTTCGTAACCAAAAAGATGTCCTCTCTTGGCACTGAGCTTTCTTTTATGCCAGTACCCACCCCTTCTTCATTTTGGTAGATAGAAGCGGTATCGATATGCCTATAACCGATTTCCAATGCATATTTTACCGAATCTATCACCTCTTGGTTGTTCTCTGCTTGATAGGTTCCTAAGCCCAAATAGGGCATTTTTACACCGTTATGCAGCGTAAAAGTTCCTTGAATGTCCGTTATCTTCCCTTTCATGTGCGATAGTATATTAGTTAAAGTTGATACACCCACTCCTCGGGGTTCAACCTTGAAGTGTCTCTATATAAATAGAACTTTAAGCGGGTTTGACCATTGGACCGATTGGTATAAATAGTGCCCAACTCTTGCTTTATTTTAACCTTGTCCCCTTTTTTTACCGAGAGTTCCGACAGATTATAGTACGTACTTATAAAGTTACCATGCTTAATCTGCACCCCCTTATTACCACCAGGCACCGCCAGTATGGCGATGACTTCACCTTCAAAAATAGCTCTTGCCTTGCTGCCTGGATCCGTAGCTATGATCACCCCGTTGCTTTGATGCTTTATCCCTGGATAAACGGCATCTTTATAGATTCCGAAACCTTGGCTTTTTATTCCCTTTTCCACTGGCCATATAAGCTTCCCTTTATTGGCGGCAAAATTATTGGCTACGATGGTCGCTTCTGGTGTTAAAACAAATTTACTGGAACTACTACTGGATGTCTTACCTGCCTTCTTATTAGATGCAGCAATGGCCGACCTGATCAATTTTTCGATCTGTTGGTCAATTTTTCGTGCTTCACGTTTCTTTGCCTCTATTGCCTTGGCATATTTACTTTCATTTTTACGAATAGTGCCAAGAAGGGCTTTCTGCTCCTGTATTTCTTTAAAAAGTTGATTCTTCGCTTTGTTGTTCTGGGCCAACAATACTTCTTTCACCTTCCTTTCTTCGTTCAAGTCCATGTTAAGCCTCGTTAGCTCCTCCGTTTTGGCTATTATCTGCTCTCCTTGCTCTTTTCTATAGTCGGTATATTGTTTCATATACTGCAGCCTTTTAAAGGCCTGAAAAAAGCTCTCTGAAGACAACAGGAACATCAACCTGTTTTGTTTGGATTTGTTTTGATAGGACTTCTGGATCATTTTGGCATATTCGTCCTTGATCTCTTGTAGTTCGCTCTTAAGTTTGCTAATATTCCTAATATTGGTATTGATTTGCCTATTGAGAAGGTTTGTTTGTTGGTTGGTTACCCTTATTAATTGCTGCCGCACACCGATCTTTTTATCCAAGGCCTCCATTTGGTCCAAGACATTCCCCTTTTCTTTCTTTTCGGATAACAAGAGCCGATTAATATTCCTTATCTCGTTTTGCAGTTGGGCCCTTTTTTCCTCCAATGCCTTTTGCTCACTTGTTTGCCCAATTGCATGTTGTACTGCAAAGGCAACAAATAAAAACAACAAATAGGTGTATGGTTTTTTAAGCATCATTCTAATACTATCTCTTTAAAACCTTTTGGTATTTTATACGGAAAATTTATTTGCCTATTCAATTCTATGCTACGATACTCCAAAGAAATATTGCTCTCCGAATTCTCTTCAATCGCTAGTATGTTAATTTCATTGGGTATCGCTTCCTTACCCACTTGCTGGTAATTTTGGTACTTGATCTCCAATAATCTTTTCTTTAATGGCTGCGACAACTGTTGTAATGCCATTTTATAATTTTTTGGTTCTATCTGAAACAATGTCTTATACAACTGTCCGGCCTTTTTCGGAATCAAACGATAGCTTTCATCGGCAATGGAAACCCCATACTTTTCTTTTCTCAAATCAAATAGTGCCTGACCCAACAGAAGATTTTGCACAATACCAAAATCGACCTCGGTGCCCAACAGTTTGCTTAAATAAGAAAAGTCGCCATCAAAATATTCATTGTCCAATTTGTTATAAAAAGAAACCCGATCTGGTGTAATATATGCCTTTACGATGCCTAAAGGAGCACTCATCCAAATACCCTTGTCCTTTACCATTCGAAGGCTCACGGTAAAACTCTGTGAATCTTCCCCGTCGTTATAATTTATTTTAACCTTGCCGCTAAGGCTATTAAAGCCAGGTGCGTTTTGATAATGGGCCTTAATAACGGCTTTAGAAGACAACCGATCGTCTACGGTGCCATCGGATATTACCTTGGTACTCTTACAGGATACCACAAGGAAAACAAAAGCCACATAAAAGAACGCCCTACTATTTTTTAATAAATTCCCTGTCATAATCTAAAATCCGGGTTTAATCTTACGAAGATACATATTTGCCTTCGTCGGGTTGTTCAATGCATTGTATGCATCTGCCAATTCTTTGTAAATCTTATTGCCCAATGATATATCTCCTATTAAATAATCCAACGCCGTTTCCAACGACTCTATCGCCTGCCTATTTTTTCTGGTTCTGTTAAGGGCATATCCATTGGCATAATAAAAATAGGGTTGCGACGGATAATTTTCCAATGCATCTTCCGAGACCTGCAAAATTAATGTCGCGGAATTTTCTATACTTATCAAACCTTTTAATCGGTTCTTATACTCCATTAAACTTTTTACTTCGGAGGAGGTGCCTACCTCCGTAGTATAACTTTTAACCACTATTTTTTCGGGCTCCTTGTTAATGGAATCGTTTATCCTGGATTTCAAATAATCCAATCCCTCCATATTTTTTACCTCTTCCAATATTGATTTTGCCAATCTATATTTTCCGAGTTCAAAATAGGCCTTGGCGATATTCGCCTTTAAAGTATCGTTCTTCCAAGGAATGTGTTCTTTTACAAGTTCTATGGAAGAATTTTGCGCATCCATAGTTTTTGCCAAAATATGTGCGTACCAATAATTTTCTGGGTCTTCGGCTATCGCTTCTTCAGCAAATTGTTGTGCATTTATATATTGCTTGTCCAACAAATACGTTTTGGCGAGCTCATAGGCAACCACATCTTTTTCGGGGCCCATTTCCTTACATTTCAATAAGGCATTTATAGCCTTATCATAGTTCTGAATGCCCTTTTGCTTTAGTGCTTCAAAGAAACTAACCTGAAAATCATCGGAATACTCATCTAAAAAGACTTCAGCACTCTCCTCTACCATGACCCTGTTATCCTCTTGCGAACAAACTCCCATGGGGATAAGGTATATCCCCAGACAAATTAGCAGCATTAGGATTTTTGTTCTCATGTATAATTACTTTACACCGGTACTACCAAAACCACCTTGGCCCCTAGCGGTATCGGACAAACTATCTACCGTCACCCACTCGGCTCGCTCGTGTTTGGCAATGACCATTTGTGCTATTCGCTCACCGTTCTCTATAATAAAGTCTTCATTTGATAAGTTAACGAGGATCACCCCCACTTCACCTCGGTAATCGGCATCGATCGTACCAGGGGCATTTAATACGGTTATCCCCTTTTTTGCCGCCAAACCGCTCCGTGGTCTTACTTGCGCTTCATAGCCCATGGGCAATTCCATAAAAAGACCCGTCTTAATAATGGCACGCTCTAACGGTTTAAGCCTAACCGGTTCATCAATATTGGCCCTTAAATCCATTCCGGCGGACGCCTCTGTCTCGTAGTGGGGCAACTCATGACCCGATTTATTTATAATCTTTATTTTCATTCAAATTAATATAATAGATTAAAAATTATTGTTTCCTACTTAGTGAAAACCTTTTTTAAATTGTCTATTTCCAATTTATATACCAAGCCCAAGAAAATTAATAATAATGGGATTCCAACAAATAAACTCCTATCAAAGATATAGAAGGAAATGATTGAAAACAGTATAGAAATTCCTAAGTAAAATATAATTTTTCTAAAATTATAGGGTATTGGGTAGTACATACGTCCAAAATAAAAGGACAACAGCATCATGGTACCATAGGCGATCAGGGTTGCCCATGCCGATGCCATATAACTATAGGAAGATACAAATGCAAAGTTGATGATGATCGTTAACAAAGCCCCGATCATGGATATATATGCTCCAAATTTGGTTCTGTCGGTAATTTTATACCAAACAGATAGATTATGGTAGATTCCGAGGAAAAAACTGGCCAATACGATAATGGGCACTACCGACATAGCATCCCAATAAGATGCATTTAAAACAATCATTTTTTTTAGCACATCGGCAAAAACAACCACTCCCAATAGTATTATACTTCCCAGTACTACAAAATAATTGGTTATCTGGGCATACGCCTTTTGAGGGTTTTTGCTATCGGAATGACTAAAGAAAAAGGGCTCTATACCCATACGAAAAGCCGTTGCAAAAAGTGTCATGAACAATGCCAGCTTATAGCACGCTGAATATTTTCCCATTTCAACTTTGGCAATGTCGGCAGGAAGCAATTCTGAAAGCAGGTATCTATCAAAAACCTCGTTAACGGTAAATGCGATTCCGGCAACCATAACAGGCATGGCATATTTTAACATTCTCCGCCACAGATCCATATCAAAAACATACGGTTTTCTTAAATAAATACGGATCATCAGCAACAGCGTTACGCTACTGGCAATAAGATTGGAAATAAGAATGTACGATATCTCAAAATCGGGTATATAGGCCTTGCCTAAAAACCCTGGGGCATCCGCTGTCGCCAATTTTGGCAACAGAATTAGAAAGAACAGGTTCAACCCAAGATTCATTGCCACGTTCAAAATTTTAACAATGGCATACCGCATCGGTTTCTCATTTGCCCTTAACCAAGCAAAAGGAACGATCACCAAAGCATCCAACACCAAAATACCCAATACATAGTTCATATACCTAGGCTCAATATTCAAAACCGCGGCAATAGTATCCTTAAACAGCAAACCTACCAACAAGAACAACATAGAGGACCCCGCCAAAGAAATCAAAGAGGTAGAGACTACCTTTTTTCGATACTCCGATTCTTTATAAAACCTAAAAAAGGCCGTCTCCATTCCGTAAGCCAAAAAAACATTGAAAATGGCAAACCATGAAAAAATAAGGGTTACCTCTCCATATGTTCCGGGAGGCATTACAGCAGTATAAATAGGCACGAGCAAGAATGACAGCATTCTTGGCAAAACAGTTGCCAAGCCATATATGGCAGTTTGTTTAAAAAGTTTTTTAAGCGGATTCAAGCACCTTATATTGAGACCTTAAAAGTACCTATTTACGATGGTTAAACAAAGTTACTTCTATAGCTCGTTGCTTAAAAAATTGTATTTCTATCGAAAGTGTTGACAAACGTCGTGCAAACCATACACAAATCTATGTGTAATGCCCTTCTTTAAGTTCTAGGGTCGCGATCCTCTGTCAAGCACAAAAAATACAATCCTTTATTCTACCGATGATAATAACATGTAAATTGTTCTATAGGTCCATTCTTCTCATTGCCAAAAAGGCCAATAAAAAAGCCAGTAATAGCAAAAAGGCAGCCAATGCGTAGGGAGCCCCAGGAAAATAAATAGTTGTTTCTGGACGTATAAAGTAATAAAAGACCGGTGAGAATATCAATTGCCCTAAAATTGCGGTAACACTGACCAGACCCGTAATAGACCCTTGTAGGTTTCCTTGTTCCTTTTCGGAAACCTCGTTGGAAATGACCCCTTGAACCGTGGGTCCTGCAATACCCCCTAATGCGTATGGAATTAAAAAGGCATACAACATCCAAGGTTCAGATGCCAATGAAAAAAGGAACATACCTATCGTCCATAATAAAAAGCCATAGACAACCACCCTTTTTCTACCTAGTTTCTTTACAAAAAAACCGACTAGAACTCCCTGAACGATCGCTACCAACAACCCTACGACCATCAATGAAATGCCTATTTCCTTTGGACTCCAATCATAACGCTCAATTCCATAATAGGACCATGTGGAAGGAAGCGCCTGGCCGGCCAAATTGGCCAAAAAATAGGCCGAGAGAAGCAACAACACCCCTTTATAGTTCCGTAATGCGAATAACGACACCCCCGGTACCATTTTCATTATATTAATAGGCCTTCTGTTCTCTGGCAATAGGGATTCTGGAACAAAGAACAAGCCAAATAGAAAATTAGTAAACGTCAATGCCGCCGCTATGTAAAAAGGTAATCGAATATCTATTTCACCAAAAAAACCACCAATTCCAGGGCCAATAATAAAGCCCAATCCGAAAGCGGCCCCAATCAACCCAAAATTCTTTGCCTTGTTCTCTTTGGTACTAACATCGGCGATATAAGCGGAGGCCACCGTAAAACTGGCTCCGGTAATACCGGCCAAAAACCTTCCCAAAAACAACCAAGTAATGGTAGGTGCCCACGCGTGTATCAAATAATCGATACTCAAACCAAGCAACGCCAACAAAAGAATGGGACGCCTACCGAATCTATCCGATACTTCCCCTAATATGGGTGAAAACAAAAATTGCATTCCTGCAAAAGCGGTGGTCAACCACATTCCATATATAATGGCCATATGATTGCCCTCACCTGTTAGCTCCATTATCAATTCTGGAATGATAGGGAGAATGATCCCTATTCCGATAACATCGACCAAAATTGTAATGAATATAAAAAGTAAAGCCGTTTTTTTCGATTTCATATCGGGGACAAAAGTCGGTTAAAAATTGAAGTGGTCTGACCTTAAAAACAAAAACCTCACATTTCTGTGAGGTTTTTTATTCTACTATTAATATGAAATTAGTTGTTCAAAGCCTCGGCTCCACCAACTATTTCTAATATTTCATTTGTAATTGCTGCTTGTCTTGCCTTGTTATAGGTCAATTTAAGCTGATCTCTCAATTCAGTGGCGTTATCGGTAGCCTTGTGCATAGCGGTCATACGCGCTCCGTGCTCACTAGCAAACGAATCTCTTATGCCCTTATACAATTGTGTCTTTAATGATTTCGGGATCAATTGCTCCACTATTTCTGCCTTAGATGGCTCAAAAGTGTAATCTACATTGGCACTATCTTCCCCTGTAACAGGCACTATTGGAAGAAATTGTTCGGTCATAACAATTTGTGTCGCCGCATTCTTGAACTTGTTGTATATAATTTCAATACGATCGTAAGTACCGTTGGTGAACTTCTCCATCAGGTCTTCTGCGATCAAGGCAACATTATCAAATGTTAGGTCATCGAAAATAACGCTATGCTCAGCAATAACATTGTATCGCTTTCCAAGAAAATCATTGGCCTTTTTACCAATGGCAACAAAATCCACTTGTTTTCCAGCGTACACATTCTCGACAAGATCGGTACTCTGTTTTAAAATATTAGAGTTGAACGCACCACATAACCCCCTATTAGAGGTTATGGCTACCACCAATACTTTGTTCACCTCTCTATTATCGGCATACTTGCTTCCTGAGTCCCCTTCCAAACTGGCGCTAAGACCTTGTAAAAGTTCCGTTAGCTTATCGGCATAAGGCCTCATTGCCGTAATGGCATCTTGCGCTTTTTTCAATTTTGCAGCAGATACCATTTTCATGGCACTGGTAATCTGCATGGTTGAAGAAACAGATGCTATTCTATTACGTATTTCCTTTAAATTGGCCATTCTTTCGAGTTAAGAATTCGATTTAATTTAGTTGTATTTAGCAGAAAGCTCTTTACAAACAGAGGCTAAGGTATCTGTAACCTCGTCTGTTAATTTTCCAGCTTTTAAAGTGTCAAGTACATCTCTATGCTTAGCATTCAAGAATTCCAAGAAATCACGTTCAAATTCTTTGACCTTTTCAACAGGAACATCTTTCAATAAGTTTTTAGACCCTGCGTAAATAATCGCGATCTGATCTTCTACCGTATAAGGATCGTTCTGTGCTTGCTTTAAGATTTCAACATTTCTACGACCTTTCTCGATCACGTTCAATGTAGCAGCATCCAAATCGGAACCAAATTTCGCGAATGCTTCCAATTCACGGAACTGTGCTTGATCCAGTTTTAAGGTACCAGCCACTTTTTTCATTGATTTGATCTGTGCGTTACCACCCACACGAGATACCGAAATACCCACGTTAATTGCTGGTCTTACACCTTGGTTGAACAAATCTTGCTCTAAGAAAATCTGACCATCGGTAATAGAAATTACGTTGGTAGGTATATAGGCCGATACGTCACCTGCCTGAGTTTCGATAATTGGCAATGCCGTTAAAGAACCACCACCTTTTACCATCGGTTTTAACACCTCTGGTAAATCGTTCATTTCTTTTGCGATATCGTCATCATTGATAACTTTTGCGGCACGCTCCAATAATCTAGAGTGTAGGTAGAAAACGTCACCTGGGTAAGCCTCACGTCCTGGTGGTCTTCTCAAAAGAAGGGACACCTCACGGTAAGCTACCGCTTGTTTTGACAAATCATCATATATGATCAATGCTGGACGACCTGTATCTCTAAAGTACTCACCGATAGAAGCACCGGCAAACGGAGCATACACCTGCATTGGAGCAGGATCGGATGCATTTGCGGCAACAATGGTCGTATAGGCCATTGCACCTTTATCTTCTAATATTTGAGCTATCCCTGCTACTGTAGATGCCTTTTGCCCTACGGCTACATATATACAGTAAACAGGCTCACCGGCATCATAAAATTCTTTCTGGTTTAGAATAGTATCTATACAAACAGTAGTCTTACCTGTTTGACGGTCACCGATCACAAGCTCCCTTTGACCACGACCTACAGGAATCATGGCATCTATCGCCTTGATACCAGATTGCATTGGTTCTGTTACAGGTTCTCTATAAATAACACCCGGTGCTTTACGCTCCAATGGCATTTCATAAGTGTCACCGGTAATAGGCCCCTTACCATCGATAGGGTTACCCAAAGTATCTACCACACGACCAACAATTCCTTCACCAACATTGATAGAGGCAATTCTTTGGGTTCTTTTAACGGTAGCACCTTCTCCAACTTCTTTGGAAGGTCCTAACAATACAACACCCACATTGTCTTCTTCCAAGTTCAAAACGATTCCTTCCAAACCGCCTTCGAACTCAACCAACTCACCATATTGTGCATTTGCCAAGCCGTAGACCCTGGCAATACCATCACCTACTTGCAATACAGTTCCTACTTCATCCAAAGTAGCGGTTGCATCAAATCCTGATAATTGTTTCTTTAAAATTGCCGATACTTCTGCGGCTTTTACTCCTGCCATATGTTCTAGATATAAAGTGTTGAAATAAGGAGTTTCACCCCTCTCTTTCTACTAATAATTATTATAGACTGTTTGTAAATTCTCTTTTTAAATTGTTCAATTTGTTCGAAATGCTGGCATCGTACTGCAAATCGCCCACTCTTAAAACAAACCCACCGATGATACTCTCATCGATCTTATTTTCAATGGTTACCTCATTGCCGGTAATGGAGGCTACATGTTTCAAAACCTTTTTTTCCAAGGCTTCGTCCATAGGAACCGCGGTAGTTACGTATGCTACATCATTTCCTTTCAATTGCTCGTTTAGAATGATGTACTTTAAAGCTACCTCGTTCAACATAGCAACCCTTTTGTTGTCTACCAACATGCCTATCATTCCATCGGTAATTGCATGAGACCCTTTGAAAACCTCGTTCAAGACTTTCTTTTTTACGTCTCCGGAAATAACAGGGCTAGACAACATATCTTTTAGATCCGTGCTGTCTGAAATGGTATCCACTATGGTACGCATATCTTTCTCAACGGCATCGGTAGCCTTGTTTTCCACTGCCAAATCCAAAATGGCCTTCGCATATCTGATTGCTGCTCTAGAGTCGCTCATTTCTTTTAGTTCAATTTGATATCACCCAACATTTTCTCCACTAATTGAAGCTGCTTGTCTTTAGCGGATAATTCCTCTTTCAATACTTTTTCTGCAATACTAACGGATAGTTCCGCCACTTGGCTTTTGATATCGGCAACAGCGGCTTTCTTCTCGCTCTCTATTGTGGCCTGTGCCTGCTTGATCATTTTATCGCCCTCAGCTTTCGCCTGCTCTTTAGAGTCGGCTATCATTTTATCTTTGATCTCACGGGCTTCCTTCAACATTGCCTCACGCTCTGCACGGGCTTCTTTCAACATTCTATCGTTGTCCGCCTGAAGATTTTGCATATCGGCTTTTGCCTTTTCAGCTGCGGCCAAAGCATCTTGAATACCGGCTTCCCTTTCGTTCAAAGAATTTAGAATTGGTTTCCAAGCAAATTTCACCATCAAAAATATCAAGGCCAATAACAAAATGACCTGAACTATGAACAAACCTGGCGAAAAATCGTTTAATAAAGTTTCCATTTATTTATCTATAAATTAAAATACGAATCAATAATTAAAACATTTCCTGCAACCAACCGTTGCAGGAAAATGTCTTTTTTGGTTTAATATTCTTATTTTCCTAAGAACAAGGCACCGAATGCCAAACCTTCCAAAAGTGCAGCGATGATAATCATCGCAGTTTGAATTTTACCGGTCGCTTCTGGTTGACGGGCAATACCTTCCATTGCCTTACCACCAATTTGACCAAGTCCAATACCTGCTCCGATAACGATTAAACCTGCTCCAATTAAATTGTACATAGTAAACTGATTTATATATTAAATTAAAAAAACTCTTCTTAAATAAAATCTCCTCTTACATCTTCTGCATCCGGTACCACATGCCCTTCGGCATCATGCTCATGTTCATGCTCATGTTCCGCTACCGCCATACCAATAAACAAGGCCGAAAGCATTGTAAATATGTAGGCCTGCAAAAAGGCTACCAATACTTCTATCAATGTGATAAAAAACGACAACACAAAAGACAAGGCCGTAGCCCCACCGACCGTAAGGGTTTCCTTAAGGGTGAACATAATAGCGATCAAGCTCATAACTACGATGTGGCCCGCAGATATGTTTGCAAAAAGACGCACCAACAATGAAAATGGCTTAATGATAAACGCCCCGGCCAATTCAATAATAGCCAATACAGGTCTTATCAACACAGGTACCCCTGGCATCCAGAGCATGTGCATCCAATAATCTTTATTTCCACTAAACGTATATATAAACAAGGTAAATATGGCCAATGCAGCGGTTACCGCAAGTTGTCCTGTTACGTTAAAGCCAAATGGGGTCAAGCCTAAAAGGTTCAAAATCCAAATAAAGAAGAATACGGTCAACAAATAGCCGGTAAACTTTCTGTATTTTTTCTCACCTATGTTAGGACGGGCGATTTCGTCACGTACATATATCACCAACGGCTCTAAAACCCTACCAAAACCGGTAGGAACACTTTTGCTTTTATATTGTTTGGCCAAAGAAGAAAAGGCCCATAACATAAAAAGACCTACCAATAAAATTCCGAATACACTTTTGGTGATAGAAAAATCCAACACTTTGTGCGCATTGGCCGCATGATGGTCTTCGTCTAAACTTAAAGAAGTTGCACCTTCTTCCAACTCATATATCTTACTGTGCAACTTAACGAACTTAGAACCATTTTTTTCTACCACGACCTCGCCGTTATCATCATGGTGAAATTCAGAGGACATAAACGTTACCAAGCCATTGCTGGACCATAATATTACCGGTAATGGAAAGCCTACATGCTTTCTCTCCCCTTCACTGTTTGTATAAGAAAACAGGTGAAAGTCATGAGCGTCTTTAATATGGTGCAGAATATATGCATCTACATCTTCTTTACTGCTAACAGTACCTTCTTTTTGACCCTCTGAGACTGCAAAACCTTGGAGTGAACTTCCTATTGCCAAAAACAACACTAGCTTTTTAATCACTTTTGAAACGTCCTTCATTATTTCTTTATCAAAAATTATGCTCCTGAAAATTTGCGCAAAAGTAGTTAATATTACCGTAATTCAAAGAATTTTAAAGCTTTAAAATTCCAGATTATTTTCTTTGCATGATTTTTGAAACAAAAAAGACTTCTAAAGACAAGAATATAAATATAGGAACAAGAATAAAAGCCCTATAAATACGGGGAAGTGGTTGATCTCCCATTAGTTGTGGGAAAAGCATGGCCGTAAAGAGTACAATTTTAAAAACCAACAGGCCTATATAGATAAAACCTAATTGTTCAAATATTTTATGTTGTTTTGAAAGAATTTCAAACCCGACAACCAATAGTAGGGAATACAAAAAATGGAACAGGTATGTTTTTTCCAAAATCGATCTAATTTCTAGATCATCTTCTTGCAAAAACAGACTGTGCAAGAAATAAGAGACCGTGCCCACCAAAGCGAACACGGCTGTGTATAAAAATATCTTTTTGAGCAATTTTACCTATTTATTTAGGGCCATTACTTTTTTTATGACCAAGTATATCGACAAAAATACGGCAAGTAATGTAACTGTATCCTCTAAAAATGTTTTTTGAAATTTTTCATCCAACCAAGAACCTAACAAATTGCCCAAATAAATGGTTGCTCCCATTTGAATGGCAATACCCGATAGGCTTGCTGCGGCACGCAGCAAATCGGAATTGTTATGAGGCTTTTGCCGGCTCATTTTTTCCGCCTACGGAAGATTTGAACCCTCCTGAATTAGTTCCTAGGCCTTTTCCTTTCATGCTACATGAAGCATTAAAGGTAGCACCAGGCTCAACGGCCAATTTAGAAACGGATACCGTACCCTCGATTATTGCAGATGATTTTAACGATAATAAGTCGGAAACCAATAGTTCTCCATTGAAGCTACCTTCGATATCGGCATTCACGCATTCTACCTTGCCGTGAATATAACCATCTTTACCAATGACCACTTTGCCCGAAGTTTTTACGTTGCCGTCCAATTTTCCATCGATACGAAAATCGGCTTCGGAAACGATATCTCCTTTAATCTTAGTGTTTTTTTCAATTCTGTTGGGTTGTCCTCCAATTTCGCTCATAGATCTAGGTTTTTGTTTGTCTGAAAACATTGTTCAAGGTTTTGGGGTTAAAAGTGTGTTCTTGTATGCTTGTAAATTTTTATGTACTTGTATTATTTTATAGTTGTCAGATAAAATTACGAAATTCTCATCAGCAACCTTATAATCCTTGTTGTTTTTTAAAAGCTCGGCATATCCTAGGGCAAAATCTTTGGATTTAAAGCCATGTACTACCACAAATTGCTCTTCTAAATTATAAATATCTTTTGAAACAATATTCTTATACTTTAAATCTACAATGGATTTTTCTAACAACTCCATCAATTCCAATGCCCTTTCGTTATCGCTTCTCTTAAACGGAAAAACGACTTTCCAATTAGAGGTGCCCTGAGAGCCTGTTTCTGGTGAAAATTGGGTAGATTCCAGCTTAGGCAATTGTTCCGCTATCATCTGTTCCGCCTTCTTACCCTCTGGATTGTTCGGGTAAGTCAACGCAACATAGTTCAGGGCCTCCTTAAACGGTTCAAAACCTTGAAGCCTACCAATAGCATTGGCTTTCAACATCTCGAACTTGGGCACTATAGGGTCTCCCGTAAACCTATTAATATTCTCTTCGGTACCGGTAATGACCTCCAAGAACTTTTGCTCCTGAAATTTCTCGAATAAATTTTGATATCTTTTTTCAGGACTGTCCGAACTGTCGGCAAGCACCGCTTGCGGGTTCAATAATATTTCTGCATATCTAGAATCTTTATGGTTGGCAATAATATCCGCTTTCATTGTCGCCATTAAAGGGCTATTCTCTTCCTCGTATATTTTATACAGGTTATATTTTGATGGAAGCACCAAGCGCTCTTCGGGATCGGAGGCCAGGACACTTTCCAGTTTTTCCGCTGCCAACATATTTTCTTTGAACTTTTCTTTATAGATGAGTCCCAATTGATAATTGGCAAAGTTGCGTTCGGTCTTTAGGCTATCAATGACCGAAACATCTTTTGGAAGCCGATCCATATAAAAATCAAGTGAAAATTTTTCTTCTTCAGAAATAGGAGTTTCCGTTAAATCACCTTGCGCGACCGCATCTTCGGCGGTCGAAACATTCGTAACAGATTTGTTCGACCATCGCCAATCGTCTTCCAGCTCACGATTGCCCCATCTATTCTTAAAATCATTTTGGCCATATCCTAAACTGGTAATGTTGTAGAAATAGAATTTACCTTTGTTTTCCTTTCCGCCCTTACTTTTGGCAAATGCGGCAAAACCATCGGTTAATTTGTCTCTTTCTTTCTTCTGCGCTGCTTCTTTGGCCGCCTTTAGCTCTTCGATATGTTTCTCAAAATATGCGATTTGCTCATCTTTTGGCAGATAGTATAGATTGATCACACTATCGGCATACTGTACAATATCTTCATATTTAATAACATCCTCTAGATTGTCGAGCTTCTTTTTAATGGTACGATATTTTTTAGTGTTTTCGTCCAAGTTGGTCAAAACACTGTCGTAGTATGCCCCGGCGTGTTTATAATTGTTCTGGTCAAAGTTGTATTCCGCCAAGTTTTCGTAGTTCAAGGCACTAAGCTTTGGCTCGTTCTGGGTGGCTCGTAGCGATCTGTTAAAATAGACCAATGCCAAACTATCGGAACCCTCTGCCAAGTGGTATTCGGCTATCTGCCTATATATCTTATCTAAAAAAGGCCTGTTCTCACGATTCTCCTCTAAATCAGTAAGATACTCCAGCATTTCTTCTTTGTTCTCATCGGTCACCTTCGTGTTCTTGATCTTTTGGATCTCGGCGTTGATCATATATACCCTGGGCGATTTTCTATTAAGTTCTATCACCTTATCAAAGGCGTAGTTGGCACTGTCTTTATAGCCCAGTTGATTGTAAAGCTGTCCTATTATATAGTAATACCTTCCTTTTTCGGGGTTCTTTTTGGTATAATGTGAAGCTACCTTAAGCTGTTGTATGGCCGTATCGGGAACATTTAGATTTATATAGGCTTGTGCCAACATGGCCCGGGCATCGGCATATTCTTGGTCTTTAAGATTTTCGAACTTCATTAGGCGTTTTAAGTTTTTAATCGCCAACTCTTCGTTCTCTAAACGTATGTTTACCTTTTCTCTCCAAATGCTTGCCTCATTGAGCTTATCGCTTTCGGAATACTTGTTCAGAATATAATTGAAGGCCTCTAGGGCAGGTATATATCTTTCATCAAAGTAACGGGCCTTCCCCAATAATAGAAAAGCCTCATCGGTCTGCGGGTTACGTTCCTCGTTTTTAATATCCATACTATGCTTTTGGATGGCCTTTGTGGCTTTCTCCTCGGCAATGATAAAGTTCGGATTATTATCTTCAGAGTCTAACTTAACCTCTCCGGATACTTCTAGGCGCTCTATTGGCAAAATTTCCCAATAATCGTCTTTATAGGTGTCATTTAAAGTGGCCCTGCCCTCTTCAAAAGCAATATTGCCATTGTACAAAGTGTTATACTTTGTATTCAAGGCATGCCAATTGCGATTGATAAAGGCATCTTTTTTCGTGGAACATGCACTAAAGAACAATGTTCCCACAAGACCGGATAAAATAAGTTTGTTTCTAAGCTTCAAAATAGACTGTCTACGTATGTATGCATAACTAAAAAACAACCATATTATTATACTGTTCATCGACAAAACGTCATTTTATCTTCATCCACTACACCCTAGTTGTTTTTCCCGTCCTCCATTTTTACAAACCAGTTAGTTTGTTTTAGGAAGATCTACCTTAAAAAAATGAAGATTTTACTCTTTTTATCGATGTTTCGTCGTTATAAAACGACTGACTCCAAAATTACAATGAGATTTTTACATCAAAAAACCGACTCGTGAGTCGGTTTTTGTTTTTTATATCCATTTTTACCTTTTATAGTACTTTAAAAGGAATTTATCCGGCAAAAAAGGTTTCCAATTCCTTTAATGTTTCTGTGGATGTTTTAATATCCTTGACCACTTCGCCTTTGTTCAGCACTACAATACGTTCACAAACTTCGGTTACGTGGATCAAATCGTGACTGGATACCAATACGGTCACATTTTCCTTTGCGGCCAAATCTTTGATGATCGCTTTTAAACGTATCTGGGTGGTAGGGTCTAAATTGGCAAAAGGCTCATCTAAAATAACAACCTCCGGATTTCCTATAAAAGAAGCCACAATACCGGCCTTTTTCTGATTTCCTTTGGAAAGGTCGCGTAGGTACTTCTTTTGCCCAAGTATTTCGCCATGAAAAAAATCATCGAACTGAGCCAATAGTGCATCTACGTCCGCTTTGTTCTGCCCCCGTAGATCTCCAATAAAGTAAAAGTACTCTTCAGGGGTCAAATACCCTATTAAAAAGGTTTCGTCTATAAACGATGACGTAAAAGGCTTCCATTCTTCGCTGGTATTTACCTGTACCCCATTATTATCTATATGGCCAGATGTAGGCTGTATCAAATCTAGCAGCAAACTAAAAAATGTGGTCTTGCCAGCTCCATTATTTCCGACCAGACCAAAACTCTGCCCTGTGGGGATTTCTAAATGTTCAATATTCAAAACGGTCTGCTTACCGTATTTCTTCGTTAAATTCTGTGTTATAATCATGGTCGATATTGTTAGCTATTCTTTTGTTTAAATCCGGCGATCATGCCATATTTCTTTTTTCTGTACTGTTGGGTCACCTTGTCCAAAAGGAAATTTCTCATGGCCAACCCTGCAATGCCCATTACCGATAAAACGATTACCGCGGCCTCTACAGAGATTAAATAATAAAATAGGGTGAATATGAGAATCGGCACTATTAATACGGGCAGCATAATCAAAAATTGATTGGCACTGGTACCTTGCATATTACCGAACGGACTCTGATCTAATTCTATTCGTTTTTTATTGAAGGAACCGAAAAATAGAATTACCGGTATATTTACGCCCAGGTTATACAATGCACAGCCAAAATTAATGGCCAATGCCTCCCAACCAAAGTAAACATAGGGGATGGTAAGCAAAAACATAAAAATAACACTGACCGATATAAGCAAGGCCTTAGACTCCAAGTACTTTCGCAATGGAATGTTCTGCGACATCATCATACTATAATAACTACTATCCCAGGCGGGTATGAACTGACCGAAATTACTAAGGAAAATCCCCGTCATAAAGACTCCTAAAAATGCCTTCATCGGCATCATTTCGGCATAAATGTCCTGCGTGTAGAATATTAATCCGTAGAAAACGAACAACAAAGAGATCCATACCTGCGACTTGGTACGTTTGTTCCTCCATATCATTTTAAGGTCTAATTGAAGAAAAGTTCCCATATCGCCCAATTTCTTGGTCCATGCCAAATCGCTGGCATTCACCTGTACGTCCTTTGGTTTTAAGCTTGCATCCAGGTATATTTTGTTATGCAGGTACTTGTAGTTAAGGTAATAAATGAGCACAGCCAGGGCTATGGGCACAAGCACCGTTATTGGATATGCATACAACGCATGAAATATAGGTGCGAAAAAGTCCTTTACCGAGAAGAGACCAAAATAATCCAGTCCATACAGCACTGCAATTATGGTACCTAGGGCAATAAGCGCCTTATCGCTTTTATTAATTAATAGATTTATATAATTAATGCCCAGTACAATGGCCATAATCGACACCAGCCATAGGCTTACATTAAGAAAAGAATACCCTTGAAAAAGTAGAACAATACAAAAGGGAACAAAAAAGAAAAGGGACAACAAATTATAGATCGATGCTGCCGAACGACCTAAAATATAGTGGGCAATAGTACTTTTTTTAACTGGTGTGGTCAAAAAAGGCTTTATATCCATAACCGGAAGCTTCTGCATAAAGTAACGGAAGAACAACTCGATCAATATCCAGTAAATCATATACTGACTTATAGACCACATAGGGCTTTGATCCGGAAAAATATCTTTTAAGATAAAATAGCTGGCGACCCCCATGGCCGCTAATACGATCAACATATAGACCGCAAAAAAGCCCATCAGAATCTTTACCGCAAGACTTTTTCCGAAGTTGGGAGACCTAAAAAAAGATTTCCATTGTAACGAAGCAAATTTCTTAAACATAGTTGGTTGGTTGCTATTATTTAGACAATAGGTATTTAGAAAATCAAATTTGTTACAGTATCTAGGCAATTTTATACTCCGCATATGTTTCCTCCAACAATTCTTCCGCCTTTGAAGGAATAACGAACATAACCACATAGGTAGTCAAAGCAGCTGCTACGACCAGCAGGGCATAGGCCAGATCAAACCAAATGTTATCGATTAAAGATCGATCAAGATTTTGGACGGATAACACTATCTGAAACACTAGGTTATTATAAACAACCACATTGCCAAGATTGTAGATCATCTCCCCCAACATCCATTTTTTACCGCCCTCTACCATTTTAGATTTTCTATACTTTCTTGAAACAAAAAGATAACCCATAGAAAAAACAACCAGTAAAAAAGCCATTCCGAAACAAACGTATTCCTTTACATCGCTATCACTTGTATAATGTAGTATGGTATACACGATCGCTACTGCAGAAAATGTTAAAAGCAGTTTTGGCAACTGCAGCCACTCTTTAAAGAACCTCCATATAATAGACCTGTATTTTTTACCCAAGGCCTTTTGCCGCTTTTCTACCACATCCATAAAACCCAAAACCCCAAACTTTTTAAATTCGCCTTGTAGGGCCTCTTCAAAAGAAAGGTTCGGGTTCTTTTGCCATTGCTCTTCTATACCATTGGCCATATGGTCTACCAGCTCTGTTTGCAGGTCGTAATGCTCTACATGGTGTGCCCTGGTAAATTTATACAGCTGTTGTATGTGATCTTGAGTAAGCTTCATTCTTAATTATAGATCAGATTTCATATCAATACCTGCTTATTGGTTGCCATATGTGAATTATAAAACTCTAAAAAGAAAAATGAAAAGGCCAAGGTAAAGGCATGCATCCAGACGGAAACAAGGTTTAGGGCGCTATCTTGGAGCAAAGACATAAATACTGTCCAAAACGGATTGTACAATACAAACATGAACGAAAAAGCGATGGCGTTTATATTGAACAGAAAACTGAACGATGTTTGAAAACCAGTGCCCTTGATCCGGTATTTAAAAAAGAGCAACACAGCAAATAACAAGAGGTATAACGAACCTACAAAAACCTCCAAAGCTCTTAACGCTTCTATCGCAATCACATCTGTAGCCAAAAAGAAGAGCCCCGTTATGGCAAAGGCGAACAAAACAGTCTTTAAATAAATAACCTTTACTCTTTTGACGCATTTATTTATAACAATTCTGGGGCCCACCCAAAGCAGTCCGAGCCAATAACTGGAATACTCCCCAAGATCGGTATGCCATTTACTTATTTCGTTTTGAAAAGCGGTATCAAAATCGACTTTTTGAGATTGCATAGCCTCACCAATACTTTCCGAGATATGATCAACTACCTCTACCCTCAAATCTACATGGGTAAGGTTCTTACTATCCAAATAGCGCTCTATAGCTTTTATTTCATCATGTGTAAGTTCCATAATCTATTGAATGCTCCATTTAGGTTTGACCAATTGCTGCATACTTCTTATAAATTCTTCCAACTCGGCCAAACGGTTCACGGTTTCTTTTTCCCCTTGCTCGGTTAGTTTATAATACTTGCGCAAACGATTGTCCACTTTGGCCACCTCAACATCCAACAGGCCCTCGGCCTCCAATTTATGCAGGGCCGGATATAGGGCCCCTTCTGTGATTTTTAAATCCCCTTTGGTAATGGCCTTTACTTTTTGGGTAATCTCGTACCCGTACATCTTTCCTTCTTCATCCAATAATTTTAAGATGATCGTAGATAAGCTTCCCTTGTATAGTTTAGAATTCGCCATTATTTCTGCTACATTAAATTATATCTCAATAAATAGACCTTACCAATATACATAAATTTCTTATGCATAAATAATTTAGGTATATATTTTTAAAGCTTTCCATTTTATATCGATGTGCCAATGCTTAATTTTGTAGACTAGCTATTTAAGAAGATAAACTATGGCAGATTTCTATGCACTTACGGTTAAAAGCATTAAAAAATTAACTCCAAATTCGGTTGCGGTCACCTTGGAGATACCCAAAGATCTGGTTCAGACCTTCGTTTTTACTGCCGGGCAATACATTACTATAAAAAAAGAAATAAAAGGAAAAGAGCTTCGAAGGGCCTACTCTATATGCTCATCCCCCAAAAAAGAAAATATTACCATAGGTATCAAAAAAGTGGACAATGGGGGTTTTTCCCATTACGCAAATACTAAATTACAAGAGGGCGATGTATTGGAAGTAATGCCCCCCGAAGGAAGGTTCTCTTTTAAAACGACCGGGAAGGTGCAAAATATTGCGGCCTTTGCTGCAGGTAGTGGCATTACACCGATCATGAGTATTGCCAAATCTGTTTTGGACGATAACCCAAAAAACACCTTTGTTTTGGTATATGGCAACAAAAGCTATGAAGAAACCATGTTCTATACCGATTTGGTAAAACTGGAACTGGATTACACCAATAGATTTTTTGTTTACTTTACCAATAGTCAAACAAGGGAAGACAAGGCGTTGTTTGGACGAATTGACACTTCTACGGTTAACTACGCCCTAAAAAACAAACACGCCGACACCTCTTTCGACGCCTTTTACCTATGTGGTCCTGAGAAAATGATACATACCGTAAAAGACACCTTGTTGGAAAATGGTATTGAAGAAGATAAAATTCTCTTTGAATTGTTTACGGCCACCGAAATCAAAGAAGAATTGCCTACCCTACCGGACGGACAAACTTCTTTAACGGTAGTTTTGGACGATGAGGAGTTTCAACTGACCATGGACAAGAAAACAACGGTACTCGATGCCGTATTGAAAGAAAATATCGACGCTCCCTATTCTTGCCAAGGAGGTGTTTGTAGCAGCTGTATTGCACGAGTTACCGAAGGAAAGGCGGAGATGGCGGTAAATCAAATTTTAACCGATAGTGAAATTGCCGAAGGTTTTGTTCTTACCTGCCAGGCACACCCAACAACACCGACCCTAAAAATTGATTACGACGATGTATAGCCACCAAACTATTTGGTGAAATACTGGCCGCAATTTATCTGCAAGTCTTTGTGCAATAGCTTATGGAAACAGCACCTTTAGTTGTTCAATGGCATTTTCATAACCCAACATATAGGCCTTTTCTATTCCCTTTCTATCAAGAATTCCTATATGCTCTAGGGCCTTGGGTTCAACGACCATGTCACATTGCCTTATTTTTTCCCTGTTAATGGCATAGATCATAAGGCCCGTGACCCTTCCTGTTAGCTGGATGGAATTTTTTAAGTGTTTCTTGTCCAATTTAGAAACAATGGACACGTTACTGCCAATTATAAAGTCCGCTTTACCCAAAACCGGTTCTAATGGAAAGTTGTTCATAATACCACCATCCGCATACAAACCTCCGTTATAGCTTACAGGACTGAATACCGGTGGTAACGCCGCCGATGCCAATAAAGGTTTAATGAGTTCTCCTCTGTTCACAAATAGTTCTTCTCCTTTTTCAAGGTCGGTGGCAACTACATAAAGGTCTCTTTTGAGCTCTTCAAAAGAATTTTTGGGAAAATAGTTCCTAAAAACATTTTCATACCTGTCGGTATCTAAAAGGCCGGGTTTGGCAATGGTAAAAAAGTTATACTTAAACAATGGGGTCTCTTTAAAAAAACGGATCATATCGGTGATAGAGGTATTGTTTGCATATAAAGCCCCTACAAGTGCCCCAACACTACTACCTGCCACAATTTCCGCCTCCAGACCAAATTCTTGCAGTGCCTTGATAACCCCAATGTGGGCCATGCCCCTTACACCACCGCCCGATAGTACCAATCCTATTTTTTTTGACCTTAGCGATATGTTACTTTCTGGTTCGAGCATACAATAAAAATGCCGTATAGGATTTTGTTCTTCCTATACGGCATTAAAATTAACCAAATACTACCTTATGATTCCAATCCGAACGCATAATAATATTTATCACCGTTCTCATAGATCCCTTCTAACATAACCCCTCCTTTTTTATTCTCTAGTATTTTGGCTACATCTCCTACTTCCTTAACGCGTTTACCATCAATATGTGTGATGATAAAACCTTCTCTCATCTGTGTTTGTCTTTTTATTGTTCCCGGATATAACTTCTTCACCTGAACGCCACCATCAAGGTCCAATTTTTTGGCCAAGTCCTTATCCAAAGTTTCAAAATCGGCACCAAGCAGGTTAAACACTTCTTTTCGCTCTTTTTTAATGATACCGGTGCCACCTTCCCTATTCATTAAGGTTACCTCTATCTCTTTTTTCTTGCCATCACGTTTTACCAACAAGGTTACCTTATCGCCCGGTCTTTTACCTGCAATGATTTCTTGTAATCGTGGAGACGTATGGGTTTCGATACCGTTCACCTCTAAAATAATATCTCCGGACTCTACCCCTGCCTTATCAGCGGCAGAATCTTCACCAACTTCTTCTACCCAAACACCACTGGCAAAATCTACATCTTTTTCCTTGGCCAAATTACTGTCCATGGTACGTATGGTAACACCCAACATTCCCCTTTGTACGTTTCCGTATTTTAAGAGGTCTTCCACAACTTTTGTAACAATGTTACTGGGCACCGCAAACCCGTATCCGGTATAAGTACCTGTTCTACTGGCTATGGCAGTATTGATCCCTACCAAATTACCATCTAAGTTAACCAGGGCACCACCACTATTTCCCGGGTTTATGGCCGCGTCTGTCTGAATAAAGCTTTCTACCGCAAAACGATCCTGGTTAATATTGATATTACGTGCTTTTGCACTTACGATACCGGCCGTAACCGTAGAGTTCAACCCAAGGGGGTTACCAACCGCAAGCACCCATTCGCCAACCTCTACATCATCTGAATTCACTAAAGACATGGTCTTAAGATTATCGGCCTTTATCTGAATCAGGGCCAGATCCGTAGTGGGGTCGGTACCTATTACCGTTGCCTTATAAGATTCGTTATCGTAGAGGGTCACCTCAATATCATCCGCATTTTCTATCACATGGTTGTTTGTTACAATGTACCCTTTGTCATTGATAATGACTCCCGAACCGGTACCTACCCTAGGTTGCGATTTTATTTCTGGCGTTTGACCCTTGAACATATCCCCAAAAAATTCTTTGAACGGGTCGGGGAGCTCCCTCGCCCTACTATTGCCATATTGAGATGACATTTGGGTAGATTTTATATGCACTACGGCATCCAGTACCTTTTTTGAGGTATCGGTAAAATCCAACGGTTTAATATTACCCTCATCATCTGCCGTATACAGCACGTGCTTTCCTTTTACCATTTCTACGGTGGTTACTCCTTTTACTTCATCTTTTTGGTCTAGCTTGTTCAACCCTATCACCCCTAAACTAACGACCAAGGCGATAAGGGCAGAGAAGAAGTAAACCCTTATACTTCCACTCTTTGTTTTGTTTGTATTCATATCTATCTTCTTTTTTGTTTTTACTACAAAATTATGTCAATCCCTATGCCAGTTGGGTCACCTTCAGTGCTAAAAATTTTTTAAAATTTCATATTTTTTTAAGTTCTTTTTTAGACTATCCGGTCTGTTTGCAAAAAAAACATATTGAATTTTGAAAGGAATGTGCTTTTTGGCGACTTTTTAATAGAAATGATGGAGTGCCTTTGAAAAAATTGGGTCCTCGCGATGTAAACGTACCAACCCACCGGTATGTTTATGTCATTTTGTCAATTGACAGGTTTTTTTCATATATTCTAAGGAGGGAAATCTTGAATACGAGAAAACCCGTGTCAATTTTTGTCGTAAGTTTAAATAGAAAAAGAAAATTAAACAGAAATTAATGCAGAGTACGGCCATTTTGGTATTTGCGAATTCTTCTTCCGAAGAGTTGTTACATAAGCCTGTCCGCAATGGAGAAATACTGTTTGATACCCTTACGAAAAATACCCTGAAGACCGTTCAAAAAACGGAGTTACCCTACTTTCATTTTACCGAAAAAGAACAAATGGGCAATTCGTTTGGAGAGCGTTTTACCAATGCCTTAAATACTGTTTTTAACAAAGGGTTCGATAAGGTCATTGCCATTGGTAACGATAGCCCCCAACTACGAACAAGCCATCTAAAGGAAGCGGTATCCGCACTTAGATCACAAAAAACGGTAGTGGGTCCTTCATTGGATGGAGGTTTTTATTTGATAGGCCTTCACAAATCCAATTTTGACCCTGTCTTCTTTCAACAATTACCATGGCGGCGTTTTAACCTTTTAAGTAGTCTGTTGCGAAAACTTACAAATAAAAATTGCGCTGTTTACCGATTACAGGTACTTAATGATCTAGATACCGTAGACGACATAAAAAGACTTTGTGCTTTTACACGTTCTATCTCCACTTCTTTAAGAAAGATATTGACCTCTTTTCTATTTATTAAAAAGAACACGGACGCCTTCTTTATAGAAAATTTTTCAAGTGTCTTTGTTCTACACCCTTACAACAAAGGGTCTCCCTTCTTATTTCATTTCTAATTGAACCGACCCGGGTTGCATAAGCGCCCTCGATTACTAATGAAATAACCTCCAATATGAAATTTGTAATGTTGGTCATGGCCATTGTTATGACCGCACCCACATTAGCTCAGGATACTATTTCCGGTACTGTAAAGGATGCCGAAGGGAATGCTATACCTTATGTGAATATTGTTCTGTTGGATTACGACATAGGGGCTACCACCAATGAAAATGGCTCCTATTCGCTGACAGTACCCAACACCCAAGGTGTATTGCAATTTTCTGTATTGGGCTACAAATCACAAAACATTACCATTAACGGCCGTTTGGTCATAAATGTAACCCTATTGGAAGCATCGGAACAACTGAACGAAGTGGTTCTGACCGCTTTGGGCCTAAAACGTGAAACCAAAGAATTGGGCTATGTAGTTCAAAGCTTGGACGCACAGGGAGTTACCGAAGTAAAGTCGGTCAATTTTTTAGACAATCTATCCGGAAAATTAGCAGGTGTAACGATCAACCAAGGCCCTACAGGTGTAGGCTCTTCATCTAAAATCACCATTAGGGGAGAAGCATCCTTTTCAAATAACAATCCGTTATTCATTATAAACGGGGTTCCTATAAACAACAATTCGGTTTTCAATTATAGCAATGAGGCCGCGACCGGATTTCAAGAAATAGATTTTGGTAACGGGGCCATGGAGGTGAATCCGGATGATATTAAAGAGGTATCGGTGTTGAAAGGGCCAAGCGCCGCCGCCCTATATGGTACACGGGCATCGAACGGAGTTATAGTCATAGAAACAAAGGATGGTGGCAACACCAAAGATCTGGGCATTAGCTACAACACCAGTTTTTTTGTGGACACGGCTTTTAAACTCCCCGATTTTCAAAACGAATATGGGCAAGGAAATGCCGGGCAATTTGCCTTTGTTGATGGTCTAGGGGGGGGTACCAACGATTTAATTTCATATAGCTGGGGACTGCGCTTGGATGTAGGTAATCTAGTTCCCCAATTCGATAGTCCCGTCACATTGCCCAACGGCACCGTGGTCAGAGGTGGAGATACCTCTCTTTACAACAATCTTCCCATTACCCCTACTCCTTTTGTTTCCAATCCCGATAACCTAAAAGATTTTTATAGAACGGGTACGACACTTATTAACAACATAGCCGTTTCCTCAGGGTTTGAAAAAGGAAGTTATAGGCTGTCGTTTACAGATTTAAGGAGTGAATCGATTATACCCGGTGTTGATCTGGATAGACAGACCATTAGTACCCGTTTAAATTTTAAACCGACCAAAAATCTAAGATTCGGGTCCTTTATAAACTATGTGAATTCCAAAAGCAGCAATAGGCCCTCTAACGGATATGGCTCCGAGAACGTAAATTACGCCCTTGTAGGATGGGGACCCAGATCACTAAATATCGAAAGCTTACGAGATTATTGGCAACCAGGGTTGGAAGGAGTGCAACAATACTCGTTTAATTACACCTATTTTGATAACCCCTTCTTTACCATGTACGAAAATCGAAATTCTTTTAACAGGGACCGGGTTTTTGGAAATATCTCCGCCAGCTATGATATTACGGATCATCTAACCATTTCGCTACGATCTGGTATGGATTACTCAAACGAAAGACGCAGGTTAAGACGGGCCTTTAGCTCCAATAGATTTCAAAATGGAGGTTATGCCGAACACGACGTATTTTTTAGGGAAATAAATACAGACTTTCTTATAAATTATGGAAAGGGGTTTCATAATTTAAGTCTCGATGTTTCCATCGGAGGCAATAGATTGGACCAAAAAGCATCTACCTCACAATCACAAACTACCAGTTTGGCCCAGCCGGGTATTTTTAGATTATCCAATGCCGCCTCGCCTATCGAGGTATTCGAATTTGAATCAAACAAGCGTATCAACAGCTTTTATGGACTAGTAAAGTTGGGGTATAAAAATTTCCTTTTTATGGACATTACCGCTCGTAACGATTGGTCCAGTGCCTTGGCAACCCCTTTTTCCGTTGATAATACCTCTTTCTTTTACCCTTCGGTATCCACTAGTTTTATAGTGTCGGAAGTAACAGATCTACCAAACTATATTTCTTTTTTAAAATTAAGGGGCAGTTGGGCCCAGGTCGGTAACGATACCGACCCTTACCAAACAACCGGAGCGTTTGTAGCACAGACACCGTACAATGGCCAACCTACATTCAGCAATCAAAATACCATCGCCAACCCCAACCTAAGACCGGAACAAACCTCATCTTTCGAAATAGGGGCCGATATCCGCTTGTTTTCCGATCGGTTAAATTTTGATATTTCTTACTACAACGCCTTAACAAAAGATCAAATTATATCCTTGCCCATCGGCATCTCTTCCGGATACACCCAACAAGTGGTAAATGCGGGCAGCGTACGTTCTAAAGGGGTAGAGATCATTATGGGAATTTCCCCTATTGTTACCGAAAACCTAGTATGGAAAAGCACTTTTAATTTTAGTACGAACAAAGCCATTGTTGAAGATCTGCCACAAAACGATGGTAGGTTAACGCTTGCTTATTCAAGAATTTACGACAGCCAAAACCAAACGGTATATTTACAAGTGGAAGAAGGGGGGCGCATAGGCGATCTCTATGGTACGGGATACCTAAAAAATGAGAACGGGGATTTTGTTTTGACAGACCAAGGCAACTATATCCCCGATAATACCCTACGAAAACTAGGAAATTACAATCCTGATTTTGCGCTGGGGTTTTCCAACCGTTTCAATTATAAGAAGTGGAATCTAAGTTTCTTGTTCGATTGGAGGCAAGGAGGCATTATTGTATCCAGAACCAGGGCGTTGGGCAATGTTGGCGGTCAACTGGCCGAAACCGCATACCGACCTAAAAATGGTATTGTAGCGGATGGCGTGGTAAATACCGGATCTACAGAAAACCCGATCTACACCCAAAATACGGTCGCTATTTCAGCAGAAAGTTATTATCGCCAATTCTATGACCGAAACCATGAAGAGAACAATATCTATGATGCTTCCTTTTTAAAATTACGCCAATTTTCTATTGGCTACACTTTTGATAATCTAAGCCTTTTTAACCAAGAAGCCAGTTTAAACCTATCGCTCATAGGTAAAAATCTATTTGCCATTACCGAGAACCCTCACTTTGATCCCGAACAGCTTGCCGTACAAGGGCAATCGCTTATTGGTGGTGTAGAAGATATGTCGTATGCAACTACGCGTAGTTATGGTCTTAAGGCAAGTTTTAATTTTTAAGGAAACATGAAATATCTATATATCATACTCGGTTTTTTATTCTTGGCGGGTTGCACTCAAAATTTTGAGGAAATCAACACCAACACTAATACCCCCGTAAGCGTTCAGCCGAGTTTACTATTACGACAGGTCATTTATGATTATGGCGAGCAAATGTCGTATGAAGGATTTACGGCGGGCAATTTATTGGGACAATATACCACTGCGCTAGATTTTAATCTTTTTGATAGGCATAACTTAAAATCCCCTCAATTGGGCGGAAATCCTTGGCCTATATTTTACCAGAATCTTAGGGACAACGAAATTATTCTTGCCCTATCTAAAGAAAATCCGGCATACGCGGTCTATGAAGGTCCTGCCAGAATTATGAAGGCATACATGGCGGCAAGCCTGACCGATCTATTCGGCGATGTTCCCTATTTCGAGGCCTTTAAGGGAGATAATACCACGGTAACCCCAAAATACGACTCGCAAGAATCTATTTACATGGATGAGAATGGTATTTTGGACAATCTCTCAAAGGGTATTGAGACCATACAAAACTACGAAGGTACCATTGTATTGGAAGGCGACATACTATTTAACGGCGATTTAGATGGATGGTTACGTTTTGCAAACTCCTTACGTATCAAGTACCTGATGCGCATTTCGGCCAGGGTAAATATTTCACAAGAGTTACAATCTATAGTTAACGAAGGAAATTTTATTGACAGTAACAATGAGAATGCCGTTTTCGATTTCAGCGATGGTGAACCCAACAACTTCCGTTTGGCCCGCTTACGTATTGGTGATTTCAACAATTTTGTAATGTCAGAAACCATACACGATATCTTATCCGAATTAAACGACCCTAGAATTGCCAGACTCTATAGACCTTTTGCCAACAGTATAACAGAAGATGAATATAACGGTCTTTTAAACGGAATAGATGCCTCGGCCACCACTGTTTCCTTGTCCGACTATTCCTTAACGGGGACCATTTTTAGGGAAAACACCGGACTCTTGGACGCCAATTTTATGACCAGTATGGAAACTCATTTTCTATTGGCCGAAGCCGCCCATAAAGGATATATAAACGCCCAGGCCCAAACATTCTATGAAACCGGGGTATTGCAGGCTTTTGATTATTGGCAGGTAGAACTACCTCCGAACTATTTGACCGATCAAGGGGCCTACGACCCCGAAAATTCATTAGAAACCATTATTACCCAAAAATGGATCGCCAATATGATAAATGGCTATGAGGGTTGGGTCGAATACAGAAGAACGGGGTTCCCAAGATTAAAACAGGTTTCTGCCAGTTTAAACAATAACCAAATTCCCGTTCGTATGCCCTACCCACCAGAAGAAGAGGCTTTGAACAATGCCAATTACAGCATAGCGGCCAGTAATACAAACGGAAACAGTATTAACGTAAAAGTCTGGTGGGACAAAGATTAATGATTATGAAAGACATCTTATTTTGGCAATGGGGACTCATTATAACATCAAGTTTGGTGTTATTCTTTCTTTCTCCTTTAGCAAAAGACACCAATCAGTTTTTTAAGGCGGTCCAAAGGAAAAAGGCTCCCAACACATTTATGTTGATGGGCAGTTTGGTCATTTCCTGGATATTTGCCAAAAGTATTACAAATGCAGCCAATTTAGGGCTAGATTATGGTATTGTGGGGGGTGTTGCCTATGCCGGCTATTATCTATCTTTCACTATTGCAGGCATTATCATATACCGTATGAGGATATATGGACATTATAGCAGCATCCATCATTTTTTAACCTCGAAGTTCGGCAAAACGGCCGTCTCGGTTTTTTCTGTTCTCATTGCCATCAGATTGTTCAACGAGGTCTGGAGCAACACAATGGTCATTGGGTCTTATTTCGGGGATATAGGAACAAGCGCCTATTATGGAAGTATCCTCTTGTTTACCCTGCTCACATTGGCCTATGTCCTAAAAGGAGGTATGAGCAGTTCAATTTTTACCGATGTTATCCAAATGGGGTTATTCTCCATTCTTATAATGGTAATATTGTTCAATATTTTTGGAAAAGAATCATCGTTAACCATAAAAGATGCAGCAAATTCAGGGGTCTGGTCCTTTGAAACGGGACTTAATTTATTGTTTGCCGCCCTATTACAATCTTTTAGTTATCCCTTTCATGACCCCGTTTTAACCGATAGAGGCTTTATAAGCTCACCAAAAACAACATTAAAAAGTTTTCTTTGGGCCAGTGTTGTTGGTGCCGTATGTATTATTTTCTTCAGTGTAATCGGCATCTATGCCCAATCGGAGGGCATGGTCGGCCAGGCTGCGGTGGAAGTCGGTAAGGCCATGGGTGTTTTCATTTTATTGGTCATCAACTTTATTATGATCACTTCGGCGGCCTCCACATTGGATTCTACGTTTTCGTCATTTTCTAAATTACTGTCCGTTGATCTAAATCTAGGAAACACCTTGTCCTTTGGCAGGTGGTCTATGATTATTATTGCCATTATAGGTACCGTTCCAGTGTTCTTAGATGCAGAAATACTCTCCGCTACCACTATTAGTGGTACTATGGTAATAGGCCTGACCCCGATATTCTTGTTCTGGAAAGACAATACACCTAAAATTAGTTTTCACTTAAGCGTGTTTTGTGGTATCGTATTCGGCTTTTTATTGGTTTTTGACAAGTTTCCCCAAGCACTCATATTTACGGCAGGAAAATATGCCGATTTGTTATGGATCAACCTATGGGGAATTTTATGTTGTACAACTCTTTATTTAATACCTAGATGGATAAAAAAATAAAACATATTGGCGCCAAAACTGGAAAAATACTCCTTTTCGGTGGTGTTTATAGCAATTTGCAGGCATTGCAAAAGTTGATATCCATTGCGGAAGCAGCGGGCATAGCACCGGATAATTGCATTTGTACGGGTGATATTACGGGCTACTGTGCCCAACCGGAAGAAACGGTCTCTTTGTTCCGACAATGGGGCGCATTGTCCATTGCTGGCAACGTAGAAATACAGTTGGCAAATGACAGCGAAGATTGTGGTTGCGATTTTAAGGCAGGAGGAAGATGTGACGATTTTTCTAAGATGTGGTTCCCCTATACCAAAGGCCGTTTATCAAAAAACTCATTGGAATGGATCTCGAATTTACCGGAAAACATCAGTTTTGATTACGGCGGCAAAAAGATTACCGTGGTTCATGGCAACTATAAAAATGTATCGGAATACATCTTTAAATCCAACGCGGATGTAAGCAAAAAACAATGTTTTGAAGCAACAGGTAGTGATCTGGTCATTGCAGGCCACTGTGGTCTTCCTTTTCATCAATCAATTAATAACAAAATTTGGTTGAACCCCGGTGTCATAGGTATGCCCGCCAATGACGGTACTACAAGGGTGTGGTATGTATTAATGGATATAGCAGAAGGCGAAATAAAATATACTTATCGGTCTTTTGAGTATGACTATTTGACCACACAGCAATTAATGTACAAAAACCATTTACCGGAAGCATATGCCGACACCCTCTCATCGGGTATATGGGACAATATGGAAATACTTCCCGAGATAGAAAAAATGGGACAGGGCATTCCCATTGCTTTAGACCATTCATTAGAAAACAATATAAAAACAAAAACACAGAAACAGATGGCAGATTCTTATTACGACCCAAAGGATTTAAGAAAATTCAGTAAAATAACCGAATGGAGCGAAGAGCTCGGAACTAAATTTTTTGACTATTATGGTAAGGTTTTCGAAGAAGGCGCACTAAGTGCTAGAGAGAAATCATTAATAGCACTTGCGGTTTCACATGTGGTGAAATGCCCATATTGTATCGATGCCTATACCAAAGACGGTTTACAAAAGGGAATTACCAAGGAAGAAATGATGGAGGCGGTTCATGTTGGAGCGGCCATTGAAAGCGGAGCTACCTTGGTACACGGTGTACAAATGATGAACAAGTATAACAAATTATCTATGTAGAAACCGTATTTGGAAAAGTCAGTTTATGACCATTACTTCCAAATACAAATTATGGCTACTTAAATTATAAATATGGCTACAAAATCGCTAAAAGCGCAAGGAGATGAACTAGCAGTTTCCAACAAACAATTGGAAATCTTGAACGGTGGCATTTTTGAAGAAGGGGAACTCCCTTACTTTAAGGATAAGATCGACATGATCGGTAAATTTCCCCTGCGTCCAAAGAAACTGGAAATCTTACAGATCAATGTAGGTTATATGTGCAATCAGGTCTGCGAACACTGCCATGTAGATGCGGGTCCGGACCGAAAAGAGATCATGACCCGGGAAACCATGCAACAATGCCTAGAGGTTATTAAAAATACCGGTGCACACACCCTTGACCTTACTGGTGGCGCTCCAGAAATGAACCCTCATTTTAGATGGTTCGTAGAAGAAGCCGCCAAGGCGGGCATCAAAGATTTTATTGTTCGTTCGAACCTTACCATTATAAGGGCCAACAAAAAGTATTATGACCTGCCCGATTTCTTTAAAAAACACAATGTTCATGTTATTTCATCCATGCCACACTACACAAGGGGAAAAACCGACAAACAACGTGGTAACGGGGTGTTCGATAAATCTATTAAGGCCTTACAAGAATTAAATGAGAGGGGGTATGGTATACCCGATAGCGATTTACGGTTAGACTTAGTCTATAACCCCTCTGGAGCCTACTTGCCCGGGGACCAAGCTGCTTTGGAAAAAGACTTTAAAAAAGCCTTGATGGAGGACTTTAACATTCAGTTTCATAATCTGTTCGCGATTACGAACCTACCCATTGCCAGGTTTTTAGATTATTTGATCGCTTCCGAAAATTATGAAGATTATATGTATGCCCTGGTCGAAGCCTACAACCCCGCCGCGGTCGCCAATGTCATGTGCACCAATACCATATCCATCAGTTGGGACGGGTGGTTGTACGATTGTGATTTTAATCAAATGTTAGATTTAAAAGTTGCCAGTAAAGTAAAACACATTAAAGATTACAACGAAGACCTGTTGAATAACAGGAACATTATTATATCTCAGCACTGTTACGGCTGTACAGCCGGCTCTGGTAGCAGCTGTCAGGGAACTGTTGCCTAATATGAACTATTTGACCCCCCGATTGATAATTATATCATAACGGGGGTCTACCATCAATTAGACCGGTATACCTTT
The DNA here is from genome assembly GCF_018100785.1 of Maribacter sp. MMG018. Classification (GTDB taxonomy): domain Bacteria; phylum Bacteroidota; class Bacteroidia; order Flavobacteriales; family Flavobacteriaceae; genus Maribacter. The sequence continues at coordinate 738,688 of NZ_JAGJEC010000001.1, read as the reverse complement.
TCCTCATAAGCCTCAAAAAGAATAGGGAGCCATCATCCCTTGTGGGTAAAAGCTAAATTCATGAAGCGTCAAAGCGCCCACTATACCCCATATATACCGTATACTGCATCTAACAAGCTTGTCGTTCAACCTATAAAATTGCACCTAAACCGACTGGTCGGTCCGTTTCTCCGATGGCTAAATATGTAGTTCGTCCGAATAATGGGTTTTTACCGATTATTTTCTTCCCTACACCGTTTATCGCCAATGAGGAGAGATATTGTTGAGTTCTTTGTACAGACCATACGGTCGGATAACCCAAATCTTGAAATCATGGACAAAAATTTAAAACGCATGGCCACCATGCACAATATGCAGACCACCGGTCTGGAATTATTTTATAGCAAAGGATATTACAATACAAGTATCGATGATATATTAAAAAGGCTTTCGTTATCGAAAGGAGCTTTCTACTATCACTTTGATTCTAAAGAAGATTTCTTTATTCAAATCGTGCAAAACCTACTTGCGAGAAAAGTCTATAGCACTTTAATAGAACCCATAGAGGGCCATAAGAACCCATTGGACCTAATAACCAACTGCTTTGAAGATGCCTTGGAAACGGCGGTACACAATGAAATGGATTTTGGCTGTATTCTGAGCAATTTTCTGACCGAATTTCAAGGAAAGAACGAGAACATCATGAAACATTTAAACGATGTGGTCGCTATTTGGGAAGTAAACCTGGTCTCTACTCTTCAAAAAGGAAAATTCAATGGATATATAGACCGGCATGTTGACTGTGAAGCTGTGGCCACTTATTTAATGAGTGCCTATTTTGGTATTAGAACATTAATGGTAGGTGCAGCACCAAGTGCCAAAAAATATAGGTTTATGTCACAATTAAAACAATATTTTAGATCCCTACATCCTATGACCGTAGGTGTTTAGACCATTATTGCCCGCTAATTATATCGAGTACTTTATGAATTACCCTCTTTGGAGGAATCGTCTCCATGGCCTTTTCATAGCCCGGAGGAAATTTATTCCCATACACCGAAGTAGGAATCAAGGGAAAACGCGTCCTATCTGCCAATAGGGCATTGCTTTCATCTTGCCCAAAAGGGTAAAACCCTGCATACGGGTGGGTAACTCCCCATAAAGTAATTACGGGAACACCGTAAATGGCCGCCAAATGACCGTTTCCACTGTCCATTGAGACCATGACATTCAAATTACCGATCAGGTTTAATTCTTCCTTAAAGCTAAGTTTACCTATAACGGATATACAATTCTCATATGTACCTTCCCATTTTTCCAGTATTTTCGCCTCTTTCTTCCCTCCTCCAAAAAGTAAGATCTGATACTTTGCTACAGCATTCAACTCAGAAACAACTTTCTCCATTAGTGGCAATGGGTACACCTTTCCTTCAAAAGCCGCGAACGGCGCTATTCCGATAGTTTTTAAAGGCTTTAACCCCAGTTTCGACTTTATACCTTCAGCCAATGGTCTTGGCTTGCATATACATTTCGTGTCTAATTGAAACCCAAGGCCCAATTTCGAAAAAACTTCCGCATACCTATCGTACATGGGCATCAAAGGTTCGAATTTCTTGTCTTTTTCTGCCACTAAAGCCTTTTTCTCGGCTCTTCCTTTATCCAGTTGTACGAACGGTGTTCCACTTAAACCAAAGAAGATTTTTAAAATGTTGCTTCGCAATACATTGTGCAGGTCCGCTACAGCATCAATATTCAACTTACGAAGTTCTTTGTATAGCTTCCATAAGCCATTAATACCTTTATGTCTACCGTTAACTTCCGCAACGTACACCTTTACGTTTGGAATATTCTCAAGAACAGGTTTTAAAAAAGCTTTCGTTAAAAAAGTAATCTTAAGTTCAGGATACTCTTTGGTCAAAGCCATTAAGACAGGAACCGTCATCGCCACGTCTCCCATGGCAGAAAGTCTAATGACCAATAAATGTTGAGGCTTATTTTTGACCACGTAAGACGGGATTTAGTTCCTCATCGTTATACATTTTCATTTGTTTATATACCTTCATGTATTTACGACCAGCCTCAATATCATCTAACAATTGGTCTATAGCCGTAGAAAGGTCTTTCTTCTGTTCTAATAAAATAGAAAGTTTCGCATTACATTTTTCTAAATGATCGGAAGAGGCATCGGTTCTATTGGCTTCCTCTCTCATATGATAGATCTTTAGGGCAAGAATAGAGAGGCGGTCAATGGCCCAAGCGGGGCTTTCGGTGTTTATCGTAGCATCTTCACACACTTCTACCGATTGGTATTTTTTTAGGAAATAACTATCAATGTACTCTACCAGATCCGTACGATCCTGATTACTGGCATCTATCTTTCGTTTTAGGTCAAGGGCAGCGTTCGGCTCAATATCGGGATCCCTTATAATATCCTCATAATGCCATTGAACGGTATCTATCCAATTTTTTCGATAGAGCAAATGGGCTATATCATCTTTGGGATACGGATTTTCGAAAGATTGGTATACATCATCCTTTTCGTGATATTTTTCAATGCTTTTTTCAAAAATATCAAATGCAAACTCACTAAACATAATCAGAATTTTACACAAAGATACCCCTTATTGTCAAATTAAAAGGCGGCTCACAAAAACTACTATGGGAACCAATATACAGCCCAATAGAACAAGTTCCCTAAATTTTTCCTTCCTAATGGATTCCACATAGTTGGTCAACAATATTATTGAAGGGAAAAAAGTGACCATAATGGCGTTGCCATTGCGGGAAATGACCAAGAGGTTCACGATAAGCCCCAATAAAAAAGAGAATGTAATCAACCGGATGGTGATGATTTTTCCCAATCCGGCATTACTGAGTTTTAAAAATGTCCAAATAGATAAGACAACGTTTATGAATATGTATAGGGAGACTTTAATGCTCGAAGTCCAGTGTAGAGGATAGATCGCTTCGATATTTATGCTAAAATCATAGTGGTCGGTAAGAAAATCAGTCTTGTCCAACAGTAGGACGGTACTAACCAAAATCATTGAAAAACAAAGAACCGCTGAAAAAATAGCCAACCAGTTTTTGATATTCTTTGCATCATAAACGTATATAGTGACCATCACCAATGTTAAATATAGAACGGCCCAATCGTAAAAGATACTGGAAACCAATATCCATAAACTGGCGTCGAATATTTTCAACCTAATGCTTTTAAGCGATTTTACACTAAGCAGGCGCCTAGTTGCCAAAAGCAGAAAAAAACTACATAACACCGCATTATCGTCGCCCAAAGACTCCGGAAAAACAACCAATAGAATCGCAAAAAACAGTATAGCGTACGAATTGGGCCCGGTAAGTTTGTTCTTTTTTACAATAAAATCTACAACAAAAACACTGAACAAAAGTGACCCCAGCACGAGTATTTTCTGCGCCGTCCCGTTACTTAAAAAGCTTTGTTCGAACAAAAAATTCTGAACTGTTAAATAGAAAAAAAGGACAAATCCGGCAACAATAATGAAGTTGATCGGCTTAGTTTTTCCAAAAATGCTTGAAATCATGTATGATTTTTATATTTTTGCGGGTGTAAATATAACAATAAGATGAAGTCATTTTTTGAAGGTATAGAGGATTTGTTCGTAAACGTATTGTTTGCCCCTTTGGATTTTTTCAGGTTCGCGGATAGCTGGGCCTTTTCTAACATACTCAATTGGTTGTTTATGTTGATCGGCTTTGTTGCTTTCGTTTATTGGATGCTACAACTAAAAAAGTTCAACGACAACGGAGAAGAGGACAAGACCAGTACTTCTCATTCGTTCCTTTAAACCTGACCTATTATAATTATAGGTCGAAGCCTATATCCTTTCGGTAATTAATTCCGTCGAAATCCAGTTTTTCCACATTGTTGTAGGATAATTTAAGGGCTTCCTTAAAATTGTCCCCGTACGAAGTTACAGCCATGACCCTACCACCATTGGTCACCACTTTTCCTTCTTTTAATGTGGTTCCGGCATGAAAGACAATAGAATCCGTTATAGATTCGATTCCCGTAATTTCCTTTCCTTTTTCATAACTACCCGGATACCCTCCTGATACGGTCATCACCGTAGTGGCAGAACGCTCATCTATTTTCAGGTCTACATCGTTCAAGGTTCCCGCAGCTACCGTTTTTAAAAGTTCAATGAAATCGTTTTGTATCCTTGGCAAAACAACTTCTGTTTCCGGATCGCCCATGCGCACATTATACTCTATCACCTTAGGGTCGTCCCCTACCTTGATCAAACCGATAAAAATAAATCCCTTATAGGGTAAATTATCTATTTTAAGGCCTTCTACGGTAGGTTTAACGATTCGCTGCTCTATCTTGTCCATAAACACTTCATCAGCGAAAGGAACGGGCGATATGGCCCCCATTCCGCCGGTATTAAGCCCCGTATCACCTTCGCCGATACGTTTATAGTCTTTAGCGGTCGGTAAAACCTTATAGTGTTCCCCGTCGGTAAGCACAAAAACACTCAGCTCAATGCCATCCAAAAATTCTTCTATGACCACGGTGGTACTGGCAGTTCCAAATTTTTGATCTACCAACATCGCCTTAAGCTCGTCTTTGGCCTGCTGCAGATCGTTTAAAATAACCACCCCTTTTCCAGCGGCCAAACCATCGGCCTTTAAAACATACGGAGCACTCAACTCTTCTAAAAAACGAAAACCATCCTCCACAGTTTCAGCCGTAAAACTTTTATACCGTGCCGTTGGAATATTATGTCGCATCATAAATTCTTTGGCGAACTCTTTACTACCCTCTAAGGTCGCGGCCATTTTTTGAGGTCCTATCACAGGAACGTTGCTCAACTCGGTATCTTGTAAAAAGAAATCGTGTATACCGTTCACCAAAGGATCTTCTGGCCCCACCAAAACAAGTTCTATGTTTTTGGAAAGGACTACTTTTTTTATCTCCTTAAAATCATTAACACCAATTGGTATATTCTCGCCTAATTCGGCAGTACCTGCGTTACCAGGAGCAATATATAGATTAGATAAATTTTGACTTTGACTTATTTTCCAAGCCATTGCATGTTCACGACCCCCAGAGCCAAGTAAAAGAATGTTCATAAGAATGATTTTGGCAAAAATAAACTTTGCTGTATTATAAAACTATTTAGAAGTAAAATCTCTATGTTCCTTTTTCTGTAACTCCTGTGGAGACAGTGATTTAAAATAATCGTATACGATTTTCAATCCTTCGGACCTCGGCGTTTTCGGCTCCCAACCCAGTACTTTTTTCGCTTTGCTTATATCTGGTTGCCGTTGCATAGGGTCATCTTTAGGTAATGGTTTATAAATTACCTTTTGACTGGTACCTGTAAGGGCAATTATCTCCTCCGCAAAATCCTTGATCGTGGTTTCGTGCGGATTTCCAATATTTATAGGATCTGTGTAATCGCTAAATAGCAATCGGTATATTCCTTCTACCTGATCGTCTATATAACAGAAAGAACGTGTTTGTGAGCCATCACCAAATACCGTCAAGTCCTCACCCCTTAGCGCCTGCCCCATAAAGGCGGGTACTACCCTGCCATCGTTTAAACGCATTCTAGGCCCATAGGTATTAAAAATACGTACAATGCGGGTATCTAGTCCATGATGGCGATGATACGCCATTGTAATAGACTCCATAAACCTTTTGGCCTCATCATATACGCCTCTAGGTCCGATTGGATTTACATTGCCATAATACTCTTCGTTCTGCGGGTGTACCAAAGGGTCGCCGTACACTTCAGAGGTGGACGCTACCAAAATACGAGCATTCTTTTCCTTGGCCAGCCCTAAAAGGTTCAATGTACCCAAAGAACCAACCTTTAGGGTCTTTATAGGAATTTTTAAATAATCGATGGGGCTAGCCGGTGATGCAAAATGTAGAATGTAATCCAGTTTTCCGGAAACATGTACAAACTTTGTTACATCGTGAAGGTGAAACTCAAAATTCTCCAGTGGGAACAAATGCGAAATATTGTCCAAATCACCCGTTATGAGATTGTCCATACCAATCACATAAAACCCCTCTTTTATAAACCGATCGCATAAATGCGAACCTAAAAAGCCTGCTGCACCGGTTATTAGTATTCTTTTCATATTATTTAATAAGCCTTTTCCTCTCCCTTAAATGCATTAATGACCGTTTGCACAATAATCTTTAGATCCAAGAAAAAAGACCAGTTTTCCACGTAAAATATATCAAACTTAATTCTGTTCTGAATATCACTGTCCTGTTCAATTTCTCCCCTATATCCTCTTACTTGGGCAAGTCCGGTAATACCAGGCTTTACAAAGTGCCGTAACATATACTTATCCACCCTACTGGCATACTCATCAGTATGTTTTAACATATGTGGTCTTGGACCCACAACGGACATGTTTCCAAAAAGCACGTTATAGAACTGAGGTAGTTCGTCAATACTGGTTTTTCGTATAAACTTACCAATTTTCGTAACCCTCATATCGTTTTTGCCGGCCTGTAGCGTATCCGCATCTTTGTTCATGGCCATAGACCTGAATTTAAAGCAATAAAATTCATTGTTATCGAATCCTGTACGTTTTTGAATAAAGAACACGGGACCCTTGGATTCTAACCTGATCAATAAGGCCAAGATGGGCCCGAACCAAATTAAGATTCCAAAAATAACTATCAAAGAAAAAACGATATCGAACATTCTCTTCAAAAAGGCGTTCAACGAATTATGCAATGGTATATCCCGTAACGAAAGTATGGGGAGATAATCATAATACTCGAATTTCAATTTTTTGGAAAAGATGTTTTTATTGTCAGGCAAAAATTTAAGTGTTTTAAGGTTATTATCCGCAAAATCTATAAAGGCTGCAATCTCTTCGTTTTTCAATTCAGATACCGAACAGTATATTTCGTCGATATTATTATTGGCGATATACCTGAAACAACTTATTAAATCGAAATTGGCATCTTTTGTGGAAAACTGTCGCATAAACTGATATCCATACTCACGTCTTTCATTAAAAACGTCTATTAACTGGTTCGCCTTCTTACTTTTGCCAATAACCACTACGTTTCTAATATTACCCTTGACTCTTTCTCTATATTTCATCAAAAGTGTATAGCTCAAAAACTTTAAGACAGATACACCGGCGAACACCAAAAGAAAATACTTTCCTAAGGCCAGTCTACTCATCAACGGTTGTTTAAAAAAACCTATATAGGCATACAGTATCAGGAAGAAAAAAACAAATTGTGTAAATAGCTTACGAAGTATTACAACAACCTTAGAGTACCTGTGAACTTCATAAAACTCGTTCTTAAATGACAAAACGACCCACGCAATGGTTATATAACTGTGGAATAGAATTGGGTTTTGAAAGTTTATGGGAAGAAAATTAGTGAACAGGTTCACCACCAATAAATCCATGATATAAGATAATGGTGTAATGAATCCTGAATATCTACCTTGTTTGAAAAACATTTAAAATAAATTACAACCCTTTGATGATAGAAACTAGTTGATTATTAAAGTTTTCATTGTTTGAAACAAATTCCTTTGGTTCAAATTGTTTTATCATCTTCATTTTTTCCTCGAGATCGGTCATTTCATTGTTAGTGCCCAATATATACTGTTTTTTTTCAAAAGCAATTTTAATCTCCTGTTGATGGTCGTCAATATGTTCTTTATATTTTGCTAATCTTGCCGCTACAATAACTTTCTTTTTCCTTTTTATAGCATTTACTATTGAACCTGTGCCGGCATGGCAAATAATGAAATCCGCTTCGTTCATTAATTGATTAAATTCTTCATGAGACAGAAATTCCCTTATTTCCATATAATCACTCTCAAAAACTGTATGACCAATCTGAGCAATAATTTCCTGATTTATCACCCCTTTCAGTTTGAGTTTTTCAAGGTTAGTTAATAATCTCTTAAACTGAAAATCTTGATTTCCTAAAGTTACAAACACCATACCACTAATAAATATGTCCTATATAAACTGCCTTAGGGTAAATTGATAGTAATTCCTTCCACTGAACTATGAACAAATCTGCAAAGTAATAGGCTAACTTTCCCGTTTTTGTTTTGCTCTCGATTCGAGAAAATGTCTCAATGAAAATTATTTTACTACCAAATAACTTACCTATTAAACACATTGGCAAAACCGCCCCAGAACCAGTAGTAACTATCACACTTGGTTTTATCTTCCAATAGTGCTTAAAAGATATATATGCACCTTTTATGAAGTTTACAATAAAACTTAATAGATTCTTTCTAGATAAATACGGTATAAAATAAAGATTGGGTAATTTATTCTTTAGGTTAATTGTTGAGTTATTCTTCTCGGTCACCATATAACTTTCGAATTCATCAATAACTACTTTTAACCCCAAAAGTTGTTCTAAATGTCCGCCAACACTGGAAATTAACAAAACCCTTTTAGTGCGCCCCATAAACTATAAACTGTTTCTTTTGATTTCCTTGCTCAAAGTTACACTATTATTATTACTTAAGTACCCCATGAAAAGCATAAAGAAAAAAGTGAAAAACATAAAACCATGATGTCTTCTTAAGATTGATTCTATTAAAAACACAAAAACCATAATTATGCAAAAACCTATTGGGTAAAGAGATTTACTGTAATTACTATAGGCACTCATTAATAATAAGGAAAATAAATAAACAAATACGGCAAACAAAACCATACCTCCTCCCAAAAAAAACTCGAAATACTGATTATGGGCATGATACTTATTTTTAAACTCCCAACTGCCTGGTTCACGGGCCTTCTGCATCGTCTCTAACTCCTTACCTAGTCCATAGCCTATTATTGGAGATTGGAACACCAACTCTTTATTGACGTTAAAATTTCTAATTCTAGAGTTCTCTCCATCAACTTTACTAAATATTTTTTGCGCTGATGGATTTATTAAAGCTAAAAAAGTTACCAACGGCAACAGCACGAACATAGCAGAAACCCCATGGAAGTATTTAGGTAATTCGTAATAGACAGTTATGAGCACACATAATACCAAGAACATCCCAATTCCACTCAAAGAACCAGAATACACAAATAGCAAAAGCGTGGCTAAACAAATTGCGGTAATTATAATAGGCCTATATCTTCTCGCATTTTTGATTACCAAGTCAATAATAAATAAAAAAGCCATGTTTAGGTAAAGTGCATAATATATTTTTTGAATATCTATTACAGAATAATTAGACCAGGTATTATAAAGAGACATAAAGTCAATATCTGAAATGTATAATAATGCCACGCCTAAATTTAAAAAACCAACAAAATACACTCCTATCGTAAATGAGATAAAAAAATATTTATACCAACTTGATTCCAATCTGGTATGAAAAAACAAAAAGTAGAAAAGAAACAATAAACCTACTAAAATCAAAAATGACCCATCAAAACTTTTGGCAATTATACAGAGATTGAAAATAGTAAAAACAGAAAGTCCCAGCAGGAAATACAAAAGTTTACCTCTAAGGGCATTTTTATCAAATCTTAAATTAAATAGAGCCATAATTCCCGCCAACAAAATAGCCTTACTGCTCCAATCCGGATTAAAACTTAAACTAAATGCAAATACGCAAATACTATACTGAAATAGCTTTATTCTCATGTACGGATTTTAGGTTTAAACCAACCAAAAACATCACAAGTCCAAAAGCATAAGGAGAGAATGCCTCTTCTTGATATATGCCTTGAACGAAAAGTACAATTGTCAATATCTTAAGAATATTAACTTGTACAGTAGAAGAGTCAAATAATCTAAATAATTTTTTGATAGTATCCGCAAAATAATAGATGTAAAACAACGACATGATTCCCAAGCTAGAAAAAAGAACCCCAAACACGCTTTCGCTTCCATTTTGAAACCTAGTCCAATAACCCAAATCCGGCAACGGACTACCAGAATAATTTGATACGAGAGAACTTGATAGATTACCCCCAAACCCTAACCCGTTACCTATTGTTGGCAAGTATTCTATTCCCGAAAAAAAACCTACAATATGTTCATTTCTACTATAAATACCTAAATAAACCAATAAAACATTGATAATAAAATAAATCATAAAGGCAAGGTTTTTTGATAAGTTGATACGATACATTAAAAAGTAAAGCAACATAGAAAAGAAAATCACCAAAAATGCTCCTTTAGAATTCACAGATAAAACCATTAGTATGAAAATCAAAAACAAACGCCCCTTCTTATAAGGCCAGAAAAAGTAAACACCTAAAATTGACAAAAAATAACCCAAAGAAATGATACTTTTGATTAATGAGCCTATTCTGGCTAGTTTAACATCAAACCAGGATATGTTGAACAACCTTTTTTTTCTATAAAAAGCAAGCAGCTCTTCCCAATTGTCCACACCTACTTTAATACCAAAATAACTAAGGTCATTAAGAAAGAAAGAAACGATTAAGGGAAACAAAAACTGAAGAGCAGTTATAATTACGCAAATAATGAACAAACCCTTCATATTATTATTTAAAAAAGGAAGTTCCAATCTATTGGAAAAGTATATTCCAGCCAATAAATAAAGAATTGGGGCAACATACAACCTTAAATACACTACACTGTTCATAACCCCATAATTCATCATCCCAAAGACAAAATAGATGATTAGCAACAAAATAACACCTATGGTCCTTAGATAGAAGGATTTGCTAATAAACATTGAGCTATTTTTAAAAATAAACACGGCAAGTAAAGAAGGAAGTAAAAAGTTAATGCCATGTAACACCTTAAATTCAGTATTGGAGCCGATAACGCCCGAGAAGAAAGCTATAAAGGTGTTTTGAAAAAAAATTGCTTGAATAAAAAAAGCAAAAAATAACTTTGAGTTTCCTACAATTGCAAAGAATATCAAAAGAAGTACTGCAAATCCCAAAAAAAGATTTATCGATAAGGTCAAAAAAAGTACTAAGTTCAATCCAAAGGCAATCAGACCTAAACTGTAAATGTCTTTTTTTAAAGTCAACCTCATCTTAAGATAGTTTTATAACTTCAATTTCTTTTATTTTATCATATTCACGATATAATTTATATGTGTTTTCACTATTCAATGTATCTGATAGATTATTCAGCTCAAAAGATTTGAATTTTATAAAAGGAATAAGTTTTATTATCGTATAAAAAGCCGATGATGTAAACATTGCGAATTCTTTAGGCAAACTATCTGAATTGATTAAAGATAACTCAATAGGTAACCCTGTTTCATTAATTTCCCAACCACATTCCATTACAAAGTCTTTATGCTCCCTACCTTCATACCTGTGTGGAAAATATATGACTTTTTTATCAATATAATATTCCGCTATTTGTCGAAAAAGCTCCTTTGAATTATTTAACCTGGCCGATTTCCAATAAAAAGGTGTTCCAATAAAAAAAACCACATCCTTATCCCTATCCTTTTGGCTATATTTCCTTTTTAAATAATTAAAGTTATTCAAGGAATACATCAAGTGAGGAAACTCTTTGGTTATTAGCTCCCTATACATTGTGTAAAAATATAAGCCTCCTTTATAATATTTAATATTTGCGCTCAAACCTAATAAAGCTGGAAAAATTCTTTTATACCACGGGGAAAAAGATTTTATCCTTTGATTTTGCAACACCCTCTGCTCATAAAATGAAGATGTACCGTCATCCAGATAAATAGTTTTGACCTGAGAATCTATTGTATTTGCTAAGATTAATTGGTATATCGAGGTAATATGCCCTACAAGAACCAAATCATATTGTTTGTTGTCTTTTTTCCATGCAACTCCAATTACCTTTTTGTAGAAATTTAATCTAGTCAACTTACTTTTGTTAATATCTTGAACAGTAATTCTTACAATGTCTCCTTTTAACTTTAAAAGTTTAAAAGTTTCATTCATTTGGTCAAGATTATTAACTTCCCTAGAACTGATTAAGTAAAAATCAATTTTTGCGTCCGTGGCAAATTCTCTAATATACTCATTGGCATTTATCAACTGTAATGGAGATTCCACTATTACGAGTATGTTTTTCGCCATAAAATAATTTTTAGCTGCAATTAATCCTTTTTATGCCTTTCTGTGTCTTTGGATATTAATTTAACTTTAACGAAAAAACTCAATTTACTATACAAATTTTTTAGATTTGCTAATCTAACTACAAATAGATATCCTATTCCTAAAAAGGATATAATTCTTACACAAAATTCAAATATAGAACTTTCATCAACACTTATAATCATATATAATGAAATCCCAGCCAAAAGAACGCAAGACAAATAGAACCATTTGATAAAATAATTGGCTTTATAAGCCATTCTCGAATAATGATAACTAAACGGAATAGATGCCAAGTACGATACTGCTGTTACCAGAGCAGCTCCCGTTATACCATATTTGGGGATAACTAAAAAGTTGAAGATGATATTGATTATACCGATAGAAACAAAAATAATTGATTTATACTTGACATATTTCTTATAGTATGTCATAGATGGCTGAATCATAAGATTATATCCATTTATATAGGATGTATATGATAATATTATAAATATTGCATAGGAAGATTGATACTCATCCCCAATGAGATAAAAAACTTCCTTAGAAAAAAGTATTAAACCAAACAATAAAACAAAAATAGACACTAAGAAAAATCTTACTAGCTTGTTGAAATCCAATATATTATCCTCACTAATACTTTGATAAATTTGAGGTGTGAAATTTTTATTTATTGTTGATATAAACTGACCCGGTATATTTACCAGTCTAGTTCCCATAGCATAGATGCCAAGACTTTGGTACCCTAACATAAATTGAATCATTAAACGATCGGAAAATTTAATTAAAAAATTTGATACTATTGCAGGGAAATATAACAGCGAATAAACACCCATTTCCTTTATAGTATGAACCCTTATGTGTTTTGAGCTGATTCTCTTAATATAAAAAGGCGCTGCTATAAGAGCCCCAAGTAAATGCTCAACCAAATTAGCCAATAAAACAGCGAGAATCTTATCTTCCATATTCAATACTAGAACCAAAGCTATTACACTGCGCACCACCGAAATAACAATTGAATATTTACCCACTTTGTTTACGTCACCAATACACAATAAATATGAGTTTACAATTGGCAAAAACACAGCTAACACTGTAGTAACAAATACTATATCAAAGTATTGATTATTTCCAATATTAAGAAGGCTCGCAAAAAAACGTAAAAAAATTAAGTAAACAAGACCACCAAGAACGAGTGTTATGAATTGTAGTACAATTAAATTAGAAAACAAGGTATTAATGGACTTCTCTTTACTGTCAAAAAAATACTTGTCAAATGTGCTCTTGAGCGAGAATGACACCAAAATTTGAAATGCGGTAAAAAAAATCTGTAAAATAGCAATCTTCCCAAAATCATCCGGTAATATCAAAAAAGAATAGAGAGGAATCAACATGAAAGCAACACCTTTGGCTATTACTTCTGACAGCAATAATATCCCCGTTTTTTTTACAATGCTCATGAATCCCTTAAATTTAAACTTAGACCAAAATCCACCAACTGGCAATATTACGGTCCAATAACATTTCCATTAACGGAAACTCTTTAACAAAAAAATTTGAGGATAAATTAGTTTATCAATTCAAGTCTGAAGTAGTCTATCTATTGATTGAATTTGCCTATAATATTGTGGGTTTTTAACAATTCGGGTATGTCAATGTTGTTCTCCTCCAATATTTTCTCCACAAACTCTCTAAAAGCCCCTTCTCCTCCATTTTTTTTCATTACCCAATTAACAATGTCCTTAATATAATTTGGTGCTGAGTTAGGACAAGCATTTAAATTAATCTTTTGCAAAAGATTATAATCATTAATATCATCGCCAATAAAAGCTATTTCGTCCAAACTTATATCAAGTTTTTCGCAAAGTTGCATTACAATTCTAACTTTATCCTTTACTCCGAGATAAACGTAATCTACATTTAATTTTTTAGCCCGGCGCTTAACAGAGTCTGCAGATTCTCCAGTAATAATTCCCGTTGGGATATTCAATAGTTTACAAAAGAGTATTCCCGCACTATCATATGTGTTGAATTTTTTAAATTCATTTCCCTTTTCATCATAATACATACCACCATCCGTCCATACTCCATCTATATCCGTTAAAACAAGTTTTGGAAGCATTTTTATTGTCTTCTCAAATTATTAGGGTAAATAATCTCATCCTTTGGCAATGGTTTAATCAATCTTTTCCCTAAAATTTGATCCTTTTCCACCCATTTAAACCCATCACCGGGACTTAATAAATGAATATCATTTTCAGTAAGTATATGACCTTCTTCCAATGGTTTTATCGTTGCAATTGAGCGTTCTAATTTACACCTTGCCGTTTTTACAGAATCTTCTATAAAAATGTCTTCCTTTCCAAAAGAAAGTTCAAGGTTTCTAATGTCTCTCATCATTCTATAAATACCATCTATAGCTAATGATCCAGCTTGATCAGTACCTTTCATTTGCCGGTCTAGGGTAATATGCTTTTCAATAATTTCAGCACCCATAGCCACAGCAGCTATTGGAGTGGCAATTCCTATCGTATGATCTGAATAACCTATTTTGTAGTCGTCATAATTCTTCTTTAAATAGTCTATAGTCCTTAAATTAACATTTTCATATTTTGTTGGATATTCCGAAACGCAGTGCAAAATTGAAATATCAGTATGGTATCTACCAATGGCTTCCAAAGCATCGTCTAATTCTTTTTTTCCCGCCATTCCCGTAGATAAAATTATTGGTATTTTGGTTTCCGCCATTGCAGTTAACAATGGAATGTTTGTCAAATCCCTAGAAGCCACTTTCAACCTGTCAGGAACAAATTTTTTTAAAAGACTTAGGCAACTTACCGCACATAATGTTTCAACAAAATCCAACCCCTTTTCTTTGGCGTGATTATAAATATCCAAATGTTGGTCATCATCGAGCTCTAAAAACTCTCTATGCTCCCCATAAGTTTTTCCAAATGAATGTAGTGAATCATAAGGTTTTTCCATATGTGAGGAGGAAAGCTCTTGCTTTAAGTCTCTTTTAGTCAATTTAACCGCATCCATACGCCTTAGTTCTTTACCAAACAATTTGTCATGGATTGGTCTGCTTACTACATCTACAATTAGCTTTGCAATATCTACTGATCCATTATGGTTTTGCCCTATTTCCCCAATTATATAAGTCATTTTTTGTATATATTTATATTGTTAATCATACTACTTTTTAAGGACTCATTCCTATCAATCTCAGCAATAACATTTTCTAAATCCCAATTATTTTTTTTGCTCAATGAATACAATGTAGACATGTTTTCGAAATCAATTTCGTTGTCCACCGTAAATCTAAAATCTTCCCTCTTAAAAACCAATTCTGGAGCATTAAATAATTTAACATTGAATTTTTTTGGGTGACCGTAAATATAATTAGTTACGTGTTCTTGATAAAACACATCCTCAGTAGCTTCTAGTGTCCTACGCAAAGCAGATACCGTAACAATTTCTGAAAAAAGACCCCAATGTGACTTTATCACGGGTATTCCTTCTGCAGTTTTATAACTACAATAATCCAACCCCTCATGATTATCATAAAGAAATAAGAGATTGTTCAAATATTCGATTTCTAAAAAAGGATTGTCTGAACAAACCCTTACTATAGCATCTAAATTATGTGCTTGTCCAGCCATATAAAAACGCTCTAAAACATTACTCTCACTGCCTACAAAAAATTCTATACCATACTTGTCTGAATAATATTTTAAAACTTGATCGTTCTCTTTTGTACTGGTTGCAAGGATTATTGGAAACCTATTTTTGAACACCAATATTTTTTCCAATATCACATCCAAAATAGATTTATTTCCATGAAACGGTAATATTACTTTACCCGGCAATCGAGTGGATCCTGTTCTTGCTTGAATTATTATTCCTATTCTAGGCATATTTTAGCACTATAAATAATTTTTTAATCAATTTGAACAAATCTACGATTATTATTGACCCTAACAACCCCTTTGGTCTTTCGTTGTTTAACTTATGAACTGAAAAGACAAGTATGCCCGAAAAATGAAATATAAAACGCCGTTATAATAGAATACATGAAACAGTTAAATATTCTCCACAAATAATCAACATATACCTCCTAAACACTTTATTTACTATGCAACTATCAAATCTGGGATATAATTTAATAAATCATCCTATATATAAAATCCCTCATTTATTTATTCAACATAAAAACTTGTTCTCCTTTGTTGGAATCGAGAGTTGACCGATAAGTATTTGTATAATTTATTACAATCAATAATAACACTAAATATAACTACCTCAACATTAAACCTATTTAATTTACTTAAGATAGATTTTGTTAGTATGTTTTTAGGTATTGTGAAACAAGATCTACAAAACATCAGCTCATTTCTTCGGGAAAGGGATATTTTATATTAAAAGCAGAGGCCCCACCTTCTCATGAAAGGGCTTTGCACCAGAATAGAATCCTTCAATACTAGTTGAGGTGTCGCCATGAATAAAAAACAACCTGTACCAAATTCCTCTAAAACAGGCTTTAACCCTGTTATAATATCAGCCGTTAAGGAATACAAATTTTGGTTGGGTTTCATTAAATCCAAATCGTAATCGGGCTTAATCTCAAAGAAGGAAAGTACTTGGTCCAGCATTTCCCTATGTTGGGCCGTTATACGAACTTTGGTTTCAAACTCATCAGCATGCTTTTGGAATTCTTTTACTAATGGTGCCATCTTAATTGCCTCTGGCCGGGTGCCAAAAACAATTAGAATCTTTTTTTTAATTTCATGTATTGATATTCAGCTCTTTAAAGTGCTATTCTCAGGTCTAATAGTAAAAGTGCGATAATTCTTCGCTTTCTCAAGTTGCACCTTGTGACTCAGATTGTTTTCCTCAAGTATCCTTTTTGCAAAATCATACCAGGTCATTGCTTCATTATCGGTATAATGAAGAATACCATACCCCTTATTATTTTGGGTAATCAACTCTAAAATATACCGAGCCAAATTACTGGCGTTCGTCGGACAACCTTTTTGTGCATCGGTCACCTTTAGTACTTCTCCCGACCTCGCTTTTTCCAAAATACTCTTATAAAAATTCTTTCCATGCACTTTATGATATAACCATGACGTACGAACAATAAAAAACTCATTCAATATTTCTTGAATAACCACCTCTCCTTCTAACTTTGATTTGCCATATTCATTGATGGGGTTTGGTTCGTCTTCAACCGCATAAGGTTCTCTTTTAGTGCCATCAAAAACATAATCCGTAGATATATGAATTAAAACCGTTTTATGGTCTTTGCAGGCCAATGCCAAATTCTTGGCTCCCTCAGTATTTATTTTATAAGCAAGTTCCGGGTTTATCTCCGCCTGTTCAACATTGGTATAAGCGGCACAATTAATACAATAGTCATATTTATAAGAATCAAAAGTGTTCTTTACTTCTTGATCGTTTGCTATGTCCAACGTATCTTTTCCTTTAAAGGTAACCTGTAAATCAGGGTAATCGGCAACAATATCCCTTATACTTCTTCCCAACTGACCGTTGGCACCGGTAACGAGTACGGATTTCATTTAAAAAATTCTTTAAAAGTAGGAAGTTGTCTATCTTTTTCAGAAACAATAGGGGAGTCAACAGGGATTTGCCAGTCTATATTTAAGTCTTTATCATTATAGATTATACCACTTTCTGATGTCGCGTTATAAAAAGCATCACATTTATACATAAACGTAGCTTCTTTGCTCAAAGTAACAAAACCATGGGCCATACCTTTTGGTATAAAAAGGGATGTTTTATTATCACTAGACAAAATAAACTTGTAATGCCCCCCAAAAGTGGCACTTTTGGGTCTTAAATCGACTATGACATCCATGACTTCCCCATGAACCACTTGTACCAATTTGGACTGGGCATGAACTCCCGTTTGTAAATGAAGCCCTCGTAGCACCCCTTTTTTCGAGACCGAGATATTATCTTGAACAAAGTTTACTTTTTGTCCGATAGCCTCTTCAAACTTTTTCTGTTGATACAATTCAAAGAAAATACCTCTCTCGTCGTTAAACAGTGTCGGTTGAATTATATAACAGCCTTTTAAGCCAATCTCCGTAATTTTCATATTATGGTTTTCAGCTAATTATAGCTCTAGTAAATAGTTGCCGTACCCACTTTTTAACAGTGGTTCGGCCAGTTTATGCAATTGTTTTCGTGAAATATACCCCATGGTATAGGCCACTTCTTCAATAGCCCCTACCTTTAATCCTTGTCGCTCTTCAATAACCTCAACAAATTGTGATGCCTGCATCAAAGAACTAAAAGTTCCCGTATCTAACCAAGCGGTGCCACGATCTAAAATACTTACGGTCAACTTTTTCTTTGCCAAATATACTTTATTAACGTCGGTAATCTCCAGCTCTCCTCTTGGACTAGGTTTAATGCCCTTTGCTATTTCCACGACTTCGTTATCATAGAAATAGATGCCCGGAACCGCATAGTTCGATTTAGGGTTTTCAGGTTTTTCCTCAATGGAAACGGCCTTTCCTTCCTTATCGAACTCAACGACACCATACCTTTTTGGGTCTTGTACATGATATCCATAAATGATACCTCCATCGGGGTCATTGTTCGCTTGCAGCAATTTGGCAAGGCCAGAACCATAAAAAATATTATCCCCTAAAATAAGGGCCACTTTTTCTTTTCCTATAAAATTTTCCCCTATAATAAAGGCTTCTGCCAATCCGTTCGGGTTCTTTTGTACGGCGTATTCAAAACTACAGCCCAATTGGCTACCATCGCCCAATAATTTTTGAAACAAGGCAATATCTTGTGGCGTGGTAATGATCAATATTTCTTGTATCCCTGCCGATAAAAGCGTTGCCAAAGGGTAATATATCATGGGCTTATCATAAATAGGCATAAGCTGCTTGCTTACTGCCAATGTAAGTGGATGTAAGCGCGTTCCAGACCCTCCTGCCAAAATGATACCTTTCATACGATTAACCTTGCTGATATTTGTTCATGTACCACGAAACAGTCTCCCGAAGTCCGGAATCAAAATCCCACTTAGATTGCCAACCCAATTCGGTTTTGATCTTTGTTGCATCTATGGCATATCTGAAATCATGTCCCAAACGATCACGGACAAAGGTGATCTGTTCACTATAGCTTCCCGTCTTTTTCGGGTAAACCTCATCTAAAATAGCACATATTTTTTGCGCTATGAAAATATTGCTGTGTTCATTATTTCCTCCAATTACATAGGTTTCTCCAATCTTTCCTTTGCTAAAGGCTAAATCTATTCCCAGACAGTGGTCTTGCACATATAGCCAATCCCTCACATTCTTCCCATCGCCATAAATAGGTATTTCCTCTCCCTTCAAAGCTTTTCGGATAATGGTCGGAATCAATTTCTCATCATGCTGCTTGGGCCCATAATTATTAGAGCAGTTCGTAGTAATTACGTTGAGACCATAAGTGTGAAAATAACTACGCACTAAAAAATCGGAAGATGCTTTTGATGCACTATATGGACTATTGGGGGCGTATGCGCAATTTTCATCAAAAAAACCCGATTTTCCAAGACTCCCATAAACCTCATCTGTTGATATATGATGGAAGCGAGATGCTTCAAACCCATTCTTTCCACTATTCGCATTATCCAACCAATGTTCCCGCGCAGCTTCCAGCAAGGTAAAGGTTCCGTTGATATTGGTTTTAATAAAGGTTTCCGGTCCTTCAATCGAATTATCTACGTGTGACTCGGCGGCAAAGTGTATGACATCCGAAATTTGCTCATTCTTAAAAATCGCCCTTACCAAATCCGCATTACATATATCTCCTTGAATAAATTTGTACCGTTCGTTATTTTTAACTTCCTTAAGATGCCCAAGATCACCTGCATAGGTAAGTTTATCTAGATTCACTACTGAAACAGTACTATGTTTTTCTAAAAAAAACGGAATAAAGTTACTGCCTATGAAACCAGCTCCCCCTGTTATCAGAATTGTTCTATTGGACATTTGTGCTTTTCTATAACTGCAATTCTTGAGCTTTCCTGTTCAAAAAGCGAATAAAGGATATCACGAAAAATAAAGCCACCAAAGCGGTAGGAATCAAGAAAAACTTATTGGCGAAAAACGGTTTTCTAAAGACTTGGGGATTCCCCATGTTTATAATACTCAAAATCTCGTTCTGTTCGGCAAGTTCGGCTTTCTTTTCTTCTATTTCCTTTAGAAACATGTTTTTTAAAGAAAGTAAACTCCCTATGTTAAGCGCACTTTCATTTTCCATGTATACCGATCCTTGAGGTCTTTCTACAGTATCTTGTGCAAGCGTTTTTGTATAATTATCGATAAGGTTGTCTATCTGGGAAATAAGGGCTGTGTTCTTCTCTATACGGGTCTGGGCATTTTCCCTAAACATTGTAATCAGCTTATCATAATAAACATTATTATTAATATACGCTAATATCTTTTGTGCCACTATAGGTCCCTTTTCGGCATCC
This sequence comes from Maribacter sp. MMG018, assembly GCF_018100785.1. Lineage (GTDB taxonomy): Bacteria > Bacteroidota > Bacteroidia > Flavobacteriales > Flavobacteriaceae > Maribacter. The sequence continues at coordinate 718,128 of NZ_JAGJEC010000001.1, read as the reverse complement.
GTATAAGTAAAGGTAATACGATGTGGTATTATACTTTTCTTGGTCAGTTCTGATCGTATAATATCGACGACAAAATTTTCTTCCTTAAAGTTTTGAAGTATTTTTAAGTACTCCAACTCCTGCTCTGCCTCTTCCTTTGTTTCCTCCGGATCTGTAATGGGCTGTATATCAATTTTGAATCCTTCTACGTCCTTGAAAGAAACTCCCATTTTCTCAAAAAATACGGTGTCTTTACTTAAAATATTCGCCTGGATTTCCGCAACGGCATCATACACATAATCTTCACTGTCAAAATTAGGTCGTACGATAGTCTCGGTCTTTAACTTTTCACTCACCAATAAACTCAGTGCATAACTAATGGCCACGCCCACTACCAGAAGTCCAATTAGAATAAGTACATTCTTTTTAAAATAAAGGAATACCCGTAAAAAAGCGACACCTATTCGGTCTACCGCCTTTCCTATCATTTTGAACAACTGTCCTAAATCTATCTCATCTGAGCTAGAGGCAGTATTTGGTTTGTTATCAGCCATGTTATGAGTTAAATATCTGTTTTAATATTTTGTCGGTTATTAAATAAGTGGGTTTTACCCCTGTGGTCCCTAATCCGCCAGAGGCCAAGGTACTACCGGTCTCCAATGGATTGTCAGAAGCATAATAGGCGTACCTGACCTTTACATCTTCTCTAATGCTTTTTCTGATTTTAGAGGCAGATTGTATCGCTTTCTGATAATGCACCCCTTCCATCTCCAAGCCTATTACGTTCCATGTAGATTTGTGAAAAAAGTCAAGAATATCCCTATTCTGTAACGATGTTCCCAAAACGGTGACCATTGTGCCTTCGAATACTTTTAACCCATATCCTTCAAAATCCTTTGCACACAACTCGTTCTCGAACGGGTAATTATCCGCTGTTCCTTCAAAAATATGGGCAGAAGGAATCATTATATCTCCTTTTCCCCCTTCTAAAATACCTGCTTTGCCCATTATGGATACAGATAAAACATTTAAAAAGGATTCATTCTTCTTATTTCCAAATGGTTTTAGAAGCTCATCTATAGTTTCAAAGGCCTGTTCCCCAAATGCATAGTCCATAACAAATATAACAGGTTTTTCCACATCTTTGTCGTTGGAAAATTCATACGAGCAAACTTCTTTATTAAATTTAGAAGTGTCGAATATTTGCACATCTATGTTTGTTCCGGAAGTGTCGTCTATAGATATCATACCGTTTTCTTCCGCCACAGCTTTTACCTTGTCTCTAAGATGTTCGTTACCAGAACTACTCAAGGCTTCGTAAATTTCTATAGGTTCGGAATCGGAAAATTCATCTTTAAGGGCCTTTTGGGCGAAAAGAGAATTCATGACACTGTGCATATTGGCAGAAATAATATGGATAGGCCTACTTAAAAGATTGTTCTTTTTAAGTATGTTCTTAATGTTAGTTGCCCATATTTCACCGTGAATGTGATGCCCTAAACGCTCACGCAACAACGATGTAAAGGTAATCGCCCTTTTTTCTCCTGTCAATTCTTCGTCAAGGGCCAATTTGCCCAACCAATAAATAATTTTCAGGAATCTTTCCGGATTTTCCTTTGTACTGAGTTTATTGTAAACATCCAATATTTCTTCGAAAGACCTTCCTAAAATATTGGCGGTATGAATTAGGGCAATCTCTCTTTCCGACTGTTCCAATTCTTCCTTTTTAACGGCATTTTCCAGTTTTTGCCAATCTCTGACCGTTTTATTGGACTCAGGTATGAGTACTTTTTTACAGATCTTTTCAGATTCTATAAAAAGAAATGTCAAATGCGTAAGAATGTCGTAGATATCGGAACGGCCCCTAGTAATCTCAATGTTCATTTGTTCGTCATCTATACGATAACAATTACGCCTTCTTTTTGGCGGAACAATAGGGCGTATATGGGAGATGCCATAACCCTCGTCGGAAGTAAGGTTTATAAACCTGCATTGCTCTATGCCCTCTGGCAACCTATCCAGCACATATAATAGACCGTTAAGCTCTGTTCTCTCTTCTCCTACAGATCCATATATTTCAGGTCTGAGCAACAAAAGCGCATTCTTAAGTGCTTCTCCAGAAACACCGTTCGGTTTATAAAAGCCTCTATTAAAAAGATGACGCATGGTAATGTACATGCGTTCGATGGCATTTGTAGATTCTTGGGCCCTAGTGGGTGTAATTGCTTTATCCATATTAAGATATCCAACAAAATTACGATTAATAATTTGTTTTAACTTTTAGGCAAATTTACTTTAAAATTGCTCAATTTATCAGCCAAGTTTCGGTCATTCGATAATCTCTGCACCTTGTTTTGCCCTCCTAGCTTTCCAATAGACTTCATATAGTCTCTAAACCCTCCTTCTTTGATCGGGGTTATTTTTAACTGTTGCAAGACTTTACCTTCTATCAAGTCAAAATAATAGCTGTTCTGTTTTTGCAACGCCTCGTCCAAAATCTGAACAAACTGGTCTACGTTAGAAGGCATTTTTTCAAATTCTATCAACCATTCATGATACGGAAGTTCTCCTTCTACCGGTGTTATTTGAGGAGCTACGGTAAACTCGTTAACCTTGGTATCCGTTTTCTTGGTTGCCGTCATCATGGCTTCTTCGACTTCTTTTGCTATTACGTGCTCACCAAAAGCGGATATAAAGTGTTTTACCCTTCCGGAAACTACTATTTTAAACGGTTTTAAGGAAACAAACCGAATGGTGTCTCCAAGATTGTAGGCCCACAGACCGGCATTGGTGGAAATGATCATTACATAGTCGACGTTTAGCTCTACATCACTTAAAGTAAGTCTTTTTCGGTCTTCGTTAAAAAACTCATCTACCCGAATGAATTCATAAAATATTCCAGAATTCAACAACAAGAGCATCCCTTTCTCGGTCTGAGAATCTTGATATGCGAAAAAGCCTTCACTTGCAGGAAAAAGTTCGATACTGGCCACTCTTCTACCTATTAATTCCTCAAACTTTTTTCGATAGGGTTCATAGTTGACCCCTCCAAAAATAAAAAGCTCAAAATTCTCGAACAGTTCTCCAATATTCCGATCGGTCTTTTCCTTTAATCTTTCAAAATACATTTGCACCCATGAAGGTATTCCGGCGATTACCGTCATATCCTCATCCTTTGTTTCCTCTACAATTTGGTTCACTTTCGTCTCCCAGTCCTCAATACAATTGGTCTCCCAGCTGGGCAGTCTATTCTTTTGTAAATAATTAGGAACATAATGTGCGGAGATTCCTGAAAGGCGCCCCAGTTTAATTCCGTTTTTATCTTCAAGTATCGGGCTTCCCTGCAAAAATATCATTTTACCATCTACAAAATCTGCCCTTCCCGTCTCATGTATATAATTAAGAATGGCATTTCTAGAGGCTTCCACTTGCATTTTTATAGATCCCTTTGTAATCGGAATGTATTTTGCCCCAGAGGTCGTACCCGAAGTCTTCGCAAAATAAATGGGCTTTCCGGGCCATAATACATCTGGTTGTCCTTCCACAACCAAATTTACATAGGGCTTTAGCTCTTCATAATCCCTTACCGGTACCTTGGCGACAAAATCCTCATAACTACGAATACTGCCGAATTCATGGTCCTTTCCGAATTTTGTTCTAGCCCCGTTATGGATCAATTCCTTAAACACCTTTTTTTGGGTATCAAAAGGGTGCTTGGTCCACCTTGATGTTTTACTAGCTATTAATTGCGCAAAAACTTTGGCTGCTACAGATTTTAACGACATGTTCTTAATTGAAATCAATGAAATCCTGAGGATTAACAGGGTTTCCGTCTTCCCATAATTCAAAATGAAGATGGGGACCGGTAGTATATTCTCCTGTATTTCCTACAGATGCTATTACTTCTCCGCCACGAACGACCGCTCCTTGAAACTTGGCCAAAGAGCCATTGTGCTTATACACACTAAGCAAACCGCCCTGGTGCTCTATTATAATCACATAACCGGTGTCTGCCGTCCATTCGGAAAATATAACGGTACCGTTCGCCACTGCTTTCACAGGCGTATCCTTAGGGGCGGTCACATCTACCGCATAATGTTTTTTCTCCAAATCATAACCCATGGATACCATGCCCGAAACGGGAGGAAACAAGACCAGGTTTTTCTTGCTTGTAGATCTTTCGAACAAATTGTACTTGTCCTCTAAAGCAACCTCTGCCCGTAAAAGGGAATCCTCTTTTATCGGGGTCAGGTCTACCGAAGAGGGATCTATCTTAAATTGCTCGAACAAAGAATCCCTATTAATTTCATTGTTCTCTATATCCCCTCTTAAGACCATGCGGATATTATCAAGATACTTATTGGTATAATTTAATGTTCTTACAAGAGAATCTGTCTTATAGGTTAGCTCTGTGGCCTGCCGTTTAAGTTTTGTGGATGAATACCCCGGAATGTATTCCCTAAGGGGAGTAAAGGCGATCAGTAAAATGGTTAGACCGATAAGCCCGATCATAAGAAGAGATCCGGTCACAAATACATTTAACCTACTTAGCTTAAAGGATATCTTTTCTTCAAAAGTACTTTCATTTAGGATCACCAAACGATACTTATGAAGTAACTTTCGCTTTATTTCTTTTCTCTTTTTAACTTTTTTGGCCATCCTAACAAAGATAAGCTTAGAATTTAATTAAGACCTTCTTTGAAATGATTTATTCCATCAAGTAAAGTCTTGCTATTCTTTACGTACGTTTTTTATTCGTCTTTGGTTTTAAATCTTACTTGCTGACTGGTATTCGTTCCAATCTAGTCCTCTTCTGCAGTTTTTGGTGGTATTTAACTTTCTTTACAACATATGAACAGCTAATTCCCCATAACATCATTGGCTAATCAACTATTACTGGTCAAATACATCTGTGAAATTAGATTTGGCCGTAGTACAAAAAACCTATGGTCAAAATTAACAAAGCATCCGCTTGTTCACCAAGTTAAGTGTGCTAAATTTTTATTCCTTTATCTACATTAGATGCCTAAGCAATGTGATTTTAGAAACATCGAACTTTTAATTTGGAACATCATACCAATATAAACTCCAATAATCTAAAAAGATAACGATGGAGCAGATAAGGCTATTCTTTGTTTTAAACCTACTTAACCTGCACCACAAATTTGGTTGTTCCTTTTATTTAATACAGCAAAACCCCGTTTAAGATAGAACATTAAATAATACCAATAGGTATTATTTAATGTTGTAGGTTGAAACCCAACATTTGAATTTTCTCCATTTTTATTAATGCAAATAAAAAAACACTTAAGGTTAATATTAACAACAAACTAATAACTTTTTCTTACATTTGTTATCCGTTAAATGATATTCATATGACTATAGCAAATATATTTTTGGCAATTGGACCATGGCAAATTGCAATCGTGGTCTTGGTAGTTCTTCTTTTATTTGGAGGAAAAAAAATACCGGAACTTATGCGTGGCCTTGGTAGTGGTATAAAAGAATTTAAAGACGCTTCAAAAGAAGATGAAGTTTCTGAAGAAACAAAAAAAGAGTAATACCCTATTCTTTCAAAAATTATAAAAACGCTAACTTTTGCTAGCGTTTTTTTTGTGGTCAAAAATCTGCCTCCCAAACTTTTACGGCCATTCCCTTTCTCAAAACACCTTTCTTTTTCGTATGACATTCCCATGACCCATAAAGGTCACCTACTAGAGAAACGGGACTACACGACAAAAAATAAGTCTTTCACAACAAAAAATAAATCAAAATAGTGTTTAGACCTATTTTCGATAATGAATTAAGTCAAAATGCGTTATAAACTAACCATCCTATTGACATCATTTGTCGACTGATTTTCCAAAACATGAAAAATATACTATTAGTTTGCTTTTCTCTTGTCGCCCTTAATCTCAGCGGCCAGAATTTTGAAAACGATATGTCTTCGAAAGAACAAGACATGGGCATAACCGCCAACAACACTTCTACTTCCATAATGGAAGAATCGCACAGTGGGGACTTTTTAAACGCGGTCAACGAAAACAATATTCCACAAAGAACCTTATCTAACCTCAAAGGTGTAGAAAACGGGTATTATGTGATTTCCAGTATTTTCAGCAAACCGAACAAGCTTGACAAACATGTAAAAAAACTAAAAAAAGAAGGTTTTGGAGCCGGCTATATACAAAACCCCGAAAACGACCTTTATTATGTATATCTGAATCAATACTCTTCTTGGCAAAAAGCAATTGCCGATTGTAATTCTAAATTTGACAATAGGTACACGAAAGATATTTGGATCCTGAACGTAATAAACAGTGAACAACCAAAGGAGCCCATAGCCATAGAAAATGTAACTTATGATATGTTAGAAGTGGTTGATGCTGATACTACAGAAAAAAACGCAAAAACATCCACTGGGGCTCTAGAGGCCTATTCGAATAATCCATCGGAAAAAAGCAAGCTTATTAGCAAAGCAGATGAGTATTTTAACAAGATGTGGTACGCAGAGGCCGCCGAACTTTATGAGCAAGCACTAAACAAAGACCCTTACAACTACTCTCCTGAAGTGCTTCAAAAAGCTGGCGATGCACACTATTATAATACCAATATGGAGCATGCCTATAAATGGTACAACATATTATATGAAAAATATGGTGACGAACTATCTGCCGAGAATATTTTTAAATACGCCCATACCTTAAAAGGAACAGGTAAGTACGGTAGGGCAAAACGTTTGATGCGCCTATACGAAAAGAAATCGAACTCTGTAGTTGGTATGGACAACAAACAAAGAGAGGCTGTTCTAGACCAATTATTAAGTGCTTCCAACCAGTTTGATATTAAAAACTTAAATATCAATTCGGTTTATTCTGACTTTTCACCTGTGTTTTATACAGATGATGAGGTTGTGTTTACTTCCGCTGCCGACTCCTCTATTTTTAACACCAGAAAATATAAATGGAACAACCAACCTTATCTAGACCTATATACCGCTAAATTAAATAAAGAATCACAAGAGTTGGTAAATGCAAGAAAGCTTTCAAAAAAGGTAAACACTAAATACCATGAAGCCTCGGTAGCTTTTACCCCAGATAGGACGACTATGTATTTTACCCGAAACAATTATGGTAAAAAACTTAAGCGTGACAATAAAGGGGTAAATCATTTAAAAATTTACAAATCCAATCTAGTTGATGGAGAATGGACCGAAGCAACAGAAGTGCCATTTAACAGTGACAATTACTCCACCGGACACCCAGCGATTAGTCCCGACGGCAAAAAAATGTACTTCGTATCAGATATGCCTGGCAGTATTGGAGAGACCGACATTTTTGTTGTGGACCTATTGGAAAACGGACAATTTTCAGAGCCTAGAAATTTAGGGCCAAGCATAAATACAGAACAAAAAGAAATGTTCCCGTTCGTAAACGAGAAGAAGTTATATTTCTCATCTAACGGTTATGTTGGTATGGGCGGACTTGATGTATATGAGGCCTCCTTTAACGAAGATGGTGGTTTCGAGGAGGTCAAAAATGTTGGCCAACCGGTAAATAGTAACAAAGATGATTTTTCATATATCGTTAATGAAGAAACACAAATAGGTTATTTTGCCTCTAACAGGGCCGGAGGAAAAGGAGATGACGATATATACTCATTTAAGAGGTTGGTCGTAGAGGAGGTTCCAACAAATCAGAATGTCATTGCTGGTGTAGTTACCGACCTGGTTACGGGAGACCATATGCCTACCGCTTTAGTAGAACTACTTGATGAAAACAACATAAAGTTAAAAGAAACGGTAACTGATGAAGACGGTAGCTTTAGTTTTAATGATCTAGAACCAAATACAACATACAAGATCAGAACCGTACAAGACACCTTCCATGACGAGGAAATAGAAGTTGCTACCATAGATAACGATACGGTTGCAACAAACGTTCAAATGAGAAAACTGAACGAAATGATCGCCTTGGAAAACGGGGTCAAAAAACTTAAAACGGAGATGATCCACTTTAATTTTGATAAATTCAACATTCGTACAGATGCCGCCAAAGAGCTAGATAAGCTGGTAAGCGTTATGAACGAGTATCCAGAAATGGTTATTAAGATTGAATCACACACAGATTCACGAGGTAGTGCCGTCTACAATAAATACTTGTCGGACAAAAGGGCCAAAGCAACAAGAGACTATATTATATCACAAGGTATTTCTGCCGACAGAATTGAAAGTGCCATGGGTTATGGTGAAGAAAAACTGTTGAACGAATGTAATGGATCAGTGCCTTGTTCTGAAGAAGAGCACTATCTAAACCGTAGATCTGAATTCATTATAGTGGATATGTAAAAAATCGCAAAACCAACTAAGCAAAAAAAGCCACTAATGTTAGTGGCTTTTTTGCTTATATCCTGCTTCCTTTTTTGAAAGGACACTTGACATCCTCCCTTCTTGTTTAATCTTATAGCCCTAATATAAAACAGACCTAGCGCATAATTGGGGTGCTATAAATCGTAAATTTCTACCGTTTATAGATTTTTTAAAATATGGTTCTCTTTTTATAGTAAAAACGCACCTTTAAACCGATATTTTGAGTATTTGATCCATAACCGTTGATATTTGCCTCATAAGAACTAATAATTATCAGGTATGGAGAAATTTTTACTTATTAAAGAGATTTATGTTGAGGCTTTTAAAAATTGGAGAAACTTCATTTTAGAGCATTATTTTAAATTGTTTTCGTGGTTTTGTTTTCTTTTGATTCTAGCTGCTACGTATGCGCTGGTTTTTAGAGTTTCCACAGGGTTTTCCTTTAGTAATCTATAGGATAGTAGCATATATGGGTTGATAATATTTAACCCGAGACACCCACCAACTTAAAATACAAAACATAAAAAAGGCTTGAGAAATATCTCAAGCCTTTTTCTATTACGTTATATACCTCGGTATTACGGCTCTATAAAACGAACCGTCTTCAATATAGCTTCCAATTCAAACATATAATCTCTTTTTCTTGTAGCAGGTGCAAAAGTAAAACCCTCTAAAACCAATTTTCTATTGTTTGGCTTATCGTTGATAATATAGGTTAAAAAAGGGCCTGCCATTGGATATGCCGACATTTCCCACCTTCCCCTTACCTCGGCTGCCTTTCTTCCAGAAACCTCGGCAGGAAACACGTAAGGAGAAAAAGCCTTTTCAGTAATCATATGATTATCCTTTCCAGGGATATCTTCTCCTGGAATAAACATTTTTCCGATAGAATCCCTCATTTTTACAATATCCTGAACAAAAGTAGAATCGTTGCTAAAAGTATCCCATGGAACACTGTAGGCAATTATGTTCATATTCCCTTTCTGTATTTGCCTATCGATCCACACAAAATTATCTTCTTCCCTTCCTACTTTATAAATAGATGGTAGGTCTAATGAAATACCCAACTTTTCTTGTAATGCCTTTTCTTTACTTAGCGATTTTAAAAATCTCTTTTGGGCCTCTGCCAGTTCCAATTCCTTAAAATCGGTTATAAATTCGGGAGCTTTCTTGTTAAGGTTCTCAATTATTTCTTTTTTGTTTCTCCCCTTGATCACCCCTACCAATTGAGGTTTTGCGTACATATCCTTTTTCATGTGCGCAATGTTCAAGGAATCTTCCATAACATATAGCACGGCTCTGGTATTACGAACCGAACCCGAAAAAATTTGTGGTGGTATTTGGGTAATGGTAAACTGAGCCTCGTCCCATGAAAGCCCTGGTGCCGGCGCGGCAAAATGCCCCCTTATATTGTCTCCGACATCGCCTTTCCAAAGTTCATTGTCAATGACCACGGTAAGCGTATTATACGCCCCGATAGACTCTGGTAAATAAGATTTTTTACTTCCTTCTTTACATCCTGTAAGAAACAAAAAGGTTACTAGGAATAGTGTACTGATTTTTTTCATTTTGTATCTCTAATTTACGATGAACAATCGCACAATTTTAATTTTGTGCCCGGTTTTAGATTATTCCCACTAATACCGTTCCATTCTCGTAAATTTTCAATACTAATTCCTGGATATTTTCTAGAAATTGTCCAAAGTGAGTCTCCACTGCGCACTTCATGAACCTTAGTGTTACTCGTAACCGTAGATTTAGAAGGAGTGTTTTTGGGCTTTACGGAGGCTGTAGCATTTCTTCTAGGGTATATTGTCAACCGTTGTCCAATTCTAAGGTTATTTCCCCTTAAACCGTTCCAGTTTTTTATTTGACTTACCCTAACACCATACCGTTCAGCAATTTTTCCTAGATAATCGCCACTTCGCACCCTATATCGAATTCTATTCTCCTGTGCTTGTTTTACCAATTGTGGCAATGGGCTTTCCTTACTTTTAAGCTCTTTCTCTACATGGGCATAAATTGCCTCTTCGTTGGCAACGAATTTTCCCATTACGTCCACGGGCAATCTTAGCGCATAATTTTTACCTTCAATATAGGGTATCGCATTTAGTTTATAAGAGGGATTCAAAATCTTCAGTTCTTCTTTGTCTATACCTACCAATTCGGAAATTTGATCAAATGTTATCAAGCTTTTTACATGCACCGTATCCGTTTCAAAATAGGGCCTTTCTATCTTTTTGCCCTTTAAGCCGTGTTCCTCGGCATATTCAAAAATATACATGGTGGCCAAGAATGCAGGTACATATCCAGCCGTCTCCCTAGGGAGGTTTCTTCTAATGTTCCAGTAGTTTTTATACCCTCCAGACCTTCTAATGGCCTTGTTAACGTTGCCCGGACCAGAATTATATGCTGCCAATGCCAAGTCCCAATCATTAAATATATCATACAGTTTTGACAAATACTTGCATGCCGCCTCTGTAGACTTTATGGGGTCGCTACGTTCATCTACATAACTGGTTACGTCCAAGTCATACATCTTTCCCGTGCTGTACATAAACTGCCACAATCCGGTAGCCCCGACACGTGAACGTGCCTTGGGGTTTAAAGCAGATTCTATAATGGACAAATATTTCATCTCCAACGGAATATTATAATTGTCCATTTGTTGTTCAAAAAGCGGGAAATAGAATTGACTTGCGGTCAACATACGTTGCATAAGCCCCCTTTTTCTTGTCAAGAACGACTTAATAACATTCTCTAACGATGGATTGTAAGCTATATTAAAAGGCGTCTTTTGATTTAATTTTTCTAAACGAAGTTTTAGCGTGTCGGTATCAAGGTCGTAAACATAGGTAGAATCAGGATCTAGTGTAGTTACTTCATCATAGATTTCATCGAATAGCGGCGCATTGGCTATCAATTCTTTCATCCATAGACTATCATACTTTGCTGCTACCTCATTATCTTTAAGGTCATACTTTTTAGTCAATGGAGATTTGATCAAGACAAAATCGTTGTCCGGAAGAGAATCGACTGTAGAAAGGGCTATCACCTCTTCGGCCTGTAAAGCAATAGTATCGGAGACCATCTCCTCAACATCAAGCTTTTCTTTTTTAGTTGAGACTATAGAGTCTTTTTCCTGTGCCATCATAAAAAATGGCAATGCAAAAAGCCCTGAAAAAATGAAGTAGTTTAATTTTAACTTGATCATAGTAGCGTAAAATTTCTTAGCGGGACCAACGAAAATCGTACATTTTTCCGTTAGAATAAAATTTTCTTTCTTAAAATGCGGATATTCTCCCTAGTCCCGTTAATCGATAACGCCTTTACTACTCGTTTATTGCTGCAATACCGGGTAAGGTCTTACCTTCTAAACTTTCTAACATGGCACCACCACCGGTAGAAACATAACTAACTTTGTTCTCGAAGCCAAATTGTTTTACGGCCGCTACGGAATCTCCTCCTCCTACAAGGGAAAAAGCTCCGTTTTTAGTAGCCTCATCTATGTAGTTTCCAACAGCAATCGTTCCTTTTGAGAATTTTTCCATTTCAAAAACTCCTACTGGGCCGTTCCAAAGAATGGTTTTTGCGCCAAGTATGACATTTTTAAAGTTTTCCAATGTTTTTGGTCCTGCATCCAACCCTTGCCATCCGGCAGGAATCTTGTCTACATCCACCACTTGTGTTTTTGCATTGGCATCAAAAGCATCGGCTGCCAACACATCTACAGGAATATGTACGTTTACTCCTTTTTCTTTGGCTTGCTTTAAAATATCCATTGCCAAATCCATTTTGTCGTCCTCGCAAATAGAATCTCCTACTTGTCCGCCCTGTGCTTTGATGAATGTGTAGGTCATACCACCACCGATAATGAGGTCGTCTACCTTATCAAGAATGTTTTCTATAATTGTGATTTTAGATGAAACCTTTGCTCCTCCTAAAATGGCCAAAATTGGTTTTTCGCCAGTTCTCATCACTTTTTCAATGGCATCGATCTCTTTTGCCAATAAGTATCCAAAGCATTTGGCGTTCGGAAAAAACTTTGCCACTATCGTTGTAGACGCATGGGCCCTATGTGCGGTTCCAAAAGCATCGTTCACATAAATGTCGCCAAGTTTAGAAAGTTTTTCGGCAAAAGCCTCGTCTCCTTTTTCTTCCTCCGCATAATATCTAAGGTTCTCCAATAAAAGAACTTCTCCATTTTGAAGTTCGGCAACGGCCTTCTCTGCCTCTTCACCAACACAATCATCCACAAATTTTACTGCAACACCTATAATTTCAGATACTTTTGAGCAAATATGTTTTAAAGACAAATCAGGGTTTCTAACTCCTTTTGGCCTTCCTAGATGACTCATTAATACAGCACTTCCCCCGTCTTCCAACACTTTTATAATAGTAGGCTTGGCCGCTTCTATTCTATTGGTATCCGTTACTTCAAAATTCTCATTCAGGGGTACATTAAAATCTACCCTGATCAATGCTTTCTTATTTTCAAAATTATAGTCGTCCAGTGTTTTCATGAGATCTTGATTTTAAGTAAGTCGCAAATGTAAAGATTAATAGGGGGAGAAAAAACTCCGGCGGGTTAATTTATATCTCTATGGCATAATTCGAAAATGGGTTAAAAACAACTATATTTGAATCTATGTTTTTTAAGGATGTTTTAGGGCTTTCACATATAAAAAACCACTTGGTGAAAACCGCGGATGCAGGAAGGGTTCCACATGCCCAGTTATTCGTGGGGCCAGAAGGTTGCGGGGTTTTGCCCATGGCCTTGGCCTATGCCCAATACTTGATCTGTGGTAATACGAACGGCGAAAATGAAGGGGGCAACGTTTCTTGTAACCTGAAATTCAATTCATTCTCGCACCCCGATGTACATTTTGCCTTTCCGGTGGCCAATACCGACAAAGCAAAATCACACGCCGTAAGCGACCATTATATACAGGAATGGAGAGATTTCATGAAAGAACAACCATACGGAAATCTTTTCGACTGGCACCAACTTATCGGAATTGAAAAAAAGCAGGGGCAAATAGGTGTTGATGAAGCTCAGGATATTGTAAAAAAATTGTCGCTCAAATCATATGAAGGCGGTTATAAGGTAATGATTATCTGGATGGCCGAAAAAATGAATCTATCCGCGGCCAATAAATTATTGAAACTAATAGAGGAGCCACCGGAACAAACCGTTTTCCTGCTTCTATGCCAAGACGAAGAGCAGATTATACAAACCATACGCTCTAGGTGTCAAATCTTGCATTTTCCACCTTTAGCGGAGAATGCCATAACGGATGCCTTGATAAAAAATGGTGCTTCTACACAAGAAGCTGCGCAAATCGCCCATGAGGCCAACGGCAATTTCAACAAAGCACTGGACTTGCTCAACAAAGACTCTGAAGACTTGGTTTTTGAAAAATGGTTTGTGCAATGGGTGCGAAGTGCCTTTAAGGCCAAAGGCAACAAAGCGGTTATTCACGAACTTATACTTTGGAGCGACGAACTGTCGAAAACAGGTAGGGAAACACAAAAAAAATTTCTTCATTACTGCATTATGGTAATGAGGCAGGCATTATTGATAAATTACGGGGTCGATGAACTGGCCTATATGAAAATTCATGCTGATGGATTTCAGTTGGCAAAGTTTGCCCCCTTTATACACGAGAACAATATTTTAACGATTACGGAAGAATTGGAAAATGCCATTTACCATATAGAACGTAACGGAAATGCCAAATTGATATTTACCGATCTATCCATTAGGCTTACAAGACTTTTACATAAAAAAGCAACTCAAACCAATTAATAATATGGAAACTCTTCTGAACCATGCAACAGAAACAGTATTACTGCTATTTTTGATCATTACTTTTTTTCAAAGTGGTATTGACAAAATTTTTGATTGGAAAGGAAATGTGTCTTGGTTAAAAGAGCATTTTTCAAAAACGCTCTTTAAAGATATAGTTCCTGTTTTGTTGTTTATTGTCTTGGTTAGCGAAGTAGTGGCCGGTATTCTCTGTACCATTGGCCTCTATAGCATTTTAACTGTCGGTACTACCGTTATGGCCTTATACGGGGCCTTACTCTGTTCTTTAACGCTGCTAATGTTATTGTTTGGGCAAAGAGTGGCAAAAGACTACGAAGGTGCCAGAACGATCGTGGTTTATTTAATACCTACGGTTTTTCTGATATTTCTTTTACAGGCCTAATAAAAAAAGCCTTCCTGAACAGGAAGGCTTTTCTGGAGGCATCGAGCGGATTCGAACCGCTGTACAAGCTTTTGCAGAGCTCTGCCTAGCCACTCGGCCACGATGCCATTTTAAATCGAGTGCAAATTTAGTAAAATAAATTCTTTCGGCTTATTAGAAAAGTGAGTTTGTTTAAAACTTAAGCATCCTTTTTGGTAGAAAAGTATCAAGAACCGGAAAAACAAATCTTAAGAAAAACTAGAGGCATCGAGTGGATTCGAACCACTATAAGAACTCTTGCGGAGTTTTGCCTAACCGTTCAGCCACAATGCCTTTTTAGTATTATAAAACTATCTCAAAATAATTATTTAACGAAACAAACGCCTTATTGTTTATCGGTGAAAACTAAGTTTTACCGAAACTTTTTCTACATCTCCATTTATAGGTGGATTCACTTTAGAAACAGATATCTTTGATTTTTTTACCATCGGTATTTCATTAAATATCCTATCCCCGATTCTTTTGGCCACATGCTCCAACAATTTAGAGGGTATAGCCATTTCCTGTGCCACTATTTTGTTTATGTGAACATAGTCTACCGTGTTCTTTAGTTCGTCCGTTACAGAGGCTTGGGAAAGGTCTGCCTTAACCGTTACGTTCACCAAATAATCACTTCCTATTCTTGTTTCTTCCGAAAGACAGCCATGATAGGCATACACCCTAATATTGTCTACACTTACAGTTCCCATTATAAAAGTTAAGTTATAACGGCAAACTTAAAACAAAGAAAGCAAACTTTAGTAGGTACATCTACAATTACTGATACCTTGGAAAAGGTCTACCCCTAGCGTTAACACATGGGTTCCGCTACTATAGCCCAATATCTCGTTCAAAATTACCTGGTAAGAATACCCAAAATAAAAGTTGTTCTTTTTTAAACCAACAATAGGGGCAATATATAAAGGGTCTCCTATTTGGTCATTTAAGAACCTGTAGGTTACACCTGCATAGTAGTAATCTTCAAAATCGTACCATCTAAACTTAACGTTCAAATCGGTAACAGATCTACCATCACTTTCGAACAACTGAAAGAATACCGACGGTTCTATCTCTAAGTTACTTCTCCTGTTTTTTGTATATCTATATCCTGTATAGATATAGTAGTTACGTAACCTGTTAGGCTCAAAAACAGGGTTAAACTTGGTAAGATCCTTATTTAGTATATTAGATGCGTTTGCACTTATATAAAACTTGTCGTAGCGATATAACAGCCCTACGTCAAAGTTATGGTTCGTTGTTGCCCTGTCATCTGTTACGCTTGGATCCAAGGCGTCAAAATTCTCGATATCTATTCTAAACTGGTTAAAGTTATATGAGATCCCGAAAGACAAAAACTCGTCCTCATATCTATCTAACGTAAGGTGGTGGGCAAAAGAAACACGGGCTCCCCTTTGCTTTGTCTCACCGTTACTATCGTTGTACAGCAAGGCTCCGATTCCCGATTTTTCTCCTATTCGCATATCCGCCGCCAAAGATTGGGTGTCCGGCGCATCTTTAATACCTACCCATTGGGTTAGACCATTAACTCTAATTTTTACATGGTCTCCGATTCCCGCATAAGTGGGGGACATCACAAAAGGGTTGTCCGCCAAATATTGTGATAATTGCGGAATCGTAAGCTCCTGACCTCTTAGGGCAAAGGCACTAACAAAAAGAGCCAAGGTCAATAGTCTGTTTCGCATAGTTTTTTTAGGTTAAATTCTTTTATCTATATAGGGTAAAATGACCTACAAATTCACGTTCGTCCGTTTCTCCGTTCAATTGGATTACATACCAGTAATCTCCTGTTGGCAACTCCTTGTCATTATATTTACCGTCCCATCCTGCTGCATCGTAGGATTGTTCGGAAACCACTCTACCATAACGATCAAATATTTTGATTAGTATCTCTGGATACTGTTCCATGTTTCTTGGAATCCATAAATCATTGTTACCATCACCATCAGGGGTAAAGAAGTTAGGAATCTCGATATCTATAAACTCCATATAAATAGAAGCTATAGTCTCACATCCGTTCTCATCTACCACCCTAACTTCATAGGTGTCGGTTCTTGTAATATAGAAGGTGTTGTCGTTTCCGTTGTCAATACCATCAAAATAATAGGTGTATTCAGGTCTTCCTCCAAGGGCGTTTGCAGTAATCTCGTTCAGCTTGTTCTGCTCCAATTCCAAGGTCAAAGGATCAAATGCCTCTATAGAAAAGTCTATAGTAACCAAACAACCATTTGCATGGGCTATGGCAATGTAATGGTCCCCTGGGGCAATATTCGTGAAATCCGGATTCAACTGCATTGCAGAAGGATCTACAGAATCCAATGCATATAGAACATCTCCTATAACACTTTCGTCCTCTAACGTAATATTTATATAATTATTAGGCACATCTCCCGTACATTCATAGACAGGTTCTATAGTTGCGTTTAGGTTTACACCTGTATCAATGTCTACTACAACATTGGTTTCGCAACCATTGGCATCCCTAACAAACAATAGATAGTTTCCAGCGGCCATATTTATAAAATTAACCCTGTCTTCTACAAAATCGGCATCGTCATTAGAATTCAACGCTGTACTGTAAGGTGCCGTACCTCCGGTAATGTTCAACGTTATGGTTCCATCTTGGCTATCTACACATATTTCTGGTGTCACCTCTGCCTCTACCATTAGGGCGCTAGGCTCTGTTATGGTATAGGTCAGGTATTCAAAACAACCATTTATGTCCTGTGCGATAACGGTATAATCACCCGGCTCTAAATCGGTAAATGTATTAATGGTATCGAACTGGCTTAAATTAGGTGAAATCGCATATTGATAACCTCCCGATCCACCTGATAAGGTAACAGTAATACTTCCGTTGCCTTCTCCTGCACAAGTAACATTTACGATGTCTTCTGTGTACGACAATGGCGTTGGTTCTGTTATGATAACCTCTTCTGGCAAGGTTGTACAATCTTCACTGGTAACAGAGACATAGTATGTTCCTGCCGGTAGATTTCTAAACTCTCCTCTTGTTTGAGGCCCATATATTCTACTGGCGGCGGATAAAGAGGCATCTGTATACAACTCATATTCATAGTTGCCCAAACCACCCGACGCTTCCGCATATATACTTGCGGTACTTTCTCCGTTACAGTTGATCACCGCTGCAGAAAGATCTACCTCCAAATCCAATGGGTCTATCATATCTTCGGTAATAGCATTGGACAACACCGCATCACAGCCGTTAACATCCCTTACATAATATTGGTATGTACCTGCCGACAACACTCCTGTTTCCGGTAAAGGCATCGGATTGCTCGTCATAGGCAAGAATACCACGTTGTCGGTACTATATTCATAAGAACCACTACCTCCGGTAGCCGATAGTTCAAACTCTACCCCCGTGGCACAGGTCAATGGATCTGTTCTTATAAGTTGTGCCTGTACAAGAGTAGGCTCAATGATCTCTACCGTATTGGTAGTCACATCACAATCCCATCCATCGATAACGGTAACACTATAGATGCCAGCTCCCAAATCGTTAAAATCAGGGCTGAATTGTGCCCCTGTAGTGGATGTAATCGTTGTACCGGTAGCATCATATTGGTTTAACTGGTACTGATAATTTCCGCTACCTCCACTGGTAACCACTGCAGAAACAGTAGCTCCTGTGTCGCCATAACACGCTAAGTTGGTAACCAAAGGTGTTGCATTCGCTATGATCGGGGTAGCTGCAACCAAGGTTTCGTTATAGCTAACAAGACATCCTACGCTATCTGTCACCTCAACAGTGAAATCACCTGCAGAAAGATTGGTGAACAACATAGACTGTACATCTGTAAAACTATAGTTCTGACCAGTAGTTGTATTTGTAAGCTCTATATCATAAGGAGCATACCCTCCTGTGACCTCAACAAGAATTTCTCCCTTATCATCGGTACAAGTAGCTTCTTCCTCAGGTGTTACAGTAGCCGATAAAGGCATATCTGGAGACACTATTGTAACCATATTGGTGTCTTCTGAACAAAGAGGAACCGATGTTTCCGTTATACGCACAAAGTAGCTTCCTCCTGTCAGCCCTCCTATTGTTCTAGGATTGACACTTGTATTTGCTGCGGTGGCAGGTATAACGATGTTTCCTGCATTGTCGAGTACCTCATATTGGTAGCTGCCCGAATATCCGTCAATATCTATTGATAAAGCCCCATTATTATCACCGTAACATGTTACAGGTGTCGTTGCCACTGCCGTTGCCTCTATAAAATCGAACGGCTCTACATCGTACGCAGGGGTATCAAAATAACATCCTGTGTCCGTATCGGTAACCCTAAAGGTATAAGAACCTGTAGTAAGCAAGTCGAATGTAGCCGTATTGGCAGTAGTGCCTTGTAATGTCGCATTGGTATTACCAATCGGTAACAATTCATACGAGTAGTTATGTGCCAACCCATTATCGTTAACAGTAATTGTTATTGTTTCGGCATACGTACACGATATCTCTACATCTGTAGCTATAGTAGCCGTAAACTTGTTTATAGGCTGAATGGTAACGGTATCCGTCGTCGTACATCCATTATCGTCCTTAGCATATACCGTTATGGTCTGCACGCTTCCGTCATCAACAATATTGAACGTGTTCGATGATTGATACGTAATATTGTCCAAACTAAACAAATATGGCCCCGTACCCGAAGAAACACCTGGTGTAGATATTCCATCCAATACATCAACAGTAATCGTAGCCGTATTGACACTATTGTCAGCGGCACAATCAAATGCCGTCGCTGTAGCGTCTATTCTCAACTCTTGTGGTTCGTTTACGGTTTCGTTCTTAGTTGCTTCACAACCTTTTGCCGAAATAACTCTTACTTGGTATTCACCAGCGGCCAAATTGGTAAACAATGCACTATTTTGTGGTCCTGCTATCGGATTCACCAAATCGGAAATGGCATAAAGCTCATATTCATAATCTGGATCGGTGTTGGTTGCAGGGTCTATCACCGCCGTTATGCTACCATCACTACCTCCAAAACAACTAACATCGGTAACCGTAGCGTTTAACAGCGCTGGCAGAACAGGAGCTTCTAAACGTTGTGTAATGGTTCTCTCACATATAGGACTGTCAGTATCCAAATCCCTTACCAAGAAACTATAAAGGCCAGGTTGGTCAAGGTTTGTAAAAATACCGTCCGTATTGGTAGCAGTTGTAGTTCCGTCAGGATATGTAACCGTGTATTCCAAGTTTGTAGAGCCTCCGTTTACATTAATGGTAATTTCTCCTCCTGAATTCACGGTACAATCGATTGTCTTAACCACAGTTGCCGTAAGGTTCATTTCCTCGTACAGCAGTTCTGCAGGAGTTGTAAAAGTACAGCCCCACTGATCCGTAACACGAACCGCATAGCTTCCTGCGCCCAGGCCAGAGAATACCCTGGTGTTCTGAGGTGCTCGGAAATCGGATCCGTTCAATATTAATTGATAGGTATAGTTACTTCCTTGTCCGCCCGTTGGTAGGCTCACTTCAATTTCCCCTTCTAGGTTTGTACAATTTTCTTGGTTTATTTGTAGTGTAGCCGCGATCGGCGCAGGAACATCAAGTACAATATTATCTTGAATCAATCTTTCACAACCTGCTGAGTCACGTGCCCAAGCTTGGTATGTACCGGCAGAAAGCCCTGTAAATGAGGCGTCTGACACAAAATCTATAGTTGCAGGAGCTCCAACACCTACATAATAGGTGTAGCCGCCCCATCCTCCGGTTACATTGGTAATGGTAATAGAACCATCGTTGCCAGGAACACATGTAATATCCGTTACTACGGTAGCTCCGCTAATATCGGCCGTTGGGCCATTTATAGAGAACGCCTCTGTATTTGTACAGAAAGGATTGTTGTCCTGTACAACAGAAACATAATAACTGCCAGCCGGTAGGCTAATATCGGCCGTTGGGCCATTTGTTGCTTCTGTGCCTGAAGTAACAACGGTGTCATCGCCTGTATTCGCCAAAGTACCATTGGTGTCATAGATGGTCCAAGTAAACCCTCCTGGGTATGTTGCATCGACCAATTCAAAGTTTACAGCACCTGTAGCGGTACCATAACAAACGACATCACTGGTTTTTACCACATCAATAGTAAATGTATTTGGCTCCAACAATGTTTGGGTAGCCGAGATTACACACCCTGTATCTACATGTCTAATCAAAATAGTATATGCACCTGGCACTAGACCTGGAAATACATTGGATGCCTGATAGGTGGCCCCATTATCGATACTGTACTCGAATTTAGATGAATCACCTAATGTAGATGTTACGTTTACGGTCAGTTCACCATCGGTACCAGGGTTACAAGTTACCGTATTGGTAATGTCTGCCGTTGCGGATATCAGCTCGTCAAACGGTTCGATTGTCGCCGTAGTAGTACCCATACATCCATTACTATCATAGACATTGATGGTATAACTACCTCCTGCTATATCTGTTTCCGTATAAACAGGATTCGTACCGTCTTGAACAACAACCGGTGCTTCTACAGTTGCTGTATTTGGGTCGTCTTCTTCAATAAATTCATATCTAACATACGTACCCGAACCTCCAGTAATAAGGGTCTCATCGATAGTGATGGTAGCGCTGTTTCCATTGTTTCCAGCAGTACATATAAATTCTTGTACCGATGCTGTCACATTATCTATTTCCTCAGGTTGCAAAATAACTTGGGTGATATCTTCAAAACAACCATTTGCGGCTGTTGCCCTTATCGTATAAGTAATTCCGGGAGCTACAGCTCCTTCCAAACCATTAAAGACTGCCGTTACATCCGTATTTGATGATGCCGAAATAGGGAAAGTTGCCCCACTTCCCGGACCTGAAATAATCTCAAAAGTAAACGGTCCTATACCACTATCTACTGCCGATACTGCAATGGTACCATCAGAAACACCATAACAAGTAGCATTTGTATAGGCATCAATAGACAATACAGGCTCTACCGCTGGTGGTACCGTTACCGTAAACACCCTATTACATTCTGGTGACGAGGTACTGTTGTCATATATGGTGATAGTATAATCTTCTGGTATCAACGTATTAAAAACATAAGGGTTGCTAGGTAGATTGGTCCTGGCGACCACTGTTCCCGTTCCGTCGGAAATTTCATAATCATAATTATTGGAGCCTTGGGTCACCTCGATGGTAATACCTGCATCTTGTGGCGTAGAACAATCCAATAATTTAGTAAGGATAACATCAGCTTCTAAAACAGGATGCACCTCGATCGTATCGGTATCGGTACAACCGTTTGTGTCCATAATAGCCACAGTATATGATCCTGAAGCCACATTGTTGAATACGCCTCCATTATCCACATAAGTAGTTCCTCCGTCAATGGAGTACAAATATGTTCCGGTTCCTCCGCTAGCATTTACCGTTAAACTTAGCGGTGTTGCACAATTTGAAACCGATATGTTATCGATAGACGGACTTTGGGCTATATTCATTGAAACGGTCTGTGTTGCCACCGTACAGCCATATTGGTCCGTTACATCAATGTCTATATTAAATGGTGAAGCCGTAACATCCACTATATTAGAAATAGGAACTTCTATAGGGTTAGATGTTGTTACAATATCAGCCGTGAAATTACCACTGCTTAAAGTGTAATTATAGGTGCCTCCACCACCTTGAATATTTTGAATCTCTATAATTCCCGGATCGGCACAAGTAATGTCTTCCAATACATTTGGTGTATAGGTAATTGGATCTAATTCCCTAACACGTACATTTTCACTTCCAATAATACAATTATTAGGTGCCGCACCCCTAATTTCCACATAATAGTCACCTTCTGGCAAGCTTGCCGGTGTAGGCACTACAAAACTATCACCAGATACAAACCCAGCTACAGTACCAGACTGAACAAGCGTATGGGGCAAAGTGCTCTCTATGCGATAAAAATCCCAATCAAACGAGCCACCAAGTTCTCCTGGAGTGTCTTCTGTTACGGTATAGGTTATTTGCCCGTTACTAAAGCCATCGCAGGTTGGGGTCACCTCAGCATCTATTTGTACCGGAGGTGGTACCACGTCGTTTACATTTACACTACTTTGTCTCATACATGGGCTGCTGTCCCGTGCATAAAAAACATAGGTGCGTCCTGGAACAAGGTTAGAATATACATGGTTACCAGGTGTAAAAGCGGTCCATGTTGCCGTAGCCGCATTAAAATTGGCCGGATCGTCGGTATACGTATATTGATATGGAGCCAAACCTTCCGTTCCCTGTACGATAACCTCTAAATTATTACAGCTAACAAGATTTGCTGTAAGATGTATATTAAGGTCGTCTAAAGGATATGGAATGGTCTCTCTTGTCAAATCTAAACGACAATTGGTTCCAACAACCCTCACTACTGGATCCACCTCGGTTCCGGATGCATATGCCACCCCAACAAAGGTGTCGCTCGATTGCCATGAAGCCCCACCGTCCGCACTAAATTCTAGGGTACCCAAAGTAGTTGGGTAGTTGATAAATCTAAACCCGTACTGATTAGGGTCGGGATCACATCCTGAAGGTACGATCGCTTCAAAATCTGCCGTAAGCTCATCAGGGTTTGCAATATTCACAGGAGTTTGTGAAACCATACAACCATCGGGATCCGAAACATTAATCGTATAATTCCCCGGCGCAAGATTATAGAAGTTAGTGGTAGCCCCCAAAACATTTGTCAATGTTTCATCGGAAGCTCCTCCATTGTCCAAATCGATAATCTGTACCGTATATGGAATATTACCTGAGGTAATATCCACCTCAATAGAACCAAATCCGTCATGACATATCGGATCTGTTGGTGTTGCGGTAAACGTCAGCGGCACCGCTGGTTTAACCTCAACAGTTTCCATGTATTCACAGTAAGGCGTGCTCGCCGAATTATCCCTTACATATACATCGTAGGTGCCTTCATTGCCCGCAGTCACGGTAAATGAATTTGATGGTCCGAAGGACCCTGTCGGGTCTGTAGTGGTAGGCACAAAAGCATAGGCATAACTACCATCGCCCCCTGTTGCCGTAACCGTAATATTACCACCTGCACAATTACTGATGTCGGTAACATCGACAATGGCCGTTAATTGTGGCTCAAGGGTAACACTCTGTTGTGCCGGAGCACAGCCATACCCATCCCTAACATCAATAGTATAGGTGCCACTGCCAAGGTTCTCAAAAGTATAGGTAGTTAAGTTACTAGGTGTTGGTGTCAACCAAGGCCCGGAATTAATGCTAAACTGATAATCGCCATTACCTGCGGTTACATCTACCTGTATACTACCATCATTGTTACCTGAATAACAGGCAACAGGGGTAAGGGTAAATACCGGGGTTACAGGAGCAACAACGGTAATAGCCGTATCTATAGGGTCTGAACATCCGTTCGTGTCTCTTGCCCTTACAATATAATCGCCTGCCGCAACACCGTTAAATGTTGTACTGGGCTGGTATCCGGTAACAACATTTCCTAAATCATCTTCCAATTGATATTCATACCCTGGTGTACCACCAGTGGCACTGGCTGTTATTGTAGCCCCACCATTATCACAAGTATATTCTTGTGTTATAGAAGCACTGGCAACCACGGCATCCGGTTCCCCTATAGTTTGATTTATTGTTACGGTACATCCCGCAACAGGGTTGTCTACATCTCTAATATAAATAGTATAACTACCTGCCGATAGCGATGATATTGTTGCTGGAGAGCTCGTTGAGCTACCCAATATCGTAGTAAAATCATCTAAACTATATTCATAACCGCCAGTTCCAAAATTATCGACCTCAAAAGTGATGTCTCCATTACTGGCCCCATTACAATCTACATCTGTAAAGCCTATTACATTGGCGGCAAAAGCATTTCCTGGTTCAACGGTTACATCTAAAGTAACTGTTTGATAACATTGTTCCGGATTTTGATATGCTTCAATATTGTCAATGGCAACATCGTTTCCGTTAGTTCCGGTAGCAATAGTTCTGATAACAATATCGATTGTACTGTTCGCTCCAGGATCCAATGGAGGAATACTAACACTTCTCCAATCGTTGGGTCCCGTATTTTCAGATATAAGGCCCGTAGTACCACTATCTATAACATTGCCCAAGGGATCTACGATTTCTACCAAAATATTTGGTTCTATAATATTAGTACCTTGTTTTACCAAATTGATTACGTCCAGCTCTACCTCTACATCCCTGTTCGGAATAATTTCAACACCGGTCTTGCTATAAACAATAGTGTTTACACCCGGGTCGCCAACATTAATGGCCAAATATCTACCATTAGGATCCCCGGAATTATCTATAGGGCTTACCCAAGTGCCAAAAGGATCGACAATGGTATTGGTAACACTATATTGTAAATCGTTAATCTCAAAATTGGCATCGGCACATGTTCCCAAAGAAGCATCTTGAGATTCATAACAATAATATGCCGAATCTATCTGAGGAATGGAAACATTAGGACCTGTTCCAAAATCTTCCTTCAAAAGCTCACTTTTAGCAGGTGGTGTAGCACTTATATAATCTACCCTTACGGTGTGTGTTCCCACTGGTACGTCCGCAAAAACATTGGAATCTGAAGGTGAATTTACACTTCCGTTTAAATAGTAGGTATATTCCAAATTAGGGTTGTCAGGAGAAATGGTAACAATACCCGTGCCTTCACAAGAATAATCTACCGATGGTGTCAACGTTACATTCGGTGGTGTGGGTGCCTGTTCTATGGTAACCGACATTGGGTAGGTACAACCATTCGCATCTTTGATATACACCGTATGTGTTCCCGGTAAAAGGAAACCTATAGCACTTGTATCATAGGTAGATCCCCCATCAAAACTATATGTATATGGTGCCGTACCCCCTTGGGCATTGGTTACCCTTACCTCTGCACCGTCGCTTGGGTTACATTCTACCAATTGCGTTACCGCAGCCGAAGCAGAAAGGGTAAAGGGCTCCGTAATGTTATAGGTTTGGGTAACTTCACAATTATTCACATCCCTTACACTAATACTGTAGGTTCCGGCCCCAAGGTTGTTAAATGTGTTCGTTATTTGATAGGTAGCACCATTATCTATACTATATGTAAATGGAGCTTCGCCGCCAGATGCCACGATAGTTATCGTCGCCTGATTTTCACCACTACAAAGAATTGGGGTGTTGGAAACAGTAATTGCAAGTGGGTCATCTTGTTGTATATTAATATCATACACAGCTTCGCAATAACCGGTGTTGCCATTATTATCCCTTACATAAACATCGTAATCGCCTGCGGTTATACCTGAAACTGGATTGTTAGCAGCAGAAAAATCTCCTGCGGCTGGAGTATCCCCGTCCGCCACTACGGCATACACATAATTTCCATCGCCACCAGCTGCCGTAATATCGATGTCGGTGTCGGTGTCACAGGCAGAAATTGGAGAGGCACTTGCCAATACGCTCAACTCTGGATTAATGGTAATAGTTTCTGTAGCCGCACAGCTTTTTCCGTCTCTAACCCCTATGGTGTATGTACCAGCGGAAAGACCTGCAAATATATTATTTGAAGAAAAAGCTCCTCCATTTATGTTGTACTCAAAGTTGCCATCTCCTCCAGAAATTACATTGGCAGTAATCGTTAAACCTACCGCATCATCATAACAAAAACTGTTCGGGATCAACTCTAAAACAGGAGCAACGGAAGGATCCATTACAAAAGAGAAAGGCACAATACAATTGTTGGCATCTGTAATAGTACCGTTATAAGTACCTGTTTGCGTTAAGCCTGAAAAAGCTCCGGTCGTATTAGACCCAAAGGCAGAACCATCCGGATTTGTTAAATCAAATTCATAGCTTCCCCATCCTCCGGTCGCAGTAATCACCACGCTACCATTCGCCAAACATGTAGGTTGGGTAACCGCTAAGTCCGAAACGGTCAATGCGGTCAATGGACCTTCTAATGTATAGGTTTCCGAATAAGTACAATTAGTATCCGTATCCACTATATCCAAGGTATAATCACCTGCTTCAAGATTTGATAGGTTGATAGAGGCTTCTACACCTCCTGTAGCTTCTACGCCCGATGGTCCGGTAACCGTATATGTAAAGTTTTGTCCGGTTTGATAATTTATAGTAAACTGAACACTACCATCATCGGCACCAAAACAACTTACAGGTGTTAAGGTGGATCCACTCATGGTAATGGGAACAATAGGAGCTATCGTATAGTTTTCGTCATAAAAACAGCCGTCCGCATCGGTAACCCTTATCGTATATGTGTCTGCGGCAAGACCGTCAAAATCGGCCGTATTGCCCGAAGCACTGGAAGGGTTGATCGTTGTTGGCACAATAATTTCAAATGTATAAGGTGCCGTACCATCAACCGCGGTAACGTTCAACGATACCGTTTCTGCAGGACACGTAATCTGCGATTCTACTATTGTTAGATCTGTAGGCGGGTTGGGAGCATCAATAACAATAGGTGCTGCCGTAAAAACACATCCGCTGGCATCTCTTATACTTATCGTATAGCTGCCGTCGGTTAAGTTTTCGAACCTATTTGCATTTGGAGTAGTATCCGGAACAAAGTTGATTCCGTCTATACTATACTGGTAAGGAGCCGTACCTCCGCTTACATTGATCACTTCGATAATACCCTCTTGCAGACAGGTATAATCTTGAACCAACTGGGCCGTACCCGTAATTGCGCTGGTCGGTTCTGCAATCGTGAAGGAGTTTTCATAATTACAAGATATACTTCCTCTGCTTTGGTTTATAATTACCTTATAGTCCCCTGCCGATAAATTGGTGAAATTACCCGATCCATTTTCTGAAATTTCTACATCGTTTTCATCAAATAGCGTAAAGGTCAATACATTTCCATTATCATTTATCAGGTTATAATGTATACTACCGCTGGCTTCCCCAAAACAAGCAACATCGGTTACTGTTGTAGGGTCAAAATCTGCCGGTGGTTGAAACTCTATGGTTACCGTATTGGAATATGCAAAACAGCCACTTCTGTCTATAACAACAAAGGTATAGTCTCCCGCATCGGCAATACTGAAATCGGTACTTGTCTGGAATTCTGAAGAAGGAATATCTTCAGGGGAAGGATACGATGTAACCGTATTTCCGCCATCATCCACATAAGACCAAATAGCATATCTATGAGGTGTTACACCTCCGGTAGACTCCATTGTTATGATGCCATCCTCACAAGAAATATGTTGAGACACCCTTGCGGTTACCTCAAGATCGTTTTCGTCGATTATAGTAACGTTCTCACTATAAGAGCACCCATCTGCCGTACGTATAATAGCGATATAATCTCCAGGTGTTAAACCTTCAAAAGTGAAATCATTGTCCACTTGGGCCGTTTCATTATCCACCAAGGTTCCTTGGCCTCCATTACTACCATCATCCAGTCTAATTTCATACTCATAAACAGGCTCTGCGTTGTTTATCTGTAAGTTAATAGACCCTGCAGCAAAACAGGTTGCCGATGTTACGTTTACGGCATAGGTTACGTCTCTTTCCTGTACACCTATTACAGGTGTTGAAAAAATACAGGCATTGTCTATAGGGTCTCCGTCAGTGTCCAATTGGGTTACCTCAACCCTGTAAGATCCACTTTCTCCCGTACTAAAATCAAAGCTAGGCCCGTTGTTGGCGCTAAATGGAACCAATATATCGCTCGTAATATCATCTACCAACTGATAGCCATAACCATTACCAAGGTTGGTTATGGTTATGTTTCCATCCGTATTACAAATAATATCAGCGGAATTATACTCTATGTCAAGATTGTTCTGAAAACCGTTAAAGTAAAAACGGCTTGTACATCCATTTTGATACGTAACCGATAAACGGTACTGCCCTTCGGAATCCAACACATAACTCTTGCCTCTTCCTACTTCGTCCCAAGTACAGGTAAGAGCCTTGTTGGCACAATCATCACCAGATGGAGAACAACTGCCTTCGTCCAGCTTTTCCCAAACAATACTCTGGGCATCAACGATGTTTACCTGTAATTGATGGGAATCATCGATACCACATAAGAATATTTTCGGCAACAGGTCATTGTCGACACTACAGGTCACTATTTCGCCCGAGATATCATTTGATGGATCGGTATCGCTGTTTACCGCATTATAAAACTCAATTATGGGGTGTGGCAAGCTGCCAGAACCGTAGGGCTCTACATTTATTATTTCTTTAAACCCTTTACAAGGATCTGTTGCAATTTTGTCTACAATATAAGTTCCTATTGCATCTACTAAAATTGTACTTGGATCATTATCGGGGTCACCATCTACATTGGTAATATCGGTATCCCCGGGGTCTATTTCTCCGTTTCCGTTGTTGTCTCTATACCAAAAATAGTCATCAAAGCCATCTCCGGCATCCAATAATGCGTTTGCCCCACAAAGTTCTACCGTTCGGGTAAAGTTACAATCTGAGAGGTCGTCCAATAAAAAGTTTGTGGCCCCTGGAACTACAAATCCACAAGCATCAAAATCGGTTACACTAGGGTCATCGGTAACCACGGCACTGTTTTCAACTCCGCTATACGTTCCATACGCCAAGTTTTGTATCAGATCTGAACAGGCATCTATAAAATCAAAACAGTTTTCGGCAACCTGAACCCTCATCCGAATAGAGTACTCAGGGTCACCTTCTTCTATATATCCATCCGGGACCGAAAAAGTGACTTCTCTCGTATTTGGGTCATAGCTATAGGTTACATCTTCCGGTAGATCATCTGGAAGATCAAAATCGGAATCTATAAAATAAGACCTGCCGTACGGAGGAGAAACGTTTACCGGTAATACATCTCTTATCGTATAATTGGTACCATCATCGTTACCAAGATTCTGAAAAGTAAGCACGTAGTCCAAAACCTGACCAAGATGAACACCTTGCCCTGTGATATCGATCCCGCCAGGCGTATATACCTTCTTCTCCAAAACAATCTTTGGAGCAATGATCTCCACATCAAAGGAGGTAAAGAAAATATCATATTTATCTTGGCTAGACGAAGCTCTTAAAACAGCACTGGTAGCACCATTAGGAATTACGTCCTTATTGTCGTTGGGTATTTCTATTAAATCTAAATCCCATCCAAGCGTGTTGGTACTGTTTGGGTTTCTTGTTGTGACAGGATTTCCTTTTAAGGTAATACTGGAATTAAAAAAGTTGTTTGCCGGGTTTTCACCATCCGACAATGATGTAAATACTCCTCCACCAAAAGCATCGATGCTAAGTCCATCCCCCTGAATATTGTTGTCCCCTTCAAGCGTGGCAACGCCCATATTGGCTATAACAGGAAATGGAGCTGGCAACGTAGTAAAACCACTAATTGGAATATCTACGCTTTCACCCGATTTTATACCTGCATAACCGTCGAAAGTAGTGATAAACTTACTACCTGGAAGATTGGGGTTTTCATATACGATGACCAAGTTCCACCCTCCTGATATACCACCAGGAATACCAAGGTCTCTACCAACACCGTTACTTGCTCTTACGTTTGCAACAAAATACTCACCGTTCGGATTTGCCAAACTAGATACAATCGATGTTACGTCTTTATATGCCGCATATGGGCTATAATCACCAAAATCGGAATCACCGTTTCCGTCAAATAGAATTTCATCTGCTGTAATATCTTGGTAAGATCCTCCCGGTACTCTAAACTTAATATTATCTATATTGCTACGATCAGAATTTTTGTATACGGCCGACCAATAAAGCCCTGCGTATCTTACTCTGGCACAGCTAATATCGGGTATTTGCAATGTAGCACTACTGGAACTAAAGGTTGATGCATCACCGTCAATATCAATATATTGCATGTCGAGGTCATCATTGGCTCTAGAGGAACTACCCGTTAGATTATACGGATCGTTCGGAAATTGTTCGGGATAACAAGTTCTCCATATCCAAAAACCTGTACAATATGGGTCTATATGCGGGGCTACAATGCTATTTCCAACAAAGGTAAGTTCTCCCCGTATATCCGCTTCATATCTAACTTCAAAGTTCTTCTTTACCTGTGAAAAAGCGGTAAAAGAACCCAATCCAAAGAAAAGTATAACTAGGGTACATTTAATAAAATGTGTTCTCATAGAAGAAAAATATTTGATCATGCTCTGTTATTCTTTGAGTATATATCTGTTACCTTTTTGTGAAAGGTCTGAACAGGACACTCCAAAACAAATATTACCCATACTATTGAGGTGTAAAATTTAATGTTGTTATAACATGTTAATGTGTTGTGAAATGATCTTTATGAGCAGTAAATTTTTTTTGACATAGTCCATTTTTAAGACTAAAAACCATTGTTCAAAATCCTTTTTGAGTTTCCGTTTTTCATTATATGCAAACAAAAAAGTCCAAAAACCGCATATGGTTTTTGGACTTTTATCCTCTATTTTCAATCCTTCAAACTTGAAAAAGAGTACTTTTTTACTATGGTTTTTATGTCACATGCCGCTCATGGTTAGCTACCCTCATGATCCACATCTTATCATCATAGGCATTATTAAGTTTAGAGTAATAAGAAATAAGGGCATTGCTCCAAGAGTCATGTCGTTTCAAGTAAACATACCTATAGTTATTTTCTGGATTGATAAAATAGCTTGCACTAAGCCCATATGAGTTTAACAGATCCACAAAACGATTGGCATTTTTAGGGTTGGCAAATACATTTGCAATAATATAATAACCGGCCCCTATACCTTCTATTCGATAATTTTTGGGTTCAACACCGTTATTGGCCAGGTTATCTTTGGCAATAACGTTTTTACGCAATGTTTCGGTATCGTACTTTGAAGCCTTCTCTTTTAGCTTGTTCACATTATCGGCATATGCTTCATTGGTATAACGGTTCTCCACGTTCATAATCCATGTTTTTCCCGTATAGGCGCCATCCATATTGTTCTTATGGGCCTCAACAGCCTCCTCCCATGTATCGTAACGTTGTAGATATACATACTTTAAACCATTGTTGGGGTTGTCTATATAATTGGCATTTATACCTTTTGATTCCAATTGGTTTAAAAACTTGTCCAAGTATTGGGTTCCCTTGTATACATTGGCCACCACATAATACCCATCTGTTACATCCGGTAGGTCCTTAAACTTTCTTGTTTTAATCTTGTCCTGTACTACAGTAGTACTTGGTTTTGATTTTTGAACGTTTCTTTTAGGAGTATTTTGTGCCACAGAAGTGTTGGGAACAACATCTTTCTTAACCTGATTTTGATTCGTTGCAACTGTTGATGTAGCCCCACCGCCATCGTTGCTGGCATTATGGGTACTGGCAACACCTGTCTGTGTATTGCCGTTATTGCCACGGAATATCTGCTCCGCTCTTTTTTCAAGGTCTGGGCGTTCTCCATTGGTTTCGTTACGGACCATTCTCATAACCATATTGAACCTACGTTCCAAGTCGGCTTGTCTGTTCATTTCCAAGGAATCTTGCCTAAACATCAATTCCTCTATAATGGCATCGTTTTCCGCCAACTTCCTTTTTAACTCCTCAATTTCCTCATTGGTGGTTACGTCTTTAGGCTCCAATTCATTTTGCACCAAATCGTCCATATCGTCCTCTAGCATAACCCTGTCTTCCGTAAGGTTTGGTGTAAAGGAGTATGCAAAAGAAATCTCGTGGGTCAGCCCAAAGGTGTCAAAGTTATTCGACAATCCTTTCTCCATGGTGTATCCTAAAGAAATTCTTTGGTTAAGGTTAAACCCTACACCTGCAGAGGCACCGTAAAAACTGTCATAGCCTGCCTGTACCCACCCAAGCTTGGGCAAGTCTAAAATTAAACTACCGCCAAGGGTTACCTTATCATCCTCACCATCCATTCTTACACGCGCCAAAGGCATTAACCTACCGGATTCCAAAATACCCGAAGATTTATTAAACTGATGGGTATATTGTAAATGCCCGGAATATGTCTTATCGCTAAACTCTGTTAATGATTCGCTCGTCTTTAAGTTATAATCAAATAGGTTTTCTGCAAAAACACCAACATCAAAGTTACCGTACGATAGGTTGAATCCTGGTTGGAACGATAAAAGATTCTGGTCTTGGAACCCTGCTAAGAATGGGTCTTCTTCTACCGTGGTAGCCCTACTTTCGTCAAAACCACTATTGTAGTAAGAAATATTGGCTCCAAAGGTAAAGTTACTTTTATCGCTTAATTTTATACCGTAGGCATAATTGGCCAATACGCCATAATTGCTCAATGCACCTAATCTTTGCGTATACAAACTTAGTCCCAATCCCGTGCGATCACTAATACGACCACTATAACTTAAAAAGTAGTTTTGATTGTTATCATCAAATTCTACCGATTGGTTTCTGTGCAATAGATTAATATATGATTTATCTTCCCTTACGGTCGAAAACGTTGGGTTGATCAAAAACCTATTGTACTTCAGAAGGTTTTGAGATGGTACCTCATAACCAAAATACGGGTTGTCGTCCTGGGCCTGTACTTTTGTAAGCCCAAGCAGAACTAGAACGAAAATGAATAATATACGTTTTTTAGGTAGCATTGTTAATTTTAGCGTATTACTGTGATAGTGCCTTGTTTCAGCACTTCACTGGCGTTCCTTATTTTATAATAGAACACCATGTTTTGTTTGGTAAAAGCGGTCGACGATTGCGGCCAGTTGTTCTTATAATCAAATACATTTAAAATCTCTTCCCCATTCTCGTTGTAGATGATAACATTTACATCCGCTTTGTTAGAATAAGAGTTGGGGATGATCCATTGGTCATTTATACCATCACCGTTTACGGTGATAACATTGGGCACTTTAAAGGTGTCCAAAATGGATACTTCAAATTGTTTTACTACTTCACAGTTATCAATATTTGCGATTAAGGTATAGATTCCTGGTTCTGTAACCGTGGCACTATCAGAGGTGCTTATTTCCACATTGTTTGGATCCATCCAACTATACGCGGTACCGCCAGTGGCGACCACCGTTTTAGAAGTACCTTCCGGTATAATTATCTCCCCGGTCGGATCCAGTGTTATTAAGTTTTCATCTAACGTAGTGATTACTATTTCATTTGAAATCAAATCACAACCATCCTTGTCCAAAACCAATCGGTATGTTCCTGGTCCGGTAGCAATCAATGTTTCATCGGTGGTGCTTACCGTTGTTCCATCTAGCTGCCATTGAAAACTTTCAGAAGACAGATCTAGAGATGCTGTAATAAAAACTTGATCACTGGCACTACAGTAAACCGTACTGGTACTACTAATAGTAACTGTTTCACTCGTTAATAATTGTACTGTCAACGTATTAGATGTTTCGCTGTAAGAGTTAATGGACGCATTTACGCTGTAATCACCATTCTCGGAATTAGAAGCCAAGCTTATCGATTTTCCGTTCTGGCCTGCGATATCCGTACCGTTCTTTTTCCATTGGTAGGTGAGGGCGTCTATTAAGTCTGCTGTAACATCTGTACTTGTGCCATCGGTTGTAATGGCGTTTACCGTTTTTACCTCTAAGACCACATTGGTAGTTTCACAAGCCGTATAACTATCGGCATAATCCAAAACTATCTCAAACGAATCTGGCAATACCGCTGTAGTCGTTTCAGAGTTTTTACTGGTAACGGCACAACTACCACCCGTTTGTGATACTTGGGCATAATATTCTCCTTCTTGTGTAATGCTCAGAGAATTACTGGTCTCCCCAGATATTTCCACTCCGTTTCTAAACCATTTATAAGTAGGGTTCACAGCCGTAGTGGACACAGAGAGCACTTGAGATTGTGATGGTAGAACCACAACATTCTCTGCATTTTCCCTAGTAACCGTAAAGGCATCGGCATTTGTTATCGTCACAGCTTCGGATCTTTCGGTACAAATACCTGTACCGGATATTTCTACGGCATAATCTCCTTCAAAACCGGCATTCGAAGCATTAATCGTATAGGAGGTTGAAATGGCTCCTGGAATCGCAGTACCATCTTTATACCACTGGTAGCTCCAAGAAACATCTGTAGTAGCAATGGACAATGTTTCTGTATCGCCACTACAAAGAGCGGTTTTTGTAGGCGTATTTATAGCTATACCTGAACCGATGCCACCAATAGTTACGTCCACTATATTAGAATCTGTATTACCAGAACCTGTACAAACGGGTCCATAATCAATAAAGGCGCTGTACATTCCACTTTCGGAAACGGTTAAAGTGTGTCCGGTTTCTCCAGTAAGAAGCGTTCCGCTCTTGTACCAAATATACTGATAGGTTTCTGGGTTTTCTATATTGTCTACCTGCAGGGTAATCGGATCCATAGAACATACACTTCCCGGAGGTACTCCATCTCCTAGTTCACTTATGTTCAGATTGGTGGTAACGTCCATATAGTACATATTGTATGCATCGGACTCTGCACCTATCTTTTCTGGATCGGTACTTCTTACGCGCATTTT
Organism: Maribacter sp. MMG018; assembly: GCF_018100785.1. Classification (GTDB taxonomy): domain Bacteria; phylum Bacteroidota; class Bacteroidia; order Flavobacteriales; family Flavobacteriaceae; genus Maribacter. The sequence continues at coordinate 683,067 of NZ_JAGJEC010000001.1, read as the reverse complement.
ATATCCATTTCCCCTAGTGGTTGTAGATATAGAAAAGCTAACGTCAAAATCGTTGTCGGTGTTTTTATCGGTAATGGTCGCCAATTCGGTTGGCGAATCAAAGTTTCCATTGGCATCCGATAGTTCTAGAATAAACTTGTTACCAGCATTGGCCGTACCTGCCCATGTGATATTCACAAAGTATTCGTTAAAACCTGAACTACCTGCACAAATGGCAGTCCATGGAGAATTACCGGCCAAATTAGGATTATCTGCCGGTTCTGGTGCGTTGATTACAATTGCTTGTGCTGATAGCTGTAGGAAGCCAATCAACATAAAGATTACGGTTAAGATGTAAGATTTGTAAAAATTTTTCATAGTGATGTGTAGTTTTGGGCCCCTATGTTTATGAATGTTGAAGGTCGATTCATTAAAACCTAGTACTCAAAACAAATATGTCATATATAACGGGGGCACTGAATTTATTGTTGTAGCCAAGTTTAAAAATGTTGTGAAAGTGATTTAATACAGTGTGAGCACATTTTAATTCAAGGTATTAAGCCAATTTTGCTACTTTTGTAGCTTCAAAAATCAAACTATGAGCGAGACATCGAAGTCTTTAAATTTTATAGAACAAATTATAGAGGAAGACCTAAGTAACGGGTATTCTAAAAATGATTTGCGTTTTAGGTTTCCGCCAGAGCCAAATGGTTATTTGCACATAGGGCACGCAAGTTCTATCTGCCTCAATTTTGGACTGGGTTTACGTTATGATGCACCGGTGAACCTTAGGTTCGACGATACCAACCCAGCCAAAGAGGAACAAGAGTTTGTGGATGCCATTAAGAAGGATGTTTCCTGGTTAGGATTTAAGTGGGATACCGAACGGTATGCCTCTGATTATTTTCAACAATTATATGATTGGGCCGTACAGCTTATAAGAGATGGCAAAGCCTATGTAGATAGTCAGACTTCGGAAGAAATGGCCGCTCAAAAAGGAACCCCTACAGAACCAGGTGTTGATAGTCCCTATAGAAATAGGTCTGTCGAAGAAAACCTATCGCTCTTTGAGGGAATGAAAAATGGTGAATTCAAGGAAGGCACACATGTGTTACGGGCCAAAATAGACATGGCAGCTACCAACATGTTGATGCGCGACCCTATTATGTATAGAATTCTGCACAAAGCCCACCATAGAACAAATACCGATTGGTGCATTTATCCTATGTACGACTGGACGCATGGTGAGAGCGATTACATAGAACAGGTTTCACACTCATTATGTACCTTAGAATTTTTACCACATAGAGAGCTTTATGACTGGTTTTTAGATCAAGTTACTTCACCTGATAAATTAAGACCAAAACAACGTGAATTTGCTAGAAGAAATTTGAGCCATACCGTTGTAAGCAAGCGAAAGCTGGCCCAGTTGGTAGAACAAAACATAGTTAATGGATGGGACGACCCGCGGATGCCCACCATTTCAGGATTAAGAAGAAGAGGATATACCCCAGAATCTATTCGAAATTTTGTTGATACCATTGGTATCGCAAAAAGGGATAACCTAATAGATGTTTCTTTATTGGAATTTCATGTGCGCGAACACCTAAATAAAATTACCCCAAGGGTAATGGGTGTATTAGACCCGTTAAAATTAGTCATTACCAATTATCCGGAAGGACAAGAGGAATGGTTGGAGGCAGAAAATAGTCCCGAAGACGAATCTTTGGGCTCTAGGCAGGTTCCGTTCTCCAGAGAATTATATATAGAAAAAGCCGATTTTAAGGAAGAAGCCAACAAAAAATTCTTTCGTCTAAAATTAGGGGGAGAGGTTCGGCTTAAGAACGGCTATATTGTTAAGGCTGAGAGCTGTACTAAAAATACCGATGGGGATATTGTTGAGGTTCAGTGTACCTACGACCCAAAGAGTAAGAGTGGGAGTGGTACTCCAGAAAGTCTGCGCCGTGTTAAAGGAACCTTACATTGGGTTTCTATAAAACATGCCTTAGCTGCAGAAGTTCGGTTGTATGATCGCTTGTTTACAGACGAAAGTCCGGACACCCACAAGGATAAAGACTTTATGGATTTCATAAACCCAGACTCTCTAAAAACAATAACCGGTTATGTAGAGCCAAGTTTAAAAGACGCCTCTATTGGTGAACGATTCCAGTTTCAACGTATCGGGTATTTTTGTGTGGACAAAGATTCTTCTGCAGAAAAATTGGTTTTCAATAGAACGGTGGGTCTGCGTGATTCTTGGGCTAAAATTCAACAAAAGAATTAATGCCCTTTTAAGCATCATTGCCACCCGTTTTTATAAGATCAACAATATCTATAGACAGTGCCGATGTTTATTGTATTTATCAATGCTTTTTGACCTTTTTACAGGCTTTTTGGCAGCATTTTTTAGGGCCTGAACCCATTGGTATATTTTATAAGGAAAACGTGCCTTTAAGGGCTTTGTTTCCTTTTTACGTCAAGTTGGGGCCAATACTATAACAAAAAGGCTCGCGATTTTAAAATCGCGAGCCTTCAGGTTGTAATAGTTGAGTGTTTAGAAAATAAATTGTACCGATTATTCTTTTTTGTCCGTTGTCTTTTTACCACTCGTTTTTTTCATTTGCTCTCCGATCATGTTGCTTGCCGTAAAAGAGGCTACCATATTATTCAACATATCACTGCCGGCCTGAGGTGAGTTAGGCAACAGAATAAGGTTGGTGTTGGTTTCTTCTCCTATACTCTGCAAGGTATCATAATGTTGCGTTACCACAATTAGAGCCGAAGCCTCTTGTGAGTTGATGCCAACTTTATTAAGCACCTCTACAGATTCTTCCAGTCCACGGGCAATCTCCCTACGTTGATCCGCAATACCTTGTCCTTGCAATCTTTTACTTTCAGCTTCTGCCTTTGCTTTTTCTACAATCAGAATACGTGCCGCGTCCCCTTCGAACTGGGCGGCAATTTTCTCTCTCTCTGAAGCATTAATTCTGTTCATTGCAGCTTTTACCTGGGCATCGGGATCAATATCGGTAACCAAAGTTTTAATAATATCAAATCCGTAGTCCAACATGGCGTCGTTCAATTCCGCCTTTACCGCCAGAGCAATATCGTCTTTCTTTACAAAAACATCGTCCAACTTCATTTTTGGCACTTCGGCCCTTACCACATCAAACACATAAGAGGTAATCTGATCGTGCGGATAGTCCAATTTGTAAAAAGCATCGTATACTTTTTCTTTAATGACCTTATACTGAACAGATACCTTAAGCCGAACAAAAACATCGTCCAATGTTTTGGTTTCGATTATAACATCCAATTGTTGAATTTTTAGACTTAACCTTCCGGCGATACGTTGTACAAAAGGTATTTTAAACTGAAGACCGGAGTGTCTAATACTACTAAACCTTCCAAAAGTTTCAATGATCGCCGCCGTTTGTTGTTTTACGATAAAAACAAAGGACAGCAGTACCAGTGCTAAAAAGATAAAAATCGGAATCCAAATAAATCCACCCATAATTAAGTATTTAAGTTATTGATTCAATGTACAAAATCGTTTCTATATATGTAGTATTTCACCTCTATTTGTTACACTTTCATATGAATGCATTGGCCCACAATGCCTTAGCTTTCATTATTTACTTACTTTTAATGAAAAGTAAAATAAACGGTAAGGCCAAACCAACTCTAATCAAAAACATCGGTTTATCTGGCTGTATGCACATAAAAACCTTTTGGTATGAAATTTAACACTGATACCTTCTATCTAAATCAGGACGAACCGAACAGAGGCTGTTTACTTGCTATAAGATCTCTTATTTTAAAACTCAACTGTCACGTTAGTGAAACAAAAAAATATGGAATGCCCTGCTTTTGCTTCAAGAAAAAGCCCTTTTGCTATCTCTGGATAGACAAAAAAACTACAGAGCCCTACGTTTTGTTTGTTAATGGTTCACATTTACAACATACACAGCTCGAAACAGGAAACAGGTCTAAAATGAAAATATTTAGACTAGACCCCAATAAAGATTTACCTGTGGAAACGCTTCAATCTTTATTTTTCCAGACCATAACGTTATATACTTCGGGTACTGTTAGATCATAGGGGCATACTTTAATCCTTTCTATATCAGAAAGATAAAAAATTATACCAATTTGTACAAAAACTGAATTACTATCCAAAAGCAGGGTTGTAAGGTCCATTCCCATTAATAAAAGAGTACTTTAGCCTAACAATGATCTATAAATCCTAATGGTGGATAAATTGAACTACATATTTTTAGTTTTGGCCCTACTGGCCGAAATCATTGGCACCATAGGAGGTTTCGGGTCTTCTGTATTTTTTGTTCCTATTGGTAATTTTTATTTTGATTTCCACTATGTGCTAGGGCTGACGGCCTTGTTTCACTTAGCGAGCAATATGAGTAAAATTTTGTTATTCAAAAAAGGGTTGGACAAGAGGCTATTGGTCAACATAGGGGTTCCTTCTGTAGTTTTTGTTATTATTGGAGGATTTTTGACCAAATTGGTGGACGGTACATATTTAGAAATTGTCCTCGCCCTTTTCTTGGTGGGCCTAAGCCTTCTTTTTCTGATAAAAAAAGATTTGGTAATTACACCCAATAAGAAAAATGCCATCACGGGCGGCGCTCTTTCTGGTTTTTCCGCAGGTCTACTAGGAACCGGAGGAGCCATTCGCGGATTAACAATGGCAGCCTTCAACCTAGAAAAAAGTGTTTTCATCGCCACATCGGCCTTTATTGATTTTTTTATAGATTTTACGCGTACGTTCGTGTACTTCAATAACGGGTATATAACCAAAGAGCACCTTATTTATATACCTTTTCTTTTGGGTATCGGTATTCTAGGCACCTACTTGGGAAAACAAATTTTAAACTACATACCTCAAGACAAGTTTAAGAAAATATCTTTGGTCCTTATTTTGCTTATAGGTCTTGTAACCCTGTTGAATGTTGTGGGCAACCTCGATTATTGATTTTTAATCCTTCTGAGATTTTCTATTGAAACATCTTTGATTTATGATAAACCGACAGATATTAAGCAAATGGTTTTCCTATATTTATTCATTTATTTATTAGGTGTTCTAATAACAATTTTTAAATACTGGAAAAATCTTACCAATGAGAAAACAGCATGGCATTTTTGTGTTGGTTTTTATGACCATCACCCTAATTGTATCTTCTTGTAAATCAACCTCCAACATTACTTCCTCGGTTACTACTATAAATTCCGAGTCCGCTTTACAAAAACCTTATGTTATCTTAATTTCTTTGGACGGATTCCGTTGGGACTATGTGGATCGTTTTAATCCTCCTTTTCTAAGTAGCTTTATTAAAACCGGGGTCAAGGCAGAATCTTTGATACCTTCTTTTCCTTCCAAAACTTTTCCGAATCACTATACCATTGCCACGGGCATGTATCCGGAAAATCATGGTTTGATAGGAAACACCTTCTACAGCCATAAAAAGAAATCGATGTACAGGATCCGAGATCGTAAGGTGGTAGAAGATGGTGAGTTTTATGGGGGAACCCCTATTTGGGTTCAGGCCTCACGTGCGGGAATGGTTACCGCCAGCTATTTCTTTGTTGGAACAGAAGCCGATATACAGGGTATAAAACCTACCTATTATCGCAAATACGATGGAAGCATTAAAAACGAAACCCGGGTACAACAAGCGTTGGAATGGCTGGATCTGCCCCCTAAAGAAAGACCCCATCTTATTACCCTATATTTCTCCGATATGGACGATATCGGACACCGTTTTGGCCCCAATGCCGATGAAAAGCTAAAAGAAACGCTCATGTCGCTCGATAAAAACCTTGGCGACCTTTATAATGGCGTACGTGCCACGGGACTACCCGTTAATATGATAATAGTTTCAGACCATGGTATGGCCAATGTGGACAAGGACCATTATATACCCATTGAAGATATTAAGAACGATGACCTATATTCTACCATAGACAATGGATCCATTGTGTTCATACATCCAAAGAATAAAAGCCAAACAAATGAAATCGTTGCTTCGTTAAAACAAAAGGAAAACCATTTTATGGTGTATAAAACAGAAGATACCCCAGGTTTTGAATATACGCCACAGAACGAAGACTGGGGGTCTATTCAGGTTATTCCCGATTTTGGCTATTATTTTTCTTCAAAAGAAGCTATTGCAGCTAAAATGAAAAATACTAGAACTTCGTATGGTGTGCATGGCTACGATCCTGCGCATAAAGAAATGCACGGCATTTTTTATGCGAATGGCCCCGCTTTTAAAAGTAATCAAACCATACCCTCTGTAAAGAACATTCATATTTATCCTTTAATATGTGAACTATTGGGCTTGGACATACCTACCGACATCGATGGTAATTTAAAGGCCATAGAAGGCGCTCTAAAGGATAAAACAGAAAAACAGTAGGTTTACCGCACGGAAAACAAAAAAACGCCTAAAAACTTACAGGGAACGTTTTAAACTCATATCAATAAACGCCATTTTAGCTCTGGGTTAAAATGGCGTTTTTAATTCTTGAAATCGTTTCCTCTTTGCCGATCATGGCGATAATATCAAAAATATGTGGCCCTTTCATGTCTCCTACCAAAACCAACCTTAAGGGTGGCATTACCTTACCAAAAGACAATTCTTGTTCAGAAATCCAGCCCTTAACGATAGCTTCGACATTTTCTGACGAAAAATCAGAAATCGGCTCCAGTACTTTCACCAAATCTTCCATAATCTGGGGAGTACCTTCTTTCCATTGCTTTTTAATGGCTTTTTCGTTGTAATCTGCCGGTGCAACAAAAAAGTAATCACTTAAATTCCAGAAATCGTCTATAAAAGTGGCACGTTCCTTTACTAGGGCAACCACCTTCTCAACATAGTTCTCCGAAACAACATCTATATCCTTTGCCTTTAGCTCTTGCATAAAGGATGTTGCCAGTTCCGAATCCTCTTTCTGGTGCATGTACTGTTGATTATACCATTTGGTTTTATCTGGGTCAAATCTTGCCCCAGACTTGTTTACGCGCTCAAGAGAAAAACTATCTATTAGTTCTTGCATAGAAAAAATCTCCTGTTCTGTTCCCGGGTTCCAGCCCAAAAGAGCCAAAAAGTTAACAACCGCCTCGGGGAAATACCCAGCTTCCCTATATCCTTCAGAATCTTTCCATGATAACGGAAAAACTGGAAACCCTCCTTTTTCCCCATCTCTTTTACTTAATTTTCCCTTTCCAACGGGTTTCATTATCAATGGTAAATGGGCAAACGCAGGTGCATCCCAACCAAAAGCGTCATATAGTTCTTTGTGCAGTGCCAACGAAGGCAACCATTCTTCGCCTCGAATTACATGTGTAATTTCCATAAGATGGTCATCTACAATGTTTGCTAAGTGATAGGTGGGCATTCCATCACTTTTAAACAAGACCTTATCATCTAAAATATTGGTGTCTATTTCAATGTCTCCCCTAATAATATCCTTTAGGTGCAACTTTTCGTCCGGTGGTGTTAAAAATCTAATTACGTAGTCGTCTCCAGAATCCAATCTTTTTTTCAGGTCTTCTGCACTCATGGACAAAGAGTTGTCCAGTTTTAGACGATTGTGCCAATTGTATATAAACGTTTTACCCTTGGCCTCATGGTCTTTTCTGTGAAAATCTAAACGCTCGGAAGTATCAAAAGCATAATAGGCTTTTCCTTTTGCCACAAGCTCTTCGGCATATTTTCTATACAGATCTTTACGTTCGCTTTGTCTGTAAGGGCCATATTTTCCTTGATCAGCGGTAGCTGCGGATGCGGACGGACCTTCATCACATATAATTCCACACCAATTAAGTGCCTCGATAATATATTCTTCGGCACCCTCAACGAACCTATTTTGATCCGTATCCTCTATTCGAAGAATAAAATCCCCTCCATTTTTTTTGGCAAATAAATAATTAAAAAGAGCGGTTCTGACCCCTCCTATATGCAATGGCCCAGTAGGACTGGGCGCAAACCTAACACGAACTTTTTTTGTCATGCCGCAAAGGTATAAAAAGCACTGTATGCTAAAAAGATTGATGAAGAGTATTAAAGATAATTTTAAATTTTATCGGCGCTTATGGTTCTATAAAGAACAAGGGGGTGGCATAAAACACCGTTTTAACAGTTTTTTCTGAACGAAAAATCGAATTACTGCTATCTTGGTATAAAAAACACAATTTGCAGTCTTACAACAACATATTAGAAAAACTCAACGAGTTTATCAGAAAGCATTATACCCAAGAACTTGTAAAGGGAATTATTCTATTTGTAGCCTTGGGGCTTTTGTTTTTTTTAATTGTCTTGGGCATAGAGTACACTCTTTGGCTGAATTCTACAGGAAGATTAGTGCTACTATTGTTTTTTGTGGGAGTGGAGCTCTTTCTGCTTTTTAAATATATATTAACCCCATTGTTCTATCTCTTTAAATTTAAAAAGGGAATTTCTACCAAAGATGCGGCACTGATGATAGGTAAGCATTTTCCAGAAGTGGGGGATAAGCTTTATAATCTTTTGGATCTTGCGGATAGCCCCTCTAAATCAGAATTGTTGTTGGCCAGTATAGACCAGCGTTCAGAGCAACTAAAACCAATTCCGTTTACAAACGCCATTAGCTTTAAAGATGCTTATAAATATTTAAAATATGCCACTGTTCCCTTATTGGTCATTGCAATTTTGTGGGTTTCGGGCAATTGGTCCTCTTTTTTCGGTTCTTATGAAAGAGTGGTCAATTTTGATATGGCCTACGAGCCTCCCGCTCCTTTTCAATTTGAATTACTGTCATCAGATTTAAAGGTTGTAGAAAGTGAACCCTTTACGTTTAAAGTATCTACCTCGGGTAACATACGACCAGAAAACGTGTATGTTGTATTGGGTGACAAGGAAATATTGTTACAAGAAGAAAATGGAATCTATCAATATACCCTTTCACCACCCATACATTCCACAAAATTTAGGTTCAAGGGCAACGAAGTATGGTCCAGAGAATATACGTTGACTTCATTAAAGGCGCCGGCAATTACCGACTTCAATATTTTAATGGAGTATCCTGGGTACCTGAACAAATCGCCCGAAATATTAAAAAGCACAGGCAATGCCATTATGCCAGAAGGCACCAAGGTTACCTGGAAAATTAGGGGAGAAGACACCCAAGAAATCAACCTGATAAGTAAAGACACCAGTTTGGTGTTTTCTAAAAATGAAAATGATTTTGAACTGTCTAAACGGATTTACTCTAACCTAAGATATCAACTTACCACCTCTAACGAGAACATAAAAGCTCATGAAAAATTGGACTATTCCTTTCAGGTTATCAAAGACGCGTATCCCACGGTGAAAGTTGTACAGGTCATAGATAGCTTAAACCCAAATATATCGTACTATTCAGGCGAAGCCACCGATGATTATGGTCTTCAAAAAATTGACCTTGTCTATTATAGCAACGATAATGCCGAAGACAAAAAAGTAATGAGCCTTATTTCACCAAAAGAAAGTTTTAGTCGCTTTTATTATACGTTTCCGTCGGGTCTGAACCTTGAAGAGAACAAACAATATTCCTTCTACTTTTTAGTCACCGATAACGATGCCATACATAAAGGAAAATCAGTTAAAAGTCAGGTGTTCAATCATCAATTATTAAATGATAACCAACTGAAAAACAATGACTTACGCCAACAACAAACTATAATTAAGAATTTTGACCAATCGCTGGAAAAAGCAGCCCAACAAATAGAGGCGCTTAAAGAAATAAATGAATTACAAAAGGAAAAAAGTAGTCTAAACTATAATGACAAAAACCAAGTACGGGACTTTCTAAAAAAACAGGAACAACAAGAAGAACTAATGCAAAAGTTCAGTAAGGAACTAAAAGAAAATCTTGAAAAAAACAATACCGACAATAAGCTGAACAAACTGCTTCAAGAGCGCTTGGAGCGGCAAGAAATTGAAGCAAAGAAAAACCAAAAACTTATAGAGGAGCTAAATAAAATAGCCGAAAAAATAAACAAAGAAGAACTAAGTCAAAAGCTAGAGGAGCTAGGTAAAAAGCAACAAAACTCACAAAGAAGCCTAGAGCAACTAGTAGAACTGACCAAACGGTATTATGTAACAGAAAAAACGTCGCAACTAGCTACAGATTTAGAAAAACTATCGGAAAAACAGGAAAAACTGTCCAAAGAAAACATTGACGAGAACAATTCGGAAAAAGCTCAGCAAAAGCTCAATGAAGAATTTAAGGAAATAAGCAAACAACTGGATGAGCTTAAAAAAGACAACACAGAATTAAAGAAACCCATAGACCTTAAAATAGACAACAATAAAAAACAAGGAATAGAACAAGATCAAGAGAAAGCGTCGGAAGAAATTAAAAACTATCAGAATTCGGCACAGGAACAGAACCAACAAGAAATGGAGAAATCGGCTTCACAGACGAAGAAAAGCCAAAAATCGGCTGCCGATAAAATGAAACAAATGAGCGAAGAACTTAGTAAAAGTTCCGAAGGAGCAAGTGGGGGTTCTTCTGTTGCAGAAGATGCCGAAATGTTACGTCAAATTCTAGACAACCTAATAATTTTCTCTTTTAAACAAGAAAATCTATATGATAAACTAAGCGCCCAAGAAAGAGGCGAAATATCGGAATATTCAGAAACGGTAAGAAACCAACAAGAATTACGGGGATTGTTCGAACATGTAGATGATAGTTTATTTGCCTTATCATTAAGACAGGCAGAGCTGTCTGAATTTGTAAACGAACAAATAACAGAGGTATATTACAATATAGACAAGTCATTGGAAAGCTTGGCAGATGGTCAAATGTACCAAGGCGTATCTTATCAAAAATATGTGCTGACGGCCTCGAACAGCTTAGCGGATTTCTTGGCAAATGTTTTAGAAAACATGCAACAAAGCATGCAAATGGGGAAAGGAAAAGGAGATGGACAACAAGGGTTTCAATTGCCGGATATTATAAAACAACAAGAATCTATAGGTGAAAAAATGGGCCAAAAAGGAAGTGAAGGCAAACAAGGTAACGAAGGCGAGAAGGGAGAAGGAAAAGCTGGCCAAGGAGAAAAAGGAGAAGGGGAAGGCAATCAAGGCAAGGATTCTCAAAAAGGAAATACCGGAAAAAATGGAGAAGGCCAAAATGGAGAGGGTCAAAATGGGGAAGGAAAAAACGGCAAACAAGGAGCAAACAATAGAAATGGGAGCAGTGGTGGAGAAGGTGGAATGACAGAATCTGAATTGCAAGAAATTTATGAAATCTATCAAGAACAACAACGCATACGACAAGAACTGGAAAAGCAATTACAAAACATGCTCAATGAAGGCGACCGTAAATTAGGGGAGAAGTTGATGAAACAAATGGAGGATTTTCAAAATGATTTGTTAGAAAATGGCATAACCCAACGCACTATAACCAAGGCCAACAACATACAATACGAATTACTTAAGCTAGAAAATGCCGCTTTAAAACAAGGCAGAAAGCAAGAAAGGGAAAGTAATACCAATAAAAAAGACTTTAGCAACCCTATAATTACTAAACCCTCATTATTAGAGAATTATCGAAATGAGGTAGAAATTTTAAATCGACAAGCCTTACCTTTGCGCCAAAATTTTCAAAACAAGGTAAAAGCGTATTTTAAAGGCAATGATTGATTTTCATTATGAAACCGATTTTTCACTATCAGAAAAAGATAAGTACCGCAGCTGGATAAAAACAATTTGTGAAAGCGAAGAATATACTTCAGGAGAATTGAACTATATTTTTTGCGATGATTCATATCTATTGAACATCAACCAGCAATATCTTCAACACGATACTTATACAGACATTATTACTTTTGACTATACAAGCGGAAGCGTTGTTTCTGGTGATATTTATATCTCTATAGAAAGGGTCAAAGAAAACAGCATCCGTTTTAATGTGTCTTTTAATAATGAATTGCTGCGGGTTATGGCTCATGGCGTTCTTCACTTAATGGGTTATAAGGACAAGAAAAAAGAGGATATTGAAGAAATGCGTAAAAAAGAAGAAGAAAAAATAAATATGTTCCACGTGGAACACAAGTAAGCTATGTTCGAAGAAATTTATGATGTTATAGTAGTAGGCGGTGGTCACGCCGGTGCAGAAGCGGCAGCTGCTGCAGCCAATATGGGTTCTAAAACTTTATTGGTAACGATGAACTTGCAAAACATAGGTCAAATGTCTTGCAACCCTGCCATGGGTGGAATCGCCAAAGGTCAAATAGTAAGAGAAATAGACGCATTGGGTGGTTACAGCGGTATTATTACCGATAAGTCGGCCATACAGTTTAAGATGCTCAACAAATCGAAAGGACCGGCCATGTGGAGCCCAAGGGCCCAGAGTGACCGTATGCGTTTTGCAGAAGAATGGAGACTAGCATTAGAAAGAACCCCCAATGTAGATTTTTACCAAGAAATGGTATCCGGTCTTTTAATAGAAAAAGATAACGTGGTAGGGGTAAAGACATCTTTAGGTGTACATATAAAAGGAAGGTCAGTTGTATTAACCAATGGAACGTTTTTAAATGGGTTAATACACATTGGAGAAAAACAATTTGGAGGAGGTCGTGCTGGCGAAAAAGCAGCTACGGGAATAACAGAACAACTAACAAGCCTAGGCTTTGATAGTGGAAGAATGAAAACCGGAACACCACCCAGAGTAGATGGCAGGTCGTTGGATTATTCTAAAATGATAGTTCAGCCAGGTGATGAACAACCCTATAAGTTCTCATATACCAACACACCTATATTAAAGGAACAACGAGACTGTCATATGACCCATACCAGCGCTCTGGTACATGAAATTCTTAGAGAGGGTTTTGACAGGTCTCCTATGTTCAACGGAAGAATAAAAAGTATCGGTCCAAGATATTGTCCTTCTATAGAAGATAAAATAAACAGGTTTGCAAATAAAGATTCGCATCAAATGTTTATTGAGCCGGAAGGATGGAATACTGTTGAAGTATACGTTAACGGGTTTTCAACTTCTTTACCAGAAGACATACAGTTTAAGGCATTAAGATCTGTGGTTGGTTTTGAAAATGTAAAATTCTTTAGACCGGGTTATGCTATAGAATACGATTACTTTCCGCCAACACAATTAAAGCACACCTTAGAAACAAAGCTCATAAACAATTTATATTTCGCCGGACAAATAAATGGTACCACCGGTTATGAAGAAGCTGCCTCACAAGGTTTAATGGCAGGGATAAATGCTCATTTAAAAATAAACGAAAAGGAACCTTTTACCCTGGCCAGGAATGAAGCCTACATTGGTGTATTAATAGATGACCTTATTACAAAAGGAACTGAAGAACCATATAGAATGTTTACTTCACGAGCAGAATATAGAACATTGCTAAGACAAGATAATGCAGATTTAAGATTAACCCCCAAGGGTTATGAAATAGGATTAGCTAAAAAAGAAAGAATGCAACGTATGGAAGAAAAGCTTTCCAAATCAAATGCATTTGTAAGTTTCTTTAAAGAAACAAGTGTACTACCTGATGAAATAAACCCCATATTAGAATCTGTAAATTCATCATTGATAAAACAATCCGATAAAATGTTCAAACTATTTTCAAGGCCTAAAGTTACCATGGAACACATGTTAAGCTTAGATAAAGTAAAACACTACGCCAAAGAAAATAATTTAGACAACGAGGTGTTGGAACAAACAGAAGTACAAGTTAAATACTCTGGATATATTGCAAAGGAAAAACTAAATGCCGATAAATTACAAAGATTGAAGGCGGTTAAAATTCCAGAAAACTTTGACTATACCAAATTAAAATCACTCTCTTTTGAGGCTCGTGAAAAACTAACAGCAATACAACCAGTGACAATTTCACAGGCATCAAGAATTAGCGGTGTTACCCCGAGTGACATCAGCGTTCTATTAGTTTACCTAGGGAGATAATAAACAATTGTTCCACGTGGAACAATCCATAAATCACCTCTATAAATTCCACCCATAAAATGAGTTTATACCTTAAAACAAAGGATTATTTTAATACTCAAGAAGAGTTTGACCTGTTGTACAATAATGAGTTTGACATGCTCTCAACACACCCAATACCTAAAAATTTAGACACCTATTATAACAGCGAAGACTATGTATCACACTCCGATCAAAAGAAAAATATTATAGATAAAATCTATCAGTTAGTTAAAAAATATAGTTTAAAGAAAAAAGTTGGTCTACTAAATAAGTATACAAAAGACTCTTATAAACTATTGGATATTGGTGCTGGAACTGGAGAATTTCTTCTAACGGCCAAATCGAAAGGGTGGGAGACAACCGGAATTGAACCTAACGAACTGGCCAGAAACAATGCTGCATTAAAAGGTATAAATCTAAAATCGGATATATCTAAAATAGAAAATAATACATACGACGCCATAACACTATGGCATGTTTTAGAACACTTACCAAATCTAGAAGAACAAACAAAAAAAATAACATCACTCTTAAAAAAGAACGGCACTTTGATTATTGCCGTACCCAATTACAAATCGTACGACGCAAAAAAATATGGGCCCTATTGGGCTGCCTATGATGTGCCTCGTCATCTTCATCACTTTTCAAAAAATTCAATATCCAAAATTTTTCAGAAACACAGTATGGAAATCATCGATATTAAACCGATGCTATTCGATTCTTATTACGTATCGCTCCTATCAGAAAAATACAAAAACAATTCCAATAGATATTTTAACGCTTTTATTACCGGTTTAACCTCAAATTTAAAAGCCATGTCGTCTGGTGAATATTCTTCACTAATTTATGTGCTAAAAAAGGTAAAAAATTAAATTAAACCCTATACAGCGTATTTTAATTCGATAGCTATACAAATACCAATCAAAATTTCAAAACACTCTTAAATCGCCTTAAAAAAACCCAATTATAATAAATTATATTGATGTTATATATTAAACTCATCAATAATATTGATATATTGATTTTTAACTAAAAATAATAACTGTCGCATAAATATGCGATTAAGAAAACCTTTGTTACTTTTGCCCAACTTTTAACACCAGTAAAATGAAAAAAATAATCCTTGGTTTAACAATTTTAACCATGAGTGCTTGTCAACAAGAAAAAATAGGTTTTGTAGACAATGTTAAACTTATGGATGAATATCAAGAAAAAATTGATGTTGAATCCAAATTCAAAGTGAAAGCGGAAGCTTTGACAAAAAAAAGAGATAGTATTTCTCAAGCCTTTCAAATGGAAGCACAAGCTTTTCAAGAAAGAGCTCAAAAAATGTCTCAATCAAAAGCACAACAAGAATATGCCGCTTTTCAACAAAGAGGGCAACAAATAGGGCAACAATTACAAATGGAAGACCAACAACTACAATTAGCCGGACAAACCGAAATGGACAGTGTAGTTTCTAAGGTTAAAAAAGAAATTGAAGCATACGGCAAAACCAACGGTTACAGCTATATTTTAGGTGGTGGCGATGGTGGTAGTGTTCTTTACGGTAAAGAAGCCAATGATCTTACCGATGAAATAATTAAAGTATTGAACGATAAGTACAAACAATAAACGTTCACATATATTTCTACTCAAAACATGAAAAGACCGGTTATACCGGTCTTTTTTATTTAATGTGCCATATTCTCTATCTGATTCTCCAAATTGAATTTATCCTTTGGAAGAAATCCCTTGACAATCAACACTACCCCACTAATTATCAATATTATAGCAATAACCTTTTTAATCAAGTGAATACGCGTATTGGTCAATTTTCTTTTTAACTGTTTTGCCAATAGGATCTTAAAAACATCTGTTACGAAATAGGCCAATATCATTGAGCTAAAAAATACCCTTATCCTATAGGGTTCATTTTCTAAAGTAGGACCCACTATAATAATAACCCCTAGCCAAAATACAAGTACCCCAATATTTATAAAATTCAGTAGAAATCCCTTAAAAAAGAGACTTATATAATCCCCCTTTTTAGATTTGATAGGTACCTCGGTAGATTGTTTTACACCTTGTTTAAAAAAAACCGTAATTCCATATATTAACAGAATAACACCTCCAAAAACATAAAGACCTGGTTGATTACTTAAATTTTCCAGTAGTTGAAAACTACTAAAATAAGCTATAGTAATAAACAATACATCAGCAACTATAACACCGATATCAAAAACAATGGCAGCTCTAAATCCTTTTATAGCACTGGTTTCCAGTAGTACAAAAAAAACAGGCCCAATCATAAAACTTAATAAAAAGCCTAGTGGAATTGCCGCCTGTATATCTTCTATCATCTAATATTACATTCTTTTAATGCTACCTCCAAATACCGTTTTTTCCTCTAATTTAGGAGGGTTGCCATATACTATAACCTCGCCACCCGCCTTTACCGCCGCTTTTACATAATCGCTTGCATAAATTTCGGCCCTAGAACCGGCGTTTACATTAACCGTTGAAAACTTTGTTTTAAGCGCCTTGCCCTCATAAATACCACCTGTATTGATCTGTACATCTTGTAAATTGGATATACCAGAAGCTTTAATAACACCACCGGATACAGATTTAATAAGTATTTGTTCCACTTCGGCAGATACCACTATTTCACCACCTTCTTGTGCCTTCAATTCAAGTACATCTTGTACTATAACACCGTCCGAAGTGATTCTAGCATCTTCGTTTACATCTATTACCTTTATATCATCGGTATAATAAACATCAACAAAGGTCTTATATCCACTGAATATCTTAACTATCTGCATTCGTATTTTAAGAACACCATCGTTATTAACAATCGCTACCTTATCGGTATTTTCGCCTTTGATTACCGCTTTATTTTCTGAAGACCTAATAAGATTAATGGACAAACCATCGAAACCTTTAAGTTCTACAAATTTTTCTAGCTTTTGGGTAATCTCTGTATCTTGAGCCTCTATCGTCTGCCCTAATACAAGGAATAACAATAATAGAAAATGCTTCATCTATCTGATTTATAGGTCCTAACAATTAAAACCTTGATTTTACTACCCTAATTAATCAAAATACGTTCCAAAAAACTATTCTCTTTTACCAATCAAAGAGAAATCTAAGTGACGCTTTATTAAATCGGTATTTTTGACCATTACCACGACCTCATCACCTAATTGATACGTCTTTTTGGTACGTTCGCCAACAATCGCATATTGTTTCTCATCAAAGATATAATAATCTCCTTTTATATCGCGGGTACGTACCATACCCTCACATTTATTCTCAATAATCTCCACATAAATGCCCCATTCGGTAACTCCACTGATAACCCCAACAAATTCCTCATCTTTATGATCCTGCATAAACTTGATCTGCATATACTTAATTGAATCACGTTCTGCACTGGCGGCCAATCCCTCCATATCAGAAGAATGTTTACATTTTTCTTCATACTTATCAGCCTTCACAGAATTTCCTCCCTCCAAATAATGTTGTAAAAGTCTATGGACCATAACATCCGGATATCTTCTAATAGGTGAGGTAAAATGGGTATAATAATCGAATGCCAACCCGTAATGACCAATATTGTCAACAGTATAAATGGCCTTGTTCATACTTCTAATAGCCAAAGTATCTACAAGATTCTGTTCTTTTTGACCCTTTACATCTTCTAAAAGTTTGTTCAATGAAGCACTGATACTTTTCTTGTCCTTAAAATCCAATTTATGCCCAAATCTAGAAACGATACCGTTCAAGGCCATTAGCTTATCCTCGTCCGGATCGTCATGTACCCTATAAATAAAAGTCTTTTTGGGTTTTTGTTTTCCAATAAACTCGGCCACTTTTCTATTGGCCAACAACATAAATTCCTCTATCAGTTTATTAGCATCCTTAGCTTCCTTAAAATACACACCAACAGGTTCATTTTTCTCGTTCAGGTTAAAACGTACTTCTACCTTATCAAAAGAAATAGCGCCTTGTTTCATACGTTTTTCACGCATCATCTTCGCCAATCTATCCATTGTAAGCGTCGCTTCAACTACTGCATCATCGACCTTATAGGCATCTTTTCTTATAGAAACTTCTTTAGGTATGTTACCATTACCGGTTTCTATTATATGTTGTGCTTCTTCGTATGCAAAACGTTCGTTGGAATCAATTACGGTTCTACCGAACCATTGATCACGTATAATCGCATTATCATCTATTTCGAATACCGCAGAAAAAGTATATTTTTCTTCATTAGGTCTTAATGAACAGGCATTGTTAGAAAGTACTTCGGGTAACATAGGTACTACCCGATCCACTAAATATACAGATGTGGCCCGGTCATAGGCCTCATCGTCCAACACCGTATTCTCTTGTAAATAATGTGATACGTCGGCAATATGAATACCTATTTCATAATTACCGTTTTCTAAGACAGCAAAAGACAGTGCATCATCAAAATCTTTGGCATCCTTGGGATCTATCGTAAAAGTAAGGACATCCCGCATATCCCTTCTTTTCTTTATTTCCTCTTCTTTTATGCTGGTATCCAAGCCATCAGCAAAGCGTTGTACTTCTACTGGAAACTCATATGGTAAACCATACTCCGCCAAAATAGAATGTATTTCGGTATCATGCTCACCAGGTTTACCAAGTACCTCTGTTATTTTACCGTATGGTGAATCTACACCATCTGGCCATTCCAACAGTTCTACTATAACCTTATCACCATCCTGTGCCCCTTTTAATTTATCTTGAGATACGAATATATCGGTATACATTCTAAAATCGGTGGGTCTCACGAATGCAAAGTTCTTTTGCATATCTACAATACCAACGAAGGTGGACTTAAATCTTTCTATAACTTCAACAATATCACCTTCTAACTTTTTACTTCCTCTTTTAGGATGTACAAATACTTTGACTTTATCTTTATGAAAGGCTTTGTTTAACTTGTTATAAGGCACGAACACATCACTGTCCATACCATCTATTATAATATAGGCGTTTCCTTTTCCTGTAACATCTACGACCCCTTCATGATAGGTTTTAGTATCCTCTAAAACCTTATAATTGCCCCTATCAACTTCTTGTATCCGCTTTTTCTCTTTTAGTTGGGTCAATCTTTTAATTAGGGTATTTCTATCCTGCGCATCGGTAATACCAATTTTAGCAGCTATTTGCTTATAATTAAAACTTTTATTGGGTTCTTTCTCTAATACAGTAAATATACCTTTGGTAATCTCGTTTCTTTTATGGTTTTTCGTCTTCTTATTTCTTTTGGACATTCAATCTTAATTTATTGGAAAATTACGAATTATAATTTAGTGCTAGTGTTAGAATCAAGCACTATTGCATTTACTACCAAGGTTATCAACATATATAATATAATACTGTTTCTTTTTTTAAAATTTAAAAATAAAATGATGATTATGATTGTTTGTTAATATCTGGTAAAACTAATTTTAAGTTTACTTGCTTTTATTAGATACTAATAGTTATTGACATTGTATTAGCATAAAATTTAGATGATAATCAGAAGATTAAAAAAGTTATCAATAAAGGTTGATAACCTATTTCAACATGTATTTTTTGATAAGTAAAAGTAAAATTAGTGTTAACTAAGTATTGATATTCCTTTACAAGAAACTAATTAATTCTAATATCATTATTAGCTAATTATAAAATTTGGTCGTAGGAGAATTATAAACTGTACTTCCAAATTTTTAAATACTTTTTTGTCAACATTTTTTCAGACATTTATGGGTAGTATTTACGCTACTAATAAACAATCAAAATAACCAAGTATTAAATTAATGTTGTGAACCGTTCATTTTTTGTTGTGAACATTGGTATATCGTACCTTTGCTTATATATGTAAACATTTGAAAATGCTTACTATAAATGGTTTACCCTAAAGAAATATATCATGAAAATAGCTATTGGAAACGATCATGCCGGTACCGAATATAAGCTGGCTATAATAGGTCTTCTTAAGTCAAAGAACATTGAAGTTGTTAATTATGGTACCGATGGTACGGATAGTGTAGATTATCCTGATTTTGTTCATCCAGTGGCACAAGATGTAGAAGAGGGTAAAGTAGACTGCGGTATTATTATATGCGGTAGTGGTAACGGGGCCTCAATGACTGCCAATAAACATCAAAAAGTTAGGGCCGCATTATGTTGGACCAAAGAGATAGTTGCTTTGGCCAGAGAACATAACGATGCCAATATTCTTAGTTTACCGGCAAGATATATTTCTTTACCACAGGCATTGGAAATGGTGGAAACTTTCTTAAATACCGATTTTGAAGGGGGTAGACACGAAAGACGCATAGAAAAAATACCTTGTAAATAGTATTCGTATAACATGGGGCACGCACACGATCATCATGGGCACGCACATAGCCACCCCAAAGTAGAAGGAAGGAATCTGGTTATTTCCATTTTCTTGAATATACTTATTACCGTATCTCAGGTTATAGGGGGTATCGTTTCCGGAAGCCTGGCATTACTATCGGATGCATTACATAATTTCAGTGATGTACTTTCATTGATAATTAGTTATATAGCTAACGTTCTTTCTAAAAAAAAAGCTTCTGCCAATAAAACTTTCGGTTATAAAAGAGCTGAAATTATTGCTGCCTTTGTAAACTCCGCAGCCCTTATTGTTGTAGCTATTATTTTGGTAAAAGAGGCTATTGAACGATTTATGGCTCCCGAACCCGTGGAGTCCAGTCTGGTAATATGGTTGTCTTTACTAGGAATCGCCGCGAACGGATTTAGTGTTTTTCTGTTAAAAAAGGATGCAGATAGCAATATGAACATGAAATCTGCGTATTTGCACTTGCTTACCGATATGATGGCTTCCGTAGCGGTTTTAATAGGGGGGTTGTTAATGAAATTCTATCAACTATATTGGGTTGATCCCGCCCTTACCTTTGCCATTGCAATTTACTTGATATATATGGGGTATGACCTTTTAAAGGATTCTACCAGAGTGTTAATGTTGTTTACGCCAAATACCATACAAATACAGCAAATAGTAGATACCATTTGTAAGATAGATGGTATAAAAAATGTACATCATGTACATGTTTGGCAACTAAATGAAGATGAAGTTCATTTAGAGGCGCATATAGATTTTATTTCAGATATAAGAATTTCGGAATTTGATGAAATATTAGATCAAATAGAAGAAGAGGTTTACCATAAGCACGGTATTAACCATGTAAATATTCAACCTGAATATGGTAAATGCGACAGTAAAAAGATAATTGTTCAAGATTAATGATAGCAATAACAGTAAAGACATTTAAAGAACTCAGTACCATTGAACTGTATCAAATATTACAATTGCGAAGTGCTGTTTTTGTTGTAGAACAAGATTGTGTTTACCAAGATGTAGATGGTAAGGATCAAAAGGCCCTTCATGTTATAGGAAAAAAAGAAGGACGAATAGTCGCCTATACACGAATTTTTAAACCTGGTGATTATTTTGAAGAAGCAAGTATTGGTAGGGTGGTAGTAAGCCAAGAAGAAAGAAAGTTCGGCTATGGTATAGATATTATGAAAGCTTCTATTAAAGCTGTTCACGAGCATTTAAGAACAAAAAAAATACGGATATCTGCACAAGAATATTTGACCAAATTTTATAACTCATTGGGTTTTATTGAGACCGGTGAAGGCTATTTGGAAGACGGTATACCACACATTGCTATGATAAGGGAATAAAAAAGGCATCTATCAGATGCCTTTTAGTGTGTAAGAAATAGTGAATATTATATTTTAATAGGTTCTTTGTTGCTAAGGTTAATATCTTCCAACATCATATCGGTGAATTTGTAATGGCCCTTAGTGGTTATAATTCTAAACCTATTAGAGTTCATTCTGCTCAAAGTATCCAAAAACAACCATTTACTTTTTAACAACCTTGGCTTTTCTGATTTAAGACTAATGTCAAAAAAATATTTTCTGCCATTTTTAATAGCTACTATATCTGGTGTAATCTTATCACCAGCACCTTTTCTACTATAAGATTTAGGCTTTTCGTAACCCTCCATATCCGCTTTGATGTTCTCAAAACCGGTAGCTTCCAAATAGCTTATAGATTTTTCTATAAATTCCGTATTTTCTGATTTATCTAATTTTACCATAACCTATAAGTTATAAAATTTTTGGAGAAATCCAAACGAAACATACTGATTAACAGCTTTTTAATAAAAAATATTGAATTTATGGTTTAGAAATCGGGTAAAGGATCAGCATAAGCGTTTAGCAATACCGTTGTTAATAAGAAAATCTAACTTTAAAATAAGATTTATGGGTTTTTCTACTTTGTTGTTTTTAGAATAAAAAATGTAACCTTCTGATCTTGAGTCTAATTCTTTTAATACTATTTTACCGTGGTTTTGTTGACTTTGGTTCCATTTATTTGAAATGGACAACTCGCAAACACCTTTTTCCTTTAGCAGGTAAATAAGTTTTTTTCTATTTACAATAGTTATCTTACAAGAAGTAAAGATATTTGGCTCGTCCTCATATATGGCCGTAATAAGGGCATAGAAATCCGTTTTTTTAGAAAGGTCGTACAGCCATCCCTTTTTGGTAATATCGTTTTTTAAATAGCTTATTTCGAATGCAAAAGTGGGTAAATCTTCATTTATGTAATCTAACTGTGCTTTTTCATCGATAGCATACTTTTCACCAGATTTTTTATCGGTAAAGAGAACATCGATACCCTCAAGTTGCTGTTTTATATCACCAATACGATGGTAGTTATAAAATTGTAAATGTTTTAAATAATAAGAGTCTACAAGCAGCGCAAGCCTTTTTTCTTTCTTTAAGTCCGATTTAAAATGACTTTTCAACGGTTGCTTATTTTTTCATGAAGCGTAACAGCAATACGGTTTACGATACCTACTACCAGGGCATTGCCCATAAAAAAAGCCCTTTTGGCATCGCTAATGCCCTCTAGCTTTGTATGGTTGTCGGGGAACATGTTTAAACGTTCCAGTTCAACCGGAGTTAATCTTCTTAACCCCTTGTCGCTTTTAATTACATGTTTGAACCTTGATGGACTTTTACCTCCCTCTCCCGTGATAATGGTACGAGAAGCATTGTCAAGGGCGTCCGGAAACACCATGCCTCCTTCACTGTAATTATAGGTATACCCGTTTTTTGCGGTCCTTACCTCTTTTTTTGCCCCTTTTAGATATTCCCATTTTGGCAGGTCTTCGTTAGAAATATAAAAATCGGGTGTTACTTCGCCATTTTGGAGCACATCTCTCAACACCTTTTTTTCGCCATCATAAGAAGGGATTGTTTTTATGGTAGCCACTTTTCCGTCAACAAATACCCCGGTATTTTCAAAAGGCGATAGCTTTTTGTCTTTGTTAAAGGTCTCCGAAATGGTGACCAGGTCGTTTTCCAACACAAAAGAAGAGATACTTTTTATAGGATCCTGTACTGGAAAAGCATGGGCGAATGTACCTTTATTATGAATCCATTTTAAGGCCTGGGTCTTTTTAAGTTCTTTATAGAGTTTGGTCGTTTTATGGTAACCTAGAAAAAAAACACGTCTTCTACGCTGCGGCATGCCATATTCGGCGGCATTTATGACCCGCCATTCTATGGCATAGCCAAGTTCGTCCAAACTCTTCAACATTATAGCAAAGTCTCTTCCTCTTTGATTGGACGGAGATTTAAGCAAACGATCTACATTCTCTAAAAACAGATATTTCGGAGGATTTTTCTTTTCAGAAAGAATGCGATGTATGCTCCACCAAAGCACCCCCTTTTTACCTATTAACCCCTTCGAATTCTGTAAAGTAGTGGCAACAGAATAATCTTGGCAAGGGAATCCCCCTACTAATAGATCTGCATCCGGAATTATAGATGTTGGCACTTCGGATATATCTGAATTGATATGGTTTTCAGAACCAAATCTAGCTTCATAGACCATAGATGCATGTTGGGTTTTGGTACTAGGTTCCCATTGATTGCTCCATACAACCTCATAATTTTCTGTTTCTTCCAGGCCTAATCTAAAACCACCTACTCCGGCGAAAAGTTCTATTGCTTTGAGTTTTTTCATGCTTTGCTAAGTTAGCCAAATTATATAATGAGATCCAACAGTAATTTTCTTGAAAAGAGGTCTTATTCTGTATTTTTACAAAAAAAAGCATATGTTTTTTAAAAGAACGGTTCTCTTTTTATTGCTAACTATCACTTTTGCATGCCAAGATAAGAACGAGGACAACAACCATATACAAAAGTATATAGACCAAACCAAGAACCGGTTTGCGCCCGACAAGCGGGTAGCACTTTTCAATATAGAAGCTAGAAAAGAGAATGGCAGCTATGTTTTGGAGGGAGAAAGCAATATGCAAGAAGCCGTTGATCAACTAAAGAAAACACTATCGCTTAAGAATATAGATTTTATAGACAGTGTTCGAATATTGCCTTCTAAAGATTTAAAAGGAAAACAGAATGCCCTAATAACTATTTCGGTCGCCAATCTTAGGAGTGCCCCAAAACATTCTGCAGAATTATCTACCCAAGCAACATTGGGCACACCGGTCAAAGTATTAAAAAAAGAAGGGGGATGGTACTATATACAAACGCCCGATAAATATTTGGCCTGGGTAAATGCCGGTGAAATTTATGTATTGGACAATGATGAATTGGAAGCCTGGCAGAACAAGAATAAAATTATATATACCCATACTTATGGCCATGCCTATAAAAGTATAGAGAGTAAAGAGCGGGTGTCGGACCTTGTGGCAGGAAATATATTGGAATTATTGGAAGAGGACAGGACATTTTATAAAGTTAGGTTTCCTGATGGCAGAGAAGCTTTTGTAGAAAAGGAAGAAGCGGAAAATTATAATGGCTGGCTCAACCGGTTGGAAAAGAACGTAGACGCCCTAGTGGAGACCTCTAAAGGATTAATGGGCGTTCCGTATCTGTGGGGAGGCACCTCTACCAAAGGTATGGATTGTAGTGGTTTTACCAAGACAATATATTTTTTAAACGGGGTTGTGATTCCTAGAGATGCATCACAGCAAGTGCATGCGGGCAAACCCATAGACTCGGTAAAGAATTTCGACAATTTAGAAAAAGGAGATTTGTTGTTCTTTGGTAGAAAAGCGACCGATTCAACCGCAGAGAAAGTTGTACATGTGGGCATGTGGATCGGAAACAACGAATTTATTCACGCTTCGGATAGGGTTCGAATAAGTAGTATGGACAAAGAAGCCGATAATTATGACGAATATAATCTAAATCGCTATTTAAGGACCAATAGAATTTTTAAGGAAGAGGATGACGCTTTGATCAACCTACAGCGAAATTTTACCTTCGACAGTAGAAATTGATAGAAAAGACAACTAGGTTGTTTTTTAGGTAAAATAGGTAGATATAATATGGAGTACAGATGGTTTATAGGAGGGTCCGAACATATTTAAATGGACCAACAAATAATAAAGTTGATAAATATCCTGTCTTTCCTTCCAACCGTTTTCTAAAGGTACAAGCTCATTGTAAGCATCATAGAACGAATTACCGAACCCACCGAACAACTTCGTCATTGCAAGGTCCACTTCATAATGCCCATAATAAACGGCAGGGTCTATAAGGTATGGGACACCACTATGGCTTATTAGATAATTGCCGCTCCATAGATCACCGTGCAATAGCGAAGGGGTAATATTTGGAAAAAGTTGTTTACAACGTTCTATAAGCTTTTCTTGTGAAGGTATTTCGTTTTGTAAAAGTTGTCCGTTGTCCACCGCTATTTTTAACTGTGGATTTAGGCGCTCATGAACGTAAAATGAGACCCAATCGTTATGGGTAGTGTTAGATTGGGGTAGGCTGCCTATATAATTGTCGTTTTCACCTCCAAATATTGTAACCTCGCCAGACATGTGCAAAGTAGCAAGTTGATGCCCCAATGAGGACATATCGGAGGTTGTGGCCGTTCTACTTTCTATAAACTCCATTACCAAAAAGGCTTTTTCTTCCTTTTCTCCACAGTCATATGTTTTTGGTACCCCTATGGTATTTGAGGCCGCGATTACCTCTAAACCTATTTTTTCCGCATGTAATAATGGGGAATTGGCCAGGGTATTTACTTTACACACAAAACGATCTGTTACGGTCTCTAGAAGGTATACTTCTGAGACATCACCACCCGACAAGGGAGTTACCTTTTTTAAAACAACACCAAGCAATGTTGAAATATGCTCAAGTAGTTCTTTGTCCATAAAGGGTTTATAATGTAAACTTCATATCTTTTCTTGCGATGGAAAATCCTTTTTCCTTTACTAGTTTGGTCGCTTCACTATGTTCGTCCAAAAGGGGATTGGTGTGGTTAAAATGAATGAAATGAACTTTCTTTTTGTCTTGTGGAGATAAGGAATCAAAAAGAGCCATACTTTCAATTACAAAAGGATGGGGTATTTCAGAGATGTCCCTATTATTTATTTCTTTGGCATCGAAGAAGGTGGCGTCCAAAAAAGCATAATCCACTTCTTTTATTATAGACCTTATATCCGTTTCCCAAACATTCCATTTATTGATGTCGGGTATAAATAGAAATGATTTATTGGGGCCAATAACTTTAAAACCTACGGTTTCAGAGTATTCGTCCCTATGGGGAACCTTGTATGGTAGTACCTGTATGCTATTTGTTAAGGGCAGTAACCGGTCATTTTCTATAGCAACAAGTTTAATGTTCTTATCAGATACCAATTGGCTCCACGGACCATTTGCAGAAAGAAAGTCGCTCATTTTGGGCATGGCGTATACAGGAACATCCTTTGCGTTCGTTGCCTCTTTTCCTAAATACATTAAACCGGTATAATGTCCAATATGGGCGTGTGTAATAAAAATGCCGTTGGGAATGTCGCTAGTGGCCCAATCGGTACTTTCTTTTAAACGATGCAACTGGTGTGTCATATCTGGGGTAGCCTCAAAAAGAAATGTTTTTTGTTCCAGGTTATCTATCAAACCTAAAGAAACGACCTTTCTGGATTGATCCTCGTTATCGAACAACAGTTTACAACAATCTTTTTTACATGCAATATGTGGAGATCCGGCATCCTGTACATTACCAAGTACTATAAGAGAAACACCGGTATCGGGTTTTACAGAGGCTTTATGGGCTACTTCATTATTTTCTTTTTTTGTTTGCGTGCAGCTAAGAAGCAGCATTGCGAAAGCATAAAAAACAAGTCTTGAAAACATTTATTCCGCAGTTAAAAATTCACGTATATCCTTGCTCAACATAATTAAATCGGGTTGGTGGGTATACATCATATGGCCGGCCTCATAGTAGTGCATTTCTACACGGTCTTTTACGATACCGTTTCTGGCAAAGGTGTATTCAGCATCAAAGAAGGGTGTGATCAAATCGTAATAACCACAGGCGACCATTACCTTCATTGCGGTATTTCGTCTCATGGTTTCCCCTAAGGCTGGCGCGGTGTTTACGGGCATAGGCTCCCAGTATTGACCATCGGGAACCGTTCTCCACCTCCAATTTGAGCCACCGCCAGA
Organism: Maribacter sp. MMG018; assembly: GCF_018100785.1. Lineage (GTDB taxonomy): Bacteria > Bacteroidota > Bacteroidia > Flavobacteriales > Flavobacteriaceae > Maribacter. Next base: position 655,524 of record NZ_JAGJEC010000001.1, on the reverse strand, counting down.
GGTTATATAGGGCCGGTCCATTTTAATCTTTAATACAGAAGCAAAATAGTGGTTGAGGCTTGCGGTATAGGCCGCGCTTATTTGATAGCTTGCCGGATCGCCCAAGTGTGGACCTTCCGAAACCTTGTCGGCCTCATCGCCCATAAACCTCCCGTCTAAACGGCCAATGGCCAAACCTTTGTCCGCCAACAGCTGTTTTTGAAAACGCCTCATTAATATTCTAAGGTTCGAACGTAGAATATATGTTTTGTCCAAACCGGTAAAATAAGCCAGTTTTTCTGCAACGGCATCCTTTTCTTCTGTTGTTAGCAATGCCCCTTTGTACAAGGCGGGGATATATGTATTATAGGTAAACTCTCTACATTCTTGTGTAAAAGTTTCCAATGTTTTGCCTTGTCCTGCCTTTTTGTGGTACCATGCTGTGGCCGCCATGCTGGGCAAATAGGTAATAAAAGAAGTAACGTTATTGGCAACCGAGGTAGACCCGGCATAATCTAAGGCCTGTGAAATAAGAATCATTCCGTTCAAGGCCATATTTTGGCCAGAACCCTCGAGGGCTTTACCCAATGCCGCCGCCCTTGTGGTCCCATAACTTTCACCTGCCAAGTATTTAGGCGAGAACCAACGTTCGTTTTCGGTAACCCATGTGCGGATAAACTGGGCAAAAGAATTTACATCTTCCTTGAGGCCATAAAAATCCTCCCCTTTTCCCTTTCCTACCAAACGACTGTAACCGGTTCCTACGGGATCTATAAAGACCAGGTCGGTGAGGTCTAACAAGGCGTGCTCGTTGTCCGTCAAATTATATGGGGCGGCACCGTCGTCAAGCTTTGCATCAGAATCTACTTTTATGATCTTAGGGCCAAAAAACCCCATGTGCAACCACATAGATGCCGAACCCGGACCCCCATTAAAAACAAAGGTTACGGGTCTTTTGGTAACATCGCCAACGGGTGTTTTTGTATAGGCCACAGACCATATTGTTGCAATCGAGTCCCCTTCTTTGTTAACAAGAAAGGTTTCTTTGGCCGTTGCCTTATATTTAATGGTCTTGCCACCAAAGATGCCTTGGTGGGTTGTTACAAAAGATTTTGCTTCCGGAATGGGCTTAATTTCCGTTTCTGACTTGGTGCCTTGAGCATGTGATAGGAAACAAAAAAGTAAGCTGGTGAATAAAAGCGGGCGGTATTTCATTATTTGGTTTATTAGTTGTTCATAAAGCACATTTAAAATTAACGATAATATTTGAACGGGTGTTTTTTTCATTTAATTCCTGTACATTTAAAAGGCTTTAATTCTTAAAATCAATAGATTGTAATTGTCAATAAAATTGCATCACCGATAACATTTTTAACGATGTCTAAAACGAGATGTACAGCTTATTGAACGTATTTGATCTTGCTTATAAATGAACCATAGTCTTATACTCCATTAACTGGAGAATCGGCATTGGTATAAAAAGATATCGTCATGAAAAAAAGAACACAGAGACTTTTTACGGCAACGTTGCTGTTATTACTATTAGGAGGCTATACACAAAAAGCTTTTGGCCAAAAAGAATATGTGAATAAAGTGGTGTTGGCAATATTTGCACATCCGGACGATGAAAGTACAGTAGCCCCAATATTATCGAAGTACAATAGGGAAGGTGCCAAGGTGCATATCGTAATTGTAACGGATGGTAGGTATGGCACCAATGATTATCATGACCATAAGGCCGGCGAAGAGCTGGTGGCCACACGAAAGGAAGAAATGCAATGTGCCGCATCGCAACTGGGCGCCGAGTTGATACATTTAGATTATCACGATCAATTAAAGGCCGGTGAAGGATATGATGGCCATGTACCTCACGCCCGTAAGATGATAAAGGATTTAGGAGAGATTGTCGACAACATACGACCAGATGCGATTATTACTTGGGGTCCGGATGGTGGGTCTACACATATGGACCACAGGTTGGTCGGGGCTTCGGTAACCCAGGTTTATCTTAGCAAAGATTATGAAAAACCCATGTCTCTGTTTTATTACGGCACACCTACGGCGTTTATAGATGACCCCGAAGGTAAACTTTTAAGGGGGCAGGCCAGTAAGTTTTTAAGGACCAAAATTACGTATACAAAAGAAGATCTGGAGAGGGCCTATAACTCTTACAAATGTCATTATTCTCAAATAGATCCCAATATGACCAGAGAGGATTTTGAGGCCAGAAAAAGTAAGAACGGAAGGGTCGTTTATTTAAGAAAATTTGAAGCTCCGAAAAAGGATACTAGTTCAATATTTGAATAATATTATCATTTTGTATAATTTAAACGAATCTAAAAGGGTAAAAAAATACAATTATAAGCATGAATTACAATCAACGGAATTTTTCTGTGAAAGCATTTATAATGAAGAAAGGAATGGCAACAGTATTTTTAGTACTGTTAGGATGTGGTGCTAGTTTATCTCAGCAAACCAACGACGGATGGAAAAATATGTTCAACGGCACCAATTTGGAAGGGTGGACCACCAAGATCCATCATTATGAGGTAGACGATAATTATGGTGATACTTTTAGGGCCGAAGATGGTATGATCAAAGTTAGATACGATAATTACGAGGGGCAGTTCAACGACCGTTTTGGGCATTTGTATTATGATCGACCATATTCTGATTTTCACTTGGTAATGGAATATAGGTTTGTAGGCGAATTGTTTCCCGGAGCCCCAGAATATACTTTAAAGAACAGTGGCATAATGTTTCATTCCCAAGATCCTAGAACCATGTTAAAAGAACAAGACTGGCCTATTTCTGTAGAAATGCAGTTTTTGGCGGGTATCGAAGAAGGAAAAAAACGTCCTACGGGAAATATGTGTTCACCCGGTACAGACGTGGTCTATCAAGGTAAAATAGACGCTAGACATTGTATTAACTCATCATCTGACACGTATTTTGGAGACCAATGGGTGACCGCAGAGCTTATTGTTTTGCACGACTCTTTGGTGACCCATATCATTAACGGTAAAACCGTACTTCAATATACAAAGCCACAAATAGGAGGGGGAGTGGTCAATGGATATGATCCAAAACAAAAAGTGGACGGCAAGCCGTTAAAAGAGGGTTTAATCGCTTTACAGAGCGAGGGTCAACCGATAGACTTTAGAAATATTAAAATCAGGAATCTAAAGGGCTGTATGGATCCCAAGGCCATTAATTATAAGACGTATTATAAAGTGGCGGACAACAACAGTTGTGAATACAAATAAATGCATTACAGAAGGGCGTTACCGTAACGGGTAAAAATTACTTAAAAGGTAGCACGGCCCTAATAACGTTTACGCAATGTTCGGACTAGAAGGTATTTTTATTGAAGAATAGACCTGTACTTGCTACCGTTGCCCAAGAGCTCTGTAGCGGCCAAGATGGCATCATCGTTATTTAAATAATATTGATAAAGACCGTTGCGATAAAAGTAGCGCTTTACGATTTCGTCCTCGAGGTTTTTCTGAATCTCGTTTTGGTACTTGTCCAAAGCACTTATTTTTCCTTTTTGTATGTTGGCCAAAAGCGTTTTGTAACTATCTTTTACTTCTTGTCCCAAAAAGTCGTTTTCTTCTCCCGATAATGCCGTTTTAATCGCTTTTTCGGCCTTGGTCTCAAAAGAAAAATTACTTTGTCTTACAAAGGCTTTAAATTCGTTAAAATCAGAATTGGTGAACTTGAAATTATCAATGTTTTCTATGTTGTGGTTAAAATAATAGTTGGTGGCATAGTCAAAAATTACGTTGTTTTGAAGCAAGGCCATGGTAAGATCGTTCGTTTTTACGGTAGCGATCTCAATATCGGGCAATACACCGCCACCATCTTGTACCTTTCGGCCGTTTCTGGTGGTAAAATCGTTAAACTTTGTATGACGGGTCGCATTGCCTTTTTCATCCCTGTTCCAATAATCCAAGGCTTGGATACATCTACCCGAAGAGGTATAGTATCTAGAAATGGTTACTTTCAGTTGGGTACCATATGTCAATTTTAAGGGTCTTTGTACCAATCCTTTGCCAAAACTTCTGGCGCCCATAATAACGGCCCTGTCCAAATCCTGTAAACTTCCAGATACAATTTCACTTGCCGAGGCACTACTTCCGTTTACAAGTACTACTAAAGGAATTTCAGTATCGACGGCATTCTTTGTGGTTTTATATTCCCTATTGAATTTTTTTACTTTCGATTTGGTGGTAACGATCAATTCTCCTTTTGGAACGAACAAATTGGTAACGTTGATGGCTTCCGATAATAATCCGCCAGGGTTATCACGAAGATCTAAGATAATACGTTCTGCTCCTTTGCCCTTAAGGTCTAACAGCGCATCTTTGGTTTGGGAAGAGGCCTTTGCATTGAACTTTGACAATACAATATAACCGGTCTTGTCATCTACCATTTCATAAAAAGGTACGGCATCTACTTCTATACCTTCTCTCTTTATGGTGGTACTACTTATTTTACCTTGTCTTTTATAGATTATGGAGACTTCTGAGCCATTGGCACCTTTTAATAGTTCGCTGGCGTTATCTTTAAAATCTGCAACTTTTACATCGCCAATCTGTATAATTTGATCACCAGCCTTTAGCCCTGCTTTGTCTGCAGGATATCCTTGGTGGGGCTCTATGATCAATAAACGGTCTTTATAGGTTCTTACAAGGGCACCGATACCCGAGTATTCACCTGCATTGTTTATGCGATAAGATTCTACATCCTGTTCGTTCAAGAACTTGGTATATGGATCTAGTTCCTCTAACATGTTTTTGATGGCCGTATCCATCAACTCTGCGGGATTTGTTTCATCCACGTAGTTCATGTTAAGTTCCTTGAAAAGGGTGGTAAAGATTTCTATCTGTTTTGCTATTTCAAAGAAGTCACTTTTAAAACTACTTCCAATTACAAGAAAAGTTACTGCAAGAATGGGAATAAGTACTCTTTTACGCATTATTTTTTTCATTGATTTGGGCATTAAACTTTTGTAAAAGCAGCTTCATTTTTGATTCAAGATCCACAAAAGCCGGCATTTCTTTTCCAAGGTATAAAAATAGAAACGCAAACTTGTCCCCAGTATTGTTAAAAATAATGGCTTTGTTGAGCCTGTACGACTCTCTTAGCAGTCTTTTGATCCTATTTCGATGAACGGCACGCTTAAATATCTTTTTTGGTACGGTAACCGCTGTCTTTATCTGTGTGTCCTGTATGTCAGTTTTTAAATAAATTAATTTTAGAGGATAGACGGACAAGCTTTTTCCTTCGAGAAACAATTGACCGATCAGTATATTGCTTTTCAGTTTTTCTTTCTTCCCAAAGGAAAAATCTTTTTTAGTATCCGTCTCGCCCATCATCTTATATTTGAGCTTATTCCGCTTGCCAGATATTATTTTCTCCGTTCACATCGGCCATTAATTGTGAAGGGTCTATGAGAATGGCCTTAATGCTAGAAATGGGCTTGTCTATAGTAAATTCATAAGTTGGAAAAGCCCAGGGCCAGTCTGGCAACACCGTTCTTTTTATCTCTTGGTAAGGATTGTCCTTTTCACCGCGCATCATTCTTAACGGAGCATAGAAGGTTTCTCTGGTATCATCGTTATAAACAACCAAAATATCTTGTGGCATAGGCATAAGCCCAATACGTTCTAAGGTTATTTTTGTTCCATTGCCATCGGCCTCTACAGATTTTATACCGTAGTCTATGGTGTTGGTCGTTTGTGTCCAGTCCGTTAAATACCAATCCAACTCCATCCCCGAAACTTTTTCGGCCGTTCTCTTAATGTCATTGGGAACAGGGTGCTTAAACTTAAAATCGGCATAATATTTTCTGAGGGTTTCCATTAGTTTGTCTTGTCCGATCACATAACCTAATTGAGATAAAAAGATAGCTCCTTTGCTATAGGCCGCGATACTATAGGCAAAGTTAAGGTCATACCTATCCGCATGTGTGCTTTGAGGTTGTTCTTTTCCCGATTGTACTAGACGGTAATAGCCTTTATAAGAGTTTTCGAACGGATTGTCTTTTTTACTTCCCCTGATCTCATTACTGCAAAGAGCGGAAATGAAAGAAGTAAAGCCTTCGTCCATCCACTCATGTTTAGATTCGTTAGTGGCCAACACGTGCTGAAACCAAGAGTGTGCAAGTTCGTGGATCATGGTGCCTATAACACTACCAGGTCTGTCTCCGCCGGTAATTAATGTTCCCATAGCGTATTCCATACCGCCGTCCCCACCTTGTATGACCGAATATTGGTCGTAAGGGTAGGGCCCGATGTTCTTATTAAAAAAGTCCATGGCCTTTGCTGTCATTGGCTGAACAGCCTTCCATGTTTCTTGAAACTTTGGGTCGTTTTTATATAGAAAATGCAGCGTAGTACCGTTTTCCATTTTTAAGGTGTCGTGTACATAGTCTGGATCTGCGGCCCACATAAAATCATGTACCATAGGCGCTTTAAAGTGCCAAGTGAGTGTTTTGCCCTTTTGTTTTTTCACCTTGGTTCCGGGAGCTTCATAGCCATGGCCAATCTCTTGTGGGTTTTGCAAATACCCGGTGCCACCAACAACATAGTCTTTATCTATCGTCAATTTTACATCAAAATCACCCCAAACACCATGAAATTCACGGGCAATGTACGGGTCTGCATGCCACCCTTCAAAATCGTATTCGGCAAGTTTTGGATACCATTGGCTCATAGAAAGGGCAACACCATCATTATTGTTACGGCCAGAACGTCTTATCTGAACGGGCACTTGGCCTTTAAAAGTCATTTCAAAGGTGGTTTTGCCTCCAGAAGGAATCGGTTTTGCCAGTTCTACAACCAAGACCGTACCTTCTTCGTTAAAAGTTACCTTTTGGCCATCTTGTGTTAATGATTCTACGTGCAGATATCCTATTTCATCTTCTTTGAGCGCTGCAATACGGCTTTTTTTGTCCTCCGTGATCATTCTGCGGTCAGGATCCTGAATATTCTGTAACCTAATATCCATTTCGCTGCCTGGCTGAAAGGCGTTAAAGAACAAATGGTAATACACCCTTGTAAGTTCGTCCGGAGAGTTATTAGTGTAAACTAATTTCTGCGTTCCGGTATATTGATAGTTGTCAACATCCATGTCAACATCCATGGTGTAGTCTACATGCTGCTGCCAATAATTGGCCTGGTTCTGGGCACTTATAGAACAAGCGAAACCCGTAACCATTAATAGCGAAAGAAATAACGTTTTCATTTTTAGGTGTCTTTATTAATTACAATTGTAGTTGGCCTGCACTTACTTTGCTTGCCATAATCAAGGCATTATAGGCATTTACTATTTTACCGGAGGTCGATATTTCCGATAAAGAAGCACTCTTTGAGTTATCTCCCCCTAAAATAACCTTCGTTTTAATAGGTAGCCCAGAGTTAAGAATGATTTTCTTTACCTGTGAGGCGGTTAAATTTGGGTATTGAGAGAACAACAAAGCCGCTACACCCGCTACCGCTGGGGCTGCCATTGATGTACCTGGAGAAAATTCATATTCGTTATTTGGGAATGTAGAGTAAATATCTGTTCCAGGAGCAAATACATCTACGTTTATTTTACCATAATTTGAATAGGAAGCAACCAATTCAGAACCATATTTAGGATCTAGGGCGCCTACCGTTATTACATTGTCGGCAAACTCAGGACCATTATTGATCTGATCGTTCGGGAAATTTGGGTTTGATGGATCGTCTAGGTCGGCCCCATCGTTACCTGCGGCATGTACAAAAAGAACACCTTTTTCGGCAGCGTATTTAATTGCGTCATAGACCCATTCTGCATTGGGCGAAAAGGCCTTTCCAAAACTACCGTTGATTACCCTTGCACCGTTATCTACCGCATAGCGGATACCACGGGCAATATCTTTGTCGTACTCGTCACCATTAGGTACCGCCCTGATGCTCATAATGGCAACATTGTTGGCAACGCCGTCGGCTCCTTTACCATTGTTTCTTTCGGCTGCGATAATACCGGCAACATGTGTTCCGTGACTCTCGTCATCGACCCTATTATTAGGGTTTCCGTTTCCGTAATCCGTGTCGTTCCAATCATAAGGGTCGTCACCTACAATTTCACGTCCGTTAAAATCTTTGTTGAGGTTGTAGTTAAGTTGTTCGGTAAAATAATTGATGCCATCGCCCAATTCTTCGATTACCTCTGGAATCGTCTCTTTTATAGAGAACATTTGGGTAAGAATGGCCTGGCTGCGCTGTAAACTCTCCGAAGTCGCTTTAATACCAGCAACATCTTCTTTGGTATAACTGTCTTTGCCCAAGTGTGTTTTAACCTCGCTGTCGGCATTTTTAACAGCTTGTAAAATTTGCTCATATTGTTGCTTGTTCTGCTGGGCCTCGGCATATTCTGAATCTAATTTTGCCTGTGCTTTTGACAATGTTGCCTGGTCTCCAATATTTAATCGAAGCATGCGCACATACTCTAATTGTTCGTTGTAAGATTCTCCCAAAAAGTTATACCCGTGAATATCATCTACATAACCATTATTGTCATCATCTTTGTTGTTTCCTGGTATTTCATCGGTATTGGTCCAAATAACATCATCTAGATCTTCGTGGTCTAGATCGATACCAGAATCTAGCACCGCTACAATAACCTTAGTTCCTTTTTTATTCTTGATAATTTCATCATAAGCCCTGTCTACGCTCATACCGGGAATGGTATCGGTGGCCAGATCCAAATGGCCCCAGTGTTTCTTTTCTTTATCTGTTAATTCAGAAACCTTTAGGGGAACGGTGTCTATATTTTCTACGGGGGTTAAAATTAACCCTCCTGTACCACCACAAGATATGAGGATGGAGAAAGATAGAATTAATAAGGATTTAGGAAATATACGTGTCATATAAAGTAATTAAAGTTGTTTGTTGTTAATTAAAAATTTCGTCAAAGGTATAGGTCTTATCAAGAACAACACCTTTTTCTGTTCTTTTTAAGGTACACAATTGGTTGTGTGCATCGTGTTCAAAAAACAGATAGTAGTTTTTGTCTACGGCCTCATTTAAAAAGATTTCTTTTTCTGAAAGTGTTTTTAAGGGCCTTGTGTCATAGCCCATAACATATGGTAATGGAATATGGCCAACGGTAGGAATAAGATCTGCTACAAAAACAATATTTTTTTCTTTGTAGCGTAGTTGAGGCAACATTTGTTTTTCGGTATGGCCATCCACAAATAAAATATCAAAATTGAATTCCGTGTTTTTGACAAAGGTGCTTGTCGAACTAGGGGTATCGATGAATTTTAAATGACCACTTTCTTGCATAGGAATCAAGTTCTCTTTTAAGAACGAGGCCTTCTCCCTGGCGTTTGGTTCTGTTGCCCATTTCCAGTGTTTTTTGTTCGTCCAAAAAGACGCATTTTTAAAAGCAGGTTCAAAACCTGTACGGTCTTTGTTCCATTGAATACAGCCCCCACAATGGTCAAAGTGAAGATGGGTCATAAACACATCGGTAATATCGTTTCGGTGAAAACCTGCCTTGGCAAGGGAATCATCCAACGAAAAATCTCCCCACCTGTGGTAATAGCCAAAAAACTTGTCCGATTGCTTGTTTCCCAATCCCGTATCTATCAGAATTAGACGGTTGCCGTCTTCTATTAAAAGGCTTCTCGCGGCTATATCTATAAGATTATTGTTGTCTGCAGGGTTCGTTCTTTGCCACAAAGTTTTGGGTACCACTCCGAACATGGCACCACCGTCCAACTTAAAATTACCTGTCTCTATAGGGTATAGATGCATTGTGTAAAAAGAAATAATAAATTCGGAAAATTAACCAAAATGTATATAATCAGGTACTATTTAAGAGTTTTTAACTCTAAGAAACAGGTTGTTTGTTATAAATTTAAAGTCGATATGATCGACCGCGCCTTTTTATAAAGCCTTGGTTTTAATCATGAAATAGCACCAATTTTTCTATCGGGTGGTGTGCAAGTGGTTTGGTCAAGTGCTTTTCAATTTCTTTGTAACTGTTAGATTTTTCAATATCTACAGGGTCTATAGAAGAACTGAGCACAAAGACTTTGCATTGGCCCGTTAGGTTTTCGGGTAATTTAATATAGTGTTCCATAAACTCAAAGCCGTCCATGCCGGGCATTCTTATATCCAAGAAAATGATATCCGGGAAAGAGTCTTCGTTAGCACTTTCCAAATATTTAAGTGCGTCTGCCCCAGAGGTTTTTATGGTAATTTCCGAAACAAGTTCCGATTTCGAAAGAACGGCCTTGTTGATGTAATTATCTATTTCAGAATCATCTATTAAGAGTACTTTTTTAGGACTCATAATTTAATTTTTAATGGTTATGTTTGGTACGGTTATAATAAAAGAAGAACCTTTTTTTGGTTTAGATTCAACGTTTATACTTCCCCCTAATTTATTTAAAATTTCTTTAACTATATATAACCCGATACCAGAACCCATTACTTTTGCAGAAACTCGGTAGAACATATCGAATATTTTGTTTTGAAGCTCTTTTTCTATGCCGGGCCCATTATCCTTTATTTCTATTACAACATTTTGCTGAGACGTTCTAATATTGATCCAGACGGTAGGGTTGTCTTTATCAATGTCGTGGTACTTAATGGCATTTGAGATAAGATTGTTCAATAGAACCATTACTCTTTTTTTATCCGAGATAAAGGGTACATCGTTTTTAATGTCCTTGACAAATGTAATGGCCTGTATGTTTTTAAGGTACCACAGACTTTCTAGAACGTCGTCGATCAAATCATGAAAATCTATTTCATCTAATTGAACCTCTAAATTTCTATTACGTGAAAACGCAATAATTTCTTTGATAAAATCGTCTAATCTTGTGATGGAGTTTTCCATCATTTGTAATTGATGAACACAATGGGATTCTTGTTGCTCGTCCATCATAATTTGTATCAACCCCATTACAGAGGTTAACGGTGCCCGCAACTCATGAGAGGCACTATAGACAAAACTATCTAGTTCAGAATTTGTTTTTTTAAGTTCTACATTTTGCTCCTCAAGAAGTTCTTCGGCTTCTTTTCGTTTGGTATTGTCGACTATGGTAACCAAATAATGTTCTACACCTTCGAGCATTAAAGACTCTATAGATAGTAATATAGATATTACTTTGCCGTTTTGTAGGGTAACTTTAAACTCCTCGTTCTTAACCTCTTTGTTTTCTAGAAAAATCTCCCAAAGTTGACCCGACAACAAAGAATCATTATTGTTTATGCTTAATGTTCCCGATTCCATTATAGTGTGGCCCAATAGGGTTTCTCTAGTACTGTTCAGAATAGTACAGGCCCTAGAGTTTACCTCGACTATTTTTCTGCCCTTGTCAAGTATGAACATTCCTATCAGGTTGGTATAGAATGCCTTTGAGAACTTTTCTTGTGTTTCCCTTAGGGCCTTTTCAGCTTCTTTTTGAGATGTTATGTCTACGGCGGTACCTTGGTATCTAATAGGAACGCCGTTCTCATCCATTACCACTTCCATTTGTACCAATACATGTTTTACCGTATTGTCTCTTTGAACAATTCTGTAGCTAAATGGAGAATGGTCCCTGGCCTCGATGTTGCGGGCCAACATTCTGTCATGAAAATCTATATCATCTTTATGGATCAATGTTCGAGAAAACGGAGCGTCTATGACCGTTCCTGGTTCAACATCATATATTTCATACATTCTGTCGGACCAATCTATGGTTTCTGTTTTTATGTCCCAACTCCAATAGCCTATCTTACCTATGCGTATTGCAGCATCCATTTTCGATTGTAACGACAAGATCTCTTTTTCTGTTTTTTTCCTTTCCGATAGGTCAAAGGCTACCGCTCCGATGCCAATAGGTTCTTTGGTTTCTCTATCGGTAATGATAAAAGCGGAAAACTCTACAGGTACGTATTTGTTCGTTTTCAGGTTTTTAAGATATACTTCTCCGTTCCACGAACCTTTTTCGTGAATAAGTGGCAGGTATTCATTATAGATGATTTCTTTAGATTCTTCTGAAAAGAAGTCGAAAACAGATATGTTAGAGAGGTCGTTTTCGGGAGTTAGGCCGACCAATTTTTTACCGGCATCGTTTATGTAAACAGAGGTGCCTTCCAAATCTGAAGAACCTATAAACCCAAGACTGTTCTCTATAATGGACAACAGTTTTTGGTTTTCTTTTTCTGCTAATTTTTTCCTGGTAATATTTCTAAAGTAAACAGTAGAACCACTAGGTGACGGATAAACATGAATTGCCAGCCAACTGTTAAACTCATTGTTATGATGTTCTAAATAGGCGTATTTCTGATTTTTTAACGAGTTGTTGAACACAGAGAAGGCGGGGGAATTGGCAAACTCCGGAAACTCTTCCCACATGTTTTTGCCCAATACATCATCTGGCTTTTTATCTATTATTCTTGCCGCTCTGGCATTTATATAAACAAAGTTCCAGTCTTTGTCAAATGCTACATAGGCATCAGAGATCCGCTCTGTTAGCTCTCTGTACTTGTTTTCACTTTGAGCCATTTTTATTTGAGCTTTTTTTGCCTCTGTTCTATCTACGTAAGTAGCTAAAATATGCGTTTCCCCGTTATACGTATAGGTTTCCGCAGAAGCCAACAAATGAACTATAGTACTATTTCTTGGAAGGAGCTCAATTTCCAACGAAGAGAATCGACCATGTAATTTCAATGATTGTAGCGCCTCTTCCAGTTTAGAATCCTGGTCTTTGGCAAGAGGACCTATATCCCTTATTCTTTTTCCTTTTATTTCATGTAGGGGGTATCCTATCAGCTCTAAAAAGTAGGCATTGGCATCTACAAAGTTTAGGTGCTGGTCAAAAATGGCCATACCTATCGTACGAGTGTTAAAGGCCATGCTGAACTTCTGTAAGTTGTTCTCTGCGATCAACTCTAGTTTCTTTCTCTCGGTAGTATCTCTTACGATTCCTAAGACGGTGTTGTTGGGAAGCATTTTAGATTTTACCTCACCATAGAAAGTTTGCCCGTCTTTTGTAATAAGTTTCCGTTCTGCCCTTACGGTCTGCCCTGTCTTAAGGGCAGCGAACTGAATGGGTAATCTTTCGGTCTCGCCCTGGGCAAGAAGCTCTTTGATGTATTTATTTGACAGTTCTTCCTTCGAATATCCGAACATTTGTGAACCTTTGAGGTTGGTCTCTAGTATCTTTCCCTCATTTGTGGTAATAAATATTCCGTCAGAAGCCTGTTCTATCAGGGTTTTGTATTTTTCCTCGCTTTCTTTGAACAGTTTAATTTTTTCCTCTACCATTTTGTTGAGTTTTTTAGGTTGCCTTATAAGGAACACAACAAATAGGCCGGCGATAATAGCGAGCAAGAAACCTAGAACACAAAATATTAATATGGTATATAGGGTGGTTCTGTTATTCGATATCACATAGAGTTTTAATTCTCCTTTACCTAAAGTAATAGGTACACTTTGAGCATTTTTTACATCGATTTTTTTGGAGGAAAAAAAGACTTCTTCCGATTTATCGGGGTTAATTTTTGCTAATTGATACAAAAAACGATCGTTACCTACCGAGTCGGTAGGGATAGCACTTAAAAAGCTGGACAATTTGATGACCGCAGCGGAAAACCCTTCAAAAGAACCGTTTTTAAATATGGGGGTTCTGCCAACAAACCCTGATCCGCCCTGCTTTAATTTTATAGGTCCTGTGAGAAAAAAATCCTTTTGCTTTATTGTTTTAAGCGCTCCCTGTTTGCCAATAGAGTCTTGTAAGATATTAAATCCTGTTACGTCATTGCCTTGTAACGGATATACATGGGTAATTACACCTTCTTTATTTACAAGCTCTATAGCGTCTATCTTATCGTTTGAGTCCAACAATAGTTGTGAAATACTGTCAAAATCGGAAGGAACCCCGTAATTACCTATTATAAAAGATAAAGATTGTGTGGTAGCGAAACTTTGGTTAAAAACATTGAGCAGACCCTCTTTTACCCTTAGGGCCTGAAGGTTTATTTCTTCTTGATCGAGACTTTTTAGCAATAAGAACCTTTGATAAACAAAAAACTGGGCAAAACACAACACAATTATGAAAACCACAAAACCGACTAGAATAGGTTTCTTTAAGATGTTTTGTTTAAGAGGACGGATCATTCTATGAAATTAACATCATTATTTTTAAATCAAAAAACTCGTTATAATCCATCAACATTTTTAATAGTAAAAGTTATTTTACTGAAAAATTTATGGATTTAAGGTATGAACTTTTTGTAAATTTTTGAGGAAGAAAGCCTTATAGATTGTTTAAAATGAGTTTTTTGGGGAAACTAGAGACAAAAGTAAAAAAGTCTTTTTTAAAAAAAAGGTTTTCTGTCTAATTAGTGAGAGTTTTCTTCGGTTTTGCATTTATAATAAATATAAAAGACCGTTTTTCACGATATATCATTTTTTTGTGACACAGAAATATAATTAACCCATTTTAAGGAACAAAACGTGGAGATACAATACGTTGTAATCGGTGGATAAAAAGGGTAACCGCATAGACTAAAGGGGAGAAATGTTTTTGTTTTGGGCTCGTTTACGGTATTCGCCACACTGTTTGTGCCCGTTTGATCAATAGTGTGTTATTTGCATCAATGGGTAAGGTTTTTCTTCAGAGTTGATTTTTTTCTATATTAAAACCTATCTTGCTTTAAATTTTTTTTATGGTAGAACTAGCTGGGATAATCATTCTTGGAATCATTGCACAATGGGTAGCATGGCGATTTAAACTACCGGCCATTTTACCTCTTATTCTTATAGGTCTATTGGTGGGGCCGATATCTACATTGTTTACGGAGGACGGTACAAAATTGATAAGACCTATTTGGAATAAAAAAGAGGGCCTTTTTCTTGGGGAAAGTCTATATCACTTTGTCTCTTTGGCAATTGGGGTCATTTTGTTCGAAGGGGGGCTTACCTTAAAACGTTCAGAGGTAACTAGGGTAGGGCCCGTAATTACCAAGCTTATTACCGTAGGAAGCGCCGTTACTTTTTTTTTAGCAGGCACGGCGGCACATTTTATCTTTGGACTTACTTGGCAAATATCTTTTTTGTTTTCGGCGCTTATCATCGTTACCGGACCAACGGTGATTACTCCTATTCTTAGAAATATTCCTTTAAAGAAAGATCTTTCGGCCGTATTAAAATGGGAGGGAATACTTATAGATCCTATCGGAGCCTTGGTGGCGGTATTGGTATTTGAATTTATTAGTATTGGCGAGGGACAAGGGTATACCCAAACCGGTCTATTAGAATTTGTAAAGGTCTTATTGTTGGGTTTTACTTTTGGTTTTACTTTCGCACACGCTCTAACCTTGGCCATAAAAAAGAACTATATACCCCATTATTTATTAAACGTGGTATCGTTATCGGTAGTGCTTTCCGTTTTTGTCATTTCAGAATTGTTCGCACATGAATCAGGGCTGTTGGCAGTAGTGGTTATGGGCATGGTCATGGGAAATACTCAATTGCCGAATATTAAAGAACTGCTCTATTTTAAAGAGTCGCTGAGCATACTTTTAATTTCCATGCTTTTTATACTTCTATCCGCAAGTATGAATTTGCCAGAACTTGAGCTGTTGTACAGCTTTAATACCCTTATTCTTTTTGCCATCGTGGTTTTTGTGGTAAGGCCTTTGGGGGTGTTTTTAAGTACGATGGGGTCTAACCTTAATTTCAGGGAAAAATTGTTTATCAGTTGGGTAGGCCCTCGGGGTATTGTAGCCGCAGGTATTGCCTCTCTGTTTGGGTCCAAATTGATTTCTAGGGGCGAACCGGGCGCTGAATATATAACACCATTGGTTTTTATGATCGTTTTGGGCACTGTTTTGCTTAATGCCTCTACCGCTCGTTTTATGGCAAAGCTGTTAGGGGTGTTCTTAGAAAAATCTGAAGGGGTTCTTATTATAGGTGCCTCTAAGGTGTCTAGGTTAATTGCGGATTATTTGCATAAGAACAACCGCCATGTGGTACTTATAGACAATAACCAGACCAATATAGAAAAGGCAAAAAAACAGGGGTTGGAGGCCATTGTAGCCAACATCTATTCGGATAACTTGTCGGACAATATAGAGTTGAACGATGTGGGCTATCTAATGGCACTTACGGGAAACTCTGAAATAAACAAATACGCCATTGACAAGTTTAAGAAACAATTTGGGGAATATGGTTCGTTTAGGTTGGTAGATTCCGATGAAATGAACGATCCCGAAAACAATCCGAAGGAAGGATTGTTTTCCCATACCGACGATTTTATAAAATTATCCGAAACGGCCAGAAAATATCCTGTAATCCATGAAATTGAACTTAACGATACGGAACATTACGAGGGCTTAATAGAGATAACAAAGGCAGATACGGAAATTATACCGCTATTTCTTAAAACGCCCGATGGTGATTTAAAGATCATTCCTGCCCATAGTAAAAAGTTCACTGATATTGAAAAGGGTTCTAGGTTGGTCTATTTGGGAAAGATGTTCGATATTGTTAACGGGGCAAAATCTGTAGAATAACCATAATTAACATCATTTGCCGATTATAAGTACCCAAGGGTTGGTGTCGGGAGACCTAAAAGTAGTCTGTACCACTTTTTTTCTTGGTGTTGTTTTTCCTGTTTTGGGGTTCGCCCAATAATATTCTAGACCTAAAGGAACACTCGGAATATCTATAGCCCCCCCTTCATTGAGGTACGAAATATAAAGCTGGTCTTTTTTGGCCAACAAGGGTTTGCCCTGGGCGAGGTCAAATCGTTTTTCTATATCCGTTAGGTCATAATCCTTTAAAATTTTACCCACAAGCCCTACATACATAGAGCCTTCCATTGCCATGGCCTCTTTCCATGAAGTTGCTTGGTCCGTCCATGAGTCCCAACCTTTTTCTGTTGGAGAAACCTTCCATTGCCAAAGAGTGGCCGCACCGTACACCACACCCATAGTGCCCCCGTGCATCAGTTGCGTCCATGCCTCTTCTCCCTGCCACCAACCTAGACCATTTTGGCCATTTCCCATACCCTCGTAGGTAGGTTCGCCATTTGCGCTTCCTTTTATTGGTATATTGGCGTACATGCGCTCTACTTTATGGTAGAGATGTTCTCCGTTATGGCCGGTCTATGCCCATTGAAAATCGAGCCATTCTTTTTCTTGATATGTTTTGTTGTAATGAAAACAATGGTCGCTATCTTCTTTTGCCCAAGAGGCCAAGTAATCGTCACAAGGGTTGTAATGTATACCTGTGGGTTGTGCATAACAATCCCATTTTTCGAGCATTTCCCCGCTTTCAAGTATCCCGGGGTCTTTGCCGTTATGGTCTCCGCCTAACAGCCAAATGGCCGGAAGACTTCCATAACGGGCCAGTAGGTATTTGCAGTAGCGTTCATATTCCTTGGGGTTTATAGACCTTCCCAAAACCTCGAGCCCTTTCCATCCGAAGCCATGAAAAACAGGTTGGTGTACAGGAACTATCTCATGCGCTATAAGAGTGGTTATGATTTTATCGTAGTATTGAAAGTAGTCGATGTTCATTTGGTTTAAACTACCTTTCGACAAGTCTTTAAATGCCCTTTTAAACCCCTGTTCGGTATTGCGCTTGTTGGGTCCCTCAGCTTTCATGTCTGGTTGCAAGGTCATCAACAACACGGTATTGAAGCCTTTTTCTTGCCGGTCTTTTGCATAGATCTCTACTTGTTCGACACTTGCACGAAAGGGTATGGCCCATGGCGTATCGGCAACCATTAAAAAAGGTTTTCCGGAGTGTTGAACTATACTTCGATGGCCTTCGGACATGGTCAGAAGCCCGTTTTTTAGCAACTTGTTCGTGCCCGAATGGGGTACGGACCTAAAAGAGCCCGATTGCCCTTGTAGGCCAACATCTTTTTGATTCGAAGCAAATGATTTCCACTTCCATTCGACATTACCGGTAGGGGGCGCAAAGCGTACTTTCCAGATATTGTTGCCGTCCCAAAAGGCAGGCCTTATAAATTCGTGGTTTTTGTCATCGTAAAAGATTGCCCAAACATCAACATCGGTGTAGGGGTTCTTGTATTGTTCATTTGAGGTCAGGGTAATCTCGAGGGTTGTCCATTGTTCCACATCACCAGAAGAAGATTGGCCCATCAAAGAAAAAAATGGAAACAATAGAAACAGACAGAATCGAAAAGACCTCATTATGAACAGATTTAGACAATGAAGTTAGTAAAATACATGGTATTTCGAAGTCCGGTATTTTCCGAATGTCAAGGACTAGCTCTTTTGGGGCGATTATGTGTTTTGGCCGGCAAACAGGCTACAAAAATATAGTGCCGATATAGGCATATCCTTACCTGACGGCCCCAATTGGTCGTCACCCTGTTTTCAAATGAAGATAGGGTTTGTTCGGATGGGAATAATACGGAGTTCCGCCGTAAAACATGCAATGTAAGTCGTTATTTTCCTTGGGGCCAGTTCACCGGCGCCAGAAGGTAAGACGGGTAAAAAATGTGCCGTGGAGAAAGTGGTTGTATGAAAAGCAATTTCCTCTGTAATTGGGTAAAGGAGAACGGATAACCAACAGGATTATTCTTTTTTTGCATACCTACGACCAACCTAAAAAGGACAATAAATATGTATTATTTTCTGACAATATTTGAAAGCACCATGCGTTTTTGTAGTAATTCGATTTTAGTAAACTTTAATCCATAATTATTATGAAAAGAATCATTTTATTTTTTGCCATGGCTAGTACAGTTGTCTTTACCAATTGTTCAAAAGATGATGATGACTTGGATGAAATTGTTGGAACTTGGGTGAGCGAATCTAGTTATACCCCAGAGGGAGGCGAAACTACTACCAATGAAGATGTATGGCTTTTTAAAGCAAATCATACGGGAGAGTACAAAGAGATGACCAATGGTCGAATTGATGCGGAGACCACGTTTAGTTGGACAAAATCCGATGAGGGTTACGAGGTAGACTATGAAGGGGACGTACGTTCCGATGAAACATTTACCATAGGGGAGCAATTGGGATATACCACTTTGGAAAAAGATGGGTTTATGATTGCCATTAAAAAATAAGGCGGAGGCTTTATAAAAGTAAAAAGTCCCTTACGGATTGAACGTAAGGGACTTTTTTTAATCGTTTAGTTTTAATACGGCCATAAATGCCTCTTGCGGTATTTCTACGTTACCTACTTGGCGCATACGTTTTTTACCTTTCTTCTGTTTTTCCAACAATTTTCTTTTTCTAGAAATATCACCACCATAACACTTGGCGGTCACATCTTTACGAAGGGCCTTTATGGTTTCCCTAGAAATAATTTTAGAACCAATGGCGGCCTGTATCGGAATATCGAACTGTTGCCTTGGAATCAGTTCTTTCAGTTTTTCGCACATCTTTTTACCAATGGTAGAGGCACTGTCAAAATGTATCAGGGCAGACAGGGCATCAACGGTTTGCCCGTTCAGCAGAATATCTACACGAACCAATTTTGATACCCGCATACCAATTGGGGCATAATCGAAAGAGGCGTACCCTTTTGATACGGTCTTTAGACGGTCGTAGAAATCAAAAACAATTTCTGCCAATGGCATATCAAAATTTAATTCTACCCGCTCTGTCGTCAAATAGGTCTGATTGGTAATCTGTCCCCTTTTTTCGATACAAAGAGACATAACGTTACCTACAAAGTCAGACTTGGTAATGATGGTCGCTTTTATATAAGGCTCCTCTACCCTGTCTATAGTTGAAGGATCTGGAAGATCACTGGGGTTGTTTACTATTAATGGGGTATTTGGGTCTTTTCTAGTATAGGCGTGGTAACTAACGTTCGGAACGGTAGTGATCACGGTCATATTAAACTCGCGCTCTAGACGTTCTTGAATAATTTCCATGTGCAACATTCCAAGAAAGCCACAACGGAAACCGAAACCAAGGGCGGCACTACTTTCTGGTGTAAAGACCAAAGAAGCATCGTTCAATTGCAGTTTTTCCATCGAAGAACGCAGTTCTTCAAAGTCTTCGGTATCCACAGGATAGATACCGGCGAAAACCATAGGTTTTACATCTTCAAAACCTGCTATCGGGTTTTTTGTTGGGTTGTCTGCATCGGTAATGGTATCACCAACTTTTACCTCTCTTGCGTCTTTGATACCGGTAATCAAATACCCTACATCACCTGTATTAATAACCTGTTTAGGGTGTTGTGTTAATTTTAAAGTACCTATTTCATCTGCAAAATAGCTCTTGTCGGTAGCGACAAACTTAATCTTTTGATTCTTTTTAATTGCTCCGTTTACGACCCTAAAATAGGTCTCTACCCCACGAAAGGGGTTGTAAACAGAGTCGAATACCAATGCTTGCAAAGGCTCATCCGAATTACCTTGTGGGGCGGGTACGCGTTCTATAATGGCACTCAATATTTCTTCGATACCAATACCGGTCTTGGCACTGGCAGGGATCACCTCTTCGGGCTTACAACCCAACAGGTCCACAATATCGTCGGTTACTTCCTCTGGGTTGGCGCTTGGCAGATCTACCTTGTTCAAAACAGGAATAATCTCTAGGTCGTTCTCTAGGGCCAAATATAAATTGGAAATAGTCTGTGCCTGTATACTCTGTGCGGCATCCACTACCAAAAGGGCCCCTTCACAGGCAGCAATGGATCGCGAGACCTCATAGGAAAAATCTACATGCCCAGGGGTGTCAATAAGGTTCAAGATATATTTTTCGCCCTTGTATATATAGTCCATTTGTATGGCATGGCTCTTAATGGTAATGCCCCGCTCACGTTCCAGGTCCATATTATCCAATAATTGCTCTTTTTTCTCTCTCTCGGTCACCGAACCGGTAAAATCCAAAAGTCTGTCCGCCAAGGTACTTTTACCGTGGTCTATATGGGCAATAATGCAAAAATTACGAATGTTTTTCATAGCAATTGGCAAAAAGGATAAAGCTAATAAAAACAGGATTAATAAGGGTTTTTAAAAGCAACTGCAAATATAATCTAATTTAAATGGACATTGAATGTGGTATCGTTGAAATAAAAATGGTGTGAATGTAACACCCTAAAAAACGGATTACAAAATTTGTAAAGAAAAACGGTAATATTTTGTTAGATTTGATGTTCAACCAAATTAAAAGTGAGGCCATTACTCCTATTTTTCATCATCGCTATAGGATTTTTTCAAGAAGCGATGTGTCAGTCTTTTCAGCTCTCCGGAACTATTAAGGACGAGTCCGGAACCCCTATTCCGTTTGCTTCGGCTTTTCTACTCGATTCCGAAGACGGTACTATGGTAAACGGTT
Organism: Maribacter sp. MMG018; assembly: GCF_018100785.1. Classification (GTDB taxonomy): domain Bacteria; phylum Bacteroidota; class Bacteroidia; order Flavobacteriales; family Flavobacteriaceae; genus Maribacter. The sequence goes on along the minus strand of NZ_JAGJEC010000001.1, from coordinate 634,225 downwards.
CTTCGGCCGATGAGAACGGTGCATTTGTTATCGAGAATATTCAACCGGGGCTTTACTTGTTAAAGGCAAGTTATATTGGGCAAGTTTCTAAAGACCTTCCTTTGGATATAGATAAAGATATCAAAATAGGGGCCTTGGTTATTCCGCAACAGGTAGAAGAACTGGATGAGGTCGTAGTTTTCAGCAATAGGCCAAAGGTAGAGCGTAAGGTAGACCGTTTGGTGTTCAATGTAGAAAACTCCGTGCTTTCACAAAGCAATTCTTGGGATATCTTAAGCCAGACCCCAGGTGTAATAACCTTGCAAGACGAATTACAGATAAGAAACCAACCAGCTGTTGTTTATATAAATGACCGTAAGGTTCAGCTTTCTTCAGAAGAAATAAGAAGCCTTTTGGAAAATTACCAAGGGGAAAACATAAAGTCCATAGAAGTAATAAACAATCCACCGGCAAAGTATGATGCAGAGGGTGGTGCGGTGTTGAACATTGTTACCAGCAAAAACATTTCTCTTGGGTATAAAGGCAACATTAGCACCAATTACACACAAGGTGTTTTTTCTAAATTTAATTTTGGCACCTCGCACTTTTATAAAACAAAAAAGCTAAACCTTAATGCTAGCTATTCATATGCCCCCAGAAAAGACTTTAAAGACCTTATAAATGAAACCAATTTCATGAACGATGACGGTATTTTTTCTAGATGGAATACCGATTTTGATAAGACCAATAGGTTTAAGACCCATAATGCGGGAATCGTGGTAGATTATGAGTTTGATGATAGAAATACAATAAACCTAACATCGAATGCACAGATATCTCCGGACAGGGAATATGATAATTTTCAGTACACCACTATGGTAAACGGGCAAGGTTTGCTAGATTCTACTTCTACTACGGCCAGTAAGTTGGACGAGGCCAAAAACAACATTTCTGGGGATCTTACCTTTAAACATTATTTTAAAGAGAACGGATCTATTAGTATTAATGGGCATTACACCAATTTTGATCAGTCGAGAACACAAGATGCCAGATCCGATTATTTTAGACCCGACGGCACATTTATACGTGATTATGGTTTTTTTACGGATGAAGAGCAAGACATTGAAATTATTACGGCACAGGTAGACTATAGTGGCCAGTTGGGAGAAGTCGGTATTGAGGCAGGTATAAAAACATCTCTTATAAATTCTAAAAGCCTGCTTAATTTTTATACCCAGAACAATGGAAGGGAATATGTTTCTGATCTATCGGACAATTACCTGTACGACGAAGATGTTTATGCGGCCTATATGAGTTTTTCCAAAGATTGGGAAAAATGGAGCGTAAAGGCCGGTCTTAGGGCAGAACAGACACAAAGCTCGGGAAACTCCTTGGTACTTTCCGAGGTTAACAATTTGGACTATTTTGAACTGTTTCCCTCTTTTTATTTACTTCATTCCATAAATGAAAACCACAGTTTGTCCTTTGATTATTCAAGAAAAGTAAAGCGCCCCAGATATGAAGACCTAAACCCCTTTAAAACCTTTATAAGCGAGAATATTTTTTATGAAGGAAACCCTTATTTACAGCCAAGTTTCAGTAACAACTTTAATCTTAACTATACCCTGAACCAAGAATATTTCTTCGACTTTTACTACCGGGACAATGGCAACTATATTTCTACGTTGTCTTTTCAAGACAACGATAACCTGGTGCTAATAGACAGCTCGCAGAATGTACTGGGCAGCACGTCGTATGGTTTCGATTTTAATTATGGAAAATCTATCACCAATTATTGGTATCTCTATAGCTATATTTCCATTTTTCATGAAGACGAGACCTTTTTGGCCTTGGAGAGCGACGAAGTATCTGCAAAAAATGAGGTCAACGGTTTTTACTTGGATCTCACCAATTACGTAACACTGTCGCAAGACGGCACGTTTAAGGGAGAATTGGGGCTTACGTACCTGTCCGGTTTTTTGGCAGGCTCCAATAAACAGAACGAAACAACAAACCTTACCCTTGGTCTACAAAAATCTTTATGGAACAGAAGGGCTCAGATCAGTTTGTCGGTAAATGATATTTTAGGCGGGGCCAACCCATGGAATACCTCTAAATACTTAAACCAGAACAATGCCTTTAAGTCAGTAGAAGAAACCCAAAACTTCCGAATTGGGTTTACCTATAATTTTGGAAACTTTAGGCTGGACGACAACAAACGAGAAATAGAGAAAGAAGAAAGAGACCGTTTGCAATCAGAATAGACCCGTTCCTTTTTTGTACTATATCAGTTACATTTTTTCGTAAGTAATTTCCGAATATTTTATATTTTTAGGCCTTTACCTTCTATTAATTTATGAACAGGAATTTTAGTTTATTTTTAATTTTTACATTGTTGTTTTCCTTTGCTAAGGCCCAAGAGTTTAGTGTTAAGGGAAGAGTTTTAGATTCTAATGATCAACCTTTAATTTTTGCGAATGTTTTGCTTCAATCTACCGATACCGTTTTGCTGGCCGGTACGGCCACGAACGAAGAAGGTTTTTTTGAGTTGAACAATGTTGAAAAAGGAACCTATTTGTTGTCCGCGAGTTATTTGGACAACTTTTCTGTAATAAAAAAAATTTCGGTTACCTCCGATATTGATGTCGACAGATTGATCATAGAACAGACCGAAGAGGTTTTAGACGAGGTAGTGGTGAGCTACAAAAAACCTACAATAGAACAAAAGGCGGACCGTGTGGTTTTCAATATAGAGAACACCTCTCTTTCCGATAGCGATATTTGGAGCGTTGTAAAGAGAACACCGGGCGTAATTATCGTAAACGACAAGATAAGCATAAAGGGCAGTACCAATATTGGGGTAATGATCAACGGCAAAAAAGTGAACATTCCCCAAGAGGATATTATTAACCTACTATCGGGAAGCTCTGCAAGCAATGTAGAGGCGGTAGAAGTGGTTCTTAACCCTCCGGCAAAATATAGTGCCGAAGGCGGAATGTTGTTAGATATAAAAATGAAGAAAAACCTGATCGCAGGTTATAATGGATCTGTCTATAACCGATATACCCAAGGGGTGTTTGCAAAACATATGCTGGGCACCGACCATTTTTTTAAGGGAGAAAAGACCGATTTTTCCATTACCTACAGTTTTAGGGCCGACAAAAGATTGAACCGATATACGGATATCACCAATTTTTTTGAAAACAATGTTGTTGATGAAATATGGACCGCTGAACAGAGCACCGTTTCTAAAGGCAAACACCATAATGTAAATGCATTTTTTGATTATCGGATCAACGCAAGAAACAACCTTAGTATATCTACGATAAACACGTTTTCTACACCCGCCAATAGGTATATAACCTCACAAACTTTAATTTCTGATCCCAACGGAGATTTGAATTCAAGTTTTTCTACCGACAACAATTCCGATTATGAAGTCTATAACACCTCTTATTATTTAGATTGGACACATAAGTTAAAACGAGAAGGGGCGGAAATTTCCTTTAGTAACCATTTTACCTATTATGATTACGACCGGGGACAAGAAATAAATACCGATTTTTTTGATTTGGACGGAACCGTTACCGGAGCCAATGATTTTACCACGAATTCCGGACAAAAAACGGCACTTTATACTTTTCAATTGGACTATGCTACGCCGATAAAAAAATCATCAAAACTAGAAACAGGATTGCGCTATGCCGGCATTAATTCAGAATCAAAGGTGTTACAAGAAGGGTTTGATCGTAACCAACCGGGAATAGACCCTACGGAAGAAGGCCTGTTTTCATATGATGAAAGTATTATGGCGGCCTATGTAAGTTTAAACAACAATTGGAAAAAATGGCAACTGAATGTAGGCCTAAGGTCAGAATATACCGAAACAAAAGGTAATTTAGAAACGAACCTTGCTCCCATTAAAAATTCATATTTAGAATTTTTTCCATCCATATCGGTACAACATGAATTAAGTGAAAAGAACGATTTAAACCTTAAATACTACCGTAGAATTACAAGACCTAGGTACGACGATTTAAATCCGTTTCAATATTTTCAGAGCAACAATGCCGTTGTGGAAGGAAACCCCTACCTAAAACCAACGACCAGAAACTATATTTCTTTGGGGTATACCTATGACAAATCTTACACGGTAGAACTGTTTTACTTGGCTAAAAAAGACGACTTTTTTGAGCAAGTCGTTCAAGATAACGACAGTAATTTACTAAGGTTCGTAAGCACCAATTTAGAGTCTAACCAAAGCTATGGCATAGATTTTAGGATAAACAAAAGATGGACGAATTTCTGGGACACCTATGTTTTATTGAGTTATTTCTATAAAGAAAACGGCTTTATAGACTTGGATTCAGGAAACTTGTTGGAAAATAATATCATGACCGCATATTTTGTTGCCAATAATTATTTCACCCTGTTAAAGGACAAATCGCTTTTTGCGGATATAACATTTAGGTATTTGGCACCAACTGTTTATGGCAACTCTGAAAGAGAGTCTACTAGTGAGCTAGGGCTATCTTTTAGAAAGACGATATGGAACAAAAAGGCCAGTATTTCTTTAGGCGTGGAAGATATTTTCAATGACGGTAATATTTTTTCTACCCGAAACTATCTAAACCAGAACAACAGCACGTTCTCTAGAAGCGAAAAAAGACTTTTTGTCTTTGGTTTTAGGTATAAGTTCGGGAACACGAAAATTCGTGACAACCAAAAGAGAAAGAGCACAGAGGAGGATAGCAGAATATAGGGCTATGGCATACTCATCATAATAGTGCCGCAAACACCTAAGCTAATAAGCAAGTAGACCCCGGAAAGAATAACGAATATCTTACCGGCCTTCTTTTTATGTTTTAACAACAAGATCACCCCGATGATAAGAAAAAGAATCGCGGGGCCGAACATGATTAAAAAAAGGAAGAAGAACAGGCCGTCTAGGCTTCCAACTTCTAAGGGTAAATGGATCATGGTATTTCGTTTTGTAGTTCTTTCAATCGGTTTATTTTATCATCCCTATAAAAAAGGTTCATCGTTTCAAAAGGGATTATCTTATTGTCTTTGTTCACGATATGGACACATGACTTTTTGATCGCCCTCACATCAAAATTGTGGGCGTCTACGAACTGCATTATGATGATCCGAAAAAGGTTGTCGTACCCCAGGTCCGGGGCATCTATTTCCGGTAGGCAGCACATAATGCTCTGTAGGTTTTCCGAAGCTTTCTCTACCGAATTGCCAGTGCTAAAAAGGGCGATCATTTTTCCGTGCAGTTGCTCGTCTTGCTCGTAGATGATCGTATTTTTTCCTTCGTTCAATAGATCGTCCGGATTTATATATCGGGTCAAAGGGCTTACTTCTCCATCTATCTTTAAGGCATAGGCCATGACCAGGGCATCGGGGTTACAGGGTACCGGTATTAGGTCGTCGGGTTCAAAAATAGGGGACTGCTCCAGTATTTTTCTACGTACCTCGGTGAGGGTAATTCTATTTTCATCGACATCAAAATTCTCTAAACGCCCTGCAATTTGTGTGGGCTGAAAGGTAACTCCCCGCACACATTTTTGACGAAGGGCAAAATTTATGGTCTCGCCCATTTCATGGTCGTTAAGGCCTTTTTGAAGCGTAACCACCAAGGTTGTGGAAAGGTTCAGCCTATTTAGGTGTTCCAGGGCCTTTAAACGGATATCGGCCAAATCTGCCCCACGTAGGGTTTGTAAAACTTCGTTGTTCAAAGAATCGAACTGCAGGTAAATCTCAAAATCGGGCATATAGGTGGCCAGTTTCTCGGCAAACCCATAGTCCTTCGCAATTTTTATACCGTTGGTGTTCACCATCAAATGGCGAATGGGCAAAGTTTTACAGTAGTCAAGAATTTCAAAGAACTCGGGGTGTAGGGTGGGCTCGCCACCGCTAAGCTGTACAACATCGGGTTCGCCTTCGTTCTTTACGATGGCATCCAACATCGATTTTACCTCCGCCAATGTACGGTGCCTGCCATAGGTGGGCGATGACCCGGCATAGCAAGTCGGGCAGGTAAGGTTGCAACGGTCCGTTAACTCCACCACGGTTAGGCACGAATGCTGTTCGTGATCGGGGCATAGGCCACAATCGTAGGGGCAACCGTAATGTGTTTTCGTATTAAAGGTTTTCGGGTACTCCGATGCTTTGTTGTAGTTTCGGATATTCTTGTAATATTCGATATCGTCGGCAATAAGCACTTTTGAGGCTCCGTGCTCAGGGCAACGTTTTAGCATATATACCTTTTCATTTTCAAAAATAATCTTGGCATCCACCCTTCTTAAACACTCAGGGCAAAGGCTTAGTGTAAAATCATAATACACGTAATTTTTTTCGGGCATAGGACAGTCCTTGACGGATGAATTTAAAATAGTAAAGAAGACAAATTAAACATAATATCTGAATGCTACTGAGTCCTGCGATGAAAAACGTATTGGGTTTTAGGAACTCTATAAAGAATCTAAAAGTAAAGTAGCTGACCATAAAAAACTTGAAATAAGCCCCTCTTTCACGAGGTACGAATTTATTTTGGCCATACTTAATGGCGATGAACAAGAAAACCATAAAAACAACCTCATATAGGGCAATGGGGTGTCTTGCAACACCGTCCCCCAGATCCATCCCCATAAAGAAAGTAGTGGATTTTCCGTAGGTAAATTCTTTTACGCCCGACAAAAAACAACCGATACGCCCGATTATGATTCCTAAAATAATGGGTAGGGTAAACAGATCGCCAGACGACTGTTTTTCGCCTATTATCTTTTTGGCGAGTTCCACTCCCAGGAGACCACCGAACAAACCGCCCATAATGGTCTTGTTGTTCAAGATGGCCAACCAGCCTTGTTGCCAGTGCAATACGGGGTTTTCGAAAAAGGCGACCAAGCGTGAAAACAGCAAGGCCCCAAAAATGGCCCCGATAATAATGGACAACCGATTGTTCGACGATATGGGATCGTTGCTTTTTTTCCGCAGAAAAACATAATACCTAAAAGCGATGAAAAAGGCTAGGTATTCTAGCACTAGGTGTACATTCACCTTGGTGCCGAACAATACCGGTTCATAAGGAATATCCATCCTTTATACTGCTTTTAAGAAGGGTAAGCTATTCTTGCCATTCGGCAATGAACAAATTGGTGTCCCTTGTGCCCCCATTGTTACGATTGCTCGAAAACGCCAAGTATTTACCGTCGTTTGAAAATACGGGAAAGGCATCAAAGGTTTTACCATGGGTAACACGTTCCAGGTTTTTACCATCGATATCGATGAGGTAGAGGTTAAAGGGAAAACCTTTCTCGGCCTCAAAATTACTGGAGAACAATATTTTTTTTCCGGAAGGATGAAAGAACGGACTCCAATTGGCGTTGCCCAAGAAGGTCAGTTGCCTCAGGTTGCTTCCGTCCGCATCGCATATAAAAAGCTCCATTTCGGTAGGTTCTACCAGGCCTTCCGCCAATAGGTCCTTATATTTTTTTATCGCTTCGGGCGTTTTTGGGCGAGATGCCCTAAAGATCAGTTGGGTTCCGTCGGGAGAAAAGAAAGCACCGCCGTCATAACCCAGCTCATCGGTGATCTGTTTCACGTCCGAACCGTCCAGATTCATGGTATACAGCTCTAGGTCGCCACTTCTGTCGGAGGTAAAGACGATTTTATCGCCTTTGGGCGAAACTGTAGCCTCGGCATCGTAACCCGGCTCATCGGTCAATTGGGCCGTAATATTTCCTTCGAGGTCCGAAACAAAAATATCGAAGGTATCGTAAACGGGCCATACATAGTTTCCGTTTTTACGAAGGGGTACCTCGGGGCACTCCTTGTCCGACAAGTGGGTAGAGCCATACACAAAATGTTTGTTATCGGGTAAAAAATAGGCACAGGTAGTACGGCCAAGACCGGTACTTATCATAGGGGGCATAATACTGTCGTTGAAGCTTTCATCCACATTCATCAAGAACATCTGGTCGCAGTTTAGGCCCCAAGCCTCGTTGTTCGATTGAAAGACCAACTGTTTATCGTCCCAGCTCCAATACGCTTCGGCATTGTCTCCCCCAAAGGTAATCTGACGGATGCTCTTAAAATGTTTTTCCTCGGGGTAGATCAAGGTATCGGCACCGGCCATAATAGAGGTTGATTCTTCTTTTTGGGGTGCGGTATTCTTGGGCTCCGACTTGCAGCTTCCCAATAAACATAGGCTTCCTAAAATAAATAAAAGTCTCATGTAGTATGTGTATTTTTGTCAAAAATACAAGCTATGTTACGCAATCAAATATTTTTATACATCTTTTTTGCGGTGCTGTTATCCTGTAAACAGGAAAAAGAGGTAGCCGTAAGTATGCAAGACGATGTTGTCTTTTTAGCAAAGGATAGCTTAATGGGGCGTGAAACAGGTACCCCATATGAAATACAGGCGGCAGATTATTTGCAAGGGCGTATGAAGCAGATCGGACTGGCACCAAAAGGAAACAAGGGTACTTATTTTCAGACGTTTAGCTTTAAACCCAAGAAAGACCCGCATTCCGAAGTGCAGTTCGTGGCCGGTGATAGCACCATTACCGGAACCAATGTGATCGGGTATGTAGACAATAAGGCCGATAAAACAGTGATCATAGGAGCCCATTACGATCATTTGGGCATGGGCGGTGAAGGTTCTTTATATGCCGATGGCGAGGCGATCCATAACGGGGCCGATGACAATGCAAGTGGGGTGGCCGTACTCTTGGACCTGGCAAAAAAACTAAAGGATAGCGTTACGGGAAGCAATTATTTGTTCATCGCTTTTTCAGGTGAGGAAATGGGACTTTTAGGAAGTAATTATTTTTCAAAAAACCCGACCATCGATTTAAAAAAGGCGAACTACATGATCAATATGGATATGGTGGGCAGGCTTAGGGAAGATAAGACCTTATCGATCAGTGGTACAGGTACCGCGCCAATTTGGAACCAAGTGCTCAATGCCAACAATCCTGGTTTTAAGCTGGTCTTGAGCGAATCGGGTGTAGGCCCTAGCGACCACACCTCTTTTTATTTGCAGGATATTCCCGTATTGCATTTTTTTACGGGCCAACATGAGGACTATCACAAACCTTCCGACGATTCCGACAAACTGAACTACAAGGGCATGGAAATGATCAGTGATTATATTTTGGATGTTATCACAGACCTGGACGATGCTGCCAAACTTTCTTTTCGGGAGACCAAGAACGAAAGCGAGGACACCCCTAGGTTCAAGGTTGCCCTTGGTGTAATGCCCGATTACCTGTTCGACGGAAAGGGCATGCGCATCGATGGGGTCACCAAAGGAAAACCCGCAGCCGCAGCAGGCCTACAAAAGGGCGATGTCGTGGTTAAATTGGGCGACAGTACCGTGGTTGATATGATGAGCTATATGCGGGCACTTTCGGTTTTTGAGGAAGGAAACGAAACGGAAGTAACGGTAGACCGAAACGGAGAAAAGATAACCACGAAAATTACGTTCTAAATAAGCGTATTTTTGCACCCTTAAAATCAAAACAATTATATGCCCAAGATAGGCGACATAGAATTACCTGATTTTCCTTTATTGCTTGCACCGATGGAAGATGTAAGCGATCCACCTTTTCGTGCCCTGTGCAAAGAGAACGGTGCCGATGTGGTGTATACCGAGTTTATTTCTTCGGAAGGGTTGATACGGGATGCCGCAAAGAGCGTCATGAAGTTGGATATTTATGAAAAGGAACGCCCGGTAGGCATTCAGATATTTGGCGCCAATCTCGATTCTATGCTGCAATCGGTGGAAATTGTAGAGAAATCGAACCCCGACATCATAGACATCAATTTTGGGTGCCCTGTGAAAAAAGTAGTGAGCAAAGGCGCTGGCGCCGGTATTTTAAAGGATGTGGAGCTCATGGTCTCTTTGACCAAGGCAATGGTAGAACGTACCAAGCTGCCCATTACCGTAAAGACCCGTTTGGGTTGGGACGAAAGCTCGATCAAGATCGTTGAGGTCGCCGAGCGTTTGCAAGATGTGGGGTGCAAGGCCATCGCCATTCACGGCCGTACCCGAGCGCAGATGTACAAGGGCAATGCGGACTGGAGGCCAATAGCCGAGGTAAAGAACAATCCGCGTATGCACATTCCTGTATTTGGCAACGGGGATGTAGACACCCCCGAGGCCGCTATGAAAATGAGGGACGAGTACGGGTTGGACGGGGCTATGATCGGCCGGGCCAGTATCGGCTACCCTTGGTTCTTTAACGAGGTAAAGCACTATTTTAAAACGGGGGAGCACATGGCACCGCCCAATATGAAAGCCCGTGTAGAGGCCGCAAGAAGGCATTTACAAATGTCCATTGATTGGAAAGGGGAAAAACTAGGGGTTTTTGAGACCCGTAGGCACTACACCAATTACTTTAAGGGAATCCCCAATTTTAAGGAATACCGTATGAAAATGGTCACCAGCGACGATGCCGCCGATGTGTTTGCCGCCTTTGATGAGGTGTTGGACAAATTTGGCGACTACGAGTTCGTTTCCCAGTAGCCCTTCATTCTAAAAAAAAGGGATTATTCTCTTTACAATGCCTTCAATATTTGGGCCGAAAGATGTTTTACATAGCCATTGGAGAATTTTCGTTCACCGGTACCTTCCCTATAATTCTCTAAATAGCCCCCATATTGTTGTAACAAATTGTTTTTTGCCCCTTTTGTTGCTCCTGACTTTACAGACAACTCCAAAGCCTTTTTCAAATAGTTTTGGGCATTGTTGAAATCTTCGGTCATTATAGATAGGTGATACAGGTTCATTAAGATGCCCCATTTTATCTTTTTTATTTTTTTGTCTTCCCCATCATAATCGGACAGTAGACCTTTCCAATAATCAAGGTGAGCGTTTATTTGCTGTTTATTTGCCCTTAGGTCTTTAATGGAGCTAAAACTAGCATCGCATAAAGAGACCAAACTATTTAGTTGTTCTTCGGTCTCGTTGGTAAGGGCTTTGTTCTTCTTGTCTTTTATATAATAGAAACTTTGGTATTCTTTGGCCATATGGTTGTCGTATATATCCTTGATCGTACCGGTAACCTTTTTTAGAAAATTTTCCCCCAGTTTTATGTCCAGATATTTTTTGATGGTATACGCACTTATGTCCGGCTCCACGGGATCCCCTTCTAAGTCCAGGTACTTTTCTTTTTCCTTAACGGGAAAACTTATGGTAGTGGGTATTTTTGTGCCGCGTATATCCGCTTTTGGTAAAATAGGGATCTCCCAGAACTGGGTCAGTTCTTCGTTATAATAAAAGAGCAGCTTTACACTTGCCCTTTCTTTGGGTAAAATATCTATAGTATAGGTCTTGTCATCGGCAGGGGCAATGGTACCCTTAACATCGAGTACATCAACAGAAATACCGCTTACCGCCACAAATATATCCGGTGCCTCATCACCGATAATTTTTCTAAAACCTTCTAGCTGCAGCTCTTTTTTAAATTCATCATTGCTAAAGTTCATAACCTCACCGGTGCCAAGTACCAATTCTGCCCAATATGTTTCCACATCTTTTGGGGCCACTTGGTTGGCGTAATTTGGCATGGTAACCGTAATTCCTTTTGTTTTTAAAGATTGTGCCTGTGATTGTATAAAAGAGAAGAAGGCAAAAAGAAGAATATAATATTTCATTGTAATAAGGGGACTAAACAGTTTTCGACTTTGTTCAAAAAAATAAGAATTCCTATTTGCGAATAAGTTATAATTTTTTTGACAAATAACAATTGTAGTAGTCTAAAAACTAGATAGTAAGGGTTTTTTGTCTAGATGAAAAACACTATTTAAAAAGAAGTGCGATACTGCTTAATTGACCACCAGTTTCTTATTGATTCTACTACTGGCAATTTTAGAGGCAATAACGCCCAGCACCAAAATGGTAGCCAAAACAATAAGTACGTTGATCAGTTTATATTCTACGGGATAGGGTAACGACGGAGTAATTTTTAACCACCCGAACATTAGCTGCGTCCAAATAAGTAGAGAGCCCAACAACACACCTATAACACCCCCAAAACCGGTAACCAAAAGCCCTTGTACAAAATAGATATGGCGAAGTTCTTTAATGGTAGTACCCATACTGTACAGTGTTTTAGAGTTTTGTTGCTTGTCTAAAATCATCATTATAATGGCTCCAACAACATTGAACAGGGCAATAATGAGCACTAGGGTAAAAATAAGGTAGGTCGCCATGTTCTCGGTATTCAGCATTTTATAGAGTGTACTGTTCAGCTCTTGCCTGTTCTTTAAAACGATGTTGTCGCCCAGCACCGATTGTATGTCGGATCGCAGTTGGGCCATATCGGCGGTGCTGTCTACCTTAAAATTAATGCCCGAAATTTGATCCGGACCTTTTTCCAGTAGGGCCTGTGTCAACGAAAGGTCTGCAAACACATACTTGTTGTCGAGGTCGGCCTCTACGGCATATACACCGCCTATTACAACGGGTAGTTGGTTGTAAAGCGAACTTACCCCCTGCTGCGAGATAGACCCTTCTCCGGGCTTAAAGGCATAAACCTGCATCGGACTAATAAATTGATTGATCGTAACCCCCAGAATATTGGCGATACCGATGCCCGAAACCACTTGTTGTTCATTAATGGTCCAGTCGCCGATGTACAAGATACTATCGGTATTGATCACCTTGGTGTAATTGGAGTCGATTCCCTTGATATAGGCAATATGGTTTTTGCCCCGATGTTCCAGATATACCTTTTCCTCTATTTCTTTTGAATAGGAAGCAAGGCCTTTAATGCTTTTAAGTTGGGTTTCCTGCTCTGGGGTTATGGTAAAAAACTTACCGGTAACGGGCAGGGCCTTTAGTTCGGGGTCAAATGAATTTGTAAAGGAAAGGCTAAACGTTTTAAGTCCGGCGAAACCGGACAATACAATAAACAGTGCGGCCGATCCAATTACGATTACCAAAAAGGTAATGAAATTTATAATGTTTACCGCATTCTGCGAACTCTTAGAGCGCACATATCTTTTAGCGATATATAATGGAAAGTTCAAGAATCAGGATTTTTTTCTTTTAGGCAATAAATCTCGGTTCTCGATCGGGTTCTCCTCTCTTTTTAACGACTTTTCTATTTTTTCGATGTACTCTAAAGAGTCGTCCAGGTAAAAGAGTAGTTCTGGCACCCTTCGCAATTGGTTTCTGGTACGTTGGGCCAGTTCGTGCTTAATAAGGGGCTGGTTAGATTTTATGCCCTCTAAAAGTTCTGCGGCCTGCTCGTTAGGAAAAATGCTAACGTACACCTTTGCTATAGACAGGTCGGTGGTTACCGATACCTTCGATACCGATATCAAGGTGCTTCTAAGACCGCCTTCAATGGCTGCCTTTTGTAGAATATCCACAATGTCTTTTTGTATTACTCCGGCTATTTTACGTTGTCTTTGCGTTTCCATAGGACAAAAATACATAGAATAGTATGTATTTTAGTAAAATAAAGAAAAGCATCCGATTCTTTCTCGGATACGCACAAAAAATTACGAAGGTGAAAAAGATAGAACATATTGGTATTGCCGTCAAAAATTTGGAAGAATCCAATGAGCTGTTCCACAAATTATTGGGTAGTGGGCCCTATAAGGAAGAAGAAGTGGCATCGGAGGGGGTGAAGACCTCTTTCTTTCAGAACGGACCCAATAAAATAGAATTATTGGAAGCTTTGGACAACACCGGGCCCATTGCCAAGTTTTTAGAGAAAAAGGGAGAGGGCGTACACCATATCGCTTTTGAGGTAGATGATATTGTTTCTGAAATCGCCAGACTAAAAAAAGAAGGCTTTCATATCTTGAACGAGACCCCAAAAAAAGGGGCCGACAATAAATGGGTCGCTTTTGTACACCCCAAGACTACGAACGGGGTTTTGGTAGAGCTATGTCAAGAAATAAAGAAGTAGGTACGTTTTTGCTTGTGCCAAATAAAAATAAGTGGTAATATTGCATCCGCAAATTGCGGGTCCTATAGCTCAGCTGGTTAGAGCACCTGACTCATAATCAGGGGGTCCATGGTTCGAGCCCATGTGGGACCACATCAAGCAGAAAACCCACGCCTATGGTGTGGGTTTTTCATTTCTTGGCAGTAAGCCGGGTTTGCCCGGGCTTCTACCCCGAAATAAAAAAGAACGATTCGCCTTGGCGTAGCGTGGTTTTCTATTTGCAGGAGCGGGCACTACTGGTCCACGAGCACTGCGAGCTAACCCATGTGGGACCACAACTAAAATAAAGCCTTTCGAGAAATCGAGAGGCTTTTTTGTTTCTTGGCAGTAAGCCGGGTTTGCCCGGGCTTCTACCCCGAAATGAAAAAGAACGATTCGTGCTAGCGTAGCATGGTTTTCTATTTGCAGGAGCGGGCACTAATGTTCTAAGAGCACTGCGAGCTAACCCATGTGGGACTACCTCTATAAAAATTTAATCCAATCGTTTAGGTTGCTTTTTTTTGTTTTAAAAGGGTGCTTGTCAGGGTGCGTTTTAGTAAAACAATTTGTTTCAATGATAGATTGGTTTGAATTTCAGATGGAATAAAAAAACAACGCGGGGATACTAAAAAAACATGCTTCAAGTGCGCTTGAGAGTCAAAGAGGATAAACACACAATTACTTAGCCAATTTTTGATACCAAAAAACCTAAAAAAAACACATAAAGAAAAAATAATTTTTTGGAATAAGAAGAAATGTAAATATTTTTCTTCATAATAAAAATATTGATTTATTGCGATTATTGAACTCGGTCTGAAGCCAGAATAAGCCGTTTAAGGGCCGTTGAACGAGGACCCTCACGGAATGGAAAATTGTTCTGCATTTTTAATAAAACACCCCCGTACCCCATCAAATGGTTTTTGAAGCTTCGTTTTTCAATTGGTTTTGTTCAAATTGTAAAAATTTTTTTTGGTTGAGTGAATCTATTAGGAATGAAATGAAAAATATTGTATCATTTTCATTGCAATGGGATGCTATTATTTTTATTTTAACATTTTATATTCGATGTTCCCCCTACAACGTTTGGAACCTTAAACAAACTGCTAATCAATAAATAAAAATGTCTTTTAAAGAGATACTCGAAAAGTACCGTAAGTATTCATTTTCGGAAAGGGACAAAGGCGACCGTTTTGAACGGCTAATGGCCGCCTATCTACAAACGGACCCTAAGTACAGTAGCAAATTCAAAAAAGTATGGCTATGGTATGAATTTCCTGGAAGAAATGACCTAGGTGGTGGCGATACAGGAATTGATATTGTTGCTTTAACCCATGATAACCAATATTGGGCCATACAATGTAAATGTTACGCCGAAGGGACAACAATAGATAAAAAAGCCGTTGATAGTTTTCTTTCCACTTCCAGCAGACAATTCAAAGATGAAAACCTAAAAAAAGTACACTTTTCACACCGCCTCTGGATAGATACCACTGGTAAGCGTTGGAGTTCAAATGCGGAGCAGGTAATTCTTAACCAAAATATACCGGTTTCCAGAATTGGCTTGTTTCATCTGGAAGAAGCTCCCGTACAATGGGATAAATTGGACGACGGTATTTCAGGCAAAAATGCCCTAGTCGAAAAATTTGATGTAAGACCCCATCAAAAAACGGCTTTAGAAAACACCCATGAATATTTCAAGGAGCAGGATAGAGGTAAACTTATCATGGCCTGTGGCACAGGTAAAACTTTTACCGCACTTCGTATTGCCGAAAATGAAACCAATGGTAAAGGCTTAATTCTGTTTTTAGTGCCCTCCATTGCATTAATTGGGCAAACGTTAAACGAATGGACTGCACAAGCAATAAACCCAATTAATGCTATTTGTATTTGTTCGCAACCTGACATTACCAAAAAGAAAAAGAAAGGTGAAGATGCCGATTTTTATAGTACCGTAGACTTGGCACTGCCGGCTTCAACTGATGTTGACAATATCATGAGACAGTTCAGGTATTATAGTGAACATCATAATGGAGGAATGACGGTTGTTTTTTCCACTTATCAATCCATTGAGGTTATTGCCAGAGCACAAAAAGGCTTACAAAAAAATATTGGGGACGAATCAATATTTGACCTAATCATATGCGATGAGGCGCATCGAACGACAGGCGCAAAATTAAGTAACGAAGAAGAGTCGGCATTTACCAAGGTACATGACAATAACTTTATTCAAGGAAAGAAGCGTTTGTATATGACCGCGACACCGCGAATGTACGACCCTAAAGCAAAAGACAAGGCAGCTCAAAAGGACGTTGATCTATGGTCTATGGATGATGAGGATGTTTACGGCGAAGAAATCTACCGCATTGGTTTTGGTGAGGCTGTAGAAAGAAACCTTTTAACTGACTATAAAGTACTTATTCTCACCTTGAGCGATAAGGATGTACCGCCTTCGGTTCAAAAAATGATTTCTGATGAAGAACAGGAAATCAATAGCGATGATGCTTCTAAACTGATCGGTTGTATCAACGCCATGGCAAAACAAATGATGGGGGACGATGGTAAACTACGCGAAGTAGACCCCGGACCTATGAAACGTGCAGTGGCCTTCTGTTCCCGTATTAACCCAACGGCCTATTCAGATGCCACTGCCTCCACCACCATTGCCAATTACTTTAATACGGTTTCCAACGAATATATCGAGTCACTTCCAAAGGAAGAACAAAAAGTACGTATCAGTACGGAAGCCAAGCACATCGATGGTACCATGTCCGCCACGGAGCGTGAAGAGTTGCTATCATGGCTTAAAGAAGATAGTGACGATACCAGAATCTTGACCAATGTACGTTGTTTAAGTGAAGGTGTGGATGTTCCTTCCTTGGATGCCGTAATGTTCTTGTCTGCCCGTAATTCGGAAGTTGATGTGGTACAATCCGTAGGGCGTGTGATGCGACGTTCCGAAGGTAAAAAATATGGATATATCATTATACCTGTTTTAGTGCCTTCAGATGTAGAACCTGAAAGAGCCTTAGATGACAATAAACGCTATGCTGTAGTTTGGACGGTTTTAAACGCCTTACGAGCGCACGATGATAGATTCAACTCCATTATCAATAAAATTGACCTCAATAAAAAACGCCCGGATCAAATTCTTATTGGTAGGCCTGATTATTCCTTTGACGAGGATGGTAATTGGGTCAATGAAAATGAAGGAGGCTATAAAAACGATAAACTCAATCAACAATTTACGCTTCAATTTGAGGCCTTACAAAATGTACTCTATGCCCGTTTGGTCAAAAAAGTGGGAGATAGACGATATTGGGAACAATGGGCTCAAAACATTGGTGAAATCGCCACACGTTTGGTTGAGCGTATTACATATTTAATAGAGGAAAAAACAGAACATCGAAAGGCTTTCGACATGTTCTTGAAGGGCTTACAGTCCAATATCAATTCCAGCATCTCAGAAAAGGAGGCGGTAGAGATGTTGGCCCAGCATATGATCACCAAACCGGTGTTCGAAGCGTTGTTTGAGGGCTATTCTTTTGTTGATAACAATGCGGTTTCAAAAGCAATGGAACATATGATGGAGTTGCTGGAGGAAGGTGCACTGGATAAGGACACTAAAGTGTTGAATAAATTCTATGAATCGGTACGAATGCGGGCTGAAGGCATCGATAATGCTGAAGGTAAGCAACGCATCATTATTGAATTATATGATAAGTTCTTTAAAACTGCTTTTCCTAAAATGGTGGAGCAATTGGGTATTGTCTACACACCTGTTGAGGTGGTCGATTTTATTCTGCATTCGGTGAACGATGTGTTACAGCAAGAATTTGGACAAAGTATTTCTGATGAAGATGTACATGTATTAGACCCATTTACAGGAACAGGAACCTTTATTACACGTTTAATCCAGTCTGGGCTTATTAAAAAAGAAGACTTACCTCGTAAATACGAACGTGAAATACATTGTAATGAAATTGTATTATTGGCCTATTATATTGCAGATGTCAACATTGAAAATGCCTACCACGATGTCATGGGCAATGAAGGTGATTATGTGCCTTTTGATGGTATTTGTTTAACCGACACCTTCCAATTGGGCGAAACCAAGGATTCTGTGATTTTCTCTGAAATGTTCCCACAAAACTCGGAGCGATTGGAAATGCAGAAAAAAGGACCAATTCGAGTCATTGTTGCAAACCCACCCTATTCCATAGGTCAAAAGTCAGCAAATGATGATGCACAGAATCTTAAATATGAAAAACTGGATGCTAGAATAAATCAAACGTATGCTAGCAAATCAAATGCAACAAACATGAATGCATTATATGATTCTTACATTAAAGCATTTCGTTGGAGTACCGATAGATTAGCCGATGATGGCGGAATTATTGGTTTTGTAACAAATGGCGCTTGGTTAGATGGGAATTCGCAAGATGGATTTAGAAAGACCATTCAGGAAGAGTTTGATTCCATTTATGTCTTTAATTTGAGAGGAAATGCCAGAACATCCGGAGAATTGAGAAGAAAAGAAAAGGACAATGTCTTTGGACAAGGTACTAGAACCCCAATTTCCATTTCAATTTTAGTAAAAAAACCTAATTCTAAAAATGTTAAAGCTACAATTAGATATCTTGACATTGGCGATTATTTAACCCAAAAAGAAAAGTTAGAAAAGATTGGAAAATTAAAGACAGTTATTAATTCTAAAATCGAATGGGAAATTTTATCACCTAATGAACATGGGGAATGGATTAATCAGCGAAACGATTCTTTTGAAGAATATTTGTCAATTGGAGATAAAAAATTAAAAAATAATTTTTTCAAGTCCGGATTGCATTGCCGAGGCCTAGAAACTGCAAGAGATGTTTGGGTTTATAATTATGATAAATTTAAGCTTGAAACCAACATAACCACAACTGTTAATTTTTATAATGACCAGTTGGAAGTTTATCAATCAAAATATGCATTTAAGGATATTGATCCAAAGGATATTTTAAATTTCAATGATTTAAAAATTAGTTGGTCAAGGGCATTTGTAAATGATATTAAAAATAACATCAGAAAGGAATTTACAGCGAATAATATTCGAATTAGTAGTTATAGGCCATTTGTTAAACAATATTTGTATTTCAGTCGTGAACTGAATAATTATGTTTCAAGAATGGATTCGTTTTTTCCAGAAAATGACTCTACTAATAAAATTATTTGTATTTCTGGACTAGGAGGTAAAAAGTCATTTAGTACTCTTCTTGTTAATGTAATTCCTGATTTAAATATTCTTGATTCAGGAACACAGTGCTTCCCTTTATTTTATTACGAAGAAAAAGTTAAGCAATCTCCTGGGTTATTTGACCAGGTTGGGGAAAGTGAGAACATAAGGCATGATGGGGTCAGTGATTTTATTTTGGGTTGCACTCAAAAACAGTACGGAAAATCAGTTACCAAAGAAGATATTTTCTATTATGTCTATGGTATTCTACACAGCCCAGACTACAGGAAAACCTTTGCCAACGACCTTAAAAAAATGTTGCCACGTTTGCCATTAGTAGATGAGCCAAGAGACTTCTGGAAATTTAGCAAAGCAGGTCGTGCCTTGGCAGATTTACATATTAACTATGAGAGTGTTGAGCCATATCCAGATGTTCAGATAGAAGGGCAACAAGCCTTACTTGATGCTGATGCCTACGAATTTTATAGAGTGAGTAAAATGCGTTTCCCTAAAAAAGACCAAAAGGATACCATTTTGTACAACGGTCGTATTACCATAAAAAATATCCCAGAAAAAGCCTATGAGTATGTGGTTAATGGCAAATCAGCCATTGAGTGGATTATGGAACGCTACCAAGTAAAAACCGATAAGAAATCAGGTATTACCAACGATCCCAACGATTGGGGCAAAGAACACGAAAATCCCAGTTACATTTTCGACCTTTTATTGAGCATCATTAATTTAAGTGTTCAAACCGTAGATATTGTAAATAGCTTGCCTAAATTGGAGTTTGACTAATTATGTTAAGCGATGTTTTAACATATAACCTTGACATTGTTTTTTGTGGGACGGCTAAGGGGAAGGCTTCAGCTAGGTTAGGCTATTATTATGCGGCCCCGGGCAATCAGTTTTACTCTATTTTACATAAGACAGGTTTGACAAAGAGATTGCTTTTGCCTTCTGATTGTTACCTGATTGGAGATTACAATATTGGCTTAACGGACTTAGTACATTCACAAAGCGGCAACGATGATGTCTTGGCTCATGAGAACTACGATGTTGTGAGTTTCAAACAAAAGATTGCCAAGTTCAAGCCAAGATATGTTGCTTTTAATGGAAAAAAATCTGCAGCTTATGCCTTAGGTTTTGATGGCAAAACTCAAAAAGTCGAGTATGGTTTGCAAGAACAAATGATTCATCAATCGAGGATTTATGTTTTACCCTCAACCTCTGGAAGTGCCCGAAAATATTGGAATGAAAAGTATTGGCAAGAACTGGCCGAATTAATCAATCAACCATAGTCAAATGACCACAGAAGAAATCAGAAAGGTATGCATTGATGGCTCCCAAGCATATTACGACCATTTGGATAAAAACGGTAAGGGCATACACATCATCAATATCCATTCAATTGAAAAGGTCAAAGAGGATAAGTTAAAACTCAAGATTAACTCTAAAATATTTGATGAGGAGACCTTGGTTTTTAAATATCTGGCAACAAATCAAGAATGGTCCATAGAAGGGGTTAAAATCCAAGTTTATGATAGAGATACCAATACCTTAGTGGTTAAACCAAAGCCAGAGGTTTATCAAAAAATGGCAAATGCCAATGTGAACGATTGGCAGATTATTTCTGATTTAAAATTTCTAATCGAAAGGGTAAAGCAATGGTATATCTTAAACGGTAAGGATTTAAAACTACCCAATCAGGCATCAAGATTAAAACCACCAAAGTCTGATATTTATTTAGAAGGCAATGTTCCTTCAATAGAACAGGAGAAGGCCCTTGAGTTCATTTTTGAGGAGCCACTATCATATATCTGGGGTGCTCCAGGTACAGGTAAAACTCAGTTTGTTTTGAGCTATGCGATTTTGCATTATTTGGCAAACAATAAAAAGGTTGCCATAGTTGCCCCTACCAATCATGCTCTAGAACAAATTTATCGTGGGGTTATCAAGATGACAGATTTGGCTGGAATTGACCGTGACCAAATATTACGTTTGGGAGGTCCGTCAAAAAAGTTTGCCGATGAATTTCCAGAAGTGTGCGAAATAATTGGATTAGAGAATCAACTGAAGCAGCTGGATACTCAAATTGCGATTATTGAGAATATATTGGGAATCGATTCATCTTCGGAAGAAGAAAAGAAGCTTGAAAAAGTATTAGATAAGATAAAGGATGTTGAAGATTTTAAGAATCAAATCTCAGATCTAAGTAATCAACATGGTAATATTAAGAAACAGCTAGAAAAATATGATGTAAAAAGTAGAAGCTATGAATTAAAATTGAAAAGCCTTCAGAGAGATCAAGAAACTTTGAGAAGAAAAAGGGACTCTTTTTTTCATAGCATATCCAAAGTGTTCGGAGCCACTAAAAACTACGATGAGCAAATAGATATACTTCTAAAAGAGGAAGCTGAATATGACATTAAATTAAAAAAGATTAAAAAAGAAGCCTTAAAAATTGAAGAAAAAACCAAAGAACTTTACTTATTAATACAGGATTTCAAAGCCTCCGTAGGAGACAAGAAAAAAGAACTGAAAACAATTTTGAGCACTGTTGACCTCGAAGAAAGATCAGAACTATCGTCACGAACTCCAGATTATTCAAAAATCAAGTCAGCTATCAATACAAAGATCGAATCAATAAGGGAGAATAGGCCCGTTTACGAGACTTTAGCGACAGAGTACAATCACATGAGCAAAGAAGCCCTATTGCTCAAGCACGAAGCTTTAAAAGCAGAAAGGGTCAGGTTGGCCAATTATAGCACTGAAGAAAGGTTAAAAAATGTTTCTATAGTAGGGGCTACCCTTGATACTTATTTATATAGATTTAGAGAAGAAAAGCTTAATGCAGATCATATTTTTTTGGATGAAGCGGGATATTCTAACATCATTAAAGCTTTAACTCTTTTCAACCAAGGCTTGCCGGTAACTTTTTTAGGAGACCATATGCAGCTACCTCCAGTATGTGAAATATCAAAAAGGGATATTCAAAACGACATAAATTTCAGACCTGTAATGGTCTGGGATCAGTCAGCAATTTTTTTGGAAGCCCTGTTTGTTCAAAAAAACTTGGATGATGTTGTTCGTGGGTATCTAAATGGTGTTCAGGCTCCTTTTCAAAGCCTGAAAAAAACAAACCTTACTGGTACATTTCGATTTGGCAAATCATTAGCGAATGTATTGCAGCAGTATGTTTACAAGGAAGGGTTTTGCTCAAAGTTAAACACCGAAACAGAAATCATCTTGTATGATGTCAAAAACCCCCCTGAAAACAGAAGGAGAGGGCGTCTGAACACTTCAGAAGTGGATGCGATTGTTAATTTGGCAAATTCAAATTTCACACCAGAATCAAGCGTCGCAATTTTAGCACCTTACTCTGCGCAAGTTAGGGCGATAGGAAGCAAATTGTCTTCATATCAACAGAATAATAAGGTTCTAACCGTTCATAAATCCCAAGGTCAGGAATGGGATACTGTCATTTACTCTGTTTGTGATATAGGTAATGGTAAACGGCCTTGGTTTACCGATTCACAAAATACTTTGTCTTCTGGCCTTAACAATATTAATACAGCGATAAGTAGAGCAAAAAAGAGATTGATTATTGTTTGCAACCCAGACGAGTGGAGGTTCTTTCAAGATCAGTTGATTACAGGGATTTTGCAAGCAGCAACAAAAAAAATAAGTGTATGAGTCGTTCTAATAAATATATCGATTTTGATGGTTTAACCGAAGAAGAAAAAGACCAATTACTAGAATGGGCCGAGCGCGTCAAGGCAATTCAAAATGATAAAAGCCTTAGCTTCAAAGAGAAACTAAATGAACTAAAACAACTCAACAACTCATCGACCTTTAAGAATATCTCAAAGTATGTTGGCAATAAAACAAAAGATCAATGGAAAAAGGCAAACTATACTAAGAGACTGGCCTTTTTAGCTGGGGCAGGAACATTATCTTTGGTCGGCTTTAGTGGTGCAGGGATTGCCGCTCTAGGTGGTGCAATTGGATTGCCGTTGTTCTTGCTAACGGCAGCGGGCGGAGCGATTGTTGGAAGTATAATAGATGGATTAAAAAAGTAAAATATTAAAATCATACCTAAAGATTTTACACTTGATGGTTTATTAAACTATAGAAACGAACAATTTAGAATCCCTTCCTACTAGAGGAGGTATAGGTATGCCTGGGGGTATGGGCAGCAAGCTGCACTTTTTAGAGATATTGATATGCTGTTGCCGGGTGAAGGGCACCTTTTTGGTATATTAATATTACATACCGAAGCGCATCACGGAGGTGTTAATACGGTGGATGTTGTAGATGGACAGCAAAGATTAACTACCATAATTATTTTATTGAAAGTTTTAAAGGATGCTTTCAAGCTGGAAAAGGATGAGTATAATGTTTCCGCAATTCTGCCTTTAATTACTCCAGAAACCCATGGGTTTCCATTCTTTTTTTGATAACAACTAGTACAGAGCCCATTGTTGAATTTTGTGTAGGCTCCACATTCAATACAGTCTGGCATACTGGTTTGGTTAGCGTTATAGATAAGTGTTAAAACACGTAAGAATTCTAGTTGCCAAATTAGAAATTTGAAGAATTTTTTACAAGTTGTGTATTGTTAATTACTAATGGGTCGTATGTCATAATAACTGTATTTGAATATCTTTTTTGTGGAGGTTATAGTAACAGTTACGAACACTTTTTTCGACAATATTCCCATGGGAGATTATTAGGAGTGTTATAGTTGGAAATGGCTTTTTAAACGAATATTCGAAGTGCTCAACCATAAGCCGGCGTATCTTAAAAGAACTACAACAGCCATTTAAATAACAAACATTTACCTAGCACCTCATTCCCCAAATTTAATGAGTCCCTTAGGGGTTTGTAGAGCAAATCTTATTTTCGCTTGTTGGCGCTTGCTAAATTTCAACTGCTGAAAAAGAGTGCGATTGGAAACAAACAATTGTTCAACCTCTTCTTTATAGGGTGTTGCCAGCTCTAAAGATTTTAAATAAGAGCTGCCATCACTTTCTAGGGAGGACGGTTCGGCACTTTCTGACCAATTAACGAATAACGGATTCATGGTCAACTGGGGGTCGTTAGTCATTATAAAATTACACTGAAACTCTTCGGGCTCTGTTTTTTTTCTCAACCAGTTGTTGATGCCATTGGTTTGAAAACCAAGTGTCTCTATTCTTCTTTTAAACCTAGAGACATCATTTACCGAAACGGCAAAACCAATAGGGGTTAACCCATGTATTTTCTGAAAAAATGCTGGTATGGAATCTAAATTGTCTTTTGGCGCCAAAATTTCAACATACATGTTGCCTTTTAGGGCCACCGTGGCACTGTGGGTATAGCTGTTGGCATGTCTACCCCCATAGGTAGGCCGTAGCCCCGTACTATTCTGAAACTCTTTGATGCCTTCGTCAAGGTTATTGGTGGCCAATACGATATGGTCTAATTGCAAAGGCGGTTCCACAGAGCACGTACACCCCATCAGCAGTATTGGCAATAAAGCCATTGCGATATTTTTTAGCTTTTTTGGTTTCATATTGATCGATGAGGTTTGGCCGGTTACTTTTAAAAGGTATTCTCCACCTCTGCTGCCTCCAACATAAGGTAGTGGAGGTCGGTGTTTTTAATGAACGGCTTCAGCAATTGACTTCCGGGGCCGAACATCGCCAGTTCCACATAATCGGCAGAATGCTGCATACTGATCCAGCCTACCGAGTTGTGTTGTTTTTGGATCTCTGCCAAGGCACGGAACGGTAAGTGCTTTGGGTTGTACCAACCATCCTCTGATTGAATGGAGTCATAATAGCTAAGAAGCGTCTCGGCTTCTTCGGTGGTCAAAGCAAAGCCGTTGGCGTATTCTACACGCTCTTTTATGTTGTTTATGGAAGACTCCTTGCCTATACCGTTTAAGATCCATTCATTGGTGTGCTTGTAGTTTTGAATGGAGTCAAAATTATCATTGGCATATTTACCGTAGATGACCCCTGGATTGGCGTTTCCGTGATCCGTGGTGATGATCACCAATGTTTCTTTGTCTTTCTCCGCAAAATCCATCGCTACCTGCACGGCTTCATCAAAGGCCACCTGATCATAAAGCAGGCCTGCAATATCGTTTCCGTGGGCGGCCCAGTCTACTTTTCCCGCTTCTACCTGTAATACAAACCCTTGAGGGCCGTCTTTTAGGTTTTCTATGGCCTTGCGGGTCATTTCGGCCAAACTTGGGGTGTTTTCCAAAAGCTCCTTATTGTTTTCACGGTCTTTGGTATAGGGAAGTCCGTTGTCTGAAAAAACACCTAGCATGGGTTTATTGGTGGGAGCGGACAACATCTCGTTCCTAGATTTTGCCACATGGTACCCTTTATTGGCAAAGGCAGTGTACATATCTTTTTTGTCCTTTCTTTTTTCTGGGGAAAAGTATTCGTTTCCACCGCCCATTAAAACATCGAAACCATGTTTCAGGTATTTTTCGGCAATGGATGCTTGATCGTTTCTAGATTTTTGGTTCACGCAAAAGCCGGCAGGGGTGGCATGGGTAACGGGTACGGTGGTCACACAACCGGCCTTTTTGCCTACGGCCTTGAATTTTTGCCAGATGGGAAGGTGCGGTTCCCCGTTGAGCCCAATATTTAGGCCGCCGTTTTTAATTCTCGCCCCTCCGCCCCAAGAAGAGCTTGCCGCCGCCGAGTCGGTAACGATAGAGCTGGCAGAGGCCATATCCATAAGGGCTCGCGACACTTTGTTCTCTCGATAGAGACCCAGCCAATTGCTGCCCTTTCCTGTTTTTCTTGAAAGATAAAGGTCGGCCATGTTTAGCGTGCCGGTACTCATACCATCACTGACCAATAAAATGATGTTTTTGGCCTTGTTACGTTTCCAGGTACTTTCAAGGTCAGACGCCCTTACGGTTTCGAAAGGGGTAAAAATGGAAGCGCCTATGGTAGAAAGGACGCCGTTTCTAAAAAATTTTCTTCTGTTCATTTTCGTTGTATTAATGGTTTGTTTTTTTGTTATAGTTTTTCTGCTACGCAGTCGGTAAGGATGTAATTAAAATGCTCTATATCGTCCGCATTGAGTTTTAAAATTCCTGTGACGAATAGAATATCGTCCGTATTAAAATTGGGTTTGGTTTTAAATTGAAGTTCCATGGCCGTTTCTGGCCCTCCCACTCCGCAAAAGAAACACGAAGCCATAGGATTTTTTGATAGGATATACATTTTACCACTGGGGTCAATGTCTAGAAAGTATCCGGTGATGCCCACTTTTTTGCCTTCGAGCGATTTCATGTTTTCACTAAATTTCGGATACAGGAAATTTTCCCCATAAGAAGGAAAAAACTTCTCCGTATAGCTGATACGGGCCAGGTCCCACCAGGTTATCTCTGTTTGGGCCAAACAGCACATAGAGGATAACATAAAAAGAGTTACCAGTATATTATTTTTCATGACTCAGTATTTTTGATATGTTCATTTTAAGGATCGGGTAAATGGCCAAGGCTATTGACAATAGCACCATAAGCCCTACCAGACCTGCGGTTTGTAATAATTCTTGGTATCGTAGTTGAAGCGGCATTTGTTGTTTGTACTGGTCCGTTATCATTTCAAAAATGAAATACACGCCTATTTGTGACAACAGTACCCCTACAATAAAGGCCGATCCGGCGATCATAAAACCTTCGTAGGCCACCATTCTTATTAACTGGAAGGTATTGGCCCCATAGCTGCGCATAAGCGCTAGGTCAAAAGCCCTGTCGCGGACCATTCTGTACAAGCTGATAAAAATGGTGATACAGGAAATTATGAGAATGGCATAAGCGATCCAGGTGATGGTTTTTACCCCTACCCCCGTAAATTGATACAGTCGCTCCAGTTCAAATTTTGGCAGGGCCGCCTGCATGTTGGTGTTTTCGTTTATGCTTCTGGGGACCGTTAAAAGAGCCCTCGGATTCCGAAAAGAAATTAACATAGAGGTAATCTCTTGTTGGTCCTCTTCTTCATGATGATGCGCTTCTTCCCCTTCGTGATGAGACTCCGTTTCATTATGTTCGGTATGGTCCGTTTCTTCGTCATGTACATCTCCTTCAATGTGTTCGTTGTTGGTCTGATGGTCATCTTCATGATGGTGGACATCCCAAACGGTCTCCAACCCTGTGATGATCAAACGGTCCATTACCTTATGGGTGGGTTGGTATATGCCGACAACGGTTAATGGTTCATCGTGGTCGTGCCCCCCTTTTTCCGCCAACCCATGGGAACTTTGAAAACTGTCGCCAATCTGAAGTCCAATGGCTTCTGCGACGGTAGACCCCAGTACTACCTCCATCGGTTTTTGTACAAATCTTCCCTCATATAAACGTGCCTTGTACAGCTCTGGGAAATCTTGGGTGGTACCGACAATTCTATAGCCTTTATAGTTGTCGCCATAAGATATGGGCACTCCTTTTCCTACCATCGGGTTTTTAATGAGCCTTTTGGCTTCTTCAAAAGAAATGTTGCCCGTGGGGTTGTCTATATGGAGTACGGAGGCAAGTACTAACTGTAAGGGGCTTCCTTTTGCACCCACCACCATATCTATATCCCCGAGGTTATTTTCCAGTTGATGCCGAAACGATCGGTCTAGCTGTTGAATACCGATAAGAAGGGCTATACTGACCGAAAGTATGAGAATACCCAAGAAGCTGTACAGGGGTTTGAACCTAAAGTTTTTTAAACTGATTTTCCAGATGTTCATAGTTCCAGTTTATGAGTGAACAAAGGTTTTATACGCTGATCGTGGGTAATGACGATGAGGTTGGCATTGCTTACACTGGCCTGTTCTATCAGAAGTTGCATTACTTTGTTGCAATTGTCGTCATCTAGGCTAGAGGTGGGTTCGTCGGCCAATATTATATTGGGTCGGTGTACTATGCCCATAGCAATACCAAGTCGTTGTCGTTGCCCTTCACTAAGCTCCCTAAGTTTCTTGTCTTTACAATCGATAATATCAAGATGTTCCAACAAGTCTGTGATTATGTTTTTTGAAATGGCCTTTTTCGCAAAAAACAACCGGGCCTTTAAATTTTCGATCACGCTCAATGACTGTACGGCATGGTTGTTTTGAAAAACGAGACCTATATTTTGCCCCCTAAACTTATCCAGTTGTTTTTTAGGAAGTAATTGGGTCGGCACCTTGTCTATTACGATACTGCCGCCCGTAGGGTATAACAGTCCCGCCAACAGGTGTAACAACGTTGTTTTTCCGATGCCCGATTTTCCCAAAACCAGCAAGTTTTCACCCGCTCCCAAGGCAATGTCGGGAAACTCGAAGAGGGCACTGTGCTCTCTGTATTTAAAAGTTAGATCTTTGGTACGTATCATTTTTATTGATTATAAACAGGCACGGGCCATTGGTCTTCTTGTTCCAAAAGACCATTTTTCCATAATTCCACTTCCGTATCGGTAAGTAGGCAAGCGTTTAATCCATCTAATAACTTTTCCTTTTGTAAGTACTGCCCAATAAAGACGAGTTCGTTCTTACGGTCGCCAAAGGTGATGTCCCAGTCAGATTCTATCAGTTCTTGGTTATCAACAAAGGCGGCACTGCCTATGCGCTCTCCGAAGGACATAGAGGCCCACCAAACACCTGCAGGGTCTACTTTGCACGAACCTCCGGCAGAACTCCATATCAAAGCTTGGTCGGGCCTTGAGGCCAACCAGAACAATCCTTTGCTACGAATTATATTTTGTGGGAATTGGGTGTTGACATAAGTCAGGAACCGTTCGGCATGAAAGGGTCTTTTGCTTCTAAATACCATAGAACCGATTCCGTATTCCTCGGTTTCGGGCACATGTTCGTTTTCAAGCTCCTTGATCCACCCGGCAGAGGCCTCTGCCTTTTCATAATCGAACAACCCTGTATGGATGACCTCTTTAAGGGGCACGTTGCTTTCTGTTGTTGGAATGATACGGGCCTCTTGATTCAGTTTTTGAAGAATGGCATAAAGTTCTTTAAGTTGGTCTTCGGTCACAAGATCTACCTTGTTCAGGATAATGACGTTGGCAAATTCGACCTGGTCGGTGAGCAGGTTGACAATGGTACGTTCATCTCCTTCGATATCGGTCAGCTCGCGAGTGCGCAGATAATCGGGACTTGAAAAATCTTTCAGAAAATTAAAGGCATCCACTACGGTCACCATCGTATCGATGTAACTGAACCTGCTTAGATCAATGTTACCGTCCTCGCTTTCAAATGTAAAGGTCTGTGCCACGGGAATCGGCTCACTAATGCCCGTGCTTTCGATCAACAGGTAATCAAATCTTTTCTGGGCGGCCAATCGTTCCACCTCTATCATAAGATCTTCCCTAAGGGTACAGCAAATGCACCCATTGCTCATTTCTACCAATTTTTCATCGGTTCGTGAGAGGGTGTTTTCGTTTTCCACCAACTGGGCGTCTATGTTCACCTCGCTCATATCGTTTACTATGACGGCGACCTTTAGGCCCTCTTTGTTGTGCAATATGTGGTTGAGCAAGGTAGTTTTTCCTGCGCCAAGAAAACCGCTAAGTACGGTTACGGGTAATTTTTGCATTTTTTATAATTTAATTACTTAATAATCCTCTTTTTTGTAACCTCCCCTGTACTGCAAACCCAAAGGCCAACAATGCTCCGGCAATCAAAAGCAACACCAATACGGACAAACCAATGGTCGCATTGGCGATATATGAAAATTGAAAATTCGGAAGGGATGGATAATCTTGTTGGGCAAAGGGTTTGTTGTTGTACAGATAGGTCATTAAATGGTTCCTCCATGTTTCTGCAAAACCGATGACCTGATTGCGATAGCTCTCATAGTCCGCGGTGGAGGTTCCGGCCAATTGGTTCAATGATTCCTGTACCACGATGGCAGGTGAAAACCATTGTAGTTTTTTAGCCCATTTCTGTTGTTTGTGCAATTGTTGCTCGTATGTATCCACAATAGGCTCCAAAGCCTCTTTTACCACTTTTTGCGAGGCCATATAGCTGTGGTAAAAATTTCTTGATTGGGTAGAGTCGTTTATGGCATATTCCGGATGATCACGGAGAAAATTGTCTAAAATTTCATCTTGTCTTTTGGTTGCTTCCGCCTTGTGTTCCCTCATTTCATTGATCATAAGCGTACGCGATGGCATTGGGTAAAGGGTGTTTGCCAATTGATTGATAACCGATGGGGTCAAAAGAACAAATATGACCCATAGCATTATCAGGGATACGGCATTTTTTGCCGAAGTACCAACAAATAGGTTCACCAAAAATGCCAGGGCAAACCAAATAAGCATATAAGACAAGGTCAACCCAAGTAAACTTACGATACCGCCCCATTCGAATGTTTCAGTACCTACTAAGAGAAACACGATCAGCATGGACAGCGTTACCAAGACCGACAACCAAAAAAAGCGAAGAATGAGTTTTTGAAACACCCATTTTCGTATGGAGATGGGCTGCGATGCCAATAGGCGAAGAGAGCCTTGCTCTTTTTCAGCAGATAGCACATTATAGGTAAAGGCAATGATCAGCAATGGTAAGAGATAGACAATGACAAAGGCCAGGTCAAAACTTCCGAAAAGAAGTTGGACAGGACTGGTCATTTCTGTAAAATTCAAAGCAAAATCGTCTCCTGAAACCGTTGGTTTTATATAATGCGTAAACAGATCTGCCTGTCCTGTAGCGACAAAGGCCATAGGCTTGGGTTCCATGGCCGCTACCCTAGGATGATAATTGCCTACGGCCATGGGGCTGGTAGGTATGGTCCAAGAGGAAGCGCTTACCGGAAGGCCGCGTTCCACAGAGTCCAAAAGCTTAAGCATAGCCTCATCCGACTCTTGTACTTGTTGTTTGGCAATTGAAATATCACTTTTTCTTTTGGCTACTTTTTCTATGCCGTTAAAGGTAGAAAAGCCGAAAAGTACCAGTAGTATAAGACTTAATATTTGAATCCAACGACTACGTAATAAAAGTCTCAATTCATATTTAAAATTGTATCGTAACATGCTAAACGGTTTTAGTGGTTATTAGGAACAAGGCAAATGATACGGCCATCCAGGCTCCCAAGATCCATAGATTGGAGGCGTTGCTCGAGAGTATTGCGTTTAGCTTGGGCGGGGTATAGCTAAAGTCTGGAAGTTTTTTCCAAAAGTCGGCATCGGCCCGGTACCCCCATTCACCATAGGATGAATTTTCGGCAAAATTTGCGTTCAAAAACTTTTGTGTGGCGATCCGATAATCTTCAGCGGCATCGGAAAAGTCCCAATGCGCGGTATAATCGGTTCTGGCGATGGCCATACTTAAAAACCTTGTGGGAAGGTATGGTGATACTAAGGCTAAGCTTTGGTATAGATCCGATTGTTTAGAGTATTGGTCTTTTAGATAATTGTAATGTTTAAAATAAATCTCGGCCTCGTGCTCCTCGCCCTTTTGCATGCGGTAGGCATCAAAATTAAAAGGTAGTTTATGAATACTGTCCACACCATATTCGGCAAGAACCTCTTGTTCCAACAGTTTGGATTCTTTACTCCAAGGATTGTGACCGTCCAACCCGTTTTGCTTGTCTTTGAGCACATTGGCCGCAAATTCTTGCCGGGTAGGGTACGGGTGTTTTGCCTCGGCTATATTACTGGCGGCCTTGGGTGCTGCCAAACAGGCCAAGATCCATACGGAAAGCGATAGTACCAGGGCTATGCCCGATTTCGTGGCCTTTAATGAAATGAACAGTACAATGTTGATGAAAATGATATAATACCCAATGTATACCAAAAACAAAGAAAACAGGGATTGCCAATTGAAGACACCAAAATCTTTAAGGTTAGACAATACAAGTCCGGTAATCAGAAATAACAGTGCCGTAATCAGCAAAACGGGTAAAAATAAGGCCGTCCATTTGCCCAAGGCCCATTTCCAGGGCGTAATTCCCTGACTTTTTAATAAGGTCAATGTGCCCATTTCGCGTTCTTTGGTAAACGTATTGTACCCTAAAAGAATGATCAACAAAGGGATTATAAAAAGTAAAATAAAGTCTGGGGTCAGGTCGCCGAACCTAGACAGGCCCGTTTGGTCCGCTGCGGCACTGAACTGCGCTTCGTTTCGTTTATGTGCCTCTAGAAAAATGGAGGAGCCTACATACTTGTCCACTCCCTGGTCCACCAAAGACAAGGGGTATTTTGGCTTAAATGCGTAAGTGCCATAATGCGCCGCAGAATGTGGGTTTTTCTCTCCTTGGTTGTCCCAAACTTCCCTTTCCGCCTTTTGGGCTATTTGATGTTGTTCGTTAATGTTTTGATACTGGCGGGCACTAATCCAAACAGCGATTCCTAAAAGTAAGACCACAATGGCAAATGTGATGCGAACCCGGCCATCTCTCCACAATTCTTTGCTTTCTTTATAAAAGGTTTTTATGATCATGATAAAGCCTCTTTATAGTTCATGGTATCTAGATATGCTTTTTCCAATTCTGGAAGAGAAATGTTCTCGGCGACAAATTGCTGGCGCAATTTGCCATCTTTCATAATTCCGATGTGGGTAGCCACTTCCTTTGCCCTGAACAGATCATGGGTGGCCATTAATATGGCTACTCCCTTGTTTTTTAGCTTTTGCAACAGTTCTCCAAATTCGTTACTGGCTTTTGGGTCAAGACCTGAAGTGGGTTCGTCCAACAGCAATACCTTGGTGTCTTTGGCAAGGGCAAGGGCGATCCCTACTTTTTGGCGCATTCCTTTTGAAAAGGTGGAGATGCGTTTTTGAAAAGCTTCTTCCTGCAGCCCTGCCTCTTTTAAAAAATCCGTCAACATTTGTGGCGACAGTTCTTTTCCTGCTATTCCGGCAAAATAATCAAGGTTTTCAACGGCCGTTAGACTAGGGTAGAGCATTAGGTTTTCGGGGATATAGGTAATGAACTCCTTCGTTTTCAGGTTGTTTTTGGCGACATCGAGACCATGTATTTCTGCTGTGCCCGAAGTTGGTTTTATAAAGCCCAACAACATATTTATGGTGGTAGATTTACCCGCTCCGTTTGCGCCTAGCAGGCAGAGTATTTCCCCTTCTTTTACCGAAAGGGTAAGGTTGTCGACGGCGGTAAAATCGCCAAATTTTTTGGTAAGCTTGTTCGTTGAGATCATAGTGGTTTATTTTAGTTGTATTTGGTTAAAATCAATTACTCTTGACTTTATTTAGAACCCTTGTTTGGTTAGAGGAAAACAGAACTGAAAACAATATATGTCTGCTGAGGTCAGCGTTTTATGTGTATTGAATATCAGTGTTTAATAGTGGAATACACTAACTTTCTTTTGAATCTTGGAAAGAATATTAGCTCTAGATTTATACTTGATCCGGGCAGTATGAAAAAGGATACCACAGAAATAGTTTTCATATGTACCCGATAGCCAATGATTCATAAAGAACACGGTTTGGTACATTACGATAATAAGGCTAGAGAAAACACTCTTGTCTTAAGAACTATAGAATGTAAACAACCAAATTATTGGGATATGGTTATATAAGTGGAGGTGGTCTAGAAAAGAGCCGGTCGCTGGCAAGAATACCGTCTAAAAGAAATTTGTACTCTTGGGTAATTATTTTTTGAGGTGTCGGTGCAATAAGTGCAACCGTATAGTCGGGAGTTAGGGGAAATATCTCTGGCGTGTGCTGAATTTTGACAACGTGGTCGCAAACGACGCAATGGGCATAGTGGTCTTGATCAATATCATGGGCAAGCACGTGAAGGCCGGCCATTTTTACCATGAGGAAAATGGACAAAAAGAAAAAGCCAATGGTATGTTTCACTAAGCCTTTGTGCATTGATCAATAAAGTTATAATAAAAAAGGTTAAGATGATATTAAAGTTCTTGGTAATGGGAACCAAATATGAAGTCAATGACCATGATTTATTTTACAACGCAATAGTTTCCAGTTTACATAATGGGCCGATGAAACCAATAATGCTCCGGCTACGGTATTTACGGCTTCCCATATTTCACCAAAATGTAGTCGACTTATGGCAATTAGAATAAAGCCAACGGCGGCAATAAGCAAGGGCCTGGATCTACGATGTGTTTTTTTATAGCTTGGCCATAGAGAAATAAAGACAAATAATATACCCAGCCCTATAAACGACCACTCTATAAGGGGGTTGTGTAAAAAATGTAGACTGGTTAAGGATGAGAACGAGAGTAAAATGGGCACTGCGGCACAATGAATAGCACATATTAAAGAGCTGGTGAGTGCAATTATGTCAAAAGTTTGATTTTTTATCTTCATTGCTATTGTTTAATGTATTCGTATAAAATTTCTGGTTATTGCGACGATGATTTGGCCGGATGTAGTGTCTTATTTTGAGCACAAAGTGCTAAAGCCTATTGTGTATATATTGGGCACTTTGTTTATTGTTGGGGAATAAATTTCTTTCCAATTTTTTATCATCCGGTCTTAATAGAGTTGTCAAACTTAAGAAGAATTTATCTTATTGCAACATTATCGCATTAATAATTTTTAAAAAGAGTGAATACAGTGTTAATGTAGGTTGAATTGTGCCTATTCAGGATTTTTTTTCGGTAACAATCATGTTGGGTGTTCTTTCATTTGGCTAAAGCGAGGGATTCCCATTTTTTTCTAGAATTCTATCCTACTTTTGTCATAAAATGGGATACCGATGAAGATTTTGATAGTAGAGGACGAGCCACAGATGCTAGAGAATATGCGCCAGACCCTGGAGCACGAAAAGTATATAGTAGAGACTGCTTGCGATTATACCACGGCCCAAGAAAAAATAGGGGTGTACGATTACGATTGTATTCTATTGGACATTACGCTGCCAGATGGTAATGGACTGGCTCTTTTAGAACAGCTTAAAAGCCAGGGAAAAGAAGATGGTGTAATTATTGTTTCTGCAAAAGATTCTTTGGACGATCGTATAAAGGGCCTTGATCTAGGGGCGGATGACTACTTGCCAAAACCTTTTCATATGGCCGAATTGCATGCACGCGTTAAGGCCGTTGTGCGCCGACGAAGTTTTGAAGGCAATAAACATATAGAAATAGGCAATCTGGTCATTGATCCCGAGAGTAGAAGTGTAGCCATAGCTGGTAAAGACATAATATTTAACAGAAAAGAATATGATATTCTACTGTATATGATTTCAAATAAAACACGATTGGTTACAAAAATGGCCTTGGCAGAGCATGTATGGGGCGATCACATAGACCAGGCCGATAGTTTTGATTTTATATACTCTCAAATAAAGAACCTTCGCAAAAAACTTTCGGATGCCGGGGCCGCTATTGAAATAGAAGCAGTATATGGAGTGGGGTATAAACTACAAGGAGTTTAAAAGAACAAGACGGCATCTTTAGTTATTAAAGAAAGGCCTCGAAAGGTTAAAATAGTGACAAAAGATCCTTACTTGCGTTAATTCCAAGGTCTTTACAGATTTCAGGTCTAATTTTAGGCCAGTAAGCTTAGAAAATTCAAAAAATTTAAAAATGAATGAGAAAAGCAACAATTTGGATATGGTAAAGGTGAAGTTTTGGACATTGGCATCACTGCTCATAGGGTCGGTTTTTCTTTATGCGAACTTTAAGGATTGGACCCCGAATGATGACCCGGACAAAGTACGTTATGAGGTAGCGGGCCGTTGGGAGTTGCCTACAGAGCTTAAAGAGATTTCTGCGATAGATTGGGTTGATGAAAACAGCATTGCCGCGGTACAGGATGAAGACGGGATCATATTTATATATGATCTACTTAAAAAAAAGGTAGTGCAGAAAATAGAATTTGGCGGTGCCGGTGATTATGAAGGTTTGGCCGTTGACGATAACAACGCATACGTGTTGGAGAGCAATGGTAGAATTTCTATCATCCAGAATTACAAAAATGAGGATAGAACACTAACGGAGTATCACACCCTATTTAGTACAAAGAACGATATGGAGAGTTTGGAGCTTGATAACGAACACGACCGGTTGTTGGTAATACCAAAAGAGCGCGGAGTTGATTCAGATAGATATAAAGGGGTCTATGCCTTTTCTTTGAAGGATTGGGAGCTTGATGAAAAACCTATTTTTAAGATCGATATGACCGATGAGGTTTTAGATCGTTACAGAAAAAAGAAGATTCAAAAAACCTTTCGCCCTTCTGATATGGCGATTCACCCCCAAACAAAAGAAATTTATCTGCTGGACGGGGCGCACCCAAAGATGCTGATTTTAGACAAAAACGGAAAAACAAAAAACGTATATACGTTGAACGAAACATTATTTCCGCAGCCCGAAGGTATAACGTTTAGCCCTAACGGTACCTTGTATATATCTAGCGAAGGGGAAAAGAACGGTGTAGGCACTATTACAGAACTACAACCACATACGACCTTGGTAAAAAGATAAAATGGTTACGCCTTTGGGGCATTGGTCAAAGAAGTAGGTAGTTCAAAAACTTCTAACCCGAAATAGGGCAGGGCCGCCAGAAGATGATCAAAGATATCGGCCATTATATATTCATAATTCTCCCATCTTTTATCAGAACTAAAGGCATAGACCTCTAATGGTATACCTTGAGAAGTGGGCGCTAATTGGCGCACCATTAAGGTCATGTTCTTGTTAACGGCAGAATGGCTCTGTAGATAGTCGTTCACATATTTTCTAAAGACCCCGATATTCGTAAGGTTTCTACCGTTTATTTCCAATTCTTTATTTACTTCGTTTGTGGTATTGTACGATTCTATCTGTTCGTTTCTTGCGGTAAGATAAGGTTGTATAAGTTGGATTTTTTTAAGGTTCTCCACATCTTCACCTGTTAAAAACCGGACACTCTTTTGGCTAATAATCAAGGCGCGTTTAATACGTCTTCCGCCTGCTTCTTGCATTCCCCGCCAGTTTTTAAAAGAATCTGATATCAGTGAGTACGTAGGTATGGTGGTAATCGTCATATCAAAATTCTGCACTTTTACCGTAGCAAGGGTAATTTCGATAACGCCGCCATCGGCTCCATATTTTTCAAAAGTGATCCAATCGCCGATCCGCACCATATCATTGATACTTACCTGTATACTGGCTACGAGCCCTAGAATAGAGTCTTTAAATATCAATAGAATTACGGCAGAGCCAGCGCCCAGGGCAGTAAAAAATTTCCATATCTGTACCTCTGTAATTATGGCAATAATGGTTAGTGTGCCAATGAACCATGCAAAAATCATGAATACCTGTATGTAGCTATCCATGGGTTTATCGCGAAACCTTCGTTTGGTCTTTAGGTAGTCGTTGGTACTTCTAAAAACACTTTTAACGATCAATAGAGTCAATACTACAAAGGCAATCTGAAGTATTTTATTTGCTATGTTGCCGGCATATTCAAAATCTACAAAGGTGTAGGGTCGCAATTCGAACAAGATAGATAAGGGAATAATATGGGCAAGGTACCTAGGCACCTTATTGGTCACTAAAAAATTATCATAGTTGGTTTTTGATTTTCTGGCCAATCGTAATGATATGGATCGCAATACTTTCCAGATAATAAGGTCTAGAAATAGGGCTATGAGCAAACCGCCAACCAATAAAACCAATAAGTTTAGATATGAGGCAAGTTTTTCGCTCATACCTGTTTCTAAAAGATAATGATATAAAAGCCGCGACAGTCCGTTATTCATGGTGTTTTGTTTTGAACTTAACAAAGAGCAAAATTACATCATGAACGGCAATTATAGTTCAATAACTGTAGTTATAACATAAAATTATGGAATGTAAGAAAAATGAGATAACCTTCCTGTTATGCATGTAGTGCCAAGACGGGTACATGTTTATAAAACCCCAGTTTACCCAAGGTTGGCTTGCCGAAACCTAGCCTTTTAAAAAAAGAAGGTTTTTTATCGATATAACTGACCATATTGCTTTTTCGACTTTCTATAAAGCAACTTATGGCCGTAGGCATTTCAACATTGTGCAATACATTAAAAGAGTGATCTATGCCCTGAAGAAATTTTCGTAACAGTATCTTGTTTTTTCTTTGCTCTAAAGAGAGTTCCTTGGTGTCCGTTAAACTTAATATTTGCACGTTTGCATTCGTTAATTTGGCAATTTCCGCCAAACACTTTACTTCATAACTGTTAAAGTTGGTGTTGAAGTCAGTGGCCAATACAATTTCTCTCAAGGTTTTAAAGGCAACATTTTTAGGCACGACCAGAATAGGACATTTTCTAATATTCTCTATAACGGCCAAAGTGTTTTTCCCGTAGTTGTCCCCTCTTCTATTGCCGGCGCCCTTGGCCCCCATTACGATCATGTCTATAGAAAGGTTTTTAACGACATCTTTAACGACATCAATAAACAGGTTGGATTTAGACAATACATGAAAACGATGGTCTGGGTTGTTGTTCTCCAAGGTAAGACGGGCCAGGGTGTTGCCCAACCCGTCTTTTGATTTTTTCTCGGACATTTTATTGAAAGCCTCATCGGGATCCAAAAGAGTTAGGTTGTCTAGGCCGTGGGTTTCTTTCGCATAGGTGTTCAATATATAAAAATCGCAATCACAATCTTCAAAAAGGCTAGTGGCATATTGAATGGCACTCCATGAACTTCTTGAAAAATCTGTTGGCAATAATATATTTTTTCCCATGATGTAGTTTTTGTTTTAGGCCCCAAGACATTTTTTCTTCTTAGACCTTATGTTGTTTCGTTATCTTTTGGCATGCAATAAAATTTTTGATAAAATCTTTGATTTTATATTTCGATATTTTTGAATATGTTCTATATAGAGACTACGATTTTTTTCGTGAGTGCTCAGGTAATAAGAGTCGCATTGAAGTGTATCGCACTCCACGGCATTTTTAATAGTGCCTTGGTACCGGTACAACGTTGCTAATCTTATGGTATTCTCTCTTCGTATAGCATGTAACTGTGCGTATATTTCAGAGTTATTGAGCATGCTATCCTCAATATCCAGCAAATAATCCAGCTCTTCGTTTATATACTCTAGATGATCGGTCCAATTTCGGACTTCCAGCGTATCTTTTTTTACCATGATCCTATCGTCGGATTCATGGTTGTAAAAAGGTTTAAGCCCGTTCATAAGACCATATTTAAGTTGATAGGTTCGTTCTCTTGAACAACCTTTTCTATAGTAAGTTTTTGTTCTCCCGAAGGAAATTCCCAAATAATGGTATCCCCTTCGCTATAACCTATTACTGCGGCCCCCATGGGGGTGAGAATAGATATTTTATCACTTTTTACATCACTATCGCTGGGCATTACCAACTTAAACTGTTTTCGCCAGCCATTTTCAGATACTATGGTGACAGAAGAGTTAAAACGAATAACATCGCTTGGCATATTGGCATCATCATAAATTTTGGCGGTCTC
This sequence comes from Maribacter sp. MMG018, assembly GCF_018100785.1. GTDB lineage: Bacteria > Bacteroidota > Bacteroidia > Flavobacteriales > Flavobacteriaceae > Maribacter. Next base: position 594,707 of record NZ_JAGJEC010000001.1, on the reverse strand, counting down.
CATTTCGCCAACAAGTTTTTGAACAGATTTGCCAAGGGTACTATCTTTATAGTACCCTGACAGGTTCATTAACTTTTTTAAGAGTACATATTCTTTTTTCTCTATGACCAATACACCATATTTCATTTTAACCAGATTTTAATTATGGAAAAATTCCTCGTTGTACATAAGCTTCCTCTAATCTTTCTATAGCGATAATAAACGCTGCGGACCTTAGGTCTACATTTCGTTTTTTCGAAGTTTCCATGACTTTGTTAAAAGACTCTCTAAGTTTCTTTTCTAGTTTTGCCATAACTTCTTCCAATTGCCAGATTTCTCCGTTTCTGTTTTGCAACCACTCAAAGTAACTACCGATTACCCCACCGGAATTACAAAGTATATCAGGAATGATTTCGACACCTTTTTTAAGCAATATTTGTTCTGCTTTTACATCGGTAGGTCCGTTAGCACCTTCTGCAATCAGGTATGCTTTTATCTTAGAAGCGTTCTTTTCTGTAATTTGGTTACCCAAAGCGGCAGGAATACAGATATCGCAATCGAGTCCAAAAAATTCACTGTTGTCGATAGAATGTGCTTTCGCATACCCTACAATACTACCTTTGTTTGCCTTAGAATACTCCAATAGGTTTTCTACAGAAATACCTTCTTCGTTAACAATACTGCCATACGCATCTTGCACGGCGGTCATGATAGCACCTTCTTGCTCTAAGAAATGAGCGGCCCAGTAACCAACGTTACCAAAACCTTGTACGGTAAACTTTTTGTCTTTTAGGTCGATATTTTTGTGTTCGGCCCAAAATTTTATACTTAAGAAAACGCCATATCCTGTGGCCCTGTCCCTACCTTGAGAACCACCTGCACCAATGGGTTTACCGGTAACCACGTGCATGTTGGTAGAGCGTTCGGAAGGAGATTTTGTAGACATAAAAGTATCTAGGATCCATGCCATTGTCTGTGGATTGGTGTTTACATCCGGAGCCGGAATATCCAGTTCTGGTCCAATGTTGTCACCAAGGGCATAGGTAAACCTTCTGGTAATACGTTCTAGCTCGGCATCGGAATATTTCGTAGGATCTAGCTGTATTCCACCTTTAGCTCCACCATAGGGCAGACCCGCCAAAGAAGTTTTCCATGTCATCCACATGGCCAAGGCTCTTGCAGCATCGATATCTACCGTAGGGTGGTAACGAAGCCCTCCCTTGTAGGGGCCTAAAGAATTATTGTGTTGTACGCGGTAGCCAGTGAAAATTTCTACTTCACCATCGTCCATTCGTACAGGAAAATGAACTACAAGCTCATTGTTCGTTACTTCCAATATTTTTCTAATATTGGGATTAAGCCCAATTATGTCAGCCGCATTGTCAAATTGTCTCATGACATTATCCAACATGCCTTGCTTTCTTTGTTTTTTGGGTGCAGATGTTTTTGCAATCATAGTTTTGGTATTAAAATGAAACCGTTTTTTAAACTTTCTTTTTTTAACGGTTACTTTTATAATTTGGTATTTCTGGTCTCCTATAGTTTAGGATATACGAATTTTTGTCATAAATATGTTGGTACTCGCTACAAGAACTTATTGTTTTTTTGTTCTTGGCCAATACGCACCTTTTTCTGTACCTACAGGTACTACAAATGCTTCTTGGATAAATCATCTCTGAAAGTAATAAGACCTATAAAGTGAGTAAAACCTACCTGACCCTTATCCCCAAACTTTGAATAAACCTAGAGTTTTTGGAAGTCAGGCAGATTTACATCAACCAACTAAATTTTTATTTTACATGAAGTTCACCGGCTTGTAGCGCATCGTCAAAATCAACGGAGACTACGGTGTGGCTTCCAAAAAACCTACCTCCATCTTTGCGTTTTATTTTAACCTCTGTACTGCCGTCCTTTTTTTCTTTTACCGAGGTAACCACCACCATGTTTTTTTCAACACTTTTGTAGTTGGCAATTCCTCCTCGTTTGATGATAAAATTGGCTCGTGGAAAATTTATATGCTTGTATTTGTTTGTTTCGGGTCTTCCTATCTCAAATACATCGCCCACTTCTACATCGGTCGTTGTCTGGTCAATGTCCTGTGCAAGTAAGGTACCTACAGAGAACAGCATGGTAATTGCGTATTTGATCATATCTACTTGTTTACGGTTATACAGTTTTCTATCAGGGATAATTTTCCCTAATTAGCTTTGTGCCAATTAGGCAAATGGCATGCCCATAATTCTTAAAGAAAAAATAAAATTTATAACAAACTGATAAACAGCACATTACAATATATCAAAAAAAATAAGAGTTTTAGGTATCGGGTATAATTTACCCAGTCGAGTAATTTTTGTCCGGTACGTTATTTTAATTTTGCGCGCAACGTCTTGCGGTCTATTTGAAGTATTTCGGCTGCCTTGGTCTTATTTCCTTTAGTATGGTTAAGAACCCGTTGAATATACTCTCTTTCCATTTCTTGCAAAGACATGAATTCGGAATCTGGAAAGTCTATTTGAAATTTAAGGTGTTCCGGAAGGTCCTTCACCCCTATGGTACCATCACTCATAATAACGGCTCGCTGTATGGCGTTCTCCAACTCCCTAATATTACCGGGCCAGTGGTAATTGGTCAAGATTCGGAGAGCATCTGGGGATATTTGCAATAATCGATCTTTGTATTCAACACCGTATTTACGTATAAATTTTTCTACCAAGAGGGGAATATCCGCTTTTCGTTCGCGAAGCGGTGGCACGTTAATTTCTACTACTGTAAGGCGATAGTACAGATCTTCGCGAAATGTATTGTTTTTAATGTCTTCCAATAGATCGGCATTGGTGGCGGCAATAATACGGATATCTACTTTTTCGGCCTTTCTTGATCCTACCCGGGTAATCTCTTTTTCTTGTAGTGCACGAAGCATTTTTGTCTGTACGGCCAAGGAAGCCGTACCTATTTCATCTAAGAACAAGGTGCCACCTTCTGCCGCTTGAAAAAAGCCATTTCTATTTTCATTGGCTCCCGTAAAAGCACCTTTGAGGTAACCGAACAGCTCGGCCTCTTGCAAATTTTCGGGAATGGCCCCGCAGTTAACGGCGATAAAAGGGGCACGGGAGTATTTACCAGAGTAATGAATGGCCCTGGCCACGAGTTCTTTTCCTGTTCCGCTTTCACCTTTGATCAAAACGGTAGCTTTATTGTCTTTTACCCTATCAACGATATTGGTGATTTTGCGAAATCCTTCTGATTGGCCGACCATATCTGCATACACATTGGGTTTGGCCCCACTTGTTTTAGAGGTAATCGTCTTTCGTTTGGCGCCGATCTCAAAAGCTTTGTGTACGGCCTGTCTGAGCTCTTCTTTGGTAAAGGGTTTCGTTAGATAATCGGCAGCCCCAGATTTAATGACCTCCAAGGCGCCACCTACCGATGGGTAACCAGTGACCACCAGCTTTGGCATTTCTGGATAATGCTCGTTTGCGAACCTTAGCAATTGAAGTCCGTCTACTTCTGGCATTTGAATATCTGTTATCAATAAATCAATAAAAGTATCCTTTAAGATATAGATGGCTTCTTTTACCGAAACGGCCTTGTAGGTATGGTAGTTCATAGATTGCAAATGCCTTTGCAACAGTTCTAGAATATCGATGTCGTCATCTACCAATAAAATGTTTTCTTTGTGTAGGGCCATGGTTATAATTTAGGAAAATCGATGGTAAAAATAGTTCCTTTCGGAGTGTTGGGCTTATGTGTTATGGTTCCTTTATGGCTGGTAATAATACCGTGCACCACACTAAGGCCAAGACCCGAGCCTTCGCCATGGGGCTTTGTGGTGAAGAAAGGCTCAAATACCTTGGTTTCGTTTTCGGGGTCTATTCCCTTACCTTGATCAGAGATACTGATTTCTATATTCTTTTTCTTTTCCTTTACATCTAGTCCTATTGCTCCATTAACGGGAGAATAATAGATGGCATTCATGATCATGTTAAAAAGTACTTGAGTAAGTTGTACGGTATCTGCCCTTAACTGTATGTCGTCGTTACTGAAAGATGTATTGACTTTTATATTTTTCTCTTGTAAAGAGGGCTTTAATAGTTCTAGAACACTTTCTACGTTGGAGTTTACCTGTAAAGAATGCATTTCTTGGGGCATTTCGCAGGCAAAGAACATTAACTTTTTTACAATTTCCCGGCTAAAAATGGCATTGTCCATGATCTTTTCAAGATCTTTAATGGTCTGTTTATCTACCATTCTCTCTTTTAAGAGTTCTGCAAAGCCTAAAATATTTGCAAGGGGCGTATTTAGTTCATGGGCGATACCAGCTGTAATTTCACCGAGTATATAAAGTCTGTCCGTATGTTCCATTTGTCGTTTTACGGCAGCTTCACTATCTCTTATTTGTTTTCTTTCCAATAAATTGCCTACCGCCAAACTTACGCTTGCCAGCAGTATTTGTTCTTCTTCCAGAAAATCTGATTGCGAGTATTTTTCTTTCGGGTAACCTACTTTAATATACCCTTCTATTTTATTGAATACCTTAATGTCCGATTTTAAAGACACCATTGAAGGGTCGTATGCCTTTGTTTTTATTTCGTAGGCACTACAAGACAGATAAACTTCCGCATCGTCCTTGTACAACCAAGCTTTTTTTAAGCACTGTACAATAGCTTGCAACGAAGTTTCCAGTTGTTGATAGTCGGCGTTTACTATAATAGATGTAACATCATACAAGCAGGTTAACTCTTTTATACGTTCTTTAAGTTTGTCTTCGGTAGAATTCATGGTATATCCGTCTTTACATATATAGAACTTGAGCTAGGCAAGATCTTAAATAATTTTTGGTATCAGAAATATAGGCGTAATAATCGTGCTATGGAGTTGAAAAATTTAAAATTCCCAAAACCAAGAGCATATAGATGGAAACGTAAAAGACAGTAATGTCTTTTGTTTCGACAAACCCAATGGCATTGTCAAATCAATGATAATTGGATCTACAATTTATAAACTCTTAAAAAAATATTCGAACGTTAAATTCTTTTGCGCAGAATTTAATTTCTTCCTGACTATTGCGTAATTTTCTATCAAATTCAAACTAATTCAAAAAAATGATATTAAAAACAAAAAGGTACAAGGTAGCCCTTGTGACTCTTGTGATGGCGTTGTCATGTATTTACATGGGCTGGGCGCAACAAGTTCCTTCCCCAAAAGATGTTTATGGTTTTAGGGTAGGAGACGATTACAAATTGGCCGATTACTCACAGATCGAAGATTATTTGACAAAGTTGGATAAGGCTTCTGATCGGGTAAAAATGGTTGAAATAGGTAAAACGGTTCTAGGCCGTAAAATGTATGTATTGTTCATTTCGAGTGAGGGTAATTTGGCTCAGTTGGACAAATGGAAAGATATTAGCACCAAACTTGCCAGGGTTCAAGTTTCGGATAGCGAAGCCGTTAAACTGTCGGAAGAAGGCAAGGCAATTGTTTGGATAGATGGCGGAATGCACTCTACGGAATTGGCGCATGGGCAAATGACCTCTGAATTTGCGTATACCTTGGCTACATCGGAGTCTACCGAAATAAAAAAAATCAGGGAAAACGTAATTACCATATTAATGCCGGTAATGAATCCGGACGGGTTGGATATTGTAGTGGATTGGTACAAGAAAAACCTTGGAACTCCTTATGAAACTTCTCGTCCCCCTATTTTATATCATTACTATATGGGGCATGATAATAATAGGGATTGGTTTATGAATACCATGCCGGAGACGTACCATGTTTCCAAGATTCTTTATAATGAGTGGTATCCACAAATTGTTTATAACCATCATCAATCTTCACCGGCATGGACAAAAATTTCTTTGCCACCTTATGCAGATCCCGTAAACCCAAGAATTCACCCTGCAATCACAGCAGGTGTGAGTGAAGTTGGGTCTGCCATGATAAAAAGATTTTCTTTGGAGAATATGCCAGGTGCCATTGCCGATAATTTTTACACCATGTTCTGGAACGGGGGCGGACGTACCGTTCCTTATTACCATAATATGATCGGTATTTTGACCGAAACGGGACAGGCCTCACCTACCCCAAGGTTTTATGATCCTGAAAAATTACCAAAAACAGTGGCTGGCGGTACCCCTACCGATGGCACCGATATTATGTATCCAGACCCTTGGAAGGGTGGTGAATCTCATTTTAGGGATGCCGTAGATTATATGCTTACTGCTACTTGGGCCACATTGGACCTGGCCGCTGACCGAAAAAGCAACTACCTGTACAACATCTATAAAATGGGGGCTTCCGCAATTGAAAAAGCGAAGACCGAGGGCCCTTTTGCCTATATAATCGGAAAGGAACAATGGGATTCTTTTGAGGCCGTAAACTTGGTGAATGTTCTGCTAAAAGGAGGAATAGAGATAGAAAAAGCCACTAAAAGCTTTACGGTAAACGACAAAAAATACGAAAAGGGTTCTTATGTCATATACGGGGGACAGGCTTTTAGGCCTTATTTGATGGATTTGTTGGAAAAACAAAATTATCCTACCCGTTTTCAATATCCTGGAGGTCCACCGGATACGCCATACGATTTGGCAGGTTGGACGCTACCTATGCAAATGGGTGTTTCTGTAGATAAAATAGGCGACTCGTTCAATGTCTCAACAGAAAAAGTAACCTCTTTGGTAGATTACTATGAAGGCGAGGTAGCGGGAAATGCCTCTTTTGGGTATGCCCTTAGCGTAAATACGAATGCCTCAGTGGCAGCAACCAATAAAATACTTAAGGCAGGTGGTACTGCTTATAAGAGTAAAGAATCTTTTAAGGTCGGCAAAACAACATATCCTGCTGGGTCTTATGTTGTTTCTGGAGACAAGGAATTAATAGGTTCGCTTGCCGAGGAGTATGGTCTTGAGTTTAAGGGAGTATCATCTAAACCAGAGGTAGAATTAACAAAATTACACTTGCCAAAGGTGGGTCTTTATAAATCTTGGGTCGCCAATATGGATGAGGGGTGGACTCGTTTTGTAATGGATGAATATGCCTTTGAGATGGATACCTTGCACGATAGGGACATACAAACGGCAGATTTGTCAAAATATGACGTCATCATACTTCCTTCCCAAAGGGCAGAATCTATACTACACGGTAATTCTATACTGCAAATGCCAGAAAAATTCACCGGAGGTATAGGCTTGGAAGGTTCTTTGGCTCTGAGCAAATACGTAAAAAAAGGAGGTCTTTTAATGGCTTTTGATGCTGCGAGCAATTATGTGATAGAGCAGTTCGGTTTGCCATTAAGAGATGCTACCGAAGGGGTTAGCAGTAAAAGTTTCTTTATTCCGGGTTCGTTGATAAAAACGGGAATAGACACATCTCATCCGTTGGCCTTTGGTATGCAAGATACCGTTGCCGTATCATTCAATAAAAGTCGGGCGTTCGTTATAGATAAACAACGTAAAAAAGGAGAAGGTGGTGATGAGGATATTAAAGATGCCCCCGCACCAGAGGTAGAGGTAATAGCCACTTATGCACCCAAAGATCTATTAATGAGTGGATGGGCTATGGGAGAAAATAAATACATAGCCAAAAAGCCCGCAATGGTAAAAGCAAAATACGGACAAGGGTCTGTAGTGCTTTTTGCTTTTAGACCACAATTTAGGGCACAGCCAAGAGGTACCTATAAATTGATTTTTAATACCATCTATGAAGGTGCAGCAGAATAAAAACAGATAAGAACAAGACTAAAAAGAGTCTTGTTAATTGTTATAATGGTAAAAACCCATCAGATTCTTCTGATGGGTTTTTTCATTGTAAAAGTTTTTTGATTTTGCTTTGTCTAGGAAAGTAAGACTATCCCGCCATGATCAATACGGCGCCCAAAGCCGTAAGAACCAAAATCATTTTGCGAAAAAAAGCTTCGTTTATCAACTTTATGATGCGGATACCTACAAAAAAACCTAAAAATATACCGGGCAATAACTTTAGGTTAAGAATCAACGAGTCATATGAAATAGTTTCCCAAACAAAAATATGAAAGGGCAGCTTTATGATGTTGATGATCAGAAACAACCAAGCAGCCGTGCCTATAAAGTGATTTTTGGGCAGTCGCATGGCCAAAAAATAAATATTGGAAAAAGCACCGGCCAGGTTCCCTACCATAGTGGTGAAACCGGCAATGATACCTATGAAACTTGAAAATGTCCAATGGGAAGGTACGGTTTTCACCTTTTTTCTGTCCCACCAAAACATCATAAATACGGTAATGATAATGATGGATGCCATACCAATTTTAAAAACATCCTCAGGAAGGTCTTTTCCTGCAAAAACACCAATGACCAAACCAACGATCATCCATGGCAATACCTTAAAAACATAAGCCCATTGGGTATGGCGATGGTAATAGATTACAGCGAAAACATCGGCCAATACGAGTAGGGGAACCACCATTCCTGTGGATTCTTTGGCCCCGAAGGCCAAAGCCATAAAAGTGACATTGATTACCGCTATTCCTTTAATACCTGCCTTGGACATACCAATAACAAAAGCGGCCAAGCTTGCCAGTATCCATGATGTGAGAGAAACTTCCATTTATAATGTTAAAGACGAAATAGGTTTCGTCATGAAAGAACAAAAGTATCTTAATTTATTTTATCTTTAGAAGCTAACAAACAACCAAACCATGGAATTAAGTACCCTCGACTACAGTTTTATTGTGGTCTTTTTTGCAATAGTTTTAGGAATAGGAGTTTATGTATCAAAGAAGTCGGGAAAAAACTCATCGGAATTTTTTCTGTCTGGAAGAACCATGCCGTGGTGGTTATTGGGATTATCCATGGTGGCGACAACTTTTTCTACCGATACGCCCAACTTGGTTACAGATATAGTACGTAGCAATGGTGTTTCTGGTAACTGGGTGTGGTGGTGTTTTCTTATTACCGGTATGCTTACGGTTTTTGTATACGCCAAATTATGGAGAAAATCGAACGTAAATACGGATTTGGAGTTTTATGAAATGCGGTATGGGGGCAAGCCAGCCAGTTTTTTAAGAAAATTCAGGGCTATTTACCTTGGGGCACTTTTCAATATAATTACCATGGCTTCGGTTACCTTGGCCGCTATTAAGATCGGAGGCATTATGTTGGGGCTAGAACCATGGGAAACTGTCGTCGGAGCAGGTTTGATTACCGTTGTCTTTAGTGCTCTTGGAGGGTTCAAAGGTGTGGTATATACAGATTTCCTATTGTTTTTTGTGGCGATGTCCGGTGCCGTGGGTGCGGCATACTACTTAGTCAATATTCCCGAGGTAGGTGGTATACATGCTTTAATGGCAAACGAGAATGTTGTGGATAAGCTTAATATTTTACCCGATTTTGATAATACCGAAGTACTTATAACCTTATTTATTATTCCTATTGCGGTACAGTGGTGGAGCTCTTGGTATCCCGGAGCCGAACCCGGGGGCGGTGGGTATATAGCACAACGTATGTTGGCCGCCAAAGATGAGAACCATGCCATTGGGGCCACATTCTTTTTTAATATTATGCATTATGCACTGCGTCCATGGCCATGGATCTTAGTGGCGTTGGCCTCGTTGGTGGTATATCCTGATATTGCTAGTATTGCAGAAGCATTTCCAAATGTTGCCGAAAGTAAATTGGGGCATGATCTTGCTTACTCCGCTATGTTGACAAAATTGCCGAGCGGTCTTTTAGGAGTGGTTTTGGCATCTTTGATAGCGGCATATATGAGTACAATTTCTACCCAATTGAATTGGGGTTCCTCTTATATTGTTTTCGATTTTTATAAAAGACAGGTAAATCCGAACGCCACAGAAAAACAAATGGTAGCCGTAGGTAGAATATCTACGGTAGTGCTTATGGTTTTGAGCGCCCTGTTTGCACTAACTTTGCAAAATGCCTTTGAGGTGTTTGATCTGTTGATACAGTTTGGTGCGGGTACGGGATTGGTGTTTATTCTTCGATGGTTCTGGTGGCGTATAAACGCGTGGAGCGAAATTACGGCTATGTTCGCCTCGGGGATCATTGTAATACTATTGGCCAAAACAAGCTTGGGCGATATTCTTTTTGCCCCGGAAACTGGGGTTTTTCCAGAATGGGCAAATTATCCCTTTATTGTGGTGGTAACCACGGCTATTTGGATGTTGGCTACATTTTTAACCCCTCCGGAAAGCGATGCGACCCTACGGTCTTTTTATAGAAAAATTCAACCGGGAGGTCCTGGTTGGCAAAAAGTGGTGTCCGATGCAGAAAAGGCACAAGAAGAAATCGTGAAACCGGGCGAAAAATGGAGCGTGCCATCTGGTGTTTCTGCCATGTTGTTGGGGGTTACACTTATTTATTCGATCATGTTCGCAACCGGATATTGGATTTATGGAAGAACCACCAGTGCCTTGATTCTTTCTGCGATCGCCTTGGTCTCTGGCTTTCTGCTCATTAAAGCTTGGGGTAGAATGAAAGAAGATATCTTGTAATAAATGCTTTTGTTATGAGAGAAAGAATTTTATCCGTAGATATTTTTAGGGGAGCTACCATTTTATTAATGGTATTGGTAAACACACCGGGCACTTGGTCTAATGTGTATGCCCCTTTTTTGCATGCCGATTGGCATGGGTACACGCCTACAGATCTGGTCTTTCCTTTCTTTCTGTTCATTGTGGGCACTTCTATTGTTTTTTCGTATCAAAATAGGGAGGTTGGTTATGATACCTATAAAAAGATTATCATTAGAACCCTAAAGTTAATTGGCCTCGGACTTTTCTTGGGGGCTTTTCTTATAAGGTTTCCTTTCATAAAAGATTGGGAGAGTATACGTTTTCCGGGCGTGCTGCAAAGAATCGGAGTAGTCTTTTTCTTTGCCTCTTTGCTGTTTATCAATTTTAAATGGAAAACACTAATAGGTATTGCCATCACATTATTGATCTTATATTGGATATTAATGACATTGGTGCCGGTAGATGGGGTTGCCTCAACGTTGGAAAGAGCCCCTAATAATCTGGCCAATTGGCTGGATGTAAAGGTTTTTGGTTCGCACAACTATAAGCCAGACTATGACCCAGAGGGCCTGTTAAGTACCGTTCCGTCTATTGTAAGTTCTTTGTTGGGAATTTTTACCGGGTTGATATTGACTTCCAAACAAGAAAAAAAGGCCACTATCTTAATGGGTATCGGGGGCAGTTTTTTAATAATAGGACATGTATGGGATTTGGTGTTTCCGATAAACAAAGCATTGTGGACCAGTAGTTTTGTATTGGTAACCGCCGGGTGGGCCAATCTGATTCTTGCCTTGATATACTATTTGACGGACGTAAGAAAAATGGAGTTCGGAAGTATTTTCAGGTATGCCGGGGCCAACGCCATTGTGGTATATTTTCTGTCCAGTTTTATAGCCAAGGTAATGGGGCAGATAAAAGTAGGGGATACGTCGTTACACGGATGGCTTTTTCAAACCATATATGTACACGATACCATTTCAATGGAGTTGTCCTCTTTGCTATATGGTTTAACCGTTGTTGCCTTTTATGGGCTATTGGCCTTCGTACTTTATAAGAAGAAGATCTTTATAAAAGTGTAAAAAGGTTAATATACTTAATGTTGCATTAATTTGGCAACATACTTGCCGATTACATCAAACTCCAAATTTACGATAGTACCTTCTTTATATGTGTTGAACCGGGTATGTTCGTATGTGTACGGAATAATGGCCACATCAAAAGTATTTTTTCCTGAATTCACTACCGTAAGGCTGGTGCCATCTATAGTAATAGAACCTTTTTCGATGGTAGGGTTCCCTGTGGTAGCATCATATTCAAATGAAAAGACCCAACTTCCGTTTTCCTCTTTTATACCCACACATTCCCCTGTTTGGTCCACATGCCCCTGTACAATATGGCCATCTAGTCTAGACCCCATGATCATGGCGCGTTCCAGGTTTACTTTGTCTCCAGGTTTTAAATCTCCGAGATTGGTTTTTTTTAAGGTCTCGGCAATTGCGGTAACCGTGTAACTGTTACCAGAAATGGCTACTACCGTAAGGCAAACACCGTTATGGGCCACACTTTGGTCTATTTTAAGTTCTGGGGTAATAGAGGCTTCAATAGTTAAATCCAAATTGGAGCCATGGGCTTCAATAGAAGTTACCTTGCCCAATGTTTCAATGATACCGGTGAACATGTGTCGTTTAATTTAAGTAATTTTGATGATCGAAATTTGATTACAAAGGTACAAGATATAATGGAGGAAAAAGGGAAAATAAGGTTAGGTATCTCCATTGGGGATTTGAACGGTATCGGCTGTGAAGTGGCACTAAAAACATTTGGGGATGCCCGAATGTTGGATTTTTGCACTCCGATTATTTTTGCTTCAAACAAAACTATTTCAGGGCAACAAAAGGCTTTGGGGCTAAATATAGCCTTTAATGGGGTACATGACGCTTCAAAGGTGGTAGAGGGCAAGCTTAACATCGTAAACGTATGGAAGCAAGTACCTAAAATTCAATTTGGCCAAGCGACAAAAGAAGCGGGCGATTTTGCGATACGATCGTTAAAGGCTGCTGTTTCGGCCTTAAAAAAAGGGGATATAGATGTTCTGGTAACTGCACCCATAAATAAAAATAATATTCAATCGGAAGAATTTAACTTTCCGGGCCATACCGATTATTTGGCACAAGAGCTTCAAGGGGAAAGCCTTATGTTTATGGTAACCGATACGCTCAAAGTGGGTCTGTTAACAGACCATGTAGCGGTAAAAGACGTGTCGAAGGCCATTGTTCCCAGATTGGTAAGAGACAAGATCAATACCATAGAAAAATCTTTGATAATGGATTTTGGTATCAGAAAACCAAAAATCGCACTATTGGGCATTAATCCCCATAGTGGCGACAATGGAGTTATCGGAAAAGAAGATGACGAGGTGTTGAAACCGGTTATTAAGGAAATGGCCAATACAGGACATTTAGTATTTGGGCCCTATTCTGCCGATAGTTTTTTTGGTTCGGATACCTATAAGGACTTCGATGCCATATTGGCCGCATATCATGATCAAGGCTTAATTCCATTTAAGACACTTTCTTTTGGTCGCGGGGTTAATTTTACCGCGGGTCTGGACAAGGTGAGAACTTCCCCAGACCATGGCACGGCCTACGAGATAGCCGGTAAAGGTGAGGCCGACCATAGTTCTTTTAAAGAAGCGGTGTTTATGGCCTTGAAAATTTATAAGAACAGGACAGAGTATCTAGAACTGACGAAAAACGTACTTAAAAAGCAACGGGTAAAACGGTAATACCATTTTATTTCTTTGCAAAAGAAGTTATGAAGATAAATAGTTGATAACTATTGGCGGTTATTAAAATAATAGTATCTTTGCACCCGCCTTTTATGGTAATGATTTAAAATTAAGAGTTGTAAGTGATGGAGCAAAAGGAGTTCAACATTCCTTTTTCGGGATTGAAACAGGGGAAGCACGACTTTAATTATAAAATCGAAAATAAGTTCTTTGAATCTTTTGGTTACGACGAATTTGAAGCGGTTGATGTGCAGCTAAACGTTGTGTTGAACAAAACAAGCACTATGATGGAGCTTGATTTTGACGCTGACGGAACAGTGAACGTCAATTGTGATCTTACCAGCGAACCGTACGACCAGCCTATAAGTGGAACACTTCAGTTGGTGGTAAAGTTTGGTGAGGAATACAATGATGATGACGATGAGATCTTGATATTGCCACATGGCGAGCATCAAGTAAACATAGCCCAGTATGTTTATGAAATGATTATACTGGCTGTTCCTCAAAAAAGAGTACACCCCGGTATTTGGGACGGTACTTTAAAATCGGATGCGTTGCGCAAGCTCGAAGAGCTTCAACCAAAGGACAAAAAAAATAATAAAGACGATAACGATCCCAGGTGGGACGAATTAAAAAAACTATTAACGGATAAATAAGGTTATAAATGGCACATCCTAAAAGAAAGATTTCCAGAACTAGGAGAGACAAAAGAAGAACGCACTATAAAGCAGTTGCACCTACATTGGCTACTGATTCAACAACAGGTGAAATGCATTTATACCATAGAGCACACTGGCACGAAGGTAAATTATACTACAGAGGCCAAGTATTGGTAGATAAAACCGAAGAAATAGAAGCTTAATATAGCTTATTGACCTTATATATAACTCCCACTTCTAAGAAGTAGGGAGTTTTTTTTCACCTATAATTTAATATAGGCCGACCATTAAATTTTATAATCAATTTTAACATAAAGGAATTAAATTTTTCAAAAACCGGTTGTTTTGAGGAAAAAAGTCGACTAAAATCACTAATTTTCACCACTTTTGACGTGTTTTTGAACGTTTTCACCTGAATGCAATTAAAATATGACCAAAATTACGGCAGCGATTACAGCTGTAGGAGGCTATGTTCCCCAGTTTGTCCTCACCAATAAAATGTTGGAGGAGATGGTAGAGACGAATGATGAATGGATAACTACCCGAACAGGTATTAAAGAGAGGAGAGTCTTAAAGAAAGAAGAAGGGGAAGGTTCCTCATATCTTGCTATTAAGGCTGCTAAGCAGTTGATCGAAAAGAAGAAATTAGATCCCGCAGAAATAGACTTGATCATGGTTGCCACGGCAACCCCAGATAGTATGGTCGCCTCTACGGCAGCTTTTGTGGCTTCAGAGATAGGAGCCGTTAATGCCTTTGCATATGATTTATTGGCAGCTTGCTCCAGTTTTCTTTTTGGTATGTCCACGGCGGCTAGTTATATAGAGTCCGGACGTTACAAAAAGATTTTATTGATAGGGGCGGATAAAATGTCGTCTATTATAGATTATACGGATCGGACTACTTGTATTATTTTTGGAGACGGTGCAGGCGCTGTATTGTTCGAACCAAATACGGAAGGTCTAGGACTTCAAGATGAGTATTTAAGATCAGATGGTGCCGGTAGACAGTTTTTGGGCATGGAAGCGGGAGGTTCTTTGATGCCAGCTACCGAACAGACCGTAAAAGACAGAAAGCATTACATTTTTCAAGATGGCAAAACAGTTTTCAAATTTGCCGTTTCGAACATGGCGGATGTCGCAGAACGAATAATGAAAAGAAATAATTTAACAGACGAAGATGTTTCTTGGTTAGTGCCCCATCAGGCCAATAAGCGTATTATTGATGCGACCGCAAATCGCATGGGACTTGACCATTCAAAAGTACTGATGAACATACAACGTTACGGTAATACGACTTCTGCAACGTTACCTTTATTGTTGAACGATTACGAAGACCAAATAAAAAAAGGAGATAATCTTGTTTTTGCCGCCTTTGGTGGTGGCTTTACTTGGGGATCCATTTATTTAAAATGGGCCTATAATTAATTAGACAACCAACAAAAAAACATATTTAACCATGGATATTAAAGAAATACAAAGCCTTATTAAATTTGTCGCAAAATCTGGTGCCAGCGAAGTAAAATTGGAAACCGATGAGATAAAGATTACCATACGAACGGGTAGTCTTGGAAATAATGAGCCGACCTATGTTCAATCTATACCTATGGCCCAGGCTCCGGTGGCCCACGCTGCACCTCCGCATGAGGCTCCTTCGGCTCCTGCCAAAGCTGCGGAACCAGAAAAGAAAGAGGACGATTCCAAATATATTACTATCAAATCCCCTATAATTGGAACTTTCTATAGAAAACCATCACCTGATAAGCCTGCTTTTGTTGAGGTCGGTGATAAGATTTCATCAGGAGATGTGCTTTGTGTAATCGAGGCAATGAAATTATTCAATGATATAGAGTCTGAAGTGTCCGGTACTATTGTCAAAGTCTTGGTAGATGATGCATCGCCTGTAGAGTTTGACCAACCATTATTCTTGGTAGACCCAGCTTAAATTGGTTTAACCCAGATCATTGGTACTATGCCAATGTCCAGAATTTAAGATTTATACTAAAATATCAAGAGATGTTTAAAAAAATATTGATTGCAAATAGGGGAGAAATCGCTTTACGTGTTATCCGTACTTGTAAGGAAATGGGGATAAAGACCGTAGCCGTTTATAGTAAGGCGGACGAAGAAAGTCTTCACGTACGTTTTGCGGACGAGGCCGTATGTATCGGTCCTGCACCAAGTAATGAGTCCTATTTGAAGATACCTAATATTATTGCCGCGGCAGAAATTACCAATGCCGATGCCATACACCCTGGATATGGTTTTCTTTCCGAAAACTCAAAATTTTCCAGAATCTGTGCAGAGCACGATATAAAATTTATTGGAGCTTCGGGTGATCAAATAGATCGTATGGGAGATAAGTCTACGGCAAAAGAAACCATGAAAAAGGCCGGGGTTCCATGTGTTCCGGGGTCTGATGGTTTGTTAAAAGATGTTGAAGACGCTAAAAAAGTGGCCAAGAAGATGGGCTACCCCGTAATGATCAAAGCTACCGCTGGTGGTGGTGGAAAGGGTATGCGTGCCGTATGGGGCGAAGATGAGATGGAAGAGCTTTTCGAAAGTGCCGTACAAGAAGCAACTGCTGCTTTTGGTAATGGCGGTATGTACATGGAGAAGCTGATCGAAGAGCCCCGACATATAGAAATACAGATCGTTGGTGATCAATATGGTAAGGCATGTCATCTTTCTGAACGTGATTGCTCTATTCAAAGGCGACATCAAAAACTGACCGAAGAAACCCCTTCTCCTTTTATGACCGATAAGTTGCGGGAAGAAATGGGGAAAGCGGCGGTTAAGGCGGCCGAGTATATAAAATATGAAGGTGCCGGTACCATCGAATTTTTGGTGGACAAACACCGTAAGTTCTATTTTATGGAGATGAATACCCGTATTCAGGTAGAGCACCCCATTACAGAACAGGTCATAGATTATGATTTAATTCGTGAACAAATATTGGTGGCTGCAGGTGTTCCGATTTCAGGAAAAAATTACCTACCTAAACTACACTCCATAGAGTGTAGGATCAATGCCGAGGACCCTTATAATAACTTTAGACCTTCACCAGGTAGAATAACTACTTTGCACACACCGGGAGGTCATGGTGTACGTATGGATACACACGTGTACAGTGGCTATAGCATACCGCCAAACTACGATTCTATGATAGCCAAGTTGATTACAACGGCCCAGACAAGGGAAGAGGCGATCAATAAGATGAAACGTGCTTTGGACGAGTTTGTGATAGAGGGCGTAAAAACGACGATTCCTTTTCACAGACAATTGATGGACGATCCCGATTATTTGGCAGGTAATTATACCACTGCCTTTATGAACGACTTTAAGATGGATCCTCCACCTAAAGAATAAGACAAAGACCCTAACAGAAATGTTGGGGTTTTTTGTTTTAAGTAATACTGTAATGCTTATTTTACCTTTAATTTTTAAGAGAGGAATGAATTTAAGTTACTGGGAATATAAATCATGGTTTTCCAATGTTGATTATACCGTTATAGGAAGTGGTATCGTAGGCCTTACTACGGCTTTGCGGCTTAGGGAAAAACATCCAAAGGCAAGTATTTTAATATTGGAAAAAGGGATATTGCCCCAAGGGGCAAGTACCAAAAATGCCGGGTTTGCATGTTTTGGTAGTATTTCGGAAATATTGGCGGACCTAAAAGAACATTCAGAAGAAGAGTTGGTAGGTTTAGTGGATCAAAGATGGAAGGGAATTAAATCACTTCGCAGCTTATTGGGCGATACCAATATTGGATATCAAAACAACGCGGGGCATGAAATATTTTTAGAAAAGGACGAAGAGCGGTTTCAATACTGTTATGATAATATATCGGTCATAAATGAACTGTTGACCCCAGTTTTTCAAGAAGAACCTTTCAAGGTTTCTATCAATAGATTTGGTTTTGAGGGAATTAACCAGCATTATATCACCCATATTTTTGAAGGACAAATAGATACGGGAAGAATGATGAAATCTTTATTGGCGAAAGCAATGAAGTCCGATATCAATATTTTGAACTCAGCCTTGGTAGAATCTTTTTTGGACACAGGAAGTGGTGTGGAAATAAAGTGTAATGGGTTTCAATTTAAGACCAATAAACTATTAGTGGCCACCAATGGTTTTGCACAACAGCTTTTTAAAGAGAATGTAAGGCCGGCACGTGCACAGGTAATCATTACCAAACCTATAAAGAACCTACATATAAAAGGGACGTTTCATTTAGAGGAGGGGTACTATTACTTTAGGAATATAGATGATAGAATTTTATTGGGAGGGGGCAGAAACCTTGACTTTAAGACCGAAGAAACCTTTGAGTTTGGGCAGACCTCTTTGGTCCGGCACAAGTTGAAGGAATTACTGGCTACATTGATCTTGCCAAGAACCCCCTTTAAAATCGACTATGGATGGAGCGGTATTATGGGCGTTGGACCACAGAAAAAGCCAATTGTAAAACAGCTTTCCGATAATGTGGCTTGTGGGGTACGATTGGGTGGAATGGGTGTTGCTATTGGAGCTTCGGTCGGCGAACGAATGGCTAACATTTTTTAATGAAATCCGTCTTTTTCAGTTTTTTTAACCATTCTGTTAAAAGTATATATATACCGCTATTTTCTTCCTATATTGCTTTTCTTATTATCAGTATAAGGTTCCCCAGACCTTGAAATTTTTAATTCCTACTTCTTTGCTTGTAAAGTGTTAATTACGAGTAGCAACCAATATGAAAAGGAGGTTTAGGAGTCTTATTTGTTTATTTATTTTAATTACATCTTGTTCCAGTGGCAAAACAAAATATCAACTTAGATATAATGAAATATGGAAAGAGATGATTCAATCGCAAGTCTGGAAAGAATCTTTGAACAACGAAAACCAAGTTGCTTATACTACCATGTATGCCAGTGCCGATGACGATGTTATACTGGAACCGGAAAACTCTTTTTTGGACAATGATGTGCTATTCGAAAAGAAATACCATTCGTTGGTGTCCAGGGCATATTTTAAGATTATTACCGAGGCAGAAAAACTGGATGCTCGCATTACCGCAGAATATAGTATGCTGCAAGAAAAGTCTGTTGTCGATAAAGTATATAAAAAGAACAAAGAAGAGATTACAAGAAAGTACAAAGCTCATAAAGCCATGCTCAGCGGGTTAAAATCATGGAATATCTTTAGTGAAGACCGATCAGGTGATCTGGCATATTTTAAGAAGGAAAATAGGGAAGCTGTTCAAACAATGTTCGGTAATGGCGATAGTATGGATCAAATGGTTAACTTTCTCATTTATAAACTTGCCGATTTATATCACGTTGAAAAATAATCAAGAAATTAAAGAAGCCGCTTATATCTATTGTAAAGAGTTTGTTTTTGGCCGCATATCCCGGTTAAAAAAGCAAATCTCGGAAATAGGGAAGGCACTTACATCAGAGACCAAAAGTAGTGCTGGTGACAAGCATGAGACCGGTAGGGCCATGTTACAGCTAGAAAGGGAGAAAATTGGGGTTCAGCTCGCCAATGCGGAAAATATGCAAGGCCTATTGAACAAAGTTCGTGTAGACGGTGGTACGGGTTCTATTGCTATTGGAACTTTGGTCTATACAACGGCGGCCAATTACTATATCGCAATTTCGGCAGGTGAATTTAGGGTAGACGGTGTCGTAGTTTACTGTATTTCTCCGGCCACTCCTATTGGAAAATTACTCTTAGGAAAAATGAAGGATGATGAATTTACCTTCAATGGTAAGACCCATCGTATAGAGGCGGTTTATTGAACATGTTTTCCGATTTTTTGGTTACCTTAAACATTTGATGTACAATGGGTTTTGTAAAGAGGGCCGATTAAGGATAATTCTAAAAGAATTTTACGGTAGTACACCTTGGATTAAAGATTGTACCCAACTAAAGATTAGAAAAATTTATAGTAGGTTATGGAGTTATTGTTTTTATTGGTTGCGGTTTTGGCCATCATTTTTTTGACCACTCGGTTAAAAGTACATGCGTTCATAGCTCTTTTTATTATTTCCATTTTATATGGCCTTTTTGCCGGTATGCCTTATGAAGAGATTATCTCTTCCATAAATAATGGGTTCGGAGATACCTTGGGTAAAATAGGACTGATCATTGTTCTAGGGGTTATAATCGGTGCATTTTTAGAAAATACGGGCGGTGCCTTCGCCATTGCGGAGAAGGTACTACAACTGATCGGTAAAAAGAGAGTTACCACGGCTATGGGAATTATAGGCTATGTGGTATCCATTCCTGTTTTTGCCGATAGTGGGTTTATGTTGCTTCACCCTTTAAATAAAAGTTTATCTAAAAAGGCGGGTATTTCAATTGCGGGCCCGGCCATTGCCTTAGGGGTGGGCTTAATGGCCTCGCACACGATGGTGCCTCCAACTCCGGGGCCTATTGCAGCGGCCGGTATTTTAGATGCGGACCTTGGGTTGGTTATCGCATTTGGTTTTCCGGCAAGTATAATTGCCTTGATCTCTGGTATTATCTTCGCTAAAAAATATGCCTCTAAAACGCAAATAGAACCTGATGTGGAGGATGCCCTAGAGGCCGAGAAGGAATTGACAAGTGCTCCCAGTGCTCTAAAGTCATCTATTCCCATATTGGTTCCTATTCTTTTAATTGTGCTTAAATCGGTATTAAATCCCAAAAGAACAAATTTGGACAATTCTTTTGTGGACCTAATCGGTTTTTTGGGCGAACCTGTAATTGCCTTGTTAATAGGTATTTTTTTGTGCCTGCTGTTGCCTAAAAAGCTCAATTACGATATGCTTTCGTCATCGGGTTGGGTAGGAAAGGCTATTAAAGATGCCGCTTCGATTATTTTGATAACCGGAGCTGGGGGTATTTTTGGAAAAATCCTTCAAAATTCTGGAATAGCGGATACCTTGGGTCAATTATTGATGGAGTATAATATTGGTATTTTTTTACCCTTTGTTCTGGCTGCAGCTTTAAAAACGGCCCAAGGTTCCTCTACGGTAGCTTTGGTGACCACGGCGTCTATAATTATGCCCATGATGTCATCGCTCGGGTTTGAGACCGATATTCAAAAAGCTTTGGTCGTGGTTATAATTGGCGCAGGCTCTGCGGTTGTTTCCCACGCTAACGACAGCTTTTTTTGGGTAGTTACCCAAATGAGCGGAATGAACGTTAAAACAGGGTATAGGTTGTTTAGTCTTGGATGTGGGATTTTGGGTGTAGTAGGGGCTTTAACGGTCTTTGTTTTTTATTCCTTTTTCGCCTAAGCCTGCCTATATATCTAATGCTATCGTATTCTAATGTACAAATCAGATTTCTGGTTTTCTTCGATTTATTTTTTTAGAGGCGGAAATTTTCTTTGACCGCAGTCTTTTCTCAATAGATGATTTGGAGGGTTTGGTGGGTTTTCTTTTTTTCTGAACAAGTAGTGCTCTGTCCACGAGATCAAAAAAGCGATCGGTCACCAAACTTTTGTTTTTATGTTGGCTGCGGGTATCATCACACTGTAATAATAGGAGACCTTCTTTGGTCAGTTTAGAACCTAATTTAAGTGAAATACGTTTTTTTTGGGTATCGGAAAGACCGTTGGAATTGAACAGATCAAAGTTGAGCTCCACTTTAGAAGATACTTTATTGGCATGTTGCCCTCCTGGGCCACTACTTCTAATGGCCTTGAATTGAAGTTCTTTAAGTATGGTCTCTTTGTTCAACGATAGTTCTTTATGCCCAAAGGTAAGTAAACTGTAGGGGAAGCGTACGTACGGTAAAAATAAGTGTTTAATGTTATTCTGTGGGTGAGTGTTGTATTCTTTGATTGATCGTTTCTAAAGAAACGTTCAAGAAAACTTTTTTATGTAATGGGAGTTCTGAATTGGAGTGAAAGAAAATAGATTCCCCTTCTTCTGTTTTACCTTGTACCAAATAATGACTGCCCATAGGGTATGAAGTATTTACGGTGACCGGAATACCCGAAGTTTCCGAGACCTTAAACTCATGTGCGTAGACAATGATTTTTCTTTTGGTATTTGCGTATGATTTTAGAACGTCGATGGCAATAGAATTGGCTTCGCCAAAAAGAGACGCAACATAGAGACTTTTCGGGTTTTTGTATAGGTCTGTGGGCCGTCCTCGCGCAATAATGTTTTTTTCTTTGATAACGACCACCTTGTCAGTAAATGGCAGTACATCATTATAATCATGGGTGGCTACGATGCAGGTAATACCGTTGTCCTTTAGATATTTAAAAATATTTCTTCGCAGGCTGTTTTTTAAAAAGTTATCTATGTGGCTAAAAGGCTCGTCCAACAACAACACTTCTGGTTTTTGGGCAAGTACCCTTGCCAAGGCAACCCGTTGTTGTTGTCCCCCGCTCAGGGTCTTTACCTTTTTGTCCGCGAATTCAGTAAGTTCTATCATCTCTAAAAGCTCTTGTGTACGCTCTTTTAATTCCTTTGGATAGAACACAGATAAATATTGGCTTATATTTTCAGATACCGTGGTAAAAGGCATCAAATCAAAATCTTGGGACAAATATTTCATGTACGGAGCTCCGGGCACCAAGTTAAAAGCGGGGCCGAGAATGGGCTCGTCTTCCCAAAACACCTCTCCTTGTTCCAAATCCATGAGTCCGTATATGATTTTTAGCAAGGTACTTTTTCCGCATCCGCTTTCCCCAATAATGGCTACATGTTCCCTTCGTTGAATCCTAAGGTCTATATTTTCCAATACCGGAACTGTATCATAGGTAAACGAAACATTTTCTACTCTAAGCATAAAGAAAAGTTGAAGGATTAAAATAAAGAAAAATCCGTTCTTAAATAGGAACGGATTTTTCAATTATTTATTGATGTGTAAAAACCTTAATCTTTGAATTCTTTGAGAACGGACTGATTTGGTAACTCCTCATAGCCCATATTATAAAGGGTAAACCCAAAAATATCGGCATATTGCTCAATGGTTTTGCTTACGGGGGTTCCTGCTCCGTGACCTGCGTTTGTTTCTATTCTGATCAAGGTAGGTTTATCACCCGCTTGTTTTGCCTGTAATTCTGCTGCAAACTTAAAACTATGTGCGGGCACTACACGATCATCATGGTCACCGGTAGTTACCAAGGTAGCAGGGTAAGAGACTCCTTCTTTAACATTGTGTACAGGAGAGTAGCCCTTAAGGTACTCGAACATTTCTTTACTATCTTCGGCGGTTCCGTAATCATAGGCCCAACCGGCACCAGCGGTAAAAGTGTGATATCGCAACATATCCATTACACCAACGGCGGGCAGGGCTACTTGCATTAGATCGGGCCTTTGGGTCATGGTGGCACCAACTAACAGTCCGCCGTTAGATCCGCCACGTACGGCCAAGTATTCTTTAGAGGTATAGATGTTTTCTATCAGGTACTCTGCCGCTGCAATAAAATCGTCGAATACGTTCTGTTTTTTTGTTTTGATACCTGCATCGTGCCATTTTTTACCATATTCGCCCCCTCCCCTTAAGTTGGGCACGGCATAAACACCGCCTTGTTCCATCCAAACGGCATTAATAATGCTGAAAGACGGGGTAAGACTAATATTAAAACCACCATAACCATATAGGATAGTAGGATTTTTACCGTTGAGCTCCAAGCCTTTTTTATGGGTTATGATCATAGGGATCTTGGTGCCGTCTTTCGAGGAATAAAATACCTGCTTTGATTCATAGTCGTCGGGATTAAAATCTATATCCGGTTTCCAATATTCTTCATATTCGCCGGTTTCTACATTGTATTTGTAAGAAGATCCGGGGGTGTTATAATTGGTAAACGAAAAATAGAATTCCTTGTCCTCTTTTTTACCGCCAAAACCACTTGCGGTTCCTACGCCCGGAAGTTTTACTTCTCTAACAAGATTGCCATCATAATCGTACTGAAAAACTTTTGAGATGGCATCTACCATATACCTAGCAAAGAAATAGCCGCCTCCCGTATTGGGGCTCAGTACGTTTTCCGTTTCAGGGATAAAATCTACCCAGTTTTCCGGTGATGGATTTTTGGCATCTACGGTAACTATTTTTTGGTTGGGGGCATTTCTGTTGGTTACTATATAAAGTTTTGAGCCCACATTCTCAATAATAGAGTTATCGGAATCCGTGTCTTCAACAATAGGAATCAAAAGTCCGTTAGGGTCTTCTAGGTCACGAATAAATAGTTTGTTGCCCGAAGTGGATACCGATGCCGAGATGATAAGATATTTATTGTCCTCGGTAACACTGGCGCCAACATATCGGTGTTTTTCGGAAGGAGTGCCGCCAAAAATAAGTTGATCGTCTTTTTGAGGCGTACCAAGTTTATGATAGTAAACTTTGTGTTGGTCTGTTTTGGCAGAAAGCTCACTTCCCTTTGGCTTGTCGTAGCTGGAATAGTAGAAACCTTCGTTTCCTTTCCATGAAACACCACTGAATTTAATATCTACCAAAGTATCTTCAACTACTTCTTTGGTTTTCGTGTCTATTACAATCGCTTTTCTCCAATCGCTCCCTCCTTCAGATATAAGATACGTGGCCAATGAACCGTCTTTGGTAAAGCGTAGGCCGGCCAATGAGGTAGTGCCATCTTCAGAAAACGTATTGGGGTCAAGAAAAACCTCTTCTTCCCCGTCACCTTTTTTTCTATAGATTACATTTTGGTTTTGTAGACCGTTGTTTTTATAGAAATAAGTATAATCCCCTTCTTTGAAGGGAGCTCCTAATTTCTCGTAGTTCCAAAGTTGTTCCAATCGGTTTTTAAGGTCGTTTCTAAAAGGTATGTTTTCTAGATAACCAAAAGTGGTTTCGTTCTGCTTTTTTACCCATGCTTCGGTTTCAGGGCTTCGGTCATCTTCTAGCCAACGATAAGGGTCGCTGACCTTGGTGCCAAAATAGGTGTCCACGGTGTCAACTTTGGCAGTAGTTGGGTAATTCACGGTAATAGTTTCTTTATTGGTTTTAGTTTCACACGATACTACTGTAATGGCAATAAGCGCGTATAAAAATGGTTTTTTCATGGTTTTTTTAATTGATAATCATAAAAATACCATAAAAAAACCTTCAAAACGGGTCTATTTTGAAGGTTTTAACATTCGTACAAGAAGGGTTACACCAAATTCTTATCCACTAAATATTCCGCTATCTGAACCGCATTGGTAGCGGCACCTTTTCTAAGGTTGTCGGCAACGATCCACATGTTCAAAGTGTTTCGTTGTGTTTCGTCTCTTCGCATACGGCCCACAAAAACTTCATCTTTATCATGTGCGTATATGGGCATAGGATAGGTGTTGGTATCTGGGTTGTCCTGTACCGTTACCCCTGGTGTATTGTTCAATAGTTGGCGTATTTCGTTCAGTTCAAAATCGTTATGAAATTCAACATTTACCGATTCTGAATGTCCACCTGCCGTAGGTATACGAACGGCTGTGGCACTGATGGAAAATGAACGGTCGTCCAAAATCTTTTGTGGTTCGCGCGCCAATTTCATTTCTTCTTTGGTATAGCCGTTTTCAAGAAAAACGTCGCAATGGGGCAGGGCGTTTCTACCTATTGGATAAGGATACGCCATTTCGCCCTTAACTCCGGCAATCTCGTTCTCTAGTTGTTGTACGGCTTTTACTCCCGTTCCCGATACCGATTGATAGGTTGAAACGACCACACGCTTCATTTTATATTTTTTATGTAATGGGGCCAATGCCATTACCAATTGAATGGTAGAGCAATTGGGGTTGGCAATAATTTTGTCCGAGGGGGTGAGGGTGTCCGCATTTATTTCTGGAACGATCAATTTTTTGTCAGGATCCATTCGCCATGCAGAGGAATTGTCTACAACGGTAGTACCTACTTCTGCAAATTTTGGCGCCCATTCAAGGGAAGTATCACCACCTGCCGAAAAGATGGCAATATCAGGTTTAGCGGCAACCGCATCCGATAAACCTATAACGGTATGTTCTTCGTCTTTATAAGAGAGTTTTTTACCTACGGAGCGTTCCGAAGCCACTAATAATAGCTCCGTAATGGGAAAATTACGTTCGGCCAACACTTTCAACATCACTTCACCTACCATTCCTGTGGCACCAACAACTGCTACTTTCATCTATTTATGCTTAAAATTAAATTGAGGACAAAAATAGCTATTACAGTCTGTTGGACAAGATAAAAACAACAAAATAAATAAAATATAACAAAAAGTTACAAAAATAACAATTTGAAAATTTGTTCCATTAAAATTACCAAGTAAAAAAGTAAGAAATTTCTAAATTTGTTTAGAGTATTATATTATAGTTTGATGCATGCTCTTGTGTTTCAAAATATATTGTGTTAGATGTCTCCCAAAACACAAAAAGGATGTTAAAATGAAAGCGAATGTATATATATTAATTGTGATGATAGCTTTATTTGCAGGATGTAAGCTTAATTCACAAGATAGGTTAATTAGAAATTTTGTAGAGAACGCTATTCTTAAAGAAGATGTTTCAAACCTTAGTGCTTATTTGGCGTTAAGTAATAGAATTACAAATAAAGCGGGATACCAAGAATTTTTTGAGAAAAACTTTAAATCTATTAAAGATTCTATGGGAAAAGGGTGCGAAGCAAAATATACTATAAAAGACTATAAAAGTGCAGAAAGCATGAATTTAGAGGACTTCAATCGCTATAAACAAAATTATGTTGCTTTTGAAAATGTATATTTCGTCGTGTGCGGTAAAAAAATAATTCTACCAGTAATTACTGAGAATAATAAAATAATATCATTTCAAACTGGCATAGTGAAAAAAAAGGATCAGGATTTGGCCCCTTATTTGTTAAATTGAGTCGGGATAATGATATTATTCTACGCATCATATGCTAATAAAAAAAGAACCGTCAACGTTGTTAGCGAAACAGCGTTGACGGTTTAAGTTGAAATTTGTTGCAGTGCAACGGTTCCCTTGGAAAGGGTATGTTTTAAATTACTTTTTTAAAGCATCTCTAATCTCTACCAATAATTCCTCGGCAGTAGGTCCTTTTGGAGCTTCTTCTACTGGTTCTGGTGGAGTTTTTGTTTTGTTGTAAGCCTTTACGATCATAAACAGAACAAAACCTACTGTAATCAAATTGATTATAGCGTTTACCCATTTACCATACATAATGGCGTTTTCTGGTTTCTCGACAGTTCCATCGGCTGCCAAGACTGCTTCGTCCAATACAAGTTTCATATCGGCAAAATCAAGACCACCTGCAAAGTGACCTACGATCGGCATCATAATATCACTGACAAAGCCACTGACTACAAGACCTACGGCCCCAGCCATAATTACCGCAACTGCCAAGTCAATGACATTTCCGGTCATAATAAAATTCTTAAATTCTTTTAACATGATTTAGTGTTTTTGAAAAATTAAAATTAATAAGAGTGCGCAATGTAAGAAAAAAAAAGAGTCTTAATGAAATGTTAATTGACGTTTTTAGTCGATGAACCTTCGTTTTACACGTTGCGAAATGGCCGTAAGAAGTTCATAAGAAATGGTGTTTGCCGTTTCGGCTTGTTCTTGAGCGGATAGTTGGGGACCAAAAATAATGACCTCGTCACCTTCTTTACAATCAATGCCGGTAACATCTATCATTATCATATCCATACAGACGTTTCCGATTATCGGCACCATTTTCCCATGGAGCATTACATATGTTTTGCCTTTTCCATATTGTCTTCCGATACCGTCTGCATGTCCAATGGGCAAAGTGGCCGTTACGGTATTTTCTTGGGTAATATGCCCCCTGTTATAGCCTATGCTTTGGTTTGGTCCCAATCTATGCAATTGGGAGATAATGGTTTTTAACGTAGCTATAGGTTTTAATTGAGCATCAAATTTAGCTTCGTTGCCATAACCGTACAAACCTATACCACTTCTGACCATATCGTACTGTGCTTCCGGATAATTAAGTATACCGGAAGTGTTAAGTATATGGCAAATAGGCCTATACTTGAAGACTTCAGAGAACCGGCCCACAATTTTATCAAAGGAAGAAATTTGCTTTTTAGTAAACTCGGCCTCGCTATGGTCTTCGGAAGCTGCCAAATGCGATAAAATGGAAACCACCTTCAGTTGATCTTGCCCTAACAACAGTTCACCTAAATCGGTGATATCATTCTCGGTAAAACCCAACCGGTTAAGACCGGTATTGAATTTTATATGAATTGGATAGTCCTTCATATCCATTTTTTGGGCCGTTTCCATAAACTGACGTAATATAAACGGCGAATAGATACTTGGCTCTAACCGATTGCTGACCAATGTCTCGAAATTGGCCGCTATGGGATGCAATACCAAAATAGGTTTGGTAACGCCCGCATTACGTAATGTCACACCTTCGTTTACATAGGCAACGGCAAAATAATCAACGCCCAATTCCTCTAGTTTAAGGGCAACGGTGGCTGCATCGCTACCATAGGCATAGGCTTTGACCACTCCCAGAAACTTGGTCTTCGGGTCTATTTTTGAACGTAGATAATTGTAATTATGTTCCAAGGCCTTTAAATCTATCTCCAGAACTGTTTCCTTGGCCTTATGCATCTAAATCGTCTTTGGAGTTTTTTATTTCTTTGGCATCAACATCCATACCTTTTACTTTTTCCTTTAGCATGGCTTTGTAAAAGGCGCCTCGGCTCAGGGGTTCGTATTCATTGGTTTCTCCCAACATTACTAATTTATCGTTATTTGATTTTCTATAACTGTAATTGGCCAAGTTTCCGGTTCTTGTGCAGACGGCATGTACTTTGGTTACATATTCCGCCGTAGCCATTAATGCGGGCATGGGCCCAAAGGGATTTCCTTTATAGTCCATGTCCAAGCCGGCCACTATAACACGAATGCCCTTATTGGCGAGGTCGTTACAGACAGTAACAATTTCATCGTCAAAAAATTGAGCCTCATCAATACCAATAACATCACAAGTATCTGCTAAGATCCTTATATTGGCAGCTGCGGGTACAGGGGTAGATCTAATTTCATTGGCATCATGCGAGACAACCATATCGTCATCATAACGGGTATCTATAATGGGCTTAAAGATCTCTACCTTTAATTTTGCGAACTGGGCTCTTTTTAATCTCCGAATCAACTCCTCTGTCTTACCGGAAAACATAGAGCCGGCAATGACTTCTATCCAGCCGAATTGTTCCTTATGGTTAACGGTATTTTCGAGAAACATTTTGTAATTTTAGACGAAAATAAGAGGTTTTTTCGTTCTTCTTTATAGAATCTTAAAGTTATTGAAAAAAGGGATTGAAATAGAGAGGAATAAACTAATTTGTAGGTATGAAGAAAAAATTGAAGGCTGAATTGGTTAAAATGTCGACTGATATAATTACCGCCGAAGACATTAGTGACATAGCTAAACTGTATGAAGCTGCGAAAGGGCTATATGAAAAAATTGCGGTTCTTAAGTTTATTGAAGAAGAACTGAACGACATTGAAGTAGATGTGTCCAAGAGTGTAATTGCCGATAAATTTGAAAAAATGGCGAATGCGGTGTTACGGGAAAATGCCACGGTTCCGGAAAGCAATCCACATGAAGAGGATATTATTATACCGGGTATGGATACTATTAAAGATATAGTATCGGAAATGCCGAGTACCGATAATTTAGAAGAGGTATTGACGGAGTTTATGAACAAACCGGATCTTATGAAGAATGATAAGGAGCTTTTTACACCCAGTAAGGCAGATGTAAAAACAGAAGCGCCCAAATCTTTAAACGATCGTTTGGTAAACAAAGACTTAAAAATAGACTTGAATAACCGCTTGGGCTTTATTAAACATTTGTTCAATGGTAGTACAGAAGATTATAATAGGGTATTGTCTCAGTTAAACACCATAGATACGTATGAGCGTTCTGTTTCGTTCATAAAGAACATGGTAAAACCCGATTATAACAATTGGGAAGGAAAAGAAGAATATGAACAACGTTTTATGGAACTGATAGAGCGGAGGTTTTTATAGAGCAATAAGTTTAGAACATAAATTGGCCCAACACTTGGTGTTGGGTTTTTAGTTTCGGTAAAAGACTATGGGAAAGTTATATTTGGTACCAACACCAATAGGCAATTTAGAGGATATTACCTTAAGGGCCATACGCATTTTAAAGGAGGTGGACCTAATTCTTGCAGAAGACACAAGAACCAGCGGAAAGCTTCTTCAGCATTTTGAGATCAGCACCCCTATGCAAAGCCACCATATGCACAACGAGCATAAAACGGTTGCCAATATCGTAAATAAACTTACACAAGGTGAGTCTATTGCATTGATCTCGGATGCAGGTACGCCCGCTATTTCCGACCCTGGATTTTTATTGACACGAGCATGTGTAGAGGCCGATATAGAAGTAGAGTGTCTTCCTGGTGCCACAGCTTTTGTGCCGGCTTTGGTAAATAGTGGGTTACCGAACGACAAGTTTGTTTTTGAAGGTTTTTTGCCTGTAAAAAAAGGAAGGCAGACACGATTAAAATTATTGGCGGAAGAACCGCGGACCATAATTTTTTACGAATCTCCACATAAGTTGGTGAAGACACTTACTAATTTTGAAGAATATTTTGGTGCGGACCGTCCTATTTCCGTTTCAAGGGAATTGACCAAATTATATGAAGAAACAATTAGGGGAACGGTAAGTGAGGTTTTAAAATATTATACCGAAAAGCCTCCAAAAGGTGAAATAGTGATCGTTGTTGGGGGTAATAAATAAAAGATTATTGACCAATGAATTCTTCATCACTCAATGTTTTCATAAATGAGATAAGATAGCTTTTTTCCTCTTCGGTTAAAGGAATCCTATTATCGTTTTCTTTAAGAAAGGGATCAAGATTATCCGCCTCGAGAACACCATTGCTTAAATAGTCCAACAGATCTTTTAGGGTAGCGAACTGTCCAAAACTTCCGTACGGGGCCGTATACTCAATGTTGCGCAATGAGGGTACTCGAAAACTCATATAATCTTCTGAAATACCGGTAACTCTAGCGCGCCCAGCTTCATTGGTATCGGTGTTTAAAGGAAAGCCGATGTTTCTAAAACTTTGGTCGGTAAAGAGTTCGGTACTGTGGCAACTGATACATTTTTCTTGAAAAACGGTATAACCCTGGGCTTCTTCTTCGGTGAAGGTTTCACCTTCTTCCCTTTTTACTTTGTCATATTTACTGTTGGAAGATATCAATGTATATTCGTACTGGGCAATGCTGTTATAGATTCTGTCAGGGGTGATATCTTCATCACCGAAGGCCTTATAGAATAGCTCAATATAATCGTCGTCATCTTCAATTTTGCCTATCACCTCAAGAATGGAAGAATCCATTTCTTCATGTGTTATGATGGGCACCAATGGCTGATCTTCTAACTTAAGTTTACTGCCGTCCCAATTATAAAATTGCATAAACGCCATGTTCTGAATAGGGGGAACATTTCTAAGGCCTATCCTGTTTTCGATTCCGATGGCTTTTTTATTATGGTCCGAAAAGGCGTTTTTCTGTATATGGCACGTAGAACACGATATGGTGTTATCTGTACTTAATCTTTTATCGAAGAATAGTTTTTCGCCCAATTCAACCCCATATTGTGTGGGAGTATTGGTATATACCGCACTGTTCAGTTCCGGAAAACCGGAGGGAATATTCAATGACACCTCTGGATTGTCGAAAGGAATAAGCTCAAAATTGTCATCATTGCTACAAGAAGCCAATAGTAGAACAATAGCAACAGTGGATATTAAATTTTTCATTGGGAATCTATTTTGTAAACCATTAAAAAGAGCCGTTATGGGCTTGGCCCATAACGGTCCTTGGTTTTTATATTTAGTTTTCTACGGCGGTTATAGAGAACATTCCAGTAATGTCGGTATCACCGTTACCACCAATATTATCTACAAATTTTACCATTTCAACGGCAGTATGGATATTTGGTGTGGCATTGTCGGTTCCACTGGTTCCTGAAGTCAATGTAATTGTATTGCTTCTTCCGCTTAACAAATAGTCAAAATCAGCTTTGATTGTAATTTTAGGAGCGCTACTTCCCACAATTGCGTTTGTAGGAAGGTTCAATGTAATGTCCCTATATGCATCGACTCCTTGAACAAAACTCTCTCCTGTAGCATCGTCAGGGTCTTCGTCAATTGTACTACCGGTATGGATCGATAGTTCTTTGTTGTCGGTATCATAAAAACCTTCAATTTTTGTAAAACGGTATCCTGTTCCCCATTCCCACATCATTTCGGTATCGTTTTCTCCCGCTGCGGCATAAAAATTAGGAAAACTTACTTCGTCCAAGGTATTTAGCTCGGTTTTTACGCCCAATCCAAATTTTACCTGAACATATTCATCAGAAGGAATATCGCTTAATACATATTGCAAGGTTGCCTCTTTTGATTGGTCAACGACAGTAGCGCCTTTATCCAAATCGTTTACGTTATAAGGTATTTCGGTACCATCTTCCTTGATAAGACGAATATTGCTTATTACATATTTTAATTCTGAAAAGTGGTGAACCTGGCCTGCATCGGAAGTGTTTACGGTAGCTTCTGATGAAGTGGCATCGCCTAGAACAATAGTGTTGTCCTCAAAAGTGTTGTTGAATTCCAAGGTTATATTGTTGGCCACCGGAATATCGTCGTTACTACAAGACATGACGCCTAGTGCTATAAGGGATACTAAAAGATACTTTTTTGAGTTTTTCATTGTTTTGATTTTAATAGTTAATATTTGTTTTCTTTTGTTATTTATATGTTTATAAATCGATTTTTAAGGACGTAAAAACATTACGGCCCATTCTTGGGATATTGCCCCAGTCTGCATATGTACTGTAGTAGGTGTTGAATATATTTTCGGCACCTACTTGTAGAACTGTTTTGTGGTCTTTGATAAAAAAGGTGTAATCGGCGGACACATTCCAATTAGAGTAGGCCGGGGTTTCATCTTCCCCATATTCCGGACTATAGTCTACCTGTTTTAAATCACCGTTCAAGGAGGTTAGAAACCCAAATTTTCCATAAGAAAAATGCAAGGAAGTCTGATAGCTTAGCGGGCGGATAAAAGGCAGATTGTTTTTGTTCTCATCCAACCCCCGTGCATAGGTAAGGCTTCCTTTCCAGTGCAAATCCTGTAAGATGGCATAGCTTCCGTTCAATGAAAAATTGAACAATGTTGCGTAGTCTAGCGAGGTATACCCTTTAACACCTACAGATTGATAGTTCATGGGGCTACCCGTACTTAAAATTCTTCCTATAATGTAATCTTGTATATAGAAATAGTTTGCTTGTGCCTGTATGCTTGCTCTTTTGTTCTTAAAACCGGCACTGGCATTTACTTCGTAAGAAACCTCATTTTTCAGGTCCGGATCACCTATATAATCGTATCGGTCAAAACTGTTATAGATATAGTAACCGTACCCTTCCGATACCGAAGGTGCCCTATGCCCGTATCCTCCTCCTACAGAAAAGTCGAAACCGCTCATATTAAGTTGATAGCTGGCATAAATATTTGGTAGAAATCGGGTCTTTTTTTGTGGAGCACCCGGATGAAAAATCCAGTTAAACTCTACATATTTCGAATAGTTGTAATTTAACCCAAGGGTACCACCAAAATTTAACTGGCTTATATTGGAGACATCCAATGAATTGCTCATGGAAAGACCGGCATAACTTGTTGTAACCCAAGGCCAGCTATAGGCGAACATGGTGCGCTCACTTCGGTCTTGGGGGTACATCCTCATTTCTGCGATAGACAAGTTGTTGTACGCGTTTAATTGTACTTCAGAGGCATAATCGTCTTTTTTGAAGTTGACCTTGGAAACAAGTCCGTACGTGGTGCTCCAACCAGGCATATCCATATGTACAAGATTTTCTGGCCGTGTGGTATCGTCCATATAATGCTCAATGGCGTTGAAATAAATTTTGGTGTCCCAAACCTTTATAGGTCCGTCCTCAAAAAAACGCTTATACGCCACAGAGGTAATAAGGGCCCTTGATAGCGATAGGTCCATTGGAAGTGCAGGGTAACCAACATCTTTGGCCTTGTCAAAAATGGCATCTACCCTTACAGATGACAATGGGCTCGTCTTGTAGGCCACCCCCAACGATGCATTGAATTTTTTATATTGAGAGTGCTCTACTTCGTCGTTGTTGCCGTCGGTATAGTTTTCCGCCCTTCGGTAAGAGACACTACCGTCCACAACCAGCTTATCGCCAGAATAGGAGAGTTTGCCAAGGTTAAAAAATTGGTCGTTGTTAAACTCATAACCGGTCTGATAGCCACCGTTCCATTTTTTATTGAGCCCAAATGAAGTACTCTTCCTTTTTAGGTTGATACTTCCTGCTACGGTCGCCCCGTGCATGCTTCCCTCTTGACCCGACTTTATCTCTATGTCAGAAAGGTTATTACTTTCTACATAAGAGGTTACGGGGTCCATCTTGTCCGTACAGGCCCCGAAAATATGCATGCCGTCAATGGTAACGGTAGAACGCTCGGTACTCATATTGTTCAGTAACGGTTCCCACGCATAGGCGCCTCGTTTAATAAAGCTTATGTTGTCGGAAGACGCCAAAAATTCATCGACCGAAACGGCCATTTTCATTTCCGTTTCAATTTTCTTTTTCTTGGCGGCAATAACGATCACTTCATCCAAGACCACATTTAAAGTGTCCTTTTTTATCGGCGTATTTTGAGCGTTCGCGAATATTCCCAATAAAAGTATAGCTAGTGTTATTCGTTTCATTGCTTAAAATAATATGTCGATATATAGTTCACTTTTCTCACCTTCGATACCCGGGGTAAACTCGGTAGAAACCTCGGTGCCCTTGATGGTCTGTCCATTTTCATCCTGTAGGATAAAGTTCAATGTCCAGTTTCCTGTCATGGTATAGTTCACGACCCCATGGTATAAACCGTCGCTTTGTTGTGTTAGATCCTCATTGTTTGGTGATGAATGGTTCCCCATTGAAGGTTCTGGCATTCTAGGATCTAGCAGTAAGGTGTGGTTTTGCACTATGGAATATGAAAACTGTGATGGGTCGGGAAAAGTTCCTGAGGGATCCGTGGGTTGGTTGTATTTATATATACCTGCAACCAAATCGTTTTCTGCAACATTCGGACTTTGAGGGGATACCAGGGCAATAAAATATTGCTCGTTGTCATTGCCCGTAAACGCCGTCATGTTTAGGTTAAGGTTCGTTTGTTCTTCAACAGTAATGGTATGATCGATCATGTACGATTGATCATTGTCTACAAAGCCAATGTACAATTGCCAACTTACCGTTGTATCGCTCTCATCGGTAAACACGGCATACCCCTTGTAATATTCCTCTGTTGCATCAAAGGGCAAATTGTATTCATGAGGACAAGAGACCTTATTGCCGTTGGCATCTGTCATTATCGGTAAAAAAGCAACTTCCGAATTCTCGAGATCAACATTTGTCTGTGTATTGGTGATCTTTAAGCGAAGCTCGTTATAGCCCTTATATAAAGAACCGTTCAACGCCTCTATACTAATGGTGTAATCTCCACTGGTTATAGAAGTTGCTTCTTCAAAATCAATATATTCTGTAGTTTCTGTACTTATTTCAGCCTCATAATCCGTTTTGTCTATGGTGCAAGAAACAACCATAACGAACACCGCAATTACATACAAATGTAAAAGTCTCATCTAATGCCTTTTTAATTAAAACTGTTGAAAATAGGGTAGCGCTAAGTGCTGGAACGGCACCCGTTTAGAAATAAATGGAATGTTCCGTTCATTTGGCCGCAATAATCAAAATTGCTGTCGTTGCCCGCTACTATAATGTAAATAGAAAATTCATCTAGAGTCACCGCAAACCCAAGTAGCTTTTATGCTACGGCATGGTAATTATGCCAAATACCTGTAAACAAGTATTTGTGGGAAGCACATAAGCGCATATGGCCAAAAACTAATCTTTGACTCAACACATTTGTGGTGATTTACAGTGTTTGCGTTTCTATTTACTGAAAAAGAAATTAAACGAGGGGAGGATGAAAAACAAAACCCATATAATCGAACTTATAAAGTTTATTATACGGAGATTCTACTTTTTCATTTTGTTCTTTTAAGAACGGGGATATATATGAATTAATTTCTTGAAAGTAGACAATGGAATATTCTGTAGCCAGAGAATGATTTTTTTCATTGCCCTTTTCTGAGTCGGAATCGGAAGCCTCTGCTAATTTTTTCATCAAATAGCATTTTCCATTACATTTTAACTCTGGCTTTTCTCTGTTTACACAAAGTTCATTTTTAATGTAATCATAGAAAGCGGCATATTCCATAAATGGAATTAATGGCTTGGAGAATAAAAATAATGACAATATGATTGCTGCCGTTTTCACGTAGCAAAGGTTTATATTTTTTTAAAATTTTCCTAATTAAAAATGATTTATAACAGCCTTCCGGTCGATTCTTAATCAAGTAATCAAATGCGGAGGCGAATAGGCTTTATGAGTTGTTTAGCGCCTTTTATAAAAGGAAGTTTTATTTGGTTAATAAACGGATCCGTCATGTTTGCCCTTTTCCCAACCATGTTTGCCCAAATATTGATCGGCACTTTCAACGGCCCCTTTTTCTATAGTTGTTCCCATAGAATCGTTCCAACGGTTAAGGTACCCGAAAAGAGAGATAACACCTAACATTTCAACAATTTCACCTTCATCCCAATGCTTGTAAAGACGCTCTTTTATTTCTGCATCTACTGCGTTGGGTACTTGAGAGGCCTGTACAGAAAAATCTAGCGCTGCCCGTTCTGCTTCCGAGAATGCGGGGTGTGTCCTGTATTCCCATATATTGTCCAACTGTTCCTGTTCGGCTCCGTAACGTTCCGCGGCCCGTATGGCATGTGCTTGGCAATATCTGCAACCTGTAGCGTTACTGCTTACCCATGCGATCATCCTTTTTAGGGCAGAAGTAACCCTGCCTTCATTGGCCATTACCGCCTTGTTGAGGTTTATAAAGGCTTTAGAAATGGCAGGTCTGTGCTGCATGGTCAAAACGGAATTGGGGCAAAACCCGAGGGTTTCGTTAAAGAATTCTGCCAATTCTTTCGTTTCTGGGTCATGATTCGGGTCTAGAGGTGTTACCAATGCCATATTATGCGCTTTTAGATTGTATTTGTAGTATTTTTGTAACCTACAAGAAACAAAAAATTATGAGCACGACAAATCATATCAGCACGAAATGGTTGGGCAACATGGCTTTTGAAAGCAATAACCCATCCGGACATTCATTAAAAATAGATATTGCCAAGGAAGACGGAGGTGACGGTAGTGGGTACAGACCCAAGGCATTAATGTTATCTGCATTGGCAGGTTGTTCAGGTTTGGACGTTGCCGCGCTTATCAAGAAAATGAAATTGGATGTGGAAGATTTTCATATTGAAACCATTGCCGATCTTACCGACGAGCACCCAAAATATTATGATAAAGTGGTAATAGAATACCATTTTCATGGTAAGGACCTCAACGAGAAAAAGCTTCAGAGAGCAGTAGATCTTTCCGTAGAAAGATATTGTGGTGTTATGGAAATGTTCAGAAAATTTGCAGAACTGGATATCAAGACCATTTTTCACCATAATTAGTAGTCGATTGCATGCGCTGGACTATTAAACCCAAACCAAAACAAGAGGACATCGACTTTTTGGCCAATGAGCTACAGGTCGATGATTTGGTAGCGCAGTTATTGTTACAAAGAGGTATTACCAATTTCGAAGAAGCCAAGAAATTCTTTAGGCCACAGTTAAGCGATCTTCATGACCCTTTCTTAATGAAAGATATGGATATTGCCGTGACACGAATAGAAGAGGCGATAGCCAATAATGAGAATATTCTCGTTTATGGCGATTATGATGTTGATGGTACAACGGCCGTTGCCCTGGTTTCCTCATACCTACAATCTTATTACCCCAATGTGGCCACGTACATTCCCGATCGTTACGACGAAGGGTATGGGGTATCTTACAAAGGAATTGATTTCGCCGAGGATAACGGATTCTCCTTGATCATTGCATTGGATTGTGGTATCAAAGCTATCGACAAGGTGGCCTATGCGAAGGAAAAAGGAATCGATTTTATCATTTGCGATCATCATAGACCCGGTAAAACATTACCGAATGCAGTAGCGGTTTTAGATCCAAAACGAGAAGATTGTACTTATCCGTTCGATGAATTATGTGGTTGTGGGGTCGGTTTTAAATTAATTCAGGCACTTGGTGCCCATAAGGGAGAAACAATAGACGATGTTTTCTATTGCCTTGATTTAGTGGCTACTGCGATCGGGGCGGATATAGTTCCGATAACCGGAGAGAATCGAATACTATCTTTTTATGGCCTACAGGTTATCAATCAGCAGTCAAGACCGGGGTTTAAGGCGATTATAGATCAGATTAATAAATCGGAACTGACGATTACCGATGTTGTTTTTATAATAGCACCAAGGATCAACGCGGCCGGAAGAATGAAACATGGCCAACATGCCGTAAATCTTTTGACCGAAACAGATATGCTGCAAGCTTCAAAATTTGCCGCCGAGATAGAGAAATTCAATACCGATAGAAGAGGGTTGGATCAAGAAATTACCGTAGCGGCTCTAAACCAGATTCAAAAAAACAAAGAAGAAGATCGTTATACTTCGGTGGTGTTTCAAGAAGACTGGCACAAAGGGGTCATAGGCATTGTAGCTTCCCGGTTAATGGAAACGTATTATAGACCCACCTTGGTATTTACCAAGAGTGGAGAGAAGCTAGCGGCATCGGCACGGTCCGTAAAAGGTTTTGATGTGTACAATGCCCTTGAGGGCTGTTCTGAGTGTATAGAGCAGTTTGGGGGGCATAAATATGCAGCAGGACTCACTTTGTTGGAAGAACAATACGAAGTTTTTAAGTCCAAGTTCGAAGAAGTAGTGCGTAAAACCATAGACCCTGTTCTTCTTACGCCTGAAATTACGGTAGATGCCATTATAGAACTAAAGGATATTACCCCCAAACTACTACGAATTTTAAAACAGTTCGCCCCCTTTGGTCCTGGAAATATGTCTCCCGTATTTATGGCTGAAAATTTAACGGATACGGGTTATGGAAAAACAGTAGGGCAAGAAGGAGCACATTTAAAATTATCGGTTACCCAACATGATAGCCATAAGATAAATGCCATAGGTTTTAACCTGGGGCATAAACTACCATTGGTAACAGGCAGAAAACCTTTTAACGCGGTATTCTCCATTGATGAAAATGAATGGCAGGGCAATGTAAGCATCCAGCTTAAACTTAAAGATATTCAATGAAAATAGAGCACATTGCCATATGGGTGAAGGATCTGGAGTTGATGCGCAATTTTTATGAGAAGTACTTTAATGCAATTGCAGGGGAATTATACCATAACCCCCAAAAAGAGTTTACTTCTTATTTTTTGGGTTTTAAGGAAGGGGTAAGGTTAGAGCTAATGCACAAACCTACCGTTTTTAAATCTCTTGAGGGGAGTAGTGATCTATTGGGCCTCGCCCATTTTGCGATTTCTGTGGGTACTAAGGAAAAAGTGGATGCCCTTACGGAACAATTAAGAAACGATGGGTTTACCGTAGAAGGAAACCCAAGAACCACGGGTGACGGTTACTATGAAAGTATAATATTGGATCCAGAGGCAAACAGAATAGAAATTACCATTTAATAAATGAACAAGAATATTGATCCGTATGCGGCATTAAGGTTTAGAGAGTTCAATATTTTTTTATTGGTACGCTTTTCTATGGTCTTTGCATGGTCTATGCAGTTTATTGTGATAGAGTGGCAAGTATACTCGTTGACAAAAGACCCCCTTTCTTTAGGAATTATTGGTTTAATGGAGGTAATACCGGCAGTGAGTATGGCCCTTTTTGCGGGGCATGTCGTGGATCAGAAAGAGAAACGAAATCTATTGGTGAAATGTATTTTTGGCTTCTCTATCATTAGTTTTGGCTTGTTTGTTTTAAGTTGGCCATCTATAGACACCAAATTTGGAACCAAAACAATTTTGTATGGTATTTACGCCTTAGTGTTTTTAGGTGGGTTTGTAAGGGCTTTTATTGGCCCTACCATTTTTTCGTTGATAGCGCTGATCGTACCAAAGAGAATATATCCGAATGCAGCTACTTGGAGCAGTTCTACGTGGCAATTAGGATCTGTTTTAGGCCCCGCATTGGCCGGTTTTTCCATAAGTATTATTGGGGTGCATTGGTCTATGTGCGTCATTTTTGGTTTTTCTGTTTTGGCCTTGATCACACTTTTTCAAATTCCGAAAAAACCGATTCTAAACCCTAAGATAGGCGAACCCATTTTTCAGAGTTTACGCGAGGGGCTTCATTTTGTATTTAGCAACAAAGCTGTTTTTGGGGCTTTGACCTTGGATATGGTTGCAGTACTTTTTGGCGGTGCCGTTGCTTTATTACCTGTTTTTGCACAAGATATTCTTCATGTAGGCTCCGAAGGTTTTGGTATACTTAGGGCGGCACCTGCCGTCGGGGCATCTATTACCATGTTAGGGTCTACCCGTTTTCCGTTGCATAAAAATGCCGGGAAAAAATTATTGTGGGCCATATTCGGATTCGGAATCTGTATTATTGTCTTTGGCCTGTCCACTTATTTTTGGTTGTCGGTCATTGCCCTGTTCATAAGTGGGTCCGTCGATGGTATTTCTATGATTATTAGGCAAACGATCCTTCAGCTAAAGACACCGGACAATATGAGGGGAAGGGTAGCTTCGGTAAATTCTATGTTCGTAGGTTCGTCAAATGAGCTGGGAGCTTTTGAAAGTGGACTTACCGCCAAACTTATGGGGACGGTGACCGCCGTTGTATTTGGAGGAAGCATGACTTTGTTAACCGTGGGGCTGACCGCTTTTTCTTCGCCTACCTTTAGAAAGTTGGATTTACTGAAAGATATAGAGGAACACGAGAAAGAGGAATAATGTATTTCTTGCATAAAAAAGGCCCTTTGTAAGGGCCGTTCTTTTTTAAAGTAGGTAATTAAGATTTGGATAACCAAATACTTTTTAAATAAGTATAAATAATAACTCTATGATACCTTAAAGGTAGATGCTAAATAACGAAGTATGTCATTTATGTTGTGAAAGTCTATAAAAATGTTGTAAGAAAAGGATTACAAAACATTTGTGTCACAAGAAGCCTCTTTTTATGAAGCAGTTATTCAAATTTCTTCAATTGAAGTTGTTGTCCATCAAACTCGGCATAGGTATAATAATGTATCCAATCGCCTGTATTGGTATATTTTGATGTTTGAGAAAGGGTTATTTCCAAGGGTAAGTGTCGATGTCCAAAAATAAAGTGGTCATAGTGCCGTGTTTCCAATTTTCGTTTGGCATATTGTACCAACCATTCTTTATCCTCTCCTAAGAATTTAGCGTCTTCATCACCGGAAATCAGTTTGTTCTTAACAGAGAAGTATTGCGCCAATCGCACCCCTAAATCTGGGTGAAGCCATCTAAAGAACCATTTGGCCACAGGGTTGGTAAAAACTTTTTTCATTCTTTTGTATCCCTTGTCATGAGGGCCAAGACCATCACCGTGTCCAATAAAAAAGGAAACCCCATTAATTAGATATTGCTGAGGTCTGTGAAAGACGGGGATATTAAGCTCTTCTTCAAAATAGCCGTTCATCCAAAGATCATGGTTGCCTACAAAATAGAAGATAGGTATTCCTGCATCTGACAGCTCCGCCAATTTGCCAAAAGTTCTGGTAAAACCCTTTGGTACTACAGTTTTGTATTCGAACCAAAAATCGAAAAGATCGCCCAATAAAAAAATAGCACCGGCGTCGTGCTTTATTTGTTCTAGCCATGCAACAAATTTTTTCTCTCTCGGAAAACTTTTGTCCATTGTCGGAGCTCCCAAGTGGTTGTCACTCGCGAAATATACTTTTTTTCCTTCTGGGAGTTCTATTGTGGTCATGTTAGGTAAAGATAGCAATGTTACCCTTGATTGTCACTGGCAAACCATTCCGCAAAAGAAGAATCGGTTTCCTGTAATTTTAATGAAAAAAGCTCGATATTTTCCGGTAGCCGTGATTTTATCTTGGCGGCAAAATCGATGACCATATTTTCACTGGTGGGTTGGTAGTCTGCCAAGATCACATTGTGTCCTCTGTCGGTCAGTTCTTTGGCGAGCTCTATATGGGGCGTATTTTTATTGAATACGGTAGCGTGGTCATAAACATCCACTATTTCTTCTTTTACGATCTTTTTAAGATCGCCAAAATCTATTACCATTCCCAATTTTACATGGGATACATCTGTAATAGGTCGGCCGATTACCGTTACAGAAAGTTTATAACTATGCCCGTGTACATTTCTACATTTTCCATCATAACCATATAAGGCATGCCCGGTCTCAAAATTGAACTGCTTGGTAATACGAATCTTGCTCATAGCATTTAATTATGGGGCAAAGGTAGCGAAACTTTGAAAGGATTTATAGGAAAGAAATTAATCTAGAACAATCTCCGATGGCCCGGAAATTAAATTTACATGGCAACAATCGGCCCCCACAATAAACTCTTGGTCCACTACTTTATTGTTGGAGACATAGCCCTTAAAAGAAATAACGGCTTCTGAATTTTTGTATTGCTCATGGTATTTGTCACTAAAAATAGGGTAGAGGCCCTGTTCTTTATAATATTGATATTCAGGGTCGCTGTAGTTTTCAGTAAGGTTTTTGCCCGTATCCGTATCTACGACTTCAAAACTATCGAGTGCAATAATATCTCCTGAAGTGTTTTTTACAGAAACGGTTAGGGTAACGTAAATTTCTGTGCATACGACCATTGCACATTCTTCCTGCTCAGTTTCTTTATGGCCATTGCAGGCCATTATGAATAGAAAAAGTAGCGTTAAGGAGAGTCGTGCAAACATGTAATTGTTTATATAAAGAGACACGAACCTTGAAAAGTTGCGTGCAATAAAAATTTACCTTTTATATTTTCGCCTAGATCGTATTCTGTTCACAAAATAGATAACAAAAACAAAAAGTGCTAGAATAGGAAATACTAGGTTACCGTTTAAAAATTGAAAGAACTCCATAAAAATTATTTAGAAACAGAACGATATGCTGTTTCGGTTATTGTTTGTTTTTAAATTTAGATAGGGCATTTTTGGTAAATTCGGACAGGGCCAGCTTACCGGTTATGGCAGCCCTTTGGGTTAGCAGCGATTGCCAATGATCGGTATTTTGCCATAGTACTTTTTTCCATTCCATTAGTCCTTCGGCGTTGTAACCAGACAATTTATGGGTAAAGAAATCCAACTCTTTATCCAGTTCTTGGGTTGTTTCAAAAACCTTTGCAAAGAGACCTTTTTCTTGGGCCCAATATGCTGTTTTCCACTCTGTAGGTGCAAGTGACAGTTCTCCTAGGGCGGCTACACCGATTTTTCGTTCAACTGCCGGGGCTATTACCAATGGGGCTATTCCTATACTAAGTTCAGAAAGTTTAATGGAGGCATTTACGTTGGCGAATGCATAATCGCAGGCCGCCACCAAGCCTACTCCGCCACCAACGGTTTTGCCGTGTATCCTGCCCACAATAATTTT
This sequence comes from Maribacter sp. MMG018, assembly GCF_018100785.1. Taxonomy (GTDB): domain Bacteria; phylum Bacteroidota; class Bacteroidia; order Flavobacteriales; family Flavobacteriaceae; genus Maribacter. The sequence continues at coordinate 551,181 of NZ_JAGJEC010000001.1, read as the reverse complement.
CTTGCATTGGCGCATGGCATTTATGACATGGGCAAAGCCGCTAAAGAATGTTTTTGCCTCCTCAAAAGTAGAGACGGCCAATAGCTCATCGAACGAGGCACCGGCACAAAAAGCCCTGTCCCCTTCAGATTTAAGAACAATTAGGTTTACTTCTTCGTTGTCAGATAGTTTTTCAAATTCTTTTGTAAGCCTGTCCAATAGCTCGGACACAAAAGAATTGCTTGCAGGATGGCCAAACTCTATTGTTGCCACCTTACCATCGATCTTTGTATAAAGGCTACCGTTGTTTCTATCTGTTCTCATGTACTTATATTTTAGTCAAAATTAAGTGTTTTGTAAAAGTGGTCGAAACTTTCTTCTAAATTTCCAGACCAATGCACCTCCCCTGATCAACATCCAGACGGTAAAAGCAATCCATATACCTGTTAGGCCCCAGTGTAAATATTTTCCCAAGAACAAGGTAGGGATAAAGCCTAAAAAAGTGGCGGCCAATAAGGTGTTCCTTAGATACTTCATTTCCCCCAGACCTTTAAAAACACCATCTAGAACAAAGGCAATGGTATTCATTGGAAGTCCTAGAATAATAATGAAGAAAATACCATAGAAGGTCTCCAAAACAACATCTTCATTAGAAAATAGTGCCCCTATGGGCTTGTAGAATATAAATGAAGTGAGCATTAACACGAGACTAACATAAAGCCCATAAGTCACTATTTTTTTAGCCAAGAGCCAGAGTCCGTCGTAATTTTTTTCTCCAAGAAGTCTTCCTCCCATGATATTTCCGGCAGCACCATAACCGTCTATAAAAAATGCGGAAAAGAGCCAGAGATTTATAGCAATGGTATGTGCCCCGATATACTTTTCGCCAAGGGCCGTTGCTTCTCTAACAGCGAGGATAAGGGCGGTGTTCAAGGCCAAGGCCCTTACAAAAAGGTTAAGGCTCATAATAACCAGCCGTCCTAACTCTGGATGTAAGGGAAAGGTAAGAACCAGGCTTATATCCGTTTTTTTCCAGAGAAGCCAAAAGGCCATAATGGCCATGATCGCTTGTGAAATTAAACTGGCATAAGCGGCACCATCTAAATATAAAGGCTCTATGAACCCCTCTATACCGTATACCAATACAAGGTCGAAAACCACATTCAGTACGGCACCGGTAATGGCTATTACCATGGGCCAATAGGTGTTCTGCAACCCTCTAAAAATACCCATTACGGCGAAAACAAATAGCGTTAACGGAAAGCCCCAAACTCTAATGGAATAATAACTGATACAGTATTCTAGAATTTTACCCGTAGCGTTTAAGAGTTCAAAAATCTCTCGGATAATAAAAACGGTCGAAAGCAATATTAGAATGCTCAGGGCAATGTTCAAGAAAATGGCCTGTGCGGGCAGGGTTTTTACTTCATCCAGTTTTCCTGCTCCGAGGTATTGCGAAATAATTGCGGAAATGGCACTACGGGTCTGGCCGAGCACCCATATTAACATAGATAGAAAAGAGCCTACTATACCGGCCGCGGCCAAAGACTCCAGTCCGTCCACGGGAATATTTCCAACAATGGCCGTATCTGTGATAGAGAGTAGCGGTTCCGCAATGCCCGCAATGGTCGCAGGTATGGCCAGGTTGTTTATGTTTTTAAAATTAACGGTAGTTTTCAATGTATGTTCAGACTATAAGTTCATAGCAATGAAAAGGGTGTTCGCTCTGTTGGGGGAAATAAACGTCTCCCAGTTTTTGATAGCCTCTGGTTTCATAAAACTTTTGGTTTCTTTTATTTTGGCTAAAGGTATCCAACCGAACAGAAACAAAATTGTTCTTTATTGCATAATCTTCTGCAAATGTCATTAATTGTTGGGCAAAACCCTTGCCTTGAAAAGAAGGATGTACCGCCAATCTATGAATGTATATGTTTTTAGAATTTGGGGTGAGCCAAGTAATATGTTCATATTCCTCGTCCATTAATGAGGAAATAACAATAGAGCCAATAATGTGGTTTTCATGTTCTAGAACAAAAAGTTCACCACGCTCAATGTCTTTGGTGAATGCTGATTCAGAAGGATATGAGGTAGTCCATTGGAAAATGTTTTTAGACTCCATATGTATTCTACATGCATTTGTCATTGACAGAATCTCCTTAATTTCCGATAACTTTGCAGACCTAATCATAAAATGAAATTTTAAAATTGTAAATTTAGGGTAATAACCAACAAAATTATCATGAAGAATATTCTTGTGCCCATAGGTACTTCGCAAGATGCCAAAACAACCTTACAATATGCCGTTGATTTTGCAACAGATTTTGGAGCAAATATCTACGTAATGGAAGTCTTTAGCGCTTCGGCAAAAACAGGAACCTTGTCCAATGTTTCAGAAAAAATTGCCGCTAGTGGTAAAGAACGCCTTAAAGGAGTCATAAATGAGATAGACTCTAAAAAAGTAGCGATTAAAATAGCTTCTTTTAATGGGGAGTTGGTAGATGGCCTTAAAGAAATAGACAAAAATTTAGGAATCGATTTGATTATTATGGCCCCTAGAAGTAATGATATACAAGAGGAACTGTATTTGGGGCATACCTCTGGTCGTATTGTTAAACAAACCAACATACCAACACTGGTAGTACCAAAAGGCACAAAATATACTACGTTTAAAAACGTATTGGTGGCCTTTAAATCGGGTATTTTGAAACGAAAGAGAATACTGGATCCATTGGTGTCCATTACAAGAAAACATAGATCTGAGGTCAACTTATTACTAGTAAAAACACCTGGATATTCAGATGACGACCTAAGGGTAAATACGGCATTGATGGATATCAGCTCGCAACTTACCATTTCTGAAAATGCTACGACCTATTTAGGGGTTTTGGAGCATTTTCAATCTAAACATCCAGACTTGTTATGTGTTTTTAGAAGAAAGAGAGGATTCTTTAAGAAGCTTTGGGAAAAAAGCACCATTTTAAAATCTGAATTTTCTGTACCCATCCCCGTTTTGATATTAAGTACGAAGAAAGATTAAGATGTATTTTGATAGGTTCGAAAAATGTATTTCCTTTGACGTTCCAAAAAAAAAGGGGGATTAGCTCAGTTGGCTAGAGCGCTTGCCTGGCAGGCAAGAGGTCACCGGTTCGAATCCGGTATTCTCCACGTAAAGGCTCCCAAGAAATTGGGGGCCTTTTTGTTTTGTCATTTTCCATCAAACCATATATGTTTTAATGGTTAAATTGCAACTAATTATACATCAATCAATTAGTTACAATTATGATAGCAAAAAAAATCAGGCTACTTTTTCTCTTTTCACTATGTATGGGTAATACCTATGCCCAGGAAAACGATTCTATATCCAATAAACTAACCAAAGAATTGGAACAAATTTCCACGAACGGACCATTGGTGGGGTTTTCAGTAGCGATCGTTAATGAAGACGGTACACTGTATGAAAACGGATTTGGTTTTGCCGATAAAAAAGCAAATAAACAATACACGCAAAATACGCTTCAGAATATTGGTTCTATCTCTAAAACCTTTATTGGGGTGGCCTTGTTGAAAGCGCAAGAATTGGGTAAACTTCAATTAGATGACCCTATAAACGACTACCTGCCTTTTAAGGTGGTGCATCCTAAATTTAAGAATACTGAAATAACTATTCGTCAGTTAGCAAGTCATACTTCGGGTATAAAAGACCCATCTGAATATGAAGATAAGGGGTATATACTAAAAGATTTCGAAAATGGGAACGCCAAAGTAAGCGACAATTTTTTGAATCCTGATGAGATGATGCCATTAGGAGATTTTCTAAAAGCAATTTTAAGTGAGGACGGAAGATGGTATAAGAAGAAAACATTTTCTAAGTATCCGCCAGGAGGCATGTTCAATTACTCTAATATTGGAGCGGGTTTGGCCGCGTATGTGCTAGAACGCGCAACGGGGATATCTTTTTCGGAGTTTACGAAGAAATATATTTTTGACCCTTTAAACATGTCCGATTCCGGATGGTCTTTTGAAGCGATAGATTTATCTATGCATTCAAAACTATATGCAGATCCGGATACGGAACTGGCATTTTATATGTTGGTGAATTACCCTGATGGCGGACTTATTACCTCTGTTCATGATTTGGCAAAATACCTATCTGAAATTATTAAGGGGTATTCTGGAAATGGAAAAATTTTATCCGAAGAAAGCTATAGAATGCTGTTCGAACCTCGATTGACAGACCAAAACCATAAAGACAGAAGCGATAATGAATATAATGATGAATACAATATGGGGGTGTTTATGGGGATGTCTGCAAAAGGGCAAATTGGACACACCGGAGGAGACCCAGGTGTGGCCACCCATATGTTTTTTAATGAACAAACCAAGACTGGAAAACTATTGTTGGTGAATACAGAACTGGACAAAGAAGGAATACAAGAATTTATAGCTATTTGGAAGGCCTTGATTGCCTATGAGGGCAAACTTTAGAGTAAAGAGAAAACCTATATAGTAAACGCTTCTTTTATACTTTTCTGTAGTATAAAATCTGAACTATTTCTTGGCCATACAATTGAATATAGTAGTAATTGTTATGGAAATTTATTGGAATTAGGTGCTCTTTTATTTCTTCCAAAATTTCTCTATTTCCTCTAATGTTTTTCCTTTCGTTTCCGGTACAAATTTCCATACTAAAATTATTGCCAACAAACTCATTGATCCATAAATCCAATAAGCAAATCCATGATTAAACTTATCTAATAAATAAGTGTTTTTATCCATCATTGGAAAAGTCCAAGAAACTAAATAGTTGGAAATCCATTGTGCTGCTACGGCAACTGCCAATGCCCTGCCTCTAATTTTATTTGGAAATATCTCTGACAACAAAACCCAACAAACAGGCCCCCAACTCATGGCAAAACTTGCTACATAAATAAGCATAAATAATAATGCTCCCACTCCAATAGATTGGGAAAAAAAAGTTGTCCCTAAAGCAAACATAGAAATAGCCATACCAATAGCACCAATAATCATCAATGGTTTTCTTCCATATTTATCTACTGTCGTTATTGCTAATACTGTAAATATTAAGTTGACGGAACCAACAATAATTGTCTGCAATAATGCTGTATCGGTTCCAGAGCCCATACTTTTAAAAATCTCTGGAGCATAATATAACACCACATTGATGCCAACAAACTGTTGAAAAACAGAAAGTAATGTTCCAATTGTAATTACTGCTATTCCAAAAGAAAATAATTTTCCAGAATGCCTGGTTACAGTATTTTCAATTTCTATGAATATTTTCTTTGCCTCTTTTGAGCCATTTACTTTTGTTAAAACTTCCATGGCTTTCTCTGTTTTTGATTTCAACATTAATGACCTCGGAGTATCAGGCACAAAAAATAGCATAATTAAAAACAGTGTTGCAGGAATGGTTTCCGAAGCAAACATCCAACGCCATCCAATAGAATTCAACCAAGAATCATCTCCTTGTTTTGCAATGTAAAAGTTGACAAAATACACCACTAACATTCCAAATATAATAGCAAACTGATTCAATGAAACCAGTTTACCTCTTATTTTAGCTGGTGCAATTTCAGCAATGTACAATGGAGAAAGCATAGATGCTAAACCAACACCAATGCCACCTATAATTCTATAAATAACAAAAATATAAATGTACGTGTGATCCGCGCTTCCTATTGACTCGATAAATAGTTCGGGCATTGAAGATCCTATTGCAGACACTAAAAACAACAATGCAGCCAAAATTAAGCCATTTTTACGTCCCAATTTTTTGCTGATTATTCCTCCGCATATTCCTCCGATGACACAACCAATTAAGGCACTGGAAACAACAAACCCTAATCGAGCATTAGCATCCATTTCATTTAAACCGAAAGGAAGAACAAAGAAATTTTCTAAAGAACTAACAGTTCCTGAAATTACTGCTGTATCATATCCGAACAACAAACCGCCAAGTGTTGCGACTATTGTTAGTTTTATTAAATAACCTTTGTTTGCTGATGTTCCCATGATTTTAATTAGATTGATTAATATTTTCAAACAACTTTTGGTTGCGGAATTGCTATTTTTTGAGCGATTTATATAAGTTTTTAACTGAATTTGACATTGTCATATTTTTCCCTTTTGGTTTTAAGAAATATTCCTGAGTTATTACCTCATGCATTTTTTTGACTTGAAATAGGTTAGTCCCTCCTTTAAATTATTACTGTTTTGATAATAAATATTAAGGGTAATTCTACATGTCATAGAAAGGAAGAACCTTAATGATTTTTGTTTATTGCTATTACGGGTTTGAGGTCAAGTAAAAAGAAGGAAAGTTCTTTTAATCAACATTTAATCCAAGTTTTCAATTTCGAACCAATTGAATCTAGCAGTGTTATCACTTTTCTCTCCTAACGAAGTCGTGTACATACCATAAATAGCACCTACAAAACCACCTGCTTCTTGAGTACTTAAAAAACGTGCATCTACATCTAATTGTAATGGTTTCCAATTTTCATTTTCGTCAGCATAATAGAAATTGTAATGCGCTCCATTTGCTTCTATCTTTAGCTGTAATGAACTTTTTGAGATTACAGGTTTTTCAATTAAGAGTTCTAATGTGTCTTTTTTAGATTGAAATAACTGAACTACGGGCCTATCATTGGAAATTGATTTACACATGTAGTAATAATGTGTCTCGTTTTGAAAAATTACTAATCCGGATTTTTCGTTTTCTTTAAGTGTTTTAAAGTCCATTTCTGCACTTACACTCCCATTTATATGTTGCTGTCGGTATCCTATAAAACTTGGATTTTGTTTTTTGGAAGCACTTTCCGGCCTTGTTTTAATTGAAATAGTACCATTGGAAATAGTGTGCCACTTTTCTCTTGGTGTTCTTAAAAACAACCATTCATAACCAAGTTCCGATTTTTCGAACTCTTCTTTGTATATATATTTTCCACTGTTTTTAAATGATTGCTTTTGTTTTTTTGCATTATTGGGTGTTGGATAACTTCTCTTTACAATATCTCCACCTAAATCAAAAATAGGCCAGTTATCTACCCATTTTACAGGCGCCATAAATGTTTCTCTACCAGTGTTATAATAATTGCCTTCGTAAGGTCTACATCCTAAAAAAACACCCCACCAATTTCCATAATTATCTTCTACTATATCCGCATGTCCAGTTGAAACAATTGGGTTTGGTCTATTTGGGTCTAAATGACGCTGGGTTAGAATTGGATTATTTTCATAACTTGTATATGGCCCAGTTACATTTTTACTTCGAAAAACAACTTCTGAATGATTTTCATAAGTTCCACCTTCGGCAGCCATTAAATAGTAATACTTATTTCTTTTGTAGATATGTGGACCTTCGATCCAGTTTGGTTTTTTGGAAATATCCGAACCACCATTTACCAAAATTATAGGTGCCCCTAAAACTTTTCCTTTTTCTATATCGAACTCATACATTCTTATAGTCCTATGTCCTTTATACATTGGTTTTCCATCTGGAGGGACACTGTTGTATACAATAAAAGTTTTCTCATTATCAAAAAAAAGTGAAGGGTCTATTCCTTTTACTTCGGGTATCCATATCGGATTGGACCAAGGACCGGCTGGATCGGTTGCGGAAACAATAAAATTATTTCCTCCTTTAACTATTGTGCCTACTAAATAATAAATTCCTTTGTGATAACTGATTGCCGGGGCAAAAACTCCTCTTGACACATCTAACCCCTCTAAATCTAATTGCTCCGGTCTGTCTAATACATTTCCAATTTGTGTCCAGTTCACAAGGTCATTACTTTCAAAAATTGGAATTCCTGGAAAATAGGCAAAGGTTGAATGTACCATGTAGTAATTACTACCGGCTTTACATATACTTGGGTCGGGGTAGAAACCTTGTAAAATTGGATTTGAGTACTCATTTATTTCATTCACTGAAACTTTATCAATCCTCTTGTTCGTAACACAACTTAAAGTAACAATCCCAACTAATGAAATTGTAATAATATTTTTAATCATCGTATACATATATTTTAAAATTCAGCAATGTGACAAGACCATTTATCATTTTTTGAATAACTCTATCGACGTAGCGCCTTTTTTAGATATCCAGAAATTTTATTCTTGGCATTATGCTTTTATATTATAAATCGCAAAACATCTTTTATTAATAATAGTTTTTCCTAACAGTTGTTTTTATTGGCTTATGGATTTTTTTACCCAGTAAATAGTTGCATTTTGAATAAAAAAAGAACCATGGTTCTCATCTGTTAGATTCTGTTTTCAGTAACAATGTCGCTTGGCACATATCCTATTCTATACGCTTGCACAACTATTTTAGCATGTTTAGGAAGGTTTAATGGTTTCTGATATATTGACCATGTTTTTGGTGTTTTACCATTTTCAGGAATAATTTTATAACCTATGGAAGCTCCTATGGTAGCACAGCTAATAGTTAATTTATTATCAGAAAACGTAAGTTTTGGTTTTGAGGTTGTTGGCTGTTTTTTTGCCCCATTCCACAACTTGGCAATCAGTTCTTTTTCAGGAAGATTGGGCTCATCTCCAATTTTAGATAACCAACGGTCCAATTCTGTTCGCAATTCAACAAGTTTACCTTGATAAGAAGGGTCTTGAGCCAAATTATTTAGCTCGTATGGATCAGCCGAACAATCATAAAGTTCTTCATGGGGCTTCTTTTTACGAAACCATTGTAATTGTATACTATCTAATTTTCCATCATCACGTAGTCGTAACAACTCTTGCATTGTAGGTATCTTTTCCCTGAATTTTACAGGCAAATAATACCCTTGATCAGGTCTATAATTACGTATGTATTTATATTGGCTATCTCTAACGGCACGTATGGCGTCGGTAACCCCATCGAAACGATCTGCGGCCCCATATATATAGTTTCGTTCTTCCTTGGCTTTGTACTTTCCTAAAAAAGCTTGTCCTTGAATATAAGCTGGTGGTTCAATGTCGGCCAAAGAAAGTAAGGTAGGGGCAAAATCTACAAAACTGAGTAATTGATTATCTCTTGTTTCTGAGCGTTGCTTGTTTGGAAACCTAATAATCATAGGCGTTTTCAGCCCTAAATCATAAATTAGCCGCTTTTCCCTTGGCATTGGCCCTCCATGATCGCCATAGAAAAAAATGATGGTATTTTCCAATAATCCATCATCTTCCAATTGCTTTAAAATGGCTCCAACTTGTTTGTCCATTTCGGCTATGTTATTATATAATTTCCACATATCCCTATGTACTATAGGGGTATTGGGCAAATATGGGGGAATAGAAAACTTTGTGTTTTTGGGCAAGTTCACCGGCGTCTCTTCTTCAGTAAATCGACTAGCTCCCCAAGCTATGTACGGTTTTTTTTGTAATTTTAATTTATCCTCTCCCCAAGTATAGGTAGTGTCTCCCGAGTGATAATGTCTCGTTTCAATTTTTCTATGACCATAGGGTTCAAATAATCCAGACTCATGTGTTTCCGTAAAATTGAACACCGCGAAAAAAGGTTGGTCCTTATTTCGATTTCGCCAATGGGCATACGGACTACTTTCGTCCCAAGCAGTTTTTGGGGCTTTAAATTGATAATCCTCTTTATAGTTGTTTGAGCAATAATACCCGTTCATTCGAAGAAGTTCGCTTACCATACGCGTTTCAGGTGGAGGCACTGCCCCATAGGCGGGCAAACCTGTCATCTTGGTATGCAAAATGGTACGCATATTATTGGCCCCTATACTTGTTGGGTACATTCCCGTAGTAATTGCCGCCCTACTAGGCGCACATACTCCGGAGGGAGAGAACAGGTTAGGATACACCACTCCTTCTTTGGCCAAGCGGCTTAAGTTGGGAGTTGCAATTGTAGAGTCGCCAAAAGAAGGTATATATGACCCCATATCTTCAGTGACCAACCATAAAATATTTGGTCGGTTTGGCAATTCAATTGTTGTAGTTATTACATTTTTTTTCTCATCATTCTTTTTCTTTGATTCGCAACTAGTCAATGTAAAACCTGCAAATACCAAAATGAAAATTACCGTAAAAACTTTATTTAAAGACATACCAATTATTTTAATTGAACAATGATGATTTCAACCTTGAAGCCTTTAAGCCTCCATCCATAAGAATATCTGTGCCATTAACCCATCTACCACCATCACTACATAAAAAACAAAGCATTGCGGCAATATCTCTTGTCTCACCTTTATATTCCTCAGGAAGACTTACTTGTTTTTTTACGATTGTTGCTTCAAAATCTTTAAGAATAGGTGTTTTTATTGGACCTGGACTTACAGATTTTACAGTGATACCTTTTTCTTTCCATTTATCCGATACTTTAAGGGACCATGCAATGACGGCCTCTTTTGAAAAGGCATAGGTAGCTACATCGTTCAAATTATTTTCTATTAAAAACTGTTCTGCTTCATCTGGGTTTTCAATTGCGAACAAAGAATTAATGTGATCTATATTATTAAGCCAATTAGCACCAGCCAATGAAGCTAAATTTATAATTGAAGCGTTCGAATTTAATTTAGGAATCATAAGGTTGGTAAAATGGCGCAGTCCAAAAAAATTCACTTTAATTTGGATATCAGTAGGTAATGTTGGGGGAACCCCTGCTACGTTATATAGTGCATCACCTTTTACTTTTAGTGCTTCTACGGCCTTATCAATAGAGGAATAATCACTTAAGTCCATAGGAATATATACGTCGACGTTAGCTTCGGGTTTTTTTAAGTCGAAGCCGACTACGGTCATGCCTTGTGCTTTAAGCTGCCTTGCTGTTTCTGCTCCTATTCCTGAAGAACACCCCGTTATTATTATTGTTTTGTTCATTTTGTTTTATTTTTATTCCATGAATGCTGGTGGATATTGAATACCTTTATCGGCAATTGTAATCCATTTCGTTGTCGTAAAACTATCTATTGACGCTTGACCACCGTAACGCCCGATACCACTATTTTTAACACCCCCAAAAGGGGCTAAAGCTTCAGCATAGATAGTACCGTCATTTACATGGCACATTCCACTTTCAATTTTCCTGGCTACTTCATACCCTTTAACTGTATCTTTAGTAATTACAGCGCCTGAAAGACCATATTTAGAGGCATTCACTTGATCAATAGCTTCTTCGATAGTTGAAAAAACGTATATAGATACTAAAGGACCAAAGGCTTCTTCGTCAAAAGTGCTCATATTGGAAGTTACCCCAGTAAGAATTGTGGGCAGGTAATACATGCCATCTCTTTTTCCGCCAGCTAAAACAGTTGCTCCTTTAGCAACTGCATCTATTACTTGTTCGTCAATTTTCCTAATTTGGGTTTCATTGATCAGGGGAGCAATGGGCTTATTTAAATCTCGCACATCACCGTAACCAAGTTTCTTAGTTTTAGCAACAAAACGGTCAGTAAATTCGGTAGTTAGTTTTTCATGTACATAGATACGCTTGGTACCCATACAGATTTGACCAGAATGATTAAAGGAGGCAAAAACAGCTGCGTTTACGGCTATATCTAAATCCGCATCGTCTAAAATAATCATCGCATCTTTACCGCCGAGCTCCATACTAACCTTTTTTAAAAGACTTCCGGCTTTTGCAGCGATATGCTTACCCACACCTGTGGACCCCGTAAAACTTATGGCCTTAATAGAGGGGTCCGTAACCATAACATCACCAACTTTCTCTACATTTTGTTTGGAGCACAAAAGAACATTAAATACACCTTTAGGAACACCAGCTTTTTCAAAGGCTTTTGCCAAAACCCATCCTCCTGACAAAGGAGATAATTCGGCAGGCTTTAATATTACGGTATTACCTACCGCTAGAATACTAGATGTGGTTCTTGATGAAAGGTTTAAGGGCATATTCCACGGTGTGATAACACTGACCACTCCCATAGGTTCTTTTACTACCATGCTCTTTTTGCCAGCAGGCGATACTAGCTCATAACCTTTTACGGTTTTAGTAAGGTCTGCTGCTGCACGAAATAACTTAGGTGTGGTAAGGCATTCAAATTTTGCTTTCCCGATCCAAGAGCCAACCTCATCTATTAATATATCTTCAATCTCCTCAACCATTTCCTCAAGAGCTTCCGCTACTTTGATCAGGTAATGACTACGCTCTTCAGCACTCAAACCTGACCATAATGGAAATGCCGTTTTCGCTGCTTTGATGGCCGCCCTAGCATCTTCTGCATCGCAACCAATAACAGTAGCGAATGGTTTATTGGTTACTGGGCTGGTGGTTTCAAAATTCTCGCCCATAGCAGTCCATTTTCCATTTATATAAGAACTATACATATTTTGGTGTTTTTAGGGTATAATTGAATTTATTGAATATTATCTATGCCGAATTTCTTTTTCCTGGTAATCAACAAAATGACGAGTATTGCACTAGCACATATTATCGGGGCAATTGTAGCTATGTTATAAAATTGGGCAGCAGTCACGTTGGCGGCTACCAATGCGGCACCAACCCCAGGAGTCAGCAAACCACCGATACGACCAACGCCCATTGCCGTACCTATACCTGTTCCTCTAATTGTTGTTGGATAAAGACTAGCAGCAAAGGGAGCTTTTGCCATCATTGCACCAACACTTACGGCTCCTGCAAATGGCGCTATGATAAACCACATATCCGGGTCGTCAACAACTTGTCCTAACCAAAAATATAGCAATGCGGCAAGAGGAAAAGCTATGGCCAAAACTTTTGCGGACCCCCATCGGTCTGCCATCCAGCCAATAATAATTCCACCAATTCCAGCACCTAAATAGTAATGACCGATTGCGTTTAAACTTAGATTTTGTTCCCAACCATTATTTTGTAAAATTGTCGGTAGCCATAGCGACATAAAATAAACGATGAACTGACCGCCAATAAATGCAATCCATAATAAGAAGGTAACAATAGACCTACCTTCAGAAAACAGTGCTCCAATAGGACTTTTTGCAATCGATTTTTCATTGATAAACAGTCGATCCGTTTCGGCAATAGTTATGGAGCTATCAACTTTGATTAATAATTTTTTTGCCTTCTCTGTATTTTTCTCTTTGGCTACTAGGTATTTTAATGATTCAGGTAAGAAAAAGACCATCCAAAGAAAAATTGGCAAAGACATCATAAAGCCTAAAAGAAACATCCCCTTCCAATCGTACATTTCAATGAAATGAGGACCTATATACCCGCCAACGGTAGTGGCAAATGGGGCTCCGGCATATACCAATACGGCTAACATGTTTCTAACCTTTTTAGGAGAATATTCGGTTACTATTGCCAACGCGATCGGCAACGAACCTCCGGCCCCCAATCCTGTCAAAAACCTTAGTATAATCAGCTGTGTCATATTTTCAAGGAAAAAACTTACCCCCATACCAATAGTACCCAGACCAAACATAAGTAGCATTGATTTTCTTCGGCCAATTTTATCCATGAGGATTCCGGCAAAAATAGAGCCTGCTAAAATTCCGAATAGAACGGCTAGATGTGCATATTCGAAGTCTTCTGGTTTTAAGCCCCAATCCTTTGCAAGATTTGGTATAATCATACCCAAAACTATCATCTCAAAACCTTCAATAATTGAGCACAAACATCCAAGAACAACTATGTGAACTAGAAATGGCGTGGCTTTAGCCTTATCTATTATTTGGTTTATATCTAATGTGGTCATGATCTTTTAAAATTTGGTGGTTACGGATGAGATTGCATAGACCACGTTGTTATTCATTGTTTTTTCTTGTTCGGGAATTTGTTCTTGAGAATATTCAACGGCCTCCAGAATTGACATAAAATGATTTTTACCGACTATTTTTTGTGTTAAACCAGCCCTATGTAGCCGGTCTCTAAAAGAACCTATCGTATTAGCAAAATAAAAATGGATGTCTTTTGCTTCCAGAAGCTCTTTAACTTCTTTTAGCATTTTTATTCCTGTAGAATCTACATCATGAATATTCGAAGCATCTATGATGAGTACTTTGATGTTACTGTTTTCAGTTATGACGCTTACAATAAAATCTTTCAAATAATCACTATTAGCAAAGAATAGTTGACCGTTGAATCGAATGATTTTACAATTTTTGACTTGCTCAGCTTCAGGATATCTGTGAATACATCTAAAATGGCTTGTGTTTGGTAATTTGCCCAACACAAGGATGTCTGGTTTTGCCAAGCGATAAACAACAACAATAATGGATAAAAATATACCGGCAAACACCCCTTCTTTAATACCAACTACAAGTGTTAATATAAAAGAAGTCAACAGCATATAGAAGTCGCTTCTATGGGTTTTCCATAATGAAAATGCCTCTTTGTATTCAAACAGCCCCACAACGGATACTAAAATAATAGCAGCCAATATGGCTTGGGGCAAATAATAAAATAGCGGCGTAAAAAACAACAATACCAGCGTGACGAAAAGCGCAGTAATTATTGATGAAATTTGTGTTTTTGCTCCGCTCTCATGGTTTATTGCTGAGCGAGTAAAGCTTCCTGAAGAAGGCAAAGCTTGAAAAAAGGAACCACCAATTTTAGCAATACCAAGGGCAAATAATTCTTGGTTTGCATCTATCTTATATCTATTTTTTGGATCTTGAGTTGCATTATATTTAGACTCCCAAACCTTGGCAATACTTATTGACTCTACAATGCTGATTACTGTTACGGTCAAGACCGTAGGCATTACCAAACGAATATTTTCTATGGTGAAGTTTGGCACTAAAAAAGAAGGGAAACCCTTAGGTACTTCTTTAACAATTGTAATGCCATAGTCTTCTAAATGGAATAGAGAGACTACCGCTACACTCAATATCACAACCAATAAGGCGCCAGGTATTTTTTTGTTCAGCTTTTTTAATAATAACATTAATGTAATACCACTAATGCAAACCAATGCCGTTGCCACATTAGTGTTATCTATTTCTGAACTTAAACCCTGAATAGTACTTAATAAAGATGAACTTGTCGGAATATGTACACCAAGCACATACTTCACTTGACTAATGGCTATAATTATTGCTGCAGCGGAAGTAAAACCAATAATCACAGGTTTTGATAAAAAATTGACCAAAAACCCTAATCGCATTATACTAGTTAGAAGCTTAAGGAGCCCTATAAAAAAACCGGACAAAATCACGAATGAAATAAATTCGGGAGAACCGGGCACCGCTATTTCACTTATGCCTGCAAAAATTAACAATGATGAAATTGCTACGGGCCCTATGGCCATAGCATGTGATGTACCAAAAATAGCATACAAAAAAAGTGGGACTATGGCACCGTACAATCCATAAATAGGAGGTACACCGGCAAGCATAGCGTAAGCCATGCCCTGAGGTACTATCATTACGCCAACAGTTAGCCCAGAAATTAAGTCAGACTGGAACAACTTAAAGTTGTAATGCTTTACTCTATTTATAATTGGTATTGAAATCATTATCTTTTTATTCGATCACGTCTAAATCATTACCATAGATTACCTCTCCTGAAAAATTCATTTGAACTTCTTTTAAAATCTGTTTTTCTGCCTCTTCATTAGAAAGACCATATGCAATCTGATGGGTCAAGACTAACTTTTTTGGTTTTATTCTATTGGCTACTTTTCCCAATTCAACACCACCAGTATGTACTCTTTTAAAATATTCTTGTACGACTCCTTTTCCTTTTTTTATTGCACTTTCGCAATAAACTTCATGAACCAAAATATCACAGTCCATGGCTTTTTCATATAGTTCTCCTCTGGGACAGGTATCACCGGAAACTACTATTGTTTTGTCTGGAGTAATAAATTTGAAGGCATATGCCTCCAAATTACCATGTTCAACTGGAATGGCCTCAACTTTGACCAAATCATCTTTATAAATAATGCCTTGTGTATATGCTTTTGGTTCTATATCTATAGGAGACATAAATTTTGGGTTACTATTTAGATGTTCATTGATGCCATCTTCAAAAACGTCCAATAGCCCATTCACTTTTTTTTCAATACCCTTGGGCCCGAAAATTTTAAGTGTATCCCATCTTTCCGCATTCCAGGGACAAATCATAAACGCAGGCAGGCCTACGGTATGATCTGGATGAAAATGGGTAATGAACAAACGTGTTAATTTTTTATTTTCCAGTCCTTTAATGCCCCTTGCGCGGGCATTTGAAAGGCGTTCTAGAATACCACTACCACAATCAACGATATATGAAGTCTCATCAACAATTATTGCTAATGAACTTTGATAGCGACCACTCACCATTACTGGGGTACCAGTACCTAAGAGCACTACTTTAGTTCTTGATTTTTTCAATTATTCTGTGTTTTTAATTATTCAAAATTTTCTAAAAACAATACATCTATTTCTAAACTTCCGATCTTGAATTAGATTGGAACACATTTCTAGATATTCACTAGCGAAGTTTTGTTGTTCATACATATCTTGTTTTAAGTTAAAAAGTTGAAAGAATCCTTTTTTTGAAACATCTTTTTGATTTGCAATTTTCCAATCTTCTTTTCTTAAGCCCCATATTTCCTTGGTTAATTAGAAATAATCTTTTTTGATACTAAATACTATTTGCCAACAGCGACCGTTTTCGAAAGACAGTTATATCGTCCGAAATTTCTTCTTAGGAATACTTGAGTCCTCTGTAACAATGTTTTTTAATACTTATTCATAATTCTGTTCTTACCTTTCTTAAGAATACCGTTGTCCTTTATCATTATCCCTATTAAATAATCGCACATTGAATCTGTTCTAAAACCAGGGAACCATTGTAAAATGTTGACTCATGTATTTGTATAAGGTGTAGATGTTTTACCACAATTGCTCCCTAAACCCGAGATGCTTGAACCATCCAACATAATTTATAGGATGTAAAGCCTTTGAATTGCAATTACGTTTTTGTCTTGGCATAGATAGAATTGATGATTGCCATTTATTTAAATTTAAGCCCAGGGTAATCATCGCCATATTTATATATGCGATACAATCTTCCCCAACCTTGCACTCTATAATCTTCAACTTTCTTCCCATTAGGTGTTACTTCTATAATGTATTTATCATAAGCACTATTGAAAATGGTGTTACCGTTAGGTAATCGTTGAACTCCGCTCATAAACGGAGAATAGAACCAGGTCTTATCTGGGTTGGCCCAAGACCAAACTATTTTGGTTTTCTTGTTCGGGTTAAAGTTTCCAGTTTCATCCATTGGAAGTTTAACTTCCAAAATGTTAGAGTATGTACTACCAAAACCGGTTGTTTTTGTTTCTTTAACGAATTTGCCATCTAGTGTGCGACGTTGGCCATTATTAAAAATTAGGATATTGCCCGCGCCAGGTAAACCATCTGGTATCCAATGCACGTTGTGTTGCCAATACAACGTTGAATTGTCTCGAATGTCTTTCCCAAATGCTTCATCATTGCCCCAACGGTAAATTATGTCGCCTCCTTTTTTATATTTTCCTCCTGTACTGCCTGCAGCTTCTTCGGTAGTGGTACTATGATCTATAATCCAAAATTCTCCATAAGTCGGAGAACTCAACATAATTAGGTCTAAGTCCGCATTATAATCTACTGTATTTAGATGAAAAAATTGTCCAACGTTATATGGTACGTCTTTGTCTAAATCAAGGTAGTTTATATGTATTTTACCAGAATCTGTTATGTTCCCGAAGTTTTGTTTCTTAGGATATTTATTTTGAACTAGATGGTCCCAACTATTCCATTGCCAGACAATTTCTGTACTGCCGTCTACTAGGTTTGGTTTTAATTCTAAAACATTACTCATCCAAACGAGCCCATTTTTCTTAGTCTTATCCTTGGTTATCATATAGGCGGCCCTTTTACCTAAATCTGCATTCCAACCCATTGCTTTAGCTTCTTCAACCGTGAAGGCGTTATGTCTAATCGCTAAAATATTCCCATTTGGCAATGCTTCTACATCATGATGAAAACTATATTTTTCAGCTACACTCATCGTAAAGTCCCATAGAACATTTCCTTCCCAATCAACCAATTCAATAGTCGATGTAGCACCTACAGGGAATTTTTTGTCCTTATGCCAATGATGTTTGCTATATGTTCTTAATAATTGACTATTGGGTAAAAGATAGGCGACAGAAGCTTCAGGGGAGTATCCGTTATGTTTCCATTCATGAACCTTTTTCCCCTTTTCATCTAACAAATAGGTTTTGTCTGATTGTTGGGTTAAAGTGGCATCACCTGATTCATGTATCAATGTGTAACCTTTGTAGGCATGCTTGTTCTTTCCTGGGGGGATAGGACCTTCGAGCTCTGTTATATATCCCCTAAACCTTTTCCATGTTTTCAAAGGCATTCTAGAATTACTAAAAAGCGGAAAAAGAGGGGGTTTGTTAAATTCTATTTCCTTTTTACTGATATGCCAGTTGCCATCGGCATCTAATAATTTTAATGAGGATGAAGCATTTCTAATTTCTTCTGCGGATATGATAACATCACCATTTACGTCAATATAATTGGTAATATTATGATTGCGTACTAAAGGTAATTGTTCTTCCCATGCACCTATTTCATTTGAATCTAAAATTCCATCACCATTTTTATCTAACTTTAATAATTGTTTAGGTGCCGCTAGTACTTCTTCGATAGAAAGGTCACCATCACCGTTACTGTCAACTGCATTTGGAACGGTCATTAATCTGAAAACAAGTTTTTCCAATTCAGGAGGTCTGGGTTTTTCTTTTATTTTTTGAGAAGTCCCAAAATGACAAATAAAAAGGGCCAATATTATTATTGTTTTTTGCATTTTATCTTGTTTTAAAGTTATAAAGAACACCTATGGGTAATATTCACAGGTGTTCTTAACTAATTACAAACTAACTCTAACATTAAACATGGTAAATCTTCTTAATTCTGGTAGGTTAACAAAGTGAGAGTATTTTTTGTCAAATAAGTTTTGTACACTTAACCCAAAATCTACTTTGGCTTTTTCATTGAACATTAATGTTTTATAGCCAATTCTAGAGTCAACAATGGTACGGGCGGGGTTTACGCCTGTGAATACTCTACCGTCACCTTGTTTGCCTTCGTACTCTGAGGCATAGTTCATACTAATAGAACCATAGAAACCTTTTTCGCCACCGTATCGCAAACCTAAGTTTACTCTACTCGTCGGTGAATTAAGGTAGAACTGATAGTTTTGATTTGTTTCGCCAAGATCTTCTGGTGTCCAGATATTTTTAGATACGTATGAGTAGTTTGCAGAACCAATCAATTTTGGTGTAATATAATACGTTAATCCGATATCGGCACCTATGTACTTTGCAGATTCGTTACCAAAAGTTGGAAAACCGGCATCAAACTCCCATCCGTTGGCCTGTGCCAAATCGGAGATGACCAATCCGTAGCCAGGAACACTACTGTTGCTAGGTGTGCCTAGTTGGCTGTATAGAGCATTGAGCAGGGCATCTCTATCATTGCCAGCCGGTACTTGTGCTTCTATTTGTGCTTGAACATTGGCTAAATTTAATTGTGAACCTGCTGAGATTGGTATTGATCCTGCAGGTTGGAAATTTTCGGAAATAGAATAATATAAATCAACATTAATCTTCAGTTTCTCTTCGAGAACGGTGCTATATCCTATTTCGAATTGATTCACGGTTTTCAATGATACTTTAGGTTGTCCGGCTTGGTTTATATTGGAAATAGGCCCTGTGGAGGCACCTACACCGGCCGCTCCTGGTCCAGAGAACACAGAAGATGTTAATTGAGAATCAATAGTGCCTGAAACAGAAGGCGCTGTAATACCTGCATTTGCCGCCAAAGCGTTTACAATATCTTGAAATTGATAGGTTCCTGCACCGGTTACATTTCCAAAAGCGAACTTGGTTACTGGGTTATTATAGGTAACAGGAGTTCCTACCCCAGCAATATGTGTTTCGGGAAAAGTGGAAGGAACAGGAATTGGAAAGTCTAACCAAGTTCTTAATTGACTTTGAGATTCGAACGCCCTACTAAAGCTCAGCCTAAGACCAGTTTTATCACTTGGATTGTATACCATGCCAATTCTTGGTGAAAATGCGGTTTCTTTGTATGCCGAGTAATGATCAACCCTACCCGTTGCACTTACCGCCAGTTTGTCGGTAACTTTATATTTACCGGAAATATAGCCCCCATAAATATTGAAAGAATTATCTCCTCCATTACTTTTGTCGTTAATGCCATAAACAGCTGGAGACTCAATTGAAGGGCTTATTTTTGAATCTGCACCTACGATCATTCGGAGATTGTCGTTTGTGTTAATAGTGTATTGAGCGCTAATATCATAATAATCGGTTGCCCCAATTGGATCGGTTACCCGTGTTTCATTGATACCGTCTCCATCTCTGTCTACATTGGGCGGATTACTATAGCCTACAGTAAAAATGTGATTTTTTAGTCGGTTGAGGTTGCCATCACTATCAATGTTTCCGAAACTATGGCGGTGATAAAGTGCAGCGAAGAAATTACCGGCATCAATTCTTAACTGCTGTTCGTATCGCTGCATACCTCTATAATTCTGTCCAGTTTGATTTCTTGAATTACCCACAGATCTAGCAAGAGAAAACAGGTAATTCAATTTTACCTTATCAGAGAACTTATAAGCCAAAGTACCTTCTACAAACCAATTGCTTACTTCTTGGTCTAAATTTTCAACATTATAGAATGTTTTACCGCCCAATGTCTCCATGTTTTTTGGTCTAACTACGGGGTTGCCATTGGCATCTATAAGACCTTCACCTGCAATTGCAAAATCAGTTGATTTTGAATATGATGTTAAAAGTTTCCAGCCAAACTTTTTACCGTTGTTACCAGCATATCGTAAACTATAATTGGTTGCACTTCTGTCTCCAACTCCTACTGCAACGTCTAACCCTGGGTATTTAAATGGGTCTTTAGTAATAAAGTGCACCACACCAGAGGTTACATTTGGCCCGTACAAGGCACCGACCGGACCTCTAACTACTTCGACTCTGGCAATGTCTAAGGAGGACAATGAGCTGTTTCGTGACTCTGTTGATTTATCAACGGGTGTTGTTAATGGCATGTAGTCTTTTAGTATTAGTGTGTTGGTTTCATTTACAGTGGTAGATCCTCTCAATTCTATATTTGAAAACTGGGTCCCACTTCGTACCAAATTAACCCCTTGTACGTTTCTCAATAATTCTGTTGGATCTCCATTCGATGGTGTGGCCGCTATTTGAGCAGGGCCTAATGAAGTTACCGAGGCCACTGCTTCAATAACTTTTTCCGGAGCCCTTGAAGCGGAAACTATTACCTCTTCGAGCATCTCTCCTTCTTCTAGGGCAATATTACCAATATCACCGCCCTTCTCTACTATTACATCTTTAGAGTTGAAGCCTATATAGGAAATAGTTAATGTTATTGGTAAAGGTAGATCTGTTGAAAGTTGAAACTTGCCATCAAAATCGGTTGCTATTCCGTCGGTTGTTCCTTTTATGATTACAGTTGCCCCTATTAAGGGTTCATTTTGCACATCGGTAACCGTTCCGTTTATTTCTGTTTGCGCCAAGGCATTACCGGTAAAGATCACCATTATAAAATAAATCATTAAGTGTTTCATGAGTAATAGTTTAGTTGGAATTGTTATCTATTTTTGTTCTATATGCGAACAAAAGTTTTTATTTCGGATAAATATTATTATTAATTAATTAATATGCAAATATTTGTATGTTAAAATTGAGAATACTCTATTTCTAGATAAAATATTTGATGATAATACAATAGGTTTTATATTTGTTCGAATAATTTATTTTTGTTTAAAATTGGATATAAAGAAAACGGATTACGTACAGTCATTAGACAAAGGTTTAAAGGTTTTAACGGCTTTTTCTGCGGACAGAAAGTCGATGACATTATCTGAAGTTGCCGAAATAACTGGATTAACAAGAGCTGCCGCAAGAAGGTTTCTGTTAACTTATTGTTATTTAGGTTACATGTCCACTAACGGCAAATATTTTGAATTAACATCAAAAGTGCTAGATCTGGGGTATCGGTATATGTCTTCTCTCGATATTTCAGAATTAGCCGGTCCTTTAATGAAAAAATTATCCCTTGAGGTTGGCGAATCTTGTTCTTTGGCTACTTTAGACGGCTTAGAAGTAATATATATAGCTAGGCAGCAGGTGTCTAGAATAATGACGGTTTCACTAGGGGTAGGATCAAGATTACCTGCCCATGTAACTTCAATGGGCCGTGTTCTATGGGCCATGAACGATCTGCATTTAACAAATGCCCTTGATAACATAGAATACAAACAATACACTATTAATTCTATCATGAGTAAGGAGCATTTAAAAAGAGAACTGGAAAAGGTAAAACTTCAAAAATGGTCTTTGGTCGATCAAGAATTAGAAGCAGGTTTGCGTTCGATTTCCGCTCCAATTTTTTCTAAGGGCAACAAAGTAAAGTATGCTATAAATATTCTTGTGCAAACCAGTAGATTCAACAATGAGGAACTGGTCTCTAATGTTTTACCGCATCTTCAGGCGACATGTGAAGAAATTAGTATAGCATTGAAAAAAAGTTCATAAGTAAGTTTTATGGTTTGTGAATTGAAGATTTTTATTGATACTAACTAAAGTGGGTATTTTATAATTTGATTGTATGACTGGCGCTAAAGGTCATAGTGTAGTAATTATCCCTTTCTAAATTCTCCTGGTGGTACACCCACCCGTTTTTTGAACAATCGACTAAAGTAGGCAGGGTCGTTGAAATTTAAAAAATACGATATCTCGGAAATAGAATAAGATGTATTCAACAAGTATTTTTTGGCTTCGTTGATAGTAAAATCCTGTACAACCTTTAGGGCAGAGGTGCCGGCAACGGTGTGGCAAACCCGGTTAAGGTGGGTTTGGGTAATTCCTAAAGCTTTTGCAAAAGTTCTGATACTAGGTAGGTTTTGGGCATGTTTTCTTATGAGTACTTGAAATTGTTGAAAATAGGCAAGGTTCTTGTTTTTGCTAATTAGGGCTTCGGAGGTGCTTCGTAAAGTGGAGCGGTATAGTTCTAGATAAAACAACTCGAAATAAATTTTTAGGGCCAGTGATTTTTCGGGGGCCTCATCGAATATTTCTTGTTGTATTTTGGATTTCAACTTCAACAAGTCTGCTAACACTTCTGGTTTATTTTTTAAGTTTAAACAAGATAGCTTCCCCATTTCTTTCGTGATATACGGCTTTTCGGTCAGTAGTGTCTGAAAAAAAGATTGAGAAATAGTTATAACATCGCCAGTAATTTTTGGTTCAAAATTAAATCCGTGTAGTACATTGGATGGAACCGTAACAACACATGGTGCTTTTAAGTTGATTTTTTTTCCTTCGGAAAATAAAGTGCCCTCACTAGATTCAATAATGAAGATTTGTATCAAATTAGAATGAAAGTGCTCTTTGATCTCCCATGAGTATATCTTACTTCGTTCTTGTAAGGGTTCTATGTGAATAAAATCGCTAACAAAAGATAGGTGCTGGTCCCCATACAATCCTCGAAATCGTAAAATGTTACTCATAATGTGTATTTAAAACAAGTATATGCTATATATATAAATAGTCTTAACCATTTATATATAGTAAGTTATGAATATATTTTTGGTATAATCAAAACATAAATGTTTAAAAAGTACAATAATAAAATAAATATGTCCAATAGTTCTTTTTATGATGCATATAATTTAGTCGGTAGAATAAAAAAATAGTTAGTCATGAGTGAAATGGCCCAACAGGGATTTGATATGGAAGTTCAGCCATCTTATTTGGATAAAGGTTATAAATCAACTCTTTTAAGGGCGCCATCAAGGGCCCTTGTTCTTCCGAAAAAGTCATTGTCCGAAAGTACGGGGCCCTTGTTCAAGGATTTTGAAATTGGTGCCTTAGACCATGATTTAACAAAAAATGCAATTAAGGTTGCCGAACCTTTAGGAGAACGTATTGTGGTGCATGGTACCGTAACAAACGAGAAGGGGCAACCATTGCCACATACCTTGATAGAAATTTGGCAAGCAAATTCTGCAGGTAGATATGTACATAAAGTAGACCAGCATGATGCACCTTTAGACCCAAATTTTTTGGGTACGGGAAGATGTATGACAGATGCAAACGGTAAGTATAGGTTCTATACAATTAAACCTGGGGCATACCCTTGGGGAAACCACTACAATGCTTGGCGGCCGGCGCATATTCATTTATCCTTGTTCGGTGGGGACATCTCTAGTCGATTGATTACTCAAATGTATTTCCCTAACGATCCATTATGCAAGTATGACCCTATTTTTAATGCCGTACCAACAAAAGGGAGAGATTTATTGGTGTCCACTTTTGATCTCGACCACACTGAGCCCAGTTTCGCTTTAGGGTATCGATTTGATATTGTTTTAAGAGGTGAGAACGCAACTCCATTCGAGAATTTATAACCTAAAATTATGAGTGCTAAAAAACTACAGACCCCTTCCCAAACCATAGGTCCTTATTTTGCATATGGATTAACACCAGGTCAATATGGTTATAATTTTCCCGGTATAGTGGATGGAATGATGGTTGACAAGAATGATGAAGGTAATGTTGTACAAATAATTGGAACAGTCTATGATGCCGAGGGTAAATCAGTTGACGATGCTATGCTAGAGCTTTGGCAGAATGATGGTGAACGTCGATTATTCGGTAGATATGGTACAGGTACGGATGAAGGCAATAAATTTTCCTTTACTACGGTGAAGCCAAAATCAGTAGATGGCCAAGCACCTTTTATCAATGTAATTATATTCATGCGCGGGCAGTTATTGCATTCCTACACACGAATCTATTTTGAAGACGAAGAAACGTTAAACGCTACTGATGAGACGTTGAATAGTATTCCAGAAGACCGTAGGAAAACCATAATCGCCAAAAAAGAAGACGGCCGCTATGTATTTGATATTTATATGCAGGGAAATCACGAAACCGTCTTCTTTCAATTATAATCAGAAAAATTGTTATGTCTCTATACGCTGAAACATTTTATACCAGAGAATTATCTGAGCTCTTTGAAGACCGATATGCAGTCTCGCAATTATTGAGGGTCGAAGCTGCTTTGGCGATGGCTCAGGCAAAAGTGGGTATTATACCAGAAGCGGCGGCCAAGACAATTGCTGATTGCTGTGTGGTTGATGCCATTGATATTAATGCCTTGAAGAATGATGTGGTTTTAGGGGGCAATGTTGCAATACCCTTGGTAAAGCAGTTGACGAAACTTATAAAAAACAGTGATTTTGAAGCCTCTAAGTATGTTCATTTAGGGGCTACGAGTCAAGATATTATCGATACGGCCACTATAAGTACAAGCAAGGAATATATTGAATGGTTAGAAGTCAAACTAAATAGTCTCGAAACTATTTTGATTGATTTGACCAAAAAACATATAGATACTATTGTGATGGGGAGAACCTTGTTGCAACAGGCAAAACCCATGACCTTCGGCCTCAAAACAGCTGGATGGTTAGAAAGCATTTCCCGCAGCAAATCAAGATTATATGATTTAAAAAGTCGCCTTTTGTGTATTCAACTGGGCGGAGCTGTAGGAAGCGGTAATACCAATATTACAACCGATGTTCAATTCGTTTTTGCAAAATTATTGGGGTTATCACCATCGTTTCCATGGCAAACGCAACGTGATTCGTTGGTTGAATTCGCTTCTTTCTTAGGCATCCTATCAGGTTCATTGGGTAAAATAGCAAAAGATATTTCACTTTTAATGCAAACAGAGGTAGCTGAGGTTTTCGAAGGAGCTGCTGAAGGTAAGGGAGGCTCTAGTACCATGCCACACAAACGGAACCCCGTTGGTTGTGCACTTATATTGAGCAATGCCGCCCGAACCCCGGGTTTGATTTCTACCATGCTTTCTGCCATGCCACAAGAACACGAACGCTCTGCCGGGCTCTGGCATACCGAATGGGAAACTCTTTCGCAATTGATGAGTTTAACAGCAGGTTCGTTGGAGAAGGCGGTAGATTTAATTGGAGATTTAGAAGTAGACAAGGAACGTATGCTTCAAAACATAGAAATCACAAATGGTTTAATATATGCTGAAAAAGTGTCTTTCCAACTATCCAAAACTCTTGGAAAAATGCAAGCTCACGAATCGGTTAAAAAGGCATGTAAGATAGCTACCCAACAGAGAAGACATTTAAAAGAAGTGGTGTTGGAAATGCATCCGCAGATAGAAAATATCGACAAATTATTTCAACCAAAAAATGCGATTGGCAATAGCATCATTTGGGTTAAGAATCTATTAAAAGCCTATTCGTAACACTATGAAAACCAACTATAAAATACAAGGCACACCAAATAGTCCTGTTTTAATGTTCTCCAATTCTTTAGGGGCTACCATGGAAATGTGGGATGAACTGGTGCCGTATCTATTACCTTATTTCAGGGTGTTACAATATGATACCCGAGGTCACGGTCAAAGTGAATCTACGAAAGGCCCATATAGCATTGAGCAATTAGGAAACGATGTTATCGATCTTTTGAACGAACTGAACATTGACAAAGTGCATTTTTGTGGATTATCTATGGGAGGACTCATAGGTCAATGGTTAGGCATTAACCATCCAGAGAGACTAAATAAACTAATTATCAGTAATACCGATTCAAGAATCGGAACGGTAGAAAGTTGGAACGAACGCATAAAAACCATTACCGAAAACGGAATGACTTCTATTGTTGAGGGTACTATGGAGAAATGGTTCACCGATGGCTTTCGCAAGAACAATACATCCCGTGTAGCAGAAATGACCACGATGTTTTTGGCAAACAAACCTGCAGGCTATGCAGCCTGTTGCGCTGCAATTGGTGCCGCTGATTTCAGGGAGGTTGTTAAAACGATACCTTTAGAAACCTTGATCATTACGGGTGATGAAGATGTGGTAACCAATGTAGCTGCTGCCCAAAAAATACAAGAAGAGATTCCCGGTGCAAAGATGAAAGTATTTCATGCGCGACATTTACCAAGTACCGAATTACCATTTGACTATGCGGAGACGCTTATCAACTTTATAGTGGGTGAATTCACTTTTGATAGAGGTATGCACGTACGCAGAACGGTCTTGGGCAGCGAACATGTAGATAGGGCGAACGGCAATAAAAACAAGTTTAATACCGATTTTCAAGAATTTATATCTCACTATGCATGGGGCGAAATTTGGACCAGACCAGGATTATCAAAACACCACCGAAGCTTAATAACGCTTTCAATGTTGATTCCTTTAAATCGAAAAGCGGAGTTTAAAATGCATGTAAAGGCAGCTTTCAACAATGGTGTATCGGCAGCTGAAATCAAAGAAGTCATATTGCAATCAGGTATTTATTGTGGCTTGCCAGCAGCTAATGATGCCATGCACTCTGCCGAAGAGGTATTTCAAGAAAATAACATCAAACTTTAATAGCACCAAATGAAAAAAATTAAAACACAAGTAGGAATTATAGGAGCTGGTCCGGCGGGGTTGACATTAGCGCACTGGTTGAAAAGAAATGGAATTTCATCCGTTATTCTAGAACTTCGCAGCCGAGAATATGTTGAAGGGCGTGTTCGCGCAGGTTTGCTCGAACAGAACACTGTTGATATCATGAATGATCTGGGCTTGGCCGACCGTTTGAAGAAAGAAGGTATTGAGCACGATGGGGTTAATTTGAGTTTTGATTCCGAACGGGTACATATTCCTTTCGCCGAACTTACCGGAGGACGAAAAATCACTATTTACGGACAACAAGAAGTTGTAAAGGATATGACCGATGCTTGGTTGGATGCTGATGAAGAACTTTATTTTGAAGCCGGTGCTAGCGAAATTGTAGATTTTGATACAAAGAACCCGAAAATTCATTTTAAACATGCTGGTGAAGACGGAATTTTAGAATGTGACTTTGTTGCAGCTTGTGACGGTTTTCATGGTGTAGGTAGAAAGACAATGCCTAAAGACAACTATCGCTCTTATGATATCACCTATCCGTTTAGCTGGCTGGGTATTTTGGCAAATGTTGCACCTTCAACAGATGAACTGATTTACGCTTACCATGAAAATGGATTTGCCTTGCACAGTCTCCGTTCTGAAACCGTTAGTAGATTGTATGTACAAGTACCCAATGGAGAATCACCTGACGATTGGTCGGACGACCGTATCTGGAGCGAACTATCAACACGCTTGGCGACACCAGGATTTGAGCTTAAAGCAGGCCCTATATTCGATAAGAGTATTACCCCAATGCGTAGTCACATGATTGACAATCTAAGTTCAGGTCGTTTGTTTTTAGCTGGAGATGCTGCTCATATTGTTCCTCCAACTGGCGGAAAAGGGCTGAATCTAGCAATTGCCGATGTAAAACATTTGGTAGATGGTCTGGTAAGTTTTTACAAGCATAATTCTACAGATGACATAGATAACTACACGCAAATGGCGCTACGTAGAATATGGAGAGCACAAGATTTTTCTAATTTCATGACCACACTTTTTCATAAACAAGAGGAACATGGTTCTTATAATTATAAGTTACAGAAGGCGAAATTCGATTATCTGAAAATGTCAAAAGCCAGTAGAACTACCATTGCAGAAAATTATGTAGGACTACCTTTTGAAACCTATGAATATTAGCGACAAACAATTATGAAAATAGTTCCTATAATATCAGCCGAAAAGGCTGCAAGTTTAGTAAAGGATGGGGATGTTATTTTAGGCGGAGGCTTTGGTATGACGGGAAACCCTGTAAATATCATTCATGAATTGGCTAAAACAAAAACCAAAGACTTAACCTTTATAGCCAATAATGTAGGCGAACCTAATATGGGTGGTGGCCGTTTGTTGAATAACGGACAGTTGAAAAAAATGATAGGTTCTTTTTTTACTTCTAACCGAGAAGCGGTCTTGGCTGCACAAGAAGGTCGCGTAGACTATGAATTACTGCCACAAGGCACTTTAGCCGAAGCCATAAGAGCAGGTGGCGCAGGCATTGGCGGATTTTATACACCAACTTCGGCAGGCACTCTAATTGCCGAAGGACGAGAAACTAAAATACTGAACGGTAAAGAACAGGTCTTTATTGAAGGCATACGAGGTAATGTAGCCATCATTCGTGCTTGGAAAGCAGATACGGCAGGCAATCTTCAATACAGAATGACCGAGCAGAATTTCAACAGAGCCATGGCTACCGCTGCAGATATCGTTATAGCTGAAGTTCAGGAGATTGTTCCTGTTGGAGAATTAGATCCGAATGAAATTCATACACCTGGTTGTTATGTCGATTTTTTGGTAGAACGAAAATTGACCGAAGAAGATTTAGGTTCTTCGGCATCGGTAGGTTCCTCCAAAGTAGTTGATGAAAAACGGATGAATATGGCGAAACGAGCATTTGCCGAATTGAAAAAGGGTGACGTGGTAAATCTGGGTATTGGCATTCCTACTTTAGTAGCAGACTTGATTAAACCAGAAGATGGTATTATACTACATACGGAAAACGGTATGTTAGGCGTTGGTCCTGAACCGAAAGATGGCGGTGGCGCAATGTTTTACCCGGTAAATGCAGGTAAAGTGCCAGTAACCGCTTTACCAGGAAGTAGTTATTTCGATAGTGCCGATAGTTTTGCCATGATTCGCGGCGGCCATATAGATGTTGCTATAATGGGCGGACTAGAAGTAGATGCTGCAGGAAATTTGGCGAATTGGACGGTTCCAGGAAAACCTCTACTAGGGGTTGGCGGCGCTATGGATTTGGCCTCTGGAGCAAAAAAATTAATAGTCACCTTAAGACATACAGATAGAGATGGGGCTTCTAAAGTGGTTGAAAAATGTAGCTTACCTATTACAGATTTCAACTGTGTAGATATGTTAATTACCGAATTAGCGGTTTTCAAATTTATAGCGGGTCAATTGACACTTGTAGAAATACTGCCTGGAAGTAGTTTGGAGGAGGTTCGAGAAAAAACTGACGCAAAATTTGTAGAAAAATTATAAAAGAATGAAAGAAGCATATATAGTTGACGCATTAAGAACACCAATAGGAAGTTTTAGAGGTGCTCTGGCTCCAATCAGAGCAGATGATTTGGCAGCGATCCCCATAAAAGCTTTACTTGAAAAATATCCAAACTTGCCCAAAGATGTTATCGATGACGTTATTTTAGGGTGTCATAACCAAGCAGGCGAAGACAACCGAAATGTTGCCCGTATGGCATTGCTTCTGGCAGGTATTCCATATTCAGTACCAGGAGAAACGGTTAATCGATTATGCTCATCGGGTATGTCTACTGTAGTTCAAGCCAATAGAGCAATTAAAGCCGGTGACGGTGATGTTTTTATTGTAGGCGGTATGGAGCATATGTCTCGTGGACCCTACGTGATGTCAAAGGCTTCTATAGCATTTGGTAATGATTCAAAAATGGAGGATTCCAGTTTCGGATGGCGTTTTGTGAATCCTAAATTAAAAGAAATGTACGGTACAGATGCTATGGGCGTTACTGCTGAAAACTTAGCTGAGCTATTCAACATTAGCCGCGAAGATCAAGATCTGTTTGCATACAATTCTCAAATGAAAGCTTCCAAAGCACAACAAAACGGAATCTTGGCTGAAGAGATTTGCCCAGTAGATATTCCACAGAGAAAAGGAGATCCGATGGTTGTGGACCAGGACGAATTTATACGTCCTAGTACAACTTTAGAAAAACTATCTACTTTAAGAACCGTATTCAAAAAAGATGGTACTGTTACAGCTGGTAATTCATCAGGGTTAAATGACGGTGCAGCTGCAATGTTAGTTGTTTCTGAAGATGCTTTGAAAAAGTACAATTTAACCCCAAAAGCAAGAATCGTGGCTTCTGCCGTGGTTGGTGTAGAACCAAGAATTATGGGAATAGGTCCTGTGTATGCCACCAAAAAAGCCTTACTAAAAGCTGGTTTAAAGTTAAGTGATATGGATGTCATGGAGTTCAATGAAGCATTTTCCTCGCAAGCATTAGCTTGCATACGTGAACTTGGTTTAGCTGATGACGATACAAGAATAAATCCTAATGGAGGTGCTATTGCTCTAGGGCACCCTTTAGGAATGTCAGGCACTCGTATTATTCAGGCTGCAACAAATCAATTAATTCGTTCTGGTGGAAAATACGGATTGGCAACTATGTGTGTAGGCGTTGGTATGGGTTACGCTATAATTATTGAAAGAATCAAATAGGTAACTTTGCGGTATATTAATTTTTTTAGAAATTTTTCTAGGACTCTTTAGAGGAGTCAAAGCTCTTTTTTCTCAGTTATAGAAAGGTATATTTCTAATAGGTTCGTTTATGTATGGTTTTCATTTAAGATTATTGTAGGACACAAGAGAGTTTACCAATAATTTTGAGCAATTGGATAAAATTGAGAATGTTATCTCAGAAGCCAATTATAGGGATAGAACTCTAATTCATTTAAAGAATGATTAATTTAATTGGTTTTTCGGCTCTCGGTGTGGCTTTATATGCTTTATCAAATAAGAACATTATAAAGTTAAGAACATGGAACTTTGTTTCTAGTGTTATGTAAATTGTTTATAATCTTGCAATAGATGCTATACCCGTTGTGGTCGGGGCTGTTTTGCATTGTTTTATTCACGGTTTTCATATCTACAACATTAAAAACTTACACAATGATCAGAAAGGCGACAAAAAACGATTATAAGGCGGTATGGGAAATATTCTCCCAAGTTATCGCAACTGGTGACACTTATGTTTTTAGCCCGGACACAGCAGAAAAAGATATTCAGAAACATTGGTTTGCCGATTACATGAATACGTTCGTATATGAAGAGAACGGTAAAATTTTGGGAACTTATATAATAAAACCTAATCAGATAGATTTAGGAAACCATATTGCCAATTGTAGTTATATGGTACACCCCAACGCACAAGGAAAAGGAATAGGGCGACAATTATGTGAGCATTCGTTGAAGTTTGCCAAAAAGAATAATTTTTTGGCCATTCAGTTTAACATTGTGGTCAGTACAAACAAAAGTGCCGTTGAACTATGGAAAAAATATGGTTTTAAAATTATAGGAACAACGCCTAACGGGTTTAGACATAGAAAACTTGGTTTAGTAGACACGTATATTATGTTCAAGGTGTTATAGAATATATCTTAAAAAGGTGCTGTATGCTCACACAAATGAGATTTGATACTGTTTTAGAATCGAAATAACTACTTTATGGTATGTACTAAGCTTAAAATTAATTAGGACAAATTAGTCCGAATTAAAAAATAGTATATCTTTGTATCGTAAAACAAAGAGAAAAAATGTTTTCAAAAGCATGTGAATACGGCATAAGGGCATCCATCTATATAGCATTAAAATCGCTAGAGGGTACGCGTGTGAGTTTAAAGGAAATAGCAGAAAAAATTGATTCTCCAGTGGCTTTTACTGCCAAAGTTTTACAACAGCTCTCTAAGAATGACATTGTAGAATCCATAAAGGGTTCGTCTGGCGGTTTTGAGATTTCAAAAAATAACATTTCACAAATAAAACTTTCTCAGATCGTATATGCCATAGATGGTAACAATGTATATGAAGGCTGTGGGCTTGGGCTAAAGAGATGTAATGCCAAAGAACCTTGCCCTGTTCACAATAGATTTGTTCAGATACGTGCCGAGTTAAAGAATATGTTGGAAAGCACCACCTTATATGATATGACCATGGGGCTAGAGCAGGAACTAACTTATTTGCGACGCTAAAAAAAAATTTAAAATTAAATCGGACAAAATTGTCCTAATTTATGTACTAACAATAAATAGACAGATTATGAGACAGACCCAAACCATAGGTGAAATAGTAGCTAAAGATTATAGAGCTGCCGAAGTTTTTAAAAATCACAAAATTGATTTTTGCTGTCGGGGTAACCGCACACTTGAAGAGGTTGCCACAAAAAACAATTTAAGTGTAGACCTGTTAACCAATGAATTGAACGCAGCTATGCAAGAGAGCACAAATGACGCCATTGATTTTAAATCATGGTCGTTAGACCTTCTTGTTGACTATATTGAGAAAAAACATCATAGGTATGTTGAAAAACAAAGCACTGTATTAAAACAATATTTAGATAAGCTTTGTCGGGTTCATGGGCAAAAACATCCTGAACTTTTTAAGATCAAAGAGCTTTTTAATGTTTCTGCAGGGGAACTGGCCATGCATATGAAAAAAGAAGAATTAGTGCTCTTCCCATTTATACGTAAGATGGTAGAGGCAAAACAGTCTGGCCAAACCTTGAGTAGACCCCATTTTGGTAGTGTTTCTAATCCGATCCATGCAATGATGGACGAGCACGATCACGAAGGCGAACGTTTTAGGACGATTGCAGAATTAAGCAATGGCTATACTCCACCCGCGGATGCCTGTACCACTTATAAGGTTACATATTCGTTATTACAAGAGTTTGAAGAAGACCTGCACCGTCACATTCACCTAGAGAACAACATACTTTTCACCAAAGCGAACGAATTGGAAAAACAAATGAAGGCTATGGTCTAAATACCCAGACCTATTTTTTTAAGCATCAAAAAACGGAAAATCGATTATCATGAAAACATCGGCATCGCATCCCATAGAATATTCCGACAAAAATCGGAAAAGGAGTAAAATAGTTCAGGTGTACAATAATCTCTTAGAAGAGTTTAAAAGCCGGCAGACCGGATACTCTACAATAGCCATTATTGCACAAAGCTGTTTAGGTTCGGCTGCTGCAATGCTGTTACTTATGTCCAATATGCAAGATCTTTATAAAATGATATTGGTTTTCTTCGTAACAATTTTGTGTATGGCCTACAATGCTGCGGTACTGGCCCAATTAAATTCTAAAATTACGTTTAATCTCTTATTGATAAGCTTACTTTTTAGTGCTTTAATTATCATAGCAAACCTGATTTAAAGCAATTTCAGGTACAATGATATTTTGGGTCATTAGTTTAAACGTCCTCAGGTTTTGGTATATCAATAGTTGAGGACGTTTAAGTTTTATTAAGTATCGTGTTTGGCTTATTTTTTATCCATAATCCAAAAAGAGCGACAAGAATAAGTGTGCTGGAAAGGGCCAAAATCAAATAGTACGAAGAAAACAAGGGTGTAGATAACCAAGATGTAATGGCCTTATAGAAAATTAATGTTTCTGTAAAGGCAAAACCTACCACATACAAATAAAAAAAGCCCTTGTTTAGGATCAGAAGTTTACATCGGTTTAAAAACAACATCAATGAGATTGTAACCACCCCTAAAAATGTCCAGTGTAAATAGCCGATGGTAAAATCTAGATACGTGACTGTCAAATGAGTAAAATATGGTATGGCCGTCAATAATTGCAAGAGCATTTTTATACCCCACAATACAACAACCAACTTTAATGTGTTTTGATGAAATCTAGAAAATAATGCGGTAAATTGTTTACGAACGCCCATTATAAACTGCAATAAATCGTAAAAAGCCAACAGTTGTAAAACAGCTCCTATACCACCAAAAATATAGAAGGCCATAGTAGGCTCTGCGAATAAGGTAGATAGCAGAAAAGAGAGCACGATCCCTATGTTTAAGAACCAAAAGAATCGGTTAAATTTATTTGTTGGGATGTTAATACGGTGTTTTTCTAAAATGAAGATAAAGATGGCTACCAATGCCATCATCATCCATCCGTTATATAGAAAATGAAGATAGAAATAAATGGCCAAGCGATACCAGACGGATTCGCTTCCAAGAATGCTCATAATTGCCCCCAATGCCCACGGACCAATACTTGAAATCAGTAAATAGAATATGGCGGCCATGGCACACCTTATGGACTTGGAAGATTTAAGATTTGCAGGGATGTTTCTATAAAAAAACCAAGAAAACCAATAGGATGCGAATAAAAAAAGAGTGGAGAAAACGATAGAAAAAAAAGCATAACCCTGAAATGGAAAGGTCAGTAGCATGCCAACCATGGTAAGCTGTGTAAACCAATAAATTCTATTGTATTTTTTATCAACTCCCGATTTGCTTAAATAGAGTTTGTAGAGCAATGTGGTTAGTGCCATGTATACCCAGCCTAACAGAGCTATGTGCGAATGGGTATGAACAATAAACTTATAGGTTACGGGAATTTCCAAGACTCTAAAAAACCTTAGAACACAACCAAGAAAAGCGGCCAAGACAAAATACACCAGAGCCGTTCGGGTGTGGTTCTTAAGATGTACCATATGTCTTGCCATTTTATTGGTACTAAATTAGAAATCTTTTTTCTTAGAGATTATCACCAATCGCCAAATAGGTAGAACGGTCCATAAAACAAGCATGAACATAGAAATAAAAAGTCCTTGGTCCGTACCAAAAAACTTTTTAAAAACAGCTCCGGTATATCCCAAAAGGGCCGAAATATCCAATTTTAAAAGAATTAGGGTTCTAGAAAGATCTATGGGGTTGAACATAGTTGCCGCCAAAGAAAAACCATCTAAAGGGTATTCTTTAAAAACGATCAAAGACATAAGAAACAGACCATCATATATTACCGCTAAAAATAGCCATAACAAAACGGCATACCCAAAACCTTTAATCTTGTTCTCATTAGAGAGGGCAATATTAAATGATAATACGGTAAAGATCAAGGTTAAGAAAGCTCCGGTAACCAATAGCAGTGTAAAGTCGAAAATAGCATCACTTTTAAAGAGGCCATATAGCACAAATGGTATACCCAGGCCAAAAACAAGACTTAATGTTAAAGAACCGGCCACACCAAAGTATTGTCCCAAGAAAATAGAGGATCGTTTGATCGGTTGGGCCAGTAACAATTCGGTAAACTCTTTTGAATTGTAGAAATACATTATGCCAAAAATAGTACTGATCAAGGGCACTAGAATAATAATAACGTTCATTAGGGTAATGATTGCCTTAGAAATATCATTGTTCAAAAACAGTAATACAAAACCTAATAATAGATAAAAGAGGAAGTATACATAGCTCCAACGGCTACGTATAAGGTCGTAAAAACTATATTTTAATATTTTAAACATGGGCTGGTGTAGTTGCTATGCTTGCGATGGCATGTTCTAAATCAGTTTGTGCGGTCTTGGTTTTTAGTTCGGCAATGGTCCCTTTAAAGTAGATATCGCCTTCTAACAAATAGATGATTATATCAGAAACCTCTGCAACGAACTGCATAATATGAGAGGTGATCAAAATAGTTTTCTTCTTTTGTTTTTGTTCACGGATCAATTCTTTAAGGTGTATCAAGGAAGCGGGATCCAGCCCTGTAGTGGGCTCGTCCAGTATAAGCAAAGGACTATCGAACATAAAGGCCAAAACTATGTTCACTTTTTGTTTGGTACCACCAGAAAGGGTGGAAAGTTTTTTATCTAAAAAAGGTTCTAGTTTAAACAAGGTTATTAGCTTTTCTTCATTGCTTTCGCCCTGCCTAAGGTCTTTGATCATTCGTATTAGTTCTTTAACCCGTAGGTTGCCCGGAAAGTTTGCTATTTGCGGCAGATAATCTATTTTTTTGCGGTATTTCCAGTTTTTTTTAATGGGTTCGCCCATTACAGAAATACGGCCCTTATCTGGTACCACCATGCCCAGCACACTTTTGATCAAGGTGGTTTTGCCAGAACCATTGGGCCCAAGAACGGCAAAAACACCCCCTTCTTCTATGTTTAGGTCAAGGTCGGATAGCACCTTGTTTTTACCAAACTTCTTACATAAACCTTCTATATGAATCATTGTACTTTTGTCATTAGGGGGTTAATATCCATTAAATTATCAGGGGTAAAAACGGGAGAAACTTTTTCAGAAAAATCAATGATGTCCATAAATAGACTCCGTAGTAAAATAATAGCTTCTGGGGTTTGGTTTACTACATAGGAAAAAAGTTTTACTGGCCGGTACGGAACATCGCCAATACCGTTCTTGTCCAGGTCATAACCTGTATAATTGCTCCAATAATTACCATCAAAAACATTGTCGTTCAACTTACTGTTATAAGAGATGTCAAAACTGTTGTAAAGAAAATTATTAGCACTAAAGGTGTTGGTATAACAGGCCCCAAGCACTTTAATGCCCCATCCGTTTTTTATAAAATTGTTTCCTTTATAAGTGATTCGGTTAGATCCTTCTATATGGATGCCAATAGTGTTTTCCTCAAACGTATTTTCGATTATTTCGGCATCGTTAATTTCTTTTAGCAATACACCAAAGGCAGCTGTTCCCCAGTTTTTTCTAAAAGTATTGCCTTTCATGGTAATTCTTTTAGAGAACATTACGGCCACTCCGGCCCCATTGTTCTCAAAGACATTGTTGGTGTAGACATCATCATCTGAAAACATAAAATGAAGACCATACCTTAGATTGTCGGTACTTTTATTATTATGGATCTTAACATTATGGGAAAATTCCAAGTAGATACCATCTCTTGCGCCTTGAACAATGTTATTGCTTACCTCTATATTATGGGAGTACCAAAGTTGAATGCCATTACCCGAATTATATTCATCTTGGGCATCACCAACAATTTTGTTGTGATATACTTTACCGTGGTTGGACTTTTCTAAATAGATGCCGAAAAACAATTTTTCGAGCACTACGTTCTGTATCACAAAGTTTTCGCTCTTTACCACGCGTATAGCGGCATAATCTGATGTGTAACTTGTACCTACGTTGATAATGAAGAGTCCGTCTATGGTGACATTGTCCGACACTATGCGAATAATTTCCCCTTTGTCCTCACCATCTATCACGGGGTAGTTTTCCCCAATAATGGTCAGCGGTCTATCTACCAAGATGTTATATTCTTTATAGGTCGCTTTTTTAATAACAAGAGTATCGTGGTCAGAAGCTGTTTTAATTGCTTCGGCAATAGATTTTAATTCACAAGTTTCACATACAGTAATTCTTTTTGGCTGTTGCGACACCCCTGAAAGAAGGTTGAAAATCAAAATTAATAAGAACACTACTTGTTTCATGGTCTTTATCGTTTACAATATGGTATATTTCAACGCACCATTTAGGGTTAGTTTTTCGTTCATGAACATGCCATTATAATTTTGGTACAAAGGCGAAACAATTTCAGCGCTAAACACTAATTTGCTCTTTAATAAAAGAACGTTTAGCCCCAACGCTCCCCTAACAATTTCACCGCCATAATTATTGGTATCAGCTGTGGTCACCATCATAGGGTTTAGGTCAGAATCGGCATGGTGAATCTCACCTTCCGTACTGCCGCTCAACCTTAATGAGGAACTTATGGTTTTAGAGAAACCATATCCTAACCAACTGTTGAGCTCAAATAGATTCCCAAACCGATAATCTTGGCTATTCTCACCGGTTCTAATAGTTGCCAGAGGCTGTACCCCCCAAGAAAAATCACCGAAGTTTCCTTTTAGGGTAGCACCGATAGTAAGGTCAAAAGTGCCAGAGCCCAACTGCATTGCATATGGTAGTTTTGCATCAACCATCATTGGGGTATCATCCCTATTTTCGATATCACCTATTGGAATATTAAGGGTAAGGTTGGAGTGTAAGGAAAATTTTTCATGAGATATTAGGCCGTATAAAAAGCCTGCTTTAAGATCACCAATACCAGAAGATGAGGTAGAAAAATCGGTAAGCATTGGCATACCGTTATCCATTGTCATTTGGGCGGTAAGGTCCATATTTTTGGATATGAAATTTTGCATCAGCATCAACGTTAAGTTATCTGAAGGAGCATACATGATACCGAGCATATACATTTGCATGGTCATTTTTTGCGGTGCCACCATATAATTTTCATAAATGGCGTCGTTGGAAATTTTGTCGTTTCCTTCTCGGTTACCGTCCATATTCATATTCATGTATCGTAATGATACCATTAGACCTCCCTGAGGATGCAAGTGGTCTCCCATAATACCTACGGGAGCATACGAATTGGCGTTATGATGGTGCGAATGGTTTGTTGCACCCAACCCAGAAGAAACAAAACGCTCTCTTAATTGTAGCCAAGTGAATATTTCTCCCTCTTTTTCTTCTTGTTTTTTGGTCGCCTTTTCTAAAGATCTATATGCGGAAAGATTGGCTCCCATGGGGCTTTTAATGGCGTCACTTTTTAAATAAAAGGCATTTTCAGCGTTGATATACCGTTGCTGGTCATAATCGGTTACATACAACTTGTTAAATGTTTTTTCATTTTTAGGGTTGAGATAATTGACCAAACATTCAATCGCATCAAAATGCAGGGTTTTACCTGTTTTGGTTTCTATTTTGGCCTTAAACGCCTTATTCTTTATGACCATATTGCAATGGGTACAAGAGTGTGTCTGCGATAGACCTATTTGGGTAAACAATAAAAATAGTATGGTTGTAATATGTAGTTTTATGAGTTTCATCTGAAATGGTCTTTTTTATGAATATTTGAGTGCCATTTATAGGGGCTGCCGTATTTTACGAGTGTTGAAATAATAGCGCTTAGAGCCATTGTTGCCATAAAAACAGCATCTGCGATTACTGAACCCTTAAGGAACAGTAGCAAGATATTTTTTAATTTGTTACCCCAAACCTAGCTAACAATTGTGGCCAGGTAAACAGTTCTCCGCCGTTGTCTTCTTTTGCTTTGCTTGCCGATTCTAAGCTGTTGAAAGCGGTTAGATATTCGCCCATAGGGCTTGGTATGTTATTACTGATCAGATAGGTGGCGATAGTGGCATCTACGAACGTACCTGGATGGCTATAATCGTTTACCAAGTATTGAGCTACTGTCGTGCGATCTATTTCTTTTAAGTGGTTTAACATACACTCAGAGGCGTCGAACGAATAGGTTCTGCCTTTTTTGGTTACGAACTGTGCGGCATGTTGTTTATCTACAATGGTCATGCTACAAAAATGACACCCTTCGGCCCCGTAGTCAATGGGTTTGGGCCCATTATTGCAGGCAACCGACATCAGAAGGATCAGAATACCTATAATGATTGTTGAATTTTTCATGGTGTTGCCGGTTTATGATTTGTGTCGGATGAGCTGGACTGTTTACTTTTCCACCCTATGAAAAATGCAACTAGGGTAAGGGTCATACCTATGAACATTAACCATGCTCCTGTAGCGGGCATTGAACTTACATCAAAATTCAGCAACTTTTTGTAACCAAAAAGAGGCGGTTTATAGGTCATAGGGGTTCCATCTTCATTAATTACTTTTATGATGGCATGTGGGTCTAGGTTAGATCCATAGTCGGTTAACCAGAGGTTAAAATCATACATCCCCATAATTCCCAAGACCGACATTAATACAAACCAACCTAGAAAATACCTATGATCTATTTTACCAATGAATCCCAAGCCACCTAGTAATAGGCCTAAAATGACCATCGCGATAATTACTATGGGGAAAACATTGAACTCCCACATTTCATCGGCTTTGGGGATGGTTTTCATGCCAATGTAATGGTTAAGGCCATCTATATTTTGTAGGTCGAATTCAGAAACTCCCTGAATACCCGTAATATGAATGTTCATACCTAAGGGGTCGGGATATTGTGGAGCTCCCAACATTATGTTCCAAAGAGGAAATGCAAACAACCCCAATAAACATAAAGAACCCACGATCATTATTATACTAGCCCTTTTCATCTTACACTATCTTAAAATTAAATCTTTCGAAATACCTTATTGAGAATAAAAAGCAGGCCGGCCCTTTAAGCGACCTGCTTTTTGGTTGGGTCTATAGATAACCCCATTAAACTATTCTCCCACAGACCATGAAAGATCTATATTGGAATTGGCGGGAGAAACTCTTACGTAACCTTGCATCTCTTGGTGCAAAGCGGAACAGAAATCGGTACAATAGAATGGCCATACACCTTCTTGTTTGGGTTCCCAAAGGGTTGTTTTGGTCTGCCCTGGCATAATTAGCAATCCTGAAGTATTGGCACCGATCATCATAAAGCCGTGTGGGACATCAAAATCTTGCTCATGGTTGGTAATATGAAAATAGACCTTATCGCCAACCTTAATGCCCTCAATATTGTCAGGGGTAAAGTGGCTGCGGATCATTGCCATGTATACATGAACCGTATTACCATCTCTTACGACTTTTGCATCCGGAATATTTTTCACTGCAAATGGATGTTCGTTTTCTGCCAGTTTATAGATTTTTTGTGATTTAGGAGCCAAAAGTGATGCAGGAATACCCGCAGCATAATGTGGTTCTCCGTGAGTTGGAAAATCATAAATAAGCTCCATCTTATCACCTGAAATATCGTATAACTGAGCAGAATGTTCTAATTCTGGTCCAGTTGGCAAGTATCTGTCTTTGGTAATCTTGTTCATTGCCACTACGTATTTACCAAAGGGCTTTTTAG
The DNA here is from genome assembly GCF_018100785.1 of Maribacter sp. MMG018. Lineage (GTDB taxonomy): Bacteria > Bacteroidota > Bacteroidia > Flavobacteriales > Flavobacteriaceae > Maribacter. The sequence goes on along the minus strand of NZ_JAGJEC010000001.1, from coordinate 509,841 downwards.
AGTTTCCACCGGGAATCATTAAATGCCCTACGGAATAGAATGTTGGTTTTCTATCAATAACTTCCCAAGTTCCAAGTTTCCACATAACAACCTCAGAAGAGATAAAGAATGTGGTATACGCATTTCCTTCGCCATCAAATTCTGTATGTAAGGGTCCTAATCCTCCACTTTTTACAGTTCCGGCAAGTACATCTTCGAACTTTAAGATAGGAATACCGTATGCCTCACCATCAAATTTTTTGTTCTCAATTGCTGCGATCATTTTATCGAACGAGTGAATGGTAAGGTCGGCAGAAAGTTTTCCGTTACCTATAATGTATTCTCCCGTTGGGTCAACATCTACCCCATGAGGAGATTTTGGTGTAGGTAAAAAGTATACGGCACCCGGCACTTTTGTCGGATCTATGGTCAATACTTCTTTTTTCATGGTAGAAGTAGCTGTATGCGTTGTTTCGTCGTAAACGTTGTGGGCGTAATTTGTCGGCATGGTCGTACCGCCTCCATTTGCTATATATTCTTCAATTTTTTTCCAGTTAATGGCGGCAATAAAATCCTTATCGTTTTGAGATGCGTTAACCTCTAACAGAGAATTTGCTTCTTCGGTATTATAGGTTGTAAAAAAGAACCATCCATGAGATTTTCCACGGCCGGGATGCGAAAGGTCGTAGTTGAAACCTGGCATCAATACTTGAAACTTAAGGTCCATTCTACCATCTTCGGGATCAACACTGATAAAAGATAAAGATCCTTTAAAATTACCTTTGTATTCTTTAATCGGCATATCTCGTTGGGGAATCGGCACTGAAAAACGAGTACCGGCCACTACATACTCCGTATTTTCTGTTATAAAAGAAGAGCTATGGTTACCTGCACTGTTAGGTATTTCAATAATCTCCTCGGTCTCAAAAGTACTCAAGCTTATTCTGGCGATTCTAGGGGTGTTGTTACCGTTAATAAAAATCCATCTACCATCTAGTTCCCCGTCGGTCTGTGAAATATCGGGATGGTGGGCATCATCAGCGGGAATAAAACCAAAAGAGGTATTGAGCATGGGTTTGGTTTCTTCCGAATAGCCATAACCAGATGTTGGAAATTGTGAAAAAACAGGAATTTCTTTGAACATTCGCCCAGATGGAAGGCCGTAAACGGTGAGGTTACCACTATATCCCCCGGACATAAAGGCGTAAAACTCGTCTTGTTCACCTGGTGCAACATATACTTTTTCCGCATTATTTGAAGCGAGAGCTCCGTTCGACGTCGTTTTTCCGTCTTGGTTGCCACATCCCGAAAGAGTCAGTAGCGACCCTAGGATAGCACTTAGATAAATTGAATATTTTTTCATTGGAATTGTATTTGTGGTTATTATATCTGTCGATGACAGTTTTTATAGTTGGACTTTTCTTATTTATTAATCCAGTGTTCTAAAAAATTCTAGAATACTTCTTGCCTGTTCTTCGGTCAGACCTTGGTTAGACATTGGGGCGCCATTAAATTCTGCCATAAGGTCTTTTGCCAAAGGGTCTTCTTTGACCATAACCTCAGGATTAAGAATCATGTTCATGACCCACTCGGGGCTACGTCTTTTTAAAATGCCAGTGGGTGCCGGACCAATAAATTTTTTGTTCGGTCTGTGACAGGCCAAGCACATTTGATTATACAGTTCTTCACCTTTTTTAGCCAGGTTCTGATCAATTTCTGGAGCCAATGTTACAGATTGTATAGGACCTACACCTTTGTTGTCTAAATCGATACGTTCAGATGCTGTTGTGGTATTGGTTGTTGGCGTAGCTTCGGCCGGCTTTTCGGTCTTGGCTTTTTCACGTGTAACGCTGAAACCTTCTTTTTTCTTTTCTTCCTTACCTCCGCAACTTAGTAGAACTAGGGTAAGGATTGCCAATATACTTTTTGAGACTTTTTTCATGGAATAGTTATTTACGAATTAATAACAACAAATTTATCTCCCATGATTACGATTAAATATGACATTAGTCATATTAAGGATAAAAAAGTCTTTTAATCTTTAATTATTGATAAAGGGAAAGATTTTTAAATTTGATAAAATTGTAATATGATTTCTAATTCTGCCAAGTATGCATTGATCGCTGTATTGTATCTCGCTGCCAACTCTTCGGAAGAAAATAAAATATTGGCCAAAGATTTAAGTGAGCAAACAGGTGTGCCAAAGGCGTATCTCTCCAAATTGATGCAAGAATTAACACGTGAAAATTTAATTTCTTCTACACGTGGACCCAACGGCGGGTTTTATATGACCAAGGAAGAATGTAATAGGTTTTTAATAGATATTATTACGGCAATTGATGGGGGATATAGGTTAGAGACGTGCGTACTTTCACTACATAAATGTGATGCAAAACACCCTTGTCCTTTACATAATCTATTTAGTGATTCTAAAAATGACTTTGTAAAAAGGTTAAAAGAAACCAGAATTCAAGACTTGGTACAGGACATTAAGCTGGGTAATAGCTTCCTGTCCATTTAGTGCAAAATGTAAAACTACTCCTTTACCAATTTTTTGCTCAGCTCTTCTAACGATACCCCTTTGGTTTCCGGCATCATAAAATGCACCCATAAAAGTTGCAATACCATCATAATTGCAAAGAAGAGGAATACTGTTCCGGCCCCGATTGTAGAAAACAGGAATGGAATTGCTGCTGGTATGGCCGCCGCCAATATCCAGTGCACAGAGCAACCAAATGCCTGACCGCTTCCACGCAAGTGGTTGGGAAACACCTCAGATATAAAGACCCAGATAACACTGCCTTGGCCAACGGCATGTGCGGCTATAAATATAAAAAGGAAAATAGGTACGGCTAACCCTTCCCACTCCAAAAAGAAGGCACATGCGACCAAGGTCAATGAAAGAATATAGCCAAAAGAGCCTATGTACATTAACTGCTTACGTCCTAACCGGTCTATAAGGTTAATGCCCAAAAGGGTAAACAACATATTGGTAATCCCAATGCCTACACTACTTAAAAGGGCGGTACTCTCTCCTAAACCTGCTTCTTCGAATATACGGGGAGCATAATATAAAAATGCGTTAATACCGGAAACTTGGTTGAAAAAGGCAATTAAGAAGGCTAATATCAAGGGAAATCTATATTTTTTCATAAAAATAGATTCTCCACTTACATTATTTTTATCGTCTTGTTGGATCAAGGCTACCGTGGCATCCACATCTTCGTCGGGATCTATCGTACGAAGCACTTTTTTAGCTTCTTCAGTTCTGCCCTGGGTAATTAACCATCGGGGGCTTTTTGGTACGGTGAGTACGAATAGGGTGTATATAATGGCTGGAATGCCTTCTACACCTACCATCCATCGCCATGCATTTTCCCCTAGACCACTAAGCATAAAGTTGGAAACGAACGCGATCAAAATTCCGAAAACCAAACTAAATTGGTAAAAACCGACCAATTTCCCTCTTTTGTTTGCGGGCGATATTTCAGAAATATAGGCAGGAGCCGCTATGGTAGATACACCCACACCTATACCACCTATAAACCTAAAAATCGCAAAGGTTATAGGGTCGTTGGACAAGGCAGATCCTATGGCCGAAACAGTAAAAAGAATACCGATCCAAATGAGCGTGTTTTTTCTGCCGAATTTATTGGTAGGTATACCAGCGAACAATGCCCCAAGTACAGTGCCCCACAAAGCACTGGAAATAACCACCCAACCATGAAAAGAATCTGAACTGTCCCATAGGGCCTGTAGTTGTTTATCTGCTCCAGAAATTACGACGGTGTCAAATCCGAATAAAAAACCGGCTAAAGCTACCGTAATGGACCATAGGACTATTCTGTTCATGTTACTTGTTTTTAGTGTGTCTTAAATATAGTAAATCATATCCGTTAATTTGTAATCCATACCAACAACATTAAAATTGAAGAAGTAGTAACTTGCAATAATTTTAATATTGGACTTATGAAAGATTTGAAGAATAAAGTAGCCTACATTACTGGAGGTACTAAAGGTATTGGCTTTGCTGTGGCTAAAACATTGTTGTCTCAAGGTATGAAAGTTGCCATAAGCGGAAGGTCCCAAAAAAGTGTGGATCAGGCCTTAAAGGATTTTAACGACGATTCGGTTTTAGGTATTGTTTCCGATGTGGCCAAAATGGAAGAGGAGAAGAAAGCCGTTTCAAAAATTGTGGAAACTTGGGGGCAGCTAGATGTTGTATTGGCGAATGCAGGGGTCGGTAATTTTGCTCCGATTGATGAGATGACGGAAGAGGCTTGGCATCAAATGATAGATACCAATCTTACCGGTGCGTTTCATACTCTGAGAGCTTCTGTAGAGGAACTTAAAAAAACTAAAGGGTATTATATTACATTGGCAAGTTTGGCAGGAACCAATTTTTTTGCTTCGGGTGCCGGATATAATGCTTCTAAATTTGGCGTGGTAGGTTTTACACAGGCAGCAATGTTAGATTTAAGAAAGTACGACATTAAGGTATCTACCATTATGCCAGGTTCTGTCGCCACTAATTTTAACCATAACGTACCCGATGAAAAGGATGCATGGAAAATTCAACCGGAGGATATAGGTGAATTGGTGCTGGACCTTTTAAAAATGCATCCAAGGACCTTGCCAAGTAAGATAGAGGTGAGACCTACCAGACCTGATAAAAAATAGATAGGTTAAACGTCTTTTTCTATAAACGGAATATCGGCGTTACAAATTTCTTTGATCAACAAAAAAAGTTGTTCCTCAAAAAGAGTTATCGTCTCGTGGTTAATAAGTATGTTCTTTTTACTACGAGACGATTCTTTTTGGGCAAATTGCAGTAATCCCGATTTTAGGTTTTTAAGGCATATAATAGCTGCGTTCAGTTCGCTTGTATCAGTATGCGTCTTTAAGAACATGTACGAGTAACAGAGTAGCTGAAAAGCCTTGCTGTAGCCATAATCATCAATTAACGCCTTCCAATCGGTTATTTCTACATTTCTACGTTCTACTTTTCCTGTTTTAAAATCTATTATCCTAGTAACACCGTTTGCGATATCTATCCTGTCTAACTTACCTTTGAGTATAACCGGTTGCTCTATACCAGGAATATGTAATTCGACTTTCAACTTCTGTTCGAGGGCAACGATCTTTATATTTTGTGTTTTTAGTTCTTTGATCTCGGCATCAATAAAATTTTCGATGTATTTAATGATGACGTTGTGGGCAATTAGATTTTTTCCAGAGGTAATATTACCGTCCAAGTATGTTTTTTCAAAATTTATTTTGACCAGTCCCTTTATTTGATTTTTGGCATTTTGTAAATTTTCTACATTGAGTTCCGTACCGATAAAGGGGGTGTATAGTTCTTCTAAGGTATCATGTATGATGGTACCAAAGGTATTGGCGGCCACATGTTCCTCTACCGAGTTGGTTTCGGCAATATTCATAAGGTTTTGTTTATAGAAATCTATGGGATTTCTAATATAGTTGCTCAAAGAACTAGGAGAAAAACCTTTTTGGGTATAATCGTTTATAAGTTGAACTAAATCTGGTGTTTTAGAGATTTGTTGCTTTTCTGTTGGGATGACAGTTATTTTTGGAGCAGCAATTTTTTCAACAATATCAGTTCGGTTTTCATCGGTCAACAATTGGGTGATCAACCTGCTTTTTTCACCTCCTTCTAAAACATCGGGTTCTGTATTGTATAGAAGGTATATGTTTTTTGCCCTTTGTAATAACCTATAAAAGTGATAGGTATATACTGCATCTTTCTCTTTATAGGTGGGTAGGCCATATTCTATTTTTAGATCAAAGGGTATAAAAGAATTGTTCGATTTGCCCGAGGGTAGAATACCTTCGTTCACTGAGGTTAGAATAATGGTTTCAAAATCTATATTTCTGCTCTCCAGCATTCCCATTACCTGTAAACCTTCTAATGGGTCTCCCTGAAAATCCATTGTTTCGGAGGATAGTAGTTGTTTGTATAAATTATGAAAACCTTTTAATGTGGTCAAGAAATGATACTGTGTCGTAAGTTCCTCTATTTGGTTAAATAGTTTGTGAAACTTGTACAGGTGCTCTAATTCAATTTTGTTTGAAGTGGCTATAAATTCATCTTTGAATTTTTCAATTAGATAGTGGCACCTATCGATCAACTGCTTTGGGTTTTGGTACGGATCAAAGAATATGGATCTAATTTTTTCATTATTTGAAAAAAGTATGTCCAAATGGGTGTCTTTAATATACGTCCAGTTTTTTAGATTGATGGAGGTTATCAATTTGTTTGTTTCCACTCCAACGTGGTTTAAGAGCAAGCCGGTATTGGAGTGGGAGAGAAAGGATATAAAATCTTTATAGAACCATCCTTTTGAGGTTTTTGTCAGATGAAGGTCCAAAAAAGAATCGAAAAAGCTGGCCAAACCTGAAAGGGCTAGTTTTTGCCCCATGGTTATATTGATGGATGGAATAGTTGCGGGTAAAGAATTAATGAGTGGATTCAGTAATGATTCATCCCCGAGGACTATTGCCGTATTTTTAAGTGATTCAGGTTTTTCTTCTTGTAGTTTTGTAAGCAATGAACCTACATATTTTGCTTGGGCAATATTTTTGGGTACTCCGATGATTTCGATATTCTTTGAAGAAAGATAATGATTGCTGATACCCTCAATATCATTGGAAGCGAAATGGTGCCAAGTGGCTTTATGTTTTCTTATAAACAGGCCTGCGTCATGTATCTTATCATTTAAGAAGTAAGGGTCTATATCCCAGTAAATATGAGATTCGCCAGTTGCTAAAATGGTTTGTATTATTTTGCTTTCTGCAGTATTAAGGGCGTTAAAACCTAGAAAAACATGTTTTTGTTTCTCGTCTTTTACATAAGAATCTATGTTTTCGACCGCTTTTCTATATACCAACCCTTGGTGTCCTAATTGTTTGTTTAACAGATTGTTGTTAAAATGTTCGTATATACTATTCAGGTTTTGCCAAAAATGGAGATAGTTCTCCATAAGGGTTGTTTTTTCACTTTTTAAAGACCAATGATTTACTTCTTGTATAGCCGATAAGCCAGAGAAGAGGTCACTTGCATCTATTAAATATCTGTCTATTTCATTAAAGTCTTGTAAAAGGGTCTGTGCCCAATTTAGATAAGAATCGAACGGTTCTTTTTCTTCAGGGCCTGCCTTTAGGTAAGAATCATAAAGTTCGAATATTTGTTGTGTTTGGCTTGCGTACGATAAGCCGGATATTTTTTCTATAAACTCTTCTATGCTGTATATATCGGGCGATATAATGGTTTTGCCAAGTTTTTTAGATATGGCGTTTCTAAGGAACGTACCGGCACGTTTGCTGGGTAGTACGTAAATATATGCTGTTATATTACGTTGTTGTCCGTATAAATCATCTATAACTTCTTCTAGAAAACTTTGCATGGTGTAAAAATAAAAAAGCTCCGCAATTTGCGGAGCTTTTAATTTATTAAAACACTTAAGGTTTTTGTCCTCTTATTTTACTAAATTGATTTCTACCCTTCTGTTTTGAGCTCTACCAGCACTAGTGTTGTTAGTAGCTATTGGCTTATCTTCACCGTATCCTACAGCAGATAATCTAAATTCTTCAATACCTTTTTCTACTAAGAATTCTTTTACAGAAAGAGCTCTAGATTCAGAAAGGCTTTGGTTTAATTTAGCACTACCTACGCTATCAGTGTGACCTTCTACGGTAAACTTAGCGTTTGGATATTCTTTCAAGATTGTGATGATATCAACCATTACAGAAGTTGACTCAGCTTTGATAGAAGATTTACCAGTGTCGAACAAGATAGTTCTAGCATAGTCGTTCAATTGTTTTTGAACTTCTTCAGTTACTTCTGGACAACCAGCGTTAGCTACAGTACCAGCAACTTCTGGACATTGATCGTCTTTGTCAAGAACACTGTCACCATCAGTATCAGGCCATGGGCATCCTTTGTTTTCAGAAGGACCAGCTTCGTTAGGACAAGCATCGTCTTTATCGGCAACACCGTCACCGTCAGCATCTGGACAACCTGCAAGAGCAGCAAGACCAGCTTCGTTAGGACAAGCATCGTCTTTATCGGCAACACCGTCACCGTCAGCATCTGGACAACCGTTCATTTCTTTAGAACCAGCTTCGTTAGGACAGCTATCTTTGCTATCTTCTATACCATCGCCGTCAGAATCAGGACAACCGTTGAAAGCTTCTAGACCAGCAACTTCTGGACAAGCATCGTCTTTGTCATATACACCGTCACCATCAGTATCTGTACCACCAAATTTAACAGAGATACCAGCTAAGTGTTGGAAGTGTTGATAACCGTAATCTTCAAAAGCATGCTTGTAAGAAGATTGAAGTGTAAGACCTAAGTTTTCAGTGAACCAGATGTTCAAACCAACACCACCGTTTACAGTACCAGCACCGATTTCATCAATCCAAGTATAACCACCACCGATCTCAACAAAAGGATCGATAACAGTATGTCTCTTGATGAAGTCATATTTTATTGTACCATCTATAGCATAGTGAGAAAGATCATCAACGCTAACATCACCTAATTTGCTGATTTTGTTCAAGGAACCTCTTGCTCCAATAGAAAATCCTTCACCAACACTTCTAGAAACTCCTACATAAGAGATAGAAGGCAAAATGTTCCAGTGATCGTTCGCATTGAAGAATTCGTTACCAAAAGAACTTACATCCCCAGTTGGATATACGTCAATAGCGTTAACCCCGAACTGTACTTGCCAAGGATTATTCTCGTCTTGCGCTTGTATGTTGTTAAAACCTACAACAAGTAGGACAACAACTAATAATTTGCTAAGATGTTTCATGTTCAAATTTTTAAGTTTAAGTGTTTATTAGCTGCAAATGTAAGTTGTTAAATATTATTAACAAAATCAATTTCCTATTTTTTTTAACGCAGTTAATACTGTAAAACATGCATTTAAACGATTTTCAACTCTTTTCCGACTTCTGTAAAAGCCTTGATAGCAGCATCCAAATGTTCCTTCTTATGAGCAGCTGAGAGCTGTACTCTTATACGGGCTTTGCCCTTGGGTACCACTGGATAAAAGAATCCAATGACGTAAATTCCCTTCTCTAGCAGTTTATTCGCCATTGTTTGTGAGAGTTTGGCGTCATATAACATAACCGGAACTATTGCAGAGTCGCCATCAATGATGTCAAAGCCGGCATCTTTCATCCCTTTTTTGAAATATTCGGTGTTTTTTTGCAAGGTGTCCCTTAGAGAGGTGTCATTTGAGAGCATGTCAAAAACCTTGATAGAGGCCCCAACAATGGCGGGAGCCAGCGAGTTTGAGAATAGATACGGTCTAGAGCGTTGTCTTAAAAGTTCTATAATTTCTTTTTTACCGGTAGTGTAACCCCCCATGGCACCACCTAGGGCTTTACCCAAGGTGCCCGTTATAATGTCTATGCGCCCCATCACATTTTTTTCTTCTAAGGTTCCTTTGCCTTTTGGACCTATAAAACCTGCCGCATGGCATTCGTCTATCATTACAAGGGCGTTATATTTGTCCGCTAGGTCACAAATTTTGTCCAATGGTGCTACAAGGCCGTCCATAGAAAAGACACCATCCGTAACAATTATTTTAAAACGTGCATTGTCCGCATTGGCCTGTTGCAATTGCTTTTCTAGGTCTGCCATGTCACTATTGGCATAGCGATAGCGTTTTGCCTTGCATAACCTTACTCCGTCTATGATAGAAGCGTGGTTTAGAGAATCTGAGATAATAGCATCTTCCGCCGTTAACAAAGGTTCAAAGACACCACCGTTGGCATCGAAGGCAGCCGCATATAATATGGTGTCCTCTGTTTCGTAAAACTCGGCTATCTTTTTTTCCAGTTCTTTGTGTATGTCCTGTGTGCCACATATAAATCGTACCGATGACATACCAAAGCCATGGGTGTCCATAGTATCCTTGGCGGCCTGTATTACATCTGGGTGAGAGGAAAGTCCCAAATAATTATTGGCACAAAAATTTATTACCTCTTCACCGGTAGATATTTTGATTACGGCATCTTGTGGTGTTACAATAATGCGTTCTTCCTTAAAAAGACCGTCTTCTTTGATCTGGTTCAGCTCTTGCTGTAAATGTTCCTTGATTTTTCCGTACATTTTAGATTGATTCTACTGTTATATTTTGATTTATATATACTATGATTTTATCACGAATTTCATAACCCATATCCATAAAGGCGTTGGCATAAGATTCTAATTGTTCGTAATATTTATTGTTCTTTTGACCGGTTTTGTAATCTATTATAGAAACCAGATTGTTTTTGATGTTGACTCGGTCGGGTCTCAAAATGGTTCCATCTTTCATTAAAATATCTTTTTCGTTCAAGACCTTATAATCGATGGAAAAATACTCTTTTAAGTTTGGGTGTTGTACCAATTTTAAAAGTTTTTGTGCTACTATATTATATTCTTTGCTGATAAGAATACCATTTTGCACAGCCTTGTCCAAGGCAGGGGTTAAATCATCTTCGCACTTAATGTCGCCCAATATATAATGTATGATGTTTCCTTGTTTTATAGCCTCTTCCCTTTCAGTGTCCCAAAGCATACCGGCTTTGGTGTGTATTCTAAAATCGGCATTTTCTTTGTGGGTATATATATAAGGTATATCAAAAGTGGAAGTCTGTTTTTCTGATATGGACCTATTTATGGCAACAGCGCCAAATTCGTATTCTAGCTTTTCTGGGCTCCAGAGCTTTTTGTTGTCTAAAAAATGTATAAAAAGGCCCGAGTAGTAATCCGTTTTATAATTACCCTCTTTTGTAAGATGTTTAAAGCTGATAATGTATAGGGATTGAACGGCTCTTGTCAACGCAACATATAATAGGTTAAAGGCGTCTAATTGTAGTTTGTTGTGTTCTTCGTTGAACAAAGAAGCTTCTGAAGTACCGTATTCGGCTACTTCTTTCTTTTTGCTTATCAACAACTCATCAAAACCTAAAAAAGTTTCCGGGTCTACCGGCATCCATAGTTTAGGGTCGATTTCTTCGAAGATATTCGAGTTGGCATAGGGGAAAATCACTACAGGAAATTCTAACCCCTTAGATTTGTGTATGGTCATTATTTGTACGGCCGAGACATTGTCCGGTGTACTTATGCTTAGGCTGTCACCCTTCTTTTCCCAATAATTAAGAAATGACTGTATATCTGTTCCCTTTTTTTGTTCCACCTCAAAGATTAGGTCCATAAAAGAAAGTAAGTGGGCATCCGAGCCTGATCCCAATTCAAAAGCTTTTATCGCGTATTCCATGGCATCCAGAACAGAACTGCGTATAAATTTTTTGACATTGAAATCAAATGTGTTCTCTAGAAATCTGTCGACACTATGTAAATTCTTATTTATAAAATCATGTTCTGTTTCTGTTCTGTTGGATAGAAAATGAAGAATTTGGTAACTGTATTCAGCTTCCATAGGGAACAGGGCATGCTGGGAAAGCGATAGTAAAAACTGAACTTTAGGACTCGCAGAAAGCAGTAGCGACTCGGAGGATATAACGGGAATTTGATTTTGCATCAAATATTCAGCTATAATGGCCGCATGCTTCTTTTTACGGATAATAATACAGATGTCCTCATATTTAAAACCATTCTGTAGAGATTCATTTATGGCCTCTAGTGTCTTTAGGGCGTAGTTTTCATCATCATCTTCCTCTAAAAAAGACAACTTTACATAACCGCCCTCTTTTTGGTTGGTCTCTTGTTTGTTGCCTTCTTCAAAGAAAGCCCTATATACAGGATTCTCTAATAACGGACTTACGTTTTGAAAAAATGTATTGTTGAACCGAACAATTTCATCAAAACTTCTATAGTTTCTGGGTAGCACATGAGTGTCTGCGGCAATTGAGAACGGTTGTGAGTTTTTAGTGACTAGGGTTAAAAATTGCTCCGCTTTTCCGCCTCGCCATCTGTAAATAGCTTGTTTGGCATCGCCTACTATAAACAAAGAACCCGTGTTTCCCTGTTCATCTTCACCTTCCAGAGCATTTCCGATCAGAGGTAACAGATTTTTCCATTGCATTTCAGAGGTGTCTTGAAACTCGTCTATAAAATAATGGCGGTATTTTTCACCCAGACGCTCGTATATAAAAGGGGCGGGTTGATCCTTGATCTCTTTTGATATAATTGCATTGAACTCAGATATGGATAACTGGTCCTTTTCTTGTTGAATTTTTTTTATCTCGTTTTCTATTTCATTCAATAAGGTCAACGGAACCAGGTTTCTGTAAATGTTCTGAAAGAAACTTCTGGTGTATATGAGGGTTTTTAAGTTTTGGTAATAATGTAACAAATTGACGGCTATATCTTCTGAAGGGAGCGAAACATTGGCTTTGACAATTTTCTGGGCTATTAAATTTTCTTCTAACTTATTGTTGTACAATTGTGAGGGCGAGAATTGGCCGTTGCGTATTTTTTTAAAATGGTTGGGCAATGTTTGTCTCGGAAAATCGGTATCGTCCAGGCCTGTAGAGGCAATGTATGAAAGTGTCTCTTCGGCGATTGTTGTGGCTTTTTTCTCGGCCGCCTTAATTTCTGATAGAACCTTTTTTTGCAATTTCTGAAAATCGGAAATAGTTTTGTCCGAAAAACCATTTATGTGTTTTGCATTGTTCTCGTCGAACAATAGTTTTCCGATATTGGTAAGGTCATAGGTGATGTCCCAACTTCTGTCATCATCAATTTTTTCTAGGGCAAAATCCATCAGAACTTTGGTTAGGTCCATGTCTTCACCGGCCCTTGCAATGACTCTTGATACCGCTTCGTCCAAGAGTAGGTCCACATCCAATACTACTTCAAAATTTTGAGGAATTTTAAGGTCACGGGCAAAAGTGCGTATTACCCGGTGGGTAAATTTATCTATGGTAGAGATGTCAAAAAAAGCATAATTGTGAAGAATTTCCTTTAAGCGAAGCTTGCTTAAATTCCTAAGAGAGGAATCGGTCAGGTTCAGATCGGCCATAAGTTCTTTGAACAACGGAGGGGCTTTTTCCAATGAAGTGACTTGGCTAAACTGAAAGAGATTTTGAAGAATACGACTCTTCATCTCGTTTACTGCCTTGTTGGTAAAGGTAATAGCCAAAATTCGTCTAAAACTGTTCGAAGAAGAAAGCACTATCTTTAGATAGGCTTTGGAAAGGGCATAGGTCTTGCCAGATCCAGCAGAAGCATTATATATCTTAAAGGAACTTTCGTGCACTTGTTTTTACCTGCAAAATAAGGATTATACAACAGTTCTTAACAAATTATTGGGTTAATATAAATGTTAAAATACCTAAATTTGAGTTGGAATTATTATTAATCTAAAAACAATAAAATTATGGCTTTTGAATTACCAAAATTGCCCTATGCATATGATGCTTTAGAACCGCACATAGATGCAAGGACTATGGAAATACATCACACAAAACATCACAATGGATATACTACTAAATTGAACGCCGCTATCGAGGGTACGGATTTAGAAGGAAAATCTATTGAAGATATTTTGACCGGATTGGACATGAACAACAGTGCGGTAAGAAATAACGGAGGTGGTTTTTACAATCACTCTTTGTTCTGGACCATGTTATCACCAAACGGAGGTGGAGCTCCAACAGGGGAGTTGGCAGATGCAATAAACAGTGCCTTTGGTTCTTTTGAAGGGTTCAAAGAAAAATTTAGCGCTGCAGCAGCTACCAGGTTTGGTTCTGGTTGGGCTTGGTTATGTGTTCACAAAGGAGGTAAACTGGAAATTTGTTCTACTCCGAACCAAGATACACCGATTATGCCAGGTGTTGGTTGTGGAGGACAGCCTATTCTTGGCTTGGATGTATGGGAACATGCCTATTATCTAAATTACCAAAATAAGAGACCAGATTATATCAGTGCGTTCTTTAATATCATTAACTGGGAAGAAGTTTCTAGGTTGTACGCAGAGAACAAATAATCGAAGATTTTGTAAAACCCTGATCTTTTACAGGGAAAGGACCACTTATGGATAAATCTATAGGTGGTTTTTTTGTTTTTAAGAAATAGAAAAGGGTGGAGAAATCTCCACCCTTTTCGTCCCAAATCTTACCATAAACTTAACCTACTTATGCTATGGCGACACTAAAATACTGGTATTGTGGGAAATAAAAAAAGAAATGTTAAAAAAAATTCCTTTTCCCTAATGAGGTTATTTCTGTTAAAGAAGTTAACTATCTGAATGTAGGCACTTTTGGTGTTAAAATAAAAAAGGCAGAGCGTAGCTCCACCTTTTTTCCCCAAATCTTACCATGAACTTAACCTACTTATGCTATGGTCCTTCAAAGATATAGCTTGTGTGTCCGCAAGAAAAAGGTATTAGCCAAAAGACTTAAACCTTGGTTGAAATACCCTAGTTGTTTTATTCTCTTACAAATAAGGTAAAGAAGTGCTTTCTATAAAAAGGGTGTTAAATAAAAAAGGCGGAGCATAGCTCCACCTTTTTTCCCCAAATCTTACCATGAACTTAACCTACTTATGCTATGGCAAGCTTAAAAATATGCTTACCGTGAACCTTAATGTTCGTTTCATCGATGAAATACCTGTTTTATCGATGAAGCACATGATTTATACGTTGAAAGGTATTCTGCGTATTAGTAGGCACGTTCGTTCTTACCTTCATAAAAATTAATGAATGCCCTATTTACCACCCTGTTTCCACCTGGGGTAGGATAATTCCCTGTAAAATACCAGTCGCCAAGATTTTTTGGACAAGCTTCATGCAGGCTAGGTACGCTCTGATATAAAATTTGTACTTCTGCTTTTATGTCCGGTGGACTCAAAAGTTCACCAATTTTGGCAGAGATTTGATCTGGCGAAAACGGGCTATAAATATCCTTTACATAATTGATGACATCTTTGTCTTTCGATTTAACCTGGTCAATACATTTTTTATAGATGTCCTCTACAATATGCATCGTATTATTTTCTTTATGCAGGGCAAGTGCTGCCTTAAAAGCGATAAAGTCTTCTAGTTTGGCCATATCTATGCCATAGCAGTCCGGATATCTGATTTGTGGCGCAGAGGAGACCACTATTATCTTTTTTGGAGACAGACGGTCTAAGATTTTTAAAATACTTTTCTTAAGTGTTGTACCTCTTACAATACTATCATCTATTATGACTAGGTTGTCCCCTTTTTTTACAGATCCATAAGAGATATCGTATACGTGGGCGACAAGGTCGTCTCTACTATCGTCTTGGGTAATAAATGTCCTTAGTTTGGCATCTTTGATGGCGACCTTCTCAATTCTGGGTCTAACCTCCAAGATTTCATGTAATTGCTTACTTGTGATCTTAGAGCCTATAGAAAGAATTTGCTCTTCCTTTTTCTTGTTCAAATAGTTTTGGGCTTCTTTGACCATTCCAAAAAATGACGTTTCCGCAGTATTTGGAATATATGAGAAGACCGTATTTTTTATGTCGTTGTCAATGGCTTCAAGTATTTTCGGAAATACAAGTTTGCCGAGTTTTTTTCTTTCCTGATAAATTTCTTTGTCACTGCCCCTAGAAAAATAAATACGTTCAAAAGAACATGCCTTCCGTTCTGTGGGTTCTAGGATCTGCTTGATCTGGGTGTTTCCGTTTTTCTTTACGATTATGGCATTACCGGGTTCGAGCTCTTGTACTTTGTCGAAAGGAACGTTAAAAACAGTTTGTATGGCAGGTCTTTCTGAAGCAACCACTACAATTTCATCGTCCTTATAATAATAGGCGGGTCTAATACCTGCGGGATCACGAAGTACAAAGGCATCTCCATGACCTAATAGACCGGCCATGGTATACCCCCCGTCAAAATTCTTGGCGGCCCTTCTTAATATCTTGGCAACCTTTAATCTTTCTGCAATTAATGGGGAGGCCTCTTGTTTTGTATACCCCTCTTTTTTTATCTGTTTGTATAATTTGGCAACGGCATCATCTAAAAAGTGGCCTATTTTTTCCATAACGGTCACCGTGTCGGCCATTTCTTTAGGGTGCTGGCCAAGTTGAATAAGGTTGTCGAACAGCTCATTAACATTGGTCATGTTAAAGTTACCGGCAACAATAAGGTTACGGTGCATCCAGTTGTTCTGTCTTAAGAACGGATGAACACTTTCAATGCTGTTTTTTCCGAAGGTGCCATAGCGCACATGGCCCAAAAGCAGTTCTCCTATATACGGAATATTCTTTTTTTGTAGGGCAACGTCGTCTTCGTATTCCGGATGTTCCTTTAGTTCGTAATTGATACGTTCGTTTATCTGGGCAAAAATATCTTGAATGGGCTGTTGTTGACAAGATCGTACCCTGCTTATGTAACGCTGTCCGGCCTCTACATCTAGTTTTATACTGGCAAAACCGGCACCATCCTGACCACGGTTGTGCTGTTTTTCCATCATTAGGTACATTTTATTTACTCCATAAAATGCCGATCCGTATTTTTTCTTGTAGTATTCAAGGGGCTTTAGCAACCGGATAACGGAGATACCACACTCGTGCTTAATAGCGTCACTCATTATTATAGGTATTAAAAAAACCCCAAGAAAGGGGCGTGGGGTTATTGTAATTCAATTTCAAACTGGGTTAGTGCTTTAAATTGGTGTAATCTGCTGTTAATATCGTCTCGATCTAAGTTTAGCATCCGTTCTGTACCAAATTTTTCGACCGAAAACGATGCCAGGTTGGATCCATGTATAACGGCCTTCTTTAAATTGTCGAACGAAATATTATCTGATGCGGCCAAATATCCAGAAAATCCTCCGGCAAAGGTATCTCCGGCTCCGGTAGGGTCGAATACATCTTCCAAGGGTAATGCCGGGGCAAAGAAAACTTGTTCTTCATGGAACAATAAAGCGCCGTGTTCCCCTTTCTTTATAACTACATATTTAGGGCCCATCTTAAATATTTTCTGGGCGGCCTTTACCAAAGAATATTCTCCCGTAAGTTGCCTTGCCTCTTCGTCGTTAATGGTAAGAACATCTATTCTTTTAATGACTTCCATTAGTTCTTCCAAGGTATTGTCCATCCAAAAGTTCATGGTGTCCAAAACAATGAGTTTGGGCCTTTTCTCCATTTGGTCTATAACGCTCATTTGAATGTTGGGGTGCAAATTGCCCAACATAACCACCTCTGCATTTTTGTATGCGCTTGGCACCACTGGGTTAAAGTCCGCCAACACATTTAGTTCTGTTGCCAAGGTGTCCCTAGAATTAAGGTCGTTATGGTATTTTCCTTTCCAAAAAAAGGTTTTTCCTCCTTTTACCACCTCTAGGGCCGATATGTCAATATTTCTATTGGAAAGAAGATCTAAGTATTCTTGGGGAAAATCCTCTCCGACGACAGATACGATTGCGGAATCTACTTGAAACTGAGAGGCGGCCAGGCCGATAAACGTGGCTGCGCCACCCAATATTTTATCGGTTTTTCCAAAAGGGGTCTCAATGGCGTCAAAAGCGACGGTACCAACTATAACTAATTTACCCATACGGTGTATAAAAATGAAGTTGCAAATATAAGGTTTTCATTGCCCATTGAAAATTAGTTTTTGTGGTGTTTATAAATAGTTTTCACAAGTTGTGCCCGCTGCAGGGGTTTGTTAATATATAAGGTATATGGTAGAGGCAAGTTGAGCCATGTTGAAGATGGCAAGTGTTACTTTCTGCCGAAATCTGCAGGTATTTCTCCCCAAGCTTTGGTTTCCCACTTAACAATAGGGGTGTTGTAGTGGTTTTTGTTTAACCAATCAATGGCACGCCTTACTAAGTTGAATAGCTCTTTGTTCTTGTCCGTCTCCACCAACTTGGTGTTACATTTTTTCTTTCTTACCCAACTCATGGCGGTTCGTGAGTCGGTATAAATAATACGGTCGCTTTTTCTTTCTTTTAAATACGCTAGGCCGTGAACAATGGCCAAAAATTCACCAATGTTATTGGTGCCTTGTTCAAAAGGGCCCTGTTTGAAAAGTTTTTTGCCGGTTTTGGTATCCACACCTTGGTATTCCATTACTCCCGGGTTTCCGCTAGAGGCGGCATCTACCGAAATGGAATGATAATTAGGTCTGCCAATTTTTAAAAGCTCGGAAGGAGATAGTTTTGTTGTTTCTTTTTTCTTTCCCTTAAAGTCCTGATAGTTTCCGTTGTAGGCTTTTTTTGCCATGTCAAAAGTCTCGAACGATTTGTATTGGGCCCCCTTAAAACCTGTTATGGCAGCTTTACAATCTTTCCAGGTATCATAAATACCGGGTTTTTTGCCCTGCCACACCACATAGAATTTTTGCTTTTTGGCCATTATGATAAAAGTTTATCTATCACTTTCGGAAAATGCTCGTACTCTAACTGGTGTACTTTGTTGGCGATGTCTTCGGCACTATCGGTCGGTAGCACGGGTGTTCTTGCTTGGTGAATAATGGCGCCCTCGTCATAATTGGAGTTGACCATATGGATGGTAATGCCGGTCTCGGTTTCGTTATTGACCTTTACCGCTTGGTGAACATTCATGCCATACATGCCCTTGCCGCCGTATTTTGGTAACAATGCCGGGTGTATGTTTATGATCTTATCTGGAAAAGCCTCTATAATGGAATTGGGGATTTTCCATAAAAAACCTGCAAGAACGATCAAGTCGGGATTTAATGTCTTAAGAATATTTAGAACACAATCGCTTTTGGCAAACGCGTGTTTATTGAAAAACAATCCGCTAATATTAAGCCTGTTGCACCTGTCCAATACTTTGGCATCCCTTTTGTTAGTAAGTACGGCAGTGACCGTAACATGGGTCTTATCGCTAAAATAGTTTACAATGTTCTCAACATTAGAGCCGGAACCGGATGCAAAAAGCACAATTCGTTTGGTGTTCAAAAGAAATAGATTTTAAGTTAGATAAGCCGTTTACCTCGCAAATACAAGGCAAAAGAAAATAGAAATTAAAGAATAGCCAAAGGTTTCATAGTAAAAGAATAAAACAAAATTCGATGGCTACACCTAAAATTTTCTGAGTACAAATAAGGGTACCTGTATTTAATTTTATTAAATTACGGTACATTTTAACGACATTTAGTGTTATTAATCCAAAGTTTTTTATTTTTGCCTTCAATTTAAATTTTTAAAACCAATATTATTATGTCAGACATTGCATCAAGAGTTAAAGCTATCATTGTTGATAAATTAGGAGTTGATGAAAACGAAGTGGTATCAGAAGCTAGCTTTACTAACGATTTAGGGGCAGATTCATTGGATACTGTTGAATTGATTATGGAGTTCGAAAAAGAATTCGATATTCAGATCCCTGATGATCAAGCTGAGAACATCGCAACAGTTGGCCAGGCCATTAGCTATATAGAAGAAGCAAAGTAATTTGATTATTTCTTAAATAGAATTCAAATTATCCATGTGGTAAATTCTCCGCATGGATAATTTTTTTTAATTTACATCCGGTTTTTATTTAAACTAAAAATAAGTTCAATGCAATTAAAGCGAGTTGTGGTTACAGGATTGGGTGCACTTACGCCCATCGGTAATAATATTGAGGAGTATTGGGACGGTTTGGTAAATGGCAAAAGCGGTTCTGCACCTATTACCTATTATGATACCGAAAAATTCAAGGTAAAATTCGCCTGTGAGCTAAAAAATTACAAAACAGAAGATTATTTTGAACGTAAGGAAGGTCGTAAACTGGATAAGTTTGCACAATATGCCTTGGTTTCTTCTGATGAAGCGATAAAAGACTCCAAATTGGATTTGGATGTAGTTGACAAGTTCAGGGTAGGCGTTATTTGGGGAGCAGGTATTGGAGGTTTGGAAACATTTCAAAACGAGGTGATGAATTTTGCCCAAGGAGATGGCACACCACGTTTCAATCCTTTTTTTATACCCAAGATGATTGCTGATATTGCACCAGGAAACATTTCTATAAAGCACGGTTTTATGGGGCCTAATTATACAACGGTTTCGGCCTGTGCGTCATCTGCCAATGCAATGATAGATGCTCTTAACTATATACGTCTAGGGCATTGCGATGTGGTCGTTACCGGAGGTAGTGAGGCAGCCGTAACCATTGCGGGTATGGGAGGTTTTGGAGCAATGCATGCGCTTTCTACCAGAAACGATAGTCCCGAAACGGCATCAAGGCCATTTGATGCTACCAGAGACGGGTTTGTACTTGGGGAAGGAGCGGGAGCATTGGTGTTGGAAGAATACGAACATGCAAAAGCCAGAGGGGCAAAAATATATGCCGAGGTCGCAGGTGGTGGCCTTTCTAGTGATGCCTATCATATGACGGCCCCACACCCAGATGGGATCGGTGTTGTTAAAGTGATGGAGAATTGTTTGCGCGATGCCGGGTTAAGTATTGAAGATGTCGATGCCATTAATACACATGGTACTTCTACGCCTTTAGGGGACGTTGCGGAGTTAAAGGCGATTTCGGAAGTTTTTGGTGAGCATGCGAAAGATATCAATATAAATTCTACAAAATCAATGACCGGACACTTATTGGGTGCGGCCGGTGCCATTGAGGCAATAGCATCGATATTGGCGATGGAACACGGCATAGTGCCACCAACGATAAACCATGCTACGGTAGACGAGAATATTGACCCTAGTTTAAACCTTACTTTAAACAAGGCGCAGAAAAGAGATGTTAAAGTGGCGATGAGCAATACCTTCGGGTTTGGAGGACATAATGCTTGTGTTGTCTTTAAAAAAATAGATTAAGATATTTATGACATTTCCTAAGAATATATTCAATTCCCATTCTAAACAGGATGGGGATTTTTTTTTAGGGGTCAAAAGAATCATAGGATTTAAACCCAAAGAAATCGAGTTTTATAAAAAGGCTTTCCTTCATAGGTCCATGAACAAAAAGGACGATAAGGGAAATCCTATGAACTACGAAAGACTTGAATTTTTGGGAGATTCCATGTTGGGTACGATCATATCCAAATATCTCTACAACGAAGTTCCGGAAGGAGATGAAGGTTATTTGACCAAGATGAGGTCTAAAATTGTCAGCAGAGAACATTTGAACGAGCTAGGTAAAGATCTGCAACTAATAAAATATGTTGAGAGCAGAATTCCCAAAACGCATTTTGGGGAAAATATACACGGTAATGTTTTCGAGGCGCTTGTAGGGGCCATTTATTTGGATAGGGGCTATTCTTATTGTGAAAAGTTCATTAATAAGCGGGTTATAGAACCTTATGTAGATATTGAACAGTTAGAAGGTAAGGTCATCAGTTATAAAAGTTTGATTATAGAATGGTGTCAAAAACAGAAGAAGACCTTCAACTTTAATGTGTATGAAGATACGGGTAACGATACCCTAAAACATTTCGCGGTAAAACTGTCCATTGGGGGCAATGTGGTAGCAAAGGCTAGGGCAACCTCTAAAAAGAAGGCAGAAGAAAGGGCATCGAAAAGAGCTTTTTTTGCCCTTCAGGATAAAATGAAATAACGTTTAGTTATAATTGAAACAAAAGACTAACTTTTTGATAACAATTAGAACATCTTAAACTTATTTCCTTGTTAGGCATTATACTTTAATAGTTCTATATTTACGGTTTTTCCGTGCTTATGGCATCAGTATATAAAATAAACGATGATTTTTACGATGACTCCTTTTTTTTAATTGCTTTGCATAGCACTTTAGAGGATTACGCGGTCGCATACAGATTGAACCATGTATTGAAATCAAACCTAAAAAGGGCCAAAACGGACTTTGAACTGACGAAGAACAGTTCATTCCCTTTTTATGAATGGCAAGATGAACTTAACGATCGTTATTGGGTGCTAGTTGCTAACCAAAGCACAAAAAAAGAATTGGTGGCCAATACGAACGATTTGTTCCAGAACGAATCTACTTACAGTACTCCCCGTCTTATTCCAGAACTTAAAGAGGTGGATTACTTTTTGAAGATCGAGGATGATGAAAGTATCGATTGCGAAGAGATCATCAAACTTTTATTGGGTATGCCAAGAATAATGGCGGCGTATGAAGTTGATGCCGACAAACTAAAATCGAAGAATAATTTAATTTTTTAAGAATGCCAACTAACAAGAAGACAAAAATCGTAGCGACCTTAGGGCCGGCTACAAGTAAGAAAGATGTGCTAAGAAGCATGATGCAGGCAGGAGTAGATGTCTTTAGAATCAACTTTTCGCATGCCGATTATGAAGATGTAAAAGAGCGGGTTAAAATGATTCGTGAATTGAATGAAGAATTGGAAATAAACACTTCTATTTTGGCTGATTTACAGGGGCCAAAATTAAGGGTTGGTGTTATGGCCGGCGAGGTTGTTGTGAGTCCGGGCGATGAAATAACTTTTGTGACCGGTGAACCCTTTGAAGGTACCAACCAGCGTGTTTATATGAATTACAAAGAGTTTCCAAGAGATGTAAAGCCTGGCGAGCGCATACTTTTGGATGACGGTAAGCTTATGTTCGAAGCTATTTCCACCAATGGGGAAACCGAAGTAAAGGCAAAAGTAATTCAAGGAGGGCCTTTAAAATCAAAAAAAGGGGTGAACCTGCCCAATACCAATATTTCGTTACCGGCACTTACCCCCAAAGATATCAAGGATGCTGAATTTGCAATTTCTTTAGAAGTAGATTGGATCGCACTTTCGTTCGTTAGGTTCAGCCAAGATCTTATAGATCTTCAGAATATTATAAAAGAACATTCAGAGCATAAGATTCCTATCATTGCAAAAATAGAAAAACCGGAGGCGGTAGAGAACATAGACAAGATAGTTGCCTATTGTGATGGGTTAATGGTAGCAAGGGGTGATCTAGGGGTCGAGGTTCCCGCGCAGGAAGTTCCCTTAATTCAGAAAAAATTGGTTCTTAGGGCCAAGAAAGCAAGAATACCGGTGATTATTGCCACCCAAATGATGGAGACCATGATTACCAGTCTAACCCCGACCAGGGCAGAGGTGAACGATGTTGCCAATTCGGTAATGGACGGTGCTGATGCCGTAATGCTTTCTGGTGAAACCTCTGTGGGTAACTACCCTGTGCAGGTTATAGAGAAAATGTCGAGTATTTTGGAAAGCGTTGAGGCTTCGGAACTTATTAAGGTTCCGCACGAACCACCACATGTGCGTACTAAGAGATATATTACGAAATCTATTTGTTATCATGCAGCCTTAATGGCCAATGAAATAAAGGCGAAGGCTATTTCTACTTTAACCAATAGTGGGTATACCGCATTTCAAATTTCTGCATGGAGACCAAGTGCACATATTTTGGTGTTCACCTCAAATAAAAGAATACTTACCCAATTAAATCTACTTTGGGGCGTACAAGCATTTTATTATGATAAGTTTGTTTCTACAGATCAAACGATAGAAGATGTGAATACCATTGCTTGTAAAAAAGGATTTTTAGAGGTAGGTGATATGTTGGTCAGCCTAGCGGCCATGCCAATTAAAGAAAAAGGTATGGTAAATACCTTAAGGGTTTCCGAAATAGAGACCTGTAATTTTTAAAGAATACCATATAATATATAAAAGACCCGCTTATCGTTGAGCGGGTTTTTTTATGGCCTATCAGGCCACTTCCTTTTCAAAGGCAATAAAATTAACTATCTCACCCGCCTTATTAAATATAGGTAGTCCATGAATATGACAGTTATATGTAGAACCGTCTTTTCTGTAATTTAGAACTACAACCTCAAAGGGTTTTTGATTTCGAATACTATTTGATACTACCTTAAGTGT
The DNA here is from genome assembly GCF_018100785.1 of Maribacter sp. MMG018. Taxonomy (GTDB): domain Bacteria; phylum Bacteroidota; class Bacteroidia; order Flavobacteriales; family Flavobacteriaceae; genus Maribacter. The sequence continues at coordinate 486,121 of NZ_JAGJEC010000001.1, read as the reverse complement.
TTTTTTACAGGTCTTTTTCCCTTGAAATATTTTGGGTTTTTGTCCTATTATTTCTTCCGGATGATATCTGTTCATTTCCCATATGTTCTGCGAGGCATACACGATATGCAGGTCGGTATCCGTTACAACGATAGTATGCTCTTTATTTATTAGTTCTTCTTCAAAACTAATGGTGTTAAAGGCCCAGCGATTGTTTTCGGCAAGGTCTAATAGTAATTTGATATCATGGTTCGATTTTAAAACTCTATCGAAGCTGGTGCCATAAAAATCCCAAGAGGTCAATGGTAGGGAATTAATTTTTAAGGTCTTTTGAAATCTGTCTAAGGCATTATCGTAATTAATTAGATCGTACATGTGTATGCTGCTTCTTTATATACATAAAGCTATAAAAATGGTGAGTCCGATTAAAATATTTAATATCGATTAACTCTTTTGTTTAACAAAATATGCCATAAAATATCTTTTGGCTTGTAAAGGATGAACAAGAACGGAGACTAAAAGAATAAAACTAGGCCAATTAAAGAAACAAAGAACATGAAATTCGAATTTCATGATCCCAAATTGGGATCTCTTTTTGGATTTACCGATGATATTAAAAAGTATCATAATACCTTTTCTATCAATTCTGACAATATACAGATTCTTTGGAACAGGAATAAGGTACCCGTATTTTTGTGTATAGACGGTCTTACCATTACTTTACGACCAGATCAACTTGTAACTACAACCTATCTGCAACATGTAAGTTTCTCAAATACGAAAGCTCCCTTGGTCAGCTTTCTTTTTAATAGGGCTTTTTACTGTATCAATGATCACGACAGCGAGGTTTCCTGTAACGGCGTACTATTTTTTGGCACACAAGATTTACCGATCATTACTATTCCACCAGAACAGGAGCACAAGTTTAATATACTATATGAAGTATTTAAAGAGGAATTTGATACATCGGATCAGATACAGGGAGATATGTTGCAAATGTTATTGAAACGTTTAATTATTATCTGTACGCGTTTGGCTAAAGAACAGCACTTTTTAAAATCGTTGAATAACGAGCAGATAGAAATAATGCGGAAATTCAATGTTCTTGTGGACACACATTTTAAAACAAAAAGAAAAGTGAGCGAATATGCCGAGCTTCTTTTTAAGAGTCCTAAGACCCTCTCCAACCTTTTTGCTATTTATAACCAAAAATCCCCACAACAGATAATATTGGAACGTTTGGCATTAGAAGCAAAACGACTTATCAGCTTTACGGACAAACAGCATCAGGAAATAGCTTTTGAATTAGGTTTTAACGACCCGGCACATTTTAGCAAATTCTTCAAAAAAATGACGGGCTATTCCCCTTCTAAATACAAGCAAACACAAGTGTTAGGTACATAAAAGGAAAATTGTACAAGTAGTCGGGCAATAGCTCCTAACAAATACCCTTCTTGCGGTCGCATCTTTGCAGTGTAATTAAAAACAAAGAAAGATGAAGACACGTATCAAATCCATTTTCAATTTAATTGAAATATTCGGGCAATCTAAAAAAGAGGTAAAAACAACCTTGAGCGCTAAAGCGCATTGCGAGCAAAAACACCATCACGATTTTTACTGTGATGCAGAAAAACCATACGTATCATTTTAATATAAAAAGAAAGTTATGAGCACATTTAATGTACCTAAAAGAGAAGAAGTATCAAACAGCAACCGGGCAATTTTCGACAATCTTGAAAAAGCAGTAGGTTTTGTTCCAAATCTATATGCTACCTATGCGCATTCAGAGAATGCATTGGCCAATTATTTGGCATTGAGCAATGCAAAAACATCGCTTAGCGCAAAACAAAAAGAAGTGGTGAACCTAGCGGTAAGTCAGGTAAACGATTGTAGTTATTGTTTGGCGGCCCATACGGCAATAGGAAAAATGAACGGTTTTACCGACGACCAGATATTGGAGCTTAGAAAAGGGCAGGCCTCTTTCGATGCCAAGTTGGATGCATTGGCCAAACTGGCCAAGAATATTACAGAGAACAGGGGGGCAACGGACCAAACTGTTGTAGATGATTTTTTTGAAGCCGGCTGGACCAAAGAGAATTTGGTGGATACTATTGTGTTGGTGGGCGATAAGACCATTTCAAATTATCTACATAAAACTACCAACGTGCCAGTAGATTTTCCGGAAGCGAAACCGTTGGAAACAGTTGAGGTATAATAGATAAAAACAAATAATTAACAACAAGCTCCCCAACAGTGGGGAACAAACTTAAAAACAAGAATTATGAAAAAGATTATAGTAGTATTGGTATTGGCGATCGGAGCGATATTCTCAGCGAACGCTCAAGACAAAACAATGAAAGGTTCTACAGAGTTTATTGCACTCGAACAAGTGCCCGGAGAGTTTACCCAGAAACAAATAACAGTATCTGAAGGAACGTATATTTTTAAAATTTCGAATAATGATGTAGGGCATAATGTTGGTTTTGTTTTGGTAAAAAAAGGAGAGGACATTTCGAATCCTGAAAATCATATTAAAACGGCCTATGTAAAAAAACAGGTGGAGACAGGAAAGACGGGAGTATCCAATCCTACCATGTTGGAGAAAGGTGAGTATGTTTATTTTTGCCCGCTAAACCCAACGGCCACAGATAATACATTAATAGTGAAATAGATTTAAAATAGAAGTTTTCAGAGCCGTTGGGATAATTTTATCCCAGCGGTTTTTTTAGTTAAAAATCGAATTTTAACTGTACCGAAACGCTCTCCTTTTTTGGGGTTTTTGTGTCTTTTTCGGTGTTGAGGTTGGCCAGTGAAATACCCAATAAGCGCACCGAATTTTGTAGCTTTTCTTGGTACAAAAGCTCTTTGGCCGTTTCGAGGATCAATTCTTTTTCGGCAATATAGTAGGGCAGGGTCTTGCTTCGTGTATTCAGGGTAAAGTCGCTGTATTTTATTTTAAGGGTCACCGTTTTTCCTGCAATTTTCGACTTCTTGAGGCGGCGTTCCAGTTCAGATGCGATATGGTCCAAACGTTCCAACATAAAGATCTCGCTGCTCAGGTTTTCGCTAAAGGTACGTTCGGCCCCTACCGATTTGGGAATGCGATGCGGTTTTACGGGACTGGTATGGATGCCCCGGACCACATAGTAGTAGTGGCTACCACTTTTTCCGAAATTCTCTTCCAGAAATTCAAGCGTTTTTTGTTTTAGGTCTTTACCGGTAAAGATGCCAAGTTTGTACATTTTTTCGGCAGTGACCTTTCCCACGCCATAAAATTTTCTGATTTCCAGGTCCTCTAGAAATTGTAACACCTCTTCGGGGTTTACGGTCTTTTGTCCGTTGGGCTTGTTCACATCGCTGGCCACTTTGGCGATGAACTTGTTGATACTGATCCCTGCCGAGGCATTCAGGCCCGTGGTGTCAAAAATCTTTTGGCGTATTTCTTTGGCGATCAGGGTGGCCGACGGGTTTCCCTTTTTGTTGACCGTTACATCGAGGTAGGCCTCGTCCAGTGAAAGGGGCTCTACCAGATCGGTATATTCGTGGAATATGTTTCTGATTTGATGTGATATTTCCTTGTAACGATCAAAGCGAGGTTTTACGAAAATAAGTTCGGGGCAATTCCGTTGGGCGATGACACTGCTCATGGCGCTCCTGACCCCAAATTTTCGTGCTTCGTAACTGGCGGCGGCCACCACACCACGTTTTGAGTTTCCGCCCACGGCAATGGGCTTTCCGCGCAGTTCTGGATGGTCCAGTTGCTCTACCGATGCATAGAAGGCATCCATATCTACATGAATGATCTTTCGTCTTGGAAAATCGTTGGACATCCTGTAAAATTAAGGTATATTTAGTTGGATGGAAACACAAAAAAAGACAGCGATACTATTAGGGGCAACCGGTCTTACCGGAGGTATTTTGTTACGGCTTTTGTTGCAGGACGATCGGTACGAAAAGATAAAATTGTTCTCTCGGTCAAGCGTAGGTATCTCCCATCAAAAGATAGAGGAGCATTTGGGCGATTTGATGCAGTTGGTACAATTTGAGGTCGATTTTACCGGTGATGAGGTGTTCTGTTGCATCGGTACCACCAAGTCGAAGACACCCGATAAGGAGGCCTATAGAAAAGTCGATTATGGTATTCCGGTGGCGGCTGCCGAGCTTTCCGTCAAAAACGGAATTTCAAGTTTCTTGGTAATGTCTTCCATGGGGGCAGATGCGAAGAGCAAGGTGTTCTACAATCGCCTAAAAGGTGAAATGGAAGATGCCGTACTTGGTAAACATATTAAGAACACCTATATCTTTAGACCTTCGTTAATCGGGGGCAAACGCGAAGAAAAACGTTTGGGCGAATGGGTGTTCAAACAACTCATGAAAGGTGTAAATTTGGTCTTGGCCGGTCCTTTAAAAAAATACCGTTCCATTAAGCCCGAAACCATAGCAAAAGCTATGCTAATGGTGGCCATTAAAGGGTATATAAAACCGATTATAGAATCGGACAAAATATATAAAATAGCATCAGGTGATAGAGATTGAACGTAAATTTTTGGTCACGTCCTCGGCCTATCAAGGGCAGGCCACTTCTAAAGAACGAATAGTTCAAGGTTTTTTGAACACCCACCCGGAGCGAACCGTTAGGGTGAGGATCAAGGCGGATTCGGGTTTTTTGACCGTAAAGGGAAAATCAAACGATGCGGGAACCGTTCGATTTGAATGGGAAAAGGAAATTCCGGTAGCCGAGGCAGAGCAACTGATGCTTATTTGTGAACCGGGAGTTATCAAGAAGGTGCGCTATAATGTACCCGTGGGACAACATGTTTTTGAAGTGGATGAATTTTATGGCGACAATGAGGGCCTAGTCGTGGCCGAGGTGGAGCTACGGGAAGAAAACGAAAACTTTAAAAAGCCCGAGTGGCTGGGGCAAGAGGTGACCGGGGAAATAAAGTACTACAATTCGCAATTGGGCAAAAAACCTTATAGGTCGTGGTAGCGTTACGAGAAGAACAAAGCATCGTTTTGATCTAGATAACTTTTGGTGGCAATACCTCTTAAATTATTGATTATGATGTGGTTCAAAAGCTCTTCACGTGTAAATTTTTCAAAAAAATTCTTTTGTTCGGCATGTACAATGAGCTCCATCCGATTAAAGTAGAGTTGATACGTAAGGGCAATGTTGACATCTTGCCTTATCTGGCCTTTCTCTTGTGCGCTCGATAGCAGGTCTTTGACAAGGACGGAAACCTCGTTCTCCCTAAAATCGTTGAAAAGGCGATAGACATTGGGGTAGTACTTTTTTAGGCTTCGCAGAAAATTGGGACTAAAAGATTTAAAGGTATCCAACCCTATTCGATAAATTGAAATTATAGTTAGAATAGGGTCGGATTTTTCCTTGTTTACACATTCGTTTATTTCGGATCTTAATTTGTTCAAAAGGGCCTCCAAGCTTTCTTGAATGATCTCTTCCTTGCCTTTAAAGTTCTCGTATATCGTTTTTTTCGAGATACCGAGTTCATGGGCCAGATCGTCCAGGGTAAATCGCTTGCTTCCAAATTTTGTGAACTTGGACAGGGCAAATTCTAAAAAACGCTCCTTATTGAACATATATCCATAAAAATTAGTGCCATCCACCACCTAGGGAACGATATAACTCTACCGTTGCAGATAACTGGGCCAACTTGTTATCGACCAAGTTAAGTTCTGCGTTCAGGGAGTTTTCCCTTGCGGTCAACAGATCTAAATAGGTTAAGTATCCACTGTTTAATAGTTCTTCCGAGTTGCTTTCGGCCCTTTTTAAGGCGACCACCTGTTTGGTAACATAGGCTTCTTTTTCAACGGCGGTGTTGTATTCGTTCAACGCATCCGAAACCTCTTTGCCTGCGGTAAGCAGTGTCTTTTTAAAGTTAAGGAGGGCCTGCTCTTGCTGGGCCTTGGCCACTTCGTAGGCCGTCCTGACCTTTCGGCCGTTTAAGATGGGCTGTGTTAGGCCGCCGATAAGGTTGGCAAAAATAGAACTACTGTCTATCCAATTTTCGATTTCCAGACTTTGAAAACCACCTTGGGCCGACAGGGTAATGGAAGGGTAAAAGTTGCTTCGGGCCACATTGGTGAGCTCAAAACTGTTTACCAAACCGAATTCGGCCTGCATAATATCGGGTCGGTTGCGCAACAATAACGCCGGTACCCCAAGTTGCATATCGCTTGCCAGTTCTTGGTCGTCAAGGGAACCACGGGTATAGGTCTGTGGTTGCTCGCCCAAAAGTAGGCTCAAGGTCGTTTCGGTCTTGAAGAGCGTATTTTTAAGGTCTAACAATTGACTTTGTGCGCTGTACAATTGCGCGGCCGTTTGGTCTACGCCAACTTGATTGGCCTGTCCCGCCTCTTTTAGGGCGGTAATGGTCTCCAAGCTCCTCATTCGGTTTTCAATGGTCTCCTCGGTAACGGCAATTTGCTTGTCCAAGGCCAACAATTGGTAGTAGGTGGAGGCAATTTGGGCCACCAAGCTGGTCTTAACGGCTTTGTGGGCCGCAACGGTCTGCAGGTAACTTGCGTCGCTTGCCCGTTTGGTGCTTCTTATCTTTCCCCAGATATCGGCCTCCCAAGATAGGGTTCCCGAAGCCTCAAATTGATTGTAGGGTTGCGAAAAGATACTTCCGAACTGGCCGTTTTCACTGGTTCTTGCCGTTCTGGTAGCACTTGCCGCACCGTTAATGGTGGGCAGGTAACCCGCTTTTCCCTGTTTTACATAGGCCTGCGCCGCTTCAATGTTTTGCAGGGCAATACGTATATCCAGGTTGTTCTCCAATCCTTTTTCGATATAACCTTTTAGATAGGGATCGGTAAAAAGGTCTTTATACGATACCGAGGCAAAGGAGATACTGTCTTGGGGCAGATGGTCGGTGCGATACAGGTTTTCGGTCTCGACCTGCGGACGCTCATAGGTTTTTGCCGTAAAGCAAGATTCCAACAAGAGCGGAAGCATGGCCACCAACAAGAATTTATTTATAGCTAATTTCTTCATGATTTCTCTAGTTCTTTATTTCTGCGATTGGTTCTTGGGGAGCACCGCTCACCCGTTCTTGAATAGACTGGAAAATAACGTACAGTGCCGGTATAACGAAGACACCGAACACGGTACCTATCAACATACCCCCAACGGCACTCATACCTATTGATCGGTTACCAACGGCACCGATACCTGATGACAGGGCCAATGGCAACAGACCAAGTATAAACGCGAAAGACGTCATTAATATAGGTCTAAGTCGTGCTTTTGCACCATCGATGGCCGAGTCGATGATAGACATGCCGTGCTTTCTACGTTGCAACGCAAATTCTACGATAAGAATGGCGTTTTTGGAAAGCAGACCGATCAACATGATCAAGGCGATTTGAAAATAAATGTTGTTTTCGAGTCCGGCCAGATTAATAAAGCCGATAGCCCCGGCAATACCAACAGGCAGTGATAGTATGATCGACAAGGGCAATATGTACGATTCGTACTGGGCGCTTAACAAGAAATAAACGAATATCAAACTCAACAGGAAGATGAGTACGGTTTGGCTACCCGCACTGTTTTCCTCCTTGGTAAGTCCGGAATATTCATAGGTGTAATTATTGGGCAATACTTGGGCGGTAACCTCTTCGATCGCCTTAATGGCATCACCTGTTGAATAACCGGGGTTCATGGCACCATTGATTTTGACCGAACTCAACAGGTTGAACCTACTGACCATTTCGGGACCATAAATTTTATTTAAGGAAACGAATTGCGATACGGCTACCGATTCGCCGTTTCCGTTGGTCACAAAAATATGGTTCAACGAATTTTCGTCGGCCCTATCTTCAGGTTTCGCCTGGATCATTACGCGGTACTGCTTACCAAACTTGTTAAAGTCGGTGGTGTACAACCCACCGTAATACCCTTGCATGGCGTTGAAAATATCGGTAACGGCCAATCCGGCCGATTTTATTTTTTCGATATCGACCTGCAATTCGTATTGTGGGAAATTCGGATTGAACGATGTAATGGCGTATTGTACCTCTGGCCTTGCGTTCAAGGCGGCCAAGAATTCGTTCGTGGTTTGGCCTATGGTCAGCCAATCGTCGGCATCCTTACTCTGTAGGTTAAGTTCAAAACCGGCGGAATTACCGAAACCTCGAACACTGGGCGGGGCGATAAAAATAATATTGGCCTCTTTGATGGTCGATGCCTTAGCAAATAAGGTTTGAATGGTCGCACCTACCGAAAGTGAATCGGCTTTACGATCATCAAAGTCCTGTAGTTTTAGTACAGAAAAGGCGTATGACCCACCGTTTACGCCATTTAAAAAGCTTCTACCGGCAATGTTCATCCTAGATTTGATAACATCCATGGATTGGTAAATCGAATCTATTTTCTTAACCGTTTTCTGGGTTTTTTCCAAGGTGGTACCCGGAGCCAATGATATGTCGGTAAAGATAATACCTTGATCTTCGTTTGGTATAAAACCTGAAGGGGTAGACCTGAATAAGGCTAAAGCGATGGCCGAAAAGAGAACCAAGGTTAAAACGGTCAACCATTTTTTATTGGAAAAGAATTTTACGGAACCGATATATTTATCGGTCATGGCGTCAAACCCGGTGTTGAACACGGTAAAAAAGCGTTTCAAAAATCCCTTTTTCTTATGTTCCTCGGAGGGGCTGTGCGGTTTTAGGAAAAGGGCTGCCAAGGCAGGACTCAACGTTAGGGCGTTTACCGCAGAAATTAGGATCGCGATGGCCAAGGTAATGCCGAACTGTTGGTAGAACACACCCGATGAACCACTGATAAAGGATACGGGGATAAATACCGCTGACATGACCAAGGTAATGGATATAATGGCACCCGATATTTCCGACATGGCCGACTTGGTGGCCGTTTTGGCGTTATCGGCTCTCTCCTCCAACTTTGCGTGCACCGCTTCTACCACCACAATGGCATCATCCACCACAATACCAATGGCCAGAATCATTGCAAAAAGGGTCAACATGTTGATGGAGTACCCAAATAGCGATAGGAAGAAGAAAGTACCGATAATGGCTACTGGCACGGCAATCGCGGGAATTAGGGTAGACCTAAAATCCTGTAGGAACAGGAACACGACAACAAATACCAGCAAGAAGGCTTCGATAAGGGTCTGTACCACATGGTCGATAGAGGCATCAAGAAAGTCTTTGGTGTTGTATGGGATTACATAATCGATTCCCTTGGGAAAATCACTTTTGCTTTCTTCAAGAATATCCTGGATGGCGTCGATGATCTCGTTGGCGTTCGAACCAGAGGTCTGAAAGATTCCCACGGCGGTACCGGGTTTTCCCATACCTTCGTTCAGGGTACTGTAGTTAAAAGCGCCCATCTCTACTTCGGCCACATCACCAAGACGCAAATATTGTCCGTTTTCCTGTGCCTTGATGATGATGTTCTCATATTCGGCCTCTTCGGAAAGACGGCCCTTGTATTTAAGTACGTACTCGTAAATACCATCGGCATTTTCACCGATTTTACCTGTAGCCGCCTCAAGGTTTTGCTCTCGCAATGCCGCTTGAATATCGGAGGGCATCAGTTTATAGGCTGCCATTTTTTCCGGGTTCAACCAAATACGCATCGAGTAGTCCTTGGCACCGAACACGGTAACGTTTCCTACCCCTTCGATACGTTGTAGCTTGGGCACCAAATTGATTCGGGCGTAGTTTTCGACAAAGGTGGCGTCGTAGTTTTCGTTCTCCGAAAATAGGGAGAAGAACATTAGGGCGCTGGTCTGTGCCTTTTGGGTAATTACCCCGGTGTTTATTACGGCCTCTGGCAGTACACTATTGGCGCGGGCCACCCTGTTTTGAACGTTTACAGCGGCAATATCGGGGTCGGTACCCAGTTTAAAAAATACGTTTATATTGGCGGATCCGTCATTACTCGCGGTAGAAGTCATGTACAACATGCCTTCGACACCATTGATCTGCTCCTCCAATGGGGTAACAACACTATTAAGCACCGTTTCGGCGTTTGCACCGGTATAGGTAGCTGAAACCTGTACCGTAGGCGGTGCAATTTCAGGATACTGTTCAACGGGCAATGAGGTCAACCCTAAAATACCCAGAATGGCTATAATGATCGATATCACCGTAGATAGTACGGGACGATCTATAAATTTTTGAAACATTGTTCTTTATTTATGTATTATGGAATGTGTGTAGTGATTGTTATTGGACAGGGTTTATTGTCATTCCGTCCCTTAATTTGGTCACTCCTTCAAGAACGATTTTGGTTCCTTCCTCAATTCCCTTTTCCACGATAAACCCTTTTTGGGTATTTGCTACTATGTTTATGGGCATTGTGGTAATGGTATTGTCGTCTTTTAGTACATAGACCAGTTTTTTGCCTTGAAGGTCAATGGTGGCCTCCTGTGGAATTTCAAAGGCACCTCCATAAACAACCGGCATCTTGATCTTACCGGTACTACCACTACTTAGGAGATTGTTTTTGTTTTTAAAATCGGCCCTTGCCGTTACGCTTCCGGTAGTACTGTTGATTATGGAGTTGATCATGGCTATTTTTCCGGGTTCGGGATATTCTTGGCCATTGATCATAACTAAGGTTACTTCGGGCGCATTTTTAAGATCTATGCCGTTATTCTCGTTTTTTGGCATGGACTCCTTTAGGGCTAGAAGCTCTTTTTCGTTCAATGAGAAATAGGCACGTACCTCACTCACATCGGATACCGTAGTTAAGGGCTTGGTCATATTTGAACTTACCAAAGCTCCTGTTTTATAGGGAATCTCGCCGATATAACCGTCTACCGGACTGGTAATTCGTGAATATCCTATATTAGAAACAACACTTTCGTAATTGGCCTTTGCTTGTGCTAATTGGGCCTTAGCCGTTTCCAATTGTACCTCACTAATGATGTTTTTTTCAACGAGGGGCTTAAGTTTGTCTACCTCAACCTGGGCGACGTTTACCGCTGCTTTGGCGGCGTTGGCATCTTGGTTAAGGGTTTGGGTCTCCAATTTAAAAAGCAATTGTCCCTTTTTTATTTTCTGCCCTTCCTCAACATAGACCTCTTGTATAAAACCACTTACTTTCGGCCATATTTCAACATTTTGCTTACCTTCTAGGGTGGTCGCAAATTCGTTGTAAATGGTAATGTCTTTCTTTTGAAGTTCACCGACCTTTAGACTTGGTGGGGGAGGTGCGGCCGCTCCCGCCTTATTTTCAGGGGTGGTTCCAAAACAGGAACTTAAAAGAAGGCCTGCACTTAATAGTCCTATGATTGATAATTTTTTCATTTTTTAGATGGATGTTTATATGTAATTATTAATGTGAACCTGTTAAGGTTTTGTTAATTCTGAATGTTCGGAAATAAACGAACTATAGAGGCAAAAAAATTATTTGTTTAGATTTTTCAAATCTTGAATGGTCTTTCGATATATGGCCTTGGTATCTTCTACGCATTTCATATAAATCTTTTTCTTTTCTTTGTTGGCTTCATATTTTTCTGGGTTATGTGCTATGTTATAGTTTTCAACTTTTTTTAGCATTTCCGACTCTTTTTCCAGTTTTTTGAGCACTGCATTAAGTTTTCCGATAAAAAAAGCGTCTTTGTTAGCGATCTTAAAATATCTTTTTCTGTCTCCGGACTTGGTAAAATATTTAATATAGTCCATTTGTAAGAGTAGGTTCAGTGATGTTGATACAGAACTTTTACTGGCACATTGTTTTGTTAGGCAGTCTTCAAAAGTAAGTCCGTCCTCTTCTGTAATGACCAAATTTGCGAAAATTCTTGCAGCCAATGGAGGTAGGGAATATTCCGATTCAAAATGAACCCCTAGCTCTTCTATTAACTGTTGTTTGGCTTCTTCTTTATTCATAATTATGAAAAATTGAAAGTACAAAGGTACAGTTAGTTCGGAAACTAACAAACCAAAAGAACTTAAATTTTCATAATTAGTGTTAAAGTTGTCATATCGTGCAATAGAACTTTATTTAATTAGATTCAGATCTTACTGCTACATTGGTGCGTAAAATTACCTCAAGATAATTTAAGAGGTTTCGGTACTTGAGGTTTTATAGAGAATTATATTTGCTTTTTTATCATGTTCTTTACCTTTTAATAGAAAGACCCTTTTAAGAATATAAGGAGTGGTTCCCACTAAAAGAAAGATAAGGCCCAATGCCATTACATTGTAACCATTTGAGAAAAGTTTTCCACTGGATAAGATACCCAATATAAGTATGGTAGAAAGAGGAAACGATAGAGCAAGAATGTTGACGCCAAAAGTAGAGTTAAAGGTTTTTTTCTTCTTTTTTATTCCTTTTTCTTGAGCATCTACTACTGATATATGGGAAAATGGCCAAAAACTACAAGCACTTAGTCCGAAACATAGAAGTAGCAGTATGTCTTGCTGAACGGTAATGTTGGCGATAACAATAAATACCCCTGAAAGCATGGCCACGAAACCCGCCCTTAAGAATAAAAGTGAAAATATTTTATAGATCTGTTGCTTTTTGATTTTTACGGCAAGGCCAATAAAAAGAAGTACCAAAGGAGTCATTATTACACTTAGTCTAGTAATGGTGTCGCTTATAAATAATGGCAATGACTCCATATTAAAACCAAAAAATACCAAAATCAAGGCAATGACTATAAAGATATTTACAGGTTCGGAGATCATTGCCATCGTTAGGGATTTTAATTTTCCAGCTTTTGATTTTGACTCTATAGCTCGTTTGCTATAAAACCAATTCATAGCAACCAGATATAAGATGATAAGTACAAATACCTTATTACCCAAGTCTGCCATTGCTGCCTTTGCCAAGTAATCTTCCCCTAAAAACTCTAATACGAAGGGAAAACATGAAAGGCCCGGGGCCAAAGAAGATACGAGCAATCTAGCTGTTCTATGTTCCGGTGAATTATATTTAATACCCGTTAGTGGCATTAAATACGGAAACAGATAAAAAAGAACAATATTTAAGGTAAGAGCCAAAAAGGGTAAAGAAAGTAAAGCACCATCTATTTTAACCCCTATCAATGCTATAAATATTGTTGCCGGTAGGGCAAGGTTGAGTATGATTTTCTTGATACCGGAAAGCTCCTCTTTTGAATTGAACTTTATCTTTAAAAGAAAGCCGATACCAATAAATGTTAGAAAGGTAATTGTCTTTTGTAGGGTTACATCCATCTTATGCAAGAACGTCTGTTAACGCTGCAGTAAAAATCTTCATTTCGTCCATGGTACCCATGCTCACCCTGCACCAATTCTTGCCCATGAACTCAAATGCTCTAACGCCTACCTTTTTTTCCGTCATTTTTTTCAGGAATAGTTGACCCTCCATTTCTATTGGGAAAATGATAAAACTGGTATATGAGGTGACATAGTCGTAGCCTAGCTGTTTTAAGCTCTTATAAACATACTCTCTCGATTCCGCATTTTTAGACCTGGAGGAATTTTGAAAATCAGGATCATCCATACTGGCCAAAGCTGCATATATAGAAGTATAGGCAATACCCATTCCGCCACGTGTAATTTTCTGTATTTTGTTTAAGGTGGTTTCTTGTGCAACAATATATCCTACCCTTAATCCGGCCATGCCATGAATTTTTGAAAACGTACGGGCTATAATTACATTTTTACCCTCATTGATCAATCCGACCATACTTTGCTTGGTACCATCTTCCAAGAAGTCGAGATATGCTTCGTCTACAAAAACAGGCACTTTTTCTGAAACACGGGAACAAAAGTCTAAGAGTTCTTTAGTGTCGGTTATGCTACCGGTCGGATTATTGGGGTTACATATATAAACGAGTTTGGTATCTTTATCTATAGCAGCTTCCATACCTTTAAGGTCATGGGACCAATCTTCTTTTAAAGGAACAGGTTTCCAACTTGCTCCGGTTGCTTCGGCAACACGAATAAGAGACATGTAAGAAGGGTCGGCAGAAACAACATTGCCACCGTCCATAAATAACACCATGGCTGTTTTTTCCAATAGGTCGGAAGAACCAGGGCCCATCATAATATTTTTGGCCTCCACACCTTCTTTGATCGCAATTTTATCGATTAGGGCAAAAAGTTCTTTCCAAGCGTACCTATTTCCTTTTGTAGCCACGTTTTTTAAAGCATCGATAGCTTTTGGTGAAGGCCCATAAGGATTTTCATTGGCATTTAACTTTGCCAATAATTTAGACTCGTCAGGAAATTTTTCAGGAAGATATTCTTTAAATAACGGACTGTATAATGCATTTCCGTTTCTGTCTAATGGTATAGATGCTTTCGCGGTTTCCGCTATCCCTAGATGTGGCAATAGTGTTATTCCCCCTGCTGTGAGTAGTCCTGTTCGTATCCAATCCCTACGGTTTAATTTACTTGTTTCCATTAGTTCTTCTGGTTTAGTTGCTATAGTTACTAAGGTAAAACCAGAGAATGCTAAAACCTATCCGAATAATATAAAAATCAGGTAGTTAGAATGTTTATTGAAAATTAATTGAAGGCTGAAATTATCAATATAGTAATTGGGACGTTAAAAAAAGGGGCTATTTTGCGAAAATCCCATCCTTTTCTATAATGGGTATCGTAACCGTATTTGCCTCGTTGACCGAATGTTTTTCAAAAATAAATTTTCTTTCAAATAGTTTATTATCAGCGTAATAAGTTACATAAAACTCATTGTTAAGACGAAGTACATCTTCTTGCACCAACTCAATTTTTTCGTACGATTTGGCTGCGACTACACCGATAGCATGCCGCATAGTGGAAGTTTTTACCTTGTCATCATAACCTTTAGAAACAATTAGTGCCATTTCTATCGGTGTTGTTCTATTGTTTATGATATAGGCGTTCCAATCTTTGGACAAGAATTCATCGTTCCATTCTCTGATCAATGCAACATATACGTCTTTTGAAACCGGTATTTCTATGTCTTTTTTCAAAAATAAATGTTAGATTTTATCAATTCAAAATCCTTATAAAGAGCTTTTAAACTGTTCTAAAAAGCGCACATCGTTTTCACTTAACATGCGTATATCGGTTATTTGGTATAGAAGCATGGCAATACGGTCTATACCAACACCAAAGGCAAAACCAGAGTATTCTTCTGGGTCTATATTACAATTCGTAAGAACGTTAGGGTCTACCATGCCGCAACCCCCGATTTCTAACCATCCGGTACCTTTTGTAATTCTATAATCGGCTTCTGTTTCCAGCCCCCAGTAAACATCTACCTCTGCACTTGGTTCCGTGAATGGGAAATAAGAGGGTCGCAGTCTAATTTTTGATTTTCCGAAAAGCTCGGTAGTAAAATACTGCAACGTTTGTTTTAGGTCGGCAAAAGAAACATCCTTGTCAATATATAATCCTTCCACTTGGTGAAAAAAACAATGGGACCTTGCTGAAATGGCCTCGTTTCTATAAACCCTACCGGGAGAAATGGTTCTAATGGGAGGTTTGTTGTTTTCCATGTAACGTACCTGAACAGATGATGTATGTGTACGCAACAGTATATCTGGATCTGTTTGAACAAAAAAAGTATCCTGCATATCCCTTGCCGGATGATATTCGGGAAGGTTCAAAGCGGTAAAATTATGCCAATCATCTTCGATCTCAGGTCCTTCGGAGACATTGAAACCTATTCTGGAAAAAATATCTATAATTTTATTTTTAACGATAGAAATAGGATGTCGGGCGCCAAGTTCTATAGGGTTTCCAGGACGTGTCAAATCACCGAATATTTTTTCTTGAGAGCTACTGTTCTCTAGCGATCGCTTTAATTGATCGACCTTTTCGGTGGCTGCGTTCTTTAACTGGTTTATGGTTTGGCCAAATTCTTTTTTCTGTTCGTTCGGAACATTTTTAAACTCGGCGAAAAAACCGTTTAAAATTCCTTTTTTTCCTAAATATTTAATTCTAAAAGCTTCTACTGCATCTAGATCAGTTGCGGTAAAAGCTTGTACTTCAGTTATTTGTTCCTTTATCTTGTCTATCATCAGGGTCGATTAAAGGAGCAAATTTAAAACTTTTAAAAAAGGTAAGTTACCTTTTTGTCGGTTTTGATTTATTCTGCCGTCTGGAACTCGTCTTTTACGTTTTCCTTTATCCAATCCAAGCAGTTTTTAAAGGTCTCAAAAATATGCTCTTCCGGTATTAGATCGGGGATTACGTCTACACGTTCCATCATATATCTTGGTTGTTTCAATACGTTTACCAATAATACATTGATTCCCGATCTTTTTAGGTCTATCAATACATCCTCTAAGGTGTAAAGACCAGATTGGTCCATGTATTGCATACGACCCATTCTGATAACAACAGTTGAAGCTGTTCTCGGTATCTGATCTGCTAATTGCTGAAACTCACTGGTAGAGCCGAAAAATAAGGGCCCTTTTAGATGTTTTATAAAAACCTCTTCTTTCAGGTATTGTGGAAATGTTGCTTCATCGGGCCAATTGGATTCTTTTTCCAACGATTTAACATCTGAACGTTCTGCCGTGAGATCTCCCATTTTTTTCATGAACATTAAAGAGGCTATTACCAGTCCTACACCGACAGCATAAACTAGGTTCCAGACAGAGGACAATACAAGAACAACTAACATTATCACTACTTCCGAACTAAACTTAAAAGGTCCTACGCTTACATCTTTTGGCAAGCTGGGAATAGCTTTTAAGCCTTTATAATCCATTACCCCAATACCTACGGTAACCAAAATTCCGGCCAATACCGCTGCAGGAATTTGTGAGGCTATTGGCCCAAGGGCCAATAAAACAATCAATAATAGAACACCCGCTGCCATACCCGATAATTTTGTCTTACCGCCGGCATTGATGTTGACTACCGTTCTAATAGTGGCACCTGCTCCGGGCAGACCACCAAATATAGCGGCCATACTATTTCCTATTCCTTGCCCTATCAGTTCTTTGTTAGGTTTGTGCTTGGTCTTGGTCATATTGTCGGCAACTACCGAGGTTAAAAGCGAGTCTATTGCCCCCAATAATGCTAGGGTAAGTGCGGTAAATACATAAGGTGATATGGCTCCTAGTTCAAATTCTGTAAAAATATTGAGGTTGGGTACAGGAAAACCACTGGGTATTTGTTCTATGGGCCTATAGTCGAGTCCAAAACCGAAGGCGACCCCTGAAACAACGATCAACGCCACCAAAGCACTAGGTATTTTGGTGGTAATTCTTTTAAATCCGTATATGATTATTATGGTAGATAGGGCAAGGGCCAGTTCTAGCCAATTAATGTTCTTCAGGGCTCTAGGTAGAATTTTTATAGCTCCAATAACCCCAGAGGCGTTTGTATTGGCCAGTGTTTTTGCCTCTTTGAGCATTTCTTCTTTGGTAATTTTTTCTGCCCTTATAATTGTTTCTTTAAAATCTTCCAAGACCAAAATACCTTCGCCCGCTTCTTCTTTTAAAATATTGTCCAGAATTATTTCTTCGGCCATTGGTTTAAATTCGTTCACATATTCCAGATCTTCTTTAGGGTAGTAGCCAATGGCAGGCAGTATTTGTGTTATTAATATAATAACCCCGATAGCGGTCATAAAACCGGAAACTACGGGATATGGTATATATCTTATGTATTTACCAATTCCCAATAGTCCGAGCCCCACTTGCATAAGACCTGCTAGAAGAAAGACAAGAAGAATACTGGGCAATGCCTTTTCCATATCTCCATCGTTCACGGCCACTAATCCTGCAATTACAACCATACTTACGGCGGTCATGGGTGCCGTGGGACCAGAAATCTGAGTGTTGGTACCTCCGAACAATGCGGCGAAAAAACTTAAAAAAATCGCTCCGTAAAGGCCTGCACTAGGTCCCAGTCCAGAACTTACACCAAAAGCCAGCGCCAAGGGCAAGGCAACAATACCTGCCGTAATACCACCGAACAAATCACCCTTGAAGTTTGAGAAAAGTTTTTTCATAGTTTTAAAGTAACAAATATTAATTATTAATTAGAGTATTATTTTTTAATTGATTTTTGGAAAGGCCCAAACTATGTGGTCATAATCGTGTAGATAAATATGTTAGACCGTATGATGTTGGTATTAAAGCCGTTGTAAAAACAACGGCTTTTTAAAAATTTAACTATTAATCATAAAATTTAACTGCTCCTGTAGAAATATCATACATGGCCCCAACGATCATAATTTCGTTTTTTTCTTCCATTTCGGCCAAAACACTACTTCTTTTTCTAATGTTATCAAGAGTCATTTGAACATTTTTTTCGGCTACCATATCTACAAATTCAAGATTTTTTGAATTTCTTAAACTTTCGTCAGCAGGCTCTTTTACTGCTGCTACTGCAGGTTCTATCTTATTGATCAGAGCGGTAAGGTTGCCCAATCTGGCATGGTCACAGGCTCCTTTAATGGCCCCGCAACTGGTGTGCCCCAAGACAACTATCAATTTGGTGCCAGCTAGTTTACAGCCAAATTCCATGCTTCCTAATATATCTTCGTTCACAAAGTTACCGGCGATACGAACACTAAAGATATCTCCCAAACCTTGGTCGAATACCAATTCTGCGGACACCCTGGAATCTATACAACTTAATATGGTGGCAAACGGAAACTGTCCTTCACTGGTATCGTTTACCTGTTCAAGTAAATTACGGTTCGCTTTTAGATTGTTTTGAAACCTTTCATTGCCCTCTTTCAAGAATTGTAACGACTTTTCGGGGGTCATGGTTGCTTGTGTTTCTTTTGTATGTGCTTTCATTGTATTTTTATTTAAGTTGTTGGATTGTTATGATGTGTAATTGTGTTCGCCCGTAAATAACATGGGAACGTTCAAATTGGCAATTATATCCTTGACATTTAACATATCCGGGGAATGCTTGTTTTTTTTATTGAAATTATCATTTGTTCTGTTGACACAAAGAAGGTTTATATTGTTTATAGTAAGATAGTTCGATAGATTTTTAAAAGAATCGTCTCGTTTCTCAAAGACAAAGTCGATTGTTTTTTTTCCATTGAATTCGTTATAAGAACCAAGTCCGTCACAGTTTTTAGTAATGGTGAATGATTTTATGGGTTTTTGGGTGTACATAAGCAGATTTTCTGCAAATGGTACGGGCTTTATTCTTCCATCGGTCTTTAAGAAAGCCATTGATAGATTTTTTTGTTCTAAAGTAATATCGTTACTAACTATAAAGATAGGACCTTGGTGATGTTGAAGAACATAGTCTATGGTGTTATTACCAAGAAAATCTAGCATAGCAGATTTTCTTTTTTCAAGTACAACTACATCAGGACTGTTATCCTGTATATATTTTTTTGTCTCGTTCTTTATGTTTCCGACAGAACAGGAATAGGAAATGGGTACTCCAAAGGTTTTGGAGTATCCATTTAATATATCCCTTATTTTCTTGTCGGTTGCTATATACTCATGGCTTAAGGCCCGAATAGCTGATAATTGACTTTCTTCCCTAACCACATCAGAAGGTTTCTTGACAAGAAACAATACTATTTCACCGTTGATCATATTGGCTAAATTAACGGTGCTTTTAAGTGTCTTTTCAAGATATTTTGTTGAGTGTGAGAATATTACTATTCTATTTTTATCTTTTTTCATCTCGATGTTTTTATATTCTGGATATACCAAGAACAATGACTAGCTTAAACTTAATTTTGATTTAGGTCTTTGTTCAAAGAAGTCGGTAAAACTTGGGGGGTTTTCTATTACCCCTCGTTTTGAGAGTAGCTTAATATCGATATTTCTTTCTTTTGCCTTGAATGCGAAATCTTCTAAAATTTCGATTATATCATAATCCAAGTATCTTGTTTTTAGAATATCGAGTTCTAAATAGGTATCTCTTGGCAAGTTTTCCAATTCCTTCAAAATAGCGCCTTTGTTAAAAAAGGTAACCTCTTCCGCTAAAGTCATTTTAATCTTATGTTTTCCGTTGCTGTTATCTTCAATATGCAGAAAATGCGAGTTTTGATAACTTTTTAAGAGTATTACAACAATACCTACCGCCAAGCCTAGACTTATACCGATCAATAAATCGGTGAAAACGATTCCGGCTATGGTCACAAAGAATGGAATAGATTGTTTCCAGCCTAGTTTGTACATTTTTACGAATAGCGCAGGTTTTGCCAATTTGTAGCCGACAATAAAGAGAATTGCCGCCAATACCGATAATGGTATCATATTTAGTAATCTAGGTATTAAAACTACCGAGATCAATAATAAAAGACCGTGAATAATGGTAGATAGCTTGGTTCTTCCATTCGATTGAATGTTGGCAGAACTTCTTACGATTACCTGTGTAATAGGCAATCCTCCTATCATACCCGAAATAATGTTTCCGGTACCTTGTGCCAGTAGCTCACGATTGGTAGGTGTAACATTCTTGTTAGGATCTAATTTGTCTGTCGCTTCTACGCACAGTAATGTTTCTAAACTGGCGACCAGTGCAATGGTAAAGGCAACGACCCAAACCTGAGGGTTGGTAATGGCCCCAAAATTAGGAAAACTGAATTGACCAAAGAACGAGGCCGCATCTTCGGGTACCGGAACACTTACCAGGTGTTCTGGCGATATCGCCAATACCTCGTTATTTTGGGTTAGTATGTAAAAAATTATTCCAACCGCGACGGCCACTAAAGGCCCCTGTATGAGTTGAAATATTCTACCTTTTTTAGATAGTACCTTATCCCACAACAATAAAATGGTTAAACCTATTATGGCTACTATAGTTGCTCCAGGGCTTATGTTGTTGACCGTGTTCAGTATCTCTGAAAATGTGTTTTCTCCATCTACTTGAAAAAATGCCCAGTCTCCTTCGGGATCGGAGTCATAACCAAAAAAATGGGGAATTTGCTTTAGAATAATTATGATACCTATTCCCGTAAGCATTCCTTTTATGACCGAAGATGGAAAATAATAACCAATGACGCCCGCTTTAAGAATACCGAAAATTATTTGAATAACTCCTCCTAAAACCACTGCGACCAAAAAATTCTGATAACCGCCCAAAGTACCTATTGCGGTTAAAACTATTGCTGCCAAACCTGCGGCCGGACCGCTGACACCAATTTTAGAACCACTTAAGGCTCCAACAAATATACCGCCTACAATACCTGAAATTAACCCAGAAAACAACGGCGCCCCACTAGCTAATGCTATTCCTAAACAAAGAGGAAGGGCAACAAAGAATACTACGATACTCGCCGGAATATCGTTTTTAATATATTTAAACATAAAAATAAAGTGTTATGTCTTGCATCTAAATGCAACACGTGTTAGTTGATTGAAATAAATACCGAAAAATACTAACAGGTGTATTCTGGGGGGGGCGATAAGACTTCCAAGGTATGGTCAAAACAAACCATGCCTCGGTAACTATTTATTTTTGATTTGTCATTAAAACAAATCAATGAGAAATTTAAAAGGTTTTCTTTGACAAATTTTTCTTCAGCCAAAGATTTTTTTCCTGATTCTTGTTGTTCTTCTTCGTTTAGGTTTGTAACAACAATGGGTTTGTCAGGATTGCACAGCGTAGCCACACTTGGTGCAACAATTGCAAAAAGCCACAAAAATAACAAGGTAAAACGTGCAAATTGTTTCATATTGCAATGTTAAATGCAAATATACAACTCATTGTTTCAAAAATTGTTAATGTATTTTTAAAAATCCTTTAACAATTTTAATTCTGTTTGTGGTACCCAACCCGTTTTTCCGTCCGAAAGCCTTATTTTTTTCCAGTTGTTCAAGGTTTCAAGCACATTAACCTTTGTGCCCGAATGTAAGGTGAAAATAGTTTCGCTAGTATTATTAGGCTCGGTGTTTACGGCAATTTCCTCGGCAAATATTATGGCAGGGTTGTCTAGGTTAAAATCCCTTTTTCCAATAGCGGCGAAAGCAATACTTATTATGCACAGGAACAAAGCGATCAAACTACCTATAAATGCCCACCTTTTTTTTGTGGAATATTTAAAATAGTAAAAAGCGATATAAAGTAATACGAACAAAACCATACAGATAATGGAAATGTAGGCCCATTGGTCAAACGTCAATATAGTGGTAACATTTTTATAGATACGGGCTAATCCGGTTTGAGGAAGCGTGTCGATCGCATCTAAAGTCATATTCTGGGCAAACCCTAGATTTGTTTTTACCTCTTCATCGCTCGGGTTTAGTAATAACGATTTTTCATAGTAATAGATGCTTTCCGCTATATGGTTCAACTTATAATAAGCGTTTCCCAAATTATAATAAAGGGCGGCGGAATGTTGACCGTTGCCCAAGATGGAATTGTATAGTTCAATGGCTTTTTCATAATCACCATTGTTATAGGCTTCGGTGGCTTGGTCGAACAATTTCTCGTTCTGCGCAGAGGCAATGAACATAAATAGCAAACCTAGAATTAAAGTGAACTTTTTGATCATGGCTATAATTCTTTATCCATTAATGAAATCACTTCACTGGCCTTTTCATAATCACGTTGCATCTCTACATCTGAGAAGGGGCTATACCTTGCCGCTTCACAATTTTGTAAAAGACCTATAAAATCCGTTACGGTAGCTTCTTCAATTTTCTTTTTTGTGAGTAACTCCGAAATTTTGTCCTTACTAAACTCAGAGGTTTCTATTTTCAGTTTTGCCTTTAAGTAGTTATGTAGGGCTTTTTCCAAGGCAACATAAAAAGAATCTTTATCACCAAGTTGTTTCTTCGCGGCCGAAAGATATTTTCTTGCCAACTTGTTCGCTTTTTTCACTTTGTTGCCGATTACGTCACTGGCTATGGCATCTCTCTTTTTTCTAAGGAATATAGCCAGGGGAATTAGCAGTAATGGTCCGAATAACAATATGTAATAAAGGTTGGAACCAAAAAAGTAAGAAATGCTTTTTGCCGAAAGATTTGGTTTCAATTTTATAAAATTGAACTGATTTCCACTGGCGATAACCTTGTGCTTGTTAGATGTTACACCTGATGGGGAGGCTGAGTTGGAAGATTTTGTGGGGCCTTCCAACACATTAATTAAAATTTCGTCAGAATTAAGGGTGTGGTATTTCTTTGTGTCTGGATTAAAATAGCTGAATGATACAGGAGGAACAGGGTATTTGCCCCTATATGCCGGCACTATCGTGTAGCTATTGCTTACTTTACCTTGCATGCCACTTAAGGTTGTACGTACCCTTTCGTTAAATTCTGGCTCAAATACCTCTAAAGAGCTAGGAAGGTCAGGTTCTGGTAGTTTAAACAACTTTAAGTTGCCTTTACCACTAACTTCTACCACCGCTTGCAAAGATTCTGAAGCATTTAAACTGGTTTTGCTGGTAGTTACAGCGAAATCGAAATCACCTACGGCCCCGGTAAAATCTGCTGGTTGGTTTGCGGTTGGAAGACTTTTTACGTTGATGGTTCTTTTACCTGCAGAAACAGTTTTGTTGGTTTGTGAATAGATTCTACCTCCAAAAAAGTCTCTTCTATTGGTAGGTACATCTACGGTCACATCTAAAGAGAGCGGTTCAATTTCCAGTTTTCCAGTTTTCTGTGGATATAGAACTACTCTTTTCAATACCACATATCTATATGGTTTGCCTTGATATGTGCCATTTTGTGCACTTAACCTGGATACTTTAATGTCTTGGCTCCAAAAATTGTTGTATTTAGGGTTGTCTAGCGGTTGATAGTTGGAAACACTGATATTGGGGCTAACATATAATTTGTAAACAACACTGATAGCTTCGTTTAGGTAAGGGTCTGTTTTTGAGACCTCTGCAACCAAATGAAGGTTTTCGTCGGCAATATCATCAGCTGTCATTTGATCGCTGGGTTTGTCTACGGCAGCAGTAACCTCTACTTCTTTTGGTAACGATTTATAGGTAACCCCACCTATGACAATAGTGGCCTGTTTTATGGTAAATTTTCCTTTGGCAGTTGGTGCCAGGGTATATGAATATGTTTTCGAATAGCTTCTTACACCATTGATCCATGAAGAGCTAATGGATTGTGAAGGGCCCATTAGAACCCTGAACCCTTCAAAGTCTGGAGGGTTAAAATTGTCCCCATCCTTATTCATGGTAAAATCTACCCTTAATCGCTCATTGAGACCCAACTTGGGCTTGCTCAATCGCATTTCAAAAGTAACCGCATCCTCATCTTGAGCATGTAAGATGAGTGCGAACAACAAAAGTGGCCCTAATAAAAAGAGCTTTCTGTTCTTCATGAATATGTTACCAATCTTTTTCATTCTTTACTTTAGCACCCTTTACTTTTTTTGCATCAATTTTTTCCTGTACTTTCTTCTCGGCATTTTGCATGGCCCTCAAAAGATTTTCTACCTGTTGTTTACTTAACTGGTTTGGTTTTCGTTCAGGTTGATCCTTGGGTTTGTCTCCGTCCCCTTGTTCGGGTTTTTTCTTTTGCTCTTCCTTTTTGTCGCCATCACCTTCTTTGTTCTCATCTTTTTGATCATCTCCTTCATCTCCCTTGTCCCCTTTGTCACCTTGATCTTTTTTATCTTGGTTTTGGTCTTCTTTATTGTCGCCTTCCTTGTCTTGGTCTTTGTTGTCTTTTTGGTCTTCTTTATTTTGGTCGTCCTTGTTCTGATCTTTGTTTTGATCATCTTTCTTTTGCATTTCTTTAGCCAAGGCAAGGTTATACCTGGTCTCTTCGTCCGTAGGGTCGTTTCTAAGGGCCTCTTTGTATGCTTCTATAGCTTTGGGATATTCTTTACGTTTCATAAAAACATTACCCATATTGTGGTAGGCTTTATGTTTTTCTTCTTTAGTGGTTGCTGTTTCGCCTGCTTGTTTGAATCTTCCAAAGGCTTCGCTATAGGTTTCTTTGTTGTAATAGGCAGTACCTAAATTGTATGGGGCAATCGCATTTTCTGGATCTTTGGCTATGGCCATTCTATAATCCACCTCGGCCTGAACAAAGTTATTTTCCGATAAATTTTTGTTACCGTTCCAGGTAAGATTGGTAGCGGCCTTAAGCGCTTTTTCTTTTTGTTTTGCCTCCTTTTCTTGGGCAAAACTTAAGCCCGCAATAAAAAGAACAAAAAAAGTGATTGTTATATTTTTCATTTTACTCAGGCTGTTTGTCATTAAATAAATTCAATTTTTTTAGCCATTTTGTCTTCCTGTCCAAGATAAAGATTTCTAAAAATAAGAACAAGAGACCTGCGGCAAGAAACCATTGAAACTGGTCTTTGTACTCTGCAAATTGCTTGGCCTCGAACTCTGTTTTATCCATTCGAAGCAGTTCGTCTTTTATAATGGATACTGCTTCTTCCGTATTGGTGCCATCTATGTAAAGGCCGTCGCCCTCCTCTGAGATTTCTGCCAGTACCTCTGGGTTCAATTTAGTGATAACGACTTCGCCCTGGGCATCTTTCTTCAAGGTCTCCAAGATACCGTTTCTTTTAATTGGAATAGGGGCGCCCTTTGGTTTTCCTACGCCAATGGTATAAATTTTTATGCCTTCGTCCACGGCCTCTTCTACGGCATCTAAGGTGGTGCCTTCAGAATGGTCTTCTCCGTCAGAGATGATAAAAAGGACTCTGTTGGTCTGATCTTCATCGTCATAGAAGGTCGTGGCCAGTTCTATGGCTTCGTTAATTGCGGTACCTTGTGACGAGAGCATATCGGTATTCATGCTCTGCAAAAACATTTTTGCGGCCCCATAATCTGTGGTAATTGGCAATTGTGGAAATGCTTGGCCGGCATAGGCGATAATACCAATACGGTCACTTGCCAATTGGTTGATTATTTCAGAGACGATACGTTTTGCCTTTTCTAGTCTGTTGGGGGCAATGTCTTCGGCCAACATACTTTTAGAGACATCTACGGCAAATACGATATCTACACCCTCTCGTTTTACGGTCTCTAGTTTTGTGCCGATTTTCGGGTTTACCAATGCCATGATCAAAGATGAAAGGCCCAATAGAAAAATTATGAGCTTCAAGGTGCTTTTATAATATGACCTCGTAGGTGTTAATCTCTTTAATAATACACTGTCCGCAAATTTTTTCTGGGTACGCTTTTTCCAGATCAGTAGTAATAGGAATAGTACCACTATCACCGGAATGATGAACAGCAAATAGAAATATATTTTTTCGTCTAACTGTATCATAATTATATAAAGCTTCTAAATAAGGTATTTCGCAAAACCCATTCTAATAGAAGAAATACTCCGGCCAATAAAACCCATGGTCTAAATTTTTCTTCATATCGGTAATATTTAAACTCTTCTATCTCGGTTTTCTCTAATTTGTTTATTTCATCGTAGATCTCTTCCAGTGTTTCATTGTTGGTAGCCCTAAAGTATTTGCCTCCGGTCACCTCTGCTATACTTTCCAATAATTCTTCATCGATTTCTACCTGGCGCATTCCGTACCTAAAAGACCCATCTGCATTGTAATTGATAGGGGTGAGGGCATTACCATTGGTACCAAGGCCTATGGTATAGGTTTTTATTCCATATTCCGTAGCTAGGTCCGCCGCGGTCTGTGGTTCTATGAACCCCGAGTTGTTTACCCCATCGGTCAAAAGAATAATAATTTTACTTTTGGCCTTACTTTCTTTAAGTCTGTTCACCGAGGTTGCCAGCCCCATGCCAATAGCGGTACCGTCTTCTAACTGGCCATATGAAATATCACGTAATGCGTTTAGCACAATACCTTTGTCTGTGGTAATCGGTGTTTTTGTATAACTTTCCCCCGCGTAGACTACGAGCCCTATTCTGTCGTTGGGTCTTTTTTTGATAAAATCGGAAGCCACTTTTTTAAGGGCAGAGAGTCGATTTGGTTTTAGGTCACGGGCCAACATACTAGAAGAGACATCAATGGCCATAACAATATCTATACCTTTGGTCGTTTTGGTACGGGTAGAAATATCTTCGGTCTGTGGTCTTGCCATTGCGACTATAATGGCACTTAGGGCCAATAACCTGAGCAAGAACAATGCAGGTTTTATTTTAGGTAACAAACTATTGTGCCGAAAACCTTGAAGGGTAGAGATTCTTAGGGCTGCGGTTTCCTCTTTATTCTTAAAGATATACCAAAGGATAGCCAATGGCAATAAGAGAAATAGCCAAAAGAAATCAGGATTTGCGAATGATATATTCTCTAACATTTAAACATCTGTTTTTACCTCAACACTGGTTAAAATTCTATCTACCATTTCTTGTGCGTACATATCGTCATCTAACCAAGTAATAATTACGTTTTGCTGAAAACCATTTCCCCCAAATAATAGAACAGTGTATTTTCCTTTGACCAGTTCTTTAGAATCGGGGACCGCAAAATCTCCACTACCGTATACCTTGATGCCTTTTACACCACTAATGGTGGTAAATTCTTCTTGTTTTGTTATGATATTTTTGGCTCCCTGTTTTTCAAATCCTTCTATTATCTGTTCAATAGTTTGATCAAAAGCGGCCTGGGCTTCTTGGTTCATGGTGATAGAAGTAGTGCCGACAGTGAACAAACTTTCAGGGCTTCGATAACTAAAAGCTTGAATTTCTTGAATATTGGCTTTGGCCTCGGGAGGTAGTTTTACCTCGTTTCTTACCAATACTTTGGGGGTTTCTAACATAATGGGTGGATACCCATATGAACTGGAGATCCAATCACCTTCTAGTAATTCTTTGGTGGGATGTCCAAAAACTGTGTCCTTTAATTGTGTAAACCCCATTTTTAGTCCTACGATCAAAATAGCGAGGATTAGCAGGCCAGCTAAAGAGGAAAGGCCGATTATAAGCTTTTTCTTTTGTTTTCTGCGGCTCAGTTCTTCTTTGTATTCCTCTTGTTGTAGAAGTTCTTCCTCTGTAGGTTCTGGCAGGGCATCATGGGTCTTTACCACAATTTGTTCTACCAGTTTTCTATCTTGTTCCGCGGTAGAGGTAGAAGGTTTTGATTTGGCGAATTTTACCAAGTCTGCCGTTTGCAGAATATTTTTGAATTGATCGATCGTGTCTTTCTCCAGTTCCAGCTCTCCGGAATCACTTAGCAATTCAAGTTTTTCTATTAACTGCCCCGTAGTACTCTCCAGTGCCGAGACATTGACATCTTCTTCTAAATAAGACCGTACAATGGTGGTCAGCTCCGAATAATATTGCTTGTATTCATCTTGGATCAAGTATTTAGAATTTTCCAATCGTTTTAATTCTAATAATGCACGATCGTATGGCGGCAATAAAGCTTCTTTTTCTTCTTGTGTCAATGGTTTTTTACGAATAAAGAACCAATAAAATATACCTCCCAATAACAATAAGACGACTAACCCGATAAGTATATACTTCCATCGTTCTGTCGGTACCTTATCCACATTGATGAACGGTTTTATATCATACATCTTCTGTGCAACGGTATCTACCGGTACGGTTTCTACATTGATCATCATAGAGTCTGTAAAATAACCGATGCCGTTTATATCTATTCTTTGCGCGGGAAGTTTGTATGCACCCGAATCGAATTGTGTAAGGGCATATATTTTTTGTAGGGTTAGCCTATCTTTTTTACGCGTGGTGTCGGTGGCAAATGCCTCGACGGTTTCTAGGGGGGAGAATGTTTGTCCCTCTGGAAAAATAACTTGGTCGGTAGAGTCTACATCTACCGAAACTTTCCAATGTATCTGTTCTCCAATTCTAATATAGGTTGTATCTACCTCTGTGGCAATGGTGGGTTTTTGTTGAGAAAAACCTACTAAAGAAAAAAGAAAGAAGCACAGCGCAAGTATACCCTTTACAAAGGGTAAAATGGCATTAACTTTAAAATGTACTCTTTTAATTTGCATTAACCTCTTCTTTTAAAATACCCTAAAAGTTTTCTGACATAGCTTTCGTCGACCCTGCAATCAAACACTCCACATCCCGATTTAGTAAAGGTTTCCTTAAAATAGGTAACCCTTTCGCGATAAAATTCTGTGTATGAATTTCTAACTTTTTTAGATTGGGTATTTATCAATTGTAATTTTCCCGTTTCGGCATCCATCATTTGAACCATTCCGAGATTGGGAATATATTCTTCTCGCTCATCATAGACCCTTATTCCGGTAACATCATGCTTGTTTCCAATGATCTTTAACGTTCGTTCGTAGTCGGAGGCGATAAAATCTGAAAGCACAAAAACGATGGCTTTCTTCTTCATTACGTTGGTCAGATATTTTAAGGCCTCTGCAATATTGGTCTTGTTGCTAACGGGCTTAAACTCCAGTAGTTCCCGTATAATACGAAGAACATGGGTTTTTCCTTTCTTGGGCGGAATAAACAATTCTACCTGATCCGAGAACAAGATTACCCCTACCTTATCATTATTCTGAAGGGCGCTAAAAGCCAAGGTTGCCGATATTTCGGTCAGAATTTCGTTCTTAAACTGGTTCTTGGTACCAAAAAACTCTGATCCGCTCACATCTACCATGAGCATCATGGTAAGTTCCCGTTCTTCTTCAAAGACCTTTACATAAGGTTCATTATATCTGGCGGTAACGTTCCAATCTATACTACGCACATCATCGCCAAATTGATATTGCCTCACCTCGCTGAATGTCATACCTCTACCCTTGAACGTAGAATGGTACTCCCCACCAAAAACATGGTCGGACAGACGACGTGTCTTGATTTCAATTTTACGAACTTTTTTGAGTAATTCTTTGGTATCCATTTGTTTCAGTTAACAGTGATTAGCATGCAGAAGTCGGTGAGAAGGTCATCTCCCATTCCTTTCTTAGAACGGGTCATGAACTTTTAGAGACAACTGTGAACTGATTTATGGCACTTCTATCTCGTTAACGATTTTATTGATAATTTCTTCAGAAGTGATGTTTTCCGCTTCGGCCTCGTATGTGATGCCAATTCTATGCCTTAGCACATCGTGTACCACGGCCCTTACATCTTCCGGTACTACATAGCCCCTTCTTTTTATGAAGGCATAACATTTTGCGGCCGTACCCAAATTGATACTACCACGAGGCGATGCTCCAAAACTTATTAAGGGTTTTAGATTTTCTAGGTTATATTTTTCCGGGTATCTGGTAGCGAAAATGATATCAAGAATGTATTTTTCTATTTTTTCGTCCATGTAAACTTCTCGCACCGCTTTTTGCGCACTAAGAATCTGTTTTAGCGATACCACCGGTTTTACCGTTTCATAGGCCCCTAAAAGATTTTGACGCATTATAAGTTGCTCCTCGTTCATTTTAGGGTAATCGATAACCGTTTTTAGCATAAAACGGTCTACCTGTGCTTCGGGTAAAGGGTAAGTACCTTCCTGTTCAACAGGGTTTTGGGTTGCCATTACCAAAAATGGTTTGTCCAACACAAAAGTTTCGTCACCAATGGTAACTTGTTTTTCTTGCATTGCTTCCAATAAAGCCGATTGTACTTTGGCAGGTGCCCTGTTAATCTCATCCGCTAAGACAAAATTTGCAAAGATGGGACCTTTTTTAATGGAGAAATCATTTTCTTTCATGTTGTAGATCAACGTTCCAACAACATCTGCAGGCAAAAGATCGGGGGTAAACTGTATTCTACTAAAACTTCCTTTTACAGCTTTGGCCAATGTGTTTATTGCCAATGTTTTAGCTAAGCCCGGAACACCTTCTAAAAGTATGTGGCCTTGGCCCAAAAGCCCGATCAACAATCTTTCGACCATGTGTTTTTGACCTACTATGACCTTGTTCATTTCAAGAACAAGTAAATCTATAAATGCGCTTTCCTGAGCAATCTTCTCATTTACCGCACTTATATCAACAGTTGTATTTTCTTCCATGTATCAGCTTGTTTTTGGCGTAATTTAGCTTAAAAAATTAACAGTTATGCAAATTGAAAATTAATTCACTGAGTCGCTGTTAACGATTGGTTAAAAAAAGCCAAAGTCCCTGATTTTTATGAAGTATTTAAGGGATTTATTTTTAATTTAACTTCTTTATGAAAAGAACCTTCAAGTATTCACGAATTATAGCGGGCACCATGACCTGGGGCAAATGGGGCAAGGATTTTAATGCTAAAGAGATGATAGCCCTCATGAACCATTGTGTAGAGTTTGGGATAACTACTTTTGACCATGCCGATATTTATGGCGATTATACCAATGAGGAACAGTTCGGGAATGCTTTTTCTAAAAGTGGTATTGGGCGAGAAAATATTCAGCTGATCAGTAAATGTGGTATTCAATTTAAGACGGAAACAAGAGATAATAGGGTAAAGCATTACGATTACGGCAGAGATTATATTGTTGAATCGGTAGAAAGGTCGCTGCAGAAACTACGAACGGAATATTTGGATATGTTGCTTTTACATAGACCGAGCCCTTTAATGGATCCCAATGAGGTGTTGGAAGCAATTACCTTATTGAAAAAAGAAGGAAAGATCCGGCAGTTTGGGGTGTCAAATTTTACACCTTCGCAAATTAGGTTGTTAGAAACGGTCGTACCGGTCGAAGGTAATCAGGTAGAATATTCGTTAACTTCCAACTCTGTAATGTACGATGGTACTTTAGATGATTGTTTGTCTCATGGTAGAATGGCCATGTCTTGGAGTCCGTTGGGAGTATATTTCAAGGAAGGTACCGAACAGACAAAAAGAATTAAAAACGTACTTCAAAAACTAAGTGCCAAGTATGGTGTAACAGAAGATCAATTATTACTTTCTTGGATATTAAAACATCCGGCCAAGGTGTATCCGGTGGTGGGTACAACAACTCCCAAAAGATTAGAGTCCGCCATAAAGGCTATAGCGTTGGAGTTAGAATTGGAAGATTGGTTTTTAATGTTAGAGGCAAGTAATGGTCATGAAGTACCTTAAAAATGTATAAGTATGAGTAAAACCGCGTTTATAACCGGGGCCACCAGTGGCATAGGAAAAGCTACGGCAGAACTTTTTGCCAAAAACGGCATAAATCTTATTTTATGTGGTAGGCGTCAAGAAAGGTTGGATAAACTTAAGGGCGAACTAGAAAAGATGGTTCGGGTCTTTACCTTGAACTTTGATGTTAGAAACAAAGCCTCTGTTCAACAGGCAGTGGCCTCTTTGCCCGAAAATTTTTCAAAGATCGACATTTTGGTAAACAATGCTGGAAATGCCCATGGTCTTGATCCAATTGAAGATGGTGATCTAGATGATTGGGACGCCATGCTGGACATTAACGTAAAAGGATTGTTATACGTGTCAAAGGCAATTTTGCCCCAAATGATAGAAAGAAAAGAGGGGCATATTATAAACATTGGTTCTACCGCAGGCAAGGAGGTGTACCCGAAAGGAAATGTATACTGTGCGAGCAAGCATGCGGTAGATGCTATAAACCAAGGAATGCGTATAGATTTAAATCAGTACGGCATAAGGGTCGGTGCCGTTAACCCGGGTTTGGTTGAGACGGAGTTCAGTAACGTTCGTTTTAAAGGGGACGAAGAACGTGCCGAAAATGTTTATAAAGGTTTTACACCGTTAAGGCCAGAAGATATAGCAGATATTATTTATTTTGTAGTTACGAGACCATTTCATGTTAATATTGCGGATTTAGTTGTGATGCCTACGGCACAAGCCTCTTCAACAATTGTGAATAAGAAGGTATGATCAATAAACGTCTTCTTGTCAAGAACTTGCTCGCTCATAACGACGAAAATAGTTTTTATGACAAAAAACGTTTTATCTCCATCGGAGAAAAAGAAGGTAAGGCCAAGTTTTTAAAACACGTATGTGCATTGGCCAATAGTAACCCCAACAACAATTCTTTTATTGTGGTCGGGGTAGAGGATGAGGACAACAAAATTGTTGGGGTAGATTTTTTTGACGATAGTAAGATCCAAAACCTCGTAAATGCCTATCTAGACAACCCCCCTTTAATTTCCTACGAGAATATACCATTTCCACATTTGCCAGAAGGCAAGGTGGTCGGGTTGGTTACCATTAGGTCTATAGGTAAAGTTTGTGCCCTGCGTAAGAACATCTGGAAGTACTATGGGGGTATGGTATTTTTTAGGGAAGGCAGTATAAGTTTGCCAAAAGCCTATGGCATTCAGTTAAAAGACATCAATTCGGAAGCTGTAGCCACCATAGAACAGCATGCCAGAAACAATATAGAACTTACATTGGACGGTGTCATAGATTTTTTGAATAATAGACATAGGGATCTGGACAGCCACTATAAAGTTTTTAAAGAGCAGTTTGTAGTTTGTTGGGCCGGCAATACCAAAACCGTAAAAGATCAAACGTATTATTATAGGGTAGATATAGAATTGATCAACGAACAGGTAAAACTGTTCTACTCTAACCTTGATGAGGTTACCATTACCTTTGATGATGATTCTTTTACAACCATAGAATATGTACAATTGGGCCTAGGAACAAAGCAGAAATATTTTCCTTTAGAAAAAGTGGTTATTAATTTTCAGGATAACGGTACTTATAAGATAGAATCCGAATTATTGTTCGAGGCTCCTCAGTATGACAAAAAGACCTTGTACCACGTCTACAATAGCAACAATTCACTTTTGACCAAAGTAAAAAACAATATACCTTTAAAACCTAGGGAAAAAGAAGACCTGAAGCATATGGCAGACACCTATCTTATATGCTACCTAAACGGGTTCGAGGAGGCCAAGCCCCAAATGGAACTTGCCAAAAACCTGACCAAGAACAAGTTTCCTAAAACGTATGGTTCTATAAAAGAAGCATTAAGGGTTTTAAGAAAGGTAAAATATAACTAACCTTTTGTTTCTGTTATAAATTGCCTTTGCTAAGATGCTAATTGTTCGGGTGTAGGCAGAGATTCTATGGCGCCAAAGTTTGTAGTGGTAATAGCACCTGCTTTATTGGCCAAGGCAACCATTTGTGTGAGTTGGTTTTCATTCTCTAGCACCTTGTCAAGACTATCGTGCATAGAAAGTTGTTTGAGCAAACATCCGATAAATGCATCACCTGCACCAGTGGTGTCCACGGGTTTCACTTTTATACTCTCAATCGTTTTCGAAAATTTTGGGGTGCTTAACATGGTTCCTTCCTTTCCGAGCGTAATTACGATTATAGGCACACCCATTTCATGGAATACTTTGCAGGCCTCTTCCAAGTTTTCTTTATTGGATAATAATTGCGCTTCCTCTAAACTAAATTTACACAAATGTGATTTTTCAATAAAAGGGGTACATTTTTTAATAAACAATTCTTCTTTGTTCTTCCAAAGGTCTACCCTATAATTAGGGTCAAAGCTTATAAATGAATTTTGGGTCAGTGCATCGAACAAATACCTGCCGTAGGCTTCTTCCAGTTCCCCTCCTAGCATAGCGGTGGCAGCTCCAAAATGAACAATGTTGTTATTGAATTCCTTTTTTAATGCAGGGTCATATTTTAATTTTTTATCGGCACCCCGACTAAATACAAAGTCTCGCTCCCCTTCTTCGTCTATAGAGACAAAAGCCAGGGTCGTAAACGTATCCGAAAGCTGAGCCGACGAAACATCCACATTTTCATCTTTAAGAATATTAAGTAAAAAAGAGCCGAAAGGGTCATTTCCAACACATCCTAAAAAGACGCTCTTCCCATTTAGTTTGCTAATGGCACAAGCAACGTTCGCCGGTGCTCCACCGGCCTTTTTGGTAAACTCTTTGGCTTCAGATAAATTTTTCCCTTGGTTTTCGGCGACAAAATCGATCAACAGCTCTCCAATGCAAAAGACTTTTTTCATACAAAAGGCGAAATTAGATTTTCTAAGATAATCAGAAAAATTGCCTAATATAAATTTTGTTGTGGATTATTACGGGGGCAAAATATTTGAATTGTGCTAATATGCCATTTTTAATGGGTAGATAACTACATTTTTTGTTGGGTATGTTGGAATTCCCTACCTTTTTAGAACAATTATAAAAGATAGGAAAATGAGTTTATTTGACGAGATAAAGAAAAAATTAAGTAATGAGTTTATAGATATTGTAGAATGGTTGGATACTTCCAATGATACTATAGTCCATCGATTTGAAAGATACCAGAACGAAATAAAGAACAATGCCCAGTTGATCGTAAGAGAGGGGCAAATGGCCGTTTTTGTAAACGAAGGGCAACTGGCAGATGTTTTTAAACCTGGCACCTACACGTTAAACACAAAAAATTTACCAATACTTACGACCTTAAAAGGTTGGAAATATGGGTTTGATAGCCCATTTAAGGCAGAGGTATATTTTGTGAATACAAGACTTTTTACCGATGAGAAATGGGGGACCAAAAACCCATTTATGTTAAGCGATGACCGGTTTGGTTTGGTAGAGATAAGAGCTTTTGGTACCTATAGCTTTAGAATTAACGACCCAGGTAAATTTATCGTGGATGTTGTTGGAACGGACGGTAATTTTACAAATTTTGAAATAAACGAACATCTAAAGAGTTTGATCGTTACGCGTTTTACCGATACCGTAGGTGAGGCAAATCTGCCCATAGAGTTATATGCCGCCAATACCAGTGAACTTTCAGAGACCTGCCAAGAAGTAATGCAGCCAGAATTTAATAGAGTAGGTATAGAGCTGGAGAAATTCTATATAGAGAACGTATCCATGCCCGAAGAACTTAAAAAAGAGATCTTCGAATACAGTCGTTTAGATAAGTTGGATATGAGCAAGCTTGCGCAGTTCAAAGCGGCAAAAGCAATGGAAGCAGCGGCCAAGAACGAAGGAGGAACTGCCGGCGCAGGTATGGGCATGGGTATGGGCTTTGTTCTGGCCCAGCAAATGGGCGGTCTAATGGGAGGCCAATCTATGGGGCAACCAATGGGCCAGCCAATGAGCCAACCACAACAGGCTTCTATGGCGCCTCCCCCAGTTCCGGCACAGGTTAATTATTATTATGCCGTAAACGGACAACAATTGGGTCCTGTATCCTATGAAAGGTTAAAAGAACTTTTTGCTAGTAGAACCATAAATAGAGATTCTTTGATCTGGAAACAAGGCATGGCCAATTGGAGTGCCTTAAAGGATATAGAGGAACTAAAATCTTTTTTGGGGGGCAATACACCACCACCGTTACCAACAGTTTAACAAACTTAGATAACGCTAAAAAAGTTGCTCACTTTGTGTAAAGGGGGTAGTTATTTCTATGGAAGATATTAAAGCATCAGAAAAAAAGAAAGCCTGTGCCAATTGTGGCGCTGAGTTAAAGTTTAAACCTGGTTCAAACCAACTTACCTGTGAATATTGTGGATATGAGGAGTTTATAGAGCAGTCTAAAAGTAGCTTTGAAGAGCTAGAGTTGGAACATTATATTAAAGTAGTGGGAGAAAATGCCCATACCGATACGATAGAATTGTTGCATTGTAAAAATTGTGGGGCCAACCAACATGTTGAAGAGCATTATAAGTCGTTGGACTGTGTGTATTGTGGTGAGCCTTTGATTCTTGAAGATGCGGAAACGGAAGGGTGGATCCTGCCGGGTGCCTTGGTCCCTTTTCAGCTAGATTCTAAAAAGGCACGAAACATATTCAAGACATGGGTGGGCAGTCTCTGGTTTGCTCCGGATAAACTAAAAAGAGCCGCCTTAGATCCAGAGGCAATACATGGGCTTTACCTACCCTATTGGACTTTTGACGCCAATCTTTTTGCGTCTTACCAAGGACAAAGAGGGGATTACTATTATGAAACACAAACCTATAATACGGGCAAAGGTAGAAAAACGAGGCGGGTTAGAAAGACAAGATGGTCTTATGTTACTGGAAAGGTAGATGGTTTTGTCGATGATATTCTGGTCAATGCCTCACAGAGAAAACGAAATATGATTCCTTCTAAGGTAGCATTCTGGAATTTAAAGGATTTGGTTCCTTTTAATTCAAAATATCTGTCGGGGTTTGTAACCGAGAAATATACCGTTTCTTTAAAAGAAGGGCACCGCCAATCTTTTCAGAAAGCAAAGAATATTGCCTATAATTGGATCAGGAATGATATTGGGGGGGATACACAGCGTATCACCAATGCCGATATAAAGCTTTCCGACGAAACTTTTAAACATGTGCTGTTGCCCATTTACATAAGTTCATACAGATATGATGGAAAGGAGTTTAATTTTTTTATCAATGGACAAACGGGTACGGTAAGTGGAAACAGACCTTATTCTTTTTGGAAAATCTTCTTTTTAATCCTTTTTGTTATTGTGGTAATTGGGGTAATTGCGATTTTTGCTAAATGAATTCAGAGAGGACATTTGTAATAGGGGATATACATTCAGGATTAAAGGCACTGCAACATTTGTTGCAAAAAGTTGGTGTTACCGAAAAAGACACACTCATTTTTTTGGGGGATTATATAGATGGGTGGAGCGATGCCGTTGAGACCATTAACTTTTTAATAGAGCTTAAATCATCCCACAATTGTGTTTTTTTAAGGGGCAACCATGATGAGTTGTGTTATGAATGGCTCGCCAAGGGCAAAGACAATCCAACATGGTTTATGCACGGGGGCAAGGCCACGATGGCATCATACGATAAAATTGACGAAGCAACGAAAAAAGGTCATATCGCCTTTTATAAAAATCTCCAGAACTACTATTTGGATGATGAGAACAGACTTTTTTTGCATGCGGGGTTTACCAATTTAAAGGGTATAGACCATGAGTATTTCACTAAAACCTTTTATTGGGACCGTACCCTTTGGGAATTGGCGTTGGCCTTAAACCCCAAGTTAAAAAAGGATGCCATTGTTTATCCAAAACGGTTAACTTTATATAAGGAAATATATATTGGCCATACTCCGGTGACGCGCATAGGGGAAACCACACCGCAAAATGCGGCAAACGTATGGAATATAGATACGGGTGCAGCTTTCAGAGGGCCATTAACGGCAATGAACGTAGATACGAAAGAGTATTGGCAGAGTGATCCCGTACACACCTATTATCCAGGTGAAAAGGGGAGAAATTAAAAAAAGAGATCTATTTAAGTTCAATTCATTATATTATTGGCGAACTTTGATTAAAACTAAAATTATGGCAGAAAAAAATATAAGACTAGAGGTAATGCAGGCCTTAGAACCTAAAGTAGCAGGTTTTATGGATTCTTTTCTTATTCCTGTAGAAAAGATTTGGCAACCTAGCGATTTTTTGCCAGATTCTGAACAGGATGATTTTTTAGAAAAGGTAAAAGAGATACGTGAAGAATCGAAAGATTTAGGGTATGATTTTTGGGTAACCATGGTAGCTGATACCATTACCGAAGAAGCACTGCCGACCTATGAATCATGGTTAATGGATGTTGTGGGAATTGATCAGCACGGAGATTACAAAACCAATGGTTGGGCCAAATGGGTAAGGGCTTGGACAGGCGAAGAAAATAGACATGGTGATGTATTGAACAAATATTTATACTTGTCGGGACGGGTAAATATGCGGGAGATCGAAATTACGACCCAACATTTAATATCGGATGGTTTTGATATTGGTACGGATCGTGATCCCTATAAAA
Organism: Maribacter sp. MMG018; assembly: GCF_018100785.1. Taxonomy (GTDB): domain Bacteria; phylum Bacteroidota; class Bacteroidia; order Flavobacteriales; family Flavobacteriaceae; genus Maribacter. The sequence goes on along the minus strand of NZ_JAGJEC010000001.1, from coordinate 447,739 downwards.
ATTTTGTATATACCTCTTTTCAAGAACTGGCAACCAATATTTCTCATAAAAGAGTGGGGCAAATGGCCAAGAAAAAAGGGAATGCATTGCTAGGTAAAATGTGTACGATCATTGCAGGTGATGAAATGAGACATCATTTGGCCTATAGGGAGTTTGTGAAAACAATATTCGGAGAGGATCCGTCTGGTATGATGTTGGCCTTTGCCGATATGATGAAGAAAAAAATTGTAATGCCGGCACATTTCTTACGTGAGTCTGGTGGCACTATAGGTACGGCATTTGAGAATTTTTCCAACTGCGCCCAGCGTTTAGGGGTGTATACGGCGCAAGATTACGTTGATATTTTAAGAAAGCTGAATGCGTATTGGGAGTTGGAGACTATAAGGTCGTTGAACGAAGAAGCGGAAAAAGCCCGCGACTATCTATTAAAATTACCTGCTAGGTTAGAGCGTATTGCCGAACGTATGAAGTTTCCTGAAGATCAATATCATTTTAAATGGGTAGAGCCTAACGGAGCATTATAAAGTTTAAGTTCTTATAATTATTAAAAAAACCCCGATCTGTTTACGATCGGGGTTTTTGCTTGGTCAGTTGGTTATTGGTTATAACTTACCGTGATCATGTTTGTCTTGCCACTTTAAAAGTTCTTCCCATTTGCCCTCATAACACATTTTAGCTTGCATGGGCCAAGAGGCAGGGTCGTGTATTTGATAACGTTTTCCGCCGCCATCCAGTATTTTTTGGCAATCGGCGACCGAGGCTTCCGATAAAGCTTTCCAGGTTTTGATGCCTGCTTCTTTGAACATTCCCTCAATTTTAGGGCCGATACCTTCAACAACCTTTAGGTCGTCTTGTTTTATGGTCTTTCCGAAAACGGCTTTTGCTGCGGCACCATCAAAAGGAATGGAAGCGGCTACGGCTCCTGCGGCAAAAGAGGCTGCGGAAGCACCTAAGTTCGTATTAGCGGAAACTTTCTTGTTGCAGGCATCCAAATCTGCTTGTAATTTTGAGTTTTTGTCTTGCAATATTTTTAAATCGGCAGAATTATCGATAACGGTACTGTTGCCCTTGCCGATAAGATAACCTAAGATTCCACAAATTACACCAACTAAAAGTGGAATAAGCCAACACCAGATGTTCATATTTTCAAAATTCATTTTTTACTATTTTAATTGTTATATTATTAATTAAGGGTTACGACGGTTCGTCTGTTTTTTGCTCTTCCCTCTTCTGTTGAGTTATCGGCTATAGGTTCTGCCTGCCCTTTGGAAGAAGTGTTTATTTTTGATTCGGAGATACCATTTTGTGTCAAATAGTTCTTTGCGAAATTTGCCCTGTCTAACCCCAAGTTCATATTGGTGGCGGCTTGCCCTGTATTATCCGTATGCCCGATCACATTTACCGTGGCAGCTTCCACCTTATCAAGATATCTGGAAATATCGGCCACTTTCTGCCGTTGTTCGGAATTTAGGTTAATAGATGCCTCTGCTGTATTAAAATACAACACCAAGGGATCGGCCTTTATTTTTTCATATAGGGCGGAAAGTTCTTCCGCTGCATTTTCTGTTTTTTCGCCAAGGGCATAAGTAATGGGCCCAAGATAAATGTTGTTCTCGGGTACCATCTCGTCCATTAATTTGCCATAAGTGTTGATGCTGGCAGATGATATTCCCTTCGATACAAAATGATTTTTAACGGCATTTGCCCTGGCGATACCAAGATTTGGATAAGCCGAGTTATTGGTCTCCTCACTGGTGTAGTAACCTGTTATGTTGACTACTTTTTCCGGATTTGCCTGAAAAAAAGATTTTAAGGTGTCAATACCTGTCTCCAAACTGCTTGCCAATGGCATTAGAATATCTGAAGAAGAAATAGTAAAGTTATAATTATCGTTTGTGCTATAAGAAAAAGAGCCATCGTTTAGCGCAAAAGGATAAGATGTTGCCTCGGGGGCAATGGGTGCAGCGACTTCTTTCGGGGGTTCTTCTAACGGGCTGGCTCCACATTCGCTACAACAGGTAATGTAGAAATAAGTACCTGCCAGAATGGTGATCAGCATCAGCAGTAGATTTGTTGTTGTTTTAGTCATTGTTCATAAATGTTTAGTGTTTGACGTACAATGTATTAAAAAAATCTTAAAATTATGATAATTATCCAGTCTTAATTGCTAATAATCAGGGAAAAGCGATATCCAGTTATACAAAGTTCAATGTCATTTATACAGGTTATGGTATAGTAGGCATAAATCCATTTTTCTTTAAAGAGATTAAATGAGAAATTGCGGTAACAAATTAAAGAGCTTCCTATCTCTCCCGTCCAAGTTTCGGCACTGAGTTAGGTATAGTTAAAAAGTTTGAGTTAGTTGGTTTTAGGGAAAAGCTCCATTAATACATTTATGGGGCTTTTTTTTGGGGCGATTTGAATAAAGATTGAAAGCAGTTCATACAGTTTTTAAAACGAAGTATACAGAATAAAGATTTCTTTGGGCAGATATGCTTTATCTTGATTATTGTTGAATAATAAGAGTATGAAAACTGTAAAAAAGAAAATACTTGATTTGATTAGGTTTTTGTGTATGGTGGTTGTGCTTGGTCTGCAGAACTTGGTAACCGGAAGTTGGACAACAGAAAACCAAAATCAAAAAACGGCCTAAAGTTGTTGCTTTTAGACCGTTTTTAGGTTATGAATCTTATAAGTCGAATTTAATGCCTTGAGCAAGGGGTAGTTCGGTGGTGTAATTGATGGTATTGGTTTGTCTTCTCATATATACTTTCCATGCGTCGGAACCACTTTCGCGACCACCGCCTGTTTCTTTCTCGCCACCAAAGGCCCCGCCTATTTCAGCTCCTGAAGTTCCTATGTTCACATTGGCGATACCGCAGTCGCTACCTGCAACGGAAAGAAATTTTTCCGCTTCGCGCAAGTTGTTTGTCATAATGGCGGATGAAAGCCCTTGTACCACCCCATTTTGAATGGCTATGGCATTTTCAACATCTCCCTTATATTTTAGAAGGTAAAGTACGGGTGCAAAAGTTTCGTGCTGTACTATTTCAAAGTCGTTCTGTGCCTCTGCAATGGCAGGTTTCACATAACATCCACTTTCATAACCTTCTCCAGAGAGTACGCCTCCTTCTACAACGATCTTGCCGCCTTCTTCTACAACTTTTTGTAACGCCTGTTCGTAAAGGGCTACGGCATCTGTATCTATCAAGGGGCCTACGTGGTTGTTTTCGTCCAAGGGGTTTCCTATTCTAAGTTGTTCGTAGGCGGCTACTAAAGCCTCTTTTACCTTGTCATAAATAGATTCGTGAATAATTAACCTTCTGGTAGAAGTACAACGTTGGCCAGCCGTACCTACTGCGCCGAACACGGCACCGATCACCGTCATTTTAATATCGGCATCGGGTGTAACTATAATCGCATTGTTGCCTCCCAGTTCCAATAACGATTTGCCCAAACGGGCTGCAACGGCCTGGGCAACGATTTTTCCCATTCTAATGGAACCGGTCGCAGAAATCAGGGGTACTCGTTTATCGTGGGTCATCATCTCGCCTACTTTATAATCACCATTTATTAGACAAGAAATGCCTTCTGGCAGATTATTGTTTTTGAATACTTCTGCGGCTATGTTTTGGCACGCTATTCCACATAAAGGGGTTTTTTCAGAAGGTTTCCATATGCATACATCACCACAGATCCATGCCAACGCCGTATTCCAGGCCCATACGGCCACAGGAAAATTAAATGCGGAGATTATACCTACGATTCCTAAAGAGTGGTATTGTTCGTACATTCTATGTCCGGGACGTTCAGAATGCATGGTAAGACCGTGTAATTGACGGGAAAGACCAACCGCAAAATCACAGATATCTATCATTTCTTGTACCTCACCTAAACCTTCTTGGTAACTTTTTCCCATTTCATAGGAAACCAATTTACCTAAGGGTTCCTTTAACTCCCTTAACTTTTCTCCAAACTGGCGTACTATTTCACCACGTTGTGGAGCAGGTTTTTTACGCCATGTTAGAAATGCCTCTTGAGCAGTTTGCACGACTTTTTCGTAATCTGATGGTGTAGTGCTTTTAACGCTGCTGATCAAGGATCCGTCTACGGGAGAGAATGACTCAATAATTTCACCGGACGAAAAATTCTGGGACCCAGTAGAAGACCCGTCATTAATATCTTTAATACCCAAAGCTTTCAAAGCTTCTTCTATTCCAAATTCTATGGCGACTTTTGACATTTTGTAACTTTTTTAGACCAAATTGTTATATTTAAACAAAAATACAAAGAATAACCTGCTTAATACAAACCAAGTGGTTTTAAGTTAATCTTATTGTTAGCCAAAGTATTATACCTATAATTGGAGGAATACCTTGAACAAAGAATATTTTTTTTGAGACGGACAGTCCTCCATATATTCCAGCTATTAGAACGCAGGCCAAAAAGAACAATGAAATATTGGCGGCCCATATAGGATCATCTATAAGAACGGACCAAATAAGGCCCGCCGAGAGAAATCCATTGTAAAGGCCTTGGTTGGCGGCCATGCTTTTGGTTGGTTCAAATAGGTCTTCAGGAAAGTTTCTAAAAACTTTTTTTCCTTTCGTGGTCCAAACGAACATTTCTAGCCATAGAAAGTATAGGTGCATTAAAGCAACTAAGAAACTAACTGTTTTGGCGACTACGAGAACGATCACTCTTCTTTGGCTATAAAGCGATCATCTACGGGCATTACGGTTCCGCACTTGTCACATGTTCTTAAATCTTCTGAACTATAGAAATGTTTAAAATGACCTAGAAAGTCTTTTTCGATATCGTTCAGCTTAAAATAGGTTTCGTATAGTTTGTTGTTGCAGTTATCACAAAACCAGAGAAGGCCATCTTTAATGTCCAAATCCGCTCTTTTGCGTTCTATGACCAACCCTATGGAGTTTTCATATCTTACCGGGGAATGGGGTACTTTGGCAGGATGTAAATACATATCGCCAGGCCCTAACTTCATGGTCTTTTTTTGGCCATCTTCTTGTATGTGTACTTCTATATTTCCTTCTAATTGATAAAATAGTTCTTCGGTCTCGTTGTAGTGGTAGTCTTTTCTGGCATTTGGCCCGGCCACTACCATAACAATATAATCATCGGCATCTTTATATAGGTTTTTGTTGCCAACAGGGGGTTTTAGGGTATCCCTGTTTTCTTCGATCCATTTGTTAAGATTAAAGGGTGCTCTAATTTTCATATTATAACTTTATCGAAAGTTATAAAAAAGAACGATCTTATGCTTACGTATGAACAATAAAAAAGCCTTTGTATTCCAAAGACTTTTTTACTGGTTTAAATATAATTGGTTTGGTTATTCTTTATAAAATAATTGGGTGTAATAAAAATTGCCCGACGGATCCGTCTTTACACTTACGGCCGTGTGGGTAAAATCACCTTCCATAGTTTTTTTGTGGCTACTACTATCATGCCACCCGTTAAAGGCTTCTATAGCGGTGTCGTAGTCCTTGGCTACGTTCTCGGCAACTATTTCTACCCCGACCTCTGAATTAATGCTAGAGGCTCTAGAGCTAAAGTTATCGTGGTTTATACTTCCTTTTTCAATCATGTAATCGGTATGCGAATTAGCATATTTGTATGCTATTTCACTAAACTTCAAAGGAACGGCGCCCACAGACGATCTGTAATCGTTCACAATCTCCAAAAGCTCCTGTTCTACTGTAAATACATTTTCCGCTTCATGTGCCGTCGTTTCGTCTAAAGACTCGCTGGTACAGGAACTTAAAACTATTACAAATAAAACAGGGACTACATTACGTAATCTCATTTTCATAAAGTGTTTTATTTGTAAGTAGGCCGTTCTAACAGCACTCGTAGGCAAGAATAAGATAGGGGTATCTTATGTGTTCTATGTCAATTGGGGAATTGACGCTGTAATGATAATCAAAAATGATTTTTATGACGGTAAAATTTTATCTTTTTTCGACCAAATACCTGTTTTTTGTTAAAAAATATTTTCAAACTATGATTTTTGTCATTAATCCATCAAATATTTTCTTCGTTTATTGCATTTCTGTTTAATACTTTTTCGAAAACAAAAGACCCTATCTCGGATAATGGGGTGTAAAACAATGATTCGCTCTTAGTTTCTTCGCTTACTAGGTTTAAATTGGCGTTCAACCGTTCAAAGAATATTAATAGGGCGCCAAGGATCACCGCGACCTTAAGAGCCCCGAACAAACCGCCCGCTATTTTGTTCAAAAGGCCCAACATGGCAAAATCTGCAATTTTCGTCAATAATTTACCGGCAAAATGAACTATTGTTACAATGATGGCAAAAGTGATTATAAAAGCGGCTATATTGATGTATTTTTCATTCCAATCCATTCGCTCGGACAGATAATCGCCTGTTATATACGAAAAGTGAATGGCTCCAAAGATGCCGGCAATCAATGCGACTATAGAAGCTATTTCTACAAGAAGGCCGTTTTTTAGACCTTTCCAAAGACCAAAGGCCAGCAATGCTCCAATAACGATATCCAAAATATTCATTTCACGGGTGTTTTGACAAATATAGAACATTGATTAGTACCTTTATGCCCGTAAAAAATATCTGTAAAGTACGATATAGAATTATGGCAAGAGATATACAACTTAAAGAAAGATGGGAAGGTTTGGTAGAAAAGTTGTCTCAACGATTTTCGGACGGAGACCCGCTAGAATTGGATGCCATTATTTATCTGGTGGGCGTGCAAGAACTGGGGCAATATCATAAAAAGTATAAGAAAGACGACAAGTTAGACCTTATGCACATTGCTATTTGCCGTTTGTTGGAACCTTACGGATATTATAAGTTCGAATTTTTTGATGAGGAAGGTTGGCCGCATTATAGTGTTAAAGAAGCGCTACCTCCCTTAAAAGCGGGAGAACAGACAGTTTTAATGAAAGAGGCCATCGTTGAATATTTTTTAGAAAAGGAATTTATAGAGTAAGATGAATAACAAACCATATTATGCAGTGATATTTACTTCTAGAAGAAAGGAAGGTGACAACGGATATGAAGCCATGGCGGAAGAAATGGTGGAATTGGCCAAAAGCCAGCCCGGATATCTGGGCATAGAAAGTGCAAGGGAAGATATAGGTATTACAGTGAGTTATTGGGAGAGCCTTGAGGCTATAGCGGCCTGGAAGAACAACTCTGAACATTTAGTGGCGCAATCTAAGGGAATCAAAGATTGGTATAGCTATTACCATGTTAGAATATGTTCCGTAGAGCGAGAATATTCATGGGAATTTTAATCTTGGTATAGCAAGAGCTTAAATAGCCTGTTTTTTTGAAAATTCGGTAGATCCCTTTATATTACTTCAAAAATGTAGTCTCGTGGTAACCACATAGGGCTGCAATATCCAATTTAACATATGGGAACATTTATAATAGCCCTAGATCAGGGGACAACCAGCTCAAGGGCGCTTTTAGTTGATGAAAAAGGAAAGATCCATGGAATGGTACAAGAGGAATTCAAGCAGATTTTTCCTAAATCAGGTTGGGTGGAGCACGATCCAAAAGAAATTTTAGATTCACAACTGGGCGTTTTAAAACAATTGATTTTAGAGAACAATGTAAACCCTTCGGACATTAAGGGTATAGGTATTACCAACCAAAGGGAAACTACGGTGGTCTGGGATAAAGTAACAGGGGAGCCGGTTTACAATGCCATTGTTTGGCAAGACAAACGTACTGCAGATATTTGCCAGCATCTTAAAAGGGAAGGTCTTACCGAACATGTAAAACAAACAACGGGTTTGGTTATAGATTCATATTTTTCGGGCACCAAGGTAAAATGGATATTGGACAATGTAAAGGGGGCAAGAGAAAAGGCGGCGAAAGGAGATTTGCTTATGGGTACCATAGATACATGGTTGGTATGGAACATGACTTCCAATAAAAATCACTTTACAGATTATACGAATGCCTCTAGAACCATGTTGTATGATATTGTTAACCTTACGTGGGACAAAAGACTTTTAGAGGTTTTGGATATTCCTAAAACTATGTTACCGGAGGTGAAGCCTTCAGCATATCATTTTGGCGATTATGAGATAGATGGGGTTCAAATTCCCATAGCTGGTATTGCGGGTGATCAGCAGGCCGCTCTGTTCGGCCAAGGGTGCTTTAAGAAAGGAACGGCCAAGAACACCTATGGTACAGGTTGTTTTATGTTAATGAATACCGGAAAGAAACCTCAGTTTTCTAAAAATGGATTGTTAACCACCATAGCTTATGGTCTGGACGGGCACGTAAATTATGCCTTGGAAGGAAGCATTTTTATAGCCGGTGCGGCAATACAGTGGTTACGAGATGGTTTAGAATTGATAGAAAGTGCAGAAGAAACAGAGGCTTTGGCAGATTCTGTAGAAGGCGATAGCTCGGTATACGTTGTTCCTGCCTTTGCAGGTTTGGGGGCCCCCTATTGGGATATGTATGCAAGAGGAGCCATTTTTGGACTCACAAGAGATACCGGAAAGGCACATTTAGCAAAAGCTACATTAGAATCTCTGGCATACCAGACCAAAGATATTCTAAAGGCAATGGAAGACGACTCTGGCATTCAATTGGAAGATCTAAAAGTAGATGGCGGGGCATGTGCCAATAATTACTTGATGCAGTTCCAGGCCAATATATTGGATACAGAGGTGCATAGACCAGAGGTCATAGAATCTACCGCGATGGGGGCGGCCTTTCTTGCAGGTATTCAGGTAGGTCTTTGGAACCAAGCCGATATTGATCAGAATAGGCCCATGGACAGAATTTTCAAACCCACTTTTAACCGTGTAAAGAGAAAACGTTTGTATGCCAAATGGAAAAAAGCGGTAGAACGCTCAAAAGGTTGGGAAGAAGAATGATCACCGTTATTTTATCGTTAATTTCTCTTTTAAAAATATGGAGAGACGAAGGCTACCTAATACCTTTGCAAAAGATAAATGAGTCATGAAAAATATAGAGTTCACCAATTTAGATAGGGCCAAGTCCATAGATAAACTAAAAAAAGAGAAGTTCGACCTTGTTGTGATCGGAGGGGGTATAACCGGAGGCGGTATAGCCTTGGATGCCGCGTCTAGAGGTTTAAAGGTGGCTTTATTGGAGAAGAACGACTTTGCTTCGGGTACCAGTAGTAAATCTACAAAACTAATTCATGGTGGACTTCGCTATTTAAAGCAGTTCGATTTTTGGTTGGTAAAAGAGGTGGGTTCCGAACGGGCCATAGTACATAAATTGGCACCTCATTTGGTATTGCCCGAAAAAATGCTCTTGCCCTTGATAGAAAACGGTTCTTACGGTAAATGGTTAACATCGGTAGGGCTTAAGGTATATGATATTCTGGCTCAGGTTACTGGCGAGGACAAACGCCAAATGTTGAAAAAAAAGGAAGCACTTAAATTAGAGCCGTTATTACCCAAGAACATATTGAATGGGGCCGGGTATTATGCAGAATACCGTACAGATGATGCACGTTTAACTATCGAAAACATAAAAACAAGTTTGCTGTTCGGGGCGCAGGCCTTGAACTATGCATCGGTTACGGATTTTTTATATACCAACGATAAAGTTTCGGGTGTTAAGGTAAAAGATGTTATTTCCGATAATGAATTTGAAATCAAGTCCAAATATGTAATTAGTGCGGCCGGGCCATGGGTAGATGAATTGAGAAGCTTGAACAATTCAAAAAAAGGCAAGCAATTGCATTTGACCAAAGGAGTACACTTGGTGTTTCCGTTCGAAAAATTACCTGTTAAGCAATCGGTCTATTTCGATATTCCCGATGGTCGTATGATGTTTGCCATTCCAAGGGGCAAGGTTACCTATATCGGTACTACCGATACCAATTATAATGATAATAAAGATAAGGTAAGAACAGACCTTGCCGATGCCATTTATCTGATTTCAGCGGTAAACAATATGTTTCCCGATATTAATTTAGAGTTGGACGACATTGTTTCTTCATGGGCGGGCCTTCGCCCCCTTATTCACGAAGAAGGTAAATCAGCTTCTGAACTTTCTAGAAAAGACGAAATTTTTATTTCAGATACAGGCCTTGTGAGTATTGCCGGTGGAAAACTTACAGGTTATAGAAAAATGGCAGAACGCGTAGTCAATAAAATTGCCGAAAAACTGAAAGAAGAATACGATACGGAAGTGAAAGATTGTTATACCGAGAAAATATTTCTTTGTGGAAACAACGATTTTAAAAAGTTCAAGAACGTTAAAAAGTATATTAAAGAAATCTATGAGCGTATTAAGGCAGATGGTTTCGATAAGCACGATGCCTGGTTTTTGGTTACCAACTACGGTGAGCAGACAGAGACTATTTTAGAGTATTACCAAAACAGAACCGAGGCCGATAATGCCGTTAAATTGGTGTTGGCAGAGCTGGAATATGGTATTAAGTATGAAATGGTACTTACCCCTATGGATTTCTTTATTAGAAGAACCGGAAGGCTTTATTTTGATATCGACGCTGTTAGAACCTTTATGGAACCTGTTCTGAACGAATTTAAGCGCGTGTTCAAGTCCGATGATGAACAAATTTTAGAATGGAAAGAAACATTACAAAATGAAATCAAGGACCATTCTGATTTTTCCCTGACAAGGTCTTAATTCAGTTTTTCCGTTAAGGCGGCAAACACTTTTTTCGGGTTCTTATGCTCATATAAAACTTCATAAACGGCATCTATAATCGGTGTTTTTACCTTTTTTTTGAAGTTTTCTTTGATTTTGTAGGCACTTTTGGCCGCATAATACCCTTCTGCTACCATGCTCATTTCCATTTGTGCACTTTTTACGGTATACCCTTTGCCTATCATATTGCCGAACATCCTATTTCTGCTAAAAGTAGAGTATCCGGTAACCAGAAGGTCGCCCAGATAGGCAGATTGGTTTATGTTACGGTCTATATTATGAATACGCTTCGTAAAACGTTTCATTTCGCGTATGGCATTGCTCATCAGAACACTTTGAAAATTATCTCCATATCCCAGGCCATGGGCAATACCTGCTGCAATGGCATAGATGTTTTTGAGCACTGCGGCATATTCCGCTCCTATGATGTCTTTTGAAATCTTAGTCTTTATAAAATTGCTGGACAGGTTTTTTGCCACAAGTTTGGCCTTTTTACTATCCGAACAGGCAATGGTCAAATAAGAAAGTCTTTCCATTGCAACTTCCTCGGCATGGCACGGTCCCGTGATAACTCCAATATTTTCATAAGGTATATTGTATTCGTCATGAAAATGTTGACCAACTATTTTGCCCGACTCCGGCACAATACCTTTAATGGCAGAAAAGATTATTTTGTCTGTCAATGGTGCGCTAAGCTTTTTTAGTTCACTACTTAAAAAGGCAGAGGGAATAGCGAAAATAAGAACATCACCATAGGCGACTATTTCATTGATATCGTCCGTCAAGAACAGTTGTTCTGTTTTAAACTCTACCGATGTCAGGTAATTCGGATTGTGTTTTTGAATTTTAAGATAACCTATGGCATCAGAATTACGCATGTACCAACCTACTTCTTGTTGGTTGGTGGTCAGCATCTTAACAATGGCAGTGGCCCAACTTCCGCCACCCAACACCGCAAATTTCACTTTCTTGTTCATCACAATAAAAATATAAACACAAAATTACCAAATAAAATTCAGGACGCTATTCGCTTATAACCAACATATTACATTTTATGGCATGGTGCTTGTTTTACACAAAGGGAATATAAAACCGAAAAAATATGAAAACTGTAAAACTACTTTTTGGATATACCCTTATAGCAACTTTGTTGGTTTCTTGTTATGCAGAGGTGATCGTGGATGATGAATATATAGAAACCTCCGCGTTCAATACCGATCAAGTCTTACAATCATATGAACTTTGGTATGTGGATATAAACGAGACACGTGGAAACGGGGAAGTTCCTTTTTTACAAAGGGCGTTTACGGTTTCGTTCGATCAAGGTGTTTTTTATGCCAACAATAATATAGTGGGTATAGGAAAAACGGGTAATGGATTCGGAATAGATGTTGGTTATTATAATACGTACAGGGGTCAAGTAGAGATAGATCATGATGTATATGGTAATTGGTTATTGGAGGTTTATGCACTAAACGGCAGAACCTTGGAGCTGTACGATGCCAGTTCTGATACCTCGTATATATTAAAGGGCTATCAGAGAAACAACTTTGATTATGATCAGGTCTTTTACGATAACATCGGCTATTTTATTCAGGAATATGATACCTGGGAAAAATCATATACTAGTCTTGAGGGGGCATTGAACGATTTTGACAATGAAAACTTTATACAGTTTTTACCTTCTTTCTTTAGGTCTTCTACAGACGCTCCGGGTACATCGTTGTCAAACTTGCGTTGGGATTTTAAAGGCGACTATCAAATATATGATATACCTAACGATAGGACATTAAAGGCGTTGACCTTGGATTATGATTTTTTTGGAAACGATTATTTCGAATTATATGTCATAAACGATGCAACTATTGAGTTGTATCATCCAGATAGCGGTACGGTTTACGAATTTAGGGGTAGAGGTTACCAACAATATTTAAAGACGTCTAAAGGTGCTGTGGACAAAAAACGAACAAAATCTTCTAACCCTACCATGAATGTGGTTCGGAAGAGGGTAAATTAAAGTTTGAGTTAGTTGGATCGATAAACCGTCAAGAATTATTTTCTTGGCGGTTTTTTATTCTTTAAACGATTATCAAATCATGATAAATTGTTAGGGGGTTACGTAGTTCTTTTTGAATACAGATGGATTTTCCCCTGTTATTTTTTTAAAGCTCCTGTTAAAGTAAGAAAGGCTCTCAAAACCACATTCGAAAGCTGTTTCACTTACATTTTTTCCCATTAATAGAAGTCTTTTTGCCTGGCTGATACGGTATTGGTTTAAAAAGGAAACAAAAGTATTGCCCGTAGCTTTTTTAAAGTACCTACAAAAAGCCGGTTTTGTAAGGTTACAGATTTCCGATACTTCTTCTAATGCTATTTTCTCTTGGTAATGCTCATCAATAAAAGCATATATTTTTCTGATTCGTTCCTGTTCTTTTTGTTTAAACCGATTTACGAAAGGGGTTTTATGAAGTAACTCAAACTCTTTGCTTTGCGATAGACGTTTAAGTATGTTCATAACGCTCATAAAAAAATCGAATGGCTGTAAAGTGTGTAATTTTTTTAAAAGCGCGCCTACTTCTTTTTTTGTTTCTCCATAAAAAGCTACTCCATATTTGGAAAGCTCCAGAAGTCTGTCCAATTGTTTTAGTTCAGGGTAATCGTTTAAAACGTTTTCTTTAAAACTTGGTTTTATATGTAACACCTCTTTTCTATAAGTGGTGGTTACACCATGATCAAAATTTAAATGTGGAATGTTTGAGCCTATCAATACCAAGTCACTTTCCTCATAATTGGAAATATGGTCACCTACATGTCTTTTTGCATTTGCGCCCTCTATATATACCAACTCTAATTCTGGATGAAAATGCCAATAAAATAGGTGGTTTAGTTTAGGGTTGTGCAATAGCCTAAAAGGACTTTTAGATTCTGGTAATATGGTTTCTAACTCTACTTTCATTTTGTTTTTAATAAAACCTTATCAACTATGTCGATAGGGGGTAAATTTACCTAAATTGATATTAATGTGCTACATAAAGAATCATAAAGTTAATATTGTTCAAAAATAGGTCAATATTACGGTAGCCATGACTTCAGTTAGTTTCTAGTTTTGGAATGTTATATCTAAATATTATAAAACTATAAGCCATGCAAAAAATATCTAAAAAAGTAGAAATGGCCAATAAGGCACATACAGAAATTCCGGGGAATCCTTCTACGGCAACTAGTAGCAAACAGAAATTGAACGACCGTTCGAACGGTAAACCTTTATGTGTTTTGAGCGAAGAGGATTGGCGGTTTTGGATGCACAATGGTTATATCGTTATAAAAAATGCAATACCTGCAAAGCAAGCAAAAGAAACTGCCGATTTTTTATGGGAGTTCGATGAAAAAGACCCCAAAGATAAAAGTACTTGGTACAAGGCGCCACGTGCCGAGATGAAAATGAAGGAATTGACCGGTACGGGAATGGTAGAGGTATACAACCATCAATATTTATGGAACAATAGGCAGACCCAACGTGTGTACGATGCATTTGTAGATGTCTGGGGAACAGAGAAGTTATGGGTTACTATTGATCGTGCTAATTTAAATTTTCCATTACCTCCCGGAGTTGATAAAAAAGGATTTATCCATTGGGACTATGATCCGGAGACACGACCACAAAATGTACAGGGAGTGTTGGCCTTGGCAGATCAAGAGGATGAAAATATGGGTGGTTTTCAGTGTATACCTTGGTTATATAGAAATTACGATACATGGAAATTGACCCAACCCGAAGACCGGGATCATTTTCAACCAGATATAACAGGCTTGGAAGATAAAATTGTAAAGGTGAAGATGAAGGCTGGTGACCTGCTTATTTTTAATAGTACACAACCACATGGCATTCGTCCCAACAAATCTGTAGATAAGGTACGTATTGCGCAATATATATCTATGATGCCGGCAGAAGAGGATAATGAGGCGTTAAGAAAGTGGCGTATCAATTCTTGGGAAAATCGTATAGCGCCAGAAGGGTACGCATTTCCTGGCGATCCTAGAAATTGGGAACAGACAAAATATGAAAAAGCCAAATTAAACCCATTGGGAGAGAGGCTTTTAGGGTTAAAACCTTGGTAATATATGAAATCGTTAATAATCTGCCACTTTCTGGTGGTGTAGAGGAAATAATACTATTTTTGCGCCCTTAAATAAATAAGCTGTGCGTAAGTATTTGAATTTATTCGATTTTAAACAAAAAGTAGATTACAAAACTGAAATTTTGTCTGGGTTGACGGTAGCTCTTGCATTGGTGCCAGAAGCCATTGCATTTGCACTTATACCGGGTTTTTCTCCGTTAACCGGATTGTATGCGGCTTTTGTTTTGGCCTTGGTTACTTCCATTTTAGGAGGTAGGCCAGGAATGATTTCCGGTGCAACCGGTGCTGTGGCCGTTATTTATATAGGGCTTATACTGGAGTTAAAAAGAAATTTTCCGGGAATAGAGCCAGAAACCATTCTGAATTATGTGTTCGCTACCGTAATTATTGCTGGTATATTACAGATAATAGCAGGCCTTTTACGTTTGGGTAAATTTATCCGTTTGGTGCCGCACCCGGTCATGTTCGGATTTGTGAACGGTTTGGCCATAATCATCTTTATGGCACAGTTCCCGAATTTTTATGTAAAGGGAACCGATACCTTATTGAGCGGATCCTCTCTTTATATTATGTTGGGGCTTACGTTATTGACTATGGTTATTATCTGGGGGCTGCCAAAATTAACGAAGGTAGTGCCTTCTTCGTTGGTGGCCATTATAGTGGTATCCGCGATAGTTTTAGGGTTTGGTATAGATACATTGACCGTAGCCGATACTATGAGAGAAGGTGAAAGTATCAAAGGCGGTTTTCCTCCTTTGTCCATTCCCCAATTGCCATTTACCTTAGAAACGTTTAAAATAATAATTCCGTATGCCGCCATCGTAGCCGGTGTAGGGTTGATAGAAAGTTTATTGACATTGAACATTATAGATGAAATTACCGATACCCGTGGTAGTGGTAACAAAGAATGTGTGGCTCAAGGTACTGCGAACATTCTTTCAGGTTTTTTCTCGGGTATGGGCGGTTGTGCAATGATAGGACAGAGTTTAATCAATACTTCGGCAGGGGCAAGGGCACGCCTATCGGGCATTACAGCGGCTATTATGCTTTTGGTTTTTATCATGTTCGGTTCTAGTTTAATAGAACGTTTGCCTATGGCCGCGTTGGTAGGTCTTATGTTTATGGTGGCTATAGGAACCTTTGAATGGGCAAGCTTTAAAACATTTGGTAAAATGCCTAAATCTGATGTGATCGTAATGGTATTGGTAACGTTGATAACTGCCATTACGCACAATTTGGCGGTCGCTGTTTTATTGGGGGTAATAATATCGGCATTGGCATATTCTTGGGAAAACGCAAAGCGCATTAGGGCTAGAAAGCATATTGATGAAAACGGGGTGAAACATTATGAGATTTATGGGCCGTTATTTTTTGGTTCTACGGCACTTTTTGCCGAAAAATTCGATGTAACAAATGATCCCGATGAAATTATCATCGATTTTAAAGAGAGCCGTGTGGCCGACATGTCGGGTATAGAAGCATTGAACAAGTTGACCGAACGCTATTCTAAAGTAGGTAAAAAAGTACATTTAAGACACTTGAGCAAAGACTGTATTCGTCTATTAAAAAATGCGGATAAGATCATAGATGTAAACGTTATGGAAGATCCTACCTATAAGGTGGCCGTAGATAAGGTATAAAGAAGAAAGGTGTACGTATAATTCGTACATTGCCATTTAGTCGAATGCTTCTTTTTTAGGCAAATGGATTTCAAAAAAATAAAAATAGGGAACGTACTGTTCTGGGTATTTATAGTTTTAATGATCGTACCCCAGACCAGAAGTCCTATTATGGTCGCGATCAACAAAGTTAGGGTACTGGTGTTTTCGCCCGATGTTTTAGGAAGGGAGAAACAAGGCCAATTAGAACCGTTTACTTATAAGTTGACCTCATTGGATGGTACATATGTTGATAAGCAAATTGGCAAGGGCAATGTTGTTTTTATTAGTTATTGGGCAACATGGTGTCCGCCATGTATTGCAGAGATGCCCAGTATTCAGAGCTTGTATGAGGATTATGGAGATAAGGTAGACTTTTTGCTTATATCAAACGAAGATCCCGAAGTTATTTCCGATTTTTTAGAAAAGAAGCAATTTGGTATTCCGGCATATGTGCCTCGAATGAACGCCCCCTATAATCTATTCGAGAGAACCTTGCCCACCAATTATATTATAGATAAAGAAGGAAAAATAGTTGTTAAAGAGAAAGGTGCTTCGGATTGGAACAGTCAAAAGATCAGGAATGTTTTAGACATGTTATTGGATACTTCGGTAACACCATCGGAATAAAAAAAGCCCTTTCAATTTTTGAAAGGGCTTTTTTAAGATTGTATGAAAATACAATTATAGGGTACGTAGATATTCTGCAACAGCTCTCGTATCTTCTTCGCTTAAGTTTTGGTTAAGCATTATTGCATTATTATATTCTTTTAATAAGGCTTTGGCAATAGGATCTTCCTTTAACATTACATCGGGGTTTATGATCATGTTCATTACCCATTCTGGACTTCTACGCTCATATACATCCTTTAATGCCGGACCGATCATACGTTGGTCTACCATGTGGCAAGCTGTACAGATAGCCTGAAACTTTTCTTTTCCGGCCGCTGCCAAATCAGCATCGATTTCATCTCCAAAATCAACATTTTTAAAAGGTCCTACCCCTTTGTTGTCCAAATCAACAGGAACACCTTCTGTAGAGGCAGCAGCTTTAACTTCTTTTTTGGTACGGTTCATTTCAAAACCCTCCTTCTTTTCTTCTTTCTTTTCTCCACAGCCAACCACCAAGGCGCCAAGAAATAATAGGGTGAATAGTTTTTGCATTTTTTTTAATTTAATCTTGAATAAAATTGGAGAGACTAAGATATGAAAATTTATCCGTAGGCATGGTTTTTTAATAATGAAGGATGCTAATTTATAGTATTGAAAAACTGAACCGTACGACTTTCTGTATAAGTAATGTTGTCAGGGCCATAAAAACCTACATGTCCACCATATTTGGGCGTTTCTAAAAATAGATTTTTGTTATGCTCCGCTTCTTTGATAGGGTAGCAGGCCTCTCCTAAAAAAGAATCGTTTTGGGCATTTATTATTAAACTGGGAATTTTAACGTTGGGCAAAAACTGCAGACAACTGCATTGTCGGTAATAATCCATGGCATCTTTAAAGCCGTGCGCCCTACTGGTATAAATATCGTCAAAGTCCTTTAATGTCTTAACCTGTTTTATGTCTTGTGTCGATATTTTATCTGGAAATTGTTGCTGCTTTATTTTTAATTTGCCGACCAGGTTTCCGCGAAACCTTTCGGCGTATATAACATTTTTGAATTTCATCAATTGTTGTAGTGAATCTGCCAATTGACATGGTACCGAAACGGCTACGGCACCAACGATCTCTGTGGGCAACAATCTGTCTTCTCCCAGGTATTTCAATAAAAGGTTGCCTCCTAGGCTATAACCGTGTAAGAAGATCTGACTATATTTTTGTTGTTGTAAGATATGTTGAACAACAGCATCCAAGTCTTCCGTAGCACCGGAATGATAAGATTTGTAAAGTTTGTTGGGTACGCCGCTGCAGCCCCTTAAGTTAATGGCGCAGACATCATAACCATCGGCGATAAGAACTTTAGAGCTGCCTTTAATGTAAGCACGTTGGGCACTGCCTTCCAACCCGTGAATTATAATGGCTATTTTTTTGGTGGCCTTGGGAGCAAAACTCCAATCCAAATCCAAAAAATCACCATCGGTTAGTATAAGTCGGTCCCTTTTTTGTTCCACGCTGTCTATTTTTCGTACCAAGCCAGAATAGATTGTAGAAAAATGGCCATATCTAAAAAGTACGGGAGGTTCGTAACTAGAACTTACAAGAGGCATGTAGTTGTTTATTTGGGGAAAATTTCCAATACTTTTGCTTGCTGTTCTATGGCGCTCTTAAATTCCGATTTTAGGTTTGAGACCAAGGTAGATACTGGTAATGTATCGTCTATGGTGGCAGCGCCCTGACCGGCAGACCAGATGGTTTTCCATGCTTTGGCCTCTGTGTTCAGTTCCTTGCCAAAATCAATTTTAGTATCTTTTTTCAAATCTTCCTCGGTAATTCCTGCAGCTTTTAAACTGGCGGCCAAGAAATTGGCATGGACTCCAGAAATAGAGGCGGTGTATACGACATCGTTAGCGCCGGCATCAATGATCATTTGCCTATATTCTTGCGTAGCCTTGCTTTCATCGGTGTTAATAAAACGAGTGCCCATGTAAGCAAGATCGGCTCCCATTTGTAGAGCGGAAGCAACGTCTCGCCCTGTGCTGATACATCCAGATAGAAGAATAGTCTTGTCGTAGAACTTTTTAATTTCGGCAACTAAGGTCATAGGGTTAATGGTACCCCCGTGGCCACCTGCACCTGCAGCAACAAGAATAAGTCCGTCTACACCGGCTTCGGCCGCTTTTTCTGCATGTCTTTTTTTAATAATATCATGAAATACCAATCCGCCGTAACTATGTATGGCATCTACGATCTGAGATACCGCACCTAAAGAAGTTATAACCAATGGAACCTTATGTTTAACACATAGTTTTAAGTCTGCCTCTAATCTCGGATTGGTTTGATGTACGATTAGGTTTACGCCAAAAGGTGCCGGTTTTTTTCCTGTTTTCTTTTCAAAATCCGACAGTGCGGTTTTAATTTCAATAAGCCATTCTTCAAATCCTTCGCTAGTACGTTGGTTCAATGCAGGAAAAGTTCCTACAATACCATTTTTGCAACATTCTATAACTAGCTGGGGTCCAGATATTAAAAACATTGGAGCGGCAACAATAGGAAGAGAAAGGTCATTGATAAAAGATGCTTTAGTAGACATGGTGCAGAATATTGAGTTAATAATTTAAGTAAAAAAACATAAAAAAAAGCTACTTGCTTTTTCAAAACTATGCTATTTTTATTAAGTATTATGCATGCATAGCAAAAAAAGAATGACGATGTATCTAAAAGAATTTGAAATACGATGGAGCGATGTTGATGCCAACCGCCATTTGGCCAACTCTGCTTACCTTAATTATATGAGTCATACCCGTATGTCTTTTTTAATGGAAATAGGCGTTGATCATAGGTCATTGGCACAACATCAAATAGGCCCCGTGGTCTTTTACGAACACATGTACTATTTTAAAGAGGCTTTTCCGGGTAAACCTGTAAAGGTCTCCATGGAGATTATGGGAATGAGCGAGGATGGAAAGTTCTTTGAGTTTCATCACAATTTTTACAACCACAAAGGAGAGAATTTCGCACATTGCGAGATGATGGGTGCTTGGATAGATCTAAAAACCAGAAAGCTGATTGCCTTGCCCGATGATTTTATGAAAATGTTCGAAAGTGTTGAAAAAGGAACGGGGTTTCGTGTATTGACGAAAGAAGATACACGTAAATTTTCAAAAACACCTAAAAATCTATAGGTTACCTAAATGTTGCTTCCCCTGTTTATTTGTATAATCTGTAAAAAATAGTATGTATTACTCCGAGCAATTACAAGAATCGTGTGAAGAGGTTTATGTGCAATTACATAAGCTTATATTGACAAAGAAACTGAAAAGGGGGGAACCACTTGATCAAGAACACCTTTCCCGAAAATTAAGTGCAAACGGCGATTGTTTGGAGCAGGCCTTTAAAAGGCTTTCAAAAGAAAGCCTGGTCGTTTATGAACCTGGTCAAGGTATAAGTGTACGTGAAGTGAGTACTAGTGAAGTAATTGACGTTCTAGATTGTAGGATTGCCTTAGAGACCTCGGCGGTAAAGTTTTTTACCCTTCGTGCGCCACAGGAAAAAATAGATGACCTTCGCAATTTAATGGTGCCATTTGAAAAAGGACCTGAAAACAGTTATGTATTTCAAAAAATTGATAGACATTTTCATGAAATAATAGTAACTAATTGCGGTAATACTACATTGTTAAACCTGTATAAGAAGGGCAATTTTTGGTCAATTATGGATCTTGTGTCACCTACAAGGTCTTTACGCGATGTTTTACAAGAACATCTGAATATTATTTCGGCCATTCACCAAAGAGATGTTAATAGGGCTGTTTCTTTAATGAACGAGCATTTGTCAAAATGCAAAAAATCGTTGCTTTGCTAAGCAGCATTTATAGACCATAGCTTTTATGGTGTTTATTTGGTTTCCATTTTGGGTGCCGAAGGTTTTCTACTTGCCAAATAGACCCCGGCAAATACCAAAAGTGCGGCAAAACCTTTGGTTAAGCTTAAATGGTCTTTGCCCGTTAGCATGGCAAAGATAATACCTATAAGTGGTTGCAAATAGGTAAAGGCACTTACGGTAGAAGCCTTTAATTGCGTTAAGGCAAAAGCATTGAAAAGATAGGTCAAGAATGTGGTGCCGATAATAACAAATGCAATGGCCATATAGGCATCTATGGGCATAATAGACCATTGGATAGCTATAAGTTCATGATAGGTAATAGGTAAATTTATTACTATGGCTATGGTAAAAAGCCACTTCATCAAGGTAAACGGATGATACTTTTCTATAAGTTTCTTTATCAATATCAAATAAACCCCGTAAGACAATGCATTCACTATAAAAAGGATGTTTCCCAAAGGAATGTTGGGCGCATCTTGTCGGGTTTCGGATCCCAATAAAATCAATAAAACAGCACCTATAAATCCTAGAAGAATACCACATGCTTTTTGCCATGTGATTTTTTCCTTGATCAATAGGGCAGAAAGTGCGACCACTATTATAGGCGTCATGGTCACCAGCACGGCACTATTTATGGGTGTCGATAATTGAAGACCCTTAAAGAAAGCCAACATGTTTATGACCATTCCGAAAATAGAACAAATGAAGATACGGCCCCAATCCCTTTTCTCTATTTTTTCTTTTGGCCCCAAAAAAGAAAAAATCCAGAACAACAACGCTGCTCCCGAAACACGTAGCATTATAAATCCAAAAGGTTGCACGTAATTGGGCATAACACCTTTTGCGATGGTATGATTTAGACCGTAGATGGCAGTGGCTCCGAAAGCTGCAAGTATGGCTAGTACTCTTTTGCTCACGAATGAATGGCTTCTTTGGCCGCTTCAACGACCTTTTTGCTGTTGCCAATAAATATTTTATCGTTGAAGATAATGACAGGGCGCTTTAAAAAAGTATAATGGTCTAAGATCAAATTCTTGTAATCGTTTTCATGTAGTTCTTTTTCGTTTAAACCACGTTGACGAAAAAGCATGGCCCTTCTGCTGAACAGAGCTTCGTAACTATCGGTCAATGCTCTCATTTCTTCTAACTGTTCCTCGGTGATCGGTTGTGTTTTTATGTCCTGTAAATCAAAACCTTGCAATGGTTGTAGTTCTTTTATGATTCTTTGGCAGGTGTTGCAGGTACTTAAATGGTATATTTTTTTCATGTCGGGCGCCTTTAAATTAAAGCACAAAGAAACCCAAATCTCTTTAAATGTGCTATTTTTAGAGTTCATTAAAATGCTATTATTTTGAAAAACCAATTAGAACTGACCCTTCAGAGCAGAAAGAACTTACATGCTATTTTAACCTCAATGGACAAAGAATCTTTATTGAAAATTCCCGAGGGGTTCAGAAATAATGTTTGGTGGAATATTGCCCATGTGGTCGTCACCCAACAAATATTGGTTTATAAATTTGGAGGCCTACAGATGCGCATACCTGATGAAATGGTCGCTAAGTTTATGAAAGGCACGGTGCCCGATGGTACCGCTACGGATGAAGAAATCAAGATTGTTTCAGATTTGTTGATAGATACCGTGGATTGGACCGGGCAAGATCTTGATGCAGGTCGTTTTAAAGGGTATAAGGCATATAAGACAAGTGCCGGATTTCAACTAAATAACATAGAAGACGCCATTAGTTTTAACCTTTATCATGAAGGCCTTCATATGGCGGCGATTATATCGCTAAGAAAAATGTTGAAAAATTAGGTTTATGGTTCAATAGGCCTGGCCAAATATTTTTTTACCTCTGGGTACGCCAGGGTAAGAATTATGGGGCCGTCCGCATACGAGGCAATCTCGTACTGCTCGTAAAACAATTGTAACCCCTCTTTTGTGTACCCTATGTTCTCGGGAAGATAAAAAGTATCGTTTTCGAACATAAAACCCGTACTGTTTATAGGTGCATTGCTAGGTATGTCCTCTTGGGAACGAAAATTTGTTTCCGCAAATTCTGTAAAAGAATCCTTATCCTTAAAAAGTTCGGATCGATCTAGCTCTTTGGTCTTTATCTTGTCAAAATTTAAAAAACGTATGGTACTGTAACCATGGGCACCACCCGTAAACAGATAAGAATTTAAACGGATGGTTAAAATATAATCGTCTTCATAGGTAACTTCTCCTTCAAGCTTGGCTTCCCATTGTGTGGTTTCTTCAGGAAATTTTTCTTTTAGTTTTTTGTTCTCAGATTCAAAAGATGTCATGGCATCCTCAATAGTGGCGACATCGATTTCATCATCAAATTTCAATATAGAAATAACCTCTTCCCTAAGTGCCGTATTTATAACTTGATCTATTTTGTTTTTCCCCATTGCTTTGGGGATTGATACTTCTATCAAGGGACATTCTTTACAGGTCTCTTTTTTTAGAGATAAAGGTTCAAAAGTAATTGTAGTGTCTTTTTCGCAGCTAAAAAAAAATAAGACAAGAATCAGAAAAGAAAATCTAAATTTCATTTGATAGGGTACATTTATTACAAAAGTACGGCTTCGTTGTAATACCAAAAAGATAACAATACATTTGTGCCCATAATTATTTTTTATGAGCAGCAAAGACTTAAGGTTCAACAGTAAAACCATACACGGTGGCCAACAGCCGGATAAGGCGTACGGTGCGGTAATGCCCCCTATTTATCAAACATCCACATATGCGCAAACCTCACCGGGGGAGCACTTGGGTTATGAGTATTCTAGAAGTGCAAACCCTACGAGAACAGCATTGGAAAAATCTTTGGCAAGTATAGAAAACGGAAAATTTGGTCTCGCATTCGCCAGTGGTCTGGCAGCTATTGATGCGGTATTAAAATTATTAAAACCTGGAGACGAGGTGATTTCTACCAATGATCTGTATGGTGGTAGTTATCGGTTGTTTAAGCAGGTATTTGAGAGGTACGGCATTGTTTTTCGTTTTATAGGTATGCAAGAGGCCGATAATATTGCAGGGCATATAAATGACAAGACAAAATTGATTTGGGTAGAGACACCTACCAACCCAATGATGAACATCATCGATATAAAAGCTATTTCAAGAATCGCAAAAAAGAAAAAAGTGCTATTGGCGGTCGACAATACATTTGCATCGCCATATCTGCAAACTCCTTTAGATTTGGGTGCCGATATTGTAATGCATTCGGCCACTAAGTATCTTGGGGGGCATAGCGATGTTGTTTTGGGCGCATTGATAGTGAATGACGAAGAACTGGCCAAGAAACTTTATTTTATTCAGAATGCCAGTGGTGCAGTAAGCGGCCCAATGGATAGCTTTTTAGTGCTAAGAGGTATAAAAACACTGCATGTACGAATGCAACGCCATTGTGAAAATGGAGAAAAAATCGCTCATTTTCTTAAAAAACATCCAAAAGTTGAAAAGGTCTTTTGGCCAGGTTTTGAGGATCACCCCAACCATGAGGTAGCAAAAGAGCAAATGAGTGGCTTTGGTGCTATGATATCCTTTGTTCCTAAAGGAGCTTGTTACGAAGATGCAATTAATATTATTGAAAAGCTCCGCGTTTTTACCTTGGCCGAATCTTTGGGAGGTGTTGAAAGTTTGGCAGGTCACCCTGCGAGTATGACGCATGCCAGCATACCCAAAGAAGAACGAGAGAAAAGTGGTATTGTAGATGCCCTGATCAGATTAAGTGTTGGAATCGAGGATGTAGACGATTTAATTGAAGATTTAGAGCAATCAATTGAGTAATAGAGAGATTCTTGTATGCTTTGGGGCAAAAGCATGTTTATTTTTCGATAAAATTTAAAAAACTCCATTAAAAACGCAATTTTTTGAGGAATTGCAAAAAAACAAGGAATTAAATTATATTAATATCATATTTTTGCTGATAAATTTTGAATTTATTAAATCGAACAGATACTCATTAGTTCTATGAAAACAAAAATAGAAGTATTTATGGATGAGGTGAAGGCTAGAAATGGTCACGAACCAGAATTTATCCAAGCGGTACAAGAAGTGGCCGACACCGTTATTCCCTACATTGCCAAAAATGAAATATATAATGGCAAAAATATTCTATTAAGAATGGTAGAGCCTGAAAGGCTTATCTCTTTTAGAGTGGCATGGGTAGATGACAAAGGCGAAATACATGTAAATAGGGGATATCGGGTTCAGATGAATTCGGCTATTGGTCCTTATAAAGGCGGATTGCGTTTTCACCCAACGGTAAATGCGAGTATTCTTAAGTTTTTAGCTTTTGAGCAAGTGTTCAAAAACAGTTTGACCACGCTACCCATGGGAGGTGGAAAAGGAGGTTCCGATTTTGATCCTAAAGGTAAATCGGATGATGAGGTTATGCGTTTTTGCCACGCTTTTATGTTAGAATTGAACAGGCATGTTGGGCCTAATACCGATGTACCCGCTGGAGATATAGGTGTTGGCGCCAGAGAAATAGGTTTCTTGTTTGGTATGTACAAGAAGATCCGTAACGAATTTACGGGGGTACTGACCGGAAAAGGACTTTCTTGGGGAGGATCAAAAATTCGCCCAGAAGCAACTGGGTATGGAACGGTATATTTTGCTCAAAGTATGTTGAATACCAAAGGAGAAGATTTTGATAAAAAGACGGTAGTAATATCCGGTTCTGGAAACGTAGCCCAATATGCTGCAGAAAAGGTAATGCAGTTGGGAGGAAAGGTTGTTACCCTTTCAGATTCTGGTGGCTTTATTCATGATCCAGAAGGTATTGATGCCGATAAGCTTGAATTTGTTATGGATTTAAAGAATAACAGAAGAGGGCGTATATCGGAATATGCGGATACATATTCTTCGGCCACCTATCATAAGGGCAAAACACCATGGGATATTAAGTGCGATATTGCATTGCCATGTGCTACCCAGAACGAGTTGGATGAAAAAGAGGCACAAAAACTATTGGACAACGGTTGTATCTGCGTTGCAGAAGGCGCTAATATGCCCTGTACGGCAGATGCGGTACATGCATTTCATAAAGCAAAAATTCTTTTTGCCCCAGGAAAAGCGTCCAATGCAGGCGGGGTTGCAACTTCAGGATTGGAAATGTCACAAAACTCGTTGCGTATCAGCTGGACACGTGAAGAGGTAGATGAGCGCTTAAAGGGTATTATGGCGGACATACATGATTCTTGTATCGAGTATGGAAAAGAAGATGATGGATATTGTAACTATGTTAAAGGAGCGAATATTGCTGGCTTTGTTAAAGTTGCCGATGCCATGTTGGCCCAAGGGGTAATTTAGAAAATAATAGATTATTATATCCAAGTGCGAGGTATTGTTCAAATACTTCGCACTTTTGTTTTACTACATAATACGTTCATTCAAAAGCCTACATCAACTATATTTGTTGAAACTTTGTTTCTTTAATGCAGGTAACCACCAAAGGTATAGTTCTTACTTCTATTAAATATGGTGATACCAGTCTGATCGTAAAGGTATTTACCGAGTCGGATGGGTTAAAATCATATTTGCTCAGGGGAATTCTATCCTCAAAAAAGGGGAAAGTAAAAAAAGCACTTTTCCAACCATTAACACAATTAGAGCTCGTGTGCAGCCATAGAAACAAAGGTGCCTTGGAGAGTATAAAAGAAGCCAAGGTCAATTATAATTACCAAACGTTGCATACCCATATAGCCAAGAATGCAATGGCCATGTTCTTGGCCGAAATGTTAAGCAACAGCATTCATGAAGAAGAACCTAATAAAGAAATGTTCAGCTTCTTGGAAGCTTCTTTGCAATGGTTGGACATACATTCGGAAATAGCTAACTTCCATCTTTATTTTTTGTTGGTATTGACCAAGTATTTTGGCTTTTACCCCGATGTTAATAATATAGATAGATCCTTTTTTGATTTGTTGGAAGGGGAGTTTGTTTCCATCGCTTCATTGAACCCGATGATTAGTGGCGAAAATCTTTTATTCTTTAAATCCTTTTTGGGCATAAATTTTGAGGCAATACATACCATAAAAATGAAAAAAAACAATCGACAAGAGTTGCTCAGGTCTCTTGTTCTTTATTATGAATTACACCTACAGGGATTTAGAAAACCTAAATCACTTGCGGTTCTAAATGAAGTTTTTAGTTAGTATGCATAAGTTCTTGTTTCTTAGTTTTCTTTTTCTCTCTTATTTAGGATGGTCCCAACAAGTTGTTGTCTTGGATGCCGATACCCGTGAACCGATTGCGAATGTTGCCGTTTTTAATTCGGATAAAACAAAAATTGCCCTAACGGATTTAGAAGGTAATTTTGATGCGTCTATTTTTTCGGATAAAGACCGTATTACTTTTAAGCATATTAGCTATGAGGTTAAGAGTATCAGTAAATCTCAAATTTTAAAACTTAGGCAAAAAGTGTATTTAGAGATAAGACCGGAAGAATTGAACGAAGTGGTCATGTCTATTTCTAAATGGGAACAACAAAAAAAGGAAATTCCCAATAAGATTGTTTCGATCTCGGCCAAGGAGATTTTTATGAACGCTCCGCAGACTTCTGCCGATCTTTTGCAAAGTAGCGGACAAGTATTCGTTCAAAAAAGTCAGTTAGGCGGAGGTAGTCCTATGATAAGAGGGTTTGCTACCAATAGGTTGGTACTTTCCGTAGACGGTGTAAGAATGAACAATGCCATATTTAGAGGGGGGAATTTACAAAATGTAATATCGATAGATCCCTTTACGATAAAGAACACAGAGATTATTTTTGGTCCAGGTTCCGTTATTTATGGGAGTGATGCCATTGGGGGCGTTATGAACTTTTATACAAAAACACCGATTTTGAGTCAAAACGAAAAGGCTCATATTTCGGGCAGTGCAAACTATCGTTTTTCTTCTGCCAATACAGAAAATACCGTACATGCAGATGTAAATTATGGAAAAGAACATTGGGCGGCCCTTACCAGTTTTTCCTATAACGATTTTCAAGATTTGAAAATGGGCGGTCATGGTCCGGATTCCTATTTACGCAATAATTATGTGCAGAGAATAGATGGGGAAGACGTATTACTGGTGAACAGCGACCCCAAGAAACAAGTGTCCACAGGGTATGATCAGATAAATTTTATGCAGAAGTTTCTTTTTAGGCCCAATGCTACTTGGGACTTAAATTTAGGTGCCTACTATTCTGAAACTTCCGATTATCCTAGGTATGATAGGTTAATAAGACCTGGTAAAGATGGCGAAGGGTTGAGGTCTGCCGAGTGGTATTATGGCCCTCAAAAGTGGTTTATGGGAAATGCCCAGCTAAAAAGAAAAGGAAAGGGAAAATTATACGATGGTCTAAAATTGACTGCGGCATACCAGCATTTTGAGGAAAGTAGGCATAATAGGGATTTTCAGGACGTGATTTTAAACAGTACCGAGGAAAAAGTGGATGCACTTAATTTTAATCTAGACTTGGAAAACAAGAAAATCGGTAATTTTAAACTGTACTATGGTGGCGAATTTATCTATAACAAGGTAGGCTCTGTGGGGAGCGATTTAAATATAGAAACCAGAGAGTTGGTAGGTGCCGCATCTAGATATCCGAACGGGTCTACATGGAAAAGTTTGGCCGGATATGTAAATGCGGAATACAGGGCAAAACCTAATTTTATTCTGATGTCGGGTTTACGTTATAGCCATGTTTGGATCAATGCCGAGTTTGATCAGACTTTTTATTCCTTCCCTTTTGATGATGCCCACCTAAGTACGGGCGCGTTGACAGGTAGTCTTGGTTTTAGTTGGTTTCCAAAAGAGGATTTGCAAATTACGCTTAATGGCTCTACGGGCTTTAGGGCTCCGAACATAGATGATGTAGGTAAGATTTTTGATTCGGAACCAGGCTCGGTGGTAGTGCCAAATCCTGATTTGGAATCTGAATATGCCTATAATATAGAATTAGGGGCGCAGAAAAATTATAATGATAGGGTACTGTTAAAAGGAGCCACATTTTATACATATCTGGTCGATGCACTGGTAAGAAGGGATTTTACTTTTAATGGAATGTCTGAAATAGAGTATGGGGGAGAGTTAAGTAATGTACAGGCCATTCAAAATGCCGCAAAAGCATATGTGTACGGTTTTGAATTTGGGGTAGATGCCTTTTTGAACGATAATTGGTCTTTGTCTTCGAACCTTACCATTACAGAAGGTATAGAAGAGGAGGATGATGGTACGGATACCCCGGCCAGACATGCTGCCCCTACATTTGGTGATTTTCATGTTAAATGGAGAAACCAAAAATTGAAAATGGACTTTTTTGTCAATTATAACGGAGAGGTTTCCAATGCCGACTTGGCTTTGTCAGAACAGTCAAAGGAGTATATATATGCCTTGGACGATAACGGTAATCCTTATTCACCATCTTGGTATACGCTTAACCTGCGCTCTCAGTATGCGATTTCTAGTAATCTGAACGCTACATTGAGTTTAGAAAATATTACAGATCAGCGGTATAGGACCTATTCTTCGGGCATTGTAGCAGCCGGTAGAAACCTGGTATTAGGACTAGGGTATTATTTTTAATAAAAAAGGCCCTTTTAAAAAGGACCTTTTGTTCATTCGAAAAAAATAAAAAAACCTATAAACTTAGAGTTTAATAGAGTCTTTTACCGCTTTGGCCTTTTTGGCAACATTATCAGCAGCTTCTTTGGTGGCATCCTTTACATCTTTACCTGCCTCCTTGGCTTTGTTCATAGCATCTTCGCCTGCTTCTTTAGCCTTGTTCATGGCATCTTCGCCTGTTTCTTTAACGGCGTCAACAGCATTTTCACCAGTTTCTTTAACAGCGTCAACCGCATTTTCTGTGGCGTCTGCAGCATCATCAACTACTTCTTTGGCAGAATCCATAGCTTCAGAACCTGCTTCTTTAAGATCGTCACCTGCTTCTTCGATAGCTTCACCAGCTTCAGAAGCGGCGTCTTTTGCTTTGTCTGCAGTTTCTCTACAAGAAACAAATGAGATACTTAAGGCAAGCATTAGAATTGAACTTAGTACTAATTTTTTCATTTTTGTTAATTTTTAGTGTTTGTTTATACAGGGATATACGAGGAAAATTGACAAATGGATGTGAAAAACGAAATTATTTTTCACAGATAAGTTTCTTTGGGCTATTTCCGTAGTGTTATTAGTCTCTAAATCAAACTAAATTTTATAATTTTGCAGCCTTTAAAACCCAGTACCATAAGCATTTCGTATGAAGTTCGCAGAATATAAGGGATTAGATTTACCAAAAGTTGCCGAAGAAGTTTTAAACTACTGGAAAACAGAAGGAATTTTTGAAAAAAGTATATCCGCCAGAGAAGGTAAAGAGAGTTATGTTTTTTTTGAAGGTCCGCCATCGGCAAATGGCATGCCGGGCATTCACCACGTAATGGCCCGTACCATTAAAGATATCTTTCCAAGGTATAAAACCATGAAAGGTTTCCAAGTAAAAAGAAAGGCCGGGTGGGATACCCATGGTCTACCGGTTGAGCTTGGGGTAGAAAAGGAGTTGGGTATTACAAAAGAGGATATCGGTACCAAAATATCGGTCGAGGAATACAATGCCGCATGTAAAAAAGCGGTAATGAGATATACCGATGTCTGGAACGCAATGACCGAACAAGTGGGGTATTGGGTAGATATGGATGATCCATATATAACCTATAAATCGAAGTATATGGAATCTGTTTGGTGGTTGCTCAAACAGATTTACGATAAAGGTCTTATTTATAAAGGTTATACCATTCAACCATATTCCCCCAAGGCAGGTACCGGTCTTAGTTCCCATGAATTAAATCAGCCTGGTACGTACCAAGATGTTACCGATACAACGGTAACAGCTCAATTTAAGGCAGTGGAGGAAACATTGCCCGAATTTTTACAGAACGAGGGAACCATTTACTTTTTGGCATGGACAACAACACCATGGACCTTGCCTTCCAATACGGCATTAACGGTTGGCCCAAAAATAGATTATGTACTCGTAGAGACATATAACCAATATACTTTTAAGCCTATGAATGTGGTGCTTGCCAAAAGTTTGGTAGGCAAACAGTTCTCGGGTAAATATTGCGAAGTAGAGGAGAAATCCGATTTGATCGGTTATGAAGCTGGTGACAAGAAAATCCCTTTTTATATAGTTAAAGGCAAAGAGTTTAAGGGAAAAGATCTGGTCGGAATACGGTAT
Source organism: Maribacter sp. MMG018 (assembly GCF_018100785.1). GTDB lineage: Bacteria > Bacteroidota > Bacteroidia > Flavobacteriales > Flavobacteriaceae > Maribacter. The sequence continues at coordinate 416,547 of NZ_JAGJEC010000001.1, read as the reverse complement.
GAGCAATTATTGGATTATGTACTACCCTATGAAAATGCCGAAAATGCCTTTAGAATTATAGCGGGTGATTTCGTAACCACCGAAGACGGTACCGGTATTGTACATACGGCCCCGACATTTGGTGCCGACGATGCCCTTGTTGCAAAACAAGCAGTACCGGAAGTTCCGCCTATGTTGGTGCTCGATGAAAATGCCAACCTTGTGCCTTTAGTGGATTTACAAGGAAAATTTAGGCCCGAATTAGGGGAATTGGGCGGTAAGTACGTAAAGAACGAGTATTATGAAGACGGGGAGGCACCCGAACGTTCTGTTGATGTTGAGATTGCCATCAAACTAAAAGAAGAGAATAAGGCCTTTAAGGTCGAAAAATATATGCACAGTTACCCTAACTGCTGGCGTACCGATAAGCCTATACTTTATTATCCATTAGATTCTTGGTTTATAAAAGTGACCGATATAAAAGATCGGATGTTCGAATTGAACCAGACAATAAATTGGAAACCAAAAGCAACCGGAGAAGGTCGTTTTGGAAATTGGTTGGCCAATGCGAACGATTGGAACCTTTCCCGTTCTAGATATTGGGGAATACCTTTGCCTATTTGGAGAACTGAAGATGGAAAAGAAGAGCTGATGATCGGATCGGTTGCCGAACTTAAATCGGAAATAAAGAAGGCGATCGATGCAGGAGTTATGGAAAAAGATGTTTTCCAAGACTTTTCGATAGGTGATATGTCCGAGGAGAATTATGAGAAAATAGATTTACATAAGAATATAGTGGACACCATTACCTTGGTGTCACCTTCCGGTAAGCCCATGAAACGCGAAAGCGATTTGATCGATGTTTGGTTCGATAGTGGTTCTATGCCTTATGCACAATGGCATTACCCATTTGAAAATAAAGATTTGATCGATGAGGGCAAGACTTTTCCGGCCGACTTTATAGCCGAAGGGGTCGACCAAACACGAGGTTGGTTTTATACGCTTCATGCCATAGCTACTATGGTATTTGACTCTGTTGCCTATAAAAATGTGGTTTCGAATGGCTTGGTGTTGGACAAAGAAGGCAAAAAAATGTCGAAGCGTCTGGGCAATGCCGTAGACCCTTTTGAGACTATGAAAGAACATGGGGCGGACGCTACCCGTTGGTATATGATCAGCAATGCGAACCCATGGGACAACCTAAAATTTGATACGGACGGTATTGTTGAGGTAAAACGAAAGTTTTTTGGCACGCTGTACAATACGTATTCGTTTTTTGCCCTATATGCGAATATTGATGAGTTTGCGTATAAGGAAGAAAACATACCTGTAAACGAACGACCAGAGATAGACCGTTGGATCTTGTCAGAACTAAATACACTTATTGGTTTGGTAGATGAGGCATATGCGGATTATGAGCCTACCAGGGCCACAAGGGCAATTTCTGATTTCGTTCAAGAAAATTTGAGCAACTGGTATGTTCGCCTATGTAGAAGAAGGTTTTGGAAAGGCGATTATCAAAAAGATAAAATAGCCGCATACCAAACACTTTATACCTGTTTGGTGACAGTATCTAAATTATCGGCTCCGGTAGCACCATTTTTTATGGATCAACTGTACAGAGATCTGATGGCAACTACCAAAGGAGAACCTTTTGAAAGTGTACATTTGGCAGATTTTCCGGTCGTGGATACTAGTTTGATCGATACCGGTTTGGAGAAAAAAATGAGCAAGGCCCAAACAATTTCCTCTTTGGTATTATCTATCCGTCAAAAGGAAAAAATCAAGGTAAGGCAACCTCTTCAAAAAATCATGATACCGGTATTGGACGATCAAGACAAAGCGGATATCTTAGCTGTGAGCGAACTGATAAAATCAGAGGTGAATGTAAAGGAAATTCAGCTTTTAGATGATGCCTCGGGTATTCTGGTAAAACGTATAAAACCCAATTTTAAGACCTTGGGGCCTAAATACGGTAAGGATATGAAACAAATAGCCAATGCCGTAAATGCTCTAAATCAAGAGGATATCCAAAAAATTGAACAAGAAGGCGAATTATCTGTTCAAATTGAAAATAAAAATATTATTTTACAGTTACAGGATGTAGAGATCAGTTCTCAAGATATTGAAGGTTGGTTAGTGGCAACTTCGGGTAAAACCACAGTGGCACTGGACGTAACCATCAACGAAGACCTAAAAAAGGAAGGTATCGCAAGAGAGCTGGTAAACAGAATCCAGAACTTGAGAAAAGAATCAGGTTTTGACGTTACGGACAGGATTGATATAAAAATGCTAAAGGATGGTTTTGTGGAGCAAGCCGTTACAAGTAACCTAAGCTATATCAAAACTGAAACCTTGACGGCCGAACTTATTTTTGAAGAGGAACTGGAAAATGGCACTAAAGTTGCTTTTGATGAAGTGAACACTAAATTGTTTATTCAAAAACATTAACACAATGGCAGAAGATTTAAAAGTTAGATATTCGGACAAGGATTTGGCTGAATTTAAAGTCTTGATCGAAGAAAAAATAGAGAAAGCGCAAAGTCATTTAGAACTGCTTAAAAGTTCTTATATGAATGATGGTAATAATGGTACAGATGATACTTCACCAACATTTAAGGCTTTCGAAGAAGGATCGGAAACTATGAGTAAAGAAGCCAATACACAATTGGCCATAAGACAGGAAAAATTCATCAGGGATTTAAAAAACGCCCTTTTGCGTATCGAAAACAAAACGTACGGAATTTGTCGTGTTACAGGTAAGCTCATAAATAAAGAGCGGTTAAAATTGGTTCCGCATGCTACCTTGAGTATTGAGGCCAAGAACATGCAAAAATAATTGAAACGCCTTTAGGGGCGTTTTTTAATAGATAACCTTGAAGGTATTCTCTTTCGTCATAGTACTATTTATAGCTCTGGGTGCAACTGCACAAAAAAGAGTAAAAAAGGTAATGTTGGACCAATCTATCAAAGCTATACAGATAGATGCCACCAATTGCTATGTAATAATGCTTCATACCAGTAAAGAAAATGTAGTTGAAGTAGATGCGCGTATGGATGGGGAATATAGCGATGATTTAGAGCTGACCATGACCGAAACCGGCAATACCTTAATTTTAGGAGCGGGGTTTCAGCCGATATTTATAAATCCTAACGATAAACTTAGCGCCCATAAAGTAGTATCCATAGCTTTGGATATTATAGTGCCGATGTGGAAGAATGTTGAAGTTTATGGTACCAATGCAAGGGTGGTCGTTTATGGTGATTATAACAATTTGGATGTTGTTCTTTCTGACGGCGCTTGTGAGCTGAACAATGTTTCGCAGAACGTGGAGGTAAAGACACAGAGCGGCAATATCGTTGTTAACGCCGAGAGGGCGGAAATAATCGCGCAGACAAAATATGGGTGGTTAAGCGATAATCCTATTTCCAATGGTTCAAACCGGTATACGCTGCATACCGTTACCGGAAACATCGAACTACATAAAACCGAATAATATTTCTATTTTTGATTCTTTGACAAAATATATGAATTTAAAAAAGTCTGCCTTATTAATTCTTTTGATACTTGTTATAGATCAATGGAGCAAAATATATATTAAGACCAATTTTGTATTGGGCGAGTCGGTCGATGTGTTCAATTGGTTCAAGATTCTTTTTATAGAGAACGAAGGTGCTGCCTGGGGTGCAAAGTTGAGCGATATTTTTCCTATTACGGATCGTTCCGGTAAATTGATTCTGACGATTTTTAGGTTGTTCGCAATTTTCGGTATAGGGTATTGGTTGAACGATGTAATAAAAAAGAAATCTTCAAAAACATTGATAGTTGCGGTTTCTTTAATTTTTGCAGGTGCATTGGGTAATATATTGGATTCCGTCTTTTATGGGTTAATCTTTAACGAGAGCTATAACGAAGTTGCTACGTTGTTCTCCAGTGAACCTTATGGAGGCCTGTTTCACGGTAAGGTAGTGGATATGCTCTATTTTCCTTTGGTAGATACCACTTGGCCAGATTGGGTCCCATTTGTTGGGGGAAACAATTTTCGATTTTTTGAACCAGTTTTCAATATAGCCGACACGGCAATAAGTACCGGAGTAGGTATTTTAATCGTTTTTAATAAAAAGGCTTTTAAGCACCAAGATGAAGAGGTTATAGATTCTGTTGAAGAGAAAGAAAGTCAAGAAGTTTTAAAAGAGTAGTTTTTTTCGGGGGTTACGCAATAATCTAGTGGTATATCATTTTCATATACATCCGAAATTTCTTTCTCGGCTTCGAACAAACTCAATCCTACCTTGATAACATCATCTCTACATTCTTTTAAGAAGGTATCGTAGAACCCTTTTCCATATCCAACACGATTGCCCTTTTCGTCAAAGGCCAATAGGGGTATAAATACGACATCTATTTTAATAGGGTCTATGGTAATACCATCTATAGGTTCTGGAACGCCCCATTTACTTTTTATAAATTTTGTATTATCCATTAGAAGATAATGTTTCAAGATATCTCCATGTACTTTAGGTACTATTATATTCTTGTCCTTACCTTGAAGTACGGACAATAGGTTAATAGTATCGATTTCTTTTTTTGATTCAATAGGCAAAAAAATATGATAGAATTCTTTTGACCAGATGGGAAGGGTTAAAGCTTTATTTGAAATGGAAAGACTTTTAGATGATAACTCGCTAAAAGAAAGCTCACTTCTGAGCAGGGCGTATTTTTCTCGTAAATCTTTTTTCAACATTGTTGAAAAATGATAAGGTTAATATAAGTGTGTAAAATTACTCTTTTCCTGCAACTGCAAAGAAAACCTTGAAAAATAGCATTAAAATTAAATATGTCCCAAGTGTTATGATATAGCTTTCCATTATAATATCCGGGGTTTAGATTCAAGTTAAATGTAAGTAAAAAAATCATTAATTATCTGTGAAAAGCACACTTTTATCGTTAAAAAGCACTTTTTTATATAAAAATTAACATATAATAGTGGTTTTTAAAGGTTAGAAAATAAGTATTTTACTGTAAATCAGCTATTTAAGATATTGTTTTTTTCTTTTTGTACTTAAAGTCCGGATGTAGGCTTTTTTTCTAATGTCCACCATATGTCTTAACAACGAATAGACAGATCCGTTTTTTTAGTTAAATATTATAAAATATTTAGTGCTTTTGGTAAAAGCAAGTATTTTGAATCATCTTATTTTTGATAAAAATTATACACTGGAATGTCTGAAATTCCCTTAAATATTCAATTAAAGTCGCTTCCAAATAGCCCTGGGGTATACCAGTTCTATGATAAGGACGGTAAGATATTGTATGTAGGGAAAGCCAAGAATCTAAAGAAAAGGGTGTCCTCTTATTTTACCAAGAACCACGAGTATGGCAAAACCAAGGTTTTGGTTAAAAAAATAAACTCCATAAAACATATTGTAGTTCCTACGGAAACAGATGCACTTTTGTTGGAGAACAATTTGATCAAGGAGTATAGGCCCCGCTATAATGTATTGTTGAAAGATGATAAATCGTATCCTTGGTTGTGTATAAAAAATGAACGTTTTCCTAGACTTTTTCTAACTAGAAGGGTTATAAAGGATGGGTCTGAGTATTTTGGTCCGTACACCAGTATGAAGACGGTGAGGACCTTGTTGGAGATTATTAAGAGTGTATATCCTTTAAGAACATGTAATTACGACCTTTCAAAAGAGAAAATAGAGAACGGTAAATACAAGGTTTGTTTAGAGTATCATTTAGGTAACTGCAAGGGGCCATGCGAAGGGCTACAGTCTACAGAGAGCTATGATCGTCAAATCTCTGAAATACGTGAAATTATTAAAGGGGATTTTAAATCGTCGCTTCATTATTTTAAGAACGAAATGAAAGCTTTGGCCTCTGAAATGCGATTTGAAGAGGCGCAAAGAATCAAGGAAAAAATAGAGGTATTAGAAAATTACCAGGTAAAATCAACGATAGTCAACCCGAAAATCGATGATGTGGATGTTTTTTCGATTGTGTCGGACGATACCTATGCCTATGTGAATTTTCTTAAGTTGTCGCACGGGTCTATAATACGGTCCCATACAATGGAGATAAAGAAAAAATTGGACGAGACGGACGAGGAGTTGCTGCAGTTGGCCATAGTAGAGATACGGCAACGATTCAATTCCCTTTCCAAAGAAATTTATCTTCCCTTCAGGGTGCTTGTAGATCCGAGCCTGAAAATGACGATACCGAAGCTTGGCGATAAAAAAAGATTGATAGAACTTTCTGAACGGAATGCCAAGTTCTTTAGACAAGAAAGGTTTAATCAGATCAAGATATTGGACCCCGATCGCCATACGAACAGAATCATGGCCCAAATGAAGATAGACCTTAGGTTGTCTTCAGAGCCTAGACATATAGAATGTTTTGACAATAGTAATATTCAGGGGAGTAATCCGGTAGCGGCATGTGTTGTATTTAAAGATGGTAAGCCCAGTAAAAAGGAGTATAGACACTTTAATATAAAAACAGTGGTAGGGCCGGATGATTTTGCCTCAATGGAAGAAGTTGTCTTTAGAAGGTACAAACGACTTTTAGAAGAAGACGAGCCATTACCACAGTTGATCGTTATAGATGGGGGCAAAGGCCAATTATCCTCTGCTCTTAAGAGTCTTGATATATTGGGGTTAAGGGGCAAGATCGCTATTGTGGGCATTGCCAAAAGGTTGGAGGAAATATACTTTCCGGGAGACTCCGTGCCTCTTTATCTTGACAAGAAATCTGAAAGTCTAAAGATAATTCAACACCTAAGAAACGAGGCACACCGTTTTGGTATAACGTTCCATAGAAACAAAAGGAGCAAAGCAGCTATCAACTCTGAGCTGGAAAGTATAGGCGGTATCGGTGAAAAAACCGCCAAAGAACTATTAAAGAGGTTTAAGTCGGTAAAAAGAATTAAAGAGACCGGTATAGAAGATCTTAGCAAAGTGGTAGGTTTGTCCAAGGCAAAAAAGATATATGACTCATTTCATTAAATATAAGGTCGGTTCTAAAAATATGAGGTTTGCTGTTGTATTATTATGTTCGTTTTTTTTTCTTCTAAAAGTTAATGCGCAGGCAACCCTAGAAGTAAAGGATAAAAAAATAGGCCTTGTTCTTAGTGGTGGTGGGGCCAAGGGTCTAGCTCACATAGGGGCCATAAAGGTGATAGAGGAAGCGGGCGTAAAAGTAGATTATGTTGGGGGAACCAGTATGGGGGCCATTGTTGGGGCATTGTACGCCGCTGGTTATTCCGGTTCAGAACTCGATTCTATTTTTAGGGCAACAGATTTTGTAAATCTAATTCAAGACAACCTGCCAAGAAGTGCCAAGACTTTTTATGAAAAAGAAAATTCTGAAACGTATGCGTTAACATTGCCTTTCGATAATTTTAAGGTCAACGTTCCTCGAGCGTTCTCTGGAGGCCAGAACGTTTATAACGAACTGGTTCGCCTTTTATACCATGTAAAGGATATAGACGATTTCTCTAAATTACCCATTCCGTTTGTGTGTATAGCTACAGATATAGAGACGGGGCAAGAAGTGGTATTGGATTCGGGCTACCTGCCAGAGGCCATTATGGCAAGCGGAACCTTGCCTTCTCTTTTCGAGCCATCGAGCATAGGAGATAAAGTTCTTATAGATGGTGGTATCGTAAACAATTATCCTATTGATAAAGTAAGGGACATGGGCGCCGATATAGTCATTGGTGTAGATGTACAGCACGGATTATCGAGTCGTGATGCCTTGTTGTCGGCAACTGAAATTCTTTTACAGATCAATAATTACAGAACCGTAAAGGATATGAAGGAGAAATCGAAGAAGACCGATATTTATATTAAGCCCGATATAGAAAACTATACGGTAATAGAATTCGATAAGACCGATGAAATTATAGAAAAAGGAGAAATCGCGGCCAAAGAGAAATTCACGGAATTACAAAAAGTGGCGACCATGCCAAGGTATTTTAAAAAACCTATCAGCACTATAAGTCTTAATGATACCATTACCATAAACAGATTGTTGATAAACGGAAACCACAAACATACCAGAGGGTATGTAAAAGGAAAATTAAGGTTTAAACTAGCAGAGCCCGTTACGTTTAAAAAGCTGCAACAAGGTATAAGCAACCTAACCGCTACCGGTAATTTTACTACGAACAGGTATAGATTGGTTTCGAACGGAGCAGGTGAAGATCTGATTCTTAACCTAGATGAGGTTACCAATACAACATATATTAAGTTAGGCGCCCATTATGACGACCTTTATAAAAGCGGGGCAATCATTAATCTGACAAAAAAGAATCTGGCCTTTCAAGATGATGTAGCTTCGTTCGACCTTATTCTAGGTGATAATATCAGATATAATTTTAAGTATTTTATAGATAAGGGAAGTTACTGGAGTATCGGGTTGAACTCTAGGTTCAACTCCTTTGAGAAAGATATAAATTTTGATGTAATACGAGATAACTTTGATGTCTCGGTAACAGAAAGTCTAAAGACTATAAACTTTGATATATCCGACTTCACAAATCAATTTTATCTACAGACCGTTTTACAAGAAGAGTTTGCGTTTACCATAGGTGCAGAATATAAGTACCTGAAGTATAGTACTACTACCTTGGGCGATCTTTCAGGTTCAGATTCGGACGGAAGAACATATTTTGAAAAAAGCGGTTATTTCAGTGTTTTTTCTAACTTAAAGTTAGATACGTACGATGACAAGTATTTTCCAACAAGGGGATTGTTTTTTGAGGGAGATATGCATTATTACCTTTTGTCCTCTGATTACAACGAAAACTTCAAAGATTTTTCGGTATCAAAAGCCAGAATGGGTGTGGCCCTGCCCATTACAGATAAACTTTCTTTTAATTTAGAGACGGAAGGTGGTTTTAAATTAGGTACATCTAACGTAACCACGTTCGATTTTGTGCTTGGCGGCTATGGTACAGATTTGATCAATAATTTTGTTCCGTTCATAGGGTACGATTTTTTGAGCCTGCCGGGAAACAGTTATGTAAAGGCGTATGGTAGATTGGATTATGAATTTGCAAAAAAGAACCATTTGTTGCTATCGGCAAACTTTGCCAATGTAGAGGACGATTTGTTCCGGACCGGGGAATGGTTTACGTCACCGGATTTTTCGGGGTATGGCATAGGTTATGGTTGGGAGTCTTTTATAGGTCCGGTTCAGGTAATGTACTCTTGGTCTCCAGAAAATGATAATTCTAGATTTTTCTTCAGTATAGGTTATTGGTTTTGAGATAAAAAAATGCTTTAAGAAAACGGATATTTCTTAAGAAATTGCTAATTAAACGACGTAAGTGTGAATTACTGTTAAGTAGTAAGTTAAAGTAAGTTAAAACCTATTAAAGAAATAAAAGTATGTATTAATTTTGTTCATGTAAGGGGTGGTTCCCTTACAGCTTTAAGTATTGGTTTTTCATAATTTAAAGTTTGGTTGGTTATTTAGGAAAAGCCCAGTTATAAGACTGGGCTTTTTTTATACAATACTTTGGAACAAATTTTGTTTAAGATATTGTAAGATGGCTTTTGATAAGGAATCTTATGGTATTTTAGATTTAAAATCTGGTTTATGAAAAAGACTTTTATTGTTGTTTTGTTTTTGGTGGCAAGTAATCTTTTTGCCCAAAACAAGAAGTCTGCCTTTAAAACCGGAGAATGGCTAAAATTTAGAATGCATTATGGTTTTTTGAATGCGAGCTATGCAACGCTTCACGTAAAGAATGCTACAATAGATGGCACACCGGTGTATCATGTTGTAGGCCATGGTGAAACTACCGGTTTTGCAAGTATTTTCTTTAAGGTAGACGATACTTATGAGAGTTATTTTGATAAAAGGGATGGGCGGCCATATAGATTCATAAGAAAAATAAATGAAGGAGGTTATAAAAAGGATGTCGAAATAAATTTTGACTATGAAAAGGACAAAGCCTTCCTAAATGATAAAAAAAACAAGAAAAAGCTTAATTTTACCCTTGAAGACGGTATACAGGATTTAATTTCTGCATTTTACTATCTTAGAAATAACTATGAGCCAAAAGACCTAGAAGTAGGCAAGGCAATAAATTTGAAAATGTTATATGATGACGATGGCATTTTTAATTTTAAACTTAAGTATCTAGGCAAAGAAATAGTTAAAACAAAATTTGGAAAGGTAGAGTGTCTTAAATTTAGACCTTTGGTACAGTCCGGACGAGTTTTTAAAGAAGAGGAAAGTTTGTCTCTGTGGGTGTCCAATGATGAAAATAGAATACCCATTCGTATAAAGGCAGATTTGGCCGTTGGTTCTATAAAGGCGGATCTTGATGGTTACAATGGTTTAAAGCATCAATTTAAGATATTAATGGATTAGATATAATGACGGATAAAGAGCGGGTCAAATCGCAGATTTCAAAACTAGAGGAAAAGTATAAAAACTCGGGCCAGGACCTTAGCTCATATTTGGACGGGCTTTTATACCAGCGTTATTTAACCTATTGGGATTATATTCATCTGGATACGTTGTTGAGCCTACAGGTGCCAAGAACACATTTTCCTGACGAGGAAATATTTATCATGTACCACCAAATCACCGAGCTTTACTTTAAGCTTATACTGCACGAGCAAAAACAATTGGTGGACGATAAATCTCAAGACCTAGATTTTTTCATTGAAAAGCTACGGCGTATAAACAGTTACTATACCGCTCTGATTTCTTCTTTTGGCATTATGATAAAGGGAATGGAGAAAGAGCAGTTTCTTCAATATAGGATGGCGTTGTTGCCCGCAAGTGGTTTTCAGTCGGCACAGTACCGAATGATAGAAATTTATGCCACACCGTTAGAGAATTTGGTACACTCTTCTAAAAGAGAAGAATTTTCTTCCGAAGACGATATAGAGACACTTTACGAACATATATATTGGAAAAGAGGCGCCACCGATATGGCGACGGGCGAAAAAACACTTACGTTAAAACAGTTCGAGTATAGGTATACCCCAAGGTTTATCCGTATAGCCAAGCAATTAAAGAACAGTACTGTTTATCATAAGTATCTAGGGCTACCTCTTGGGCATCGGCAGAACAAAGAGCTGATAGAGGCAATGAAAACCATGGATATGAACGCCAATGTAAATTGGCCGTTGATGCATATGGGATCTGCCCATCGTTATTTAAGCCGTGATACGGGAGATATAGAGGCCACAGGTGGTACCAATTGGAAAGAGTATCTTCCGCCAAGTTTTCAGAAAGTCATTTTCTTTCCGAATATATACACAGAAAAAGAAATAGAGGAATGGGGTAAACAATGGGTAGACCACATTTATAATCCTAACAAAATAAATATAGAATAAGAATGCAAAAGTATTGGGGCGTCATATTTGCATTGGTCCTTTTAGGGGCCTGTAAAGAAGATAAGAGCACGTTGGTGCAAAATGAAGAGGCAGAAGTAGCTCAGGTAGAAACTCCTGTGGTAACACATTTTGGTTTCAACCTAGATGAATTTAAAGTAAAAAAAGATACTGTTAGGCGAGGTGATAGTTTTGGGGAGCTAATGTTGCAGAACAAGGTAGACTACCCTAAAATCGCAAAAATATCCGAAGACTTTAAAGATACTTTTGATGTAAGAAAAATAAGGGTAGGCAAGCCTTATCTGATATTAAAATCAAAGGACACCACAGAGAAGGCCGAAGTGTTTATCTATGAAAACGACGCCATAAATTATACAGTGGTCGATTTTAGGGACACCGTACTGGCTTATAAAAGTAAGAAAGAGGTGAAGTATTTAGAGCGCGAGGCCTCGGGCGTTATAGAAACTTCTTTGTCAGAAGCTATTTTAGATCAAGGTATCGACTATAATGTCACCAACAACCTGTCTGAAATATATGCCTGGACCATAGATTTCTTTAGACTTCAAAAAGGGGACAGGTTTAAGGTCATTTACAAAGAAAAATATATTAACGATTCTATTTATGCAGGGGCAGGACCTATAGAGGCCGCGTATTTTGAGCACAACGGAAGGCCCGTATATGCTTTTGCCTACGAAAATGATTCGCTAAAAGGGGGTATGGTCGATTATTATGACGAGCAAGCCAATAACCTAAGAAGAACCTTTTTAAGGGCGCCCGTTAAATTTAGTAGAATTTCTTCGCGTTACAACCTTAAAAGACGCATACGTTATTATGGTTATAAGATTAGGCCGCATAAGGGAACGGACTATGCCGCGCCAATAGGTACCCCTATCATGGCAACGGCGGACGGAACAGTGGTAGAGTCTACCCGAAGGGGTGGAAACGGAAAATTTGTTAAGATCAGGCACAATAGTACCTATTCTACCCAATACCTCCATATGAAGGCCCAAAATGTTAAGAAGGGCGACTATGTTAGGCAAGGTGATATTATCGGGTGGATCGGTATGACCGGTAATACGGGAGGGCCACATGTTTGTTATCGTTTTTGGAAGAATGGAAGACAGGTAGACCCGTTAAAGGAAGAGCTGCCATTGGCGGAGCCACTGGATGAAAAGCTGAGACCTGATTATTTCGCATATATCAATCCTTTGAAGGAACAATTGGACTGTATAGTCTATCCAGAGAAAATCGAAGAAGATTTGTTAACACTTAATGAAATAGATGGCACTAAATAATATCAACCCTACAACAACCGAGGCTTGGGCAAAATTGTCCGAGCATTATAAGAACGCTAAAAACCTTCACTTAAAAGAGCTTTTTTCTTCGGATGATCAAAGAGCTGAGAAGTTCAGTAAAAAGTGGAACGATTTTCTATTGGATTTTTCCAAGAACAGAATTACCGATGAAACATTGGGCCTGCTTATAGATTTAGCGAACGAGGTGAACCTGAAAGACGCCATAGAAAAGTATTTTTCTGGAGACAAAATAAACCAGACAGAGGGTAGGGCCGTCTTGCACACTGCTTTAAGAGCAAAAGAGACCGATGAGGTCTTTGTTGATGGCAAGAACGTGGTTGCAGAGGTTTATGAGGTAAAAAAACATATAAAAGCATTTTCCGAAGCCATAATAAAAGGCGAAAGTAAGGGGTATACGGGGAAGCCGTTTACAGATGTTGTAAATATAGGTATCGGAGGTTCAGATCTTGGGCCCGCCATGGTAACAGAGGCACTAAAGTTTTATAAGAACCATCTTAACGTGCATTTTGTAAGTAATGTAGATGGAGACCATGTGCACGAGGTATTAAAGGGATTAAACCCTGAAACCACCTTGTTTGTGGTAGTTTCTAAAACGTTTACTACGCAAGAAACATTGAGCAATGCAACGACCATAAAAAAATGGTTTTTAAATTATGGAACGCAAGAAGATATCGCCAAGCATTTTGCCGCGGTATCTACGAATACTGAAAAAATAGCTGAGTTCGGAATTGCTTCCGAAAATGTATTTCCGATGTGGGATTGGGTAGGAGGTAGATTTTCCTTGTGGAGTGCTGTAGGACTTTCCATTGCGCTTGCCGTGGGATATGAGAATTTTGACGCCATGTTGCAAGGAGCCAATAAAATGGACGAACATTTTAAAGACACCGAGCTGAAGGACAACCTTCCGGTATTAATGGCCTTGGTAAGTGTCTGGTATAACAATTTTCATGGTGCTGAAACAGAAGCTATAATTCCATACACTCAATACTTGAGTAGGTTCTCTGCCTATTTACAGCAAGGCATAATGGAAAGTAACGGTAAAAGTGTGGATCGTAACGGTAATAGGGTAGGTTACGAAACGGGTACTATCATATGGGGCGAACCGGGTACAAATTCGCAACATGCTTTTTTTCAGCTCATACATCAGGGCACAAAGTTGATTCCTACCGATTTTATCGGGTTTAAACATTCTTTGCATGGTGATCAAGATCATCATAACAAACTGATGGCCAACTTTTTTGCGCAGACCGAGGCTTTGATGAACGGAAAGACACAGCAAGAAGTAGAGGCGGAGCTGAAGGAAAAGGGAGTGTCTAAAGAAGAGATGGAAAAACTTGCGCCTTACAAAGTGTTTGAAGGTAACAAGCCTACCAATACCCTATTGATAGATAAATTGACACCAGAAAGTTTAGGGGCTTTAATAGCCTTATACGAACATAAAATATTCGTTCAAGGTGTAGTTTGGAACATCTTTAGTTACGACCAATGGGGTGTAGAACTGGGCAAACAATTGGCGGGAGCTATATTGAAGGATATTGAAGGTGAGAATATTGGAAATCATGATAGCTCTACATTGCGACTTCTTCAATATTTTAAGAAATAATTTAGAATATTTATAAACTTCTGAAAAAGAAGCATAACGTATTCATTTTCAGTTCCATTTTCAAAAAAATTCAGGTATTTTTGCTGTACTGATTTAACGTTACCTTAACGTTCAAGGTCTAAAAATAAAAGACTTTTGCAGGAGGTTAAAAAACTAACAAATACTTGAAAAAATGAAAAACATTTATTTCGCAATTGCGGCATTTTTAATGACCGTAACAGCTTTTTCACAAGAAACAATTACCGGTGTGGTCAAGGACGGGGAAACGGGAGACCCGCTACCTGGGGCCAGTATTGTTGTTAAGGGTACAACAAGAGGTACAACAACAGATTTTGATGGTAATTTTTCTTTAAATGTCACAGAAGGTTCTGGAACCTTACTTATTTCTTATATGGGGTACATTTCTAAAATTGTACCATTTACAAGTGCTGGTAGTATCGGTGCTATTTCTTTAGAACCGGATGCCGAACAGCTAAATGAAGTTATTGTGGTTGGTTCTGGTATCATCGACCTTGCTGATGATAGGCAAACACCAATTGCGGTATCAACTATAGGGGTAGCGGAAATACAGGAAAAAGTAGGGGCGCAGGATGTTACCATGACTATGGTAAACACGCCTTCTGTATATGTTGCCGGTCAATCTGGTGGTTTTGGTGATACCGAGATAAGGGTTCGTGGTTTTGAACAAGATAACACGGCTTTCCTTTTAAACGGTCAACCGATCAACGGTATGGAAGATGGTAAAATGTACTGGTCTAACTGGTCCGGTATTTCTGATATAGCTAACGGTATCCAGATTCAGAGAGGTCTAGGTTCTTCTAAATTGGCTATTTCATCTGTGGGTGGTACGGTTAACTTTGTTACCAAAACTACTGATATGAGAGAAGGTGGTTTTGTTTCTGCAGGTATTGCAAATGACAATTACCTAAAAACTGCAGTTGGATATAGTACTGGAGTTAGTGAAAAAGGTTTTGGTGCAACAGTAATGTTGTCTCACTGGCAAGGTGACGGGTATAGCAATGGCACTTTTGGTGAAGGTCAAACTTATTTCATTTCTTTAGGGTACAAACTTAACGATGCCCATAACTTTAACTTTTTGGTTACTGGTGCTCCACAAAGTCACGATCAACATTACACAGAAAAAATTTCTGAGTATTTAGAATATGGAATGCTTTATAATGGTAATTATGGTTTTCTTAATGGAGAATATCTTTCCCAAAGAACAAATTACTACCACAAACCAGTTGCTAACTTAAACTGGGACTGGACAATAAATGAAACATCTAACCTTTCTACCGTGCTTTATGCTTCATGGGGCCGTGGAGGTGGAACAGGTAGTTACGGTGATGGTCCAGGTTATATAGATAATAGTATTACAGATGGGGGATTAATTGATTGGAATGCTGTAGTTGATTATAATGGTGGTATTACAGATGGTATAGGTGTTGGTGGTTCTTATTATGGTTCAGGTATTAGAGCTTCTGTCAATAATCACAGCTGGTACGGTTTGGTAACCAACTATAGTAAAGAATTAAACGAGAATCTTACATTTAACCTTGGTGCGGATTTAAGAACCTATAAAGGAGAACACTTTAGACAATTGGTTAACTTGTTGGGATTGAACGGTTTTGATGAAAGTGAAAGCCTGCAGTACCCTGATGGTTATATTGTTAGTTCTACATTTAAACCTAGTGGTTGGGCTTCTTTGTTCAATTATGCCGATGAAGATGAGAGAATAGATTATGATTACGATGAGACAATCAATTATGGTGGTGTTTTTGGACAGGTAGAATATGTTAAAAATGCGGTATCTCTTTTTATGCAAGGTTCGGTATCTAGCCAAAGTCACCAAAGATGGGATAGATATCAGTATACCGAAGCTAACGAAAAGTCGGAAAAAGTTACCAATACAGGTTTTAATGTAAAAGGTGGTGGTAGCTATGCCATCAACGATCAAAATAAATTTTATGTTAATGCCGGTTACTATTCTCGTCAGCCATACCATGATAACATTTATTTGAACTACACTAACGATGTAAACCCATTAACAGAGAACGAGAAAATTCTTGGTCTAGAAGCGGGTTATACTTTTAGCACATCAAACTTTAGTGCTAGGTTAGACGTTTATAGAACTTCATGGAAAGATAGGGTTGTGAGTTCTTCTGATACCGATGATTTTGGAGCAATTACTTTTGAGACCGATGAGGGAGTAGAACAATTGCACAGTGGTGTTGAATTGTCAATGGATGCTAGACCTTTGCCAACCTTAAAACTTACAGGATTCTTGTCTGTAGGTGATTGGAAATATGTAGGTGATGCCGTTACAACTACACGAGATGAGGATAGAAATGTTCTTTCTTCCGATATTGAAGATGTAGATGGTGGAGAAGTAGGTGGTGCAGCCCAAACAACATTCGGATTAGGAGTTGATTATGAGTTTGTAGAAAGATTGTCTTTTGACGCAAACTACAGATATTATGATAAACTTTATGCTGATGTAGGTGCTGTAAAGAGCAATATCGAATTGCCAAGCTTTGGTTTGTTGGATGCAGGTGTTAGCTACAGAATGCTATTGGGTAAAAATGACGATAAATCTCTATTGTTCAGATTTAACGTAAACAACGTACTTGATGAGGAGTATATTTCTAAAATGACTTCGAATATCGAAGCAGCTCCAGGTGATGCTACATACAAAGGTATAAATACAAATAACTATGTATACTTTGGTAATGGAAGCACATGGAACTTTAGCTTACGCTACAAATTCTAATCAAGAACAGAATTAAATATTTAAGCCCTGATGGAAACATCAGGGCTTTTTTATGCTTAAAAATCACTATTTTTAAAACCAATTAAAACCGATATTATGTACGAAACAATTCAGGTACTACATTCCTATTTGGCCTATGTTGCATTGGCAATGCTGATAATAGCTGTAATAAACGCTGTTTCAGGATTAGTGAGCAAAAGAATCTTTACCATGGACAAAGATTTAAGAATTAGTCTTTTCGCCTTAATTCTTTGTCATATACAATTGGTGGTCGGTCTTATTTTATATTTTGTTTCTCCAAGCGGGTTAAGCGCCATACAAGAATTTGGCATGGGAGGTTTAACCTCTGCAGCCAGATTGTTGGCAGTAGAACACCCATTTATAAACATATTGGCGATCGCTTCCATAACTATCGGTTGGTCCAGACATAAGAAATTTGTGGAAGGAGATAAAAAATTTAAGAGCATAGCTATTTTCTATGGTGTAGGTTTGGTGCTGATATTAAGTAGAATACCATGGAGTCAATGGTTTTAGACAAGTTGATGATGAAATATAAAATAAGCTTGCTTTTTGTCTTGTTTTTAATGCTGGGGGCAAAAGCCCAGACCAAGGCATTGTTTAATGGAGAAAATTTAGATGGCTGGAAAATCTACGGAACCGAGAAATGGTATGTAGAAGACGGCCTTTTAATATGTGAAAGTGGACCTGATGCCGGTTACGGATATTTAGCAACAGATAATCATTATAAGAATTTTATCGTTGAGCTGGATTTTAAACAAGAGGCCGATGGAAATAGTGGTGTTTTTATCAGGTCAACGGTAGAAGGTACGACCGTAAGTGGATGGCAGGTAGAAGTAGCACCACCAGGATATTTTACCGGTGGGGTGTATGAATCTTATGGGCGAAATTGGCTTATTAAACCCGAAGCAGAAAAAGACAAAGCACTTAAATATGGGGACTGGAACCATATGAAAATAAAGGTAGATGGCGATAACGTTACTTCTTGGCTAAATGGCACCCAAATGATTACCCTAAAAGATAAGATAATCGGTAAGGGAGAAGGGTCTATCTTACTTCAGATTCACGATGGTGGAGGTATAAAGGTAAAATGGAAAAATATAATGCTAACACCTTTAGATTAGCAATATTTTTTAGTAGACTTTTCTTATAAGATGTATATAAACGGGAAAGTGGTCGCTATATCCGCCAATATAATTGCCTCCGGCATATGTTCTTAGAGGGTATCCTTTGTATTTTCCTTTGGGGTCAATAATGTAAGAGGGCGTGTATATACCGGCCTTCCAATAACTGTAAGAACCTTCAGAAGGTTTTACCAAGTTGGAGGTGAAATAGATTTGGTCAAAGATATTCCACTTATCTCGGTATGCTAGCGATCCCATTCCTTTCTTGAACATGTTTTCCATAGGGCCAAAAAGACTTGTGGAATCTAACTGTTTTATTTTGCCCTTGACTTTTAGTATCTTTTTAAAGCTGGGATCTACGGGGTCATCGTTAAAATCTCCCATGCCTATTATTTTTGCGTTAGGCTCGTATCTTCTTAATGAGTCAATGATTCTTTTGTTCAGTTTGGCGGCCTCTAACCTAAAAGGTCTACTTCGAAGCTCCCCTCCGCTTCTAGATGGCCAGTGATTTACTATGAAATATATTTTTTCGGTGTCCAACATACCTTCGACCACCAGTTGGTCCCTAGTATAATCCCGTTCACCATCATCCTTGAACAATAAGAGTCTATGACTGGCAAAAGAGGTTGGTATAAAGGCAGATGGGGAGTATAATAGTGCAACATCTATTCCTCTTTCATCGGGAGAATCAAAATGTACAATGCCGTAATTCCGCTCTTTTAAATTAGGGTGGTTTATTAGATCTATAAGTACATCTTTATTTTCGACCTCACAAACACCTATTATATCGGGTGGGGCATTAGTGTTTGCCTCACCTATACGTATTATGACCTTCGAAAGATTTTCTATTTTTTTTAAATACCGCTCTTGTGTCCACGCATCCTTGCCCTCAGGTGTTCTGTCGTCATCAAAAATTAAAGTGTCGTTTTTGGTATCGAATAGGTTCTCTAAATTATAAAAGGCTATCGTACGTACCTGATATTGATTTTTCTCTTGTGCCTGTATTATTAAGGGGCTTAGAAAAATTATGAAGGGTACTATGGTTTTGAGCATGATGGAAATATATGATATTTTAAGTTATAAATAACCGTAAGTAATTGTTTTTTAATATATTACATCACCATTAATAGAGAACACTAACCATAAGTATGCATAGAAAAATTCTATTTATACTCGTTTTTCTATGTTTTAAAGTAGTTTTTGGCCAAGATATTGTTTCCGTTTCGGGAGTTGTTATAAATACCATAGATAGAACACCTATTTCTGGGGCCAGCATTGCTATCGAGGGAGAAAACCTTGAAACTAAAACTGATGATTCGGGCTATTTTATATTGAATGTAAACTTAAAAAATGAATTTATTTTAAGGGTTTCATTTCAAGATTATACCATTAAACGTATTCCTATAATTGTAGCGGATATGTCACTGCAATTGGGTGAAATTTATTTACAACCCGATATCTCTATAGAGAAACAAGACAATCTTATTACGTTAACAGAGGCTGAACTTTTAGACGATGGGGCCAATGCCAATTCTTTAGGTCTGTTACAATCCACAAGGGATATTTTTCTAAATAGGGCCGCTTTTGATTTTGGCCAGGCATTTTTTAGGGTACGGGGCTACGATGCCCAGAACGGAGAGGTACTGATCAATGGAATTTTAATGAACAAAATATTGGATGGCCGCCCACAATGGAACAATTGGGGCGGCTTAAACGATGTAGTAAGAAATCAACAATTTACAAATGGGCTATCTTCATCCAACTATACATTCGGAGGTATACTGGGCAATACCAATATTGATTTAAGGCCCTCTGGTTTGCGTCCGGGGTTTCGGGTTTCGTCATCCGCTTCTAATAGAACCTATACGGGAAGAATAATGGGGACCTATAACTCAGGGGTGCAAAAAAATGGTCTGGTCTATATGTTCTCGACCTCAAGGCGATGGGCAAAAGAAGGATATATCGATGGCACCCTGTACGATGCCTATTCGTTCTATGGGGCCTTAGAATATAAAATAGACAAAACAAACAGTTTTCTCTTGACCGGTATATTGGCATCTAACAGAAGGGGAAGGTCTTCAGCGCTTACACAAGAGGTATTTAACCTAATAGGGAACAGATATAACCCTTATTGGGGAAAACAGGAAGGTAAGATCAGAAACTCGCGAGAGCGTGCCATTGCCGAGCCGATGTTAATGTTGAACTATCTTCATGAAAATGAAAGGTTTAATATGGGTGTTGGTGTTGTTTACCAAACGGGAAAATACTCAAAAAGTAGATTGGGATATTATAATGCCCCTAATCCGGATCCTACCTATTACAGGTACTTGCCAAGTTTTCATATCAATAGTCCCATAGGGGCGAATTTTGTTAGTGCCGATGTAGCCAAGACAAGTTTTTTGAACGATCCGCAACTAGATTGGCAAAAAATATACACCGCTAATACTGCCATCGCACAAAATGGCAAGGCAGCCTATTTGTTATATGATGATGTTATTTCCGATACCCAGATAACTGGAAATATTACGGCTAATTGGAAGTTTTCTGAAATTTTAAAAATAGACTTGGGGCTGATGGGCAGGTATTTGAAATCTAAGAATTATGCGGAAATAGATGATCTGTTAGGGGCTGATTTTCATGAAGACTTGGATACATTTTCAAATACCGAAAATGATTTAAACGGTACTATAAATAAGGCTCAAGGAGATATATTTAATTATAATTATGAGTTTAGTGCCCTACAATACAAGGTGTTTGCCCAACTTAATTTAAACCTGAACAAATGGAAAGGTTTTATAGCCGGGCAGTATAGTTCAAATTCTTTTCAGAGAAACGGTCTGTTCAAGAATGAACGTTTTCCAGATATTTCTTATGGGAATGGAGATAAGATAAGGTTTGCTGATTTCGGTCTTAAGACGGGGCTCACATACAAGGTAACGGGCAGGCAT
Source organism: Maribacter sp. MMG018 (assembly GCF_018100785.1). Classification (GTDB taxonomy): domain Bacteria; phylum Bacteroidota; class Bacteroidia; order Flavobacteriales; family Flavobacteriaceae; genus Maribacter. The sequence goes on along the minus strand of NZ_JAGJEC010000001.1, from coordinate 395,425 downwards.
TGGGTCACGGCGCATACGGGCTATATTAAAAGGCCTCCGGTATTGCAAAATATCTTTGTTAATCCAAGGGAGTCCAACACCGTTGTGCCAGATTTACAAAGTGAGACCATTTCCACGGTCGATTTAAACTATTTTCTGAGAATGCCAAAACTTACCGGCCGTTTAACAGGTTTTTATACGAGATTTCAAAACACCACAGATGTTAATTTTTTCTTTGTTGATGCGGGTGTAGGGTCAGATTTTGTACAAGAAGTGTTGACCGATTTAGATAAGTTGCACATGGGTATAGAGTTGGGGTTAGAATATCAGTTATCGGCATCCGTCAAGCTTTCTGCCGTTACATCTATTGGAAAACATCTATATGCCAGTAACCCTTTGGTGACCATAAATTTTGATACCGCATCTGCAGAGGAGGATTTGATAGATGTTAGCGGGGCTAAAGCATTGGGTCCGGCCATGATCAAAGATTACAAACTTGCCCAAGGGCCACAAAAGGCAATGGCTTTTGGTATAGAATACCGAGCCCCAAAATATTGGTGGGTAGGTATGACCGCCAATTATTTAGCGAACAACTATGCCAACATATCTACTATAACCAGAACAAGTAGTTTTTTGTTGGACCCTGAGACCGGTGAGAGATTTTTAGATGCCACACCTGAGAATGTGGCCGACATATTAAAGCAGGAAAGATTGGACAATTTTTACCTTCTTAATGCCATTGGAGGTAAATCTTGGTTAAAAAAGGGCAAATATATAGGTGTTTTTGTCAGTGTAAACAATCTTTTTGACACCCGTTTTAGGACAGGAGGTTACGAACAAAGTAGGAATGGAAATTATGGGCAATTAAAACAGGATAATTTAAGCGGTTCACCATCATTTGCACCAAAATATTGGTATGGCTATGGCAGAACTTATTTTTTGAACGTGGCCATTAGCTTTTAAAGTATTTTGATAATGATTTCATCACATGTAAAAACAAGTCCGTTTATTTTAAGAATGATTCTTATTGCCATAATGTGGTTGCAAGGTTGTGTGAAGGATAAAAATTTTGAAATACCCGAAATGGCATGTGAAGAAGAAATAAAGGCAAATGCCACTTTTGAAGAAATAAAGAGTTTGTACGATAACGGAACTATTCAGATACAGGAAGATTTAATTATAGAGGGCTATATTGGTTCATCTGATGAAGAAGGTAATTTTTTCGGGGTGCTTTTCTTTCAAAATGCATTAGAAAACCCTACTGACGGATTTAGAATCGAAATAGATTTGAGGGATTCTCATTTATTCTATAGTGCTGGGGATAAAGTGCTTATTAGCCTCAAAGGCTTATATGTTGGAAAAACAAAAGACGTATATAAACTAGGAGGGGTGTTCAATTCTTTTGGAAATTTATCGGTAGGAAGAATTCCGTCGAAAACTGTTTTTGAGCATATTTTTGTTTCATGTGATAACGATGAAAAGATAACACCAACAATAACAACGATCACTGAACTTAAGGATGAAATGGTAAACACCTTGGTAAAAATTGAAGATGTTGAATTTTCATTGGATAATTTAGGCCAGTCTTTTGCCGAAAAAGAAGAGGAAACGGAGCGGGCTTTGTTGGATTGTAACGATAATGAACTTTTATTGGTGAATAGTGGCTATGCGGATTTTTGGTCAGAATTGTTACCCGAGGGGAGGGGAAGTATTACAGGTATTTTGGTCAAAGATGGAGGATATAAGCTGATAATACGTAATTTGAATGATATACAGTTTAAAAACGAGCGATGCGAAGATTTTGTAGATGAGTTTACGTCACAAGCTATATTCATAACCGAACTTGCCGATCCAGAGAACAATACTGGGGCAAGGTTTGTAGAGCTTTATAATGCTGCTAAAGAACCGCTTTCCCTAAAGGGGTGGACATTGGTAAGGTATACCAATGCTAGTCTAGAAATAAGCTCCACTATAGACTTAACGGGTACTACTATCAGGGCCGAGAGTACCTTGGTCATTTCTCCGAACGAAGAAGAGTTTAAGCTAGTGTATGGTTTTACGCCCGATATAACAGTGGGTACAAACTCTCCTGCAGACTCTAACGGGGATGACAACTTACAACTGATAGATCCTTTTGGTACTGTAATAGACACATTTGGTGTTATAGGGGAAAAGGGCTCGGGTACCGATCATGAATTTGAGGACGGTAGGGCAATGAGAAAAACAGAGATTATCGTCGCCAATGCCATATATGATTTTTCGGAATGGATCATTTATAACGATACGGGGTCAGGCAGTACTATTAATGCTCCGCAAGTGGCTCCGACAGACTACACACCTGGTGTTCGGTAAAGGTCAATAATTTTTTACTGTTTCTTTAATTTGGTCCAACGATTCTTTGGTCAATGGTTTCACCAAATATTGTTCTACCATTTTAAAAGATTTTGCCTTTGTCATGTTTTCGGGACTTATAAAAGAACTTACGATAAATATTTTTACATCAGATCTTTGATCTTTCGGAATTTTATCAAATTCCTCCAAAAAATCCCAACCATCTTTTTCAGGCATATTTAGATCCAAAAGAATTATTTCAGGGATTTTTATGTTTTCTATCAATAGGCCAACAATACTGTCGATCGCTTCTTGCCCATCTGAATACCATAGAACATTTTCACAAAAATTGGTTTCTTTCATGAGTTTCTTGGCGTGAAAGGCAAAAAACTCATCGTCATCAATTATACAGCAACTCTCAAATTTATTCATGAAAAATATTATTCAGATTATATATTTAGATACGCAATTAACATCAATTAGGATTGATTATCGCGAAAAAAAATAAAAATACACTAACTGTTTTTTGTTTGTCGGGAAGTAATGGAATAGGTTCGGGGGATTAAAAATATAGAAAGATCAAATCTTATAAAAGCATTTTGTTTGGCGTTTTTACGCATAGATATAGATGAATTTGTTGAACATACTGGTATATAACTAATTGCCAATGTCGTTTAACACATTTTCTAGATCATTGGGTGTAATAGGTTTTAATATATAGTTATGGACCGATTCATAATTTTTTACCCGTTCCAGATCTCTAGGGTCCACAGACGAACTAATAATATAGATAATTGTATTTTCACTGTTGTTCGTAGGGATCTTGGTGAACATTTCTAAAAATTCCCATCCGTTCATAATAGGCATATTCAAATCAAGAAATATAATTGGGGGCACCTTTTTTCCTTGCTGCGAAATTTCTAGAAGTCCATCGTATGCTTCTTGTCCATTGTTGTAAACAATAATGGAGTCACAAAAATCAACATCTTTCATTATACGCTTTGTGCCATATATAAAAATTGGATCATCGTCTATAATACAACAACTATCTATCTTTCTTTCGACCATTTTTAAGCTTTTTTTAAGGTTATAAAAAAGGTGGCACCTTTGTTTATCTTACTTTTTATAGAAATACTTCCACCCATCGTCTCTATTTGGTTTTTGGTAATGAACAATCCTATTCCTTTCGCATCCTTATGTTTGTGAAAGGTTTTGTACATACCAAAAATTTTATCACCATGTCTTTCCAAATCTATTCCCTGACCGTTATCCTTAAAAGATATTGTAACGGTGTCGTTCTTTATCTTAGAAGAGATTTCAATGATGGGTTTTCGTTCCGGAGAAGAATATTTCAATGAATTCGTATACAAATTAAGGAAAATACTTTCAATATACGCAGGTATTCCTGTTACAAAATGCGATTTGGGCACATCTATTATAGAAATGGCCTCTTTTTCCCGTATTAATCCTTTTATGTTTTTTTGGGTGTTCTTGATAGTTTTGTGAATACTGACACTTTGCATTTCATCAAGTATCCCTGTCTTTACCTGTACAACTTCATTAAGATGGTGTATGGTATCGGTAAGGCCGTTTGATGCATTGCTTAGCATCTTTACCAAGTTGGTTCGTTCTTCTTCGTCTTTTTCTGTGGCTAAAAAGTTGGTCAGCATGGCCATGTTGGTAGAATGCGATCGTAGGTTGTGCGATACGATATGGGCGAAGTTCAATAGACTGTCATTTTGTTTTTTTGTTACCTCTACCAAGGTGTTGAGTTTTTTTGAAGCTTCTATGCGATCTGTAAGGTCCAAAATTTGTGTAATGGCATGTGAAATATTCCCGTCAATATCCCTGACCATGGTTACGGCGATCAAAGCATATACTATTTTGCCACTTTTATGAATGTATCTTTTTTCTATTTGATAACTGTCCTGATTGTTTTCCCTAGCCTTTTCCAATAGAGAAAGGCTCTCGGTGTCGTCTGGGTGTGTAATATCTTTAATGGGTATTTTTAATAACTCGGCCTCTGTATACCCTAAACTGTTACATAAACTTTTATTAACCTTTTTCCAGCGGTAATCTAAGCCTACCAAGGCCATGCCAATCGCTGAATTTTCAAAGGTTTCAGAGAACGATTCCTTGCTTATTTCCAGTTTAAGCTTAGCATGCCTTAATTCTGTAATGTCAAAGTTTGCCCCGATTATGTTGGTTACCCGCCCGTTCTGGTCTTTTTGGGCTTCTGCAAAGGAGAGCAAGTGAATAATGTCCCCATTGGGTTTGTATCCTCTAAATTGTGTAGAAAAAGAATCTCCGTTTTTAACGATGGCATCTAATTTTTCGGCTAATTCCTCTCGGTCGTCTTGGTGCATTCTTAACAACCAATCTTCCAATAAGTTAGATGATTCTTTTGGTATGTTGTGCATGGTGTACATGTTGTCATTGACCAATACAATGTTCTCTGGTACTTTTAGGTCCCATACACCTACATTGGCAACCCTGGTCGCAACATTTAAACGGTGAGAAGCTTCTTTTAATTTATGCTCGGTTTCTATTCTTGGGGTAATATCAAGTATTTGTGCCATGAAATGGGAAACAAGACCATTTATGTCTTTAACGATGGTGATGGTCAATATGGCGTGTATCGTTTTTCCCTGTTTATGAATGTATTTTTTTTCTGTTTGAATACTGGCCTTTTTACTTTTAGAAGCCTTGTTTAACAATTCTAAGCTATCTATATCGTCGGGGTGGGTAATATCTTTAATGGACAGTTGTAACAACTCTTTTTCCGTATATCCCAATAAATCACAAAGACTTTTATTTACCTTTTTCCAACGTAGGTCAGAACCTACTATCGCCATTCCCGTAATAGAATTGTCGAACGAGGCTTTTAACGATACCTCGCTTTGGTTCAGGTTTATCTTTGTTGTCTTTAACTCTGTAATATCCCAGTTCGTGCCTACTAGTTGTACTGTTTCTCCCTTTTCGTTTTTTTTACTTAGGGCATAGCCTTTTATATGTTTGTTAACTCCGTTGGGACATATTATTCTAAACTCAACATCTAGTTCTTTTTGACCCATAAGAGCGAGATTTACTTCTTGGTCCATGTAACCTTTGTCTTCTGGGTGCACCATAGAGGCCCATAGGTCGTAATTGACCTCAAAATCGCCCTCTTGCATCTCGTGTAGATCATACATGCTTTTGTCCCAAATAAGGGTTTCTTCTAGAATGTTGTATTGGAAGACACCGATTTTTGCAATTTTTGTAGCGATCTTAAGACGTTCGGAAGTTTCCCTATATTTTAATTCGGCTTTCTTTTTACTGTTAATATCTTGAAAAGTACCAAATAGGCGCTTGCATGATCCATCGATCATTTCTGCTTGCCCCATGGCCCTTACCCAAAGTTCTTGGTCATCATTTGTTATAATTATTAGTTCTAGGTCCCAAGGATTGCCAGTGGCCATGGTATGGTTGATGGCATTGGTTACCTTATCTCTACATTCACCTTCTTTATAAAAATTTATTGCTTTTTCAAGTACGGGCGAATAATCCATGGAGACACCGTGTATTTTTTTTGTCATGGGACTCCAATAGATTTCATTGGTCAACAGGTCTAGCTCCCAACTTCCTGTTTTAGATACTTCTTCTGCTTTTAGCAAAAGCTCTTGCTCTCTTTTTTGATCTGTAATATCTTCTATATGAACCAAAACCCCAATAATGATACCATCGTCGTTTCTGCAAGGGGCGAGGCTCCATTTTAACCATTTTGGCTGGTTGTTTTTAAGAAAATATTTAACCCCTGGATTATCGATTCCCTGTTTTTTTATACAGAGAAGAAGGTCTTGTTTTAGTTGTGAGGGAATATCGCTTAGAACATCCGAAAATTTCTCACCTAGTATTTCTTTCTTAGGTATAGTGTAGTTTGATCGTAATTTTTTAGAGCTGCCTATGACTTTCAGGTCTAGGTCTAAAATGGCTATAGCGTGGGTCGAATCTTGTATTAAAGATTCTAAATACATGGTTTTCAAATGGTATAGTGTTTGTAATAAAGATAGTACTTTATGGGAAGAAAAGTCCTGTTGCCAAAGAATCATTGTATAATTTTGAAAATTAATGAGTGAAAGAGTATATTTTCGTTAATTTGACAAATTATGGATAGCTTATTCCAATACATAAGAAACGGTAATCTAGAACAAGTTGAGACGCTATTGGGCAAAAAACCCAATTGGATCAATGTAAAAGATAGTAGAGGGTCTTCTCCTCTTATTTTGGCCACTTATTATAACCAAGTAGAAATAACAACTTTTTTGTTAAACCAAGGGGCAGATATAAACCAGAAAGATGGTTCTGGTAATACACCTTTAATGGGGGGTTGCTTTAAAGGGTATACAGAATTGGCGGAAATGTTGATTAAAAAAGGGGCCGATCTTAACGAGAGAAATACCATGGGTGCTACGGCACTTATATACGCTGCCATGTTCGGTAAGAACGACATTGCCCGTTTACTTTTAAATAATGGTGCTGATAAATCCATTAAAGATGCCAGGGGCAGTACGGCCCTTGATCATGCAAGACTAAAAGAAGATCCCGAATTGGTCGAATTGTTTATGAATGACTAGAGAGAGGGAACCAATAGAACAATTTATTCTTGAAAATGAATGATAAACTTAATATAGCGTTATTACAGTCATCGCTGGTTTGGGAAGATCCTGAAACAAACAGGAGGCAGTTTTCAAAGAAGTTGAACTTGGTGTCCAATGATACCGATTTGGCTATATTGCCCGAAATGTTTACCTCTGGTTTTACAATGTCGCCAGAAAATTTAGGGAAGGGCGAATCCGAAAAGACGGTGGATTGGATGGTGAACGAAGCCATTAACAGGAATATGGCTTTGGTCGGAAGTGTTGTTTTTTACGAAAATGACAAATATTACAATAGGTTACTTTTTGTGAAACCCAACGGCGAAGTGTCCAGTTATAACAAAAGACACACATTTACGTTGGCAGGGGAACATAAAAAATATACGTCAGGAAAAAGTATAGAAATTATCGAATATAAAGGGTTTAAGATAAATCCGTTGATCTGTTATGATCTGCGTTTTCCTGTTTGGAGCAGAAACACCGATGATTACGATATTCTTGTTTATGTGGCCAATTGGCCCAAACCAAGAATTACGGCATGGGATGCCTTGCTAAAAGCAAGGGCTATTGAAAACATGGCTTATTGTGTTGGGGTAAATAGGATAGGAAAAGACGAAAAAGGACTTGAATATGACGGTCACTCGGCGGTTTATGATCCCTTGGGAGAAAAACAGGCCTTTTCAGATAAAGAGGAAATCATTGAAACTACGATCAGCAAAGCGTATGTCGATGAAGTTCGGTCTAAATTAAGATTTTTAGAAGATAGGGACGATTTTAATCTAAAATATTAAAAGTCACGTTTTCTATCCAGTTAGCCCTCATTTCTATAATGTTCGGATAATACGATACTTTTTCTGGCTGTATCTTTTTTAGATAATTACCGGTATCCCATTTTAGATTTTTATTTTGGTCAAAAATGACCCTGATCATATAATTTCCCGGAGGCAAATTATTAAACTCAAATAATTGGGGCTCATCGGCGAATATTTCTCTTTGAAGCTCTTCTTTGTCATTTGTCAATTGAACAATAAGAGGATATTCTATATTGTTTCCGCTTAAATTTACCGTCAAATCACCATAATCGGCGTAACTCTTGGTTGCCAATGAATAATTGATGGTGTCGTTGGTGGTATCGAAAAAATCGAGTACCGCACCCGGTAAAAGTTGCATTTGGTATACTTGGTTGGGCTCTATCTTGAAATCGAAATCCAATTGATTTTTTGTAGAATCCAAAGAAACACTGTAATCGAGCATAAGCGAGTCTTTGTCCATGATGCCTATCTTAGAACTATCAATGGAAACCAACGGGGTGTTTGCTAAAATGGACACCTTGTCCTCAAAGTGTAAGGTGCTTTTTTGGGTAGGACTAAGTTTAAGCGAATCTATGCCCGCTTTTCTATTTTTTATGGTAAAAGTGTCTATGACCTTTAAATTTTCATTGGTAACCGTAAAAACCAAAGAGTCCATTTCATAAGGTGTGAACCAAAAATTTAACGTGTCTTTGTCTCGCTCTTTAAGAATGGTTGTTTTTACCGTATCCGGAATTTTAGAAATAGGGGTTATCTTGATGTCCTCTCCTTTTCCATAATACCCAAAACTGATTTTGTTTTTGGAGACCAAAGAGGGTACGGTAACACCATAATCAGGTACTTCTTTAAACAGGGTAAGAAGATATATGGAGTCTGTAGGAAGGTTAACGGTATCTCTTATAAAAGCTATTTTATCGGTCTTTTGATCGAAAACATTGTTTTTAGAAGCATCTTTTAGGCCAAATAAGGCATATTTACCTTCTTTTAAATTCTTTAAATTAAAGATAATAGTACTGTCCAAGGTGTTGGTGATATAATTGGGAGGCCTTGTGTAAACTGTAGAATCGGTATAGGTAGAATCTATGCTGTATAGCATAACACTGATAAAATCGTCCGCTTTTTTATTAAAGGCATCTTTAACCACTCCTTTTAATTCAAGAGAATCTATATAACTACCAGTAGAAAATACATAGGTGAAAAAGCTGTTGGGGTTTCCTTCGTTGTTATCCACTATACTTTGACCAAAATTTAAGGTGTAAGTGGTGTTTTCCAACAGGGTGTCTTTTAGGGTAATTTCTATATACTTGCTTGCACTTCCCTGTGGTGCTAGTGTGGGTTGGTATTTTAAAGGGGGAGATACGATGAGTTGCTCTTGAACATCTTTTAATTTCACTAGCTCATCAAAATACAGTCTAATTTTTTTTTCTTTGAAATTGATGGACATGTTCTCTGGTTCCGCCTTTGTCAATACAGGAGGTGTAACATCTTTAGGGCCGCCAGTAGGACTCCCTTTTCTGGCACATTGAAAAAATGAGAAAATAATTACAACAACAAAAATATAAGCTAGAAATCTACGCAACATGGTTTAAAAATCTATCACAAAGAAACGACATATTTTATAGAATTTTGGCAACTACGGCCATGCTTACAACATATATCTCCGTACCCTTGATATTTTTTAATGCTTGAGCGCAGATTTCTATGGTAGCCCCTGTTGTAATAACATCGTCTACCAACAAAATAGTTTTGTTTCTGAGTGTTTCTCCATTGTTGACCTCATATAAAGACCTGTTGTCGTACCACCGGCCAAGTCTTGTCTTTTTAGTTTGGGTTCTGGTATTTGCCGTTTTAACAAGAATATCTTCTAAATACTCGCTTTTTAAATGATGGGCCAATTTTTTTGCAAAGAGTGTGTTTTGGTTGTACCCTCTTTTCTTTAGTTTCTTTTTGTGTAATGGCACAGGAATAATATAGTCTATGGGAGGTAGGTGGTTGTTCTCTTTTATCTGTTGGCCGTACCAATCTCCCAAAAAAGCTCCAATTTGCTCTTGATTCTTGTATTTAAGATTGTGAATTAGGTTTTTTACGATTCCTTGTTCAGCAAAATATAGGAACGAACTTGCTTTTTTTATGTTAATTCTGCCATAAAAGATACGGTCAACACTGTTTTCTACGTTAAAGTTATATTCGGTGAGTGGCAATTGATGTCGACAAACGGTACATAAAAGCTTCTCTCCTCTATTAATTTTAGCATTACATCCAAAACATGCCCTGGGCAATAGGAGGGTGTTTATATCGTTTGCTATATTTGAAAGCTTAGTGAGTAACAATGTTGTACTTATTATATTAACCTACTAAATGGCCAATTCTTTGGATGGAGAGTCAAGATACTAAATTCAATTATAAAATTATACTTGCTGCTTTGGCCGCTGTTATAATAGGGCTTCTTATTGCCTTTTATTATAGTTATGCCCAGTCTAAGACCGAGATTAACTTTTTGGAACAGCAAAAAGAGGTTTTAGTAAAGGACCTTACCATCATGAAAGCAGAATTGGATCGCTTGTCTGCATTGAACGAAATGAACGATATTGAACTTCAAGACGCAAAGTTCGAAGTACAACAATTAAAAGATTCGGTGGGGAGGTTAAATTTCACTGTGGCTAGGTTAAGGGAGTTTAAGACCGAGTTAAGAAGGTTGGAGGCCAAAAACGATAGTCTTAAGTTAAAGAACAATTTTCTTCGTTATAACAACATGTTGCTTACCGATAAATATGACGAGGCACGTAAACAGATAGAAGAACTTAGGGCCAATAGAAATTCGTTGGCTGAAGCAGAAGCCTTACAGCGAAAGAAGATTCTTGAGCTGAACCAACGTCTTAAAACCAAGAATTATTTAAAACTGGATTTTTCGGAAGGTAGAGGTTTTAGGTTAAGGGGTACCCGCCCTGTTAGCACAAATAAAGCTTCGACCATAGAAAAACTACGAGGTTGTGTTACCGTTTTGGCAGACCCGGATGTTACAGAATCCCAAAAGGTTATCTACCTTCAATTTTTGGATCCCGACAAGCAAATTGTAGAGGACAATGCCAATACCATTACGGTAAACGGTAATGTCTATAGTAAAAGGGTTGAGTTTGAGTATACAGGAGTAGAGACATCGGTTTGTGAGGTGGTTACTGTGCCAGAAGGTTCGCTGAAAGAAGGTACGTATACCTTAAATGTTTTTGAAGACGAACGCCTTATCACATCTTCAGAATTTCAATTAAAATAATTACTGATCTTTTAGGGTAAAATTCTATTTTTGCCCCATGGCGAATCAAGAAGACAATTTTAAGAAGGTTATATCCCACGCAAAGGAATACGGATATGTATTTCAATCAAGTGAAATTTATGATGGTTTAAGTGCCGTTTATGACTATGGTCAGAACGGGGTAGAGCTTAAGAAAAATATTCGTGACTATTGGTGGAAGGCCATGGTGCAGCTCAACGATAACATTGTCGGTATCGATGCCGCAATTTTTATGCATCCAACTACTTGGAAGGCCTCAGGGCATATAGATGCTTTCAACGATCCCTTGATAGACAATAAAGATTCTAAAAAGAGATATAGGGCAGATGTTTTAATAGAGGACTACGTTGCTAAGATCGATGCTAAAATCGAAAAAGAGGTTAAAAAGGCCGAAAAACGTTTTGGCGATTCTTTCAATAAACAAAAGTTTTTGGAGACCAATCAAAGGGTTGTGGATTATCAAGAACAAGGTAAGTCTATATTAAGCCGTATGGCAAGATCCTTAGAGAAAGAGGATTTAGCGGATGTTAAGGCATTGATAGAAGAATTGGATATTGCATGCCCCATGTCGGGTTCAAAAAACTGGACAGACGTTAAGCAATTTAATTTAATGTTCGGGACCAAGTTAGGGGCTAGTGCCGAAAATGCGATGGACCTATACTTACGACCAGAGACGGCACAAGGGATATTCGTAAACTTCTTGAACGTACAAAAATCCGGGAGAATGAAAATTCCGTTTGGTATAGCTCAAACAGGAAAGGCTTTTAGAAACGAAATTGTGGCAAGACAGTTCATTTTTAGAATGCGGGAGTTCGAACAAATGGAAATGCAGTTTTTTATTCAGCCAGGTACACAGAAAGAGTGGTATGAGCATTGGAAAGAAAATAGAATGCGATGGCACCTTTCTTTAGGTATGGGAGAGGACAATTATAGATTTCATGATCACGAGAAGCTGGCTCATTATGCGGATGCTGCGGCAGATATAGAATTCCGTTTTCCATTTGGCTTTAAAGAATTGGAAGGGATACACTCTAGAACCGACTTTGATTTAAGCAGCCACGAAAAATTTTCAGGAAAGAAATTACAATATTTCGATCACGAGACCAATAGAAACTATGTACCATATGTGTTGGAAACTTCCATAGGTCTTGATCGTATGTTCTTGGCCGTTTTTTCTAATTCTTTAAAAGAGGAAGAATTGGAAAATGGGACTATAAGAACGGTTTTAAAATTACCTGCTGTACTATCCCCGACAAAAGCAGCTATTTTGCCTTTGGTCAAAAAAGATGGTTTGCCAGAGATAGCCAAAGAGATTATAGAGGATTTAAAATGGGATTTCAACGTTACATATGATGAGAAAGATGCCGTGGGAAGAAGGTACCGTAGGCAAGATGCGAACGGAACGCCATTTTGTATAACGGTAGATCATCAGACAAAAGAAGACCAAACGGTTACCATTCGTCACAGAGATTCTATGGAACAGGAACGTGTTTCCATATCTGATTTAAGAGGTATTATTTCTGATGCCGTTGATATGAGAAATTGGTTAAAGAAGATTTAAGCTCAACAGTCTAGAGTGCATAGGCGATATTAAAGCTTCCAAAGTAATTTATACCGTTTCCGGGATAATAATAACGTGGTTCCGAGCCTCCAAAACCTGTGGCATTTATAAGAACAGATCGTGCATATAGTATATCGAATAGATTGTTTACGCCAAAATCAAAACCAAGTGTAAATTTATCGGATAATTTTTTGCGGTAGCCTGCCCTTAAGTTGACCAGATTAAAGGAATCGCTGTAAAGGTCATTTGAATCTGTTAAGGGAATTTGTTCTAGGTATTGGTACACCACATTTATATAATAGTTCGAGAAAAGGCGATTTTGTAGCCCTGCCGTAATTTTATGTTTTGGTACACCGGTCAGTTCATTTCCTGAATAGTCGTTACCGTTGTCCACAAAATCAACAAATTTATGGTGGTTAAGATTGTAGTTTATGAACGGGTTTATTTGAAAATTGGATGAAGTAGGTAAGATCTTGTAGTCCATTGCAATTTCTAAACCTTGATGTTTTGATTTTCCTGCATTCTTTTCAATAAATTGGTCATCTCCCACCTGTTCCCTGATCAAAAGGTTTTTAATGTCCATCTGGTAAGCAGTGATGTCTACTTTTAAATTATCGTCCATTAAAAATAGTTGGGTGCCAATTTCGTAATTAGTTCCTGTTTCTTGTTTGATATCGGGGTTGATGATGCCTTCTGGGGTCAAGGTTCTCTCAAGGCTAGGGTTGGTAAACCCTCTACTGATGTTGGCAAAAATTTCTTGATCGCCACTAACTCTATAGTTTAATTCTAAACTGGGCAAAAGTATGGCGTTAAAATCCCTACTACCGCTTTTGTTCAGCTCACCTTGGTTAAACCGGTCCTGTAGGTCAAACCTGGTTTTATTGATATTGAGACCGAGTTGTGCAGAAAAATCTGTCGTAACCGGATAGAGAAAAGTGGTAAATACGTTCCATTGGCTACGGAACTCTTTGTTTTTAGCAAATTGACCTCCCTTTAAACTACCGTTGCCATTATTTTCTTCGTATAGGTTTTCAAATTCATCCCAATCGTATTCGTCTTTATATAATTCTACGCCAAAGGTGTATGCAGCATCTTTGTTTGCAATATGTAGCGCGCCCTCAAAATTGGTTCTAAAGCCATAACCCTTGGTGATTTCCTCTAAAATACCAAAAGGACGGGCTTCATACTTATCCAAGTAATTGTAAAAAATACTAGTAGCGTTTTTAAGGTTTGCATTGAATCGGTGTTCTAACGAAACACCCAAAAGGGTTTGGTTGTTTGTTTCAAAGCCACGAGACGCTCCCCAAGTAAAGGCGGCTTGTTCAGGGTTTTCTGTAAAGTCCGATATTCCCAAAGAGCTTGGTATTTGTGCCGTGTAGTCTATATGGTTTAATAAAAGGGCTATTTTGTTTTTTCTATCTATTCGGTAAGAGGTGTTCAATAAAAAACCATCTCTTTCGAAATTATTGTTCTCACGGTAACCATCGGTCTCTGTATGGCCATATTGAAGGTTCATTTTAAGCTTTCCATCATTATGATTAAAAGAAAAATTATTCTTGATCAAATTGTAAGAGCCTATGGTAAGGTTATTAGAGAAGTTAGTGGATTTTCCTATAGCCTCTTTGGCCGATAAAATAATCGCCCCGCCCAAATTTGCCCCGTACGAGGTGCCTTTGGGGCCTTTTATTACCTCTATTTGGGCAAGGTTCTCCAAATCGAATGACTCTATGGTAGATGATCCGGTACCATTGGTTACGGGAATATTATTGTAATACATTCGTAATTTATCGGTGCCGTAAAGTGTTCTGGCCCCAATGCCCCGTATGGTAATTCTGTTTGTATTTAAGGCGCCCGATAGAATATATACCCCAGGAATCTGGTTAATGGAAGAGACCATGTCCACAGGGCTGTAATTTTGAAATGTCTTTGCAGAAATAACGTCTGAAGGGGTAATTCCGGTCGCCGTTTTGCTTTTAAGAGCATCAATTAAAATAACCTCTTCCAGTTGTGTTATACTGTCTTTCTCGGTTGTATTTTGAGAGAAAGAATGTAGGCAGGTGACGAAAAATAATATCCGGATATATTTCATTGAAGAGGGTTGGTATACCAAATTTAAGGTTTAAAATCTAAACCCAATGGAGAGTCCTGCCCTATACATAAACGTGTCTTGAAAATCTTTCGGATTCACATTTCTACCAAGGCCACCGTGTAGTTCTAAGGTAAAACGCTCGCTTCTTGTTGCCCATTTACCACCTGCGCCCAAACCAAGTGCAATAGTATTGTAATCATTGTTTCTGGTTCTTAGGTCATCAGAGTCAAATTCGTCTTCCCCAGTATAGTAAAGGCCAAATGCTTCCGCAAAAAAACCACTTCGCGGGGCGTATCCAAAATATGCCCGGATGTTTGGCCCAATTCCAAAATTGCCGTTATAGTCCGTAGCGTCATTGTCCGCATAAATGGTTCCTCCAATACTGGTATCTTCGTTGATATAATATTCATAGGACGCTTCTACGGAAGAGGTAATCAGAAACTGCCCAATATTGAATTTTATTTCATGATTGTTTTCCAATCTTGGATAGGCCTGCCCGATTAATTTAAAAGATGTGGCGATAATAAATAGTAAGGTAAAAAGGTTCTTCATTTTGTGTTATTGATGATTGATAAACCAATACAAAGGTTGTTCCAAGTGCACAAAATTAGGATATTAATAGTCAACTTGGCCTAGTTTTAGAAAGTCCTTTTCTATTTTTGGGTCAAACATAGCCCCAATGAAGATAGTATCCTATAATGTTAACGGTGTTAGAGCCGCTATAAAAAAAGGTTTGTTGGAATGGTTGAAGGCGGTTGACCCTGATGTGGTATGCCTTCAGGAAATAAAAGCCAATGAGAGTCAATTAGAGCTTTCACTTTTTGAGGAGGCTGGGTATCCTTATAATTACTGGTACAGTGCCCAGAAAAAAGGTTATAGTGGAGTGGCAATATTGGCCAAGAGAAAGCCTGATAATATTATTTATGGAACAGGTTTTGAATATATGGATTTTGAAGGAAGGAACATTAGGGCTGATTTTGGCGATGTTTCGATTATGAGTATGTATCTGCCTTCCGGCACTAATTTGGCGAGGTTAGAGCATAAACTAACCTATATGTCTGACTTTCAAAAATATACCGATGAACTTAGAAAAACGAACCCCAACCTTATTGTTTTGGGAGATTATAATGTTTGTCACCAAGCGATAGATATTCATAATCCGGTGGGTTTAAAGAACGTATCAGGTTTTTTGCCGGTAGAAAGAGAATGGATAGGAAATTTTATAAAGAGCGGATTTATAGATAGTTTTCGTCATTTTAATAAAGAGCCCGATAATTATACATGGTGGAGCTATCGGGCAAATGCCAGAAATAACAATAAGGGTTGGAGATTGGATTATGGTATGGTGGCCGAATCTTTGGAAGACCGTTTACAGCGTTCGGTAATCTTGTCCGAGGCAAAGCATAGCGATCATTGTCCGATTTTACTAGAACTTAAAGATTAGACAAAATAGAAACACCTTTATTTTTGTAATTTCGCCTTTTTTTAAACCTATTGCTAAATGAAATATACCCATCTTCCGCACACCGATATAGAAGTAAGTAAAATATGCCTTGGCACGATGACCTGGGGAAATCAAAACACAGAGGAAGAAGGGCATGAGCAAATGGACTATGCCGTTGATCAGGGGATTAATTTTTTTGATACGGCAGAATTATATCCCATACCTGCGCATCCGGATCGCCATTCGCTTACAGAGAAAATTATTGGTACTTGGTTCAAAAAAAATGGAAATAGGGATAAGATTGTACTGGCTTCCAAAATTGTAGGAAGGGCAGAAATGTCCAAATTCATTAGAACTACCGGTTTTAGTAGAGAATCCATTATCGAGGCGGTAGAGGGTAGTTTAAAAAGGCTGAATACAGATTATATCGACGTTTATCAGTTGCATTGGCCAGAGCGTAACACTAATTATTTTGGAAAAAGAGGGTACGCACACGATATTTCCGATCATTGGGAAGACAACATACATCAAGTATTGGAAACCTTGCGCGATTTGATACGGGAAGGAAAAATTAGGCACGTAGGTATTTCAAACGAAACACCTTGGGGCACAATGCGATTTTTAGAAGAGAGTAAGGTACATGCCACTTTGCCACGTGCCATTACGATTCAAAACCCCTATAATTTGCTCAATCGGTTGTTCGAAGTGGGACTTTCTGAAATATCGATGAGGGAACAGATAGGGCTTTTGGCATATTCTCCCCTGGGTTTTGGGGTGCTGAGCGGTAAATATTTAGGAGGCAGGTCTCCCGAGGGTTCTAGGATTACTTTGTTTCCCAATTATAAAAGATATAGCTCCAAAACGGCTATTGAGGCCACGCAGAAATATTATGAGTTGGCAATGGCCAATGATCTTTCTTTGGCTCAGATGGCCCTGGCATTTGTAAATTCAAGGCCCTTTTTGACCAGTAATATTATTGGGGCCACTAGTATAAAGCAGTTAAAGGAAAATATAGAAAGTATAGATGTAACATTGTCCGATGAGGTTTTAAAGGGCATAGAAGAAATACATAACCAACATCCAAATCCGGCACCATGAACATAATACCGTTGATTTTTCTTAAAGTGGGTTTTTGGCAAATGGTATTGATCATATTGGTCATAGTGATCATATTGGTCTTTGCCAGGATCATGAGAGACAGGCGCTAACCGAATAGGCTAGAGACCACATCTTCTATTTTTGATGCCAATTGAATATTGATTTTGGTGTTTTTTAGTCCGATTTTGTTGTTTTTGGATACGATTATTGTGGTATAGCCCAATTTTTCCGCTTCGACAATACGTTGTTCTACTCGTTGCACAGGTCTTATTTCTCCAGCTAAACCAACTTCAGCGGCAAAACAGATTCCTTTTTCAATGGGAATATCTTCGTTACTGGAAAGTATGGCGGCTATAACGGCAAGGTCGATTGCCGGGTCGTCGACAGATATGCCGCCCGTAATATTTAAGAATACGTCTTTGGCCCCTAATTTAAACCCTGCCCTTTTTTCTAAAACCGCCAAAAGCATGTTCAAACGCTTTGCGTTGTAACCAGTGGTTGATCTTTGGGGTGTGCCATAAACCGCGGTACTTACCAGGGCCTGTATTTCTATAAGTAATGGGCGCATGCCTTCTACAGTAGAAGCAATTGCCGTGCCGCTCAAACCTTCATCGTTTTTGCTGATAAGTACTTCCGATGGATTGTTCACTTGCCTAAGTCCGCTACCCTGCATTTCATAAATGCCCAATTCGGCAGTGGAGCCAAATCTGTTTTTTAAAGATCTTAATATTCTATATACGTAGTTGCGGTCGCCTTCGAACTGTAAAACGGTGTCTACCATATGTTCTAAGATCTTAGGGCCGGCAATAGAACCGTCTTTTGTAATATGGCCAATAAGTATAACGGGCGTATGGGTCTCTTTGGCAAATTTTATGAGTTCTGCGGTGCATTCTCTTATTTGTGAGATGCTTCCTGCTGCCGATTCGATATAATCGGAATGTAGTGTCTGTATAGAATCTATGACAACAATGTCCGGTTCTGTGGCCTCTATCTGTTTAAATATGTTTTGGGTCTTTGTCTCTGTAAGTATAAAACAGGTCTCGCTGTTCGGGTGAATGCGATCGGCCCTCATTTTAATCTGTTTCTGACTTTCTTCTCCTGAAACATATAAGGTTCTGTAGGGTAGTTTTAGGGCAATCTGTAATAGTAATGTACTTTTTCCAACACCTGGTTCGCCTCCTAAAAGAACTAATGCCCCTGGAACCAAACCACCGCCCAAGACCCGGTTGAACTCTAAATCAAAGGTGTTGATCCTAATTTCTTTCTCGGTACTTATCTCATGGACCAATAGAGGTTTTGAAATCCTTTTTGTTTTTTTTGAAGCAGGTTTCCAGCTCGATTTTTCTTCTTTCTGTACAACTTCTTCAACAACGGTATTCCATTCTTTACAGGCAGTACATTGTCCGACCCATTTAGCATATTGCGTTCCGCAATTTTGACAAAAAAAAGCGGTTTTTGTTTTGGCCATCTTTAGCTTTTCAGATTTGTGCTAAAGGTAATAAGAAGTTTCAAAAATTAAAGCTAACGATTGTATCGATATACCTATTCCGATTTTTTCTTTTTATACTCAATAATGGCAAGAAAAAAAGAGGCCCATGCCAAGAATAAAGAAAGAGCACTGAGGGCCAGTACCAGGTCACCTTTTAAACCGTAATAAGTAAAATAGATACCGGCGCAAACGTAATATTTAAAAATACCTTTGATCATGATAATGTAGGTTAGGTTAAGATTTTGGGAATCAAGGGATTTGGGGTCCTTTAAAATCCGAAATCGGCTTTTAGGGCATCTATTTTTTCCAATGCCATTTCCTTTGTCAAGAAATCTATCTCTTCCATCTGAAAAGCTTTTTCAAAAGTTTTTAAGGCTTTTTTGGGTTCTCCGAGTTGCTCGTAATATTCGCCTTCGAAGTAGAAACCGAGCATCGTCTCGGGGTATTCTTTTTTACATAAATCGGATAGGGGTTTCAATGATTCGAAATCCTCTTTTTTTCTAGAAGCTGCATAAATGGCCATAATGTCATTTAGTGCTACAGGTTTGCTAAATCCGAAAAGATCTACAATTCCTTGGTATTTGTTCTCTAGATATTGATAAACGGGCTCTTCGGAAGTTAATATCTGTGTTCTGTACTCTTTGGGGCTTATAGGTTTAAATATACCGAAAACGTTGTCAAATGCTTTTCCTATTCCGTAAGTAGCTACAGAAATATGATCCGCTTTTTGATACACATCGTAAAAATAATGAAGTGTCTCTTTGTCCAGTGCCTTAATGCCTTGATCAAGAGCTGCAATTTTTTTGGTGTCGTTGGTTTGCTCTCCTTCCACAATTAACTGATAGAACATTTGTTTGTCAAAGGTGTTGAGCCTCATAGGAACCCTACTCTCCATTTCTGGGGCCAGGGTCGGCGAAATACTTACATAGGCGTCAAAGATCGAGTTGTCTTTGAAGAGCCAGTAATTCTGAAAATTTGCAGTGATATCGTATCCTAATATCATTCTAAAAGGGGCCGTACTATAATTTAGGTCGAGGTAAGGTATAAGCTCCATACCAATAAACTCATAGAATTTTTTACCTTTTTCACTGGGGAGTCCACTATTTGGGTCGAAGGCGCAATCCTCATATCTTATACTGTTTTCGCTTTGGTTTACGCCTACGATGATACTTTCGGGCATTCCGTGAAAACGGCTGTAGTATATAGAAGTAGCCACCACTTGGTCAAAAAGATAATTCGCATCCAATACAACGATCAAAGGATATTTTTTTGATTCGTCCAGTTCGGGCGGAAAGTAGTACTGAACATCTCTACGTTCCTGTAATTTAAAAGATTCGAAGATTTCTTGGGTAGTTTGTGCTTTGATAGCGAACACCATGAACAGGGTCAATGGAAAAAGAAAATGGCGCATAAATTTGAATTTAAATAGTAGATGTACTACTTGTATCTGTTCAATAACGGTAATAGGAGAAAAGATATTGCACCAAAAACTACGTTCATCAAGGTTTGTGCGATCCACATAATCCAACCAAAGGCATCTCCGGAAACAGAACTGATTCCGAAAAGTACCAAGGCCTTGCTTACCAGAATCGGGAACAGGCCTACGCCGCCATTGGTTGTTGCCATGGCAAAGGCCCCAAATACAAAGGCTACCATGATTTCGTTGAGAGAGAGGTTCGCCGTTTCGGGAACGGTAAACTTTATGACCCACATCATTCCGATATAGCATACCCAGATAAGTAAGGTATGGAAGACAAAGGCCCATTTTCTTTTCATTTTAAAAATGCTAAAAACACCGTCCATGAGGCCCTTTATAAAATGCTTGATTTTTACGGCAATGGCCGAGCTCGATTTTTTTATAAAAAGGAAGAAGATCAGTATGGCAACGAGGCCCACGGCCAATAGAAGTAGAATTCCGTTTAGGTCGAATCCTCTTTGCTCAAAAAAAGAAAGGATAATTTCGGTTTGTAATAGTAGCGTTATAATGACTACTACCAATAGCATAAATACATCTACCACCCTTTCTGTGACAATGGTTCCGAACCCTTTTTCAAATGGAACCCCTTCGTAGGTGGTCAATGCGGTAGCCCTTAAGATCTCGCCTGTGCGGGGAACGCCCAAATTGGCTAAATAAGCCATAAAGATCATGAATATGTTGTTCGTTAATTTTGGCTTGTACCCGAGCGGTTCCAATAAATAATTCCAACGAATAGCTCTTGAAACATGTCCTATAATACCTAGTAATAGGGATAACGTTATCCAAAAAAGATTGGCTTCTTTTATGTAGAAAATGATATCCTCTCTGTCTGCAGGGGAAGTTTTGTGGTACCAGTAAAAAACCAAAAAGACCCCGATGGCAATGGGTAAAATTAATTTGAGTGTCTTTTTGAATGAATAGGTCACGATAAACTAACTATGTTTGACACCGAAATTAATCAAGTTATTGTCAATATTAGTGCTATGGGAAAATAATTTCGAAGATATGGTTAGGTCTTAATTTAATAAGTTGTTTTCCTCATTGGGGAAAACCAAGGCAGGGTTGAATTTTTTAGCGTCTTCTATAGGCATCCATGCATAGGTGATCAAAATTAATACATCACCGACGGCCACCTTTCTGGCCGCAGCACCGTTTAAAGTAATTTCGCCACTTTTTCTTGGTCCGGGTATGGCGTAGGTTTCTAGCCTTTCGCCATTGTTATTGTTCACGATCTGCACTTTTTCGCCCTGTACAATATTGGCGGCATCCATTAAATCTTCATCTATGGTGATGCTACCTATATAATTTAGGTCTGCTCCCGTTACTTTTACTCTATGAATCTTCGATTTTACTACTTGTACTTGCATGGGACAAAATTAATCAATTGAGTGCTATATTGTCAATAAGTCTTACCTCGTTGGCATAAACGGCTACAAATGCTCTATATTTTGCATTTGTTGTTTTACTTTTTATGGGTGTTAACGTTTCAACGTCCATAATTTCAAAATATTCCAATTCAAAATCATCGTTTTCTAGAAACTGGTTTTCTACCCATTCTTTAATATCCAATGCACTTTTCGTGCCAAATTGTTCTTTGGCAGTTTGTAAAGTTTTATAGATAAACCCTGCCTTTAGTCTTGTTTCTTTGTTCAACCTTTCATTTCTGGAGCTCATTGCCAATCCGTGGTCTTCACGTACTATGGGGCATGGTACAATTTTAACCGGTATGCCTTGGGTCTCAACTAATTTTTCGATAATTCGCAATTGTTGAAAATCTTTTTCGCCAAAATAGGCACGATTTGGTTTTACTATAGAAAATAATTGTTCTACAATAGTTCCTACCCCGTTAAAATGATCTTCTCTGAACTTGCCTTCCATAACTTTGTCCAAACCGCTAAAATCATAGTTTTTGGCCTTTACCGAATCATCATAAATTTCTTCCACTGAAGGGGCAAAAACAAAAATATCCTTGTCTAGAGTATTGATAAGCTCTAAATCTTTTGTCAGGGTTTTTGGGTATTTGTTTAGGTCGTCTATGTTGTTGAACTGGGTAGGGTTGACAAAAATACTTACAACTATATATTTGTTTTCTGAAGCCGCTTTTTTTATTAATTCCATATGTCCCTTATGCAGGGCACCCATTGTAGGAACAAGTCCTAAGCTATTAGTGGACCTTATGTCCCTTAACCTTTCAGTAAGCTCCTTTTTGGTGTTAATTGCGTGCATGTATAATTGTAATTAGCGAGCAAACTTACTATAAATACTGGTAATCTCTATATTTTTTGTAATTTTGCACCTGCGTTTCTGCGAAAAATAAAAAACAGCTTTTATGAATGGTAAAAAGGTATTGTTTGTATCTTCTGAATTAGTTCCATACCTCCCCGAAAATGAAGTTTCACATATGTCCTATGAAGCCCCTAGAATGGTTAATAGCAATGGAGGGCAAATCAGGATTTTTATGCCTCGTTATGGTAACATTAATGAAAGAAGGCATCAATTGCATGAAGTAATTAGGTTATCGGGCATGAACCTTGTAATCAACGATATGGATATGCCCTTGATTATAAAGGTAGCCTCTATTCCGAGGGAGCGTATACAGGTGTATTTTATTGACAACGAAGAATATTTTAAGAGAAAGGCAACTTTTACCGATAAAAACGGTGAGTTGTTTCCAGATAACGATCAAAGGGCCATATTCTTTGCGAAAGGAGTTATGGAGACAGTGAAAAAATTGAATTGGTCGCCAGATATAATCCATGTTCATGGGTGGATGGCCAGTTTATTGCCCTTGTATTTGAAAAAATATTTTGCGGACGAACCTCTTTTTGCCGATAGTAAAATTGTTTTATCCGTTTATGGAAAAACTTTTGACGGTGAGTTGGACAAGGATATGATCAAAAGAATAGCTTTTGATGGAATACCCGAAGAAGAAATAGCATCGTTGGCACATCCTACCTATAATAATTTGTTAAAAGTAGCTGTGGATTATTCGGATGCCATTATTTTAGCTTCGGAAGAAATTCCGGAAGAAATTACGACCCATATTTCCAACCTTCAAAAACCAGTGTTACCATATGTTCCCGTACAAGAATTCGAAGAAGCATATGCTAATTTTTATAACACAGAAGTTTTAAAATAAACTGAATGAGTATTTTTAAAAGAGGCACTTTTCCCACTATACTGGGTTTAGTTTTTATGTTTGTTTTTTTTTCTTCTTGTGAAGAGGATCTGACCACTGTTGGTTCTGGTGTTGTAAAAGGAAACACTTTCAGTACCGGAAAAAAAGTATACGACGTGTATGCTTATAACAAGAACGTTGAGGCTGTTAGAACCAATAAGCTCCCAGTTTATCAGTTGGGTACCTTTAATGATCCAGTGTACGGAAAAACAGAAGCTTCAATTACCTCGCAGGTAAGATTGTCTACCGCCAACCCTACTTTTGGGAAGTTAAAACAAAGTGTGGAAGACGGTGCCGGTACCGATGATAGTGAGAGTACCATAAACGAAAACGAAACCGTAAAAGAGGTTTATCTTTATATCCCCTATTTGTTAAAAAGTGGAACTAGGGATACAGATGCGGATGGTGTCGAAGATAAGTTCGACTCAGCTCCAGAAGACCCTACAAATGATAGTGATAATGATGGTGTTGCGAATTATCTGGAAGCCGCGGCAGGTACCGACCCATTGGATTCCAATAGTGTAGATGCAGATGGTGACGGGGTAAACGATGCCAATGATGCTACCATTGTTCAGAATAACTATGCCAATCAGGTAGATTTGGACAGTATTTATGTAAATGGTAAAAATTACGATGAGCTAAATGGAGAAGCTACTGCTTTTAAACTTAAAGTAGAACGTTCCACCTATTATCTTAGGGATTTAGATCCAAATACCAATTTTCAAGAAGCACAACAGTATTTTTCTTCACAAGAATTTTCCCCGTCATTTGTTTCGGATGTCTTGTTCGATTCTGACGTAGATGGAAATGTCACCATTGATAATAAAGAAATATTGATTCCGAACGAAGATGACGATACAACTGAGGATATAGATGAATCTTTAACTTTTAGTAAGTTGGCGCCGGGCATAAGGGTTCCTTTGGATGCAGCATTTTTTCAAGAAAATATTTTGGACAAAGAAGGTAGTTCCGAACTTTTAAGTAATGCCAATTTTACCGAATTTATGCGGGGTATCCATTTATCATTGGAGTCGGTAAGCAGTGAGGATTTAATGCTTCTTTTAGATTTGACACGGGCAAATATTACAATTTCATATACCTATCAATCCTATAATAGTACCGATAGTGTGGTAGAGGAGGAAGAAGGGGGATTTGTTTTGAACTTGTTGACAGGTTCGAGTACAACGGGTTATACCGGAAATGCGGTGAATACGTTTATTAACGAAGCTTATCCCGTAGATGTTGCACAATCTTTGGACAGCGACGAGAATGCTTCTAGAATTTATTTAAAAGGAGGAGCTGGTATTACCGCGAATATAAATCTTTTCGAAACTGATAACGGAGAAGATATAATAGAACAAATAAGGGCTGAAAACTGGATTATCAATGAAGCCGAATTGGTGTTTTACATTGATCGTGATTATCCAGGTATGTCTGAAGGTGTTGCTGAGCCGCCTAGGCTATATTTATATAATGCCGAAACAAATGAACAATTGTTCAATGTAGATACGGAGCAGAGCTCTGACGATACTCTATATGGGTTGTTCTTGAATTATGGAGGCGTTATAGAAAAAGAATCGGACAGGGGCGTTAAGTATACTGTTAGAGTTACGGAACATATAAATAATATGATCGTTAGAGATTCTATCAATAGCACATTAGGATTGACATTGACTTCTGACATTCAAAATATAAGTGTTGCAAATGCCATGTTGACCGAAGGGGAAAAAGATATTCCTACAGCTTCTACCATTACTCCTCTTGGCACTGTTTTGTATGGTAGTAATATTCCTGAGGGCGATCCCAATTATGACAAAAGGTTAAGATTGGAAATCAGTTATACCAAAACCGACTAATTATATCAGATTGTAATATCATTTTTCTTATTGTTTATACAATTCAAGGATTTTATACGTTCTACATCCAAAGAAGTGTATAGTTATTGGATATTAGTCTATTTTTACACTTTAATTATTAATATAATACCCTAAATAACAATATAATATGTGTGGAATTGTAGGTTACATCGGTCATAGAGACGCTTTTCCTATTATAATAAAAGGATTACAACGACTGGAGTATCGTGGATACGATAGTGCCGGTATTGCTTTGTTTGATGGAACTGATATTAATCTGGCCAAGACAAAGGGTAAGGTAGAAGATTTAAAAAATAAGTCCAAAAGTATATCTCAGGAAGGTAAAATCGGAATAGGGCACACAAGATGGGCCACGCATGGTATACCTAATGATGTAAATTCTCATCCGCATTATTCTAACTCCGGAGATTTAGTGATTATCCATAATGGAATCATAGAAAATTATGAGTCCATCAAGAAAGAATTGATAAAAAGGGGGTATACGTTTACCTCCGATACCGATACCGAGGTATTGGTGAACCTTATAGAAGAGGTTAAAAAGACCGAAGATGTAAAGTTGGGACAGGCGGTTCAAATAGCTTTGAATCAGGTAGTAGGTGCATATGCGATAGCAGTTTTCGATAGAAATAAGCCAGACGAGATAGTTGTTGCCAAATTAGGTAGTCCGTTGGCGATCGGAATAGGAGAGGATGAATTTTTTATTGCCTCCGATGCATCACCTTTTATAGAATTCACCAACAATGCCGTATATCTTGAAGATGAGGAAATGGCCATTGTTCGACTTGGAAAAGAGATAAAACTTAGAAAAATAAAGAATGATGCCGTTGCATATCCAAGAATTATGGAATTGCAAATGAATCTTGAGGAGATAGAAAAAGGGGGGTATGACCACTTTATGTTAAAGGAGATATATGAACAACCCAGGGCAATAAAAGATACCTACAGAGGAAGACTTTTGGCTGAACAAGGATTGATTCGAATGGCTGGTATTGATCAGAATTTGGAAAAATTCATGAATGCCAATAGAATTATCATAGTTGCCTGTGGAACCTCTTGGCATGCAGGTCTTGTGGCGGAATATATATTCGAAGATTTAGCCAGAATACCTGTAGAGGTCGAATATGCTTCTGAGTTTAGATATAGAAATCCGGTAATAACGGATAAGGATGTTTTAATAGCAATTTCTCAATCGGGGGAAACGGCCGATACTTTAGCGGCCATTAAACTTGCCAAAGAGAAAGGAGCTTTTGTTTTTGGGGTTTGCAATGTAGTAGGTTCTTCAATAGCAAGAGAGTCGGATGCGGGTGCGTATACGCATGCCGGTCCGGAAATTGGGGTAGCATCTACCAAGGCCTTTACAACCCAAATTACCGTTTTAACGTTGTTGGCATTGAAACTGGCCAAAGAAAAAGGTACTTTTTCGCAAACACAGTTCCATGAGTTTTTAACGGAATTAGAGACTATACCCAATAAAGTAGAGAAAGCTTTGGAGTCTAATCCGTTAATTGAGATCATTTCCGATGTTTATAAAGAATCTACAAATTGTTTGTATTTAGGTAGAGGGTATAACTTTCCTGTTGCATTGGAAGGGGCTTTAAAGTTAAAAGAGATCAGTTATATACATGCCGAGGGTTATCCTGCGGCTGAGATGAAGCATGGCCCGATTGCCTTGATCGACGATCAGATGCCCGTCTTTGTAATAGCTACAAAAAAAGGACATTATGAAAAGGTAGTCAGTAACATACAAGAGATAAAATCTAGAAAAGGGAAGATTATCGCTATTGTAACAGAGGGTGACGAACAAGTGACCGAATTGGCGGATCATGTAATAGAGGTTCCTGAAACCTTAGAGAGTTTAACACCTTTGTTGACTACAATTCCCCTACAGTTGTTATCGTATCATATTGCCGTAATGAGAGGTTGTAATGTAGATCAGCCAAGAAACCTTGCAAAATCGGTTACGGTAGAATAAAGAGAAATTCAATGTATATGTAGAAAGGGGGTACTTTAAAAGGTACTCCCTTTTTTTATTGATGTCTTTTGAGGATATAGTTGATTTTTTTCTTTATTATTGTCATAATAATACTATGCATGCATAATTTTTTTCAAATTACTATTTTTGAATAAAAATTATCTGTAACTTGAGACCAGACAAACTTTAACTTAAACTTAGAATGAGAACATTATTATTAATAACATTGATTTTGTTCGGGACCGCAGGTTTTTCTCAAACTACGATTAATGGACATGTTGTTGACCAAAACAACGAACCCATTCCCGGAGCGAATATTGTAATTGTAGGCAAGGCAATAGGCACAACTACAGATTTTGATGGTAATTTTGTGTTGCAAACATCTGAAGAGCCCCCTTTTCAGTTGAGTATTACCAGTATTGGTTATACAGATGGTATAGAAAACATCACTTCCAATAATCAGACCATTACGGTAGTGCTGGCAGAGTCCGAGACCTTTCTAGATGAAGTTGTAATATCAGCTTCGAGAACACCCGAAAGAATTTTTGAATCACCGGTAACAGTGGAAAGAGTAGGTCTTTCAGACATAAAAAACACGGCTTCTGCCGATTTTTATGGTGGACTGGAAAATTTAAAAGGAGTAGACGTAAATACCAACAGTTTAACTTTTAAATCGGTAAACACCAGAGGTTTTGCGACGTTCGCGAATACTAGGTTCATGCAATTGGTGGACGGAATGGATAATTCCACTCCTGCATTGAACTTTCCAATAGGTAATTTGGTAGGTCTGGTGGAGCCAGATGTGCTCAGTGTAGAATTATTACCGGGGGCATCTTCGGCCCTTTACGGCGCAAATGCCTTTAATGGTATTTTATTTATGCGAAGTAAAAGCCCGTTTGACTATCAAGGTATAAGTGTTTCGGTAAAGCAAGGAGTTACTTCTCAAGAAGCTGCAGGAACCAATTCTTATACGGATATCGGTATAAGAACAGCTCATAAGTTTAGTGATAAATTTGCTATAAAATGGAACTTTGGTTATTTAGATGGTACCGATTGGGCGGCTACCAGTGAGGTGGATAAATTTGATCCAACTAAAACTAGGGCAGATTTAGACTATAACGGTATTAATGTATATGGAGACGAAGTGGTTACAAATATCAAAGATGTAGCCCTTACTCTAGAAGGTATGGGCATATTGCCTGCAGGTGCGAATGCTTTGGTGCCATCTGTTAATGTTAGTAGAACAGGGTATAACGAAAGGGATCTTACCAACTATACGGCAAGAAGTATTAAATCTGATTGGGGCCTTTATTATAGGCCTATAGAGGGTAGTAACCTAGAGTTTTCTTATGTAGGTAAGATAGGTACCGGAAATACTATTTATCAAGGAACCAACAGATATAATATAGCCAACTTCTTTCAAGAACAGCATAAGTTGGAGATTAGGGATGACAACTTTTTTGTAAGAGGATATTTGGTTGCCGATAAGGCGGGTGATTCATATGATATGGTATTTACCGGAATTAATATCAATAGGAGCTGGAAAGATGATAGTACTTGGTTCGGTGAGTATACTGGAACATATGTACAGGCCACACTGGCTGGTGCTACAGATGAGGAGGCGCATGCTGCCGCAAGGGCACAGGCAGAATCTGGTAGGTATGAGCCGGGTTCGCCAGAGTTTAAATCTGCTTTCGAGCGTGTAATTAAGAATCCTGACCTTTCTGAAGGGTCTCAATTTAGAGATGCTTCCAAATATTATCATGCAGATGCCAACTATAATTTTAGTAAACTGATAGATTGGGCAGAAATACAGGTAGGAGGTTCTTATAGACAATATAAGTTAAATTCTTTTGGTACTATATATACCGATTTTGATAGTGCTATCGATTACTCTGAATATGGCTTGTACACACAAGTGCAAAAGAAGATAGACCTTAAAGGAGATCAAAATATCAAGCTTACGGGGTCTATACGTTATGATAAGCAAGATTTTTTTGATGGTTTCTTTTCTCCAAGAGTATCCGCAGGTTATACCATTAACAGAGATCATAACATAAGGGCTTCCGTACAAACAGGTTTTAGAAACCCTACCACTCAAGATTTATTTATTGGATTGGATGCCGGTAGTGCTATTTTGGTAGGTGCCGCACCAGATAATTTAGATCGTTACTCCAGAGAGTATAATGTGAGTGGTGGCGGTCAGTTATTGGGGCAACCAGAAAGTATTACGCAAACAGGTAGAGCGGCTTACACAAATTCATATTCAGCAGAATCAGTACAACGTTTTGCCGAAACAGAAAATCCTGCAGATCTAGAGATAGGAAACCCAGGCTTAGTAGAGCCTGAACAGGTTACTTCTTTTGAAATAGGATATCGTGGTAAGGTAGATAAGTTGATAATAGATTTTAGTACATATTATAATATGTATGATGGTTTTCAGTCACCTGAAAATGTGGTGGCGCCCTTATATGGAACAGTAGGTGACGGATCTCTTTCATTGGCGGCAATAGCCAATGGTGATTATAAAGTCTATCAGGCCTATACAAATTCTGATGCGGACATAAATTCTTATGGAGCTTCTATTGGGTTAAGGGCTAAAGTGTTGGGCAATTTTGATTTAGGAGGTAGCTATACGTTTACAAAATTGGATTTTGACAGAGCTGCGAATCCAGATTTTCAGGTACAGTTCAATACTCCAGAACATCAGTTCAAAGCATCTTTTGGAAATGAGGAACTTTTCAAAAATTTCGGTTTCAATATAAATTATAGGTTTAGTGATGATTATTATTGGGAGGCTACTTTTGGTAACGGGGTAATTCCTGAGTTTCACGTTGTTGACGCCCAAATTAATTATTCTGTACCAAGTATCAAATCTACCTTTAAACTAGGAGGTAGTAATTTATTGGGAGATGAGTACTATACCGCATTCGGTACTGGATTTATTGGGTCAATGTACTATTTATCATGGACCATAAATAACTAATTGAAAATTTAATCTAGCTTTAAAATGAAAAAAATAAAATATATAGTTCTCTTTTTCGCTGCTTTCTGTTTTTTTGCCTGTAACGATGAAGAGGATGTAGATCTTGTCGAAGAAGTTATAGTGGAAGAGCTTCCAGAGCTAACAACGGGTTCCGCTGACTTTTCCACATATGTTTCCATAGGAAATTCATTGACCGCTGGTTATACCGATGGAGCATTGTTTCAAGCCGGTCAAATAAATTCATTGCCCAACCTACTATCGCAAAAATTTGCATTGGCAGGGGGAGGTAATTTTACACAACCACTAATGAACGATAATTTTGGTGGGCTTGCGGTTGCGGGCGATAGAATACCTGGTTTTGACCCAAGGCTTGTGTTTGGAGGAGCTGGTCCGGTACCTTTAGAAACTGTTATAGGGCCTGTTACGGTAACTACCGATATTGCTTTGAATAATCCCACAGGGCCTTTTAATAACCTTGGGGTACCTGGGGCAAAAAGTTTTCATTTGTTGGCTCCGGGATATGGAAATCTTGCAAACCTAAGTTTAGGACTTGCAAATCCGTATTTCGTTAGAATGACCGGTACAACACCCGATATAAGTGTTTTGGAATCGGCCATGGCGCAGTCTCCGACATTCTTTTCTTTGTGGATCGGTAATAATGATGTTTTGGGGTATGCATTATCTGGAGGAGATGGTTCTGACCCTATCACCCCGGTTTCGGGTGCTCCAGGTGTTGGGTTCGATGGTACGTATGGAGCATTGATCGCAACACTCACTAGTGGAGGGGCAAAAGGGGTGGTCGCCAATATTCCGAATGTGACAAGTATTCCACATTTTACTACAGTTCCTCATAATCCATTAGATCCTACAAATGAATCTTTTGGTTCATTAATTCCCACATTAAACGGAATTTTTGGACAATTAAATCAGGTATACGACTTTTTGGGGGCTCCTGAACGGAAAATAGAATTTTCAGAGACTGCGGCCAGTGAGGTTGTTATAAGGGATGAAACTTTAACGGATTTATCCGCTCAAATAACGGGAGTGTTAAATGCTAGCCCTACTTTTCCCGCGTTTGTACAAACTTTTGGGTTGCCTGCCGAAGCAGCTCCATTAGTAGCAACTTTATTAGGTAATACATACGGACAAACGAGAGAGGCAACAGAAGATGATTTGTTTGTATTGTCCAGTTCGTCCATAATAGGTACTGTAAATACTGAATCTGTAGCTGCTTTAATGGGACAAGGACTCTCGCAAGAATTGGCAGGGCAGTTTTCTGTGGAAGGCATTACCTTGCCCTTGGCCGATAAATGGGTGCTTATACCGAGTGAGCAAGAAGAAATAGCCAATGCAACGGCCAGCTTTAATTCAATTATAGCCTCTACCGCCAGTCAAGCTGGCTTGGCCTTAGTTGATGCCAATGCATTAATGGATCAATTAGCCAATGGGGGTATAACAAGTGGTGAATTTACATTGACCGCCAATCTTGTTACTGGAAGTGCTTTTTCTTTGGATGGCGTTCACCCGACCGCAAGAGGATACGCTCTTATTGCGAACGAATTTATGAAGGCAATAGATGCTACCTATGGATCTAATTTTGAGGCGTCTGGGAATTTTGTAAATGTAGGGGACTATCCTACAAACTATTCTCCGACATTACAATAAAAACCATAATATGGAAAAAACAAAAAAGGTGCATTCTGTGCATCTTTTTTGTTTTTTAAAAAACCCTAAAAAACAATTTTTGTTTAAAACGGAAAGGTATATCTTTGCAGCCTGAAAATCAGAGCATTTTTTAAGATATTTTAAAAGTAATATATAAACAAAATAGTAATGTCAAAAGTTACAGGTAAAGTTTCGCAAATCATTGGACCAGTGGTTGATGTAGAATTTCAGTCAGGAGATAGTCTTCCAAAAATCTATGACTCATTGGAAATAACCAATAAGGATCAATCAAAATTGGTTTTGGAAGTACAATCACATGTTGGTGAAAACACTGTTCGAACCATTTCTATGGATTCGACCGATGGATTGAGCAGGGGTACCGAAGTAGTTGCTACCGGTGCCGCAATACAAATGCCTGTAGGTGATGATGTGTATGGTCGTCTTTTTAACGTAATCGGGGATGCTATCGATGGTCTTGGTAATTTGCCAAAGGCAGGTAAAGATGGTTTGCCTATTCACAGAGAAGCTCCAAAATTCGAAGATTTATCCACTTCTACCGAAGTACTTTTTACAGGTATTAAGGTTATAGATTTGATAGAGCCTTATGCAAAAGGAGGTAAGATTGGATTATTTGGTGGTGCCGGTGTTGGTAAAACCGTATTGATACAAGAGTTGATCAATAACATAGCCAAAGGTCACGGTGGTCTTTCGGTATTTGCAGGTGTAGGTGAAAGAACACGTGAAGGAAACGATTTGCTTCGCGAAATGTTGGAATCTGGCATTATTAAATATGGTGACGATTTCATCCATTCTATGGAAGAAGGCGGATGGGATTTGTCTAAAGTGGATAAAAAAGCCATGAAAGATTCAAAAGCGACCTTCGTTTTTGGACAAATGAACGAACCACCTGGGGCACGTGCGCGTGTGGCGCTTTCTGGGTTGACCATTGCGGAATACTTCCGTGACGGTGCTGGTGAAGGGCAAGGTAAAGACGTACTATTTTTCGTAGATAATATATTCCGTTTTACACAAGCAGGTTCAGAGGTGTCCGCATTGTTAGGTCGTATGCCTTCTGCGGTTGGTTACCAACCTACCTTGGCTACAGAGATGGGTGCTATGCAAGAACGTATTACATCTACAAAAAGAGGTTCTATTACTTCAGTACAGGCAGTATATGTACCTGCGGATGATTTAACGGATCCAGCACCAGCGACAACATTTGCCCACTTGGATGCAACTACCGTACTTTCTCGTAAAATCGCTGAGTTAGGTATTTATCCAGCGGTTGACCCATTAGATTCTACGTCTAGGATCTTGACCCCTGAAATTTTAGGGGCTGATCATTATGCTTGTGCACAGCGAGTAAAAGAGTTGTTACAACGTTATAAGGAATTACAGGATATTATTGCCATCTTAGGTATGGAAGAATTGTCCGAAGAAGATAAATTGGCGGTTGGTAGAGCAAGACGTGTACAACGTTTCTTGTCACAGCCTTTCCACGTTGCAGAGCAATTTACTGGTATTCCCGGTGTATTGGTAGATATTAAGGAAACTATTAAAGGATTCAATATGATTATGGATGGTGAGTTAGATCACTTGCCAGAATCTGCTTTTAACCTTAAAGGTACTATCGAAGAAGCTATCGAGGCTGGAGAGAAAATGTTGGCTGAAGCATAATTTTAGTGCAAAGTGCTATAAACTTTATACTAACTACTTAATACTAAAAAAATGTATTTAGAAATTGTATCGCCTGAGGCTACTTTATTTTCTGGAGAAGTAACATCAGTCACTGTACCTGGTATCAATGGTGAGTTTCAAATGTTACATAATCACGCACCTATTGTTTCTTTGCTGCAAGAGGGCAAGGTGAAGGTGGAAGGCAATATTGCAATAGATGAGGATTATGCTTCTAAATTCACTAAAGATCAAAGTGGAAACACCGTATTGGAGATTTCTAGTGGTACGGTAGAACTTAAGGATAACAAAGTAATCGTATTGGCAGATTAGTCAATATTAGAAATATTAGAAAAAGCCGCATTTTTACAGTGCGGCTTTTTTATTATTAAAATTTATCTTTTGTCTTCTTTGATTTGAATGCATGTATTATATTAATAAAGTATTTTATAGGTTAAGTTTGAAAAGAGTAGTATAGAAAGCAATGTATTTAAATTTAATATTAAGAACCTGGCCAAGAGAAAGAAACAGGCTAAAGATATTATTTTGAGGTTAAAGTGTTTCTATTTAATTTAGGATGCATTTAATTATTTTGATATGAAGAAGGTTGTTTTTTTAGTTTTTATTTTAGGTTATTCATTTATGGTAATGGCTCAGAGAGATGCTCCTGATCTCTTTAGAAGCTATGAGAATAATTTGCAATTTATTGATAACTCTCCAGAAACAAATCCTTTTTACCTTGAGGCGGAAGGGTCCCCTTATATAAACGATAAATTTAAACCTGCAATAATCTATCCGGATAATAAGCCTTTTTTGGTTAGGTATAACGCAAAAGATGACCGGATAGAAGTTCAATTAAAAGAAGGGAAGTTTTTATCCTTGGACAACCAGAAAAGAGATTATGGGGTTGTTATGAAAGAAACAGGAACTGTATATCAGACCTTGTATTCGGAAGGGGTTAAAATGGCAGGGTATTTTATAGAAGTGGTAAATGGAAAAAACGTATCCGTGTATAAGAAACAAGTAAAGAAATTTGTTGAAGGTAAAGATGCGTCCGAAAATTATGGAGTGGAAAAACCTCCTTATTTTACGGACCCTGAAAATATTTTCTTTGTCCAGCTTGAACCAAATGGGAAGATTCAGGAACTTCCTAAAAGAAAAAAATCTTTCATAAAACTATTTAAAGAAAACGAAGGTGCTGTTAAAAAATATCTTAGTGATCATAAAATTAATTTGTCCAACGAGTCGGATATAAAAAAGGTCATTACATATATAAATACACTTTACAGCTAGTTAAGACATAGTCTTTATAGTTTGTATTTTAACCAATCTTTTCTATCGTTAAGTTGTTTTTTGGAGGGTGTGTCACCATATTTTTCCTGTAGACCTATTGTGTAATTTGGATCGGACAGTAGCTTAACTTTAGTGGTCTTTGCGTTTCCGAAGCGTTCAAAATTAATTGAAAGAACATCATTTGGTTTAAATCGTGCTATAAATTCGTCGAATTGGATATCCTTAGGAAAGTCCTGTCCGTTTATGGAGGTAATGACATCTCCTTTATCAAGTCCGGTGATATAAGCGGGAGTGCCTATTTTTGGGTTCGATTTAATTTTTCCGTAACCATCACCGTCCAAAGACACGCTTACTCCAAAATAAGGAGCTTCTAAATTTTGTTTCAACGTGACCCCCACAGAATTTAACAATTCATTGTAGTTGGGCATTTCACTTTTGTAAATATAGTTATTGAAAAAAGTATTGGAAAAGTCATCGCCCGCATATTCGGATAGTGTTTGCTGAAGATTTTCTATGATGTAAGGTTTTTCGGTTTTACCATATTTTTTCCAGACCAACTTCATATAGTCATCTAGGTTAAGGTCTTTTTTTCTTAGGGATAGGTCCAAGGCCAACCCTAGTACACTACCATAGGAATAATAGGAAATAAATGTATTTTCCCTATTCACAGGGTCTACTGAGGTGGCCGCATCAACAAAGGGAGCTTGGTAGCTCATTTCTATAGGATTAAAAAATTCTCGGGCAGGGGAGTTCCAAACATAATTGAACGTACCGGTGAGTCCTTCGATATATTCTTCTGGTGAAATTAAACCGGCCCTACATAGAATCAAGTTTGTATAGTAACTGGTGAAACCCTCTGCGAACCACAGGGCACCGCTCATGTTTGCTTTTTCAAAATTGAAGGGTTCCAATGATTTTGGCCGTATACGCTCTACGTTCCAAGCATGAAAAAACTCATGCGATACGGTACCTATGTTGCGTTTCATTCCTCCTTTTGCCAGACTGCGTGTACTTGTCAGAACGGTAGAATTTCTATGTTCCATGCCATCGCCCGATGCGTTGGGCATGTAACATGCCAAAAAGATGTATTTGTTATAATCGAACTTAGGTAGTTCTCCATAAACCTCTTTCTCGGCCAGAACTACCTTTTTTACCTTTTCGAAATAAGTGTCCGCCTCCTCTTCGGTACCTGGATCATGCAAGGCTAACTGAATGGTTTGTCCGTCTACCTCAAATTCTCGTAGCTTAAAAGCACTTATTTCTACCGGGCTGTCCATAAAATAATACAGGTTCGGCGCGGTGTATGTGGTACCCGAAACCAGGGGTAATTGTGTAGCTACCTTCCAGTTTAAATCTTTTCGGACCTTAAAATCAATCACGATTTTTCTATCGCTTAAGGAAGGAGCGTATAAAAAAGTTGCAGGAATGTTTAAATGCGCATGAGTTTCATCTATTTGTGAGTAAGTGCCTCCACCACGGTTGGCAAACAAGGTGTATTCGATATTAATAGTTCCGTCATGGCCGGTTACCTGCCACTGATAGGGGTCTGGGCGCAATACTTCTAGTCTGTTGCCTTTACTGTCCGTTGCTGTTAATCCGTAGACATTTTTCGCAAATTCGTGCAAGGCGTACCTTCCGGGAGAGGTTCTGCTCATGCGAACAGACAACGTATCTGACATTACATTCGGAAAGCTTGCTTTAATGTTTGCTTCATGATGAACAGCGTTCTCAAACGAAATAACATATGAGTTGGTCTGTGCCTTTGAAATAAAAGAACAAAAAAATAGGACTATTATATATTGGAAAGCCTTCATGCGAAAAGATTATTTAATTAGGAATTAAATATATGGATTTCAAACAAAGATATTTTCTAAGACTAGAATATTAAATGCTATTTATAATAAATTCTTTTTAGAATTTCACGATCGGACATCTTTCAACAGAGATTTTATAGAAAATTTCAGGAATACATTGGATTTATGGATCAATAGAAACTAAATTTGGGAGTATGTCTGATTTTCCCAATAAATTACAGCGAAAGCTGGATAAAAGGTACAACGAAAATTCGATTCGCCAATTGGGGGAATCGTCCTCATTGGTCGATTTTTCTTCTAATGATTATTTGGGTTTTGCAAACAATGAGGAGCTATTTTCAAAGACCTTTCAGCTTTTGTTAAATAAAAATATAGCCCAAAACGGTGCCACGGGATCACGTCTTTTATCAGGTAATTATCCGTTGTTTTCCGAATTGGAAAAGATGTTGGCCGAATTTCACAATGTAGAAAATGCTTTGGTCTTCAATTCTGGGTATGACGCCAATATTGGTTTTTTTGGAGCTGTACCCCAACGTGGAGATTTTGTTTTTTATGATGAATGGATTCACGCCAGTATTAGAGATGGGCTGCTTATGACCCATGCGAAAAGTTATAAATTTTCGCATAATGATCTTACTGATCTAAAAAAGAAAATAACAACCATCTTACAATCAAAAACCGACCATGTAGATTCTGAAATATACGTAGTTACAGAATCTGTATTTTCAATGGATGGGGATTCTCCAGACTTAAAAGAATTGGTCCGCTTTTGTAAAACCAATGCATACCGTTTGGTGATAGATGAGGCCCATGCCGTTGGGGTATTCGGGGACACGGGGCAAGGATTGGTTCAAGAGTTAGGCTTACAGAACCATGTTTTTGCAAGACTTGTTACGTTCGGTAAGGCCATGGGGGTTCACGGAGCCGCAATTTTAGGAGAAAATCGGTTAAAAGAGTACTTGGTTAATTTTGCCCGAAGTTTTATTTATTCAACAGCACTTGCTCCTTATAGTACCGTTAGTATTGTATCGGCCTATGATTTCTTGGTAAATGAGGGAAATAGTGAACGACAACAATTAAAAGAGAATATAAGGTTCTTTAAAGAAGAGGTAAAAAAGAAAAAGCTGAACAGTCATTTTATTGAAAGTGATTCGGCCATACAATCTTGTATTCTTCCAAGTAACGATATGGTAAAATCGGTATCGGATAAATTGGCCATAAAAGGTTTTGATGTAAAGGCTATACTGTCCCCTACGGTGCCACAGGGAACAGAACGGTTAAGGTTCTGTATACATAGTTATAATTCTAAAGAAGAATTAGGGCTCGTTTTACAACTATTATCTACTTATATTTAAGCATATGGCTGAAAAATTTTATCTTCTGGCTTCCTTTGAATATGTTGCTGATGTACAGATTATAAAGGGTAAATTAGAATCTGAGGGTATTCAGGTTTTTCTTAGGGACGAAAATACGCTGAACTCTGACCCGTTGATCAGTAATGCTATAGGTGGTGTAAAACTACAAGTATATTCAAAAGATAAGGAAAGGGCTCTTGAAATTTATAATGAAGTACGGGCCTATGCTTTGGATAAAGATAACAACCCTGTAATCTGCCCTAATTGTAAAGCTGCGAAATCTGAAGTATATTATAATGGAAAAGGAATATTCTATAAACTTTTTCCTTTCTTTGAAAAAAGAAAATATAAGTGTTTAAATTGTGGAATAATCACTAAATCAAGTATATAATGCAAAAGATTTTCGTTACCGGTATCTCAACGGGTGTAGGCAAAACATTGGTTTCTGCCATAATAACAGAGGCTTTAAAAGCTGATTATTGGAAACCGATACAATCGGGGGATTTGGATAATACCGATAGTGATACGGTAAGAAATCTTATATCTAACGATAGAACGGTAATTCATCCGAGTAGTTATGAGTTGAATGCCGCGATGAGTCCCCATGCCGCTGCAGATATAGATGGTGTGCGCATAGATCGTTTTCATATAAATGAACCGGCTACGGAAAACCATTTGGTAATCGAAGGGGCCGGAGGCCTCTTGGTGCCTTTGAACGAAGAAGATACCATGTTCGATATAATTATGCCCGATTACAAGGTAGTGGTGGTGTCAAAACATTATTTAGGGAGTATAAATCATACATTGTTAACCATTGGATGGCTTCAAAAAAAAGGATATGATGTTTCTGTTTTGTTTAATGGAAATGAAAATAGACATACAGAAAACATTATACTTCATAAAACAGGAGTGTCACTTATAGGTAGGATCGATGATGAGTCAAGAGTAGATAAAGAAGTGGTAGCAAAGTATGCCGGTAAATTTAAACATATACTAGAGACCTTATAAGCGCTGCAATATCTCGGCATTTTCTACGGTAGCTTCGATCTTGTAGTGTTTTTTTAAGTAAGCGTCTATATATTCGTTTTCTTCTATTTCCTTTTTGTCGAAAACACGTCTATTCTTTCTGACCACTATCGTTTTAGGTTTTAGCTCTTCCATGATATAACGAAGTTCTTCCATCGAATTTTTACGAGAAGTGTTATAAAAAGGATATAGTTCGTCTCTATATATATTGCTGGGGTGGGTTGCTGCTTTAGAGGGGGGTAGTTGGTCAAGGGACCAATATCCAATATGGTATCCTAGAAAAAATATATTTTTAGTCTCCAGGTTATTTTCTATAATATATCTAGGAACACTAAACCCTTCGCCATTATAAAAAGTGCCTTGGGTTACTTTGTTTTTTATAACATTAATATACTCTAAGTAACTTTCTACTGGCACCAGTAATAGTAAAAGAATGAATACTTTATGGATCTTTGGCTTGTATTTGGTAATGTAATCGTTTACAAGTAGGGCTAAAATAATGGTCAGCATTGGGTATACCTGTATTAGATAATGTCCATTGATCCTACCTCCTTTTAAAAAAGAGGTCATTACACCAATGATGGCCAACACTAATATTAATATGGTTTTGTTTTTAAATGAAATAATTCCTTTTTTCCAAACAAAAAATAGAAGGCCACCGATTAAAATAAAGGCGGGAGCGAGTTTTATGATCGAATATCTTCTTGCTCCTATATATTCAAGAGGGGCCCGTATAACAGAATTCCACCATAACAAAGATTCCCCTTTTAAATAGTATGGAAGAACTGTAAGGAAGATAATGGTAAGTATGCCGAATAGAT
This sequence comes from Maribacter sp. MMG018, assembly GCF_018100785.1. Taxonomy (GTDB): domain Bacteria; phylum Bacteroidota; class Bacteroidia; order Flavobacteriales; family Flavobacteriaceae; genus Maribacter. Next base: position 355,564 of record NZ_JAGJEC010000001.1, on the reverse strand, counting down.
AAATTAAAGCTTTCCAAAGAGATGTTCTCGTTCTGCTTTTTAAAAATTCGAAACATAGATATAAACCTAAAATAAGGCCAGGGTAGGCCATATTCAGTTTTGTCATGAGGCATATACCCATTAAGCCCCCTATTAAAAAAAACCAATAAGGGCTTTTTTTTGTTGCGATTAAATAAAGTGCAGGAATAAAGAAAGCCATACAAATATGTTCTGACATTACCCCTTGTACGCTGCCGAACAAACTTAACAGGCCGACACATAATAGAGCGGCCCATAGAGATACTTTTTTTGTAGTAACCTGTAAGCTGAGTTTATAGGTAAAGAAGGCGATGACAATCACTACTATGGTTCCGAAAAGGCGAATAGCAATGAAGCTTTTTCCGAAAATAGAAATAATTAGGGCAAAGAAAGCGAATGTTAGAGGTGGTTTTAGGTCCCAAAGTACGCTGTACGGTAGGTTGCCGTCTACCCAAGATTGTCCAAGCAGTATAAAGGTGCTCTCGTCTCTATCTATATAATCCCTGAAAAAGAAGGGAAGGCGGATGAATAAAGTAACTAAGGACAGAACTAAAAACACACTAGTGTTTTTTAGATGGGCATAGTTTAATGATGGTTTTTTTCCGTCCCTATGATTCATCCGTAAGTTTAACTTTATTCCCCATCTTTGCAAGATAGATAAATTGAGGAGTTATAAATTCTATGAAAGAGAAAAATCTAGCGGATAGGGATAAAAAGCACCTATGGCATCCTTTAACACAGCACAAAACGGCTGCGTCACGTATAGGAATATCGAAAGCTGAGGGAGCCTTGTTCTGGGATGAAGAGGGTAATTCATATATAGACGGAATAGCATCTTGGTACACAGCAATGTACGGTCATGGTAATAAACGGATAAAATCGGCCATGACAGCTCAAATGGAGCAATTGGATTTTGTGATATTCAGTGGATTCACCCATGAGCCCGCCGTTAAGTTGTCTGAAGAACTCATGCATGTTTTGCCCGACAACCAAGCTAAAATATTCTTTAACGACAATGGGTCCACGGCGGTTGAAGCGGCAATAAAAATTGCACTGCAATTTTATCATAATAACAAAGAAGAAAGAGATACATTAATTGCCTTTGAAGGAGGGTTTCATGGTGATACTTTCGGGGCTATGAGTGCTTCCGGACTTTCTTCTTACAATGGTCCTTTTGAAGATTTTTTGCTCAAAGTAGAAAGAATTCCCACACCACAAGAAGATAACCTAGATGAAGTGCTAGCACAATTGAATACGATTATTGATAATAATAAATGTGCGGCTTTCGTTTTTGAGCCTTTGGTACAAGGTGCCGCTGGTATGAAATTTCATTCGGCCAAAGGGTTGGATGCTCTTATTAAAAAATGTCAAGAAGCAAATATTCTTTGTATTGCCGATGAGGTCATGACCGGTTTTGGTAAAACGGGAAAAAATTTCGCATCCGATCATTTAGAGAACAAACCAGATATTATATGCCTTAGTAAGGCCCTAACGGCAGGTATGTTTCCGTTAAGCGTTACCAGTTGCTCGCAAAAAGTGTACGATGCCTTTTTAAGCGATGATGTTTCAAAAGGTTTTTTTCATTCGCATACATATAGTGCACATCCCTTGGGGTGTGCGGCAGCTTTGGCAGGCTTACAGTTGCTAAATTCCGATGAGATTATAGAAAGAAGAAAGTATATCGCTTCTGCCCATGAAAATTTCAAGAACGCTATAAAAAATCATTCCAAGGTAAAGGAAGTTCGAACCAAAGGAGTAATCTTGGCCATTGATTTGCAAATAGAAATGGAGCGTTATGGAAATTTACGGAATCGGCTGTATAATTTTTTCTTGAAAAGAGGAGTGATGTTACGTCCGTTAGGGAATACCGTATATGTTTTACCTCCGTATGTTATCAAAGATGAAGAGCTACAGAAAATATACGACGTAATAAGAGAACTTTTGGAAAGTATATAGGTAAGATGATAAAAGAAAAAATTTCCATTACCGCTATCTCATCAATTTCGCCGTTGGGGGAATCATTGGAAGAATCATGGAATAGCTATCAAAATGAAGATCATTTCTTAAGAGAAGAGGATTTTAATAATGAGAAAACTTGGGTCGGAAGGCTTAAGAGTAGTTCAATAAAGAATATAGAAGAACTTAGAGAGTCGGATGTTAAATATAAAAAATTGGACAATTCGGTAATCTATGCTTTGTTCGCTTCGCGGAACGCCGTTAGAATGGCCGGTTGGAACCATGGTACTTATAGAAAAGATAACTTTGGGATAAATATCGGATCCTCCCGTGGTGCAACCGAATTATTTGAAAAGTACCATACAGAGTTTTTAGAGAAGAAGAAGACCGCTTCATTGGCTTCCCCTACGACCACATTGGGCAATATAGCCTCTTGGGTAGCCCATGACCTGCAAACAGAGGGTCCTGCGTTTTCGCATTCCATTACTTGTTCTACTGCATTGCATGCCATGTTAAACGGTATTGCATGGTTAAAAAGTGGAATGGCAAATAAGTTTTTGGTGGGTGGCAGCGAGGCGCCCTTGACAGCGTTTACCATCGCACAGATGAAGGCTTTAAAGATTTATAGTAAAGAGAAATCTCGTTATCCGTCCATGGCCTTGAATTTAAAAAAAACACAAAACACGATGGTTCTTGGTGAAGCGGCTTCCATGGCCTGCTTAGAAATGGGGGTTGGTGAAAAGTCTTTGGCGGTTATAGTAGGGGTCGGTTATGCTACGGAGCCTTTAAAACATAATGTTTCTATTTCTGCCGATGCCGAGTGTTTTCAGCAGTCTATGAAAATGGCTCTGGGAGATATGGCGCCTTCCGAAATAGACGTAATCGTAATGCATGCGCCAGGCACCATTAAAGGAGATCAAACAGAATTTAATGCCGTTAAAAAGGTTTTTGGAGAAGAAGTCCCTTTTTTGACGACCAATAAATGGAAGGTTGGCCATACGTTTGGTGCTTCTGGAATGTTGAGTATAGAAATGGCGGTTTTGATGTTAAGCTACCAAAAAGTAATAAAGGTTCCCTATCTTGAATATGACGCTATTCCAAAGAGTATAAATAAAGTAATGGTGAACGCCGTTGGTTTTGGGGGCAATGCCGTTAGTATTTTACTTTCTAGGTCAGGAGATTAATTTTTGTATTGTAAGACCATGATATAGTGATTTTTTATAAGTCGGTTTATAACAGGCGATATCTGTATCAGGATTTATAAATCTATTAAGCCCGTTTTTTAATTGAATTCAGCTATTTTTGACAACTGGTAATAACCTGAGATTTATGAGCGAAGCAAGACACGATTGGACTAAGGAAGAAATTTTAGATATTTATAATAAACCCATGATGGAGCTTCTGTACGAGGCGGCAACGATCCATCGCAAACATCACGACCCAAATACAGTTCAGGTATCTACGTTACTTTCCATTAAAACTGGAGGTTGCCCTGAAGATTGTGGTTATTGTCCACAAGCGGCTCGTTATCATACCGATATTGAAGGAAATGATTTAATGACCGTTTCCCATGTTAAGGCTCAAGCATTGAGGGCTAAGGCATCTGGCAGCTCTAGAGTGTGTATGGGTGCTGCGTGGAGAAATGTAAAGGACGGACCTGAATTTGATCAAGTGTTGGAAATGGTTCGTACCATTAACAAACTGGATATGGAGGTTTGTTGCACTCTTGGTATGCTGACCGAGAATCAGGCCAAAAGATTGGCCGAGGCCGGTCTGTACGCATACAACCATAACTTGGATACTTCTGAGGATTATTATAAGGATGTTATCTCTACACGTGCTTTTGAAGATAGGTTGGAGACCATTGACAATGTTAGAAAAAGTAATGTAACCGTTTGTAGTGGCGGTATTATAGGTATGGGGGAAAAGTTGGAAGATAGGGCAGGTATGTTGGTTGCCTTGGCTTCTTTGAACCCACAGCCAGAATCTGTACCGATCAATGCGTTGGTGGCCGTAGAGGGTACGCCTATGGAAGATATAGAGCCTATTCCTATTTGGGATATGATACGTATGGTGGCCACCACCAGAATTGTAATGCCAGAAACCCAAGTGCGTTTATCGGCAGGCCGTACGCAAATGAGTAGAGAGGGGCAGGCGATGTGCTTTTTTGCCGGGGCCAACTCAATTTTTGCCGGCGATAAGTTATTGACTACACCGAACCCTGACGTAAACGAGGATATGGAAATGTTCAAAACTTTGGGGCTAATTCCTCAAAAACCATTTACCAAGGTATCGCAGCCTAAAACGGTAGAAGCTTCAGAGTCGGAATATAGGTCTTTGAACGAAAAGCCAAAATGGTCTAGACCAGAGCATAAGATAGAACGTAATGAGCTGGCCAAACAAAAGGCTAAATTGACAGACTAGTCCTACATTGTCAACATTTTAGTATAATGTTTTAGTTACGTTAATTAACTTTGGGGCTCCAAAAAACGAGCGTACCATTGAAGTTGACAGAAGTTCCTAAGGTAGATAAGATTACCAAGGAAGATTTTATAGCGCATTATTTTAAGCCCCAAAAACCTGTGGTTGTAAGTGGGGCTATTGAAGATTGGCCTGCTTTTGCCAAGTGGAACTTGGATTATATGAAAGCCGTAGCCGGAGATAAGATAGTTCCCCTGTACGATGATAGACCTGTTCAGCATGAAGATGGTTTTAACGAACCCCATGCAAAGATGAAAATGCGGGAGTATATCGATTTGCTAAAAAGAGAGCCAACCAGATTTCGAATTTTTCTTTGGAATGTATTAAAGGAGGTGCCAGAGCTTCAAAAAGACTATACCTATCCGGATTTTGGAATAAAACTTATGAAAAAGCTACCTATGTTATTTTTTGGGGGTAGAGATTCCTACACTTTTATGCATTATGATATTGATCTGGGAAATATATTCCATTTTCATTTTGAAGGAGAAAAGGAATGTATTCTTTTTCCGCAATCGGAGACTAAATATCTATACAAGGTTCCGTATTCATTAATAACCCATGAAGAAATCGATTTTTCTGATCCCGATTATGAAAAGTGGCCGGCCTTAAAGAAAGCGGAAGGGTATAGGGCCAGTTTGTCGCACGGCGATGTCTTATATATGCCAGAAGGGTATTGGCATTATATGAAATATGTAACGCCCGGCTTTTCTATGAGCTTAAGGGCCATCCCAAGAAACCCTAAGAATTTGGCAAAGGCATTTTATAACATACTTTTTATGAGGTATTTTGATGTGTTTATGCGTAAAATAAAAGGTCAGAAGTGGATCGATGAAAAAAACAGAAAAGCGATCCTTCGTACAAATAGATTTAACGGGTAATCGTTTTTATAGGGCTATTTTATAAGCTCGTTTAACTTTTGGTATACTAAATGACTTTCCCATCCTCTATACAGAAGATAGTCGGCTAATTTCTTCTTTCTTTTTTGTTTGTTGGTCTCGGTAATCTGTGATAGTCTTTTCTTGGCTAACTTGTCAAGGGTATTCAAATAGTCGTTTTCGTCTATCTCTTTGAGTGCGGTATTAATGTTGTATCTTGATATTTCGCGCTGTTTTAGCTCGTTTACGATTCTGTTCTTGCCCCATTTTTTTATGTTGAACTTACCTCTGGCAAAACTTTTGGCAAATCGTTCCTCGTTTAAATAGTTTTCTTTGATCAGGTCTGAAACTATGGTGTCTATGGCCATGGGGATCATTCCCATTTGCTTTAGTTTATTAACAACCTCTTTATGGCATCGGTCTTGGTAGGCACAATAGCTTTCCAATTTCTTTTTTGCCTCTGTTAAGGTATAGTTCGCACGATGCATATTCATGTGCTTTTTGAGGTCTTTTTCATTTGTTTAGGTCCATACCATAGCCAAAATCCGGTAATGGTAAATATGAGTAATGCAAGGCCGGTTATTGTAGTATAAACAAGTTTTATGGGGGCATTTGAAGTGCCTAGGTATCTGTCTAAAATAGAGCCATCGTGTATCTGTTCTATAATGTCGGATCTTCTTCTTTCGATTTTCAAAAGTTCTCCAGTGGCACCGTCAAGTTGAATTCCATAAAAATTATCCTTGAATTTAAACTTCAAAATACCTTTATCGGGCCTTACGTCTATACGGTCTATTTCCGATGAAAGTTTTGTTGAGATAGAATCTTCGAATATCTGTTGTGCATTTTGGCGTAGGTCGTCCAAAGGAAGCCATTCAGCTATTTCAGAGGTAGTTCCCTTTTCTGTATCTGCTAGAATTAGTCCGTTACTATTTTTTTTCCACCCAAGAAGTAGTCCTGTAACAGAGATAAACATGAAAAAAATAAATAACCATGCACCTGTCAAACGATGTACTTTTCTAAAATTTCGTAGAATTTTGGCTTGTTGTTTTCTTTTTTTGGTTTTTCCCATTAAATCACATAAATATGACAGTCCAGTAAAGATAATAGAAGTGTAGATTTAGGAAAATAGCTTTGCATATTTTTAAGAAAATAGCATTGTTAAAGTGTACTTTTTACTGGTTTTTGGGCATTTTGATGGTAACTTTGTCGTTATTTTTATGTTTGGTTATATAAAACAAAAAAAGCGACTCTTTATAAGAAGTCGCTTTTTCGTTAATATATTGTTTTGCCGTCTTTATTCTTAAAACGGTATTCTAGATACGTATACGCATCTCTTGGTTGAATTCTGATCCATCTTTTGTGTTCCAAGAACCACTTGAAACGAATAGAAGGGAATCCTTTGGTAATGTAGGCTGCAATGAAAGGATGTAAATTTAGTGTTATACTATTGTCTTTGGCAGGTCCTTTCAAGAGACGTTCTAGGTCTACATTTATTTTGTCTATCAAAACTATAGGAGCTTCTACCTCCTGTCCAGCGTTATTTGGATTTTTTTCAGTTGTTTTGATATTCATTTCGGGTCTAACACGTTGTCTTGTAATCTGTATTAGACCAAATTTACTTGGAGGTAAAATTTTGTGTTTTGCTCGGTCGTCCTTCATCTCGTCCCTGAGATGTTCGAAGAGCTTTTTTCTATGTTGTGATTTCACCATATCAATAAAATCAACGACGATAATACCCCCCATATCTCTGAGGCGTAATTGTCTGGCAATTTCTGAAGCGGCCAATAAATTTACTTCAAGGGCCGTGTCTTCTTGATTTTTTGCCTTGTTTGATCGGTTACCACTGTTTACGTCTACAACATGTAGAGCTTCGGTGTGCTCAATAATTAGATAGGCACCTTTGCTCATTGTTGCCGTGCGACCGAACGACGTTTTTATTTGTCGGTCGATTCCGAATTTTTCAAAAATCGGAACATTGGTCGTATAATGTTTTACAATAGACTCTTTGCTTGGAGCTATCTCAGCTACGTAGTCCTTTATTTCCGTAAACAGGTTGGCGTCGTCAACATAAATTCCGGTAAAACTATCGTTAAAAACATCTCTTAGTATAGAAGATGCCCTGTTAAGCTCCACTAGTACTTTAGACGGTGTTTGTGCACGATATAATTTTTTACACATTGCTGACCATTTGTTCAGCAAGTTTTCTAGATCTTTGTCAAGCTCCGCTACTTTTTTGCCTTCTGCTACCGTTCTGATAATTACCCCGAATCCTTTAGGTTTAATACTTTTTACGAGTCTTTTTAACCTATCTTTTTCTTCTTTGCTGGCTATCTTTTGAGATACCGAAACACGATCGGAAAAAGGGACCATAACCAAATAACGCCCCGCTATCGAAAGCTCTGAGCTTATTCTTGGTCCTTTGGTGGAAATGGGTTCTTTTACTATTTGAACCAAAAGTGATTGATTGGCCTTTATAACATCTGTTATAACTCCATTCTTATCAATATCTTTTTCAAACGGAAAGTTCTTTAAGGAATAATCCTTTAGTTTTCCTGAGCTCACTTGTTTTACGAACTTTAACATTGAGGATAACTGGGGCCCTAGGTCATGATAATGCAAGAAAGCATCTTTTTCATACCCAACATTTACAAATGCGGCGTTCAGACCGGTAACGGGCTTCCTTATTTTGGCCAAAAATATATCGCCAACAGAAAAATTGTTATTATCCTCTTCTTTATGCAGTTCAGTGAGTTTTCCGTCTTTTAATAAAGCAAAATCAACGGCATCGGAACTAGATCTTACGATTAATTCTCTATTCACCTGAATGTATTTATATCTATCCGGCTTTAGAATAAAGCGGATAAATTGATTAAACAATGCTAGAAACAGATTTGTACAAATCTGCCGAGATCTGTCTTAGAGATCTCTATGTCAATGAACGTATTAAAGAGAAAAAGTAGTTTTTAAAACTACTTTTTCTTGTGTCGGTTAGCTCTTCTGCGTTTCTTACGCTTGTGTGTAGCTACCTTATGTCTTTTTCTTTTCTTACCGCTCGGCATAAAGTTCTTTTTTTAAATTATTACTTAACTTGTACATTACTCTTTACTCCTTCAACAAAAACCTTGGCAGGTTTAAATGCAGGAATGTTGTGTGCGGGGATCTTAATCGTAGTATTCTTAGAGATGTTCCTGCCAGTTTTTTCTGCTCTGGTCTTAATGATAAAACTGCCAAAACCTCTTAAATATACATTATCTCCACTCTCCAAAGAAGTTTTAACTTCTTCCATAAAGGATTCTACTGTCGCCTGTACATCTCCTTTTTCAATTCCCAGTTTGTCTGAGATCTTCGATACAATTTCCGCTTTCGTCATCTTACAATATTAGGTTTTCTGTATTTTTTTCGGGTTGCAAATATATAAATTAAATTCAATCTTTCTTTCTAAAGGACTAATTTTAAGTATATAAACTGCTACATTTATCACTTAGTATTAAAGTAGATGTCTTTTTCAGAGAAAATCTTGGCTTGGTATCGCCAAAATAAAAGAGAATTACCTTGGCGAAACACTATAGATCCTTATAATATATGGTTGTCGGAAATTATGCTCCAGCAAACTCGGGTCGCACAGGGAATACCGTATTACAACAAGTTTATAGATGTATTTCCTACGGTGTATGATTTGTCGAACGCAAAAGAAGAACAAGTTTTAAAATTATGGCAGGGTCTGGGCTACTATTCCCGTGCCAGAAATTTGCATGCGGCGGCTAAAATGGTCGTTGAAGAATATAATGGTGTTTTTCCTAGGTCTTATAAAGAGCTTTTGACGCTAAAGGGGGTTGGTGATTATACGGCAAGCGCTATAGCATCTATTTGTTATAATGCTCCACACGCGGTTGTAGATGGTAATGTATATAGGGTGCTATCACGATACTTTGGTGTAGAAACGCCTATAAACAGTACTTCGGGGATGAAGTATTTTAAAGAATTGGCGCAAGAGTTGCTTCATGCGACCGAAATAAGGGACTATAACCAGGGTATTATGGAGTTTGGGGCCATTCAATGTACACCCCAAAGTCCGGCGTGCTCGTCTTGCCCCTTAAACGATGGCTGTATTGCTTTAAAAGAAGAAAAGGTAAAAGAATTGCCCGTAAAAATTAAAAAGACAAAAATACGGAAGAGATACTTTAATTATTTAATACCTATATATAAGGATGGAGAAAATGAAAGATATACCTTGCTTAGGCAGCGAAGAGGTAAAGGTATATGGCAAAATTTGTGGGAGTTTCCATTGTTAGAATCCGATAGGGAAATAGGATTGGAGAATATAGAAGAAAAATACAAGGACGTTCTAGAAACTTCCAGGGCGGATAAAATAACATTGTACAACGATAGTTTTATCGTACATAAATTATCGCATCAGCATTTATATACGAAATTTTGGATTTTAGAAGGCACAGATAGGCTTAAGGAAGGAATAAATGTTTCAAAACTTGATAATTATGCGGTACCTGTTTTACTTGCGGATTTTATGAAAACATTTAAATTTTAGTACTTTTGAACATTAGATAAAAATTATGAGCGGTACATTAAATAAAGTGATGCTAATTGGGCATCTGGGAGATGAGGTCAAGATGCATTATTTTGAAGGTGGCGGCAGTATTGGTCGGTTTCCTTTGGCTACCAACGAAACCTATACGAATAAGCAGACCGGAGAGCGTGTTACCAATACAGATTGGCATAACATCGTAGTGAGGAACAAGGCTGCCGAAATATGTGAAAAATATTTGAGCAAGGGAGATAAGGTATATGTAGAAGGAAGGCTTAAGAACAGGCAATGGCAGGGTGAAGACGGCAACACAAGATATACGACAGAGGTTCATGTACAGGATTTCACCTTTTTAAGCACAAAAAAGGAGAGTATGCCCAATAGTGGGGCACAGCCATCTCAACCGCAAAGTGCCGGTGTAGAAAGGACTCCTGCAAAAACTACCCCGCCGTCAAATCAGCCGGAAGATGATGACTTACCGTTCTAACATTTTATAAAAAAGAATAATTGGACCCTGGCCCTTTTAGTTTGGTTTTAAATTTTATGGTGATGGACGGAGCTTTTGCGCTCAACATTGCCATGCTTATAGTTCTACTAATATGTTCTGCCCTTATTTCTGGTGCTGAAGTGGCTCTTTTTGGTCTCTCTGTTACAGAAATAAATAAGATTCGGGAAGAAAAGACGGACAAAAGTGGTATTTTAATTAAACTGCTAGAACGCCCCAAAAAATTGTTGGCGACCATTTTAATAGCTAACAATGCTATAAATATAGGAGTCGTATTGCTTTTTAACCTTATTGGCGATACACTGTTCTCAGATATAGACAAGGTGCTGTTCAATGTTGTATCCGTTCGATTTTTACTGGAGGTTGTAGTCGCTACCTTTTTAATATTAATGTTCGGTGAGATTCTTCCAAAAGTGTACGCTAATAGAAATAGATTGAGTTTTTCTTACTTTATGGCCTACCCCATAAAAGTATTGGACTTTTTGTTCTCGCCGTTAAGTCTGCCCATGCGTTCGGGTACTATTTTTTTGTACAAAAAGTTAGGTAAAGAAAAATCCAGTTTAAGTGTAGACCAATTGTCGCAGGCTTTAGAGCTTACTTCCGATGGCGATACGACCAAGGAAGAACAAAAGATTCTTGAAGGTATCGTATCTTTCGGAAATACCGATACCAAGCAGGTAATGTGTCCGCGTATCGATATTTTTTCTCTCAATGATCAAATGAAGTTTCTAGAGGTGCTAGAAGAGATTAAGAAACACGGTTACTCTAGAATTCCTGTGTTTTCAGAGAATATAGACAACGTGCTGGGTGTTCTCTATGTAAAGGACCTTTTGCCATATCTAGACCGTAAATCCTTTAATTGGCTAACATTGATAAGGGAGCCTTATTTTGTTCCCGAGAACAAAAAGCTAGATGATCTATTGGCCGATTTTCAGGCCAAAAAGAACCATTTGGCAATTGTTGTGGACGAATATGGGGGTACTTCGGGAATTGTTACCCTAGAGGATATTATAGAGGAAATCGTTGGGGATATCAGCGATGAGTTCGATGATGAAGATTTGATTTTCTCTAAGTTGGACGATTATAATTATGTGTTCGAAGGTAAGACCACTTTAAAGGACTTTTATAGGGTCATAAAACTCGAAGACGAGGATATTTTTGAAAACAATAAAGGGGAGTCGGAGACCATTGCAGGTTTTGTACTTGAAATGGCAGGTAGTTTTCCTAAAAGAGGAGAAGAAATCACGTTTGAGAATTATAGATTTGTAGTGGAAAGTTTTGATAAGAAAAGACTAAAACAAATTAAAGTAACATTACCACATGAAGCTTAGACCAGTTATACTATTTGTGTGCCTTTTAACTATTGTTTGCAGTTGTAAAGAAGAAGCTATCCCTAAACCCAAGGCGCAAATACGGTTAGAATATCCGGAAGGGAAGAATGTACCGTTGGAAACTGATGATTTTAAGTTTGAGTACAACGAGTTTGCTAGGCCAGATATCAATAAAAACAATGCTTTTACCTTAGAATATCCTGAAATGAAAGGGGCTATTTTCTTAAGCTATAAGAAAGTAGAAGGAAATATCGATAAATTGATCATAGATGCTAAAAAACTTAGTTATGAGCATGCGATAAAGGCGGATAATATTGTAGAACAACCTTATATAAATCCGGATAAAAAGGTATATGGGGCTTTGTTCGAGGTTCAGGGCAACGCAGCTTCACAATCACAATTTTTTGTTACCGATAGTACTGAGCATTTTTTAACGGGGTCTGTCTATTTTTATGCCAAGCCCAATTATGATTCAATTTTACCGGCCGCCGCATACCTTCAAAATGATATGCGTAGGATTATAGAGACGTTGGAGTGGAAATAGTAAAGTGTTGATTATGGATAAGAGCGTATTGTTGGATTGTCATGAAAGAATAAGGCCATACGTACATAACACACCGGTTTTAACCTCTAGGTTGATCAATAAGATAGTAGGGGCCGAAATTTATTTTAAAACTGAAAATTTTCAACGGGCCGGTGCCTTTAAGATTAGAGGTGCCACCAATGCCATATTGCAGCTGTCCGATGAGCAAAGGGCAAAAGGTGTAGTTACACATTCTTCGGGAAATTTTGCACAGGCTGTTTCTTTGGCGGCCAAAAGCTTAGGGGTAACTGCCCACATAGTTATGCCAGAATCTGCTCCACAGGTAAAAAAGAACGGAGTTTTGGAGTATGGCGGTATTATTCATGAATGTGAGTCGACCCTAGAAGCTAGGCAGGCTACTGCAGATCGTATAGCTAAAGAAACAGGTGCTATTTTTTTGCATCCTTCCAATGATATTGATGTGATTGTAGGGCAGGGTACCGCTACTATAGAGCTTTTGTTCGAACAGCCGGATTTGAACTTTCTTTTTTGTCCTATTGGTGGAGGAGGGCTCATAGCCGGATCTGCTTTGGCCGCAAAATATTTTGGTGATAATTGTAAAGTAGTTGCCGGTGAGCCTTTTGAGGCGGACGATGCCTACAGGTCTATGTTAAGTGGAAAAATTGAAGGTAACGAAACCGTGGCCACCATTGCCGATGGTTTAAAAACGAATTTGGGGGATAAAAACTTTCCTATTATCAAAGAGCTTGTTTCAAAGATTGTGAGGGTTAAGGAAGACGAGATCATAGCGGCCATGAAATTGGTCTGGGAGCGTATGAAGATAGTTATAGAACCCTCAAGTGCTGTTGCTGTTGCGGCATTGATCAACGAATCAAAAACGCATCCCGATACCTATAAAGGAAAAAAAATAGGGGTAATAATTTCTGGGGGTAATGTTGATCTTGGTCGATTACCTTTTTAGATGAAAAAAATCAAACATATTTTAAAGAAGATGGTGCTGATGGTAGTTGCTATTTTGGTGGTTTTAGTGTTAATAGGTGTACTGTTCGTAAATCTGAGCCCAGAATTTGGTGGTTCGCCTACCAAGGCCCAAAAAGAAAGATTTAAGAAGTCCGATAATTTTAAGGGCGGGGTGTTCGTTAACCTTGGTGATGTTAAGATGAAAATGGGGTTCGCTGACTATTTAAAGGGGCTTCGGGGGTATTTTTCGCCACAGCCCAATGCAGTTCCCGCTAAAAATATTTCTGTTTTAAAAATTGATTCCTTAGAGGTGGCAAGGTATAACGGACCAACTAGATTGGTCTGGTTTGGGCACTCTACGTTTCTTTTGCAAATAGAGGGTAAAAACTTGCTGTTAGATCCAATGCTGGGTCCTGTTCCGGCTCCGAACCCCATGTTGGGAGGTAAAAGGTTCAGTAAAAACCTGCCTATAGATATTGAGCGTTTGCCAGAAATTGATGCGGTTATTTTTTCTCATGACCATTATGATCACCTTGATTATGGCTCTGTACAGCTTTTAAAGGACAGGGTGAAAATGTTTTATGCCCCATTGGGCGTTGGGGCGCATTTAATGGAATGGGGAGTGGAAGAAAAACGTATTGTTGAACTCGACTGGTGGGAAGAAACACAGTTCGAGGATCTACACTTAAAATGTACGCCTGCACAACATTTTTCTGGTCGAGGATTGGCCGATAGAGGTAAGACCCTTTGGAGCGGTTGGGTCGTACAGTCCGATAGCTCAAATATTTTCTTCAGCGGTGATAGTGGTTATGGAAGCCATTTTAAAGAGATTGGAGAAAAATATGGTCCGTTCGATTTTGCTATGCTAGAGTGCGGGCAATACAATGAACTCTGGAAAGAAATACATATGATGCCCGAGGAAACGGCCCAAGCAGGGTTAGATGTAAAGGCGAAGAAAATTATGCCCATTCATTGGGGCGCTTTTAAATTGGCAATGCACCCGTGGACTGAGCCTGTGCAAAGAATATCTAAAAGGGCAAAAGAATTAGGTGTGCCCGTGACCACCCCTAGAATAGGGGAAACCTTTTATTTGAACGGCACCCCTACATCCAATGAAGAATGGTGGAAAGATTTTAATTAGATTTTGAAAGAATAGCTTCAGCGTTTTTGATGCTCGAATTTATTTTTTCTTTAACCTCTTTTACTTTTGCTTCCTCTTCGTTTAACCAAGCCTGTTTTTCGTCGCTAAGGGCTTTACCTTCTAAAATCTCTTCTGAATCAAAACGGTCTCCGAAAGACTGCATCCAATCCATCATAGATTTATTGGCATCCTGTAAATCTCTTACTGCTTTGGCCTCTGGTGATTCAGGACCTAAAGAATCTGCAGATGGCTTTAATTGGCCTACTAATTTTCCTAATTGCCCCATCTTGGGCATAACTTCGTCGTGAATGGCCATTACTTGTTCCATTTGAGTAGGGCCTTCGGTTTGTTTTTCTTCTTTTTGTTCCTTACATGAAGTGAGTAAAACCGCTAAAATGAGGAAGAAGGAAGCTATTTTATTTTTTGGTGTCATTTTCTTGTTTTTAATGTGAGAACGAAAAATTGTTTCATTGGTAAAGATACCAAATATAAAAAATGCCCTAAAGAATCGGGCATAAAAATTATGAAGGCTTTTAACTGCTTAAATTTTAATATCAAACCAGAAGAACTATTACTGTTAAATAAAAAAGTCCACTTTTTAAGTGGACTTTTTTCGTCATTTGTATAAAGATTATTCAAAATCTGCAGCAGAAACACCACTGTTTATTTTTATCTCTGTAACCGTAAAATCGATGTTTTGGGGTCCCATACTTTGAGAAAGCTTAAATGGGAAAAGTACACCCGATACTTCTTTGTAATCATCGAAGATCAATGTTTGTTGCATTTGCTGACCTTGCATTTCTGCAACGTTTACTTCTTTTAGTTTAAGGCCTGTGTCCGCATCGTAAAAGATAGTTTTACTGTCCGTAGCCTTTATTTTATAGGCCTTTTTGTCGCCTACCATTTCAGAGCCCTCTAAAGAGATATTATCGGATGACAAGAAGTTCAGTTCTGGAAAAAGAGCAGCTTCTTCTTTTATTTTTTGTATTTCTTCTTCTGATAGGTCTTTGCGCTGACCTTGCATAACCACATAACCTTTGTCATTGTTGAGAACCTGTTTCGTCATAGAATTGCCCATCATTTTTATGTCTTGCATAAGCTGGTTCTTAGCTGTTTTTTTCAATTGCAGCTCTAATTGCATTCCTTGCATTTCTGCACTGGCATCCATTGCAAACGATTCTATACTTTTCAATTTGGTTTTTCCGCCAATAGCTTCTATATATTTTTCAATAATGCTTTTAGCGGTAACTCCGGCCGGAATTTCTGACTTGTAATTTGGTTTTTCGGTTTTATCCGCTGTTTTGGTATAATAGTGAACTGGAAGCGTTTTTCCTTTAAACTGTATGTTTTCCAGATTTTCTAAAACCTCACTTCCTTTTCCTACAACAACTACACGGGCATTGGAAGAGCTAAAGTATTTTTTTGCGGCATTCTGCACATCTTCGATAGTGATTTTTTCAAGACGTTCCAGATAGGTCTTGTAGAAATCTTTTGGCAAACCTTCTTTTTCGATATTCAAAGCATAATTGGCAATGGTTTGTGGTTGCTCCAGAGCCATTACAAACCTACCGGCATACTTTGCTTTTGTATTCTTTAATTCCTTTTCGGAAACGGGTTGTGCAATAATGCGATCTATTTCATTCAGTATTTCAACTACAGAGCTATCGGTTACCGCATTTCTGACACTGGCAGTGGCCACAAATCTAGAAGCTTCATATTTGTCGTTTCCAATAGAAGAATAAGAACCGTATGTGTATGCTTTGTCTTCTCTTAGGTTCAAGAAAAGACGTCCTTCGCCTCCACCGCCTAAAATTTGATTGGCGATCAAGGTGGGTAAATAGTCCTCATCCTTCATTTTAAGCGTGACTATGTTTTGTACAGCGATTTCTGACTGTACCGCATTTGGCATGTCTACAAAATTTATCTGGGTATTGTATACGTTTTGTGGGGTTGAATACGTGAATGTCGGAGGTACCGCTTTGGTCCAAGAGGTAAAGTATTTCTCCGTTAATTCTTTTACGGTATCAACATCTACATCTCCGATTACGACCAAATAGGCATTTGCAGGTACAAAATAATCTCTGTAAAACGCTTCTACATCACTTAGTCCAACGTTGTTTACGGTTTCTATGGTTGTAAACTCCCCATAGGGATGGTTTTTGCCATAGGCCAGTGCTCGTTGTACCCTGCCGGCTATGGCAGGAACATCTTTTTCTTCGGTCTTGAGGCCTGTAATCAATTTTTCCTTTTCTTTTTCAAATTCCTCTTGCGAAAAATTAGGGTTGATCGCCGCATCTGCCAGCAATTCCATTATTCTCGGAAAATACTTAGAAAGGGAACTTGCATAGGCGCTTTGGGGGCCAAAACTCATTCTTGCACCTAAAAAGTCTATTTCTTCGTTAAACTCGTCTTTGTCAATGTTTTTGGTTCCTTTGCCCAATAGCGCACCGGTCAAACTTGATACGCCTGCTTTTTTACCTTCTAAAATAGGAGGATTGTCTATGGTCAATTGAATAGAGACTCTCGGTAATTTGTGGTTTTCTACTACCAAAACTTTTAAACCATTGTTAAGGTGGAAACTTTGGGGTTCTTTTAAATTAATTTCCGGGGCAGGTCCAGGTTTTGGCATAACCGACCTATCTACTTGTGCCTGTGCCGTAAAAGTGGCAAAGACAACAAAAAATAATATATATAAATTTTTCATAGTGTTTCTTAATTTGCTGGTTTTTCTTCAGGTAGGTAATCTATTTGTACACGTTGATTGGGTTTCAAATATTTATTCGCTATTTCCATGATTTCTTCTCTGGTTATGGAGCGATAGATTTCTATTTCCTTATTGATCAATGAAGTATCGCCATATAGCATATAATTGGTCGCCAAAGATCCAGCGATACCTTCTATGCTGGAATTGGAATTCACATACCTGTTTTCAAACTTGTTTTGTAGCTTTTGATAATCTTTTTCGGAAATAAGGGTAGTTCTTACTTTTTCGATTTCTTCCTCAACAGATTTGTTCAAGGTCTCTAAAGAAGTTTCACCTACTGGAAGGGCAAATACCAAATACATTCCGTAGTCTTCCTGGCCTATATTAAAAGCACCGACCTGAAGTGCCTCTTTTTTGTCGTCCACCATTTTTTTATAAAGCTTGGATGTTGGTCCATCGCTTAAATAAGTAGATAACATATCCAGAACATAGGCGTCCCTATCTGCAAAACCAGGAGTTCTGTATGCGATTATGGTCGCTGGTATTTGAATGTTGGGGTCGTATGTCTTCGCTTTTCTTTCTGTGGTTATCGGGTCTTCTTTTGGATAGTTTCTTGTTACATCCGCTCCTCTCGGAATGTCTTTGAAATAGTCTGAGATCCATTTTTTTGTCTGGTCGGTATCAAAATCACCGGCCACCACTAGTACGGCATTGTTAGGTACGTAATATTTGTTTTTATAGGCAATGAACTCTTCTAGCGAAGCAGCATCAAGATCCTTCATGTAACCAATGTTAGGGTCTTTGTAAGGGTGCTTTTCAAATAGATTTTCACCAACGGTAAATAGGATTTTTCCGTAAGGTGAATTATCGTAACGTAACCTCTTTTCCTCTTTTACTACTTCGTTTTGCGTGTCAACACCGTCTTGATTGATAACCGGGTGTAGCATACGCTCAGATTCCATCCAAAGGCCAAGTTTTAAGTTGTTGGAAGGGAAAACCTCGTAATAATAAGTTCTGTCCTGTGATGTGTTGGCGTTGTTTTTGCCTCCGTTGGAGGATACGATTTCAAACCATTTTCCTCTTTCGATATTTTTGGTTCCCTCGAACAATAAATGTTCGAAGAAATGCGCAAAACCGGTTCTGCCTTCGGATCTGTCCTTTCCTCCAACATGGTACATTACCGATGTGGTCACCAAAGGGGCGCTGTTATCTTGGTGAAGGATCACATGTAGACCATTTTCAAGGTCATATTCTTCGTACTTTACTTCTTGCGCAGTCATGATAAGGCAAGAAAAAAGCAGAGCCGTGCCCGTTAATAATTTTTTCTTCATTTCAAATAGTGTTTAGTGTTCATTAAAAGAATAGTATCGTATTTGTCATAATTGTTACACGAATTTAAGGTTTTGTAAGTGTAATCTTAAAAAATGCATTGGTTTTGTGGTTCAAAAATTCCATTATTATTAAATATTCATTAACTTAAATGTCTGAAAAAAAGGTGATTATGAAAAATTATGCATTACCCATTCGATTCGGAATAGCAACTAGTGGATGTTTGATTGCCTATTTTTTGATTTTATCGCTTTTAGGTCTTCATACCAATATTTTTTATAGCCTTTTTAATGGGGTAATTACCGGTTTTGGAATATATGAGGCGATAAAATATTTTAAGATAAAGAAGGCAGATACTTTTGGGTACAGTACGGGGTTTGTTGCCGGTCTTGTTACAGGAGGCGTGGCCACTTTGATTTTTACCATATTTTTTGCGTTGTATTCTACAGAGTTGAACCCTGGTTTTTTAGAAAAGCTTTCGGTACAGTGGGCCAATGAATTTGCTAACTTTGAGGCCATTGTTTTTTTGATCGTGGCAACCATGGGGTTTACTACCAGCTTGGTGTTGACGCTTTCTTTTATGCAACTTTTTAAAACTTCGAATAATTTAAGGGAAAGCAGGTGAAATTTCTTCAAAAACCCTTGTAGATTAGCTAATAAGCAGTATATTTGCACCCGCCTTTGGAAAAAATCCAACAGGTTTTAATAATACATTTTTAACGATATGTACGCAATTGTAGAGATGGCAGGGCAGCAATTTAAAGTTGCGAAAGACCAAAAAGTGTACGTTCACCGTTTACAGGTAGAAGAAGGAAAAAAGGTAACTTTTGACAATGTACTTCTTTTAGATGATGGTAAGAACGTTACTGTTGGCGCCCCGGCTATAGATGGAGCCGCAGTAGAGGCTAAAGTCATTAAGCACCTAAGAGGTGATAAGGTAATCGTCTTTCACAAGAAAAGACGTAAAGGTTACAGAAAGAAAAACGGACATCGCCAGTCGTTGACCGAGATTGTAATTGAGTCTATTGTTGCTAAAGGTGCTAAGAAAGCTGCACCGGCAAAAAAAGAGGCAAAGCCAGAAGCTAAAAAAGCAGCACCTGCAAAAACAGCTACGAAAAAGGCAGCCCCTAAAGCAGCAAAAGCCGATGATCTTAAAAAGATCGAAGGTATTGGGCCTAAAATTGCAGAAACGCTTGTTGCGGCAGGTATTGCAACCTATGCCGACCTAGCGAAGACCAAATCAGAGAAAATCTCTGAAATTATTGCAGACGTTCGTGGTAATCATGTTACCGACACTTGGCCAGCACAAGCTAAATTGGCTGCCGAGGGTAAATGGGACGAGCTTAAAAAATGGCAAGACGAATTAGACGGTGGTAAAGCTTAATTGCAATACCATCTAAGTATAACAAAATAAAACCGGAAAAAAATGGCACACAAAAAAGGTGTAGGTAGTTCGAAAAACGGTAGAGAGTCAGAATCGAAACGTTTAGGCGTTAAGATTTATGGTGGTCAGGCTGCAATCGCTGGTAACATTATTGTAAGACAGCGTGGAACAAAACATAATCCTGGTGAGAATGTATACGCAGGAAAAGACCATACATTACATGCCCGTGTAGACGGTCTTGTAAAGTTTGAAAAGAAAGCTGGTGGAAAATCTTATGTTTCCATAGAGCCTTTTGAAGCTTAGTATAAAAATTATTTTTTTTAAAAGCCTTTGCATGTCGCAAAGGCTTTTTTGTTTCCAAAAAGTTAATTAATGGTAAAGAGGATATAAAAACCATCTTAAAACGGGTAAAACATCATATAGCCTTTAATTTTAGATAACACCTTTTAGTTAGGTAACCAATTTCTTTGTGCCCTAAACCAAACTAACTAGAAGATGAAATTGTTATTGCCAATTATGACCCTGTTCATGGGCCTATTTTTCTCTCGCGCACAAACAGGAAATATACAAGGAACCGTAACCGATGAAAATGGTCTGTATCTTCCAGGTGCAAATGTAATTATCGGCTCATTGACAAAAGGGGCCATTACCGATTTTGACGGTAAGTTTACCATTGTAGAGGTACCGGCCGGTACCTATTCTTTAGAAATCTCTTATTTAGGATATGCAGATTTATCACAAAAGGTGACCATTGAGGCGGGTAAGACCGCAAGTGTGGCTATTTCCATAGAGCCCAAAAGTATGGAGTTGGATGGTGTTGAGGTTTCGGCCTATGGCCTAAGCGGACAATCAAAGGCTTTGAATACGCAAAAAACAAATTTGAACATTACCAATGTTGTATCTACAGATCAAATAGGAAAATTTCCGGATGTTAACATCGGTGATGCGGTAAAAAGAATACCCGGCATTACCATGCAGGTGGATCAGGGCGAAGCAAGAAATATTATTGTTAGGGGGTTGTCTCCACAGTTAAATTCGGTTACTTTAAATGGTAGTAGGGTTCCTTCTGCAGAAAGTGATAATAGAAATGTTCAGATGGATTTGATTCCGGCAGATATGATACAATCCATTGAAGTTAGTAAAGCGGTAACACCCGATATGGATGCAGATGCATTAGGGGGATCTGTAAACCTGATTACCAGAACATCACCACAAGGATTTAGAATTTCGGCGACCCTTGGTTCCGGAATTAATTTTATAACCGACAAACCCATTTTAAACGGCTCTTTTTTAATAGGGGACCGTAGCAAGAACGATAAGTTTGGATGGATGGTCTCAGCATCTATAAACGATAATGATTTTGGATCGGACAATATTGAGGCAGAATGGACGGACGAGTTCGAGTACAATACGGGGCTAGAAGATGAAGAAGGTGAACCAATTTTGGAAGAAGTGGACGTAGATCCGTATGCCAATGTTTTCGAACAAAGAGAATATTTGGTACAACGTGTAAGAAGAAGTTTTTCCGCCAATTTGGACTATAAGTTTAATGTGAACAATACTATTTTTCTTAAGACCATGTATAACTGGCGAGATGATAGGGAGAATAGATTTCGTTTAGAACATGAGATTTTAGATGCGGAAGATATAGAAATAGGAGATTTTACGATAAGTAATGGTGTTCCGACAAGATTTCCCGTAGAGGTAAAAAGACAGTCAAAAGGAGGAATTGATAATAATAGGAGCAAAAACCGACGATTAGAGGACCAACGCATGCAGAACTATAGTTTGGGTGGAAATCACTTATGGGGCAGCTTAAAGGTAGATTGGATGACCTCTTATGCCAAAGCTTCTGAAGAACGTCTTAATGAGCGGTATGCAGAATTCGAATCTGAATATATAATCAATAATGATGTTTTTAATACTAGATACCCACGGTTTTCCGTTGCCGATGTAAATGATGCCGCTTTTGAGAATTTTGAATATGGGGAGATCACCGAAGAAAACCAATATACCGAAGAAGAGGATGTAAATGTGTTTTTGAATTTTGAAATTCCGGCAGACATTTTCGGAAAAGGGGATGGAACCATCAAATTTGGGGCACGGGGCAGATTTAAATCCAAATTAAGGGACAATGATTTCTATGAGCATGACCTAGAAGATGAATATCCTACATTGGCCGGTGTACCGGTAAAAGACTATGATGATCCCGATTTTATGGCAGGAAGCCAATATTTGATAGGTTCTTTTGCAACTAAAGAATGGTTAGGGAGCCTAGATTTAAACAGTGACAACGGAGAGTTGGTAATTGATGAATTTGCCCCTGGTAATTTTGATGTAAATGAAGATGTATTGGCAGGGTATTTTATGATAAATCAAAAATTATCGGATAAGTTTAGTGTACTGGCGGGCTTAAGGTTAGAGAACACCAAACTTAACTCTAAGGGCAATAGGGTTACTTTTATAGAGGAGGACGAGGATGCGGGAATAGACGAAGAAATTATTGTAGAAGAGGTAAACGGGAAAAACTCATATACCAATATATTGCCGGGTCTTCATCTTAAGTATGATGTATCGTATAACACCATTCTTAGATTTGCGTGGACAAATACTTTGGCAAGACCCAATTATGTAGATATTATACCAAGGGCCGAGATAGTGAACGAGGACAGTGAGATTGTACTGGGCAATGCCGATTTGGACCCTACACTCTCTATGGGTTTTGATGTCATGGCCGAGCATTACTTTCAAAATGTGGGAATTATATCTGGAGGTCTTTTTTATAAGGACATTAAAGACTTTATCTACACGTTTATCTACGAGGCCCCCGATGATTCTTTCGGTTCGGAAACACAAGGTTACGATGTTTTTCAGCCATTAAATGGAGATAGTGCCTCTATTTTTGGTGTGGAATTGGCCTTTCAACGTCAATTGGATTTTCTTCCTGGCTTTGCGAGAAACTTTAGTCTATACCTAAACTATACCTATCTTACCTCTTCTGCAGAGGGTATTCGCAATGAGGATGGTGATCAACGAGATGATCTTGACCTGCCCAATACGGCGCCAAATATGTTCAATGGATCTTTAGGTTACGCGGATAAAAAGTTTAGTGCCAGATTGTCCGCAAATTTTTCTGATAGCTATATCGATGAGATCGGAGGAAACGATTTTGAAGATAGATACTATGATACCCAATTATTTTTAGATTTTAATGCAACATACCAATTAAGCAAAAACATTAGTATATACGCAGATTTGAATAATATAACGAATCAGCCTTTAAGATACTTTCAAGGCGTTAAAGAGCGTACCCAACAAATAGAATTTTATGGTCAACGCCTAACCTTTGGATTAAAGTACGATCTGTTTAAAAAATAATTAAAAACCATAAAATGTAACACCCCTCTATGGGTAGTATAAAGATGGTTTGTTTAAATATAACGACAATGAAAAATAATATTTATATATACAGTTTACTGGTAGTCTTGTGTTCTTGCAACAATAGTAAATTACCGACAATAGCCCCCGATGTCATTACCGAGTTTACCCTTAATGATACCGATGATCCGGCAATCTGGATTCATCCGGAGGATGCTTCTAAAAGTATTGTGTTCGGTACCGATAAGGACACCAATGGCGCCATATATGCTTTTGATCTGGAGGGGAAGATTATCGAGGATAAGACAATTAAAAATATACAACGGCCCAACAATGTGGATGTAGAGTATGGGTTTCGGTTAAACGACTCCACAACTACCGATATTTTGGTATTTACCGAAAGAGAGAAACAACAAATACGAATGTTCTCGGTGCCCGAAATGAAACCATTGGATGGTGGAGGTTTTCCGGTTTTTGAAGATGAGGAACAATTGGAGAATAGATTGCCAATGGGGGTAAGTCTGTACAAATCACCCAAAGATTCGTCTATCTATGCCATTGTAGGAAGAAAAACAGGACCTAGTAATGGGTATTTATACCAATATTCGTTGTATGCGGATAGTGGAGGCGTAAAGGCCGACTTGGTACGTATGTTTGGTTCTTTTAGCGGTGAAAAAGAAATAGAGGCCATTGCGGTAGATGATGAGGCCGGTTATGTGTACTATTCGGATGAAGGGGTCTGTATAAAAAAATATTATGCGGAGCCCGCTATGGGCAATGAAGAATTGTCTTGTTTCGGAGGAGCCTATTTTTTAGAGGATATAGAAGGTATAGCCATTGCGACCTATGAGAATGGTGAGGGTGCTATAATAGTCTCGAATCAACAAAAAGGGGAATTCAACATTTTTTCGAGAAAGGACAACACTTTTATAAAGGCTATAAACCTAAGTACATTGGAAACCGATGGTTGTGAGGTGGTTACGGTACCTTTGAACAGTACTTTTAAAAGTGGTCTTTTCGTGGCCATGAACGATGAAAAGAACTTTTATTTCTATGATTTAGAACGTTTAGGGCTACAGTAGTTTTTCGGCAACCTCTAGCCAAGTATTCACACGTTCAAACCCGTTGGTGTTTATGTTATGGGGCGAAGTGAATTGTAAACTGCGACCGTCAAATCTCTCTAGATTATAATTTCTGTCATCAATAAGCACATCTCCTTTTAAGATGTGCTTATGACCGCATAAAATTCTGTTTTGCCAAGGTATAAATGGAAAATATTCGTCTAACCAGTCACTTTTTTCTTCTAAGGAATTGGGAAACTGCATGGCCGCCGAGGCGATGTAAAGTTCGTGTACTTCATTTATTTTCGAAAGAACTTCAATACTGTGCTCAATGGGCTTCAGGTTTCTGAAAAAGCCTCTTCTGGTAGCATGTTTGCGTACACTTTCTTGATGTGCTTCCGGAACCATTTTCCATACTTCCGAACCCATACAGGTCTCCTTGGTAAGGTTGGCATTGAATTCTTGGTTGTATATCTCTATATGGGCGCCATAGGTATCTGCGATAACCTCGTCCATATCTACGTAAATAATCATATGTTGTCTATTGGTCTAATTGTTCCGTTCTCTGGGGCAAAGATCAAGAATCTTTTGGTGGAAACGAACATTCGGTAATTTTTTCAGTAAATATATTAGTTTTTTTTTCGCGGTCGGAAGCAAAAAAAATCGACTTTGGTATGTTTTAAGTATTATGGTTATACTTGTTTATTTTGCTAATCCTGCTTGCGCCAAGGTTATCAAAAGTGCCAGTTTAACGGATTCGTCCCCAGGCTCATCGTTTACATACCATTCATGCAGTGAGTGCGCACCGCCACCACTACCTCCCCGACCGATGCATACGGCCGGAATACCTTTGGAAACGGGAATATTTATATTTGTAGAGCCCCTGCCCAATGATGGTGTTGCACCAAAGTATTCGGTAGCGGCCATACTTCTCTGTACTAACGGAATTGTATGGGAGAGCTCGCCTGACGGGCGATCGCCGATCTTGATTAGTTCATAGGTAACTTCGTCTTTTACGCCACTGGCATTGTATTCCGCAATGGCTTTTTTTACCGATGTTTTTAAGATTTCCTCGATCTCATCCAAGTTTTTGGGGCTAATGGCACGCATATCCACTTCCATCCAAGATTCGAACGGAATAGAATTTACGGAAGTACCACCGCCTATGCGACCTACGTTAAAGCTGGTTTTTGGAATGTCACCTGAGGTATATGTCCATGCCGCTTTTGAAAATTCATCAATTACCTTGCCTAGGGCATGATGAGGGTTTGCAAGTCCAAAAGCGCCCCAAGAATGGCCCCCTTTTCCTTTTACAAGTACTTTATAACGTTTAGAGCCCAGTCCTGCATTGCTTATTCTACCCATACTGCCCCCGTCAATGGCGATCCAAGAATCTATATCCAACCCCGACTCGTTGAATATGTATTTCATTCCACGTAGGTCACCTAGTCCTTCTTCCCCTACGGTACCCACGATCAGTAGGTCTTTTTCGGTTTTAATATCGGCCTTGTTCATGGCCTTTACCATAGATATGAGATTGGCCAGTGCGCGTGTGTCGTCTCCAATACCTGGAGCCTTTAGCGTGTCTCCCACTTTTTTTACCGTTACATCGGTTCCTTCTGGGAAAACTACATCTAAATGGGCGTCGATACCTACATAGCCCGATGTGCCAGAAGTACCTTTTTTTAACCCTATAACGTTCCCGACTTTATCTGTCCAGATACTATCGACCCCTGCTTTCTTGAGCATATTCATAAAAACCACTCCTTTTTCATCTTCTTTGAACGGGGGAGCCAACACCTCTGTCAATACTATGTGGTCTTTCGTAGTCTGGTCTTTTAGTTCTTCAATGTATGCGAAGGCGGCCTCAACTTTTTTTGCTTTTGCCAAACGGACTATTTCTTTACTATATTTTTTGTCGATTACAGCGTTTTCTTGTGCTATGGAAATGTTTGATAATAATCCAAATATGGAAATAAGAGCTAGTGTTATTTTTTTCATGTTCATTATTTATTGGTGTTTACAATTATCCACAGAAAAAATAAGTAGTGTGGTAAGATAAAACCGGTTTATATAAAGTGTTGGTCGAGTTATTTGTTTTATGGATGCATATAAAAATAAAAAACCCTTACGAATTGTAAGGGTTTTTTATAATAAGAATAGTTTTAATATCTGTAATAATCGGGTTTAAAAGGTCCTTCGACCGTAACCCCTATGTAAGCCGCTTGTTCTGGGTTAAGTTCTGTAAGCTCGGCACCTAAACGTGATAAATGTAATTTGGCAACCTTTTCGTCTAAATGTTTTGGTAACATGTAAACTTCATTTTTATACTTGTCACTATGGTTCCATAACTCGATTTGGGCCAGTGTTTGGTTGGTGAAAGAGTTACTCATTACAAAACTTGGGTGACCGGTAGCACAACCTAGGTTTACCAATCGGCCTTCGGCCAAAATAATTATATCCTTACCGTTTATGGTGTATTTGTCAACTTGAGGCTTTATTTCGTCCTTTGTATGGCCATGGTTTTTATTTAACCATGCCATGTCAATTTCATTGTCGAAATGGCCAATGTTACAAACAATGGCTTTGTCTTTTAAGGCTTCAAAATGTTCGGCTCTAATAATATCTTTATTTCCGGTAGTCGTAATTACGATGTCGGCGTTTCCGATAACCGTTTCCAATCTTTTCACCTCAAAACCGTCCATACAGGCTTGTAGGGCACATATAGGGTCAATTTCGGTAACCGTTACTATAGAACCGGCCCCTTTAAAAGAAGCGGCAGTTCCTTTACCAACATCGCCATAACCTGCTACGACCACTCGTTTACCGGCAAGCATGGTATCGGTAGCCCTTCTAATGGCATCTACGGCACTTTCCCTACAGCCATATTTGTTGTCGAACTTTGATTTGGTTACAGAGTCGTTTACGTTAATGGCCGGCATGGGCAATGTACCGTTCTTAACACGCTCATATAATCTATGTACTCCTGTAGTGGTCTCTTCTGAAAGTCCTTTTACACCTGCCGCCAATTCGGGGTATTTGTCCAAGACCATATTGGTCAGGTCGCCACCATCATCCAAGATCATGTTCAAAGGTTTTCTTTCTTCACCAAAGAACAAGGTTTGCTCAATACACCAATCAAACTCCTCTTCATTCATACCTTTCCATGCATAAACGGGAATACCTGCTGCGGCAATGGCAGCCGCCGCTTGGTCTTGGGTAGAGAATATATTGCAAGAACTCCAAGTTACTTCTGCTCCTAGGGCAACCAAAGTTTCTATTAAGACGGCTGTTTGTATGGTCATGTGCAAACAACCGGCAATGCGGGCACCTTTTAGAGGTTGCTCTTCTTTGTATTCTTCCCTTAGGGACATTAGGCCCGGCATTTCTGCCTCTGCCAGTTCTATTTCTTTTCTACCCCATGCCGCTAAGCTAATATCCTTTACTTTATAAGGTACAAATGGTATGGTCGTGGTGCTCATATCTTTTTTTCTTTTTACTTTCGTTTATAAGCGTTTAGCTTTTTTTATTGTGCTGCAAAGGTACAAAATACACAAGTAATCATGCCGGTTTATAAAACTATAACAGTAAATAAGGATACCTCCATTGCAATTTGGAAGGTAGAGGAGACGGAGGAATTTTTGTCAAAGGGTGTTCGGCTATCTGAAAAATGTCAAACACGTTTTAATGGTATGAAGTCAGAAATGCACCGTAGGGCATTTTTGAGCATTCGGCATTTATTGGCATTATATGGCTACGTAGACCATGACCTGTATTATGATGAGGTGGGCAAACCTCATTTAAAGGATGGAAATTTTATATCTATTACCCATTCACACAATTTTACCGCGATCATTATCAGTAAAAGAGAAGAAGTGGGTATTGATATCGAGAAGCAAAGAGAAAAAATTCTGCGAATTGCCCATAAGTTTACCCCTTTTGAAGAATATAAAAGTTTGGCCAATGTAGAGGCCGTCATTCGCAAGCTTACTATTGTTTGGGGGGCAAAAGAATCTCTTTATAAGATCTATGGTCAACAGGGTATTAGTTTTTTGCACCACATTATTGTTGCCGATTTCCTATTTGCCGACGAAAAGACCACTGCAGAGATTCTTTATAAGGGAGATCATACCAATTATGATGTAAATTTTATGGAATTTGAACATTTTACCTGCGTCTATGCCATTAAGATCGCTGGTAAATAGTTTTTGATAATTGGAACAAATATCTTTACGGTTCATAACCATCTGACAATGGAAATTTTGATAGGACATACATTTTTTTCTTTCCAGAACAGATTCTAGAACTTATGGTAAGTTTTAAAAAAGACAATGAAAAATCGAATATAAAAGTTTTGGAAAACCCGTTAGCTACAAAGGTTTACACTTCTTTGAAAAGGTCGGAAGAAGTCAATGTATATGAAGTTAGTGAAATCTGACAGAAGTGATTATGAGCCAAGTTTTTGACTATCTTTTTGGTCAGTATAGCGACTATGATACCATAGATACGGTGCTAGAGATCATTGCGGTATTTTTTGGGTTGCTGTCGGTTTGGTTTTCCAAACAGAACAATATCTGGGTATATCCTACCGGAATGATCAGTACTTCAATTTTTGTATATCTATTGTTCAAGTGGGGATTGATCGGCGATATGCTTATAAATATCTATTATTTTCTAATGAGTGTTTATGGGTGGTATGTATGGACAAGAAAAGTGGATGAAGATAATGTAACGCCCATTACCCGGGTTACCCAAAAAGAACATAAGATTTCGGCTATCATTTTTTTTGCGACGATAGTTTTTGTTTTTGTGGTTTATCAAGTTTTTGATAAATGGAATAGTTGGACGGCATATGTTGATACTGTAACAACCGCCGTTTTTTTTGTGGGTATGTGGCTTATGGCCAAACGCAAAGTAGAAAATTGGGTATATTGGATCATCGGGGATATTATCTCTGTACCGCTCTATTTTTACAAAGGATTTACATTTACAAGTTTTCAATATCTCATTTTTACAATACTGGCCGTTTACGGCTATAATGCATGGAAGAAAAATATAAACAACAACCTTCAGATGTCATAAAGGTTGTTCTTTTTGGACCGGAATCTACCGGAAAGACCACACTGTCAGAACAATTGGCAAGGTATTATAATACTGTTTGGGTACCAGAATATGCACGTGAGTATCTGCAAAACAAGTGGAACAACGAGCGTAAGACTTGCGAGCCGAAAGATTTATTACCAATTGCGGCCGGTCAAATGAAATTAGAGAACGAGCTTGCAAAAAAAGCTACCGATATTCTAATCTGCGATACGGATCTTTTGGAGACCAAAGTATATTCTGAAGCATACTATGTAGGAGATTGTGATCCTATTTTAGAAAAATATGCACTTGCCAACACATATGATCTTTATTTGCTCACGTATATAGATATACCTTGGGAGGCGGACGATCTTAGGGACAAGCCGAACGAAAGAGAAGAAATGTTTAGGTATTTTAAAGAAACTTTGGAAAAATATGGGCGCAATTTTATTACCTTAAAAGGAAATAAGAAAGAGCGACTTAATTGCGCAATAGAACATATAGATAAATTGCTGAAAAAATGATAGATTTTACAAGTCAAGATCTAGAGCAAATGGCAAATAAAGGAATTGCCAAGGAAAAGGTTTTAGATCAGATCAATACGTTTAAAGAAGGTATTCCGTTTGTGGACCTACAAAATGCCGCCGTAGTGGGCAATGGTATTTATCGTTTTACAAAAGATGAGGAAGAGGAATTGATCAAGTTGTACGAAACGAGATTAAAGAATCTAGAGGTTCTTAAATTTGTGCCGGCATCTGGTGCGGCATCCCGTATGTTCAAGGCCCTGTTTGCTTTTTTGGATTCTTATGACCCTGAGAAAGAAACTTTGGAATCGTACCTAGGGCGTACAGGTAACAAGGATATTCAGAAACTGTCCGATGGTCTGGAGCATATGCCTTTTTATGAGAGTGTCATGAAAAGATTGCCAAAAGACTTTAAAAACGAGGGAGAAAAGGTCTATAGGTTCGTTGCCGAATTGTTGGGGGCCGATGCCATGAACTATGGTTTTTATCCCAAAGGCCTATTGCCGTTTCATAAATATGGCGAGCATACGGCAACGCCCTTTGAAGAGCATTTAAAAGAGAGTGCTTCGTATGCGAGCTCATCCAATAAGGCAAAGCTTCATTTTACGATTTCTGAACAGCATGAAGACATGTTCAAATCGGAGTTGGAGAAAGTAGGGGAAAGGGTTTCTAACGATACGGGAGTTACTTATACTGTTGGTTATAGTTTTCAAAAACCATCTACCGATACCATAGCTGTGGATATGGAGAATAAACCTTTTCGCAATCAAGATGGTACGGTATTGTTTCGCCCTGGAGGGCATGGGGCGCTCATTGAAAACCTGAACGAACAAGACGCCGATATTATTTTTATAAAAAATATTGATAACGTTGCGGTAATGAACGATGCCCAGGCCGTTGCCGATAGTAAAAAGGTGCTAGCTGGCATATTGCTAAAAGTTCAAGAGCAAGCATTTTCTTATGCCGAAAAATTGGATAAAGAAGATTTGTCCGAAGAAGAAATAACTGCCATAGCCTCGTTTTTGGAAACTAAATTGAACGTGAAGTTCAATGACCGTTTTAATGAATTGACAAAGAAAGAAAAAGTAGCTTTCTTGAAGGATAAGATTAACCGGCCCATTCGAGTTTGCGGAATGGTAAAAAATGAAGGAGAACCGGGCGGAGGTCCTTTTTGGATAAAAAATTCTGAAGGGGAAGTTTCGTTGCAAATAGTAGAATCTGCCCAGATCGATATGAACAATGCGGCACAGGTAGAGATTTTAAAGAATGCTACACATTTTAACCCGGTAGATTTGGTATGTGGAATTAGAGACTACAAGGGCCATAAATATGACCTTATGAAGTTTGTAGACCCCAAACAAGGGTTTATAACCGATAAGACCAAAGACGGTAAAGAATTAAAAGCCTTGGAATTGCCAGGACTTTGGAACGGGGCAATGGCCCATTGGAATACCATATTTGTAGAAGTGCCATTGGTAACGTTCAACCCTGTAAAAACGGTGACAGATCTTTTAAAAGATTCGCATCAGGTGTAAAACATAATATCTGACCAATAAGAAAAGGTGTGTATTTATTACACACCTTTTTTTGTTTGTGAACATAAATACACAGAGCACTTAGTTTGTTGATTGCATTTAATTTAGTGGTTATCAATTTTTTAGGTAGAATTTAAGTAAAAAGACACCTGTGGTATCATTTTTTCAATACTTAAGTCAAGAATGTTTAATTAAAATAGACGTAAGATGAAAAAATTAGTTTTTGCCACAGCTTTAGCAATAGGAGGATTAACATTGGGAACCGCGGCAACCCCTATTATATTCCATGATGGTATTATGGAAGAGTTGATCGTTCAAGATTTTAAAGAAATTGCCGTATCCGATGTTCCCTCGACCGTGGTTACGGCATTGGAAACGGATTATTCTGGTGCTACTCTTAACAAAGCCTATGTAAACGCAGAGGGACAATACAAATTGGAAGTTTCCACTGCAGAAGGCAGTAATTTGGAGCTATACGCCGATGCCGAAGGAAATTGGATCGAAATATAAAACGTTTTTATAGTTTGTTGGTTTGATAACAAAAGCTGCTTTGGCAGCTTTTGTCGTTTGTAGGAAATTTTAAGAAAATCTTACAAGAAAACATCCATGTTCTATTTGTCTTCGTACATATGTAGGAAAGGATATTTAACAATCATTAAAATTTAAGCATGAAAAAGTACTTGATATTTGCTGTGATTACACTGGGCGTGGTAATTGGTGCCGAGGCAATGGATCGTTCACAGATAGATACGGAAGAGATGGTAATTGTTACCGATGAGTTCAAAAGAATCTCCTCGAGCGAACTGACACCTCCGGTAGTAGAAGAATTGTTAAAACAATATCCAACATCAAAATTAGGAGCTGCCTATAAAAATTCTAAAGGCGAATTTAAATTAATAATGGTGCTTAAAAGTGGTAGCAGAAGAATTGTTTACATAGATTCTTATGGTAATTGGTTGAATAGGAAGTAGTTTCGGGATCGCTTTCAAAAAAAAGCTGCTTTTGCGGTTTTTTTTTATGTCGAAGAGTGACCTATCGAAAAAAGGTGTGTCTTAATAAGTGTAAAGCAAAAATTTTTAAATGTACAGGTGGTTTTTATAACACTTAGTTTATGATTACTACTCTTATTTTGAAAACGAATATGACACATTTCAATAAATCATTACTGTTGGGGATTATAACCGTAGGTACTTGGGTATTTGCATCAGTAATAATTAATGAATCGAAGATGGAAACTAAGAATGATGATGTGAGCGATGTCGAGATGAGAAGTATAAAGAATAATAATAAGACCTTCGTGGAAACACTAACCATTGACTATGAAGGAACAGCCGAATAATCGAGAACATTAGTTATACCTTGATTCCCCGAAAATTGAAATTGAACATGGTTTATTTAGTTGTTACGTTCATGTTTGATTAATAAGTATAACAAAACGTTTTTTTTGGTTGGTTGGGAAGGGAGTTGCTTCGGTGGCTCCTTTTTTTGTGTAATTCTTACTCGGTTTGCGGTTAAGTATACACATTTACCCACTATTGTGGATGATTAAAATTATGTAAACGACTAATAGTCAATATTTTGTAGTTAATGTATAGATTGGCACTGTTTTGCTACTATGTAAAATGATTTTAAACATTAATTATTAACTGCAAAATTCAGAAGACATGAAAAAGTTATTTTTATTAGGAGCATTGGCAATAGGAAGTTTATCTGCAATGGCCCACGGGGCAGATAAGGTACAAGTGGATGAGACGGTTGTTGCGACCGTAAACGAATTTACGGAAATAGCAACTTCAGATCTTCCCGAGGCGGTTACAAATGCGGTAGCAACTAGTTATCCGACCGCCACTATTAACAAGGCATACGTGAACCAAGAAAAACAATATAAGTTGGAAGTATCCTTGGAAGACGGTACACAAGGTACCTTGTATGCCGATGAAGAAGGTAATTGGTTGGATATGTAGAAAAAGATAACTTGTTTGTATCACAAGTTGGTTTGGTCAGGAAGAGGTAGCATATTGCTACCTCTTTCTATTTATATATGAATTGTTTTAAGAACTATCTTTATGATAATTTTAGAACTTAAATAGTTGTCTTGTGCTATTTTTACAGGTATAAAATCTTAAAGAATCCGTAGGACTTTTATGGCTAAAATCCTTATAGTTGAAGATGATACCTCTTTTGCCCAAATGCTGTCCAAATTTTTGGATAAGAATGGGTATGAGGTAACACATAGTCCTACAGGAGCGGACGGCGAAAGAAAAATTAAGGAATCTATCTTTGATCTTATCATTACCGATTTACGACTTCCAGATTATGACGGTATCAAATTAGTGTCACAATCGAATCATAAGGTTCCTATAATTGTAATGACGAGTTATGCCGAAGTTCCTACGGCCGTACTGGCTATGAAAAAGGGAGCGTACGATTATATTTCAAAACCTTTTGCCCCTGATCAAATTTTAGACATAATCAATAGTGCCCTCGATAAAAAAGAAGGGATAACAGAAAAAAAAGATAAAGTACGTGATAATCGGTCATCGTCTTTATCTGTAGAGGCCCGCGAGGTTGATGACAAAGAAGAATTACAGTTTATTAGTAAGGCTTCAGATACATTGAAACAGTATATTTCTTTGGTGGCGCCAACAGATATGTCGGTCTTGATCACGGGAGAAAGTGGTACGGGCAAAGAAGTTACCGCAAAATCTATCCATAACAAAAGCAAGAGAAAAGAGAAGGCTTTTGTAGCCCTCGACTGTGGGGCAATTCCAAAAGAACTGGCCGCAAGTGAGTTTTTTGGACATTTAAAGGGCAGTTTTACCGGTGCCATTTCTGATAAGATAGGCAGTTTTGAAGCGGCCAATGGAGGTACTTTGTTTTTAGATGAGGTGGGCAACCTTTCTTATGAAAACCAGATACAACTTTTAAGGGCCCTACAAGAGCGAAAAATAAAACGTATAGGCAGCAATACTGAAATTGAAGTTGATGTGCGTATAATTTCTGCGACCAACGAGGATTTAAAGTTGGCCGTAGAGCGAGGAGATTTCAGGGAAGATCTGTACCATAGGTTAAACGAGTTTTCATTAAAGATACCTTCATTAGTAGATAGACCCCAAGATTTGCCCATATTCGCAGATTATTTTTTAAAGGTTTCCAATCAGAAATTGGGAAAGGCGGTTTCTGGTTTTTCCAATGAGGTATGGGATATATTCAAGTCTTATGGTTGGCCCGGAAATATACGACAGCTGCAAAATATTATTCAAAGGGCGGTGTTACTGTCCGAAGAAGGAGAAATACAGCCTAGCGCCCTACCTTCCGATATTTTAGAACCATCGGCGAAGACAAGGTCTGTTGGCATGACAAAAGATGAGTTTGAAAAAGATCAGATACTAAAAGCCCTAAAACGTACCAATTACAATAAATCGAAAGCGGCCAAACTATTACAGATTACCAGAAAAACGTTGTACAACAGAATTGGTTATTATAACCTTGATGTTTAAATATTTTTTTGACCTAATGCACAGAGCAATTTCTCTAGTTCTTTGCTCAAGGTTAAAAAATCGGATTCGATTTCGGGCCATGAAATTTTTTCTAATGTGGCAAGTTCGAATTTTGCCAAGAGGGGAACGCAACTTTCTATCGCCATTTGCCTAAACATGGGGAGCATTTTATGGGCGGCGCTATTTAGGTCTTTGATGTTTTTTGATTGTACGGATCTTTCTAGGTTCTCTTTGTTTTCTATGGTGTCTTTATAAAAAGTGTCGAGCAATTCTTTGATCGCTTTTTCGTCTTCACCCAAGAATAATTTTATTTGAGAAAGGTTGTATAGGCTTGTTTCCTTTTCTCTAAGAAGACTACATTCGGTAATGTTTTCG
Source organism: Maribacter sp. MMG018 (assembly GCF_018100785.1). GTDB lineage: Bacteria > Bacteroidota > Bacteroidia > Flavobacteriales > Flavobacteriaceae > Maribacter. Next base: position 320,338 of record NZ_JAGJEC010000001.1, on the reverse strand, counting down.
TTTTTAACATTGTATTCCTTAAAAAATGAAAAGATGAGGTTTAAGATTTCTTGTTTAGAAAATGGTTTTCTTATTACCCCCGAAAATCCTAATGAAATAAAATAATCTTTTGTATAGTCTCTTCTGCCTGTCATGGCGATAATGGGCTGTTGTAGATAATGGTCATGGTTGTCGTTCAATAAACTTTTCACAACATCGAAACCAGACGCATTTGGCATTTCTATATCGGTTAAGACAATGTTGTAGTTTAACGGGGCATCTTTCTCTATTTTTTCAAAATCTGAAAACAAAAAGGTATCGATATCCGCTGTTTTCATCATTTCTTGTAGCATGTGCAAAAAAGTGGGGTCGTCATCTATAACTAATATTTTTAAGGGTTGGGTTGGTAGGTTTACAATAGGTTTCTTTTTTGGCGAAACTGATTCGGCAGAAAACAATATAGGGAGTTCTAAAGTAAAAGAACTTCCTTTGCCTACTTCGCTTTTTAGGGTTATGCTACCGCCCAAAAGTTCTGTCAGTTTTTTTGATATGGTCAGTCCTAGGCCATATCCGCCATATCGCTTAATGTCTTGGTCTTTTGCTTGGGTAAACTCGTTAAATATAAACTGCTGCTCTTCTGGTGAAATACCGATACCGGTATCCGATACCGTAATTTTAACTTTGGTCGTGTGCAGACCTTTCGATACTAATGAAGCTTTTAAAATTACACTCCCCTCTTTTGTGAATTTATAGGCATTTCCCAACAGGTTCGATACAATTTGCCGTATGCGCAACGGATCGTTGATTATTGGTTTTTTTAAAGTATCGTCAATATATGTATTGGTAGTTACCTTGTTGTTGTTTCGTGTAGTTTCAAAATCTTTGACTGTTTCGTGTAATAGATTGAATAATGAAAAAGGGGTTTTTTCGGGTACCATTTTTCCTGCTTCCAATTGCGAAAAATCTAAAAGATCGTTTACTAGATTGTTCATATAATCGGTAGCCGATTTTATGTGAGAAAGATGCTTTGCTTGCTTGGGGGTGATCTTTGTGTTTTCTAACAGGTCGGTATATCCTGTTATGGCGTTTAAAGGAGTTCGTAGGTCATGGCTTACCGTACCGATCAGTTGTTCTCTGCTTTTTAATAATGTTTCAGAATATTTTTTTTCTTTTTCGAGCTTTTGTCGAAATAGGTTTGCTTTCCAAAAATCACGGTTTAGGATAAAAATAAAAATGCCCACGACCAAAAAACCTAATATGGCAGCTATGATCGCCAATCGGATACTTCTCTTTAGGGAGTTCTCTCTTTTTATGTTTTCGTTTATGGTGTTCATTATAATTTCTTGCTCAAACGAAGACAGAATACTTCTTAATTGCTGTGATAGCTCCATGTCTGTTTTGTTAATGGCGATTTCTCTGGCCGCCAAGGAGTTCACTTTTAAGACATTTTCTTTTTGTACTTCTTTAAGCAGGGCTTTTGAAGCCTTTAGAACACTATCTGCCTTGACCGCATTTTTTTCATCAGATTCTTCGGGTGGTATGTTTTCGTTTAGGTACTGTGCCAGTTTCTTTATTACGTCCTGCGCCTTGGGCGAAAGATCATCGAAATTGGGCGATATACCTTCCGGGGTAATTACTCCTAAAGATTTTTCTAGCGTGTCAAACTTACTTAGGGCATGGTCAATGGCGGCACTGGTTTGGTCTTGGGTCTTTAATTTTCTGAGTGCGCTATTGTTGTTTACCTTTTTCTTGAGCAGTATTTTTAGACTATCTAAAAGGTTCTTTTGGTATTCGTTTTTGGTAGTGGCCTTAAGTTGTTTAATATCCTCATAAATGGAATCTATTTTTGTAACATAACTGTCAAAGTCCTTTCTTTTTTTTGATTGTAGGGCATGTTTTGACAGTCCTTCAGCTTCGTACAATTGGGTCAATAGTGAACCGGTCTTTAATAATTTCGAATCGTTTTCACCAATAAGGTCCTTTGTGAGATATCTACCTATTTCCGAATAGATATAAAAAATGGCGATACCTGCCAATACGAGAAGTAGTAGGTAGCTGATAATGATTTTGAGGGTAAACTTGTTTTTGGGTTTTTCCATTGGTAATATGTACGTATTATAAGGTGTCTATAGTTTTAATACGTGTTAAATGTTTTGTTTGGCAGAGGTGGTTACTTTTTCATTTTTCTATTGTGGGATAAATTTTCGTGTCTTACATTTGCGCCATCTCAAAGGGGTGCCGATTCTTGAATTGTCGAGAAAAAGCTGAGATTATACCCAATGAACCTGGGCGGGTAATGCTGCCAAGGGAAGGCGAAAGCCATAATTTGGAATTTCTACGTCCTTAAATGGGCAAAAATCAATTTTTAACTTAGAATAATAGCCCCTTTTATTCGTAACATTTATTACGAATGAAAACTATTTTCACAATTGCTGTTGCCTTTCTGGTAACAATGGGCCTACGGGCTCAACAACCAACAGATTCTTTAGAAGGAAAAAAAGTAGTATTGGACGAAGTCTTTGTATCTGCAGTACGTGTAACCAAAGAGTCGCCCGTAACCTTTTCAAATCTTTCCAAGAAAGAGATCAAAACAAGAAATTTAGGACAGGATATTCCTGTTTTGATGAGTTTTATGCCCTCTGTGGTATCTACAACAGATGCGGGTGCAGGTGTGGGTTATACCAGTATAAGGGTTCGTGGTAGCGATGCTACCAGAATTAACGTTACCATTAACGGTATACCTTACAACGACGCCGAATCGCAAGGTACCTTTTGGGTGAATATGCCAGATTTTGCTTCCTCTACCGAGAGCTTGCAACTACAAAGAGGTGTGGGTACTTCTACTAATGGTGCCGGGGCTTTCGGTGCCAGTCTTAACTTGCTGACAGATGGTTTTTCTGAAGATCCCTATGCACAGATTTCCTCTTCTATAGGAAGTTTTAATACGTTCAAGAACAACTTTAAATTTAGTACGGGACTGTTGAACGATCATGTGGAAATTTCTGGAAGACTTTCAAGAATAACGTCCGATGGTTATATAGACAGGGCCTCGTCAGATTTGGATTCCTATTTTTTACAAGGAGCTTATAAAGATGACAACACACTTATTAAAGCATTGGTTTTTGGTGGGCATGAGGTAACGTATCAGGCCTGGTACGGAACCCCATTGGCAAGAATTAACAATGATGAGGCAGGTATAGAGAAGTTTATAGCCGATAATTACCTTTCTGAATCGGAGGCAGAGAATCTTCGTAATTCAGATAGGCGCTACAACTATTATACCTATGATAACGAAGTGGACGATTATAAACAAAATCATGCTCAATTACTTTGGAACGAGGAGATTTCAGATAATTGGAGTACCAATATAGCCCTGCATTATACCCATGGGAGCGGGTTTTTTGAGCAGTATAGGGAAGATGACGATTTTAGTACTTACAATTTTGAACCTTTAATGGTGGATGGTGAAGAAGTAAATACTACCGATTTGATACGTAGACGATGGTTGGTCAACGATTTTTATGGAACGGTATTTTCTGCCAATTATAGAAAAGATAAACTGGATCTTATTTTTGGAGGAGGTTATAATAAATATGAAGGGGATCATTTTGGTGAGGTAATCTGGGCACGTTTGGCCAGTAACAGCGAATACAGAGACCGTTATTATGATGATACCTCTACAAAAACCGATTTTAATGTATATGCCAAGGCCAATTATAGTCTAAATAATAAATGGTCTCTTTATGGAGACCTACAGTATAGGGGCATTGGTTATAAAGCTAATGGTGAAGATACCGGGCTGGTCGATGATTCTTTTAATTTCTTTAATCCAAAGGCGGGTATAACCTATGACCTAAATACCAATAATAACCTTTATCTGTCATTTGCCATTGCCAATAGGGAGCCAAATAGAAACGATTATGAAAACGGGAACCCAAAGCCCGAAAAGCTTAACGACTGGGAGTTGGGCTGGAGATATGTTTCTGCAGATGTTCAAGTGAACACCAATGTGTATTATATGAAGTATAAAGACCAGTTGGTTTTAACAGGAGAGTTAAATGATGTAGGGTCTCCTTTAAGGGCCAATGTTGGCGATAGTTATAGATTAGGATTAGAGGTAGACGCACAAGTAGCGTTGGGCGATAAATTTTTGTGGCGTCCAAATGTGGCGTTGAGTACCAATAAGAACAAAGATTTTGTTTTTCAAAGAGATGGTGTGCTAGAAGATTTAGGGGAGACCAATATTTCCTTTTCACCAGAAGTAATCATTGGAAATATTGTTACCTATAACCCTATGCAAAACCTCCAGATTTCCTTATTGTCTAAATACGTGGGCAAACAATATATGGGGAATATAGATTCAGAAGCTTCCGTTTTGGATGCATATTCGCAAACCGACCTTAACCTACAGTACGAAATGACATGCAGCGGATTTTTGAAGAGCATTGTGTTTTCGGCCTTGTTGAACAATGTGTTCGATGCCAAATTTGAATCCAATGGGTATTTTTACACCTATGACGATGATTATTCGAATCCTGGGGTAATTACCACTATAGAGGGTGCAGGGTATTACCCGCAGGCGGGTATCAACTTTCTTTTGGGGGCAACCGTAAACTTTTAAATAAAGACTTTATGTGCCGAGCAAGAATCTATAGTTGCGTAAATTATAGGTTCTTGCTTTTTTTATTTACGGTTTTTTGTAGTTTCTTTAAACCGTTTCAGAAGTTCGATCCGAGATAGCCATACCAAGAAAAGGGAATAGTATAGGAGGAAACCTTGGTTTAATTGGATATTGTTACACTGCTGCCGTTAAAGCTTGCCCTGTACTCTAACATATCATAATAACGTGTGTCGTCATCATCATCGGGCCTATTTAACTGTTGGCCCGTAAAAAGGCTATATTCATAATCGTCGCATGGGCATGTTGCCAATTGGCCGTCTAAGATCATCGTAGAACAATCGTTTGGTACATGATTGGGGCAACTTGCCTCAAAGGCCCTAAATTGATCAAACCCGACATTGATTATAAACACACCACGTATACCAACGCCCTCTGTAGGAACCCAAATGGCGCTGCCCGTATTGCTTAAAGGGCTATAAGTGGGTAGGTTGAGGTTGGCCTCAAAACGAAAATTTATTTCTTGTAGGTAAGGGTTTCTATTGGTGCTATCGTTGCTGCAGGCACTTATAGTCAATAAAAGCAAAATAGCATATATACGTCTCATAATCAATTATCGATTGTTTTTTTTGATAGACAAATGTGCGTAAAATTATATATATTTGTGTTAAATCCTCTCTAAAAAAAGTCATGTAAAGATGGCTATTTAAGAGGATTTTGCTATTTATAAAACGATGACACTATGAGTAACGTATCATATTATACAGCAGAGGGTTTAAAAAAACTGAAAGAAGAATTAAATTATTTAAGGGATGTTGAGCGTCCAAAGGCTTCACAGGCCATAGCGGAAGCACGTGATAAAGGGGATTTGTCTGAAAATGCCGAATACGATGCGGCCAAAGAAGCCCAAGGTTTGTTGGAAATGAAAATCTCTAAAATGGAAGAAACTTTGGCCAATGCCCGTTTAATAGATGAGTCTCAATTAGATACCTCAAAGGTTCTTGTTCTGTCTACGGTAAGGCTAAAGAACCAGAACAATGGAATGGAAATGAAATATACCTTGGTGGCAGAAAGCGAAGCGGACCTAAAATCGGGTAAAATATCCGTTAGCTCTCCGATAGGAAAAGGATTGCTTGGTAAGAGTGTGGGCGATGTGGCTGAAATTAAGGTGCCAAATGGTACTTTAAAATTTGAAATTCTAGAAATTACCAGAGAATAGCTATTCATTAATTAACTAATTTTAGTCCCATCATTAATTTGTTTTGATGGGACTTTTTTTAAATATAGAAGACTATGGCAACCATTTTTACCAAAATAATCGAAGGGGAAATACCTTGTTATAAAGTAGCGGAAGACGATAATTATTTAGCATTTCTTGATATTAATCCAAATGCCAAAGGGCATACGCTGTGTATTCCAAAAAAAGAAGTCGATAAACTCTTAGATTTAGATGAGGATACCTATAATGGTTTAATGAGCTTTTCTAGAAAAGTGGGGAAGGCTATAGAAAAAACTATAGAATGTAATAGGGTAGGTATGGCCGTAATTGGGTTAGAAGTGCCGCATGTACATGTTCATCTGATTCCGTTGAACGATATGAAAGACGCCACTTTCCAGTCAAAGGTACAGCTGTCCGAAGCCGAGTTTAAAGAGATAGCCGCGAAAATTAGTGCTAAACTTTAATAGTGCCCCCCAAGTAAAAATATACACCGGTAGCGATCAGGGCTATAACGATCAGTAATAGTATATAGAACAAAAAAGTAGGGCGCGTAGATTTTTTCTCGGGCACAACGGTTTTTTGGTAGTAATCGAACATTCGTTCTATATCATCCGTCCATTTTACCGGGTAGATCATAGAATTACATTTTCTGCAAACGATCTGGTTGGTTATGTCATTGGTGGTTTTATGGAAAAAAGCTCCATAGGTGTGTTTTTGATAAAAGGTAAGCTTTAGGTCTTGATTAAAGCATTCGGGACAATTGTTCTTTAGTTCCGCTTCTTTGATTGTAACCAGTTTTTCCTTTGCCATAACTATTGGTGTACTTTAAGGGAAATTTGCATTATAGTACCTTCTTTACCAGAGGAAAGTACTTTTATTTTACCATTGTGGTATTCTTCTATTATTCTTTTTACCAGAGATAGCCCTAGGCCCCATCCTCTTTTTTTGGAGGTAACTCCAGGAGCAAAAATAGTATTAAAATTACTTTTAGGGATACCGTGCCCCGTATCTGCAATTAAAATGGTAACGAATTTCCCTTGGGGAACTATTTCAATGGCAATGGTTCCTTTTCCTTTCATGGCGTCTATGCCGTTTTTAACCAAGTTTTCAATGGTCCAGTTGTACAGGGAGCTGTTCAATAAAACGGGGGCGGATTCTATATTCGACTTAAAAGAAAAGTGAATAAGCTTAGAGCTTCTTCTTTTTAAATAATCGAAGGCATCTTTGGTCTCGGCCACAATATCGGCTTCGTTTAATTTGGGCAATGAGCCAATTTTCGAAAATCGTTCTGTAATCGTCTTTAACCTATCTATATCTTTTTCAATTTCTTTGGTAATATCCGGATTTATGTTTTCGGTCTTCAATAATTCGTTCCATCCTAAAAGAGAAGATAGCGGTGTACCTATTTGGTGGGCGGTTTCTTTGGCCATACCGGCCCATAGCTTATTTTGCTCCGCAGCTTTATTGGTCCTGAACAAAAAGAAGATTACGGCTCCGAAAAGAAATATAATCAATAAAAGGGCTATCGGATAGAATTTTAATTTATTCAAAACTTCCGAGTTTCCGTAGTACAGTGTAGCCAAATGCTCGCCTTGTTGATCTATGGAAATAGGGGTGTTCTCATCTTGAAACTGGCGCAGTTTTTTTGCAATGTAAACCGAATCGGAAGCCATTTCTGCCGGAATGTTGTTTACCCTTATAGAGCTGTCCTTGTTTATCAGGATCATAGGGGTAGAGGTGTTGTTCTGAAACACTTTTAAATGTAGATTTCCCAAATCTACTTCTTCCGAAGATTGTAAAAACTCTGATTGGGCCGTTGCCCAAATTTCCATTTTAAGGCGTTCTTCTTCTTTAAACTTTTTAAAAAAACTATTCGTATTCCATAGAATCAGGCTCACGACTATGAACGCCCCGATTACGAGGAATATATTGGTAGTTTTGTTTTTAGGACTAAAGTTCATCCAGTGGTTTTGTACTAATAAATATAACCCTAAATGTAAATAATTGTTGTGCTATAATCGCTACTCATTATTTTATACCCCATTCATTTTGTGTATTTTTGATTTTTGAAGTAAAAGCGAACACAAGATGGAAATAGAAGGGAAAATAAAATTAATAGGTGAAACAAAGACATTTGGCAATAACGGATTTCGTAAAAGAGAAGTTGTTATTACCACAGACGAGCAATATCCACAGACCATAATGGTAGAATTTGTTCAAGATAAATGTGATTTGTTGAACAGTTATAATGTGGGTCAAGATGTAAAAATAAGTATTAACCTAAGAGGAAGGGAATGGACAAACCCACAAGGTGAGGTTAAATACTTTAACTCTATCCAAGGGTGGCGTATAGAGAATTTGCAACCAGCGGCCCAGCCCGAAGGTATGCCGCCAGTACCTCCAATGGAGGCTTTTGAGCCAGCGGACAATTTAAACGAAGAAGATCATGACGATCTTCCGTTTTAATACTTATAATCAAGTAGTAACATAATATCTTCTTTTAGAAGAGGTAAAAAACTTGTTCGACCATAGTGTTGAACAAGTTTTTTGTTTTAGGTGTATTTGGTTAACTTAAAAACAAAAAGTATTGAAAGAGTCAAATCAGCGAACCCCTATTTATTTTCTTACCGACGAACTTTACTTTCCTCCGGTAGAAAACGCTACTTCAGAGGGCCTTTTGGCGGTGGGGGGCGATTTGTCGGCCGAAAGACTTTTACTTGCCTATAGAAACGGTATTTTTCCGTGGTATAACGATGATGATTCCATTATTTTATGGTGGAGTCCCGATCCTCGCATGATCTTGTATCCAGAGAAGATAAAAATATCGAAGAGTATGCGTAAGGTTATAAGGGACAAGAAATTTAGGCTAACCAAAAATCAGTGTTTTCAGAAGGTTGTTGAACATTGTTCAACGGTAAAACGCGAGGGACAAGAGGGTACATGGATCACAGAGGCCATGCAATGGGCATATCTTGATCTTCATAAAAAAGGGTATGCAAAGTCATATGAGGTATGGGAAGGTGACGAATTGGTCGGAGGATTGTACGGTGTGGATCTGGGCCATGTCTTTTGTGGCGAAAGTATGTTTAGCCTTAGGTCGAACGCATCAAAATTTGCATTTATAGAATTAGCGAAAGAGCTACAGCAAAAAAACTATCTGTTCATAGATTGTCAAATGTATACCGATCATTTGGCCAGCCTCGGTGCCGAAGAAATAGCAAGACAAGAATTTATATCTAAATTAAAAGGGCAGAGCGGTTTGTAAGGGTTGTAAACAGTGGTTTTAAAGAAAGCTGTGAGCATGTTCAATGCTCTTGGCTTGTGTAACCGCATTCTGTTAGTAAAGAACATGGTCGTAATTTGGGGGAGGCGTTTTTCTAAGGTTTATAAAGTTGCCTTTGGCGTCAAATAATATTTCGTAATCCAAATACCCTTTTTCTTTTTTGCCCTTAACGGTATATTCGTAATTGATCGAAGGCAACAATAAGTTTTGAAAAGCATTTCTTATGGTTGTTTCGAGTGTTTCGCTGTCAGAAGACGGGTATTGTTGCTGCAATTTTTTGATCTTGTACTTAGAAAAAGATTTTTCTAAATAGGCATTTATACGTTCTAGGGTCTCAGAGGGTATATCTACCGGTTTAATTACGATTTTAATATCGTTTAGAACACCATTTTCGTCGAACCCCATGCCATACCACAACTTATCCTTCTTTAGTTTGGCTTCATAGCTGATCTTGGTGCTGTCCGTTTCTTTATAGTATTTAAGACGTTTTACATCTGTTAGGTCTTTATTTATAAACTGCAATGCTGCTGGGGGAAATTGACTTTTTTTAATTCTATGTTCGCGTTCATATTTGTATTGAGCATTGGCGAACCCTCCAAAAAACAATAGGGAGACTAAAACAATTTTATACTTCATCATATCTGAAACAATTTACCTCGTGATCATTTACCATGCCTGTGGCCTGCATATGTGCATATACGACCGTACTGCCCACAAATTTAAAACCTCTCTTTTTTAGGTCTTTGCTGATTTTGTCTGAAAGGGTGGTGTTGCCCGGTGCTTTCTTGTAATCGGTGATTGAATTTTTGATAGGCTTATGGTCTACAAATTTCCATATATAGTTGCTAAAACTACCGAATTCCTCTTGGATTTTCATAAAGGAAACGGCATTGGAAACCGTAGAGTTGATTTTTAGTTTATTTCTAATGATACCCGGATCCTGCAGTAAAGCATCTATTTTCTCTTGATTGTAAAGAGCTATTTTTTGATAGTCAAAATTATCAAATGCCTTTCTGAAATTTTCACGTTTGCGTAGAATGGTAATCCAACTAAGGCCTGCTTGAAAGGTTTCCAAGGTCAAGAATTCGAATAAGGTTTTATCGTCCTTTACCGGAACGCCCCATTCCTCATCATGATACTTTTCGTAAAGCGCATCGCCCTTGCACCAACCACATCTATGTTTTTCCATAATCAAATATAAAGAACTAATGCAGATCGGGAATATGATTTGTAGAGTTAATTGTTCGGTATTATATCAATGCCGTTCGATGTAGTAAATGAGGTTGCATTAGGCTAAATATGATTTATAAACGTTGTGGTTGTGGAGCGTCTGTAAGGTTTTTAACAAGAGCTCAACTAAGTGGAAATATATTAATACTAATGCAGAACGATGAGTTTACAAGAAACACATTCCGATAGTTTGATAAAACAAAGTTTAGACAAGGCTATGTCGTACCAAGAGTATCGTGATCTGGTACAAAAGTTGGCTGTTGAGGGTAAATCTACCGGTCCGGAACAGACCGATGCACTTGCTGATTATACCCAATTGAACGATCGAAGAATGAAACGTTGGGACAAAACGTTGAAATTTAACGAAACGGTAATTGAAAAAATAGGGTCGGTAGACAAGAAAATAGTTTGGCTGGTACTTACAGAGAGTTGGTGTGGCGATGCCTCACCTGCATTGCCCGTCATGAACAAAATAAGTGAGCTGAATGCGAACATTACGCTCAAAATTGTTTTAAGGGACGAGAACTTGGAGCTGATGAACCAATTTTTGACCCGTGGCAGTATGTCTATACCCAAACTTATAATGATAGATGCCCAAAACAATGAGGTAATTGGGGATTGGGGCCCAAGATCAAAAAATGCTACCGACTTGGTGGATAGTTATAAAGCGGCGCATGGTTCGTTGAGCAAAGAATTTAAACAAGACCTACAGGTTTGGTACAATAAAGATAAAGGGCAAAGTATCGTAGAGGATTTACTAGGGTTACTTTCCTTGAAATAAGTAGGTAATTGTTCCTTTTTGGAGCGCTTTGTCCGAACTGCTGAACCTTGCTTTGTAGGCATACGCAATAGCGTTGTCCACTAAGCACCCGTTAGAGGTACCTGAACTTTTTTCGTTAAAGTTGGCTTCGATAACATTTCCTGTTTCGTCTACCTCTATGTTGATCACTACTTTTCCGCCCTCTATACAGGTGTATATTGGTGGGGGTAAATGGTAACTATTACGGTTTACCAATGAGTAGGAGATGGATGTTCTTTTTGCGGCAAGATGGTTGGTGAACTCTTCTTTTTGAGCTTCTTTTTCACCAAGCATTTGCTTCATTTGCTCACGTTTTTTGGCAAGTTCCTTTACACGTGCGGCATATTCGGAATCGGCGATAAGATTATCGGAAGTTTCTTCACCGGTCATAGCGGCTTTTTCTTCCATAATTTCTTCCAGTGTTTTTAGGGGTTCTGGATTGCCAAAACTGGGTTTTGCCGTTTCGTTATAGGCCATATGGCTTTTAACGGGGTCGGATTTTGAGAGTTTTTCGAGCAGTTCTTCCTCTTCTTGAGTAAGTTCTTCTTCTGGTTCGTCTTCCAGTACCATTTCAACTACATAGTCCTCTTCATCTTCGGTCTGCGCACCTAATTGAATGTTATATAGAACCAAGACAACGATCGCCATTGAAAAAATGGTGATTATCAGAGATAGTTGCTGTCTGTTCAGGTTCATTGATATATAACATTTATTTTTAGAAAATATTACAGTAAATCGACAAATGGAATCATAATAAATGCGATTCGGTGTAATTATTTCTGCAATAACCCTTCGGTAAAGACCAATGGGTCTATGGCATTATCTACGTTAAATTTACCTATTTTGGTTCTTCTAAGGCTCGTCAAGTGCCCTCCAGAGCCCAATGTCTTTCCGAAATCATGGGCGATGGAACGTATGTAGGTTCCTTTGCTACATTTGATTCTAAACGCCACCTCGGGCATTGTTATTTTGGTGATTTCAAATTCTAAAATATGAACATTGCGCTTTTTTATTTCAACGTCCTTTCCTTCCCTTGCATATTCATATAAACGCTTTCCGTCTTTTTTTAAGGCCGAAAAAACAGGGGGTGCCTGTTGTATTTCACCAATAAACTGCGACGTAGTTTCATAAATAAGCTCATCGGTTATGTGTGCCGTTGAAAAGGTTTGGTCTATCTCGGTCTCCAGGTCGTACGAAGGGGTAGTGCTGCCCAAAGTGATGGTGCCCGTATATTCTTTGGCTTGTCCTTGATATTCTGGAATTTTCTTGGTGAACTTTCCTGTACAGATAATAAGAAGTCCGGTTGCCAAAGGGTCAAGTGTACCGGCATGTCCTATTTTTATTTTTTTAAGGTCGAATTTTTTTCGAATGGCCCATTTAAGTTTGTTCACTGCCTGAAAAGATGACCACCCCAATGGTTTGTCGATCAATAATAACTGACCGTTCAAAAAATCATCTTTGGTCAAATTTTCCATAGATTTTGGGTTGCGTTAAGGGCGTTCTAAGGGTTTGTAAACCCATAAATGATGGCGATGAGCCCTACAATAAGACAATATATGGCAAAATAGGAAAGTTTGCTCTTTCGTACCAATTGGATCATCCATGTACAGGCTGCCAAACCGGCAACAAAAGCAGCGATAAATCCTGCTGCCATGGCAAAATTGTTCTCTCCGTTAAAACTTAATTCGCCACTCATAAGGTCTTTGGCTATTTTGCCGAAAATTAAGGGGACTACCATTAAAAAAGAGAATCTTGCGGCTTTCGATTTGTCCACTCCTAAAAGTACAGAGGTAGAAATAGTGGCCCCACTGCGGGAAATACCCGGTAGCATAGCGATAGCTTGTGAGATTCCCACAATAAAAGCACTTCCAAAACTTACCTTTTTATCCGTGTCTTTTGCCTTGTCGGCGAAATATAGAAGTACGGCAGTAATCAATAACATGAAGCCAACGAATCTTATGTTGCCACCAAAAAATGCTTCTAACTGTTCTTCAAAGAAAAGCCCTATGAATACGGCGGGCAACATTGATATAATAATCTTTAGCGAAAACTGACTTTCTTCGTTCCATTTAAATTGTAACAGCCCGCTTATAATTTCCCAAATATCTTTTCTGAAAACAACAATGGTACTTAGGGCCGTAGCAAAGTGCAAGACTACGGTAAATAGTAAGCTTTCTTCGGGAACGGAGTGGTCTCCTAAAATTGCCTTTCCCAATTCCAGATGGCCACTGGAAGAAACGGGAAGAAACTCGGTTAATCCTTGAATAATGCCGAGTATAATAGCGTCTATAGTCTCCAATTATTTCTTTTTGTGTGGGTTTAATAAAATAGCGTAGACCTCTATTCCGAGTCCTATAAGAACCAAGGTAGGAGCCAATCGTATTCTTCTGAAATTGTAGATTTCAGGATTAAAAACGTTAGGGTCATCACTACCGCCACCGCTCATCAAAATAAAGCCCAAGGCAATAAAAGCCAACCCTATGAACATGAATAGGTAATTTTTCTTTTGAAAAATGAACTCCTGTTTTGGAGATTGTTCCACTTTAGTTTTTTTGCTCATAGGGGCAAATTTAATAATATAATTCGTCTGTTCTTAAGTTAAGGAAACGTTGTGTGGCAAAGTAAGTGCTTAAAAAAGAGATCAGGATGCCCAAAAGAAACACGCCTACGAATAGGATGATAATTATGGACGGTTCTTCTAATAACCCCAGATCCTGAAAATTGGTGTTTACATAATAGATTACACCGGCAATGGCCGCAAGGGCCAATAACGCCCCTAGCATACCCAATTTTATGTTCTGCCAAATAAAAGGCTTGCGTATAAAAGTCTTGGTGGCACCCACCATTTGCATGGTCTTTATGATGAATCTTTTCGAGTAAATGGACAGTCTGATCGAACTGTTGATCAAAAGTACCGCTATAAAGGTGAAAATGGCACTGGCCACTAAAATCCAGAAACCGATTTTTTCTACACTTTTGGCCACCATGCTTACCAATACCTTGTCGTAGCTAACCTCGTCCACAAAACTTCTTTCTTCTAGATCGGCTGCGATCTCACCTACTTTTTCCGCTGTTACAAAATCGGCATTGAGTTTTACGTCAATCGAATTTTTTAAAGGATTATATCCTAAGTAATCTACAAAGTCTTCCCCGATTTCCTTGCTGTGCTGTTCCGCCGCCTCCTCTTTTGATACATAAGTGGCAGATTTGGTGTACTCCGACATGGCCAAGGTTTTTTGTAACTGCTCTACTTCTATCTCTTTTGCATTTTCCTTTAAAAAGATAGAAATGGTGATCTGCTCTTTAGAGCGATCCGCCATCTTCTTGGTATTCAATACCAAAAGTCCTAGAATACCCAATAGAAATAGTACCAAGGCAATGCTCAGTACTACGGAAAAATAGGAGGAAATCAGTTTCCGTCTTTGATAATTTTCAAAAGAGTTACTCATATAAATATATAGTAATTGTAAAAATAGGAAAGTAATGTGAAATGAATCTTAAAAAAAATAAAACGCCGCCTATTTTTAGGTGTAAAAAAGGTTGGGGAAATGTATTGAAAGTGATTTTTTGAAGTTTTCTGTACCTGTATGAATTTTTAGGCCGAAGTGTATCATTTTTAGGGTCGACCCGATCAAGAACCGTTAATCGTCAATATCTTTTTAACTTTCATCGATTCGACCTATTTTTGTCGCTTACAGCAAAGAAGCAAATATCATGCAATACAATTTCAACGAAATTGAAGCCAAGTGGCAAAAATATTGGGCGGACAAACAGACTTTCAAGGCCGAGAACAATAGTGACAAAGAAAAATTTTATGTGTTGGATATGTTTCCTTATCCTTCGGGGGCAGGTCTCCATGTGGGGCATCCGTTAGGGTATATTGCCAGCGATATTTATGCCCGTTACAAACGGCACAAAGGATATAATGTGTTGCATCCACAGGGATACGATTCTTTTGGGTTACCTGCGGAGCAATATGCAATACAGACCGGGCAACATCCGGCCATTACTACAGAAGAGAATATTAAGACCTATAGAAGGCAGCTCGATCAATTGGGCTTTTCTTTTGATTGGAGTAGAGAGGTACGTACATCCGATCCTAAATATTACAAATGGACACAGTGGATATTTATTCAGCTGTTCAATTCGTGGTACAATAAAACTACCGATAAGGCAGAAGACATTAAAAGTCTGATATCCGTATTCGAAAAAGAGGGCAATGCGGGGGTAGATGCTGTTTGTGATGATGATATAGCCGTTTTTTCTGCGGAAGAATGGAAAGCGTACAGCAACAAAGAGCAACAAGAGATATTATTAAAATATAGGTTGACCTATTTGGCCGAGAGCGAGGTTAACTGGTGTCCGGCATTGGGAACCGTTTTGGCGAATGATGAGATTGTAAACGGAGTATCTGAACGTGGAGGGCATCCTGTTATCCGAAAAAAGATGACGCAATGGAGCATGCGAATTACCGCATATGCCCAGCGTTTGTTGGATGGTCTTGAAAAGGTAGATTGGCCACAACCCCTTAAAGATTCGCAGACCAACTGGATCGGTAGGTCAGAGGGAGCTGCGGTAACGTTTTATACGGTACCCTCAGCACCGGGCGAAAAAACATATCCGATAGAGGTCTTTACCACACGCCCCGATACTATTTTCGGTGTCAGTTTTATGACTTTGGCACCCGAGCACGAACTGGTTTCAAAAATTACCACGCCAGAACAAAAGGCGACGGTAGAAGCCTATATAGAGGCTACGGCAAAACGGTCGGAGAGGGATAGAATGGCTGATGTAAAAACTATTTCGGGAGCCTTTACGGGGGCGTATGCAGAGCATCCGTTTACCAAAGAACCCGTTCCGATCTGGATCGGCGATTATGTGCTGGCCGGTTATGGAACCGGAGCGGTCATGTCCGTACCATGTGGTGATCAGCGCGATTACGATTTTGCGAAACATTTCAATATTCCTATTCCTAATATTTTCGAGGGAGTGGATATTACAGAAGAAGCTTTTGCCGATAAGGAGAAAACAATAATAGCCAATTCTGATTTCTTGAACGGGCTACCTTATAAAAAGGCCGTAAAGCGTGCCATTTTTGAATTGGAAAAGCTAGGACAGGGAGAAGGAAAAGTAAATTATCGTTTACGGGATGCCGTTTTTAGCAGACAGCGTTACTGGGGCGAACCTTTTCCTGTGTATTATGATGCGGACGGAATGCCACAGATGATATCGGAAGAACATTTGCCGATAAAACTACCGGAGGTAGATAAGTACTTGCCTACAGAAACCGGTGAGCCGCCTTTGGGCAATGCCACTGTATGGGCTTGGGATACCGAAAAGAACGAGGTTGTGGCCAATGATAAAATAAACAACACTACGGTTTTTCCGTTAGAATTGAATACCATGCCGGGTTGGGCAGGAAGCTCGCAGTACTTTAATCGCTATATGGATCCGCACAACGAGGATGAGATATTCTCGCAAGAGGCCATCAACTATTGGCAAGATGTGGACCTATATATTGGTGGTAGCGAACATGCTACCGGGCATTTGCTGTACAGTCGTTTTTGGCAGAAGTTTATGTTCGATAAAGGCTTGGTGCCCAAAGATGAGTTTGCGAAGAAGCTGATCAACCAAGGGATGATTACCGGGACGAGTGCTTTTGTTTATGTATGGTCACAAAAATATCAGGATAAACCGGTTGTTGTTTCTAAATCAATAATAGAAAAGGCCATATCGAATAATGGATTTCTTTTTGATTATTCTAAAGAATTGGATTCTATGTTTTCCGATTTAAGGTCGAAGGGAGAGGGTGTGACGCAAGGCGAAACATCTTGGGAACATTTTAATCCGATTCATGTTGATGTCTCTCTTGTAAATGCTTCTGATGAATTGGATGTTGAGGGTTTTAAAGAATGGAGGTCGGAATACGCTGAGGCGGTATTTATAACCGAAGAAGATGGAACGTTTAAAGTAGGCCGCGAAGTTGAAAAAATGTCCAAGTCCAAATACAATGTGGTAAATCCCGATGCTATTTGCGAAGAGTACGGGGCAGATAGTTTGCGTTTGTACGAAATGTTCTTGGGGCCCTTAGAGCAATCCAAACCTTGGAATACCGCAGGTATTACCGGGGCGCATGGTTTTTTGAAAAAAATGTGGCGTTTGTACCATTCCGGTGCCAATGGAACTTTTGAAGTTTCGGAGGACGAGCCGTCCAAAGATTCTTGGAAGACCCTGCACAAAACCATTAAAAAGGTGGCGGAAGATATAGAGAACTTTAGTTTTAATACATCTGTTTCCACTTTTATGATCTGTGTAAACGAGCTAAGCTCGCAAAAATGTAACAGTAGGGCCGTGTTAGAGCCGTTGGCTATTTTGGTGTCTCCTTATGCGCCACATATTGCCGAAGAGCTATGGGAAAAACTAGGTCATTCAGAGTCTATCGCTGCGGCACCTTTTCCAGAATTCGAAGAAAAGTATCTGGTGGAAAGTGCTAAGGAATACCCTATATCCTTTAATGGTAAAATGCGCTTTAAGCTAGAGCTTCCCTTAGATCTTAGTAAAGAAGAGATAGAGGCGGCGGTAATGGCCCATGAAAAGACCCAACAACAATTACAGGGTAGAACCCCTAAAAAGGTAATCGTGGTGCCTGGTAAGATTGTGAATGTTGTAGGGTAAAAATTTATTTTGATAAAAAAAATCATATACACCCCCTAAAAAATAGGGGGTATATATTTTAAAAATCACTTTTTAGAGTGATTAACCCCTCATTTTATCGATTATTTGTTTATTTAAAGTATAAATTGTCGGAACTTAGCGGCATAATTTTAAATAAATAATCATGATTGTTGGTATTCCCACAGAAATTAAGAACAACGAAAGTCGGGTTGGTATGACGCCAGCCGGAGTTTTTGAATTGGTAAAGAACAACCATACCGTATACGTGCAGTCTGGAGCAGGTGAAGGGAGCGGTTTTTATAATGGTGATTATCAACAGGCGGGAGCCATAATTTTAGATACCATTGGGCAGGTATATTCCATGAGCCAAATGATCGTTAAGGTGAAGGAACCTATTGAGGAAGAATATGAGCTGATACAAGAGGGACAAATTTTGTTCACCTATTTTCATTTTGCTTCCAGTGAAGAGCTGACAAAGGCCATGATCAAGAAAAAGGCGATTTGTATTGCTTATGAGACGGTAGAAGATGAAGAAGGCACATTGCCATTATTGACCCCAATGTCTGAGGTCGCCGGTAGAATGGCCATTCAACAAGGAGCTAAATATTTAGAGAAACCTGTAAAAGGCCGTGGGGTACTTTTAGGGGGTGTTCCTGGTGTGGCCCCGGGTAGGGTATTGGTCTTAGGGGCCGGTGTAGTGGGTATTCAGGCTGCAAAAATGGCAGCAGGCTTAGGTGCGCATGTAACCATACTGGACATAAACATGAAACGTTTGAGATATGTAAACGATGTAATGCCCCCGCATGTGGTTACGGAATTTTCCAATGAATTTAATATTAGAAAACATATAAAGACCCATGACCTAATTATTGGGGGAGTTCTTTTAAAAGGTGCCAAGGCGCCGAACCTTATTACAAGGGATATGTTGAAAGAAATGAGACCGGGAACGGTGATAGTGGATGTAGCGGTAGATCAAGGCGGATGTGTAGAAACGACCAGGCCTACCACGCATGAAGACCCCATATATATTATAGATGATGTGGTGCATTATTCTGTGGCCAATATGCCAGGTGCCGTGCCTTATACCTCTACTATGGCGCTTACCAATGTTACATTGCCCTATGTTCTTAAGTTGGCAAATTTGGGTTGGGAAGACGCTTGTAAAAAAGATGCCGCACTTGAAAAGGGACTGAATATCGTATCCGGAAAAGTGGTTTACAATGAAATAATAGAAGCCTTTGGCTGGGAAGAAGCCTTCGCTTAAAAGTACAATTTGTCAGTAGTATAGACCTCGTCATGTCCGAAAGGAATTTGGCGGGGTTTTTGCTTTTCAATTAATGGTTCTGGTAACAAATAGAATCTTTACTATATTTATTGAATTTAAAAATTGAAAAGTTATGATGGGATATTATATATTGATCGGTGCTATTGCCTTGGTAAGTTGGTTGGTTAGTAGCAGGTTAAAAAGTAAGTTTAAGCATTACTCAAAAGTACATTTGCAAAATGGAATGAGCGGTGCCGAAATTGCGGAAAAGATGTTGGCGGATCATGGTATCCGTGATGTAAAAGTGGTTTCTACTCCTGGTATGCTTACCGATCATTACAACCCGGCAAATAAAACGGTAAATCTAAGTGAGGGTGTATATAGTCAAAGAAATGCGGCGGCGGCGGCAGTCGCGGCTCACGAATGTGGGCATGCCGTACAGCATGCACAGGCTTATCAATGGCTGACCATGCGTTCTAAATTGGTGCCTATAGTAAGCGTAACCTCAAGTATGTCTACATGGGTGGTATTCGGGGGCTTGGCCTTGGGTGCCGCTGCAGGTGTCGGTTTCGGCTATTGGGTTGCTGTCGCCGGATTGATAATGATGGGTATGGCAACTTTGTTCAGTTTTATTACATTGCCTGTAGAGTACGATGCCAGTAATAGGGCATTGGCTTGGTTAAAGGCTAAAAATGTGGTTACACAAGCCGAATATAAAGGTTCTGAAGATGCTTTGAAATGGGCGGCAAGAACTTATTTGGTCGCGGCCATAGGTTCTTTGGCAACCTTGGTTTATTGGGGACTTCAAGTTCTTGGAAGTAGAGATTAGTTTCTTTGAAAAATATTAGTGTTCAAAGCCTTCCTGTAAACGGGAAGGCTTTTTTTATATGGTAATCTGCCTGTCTATCTGTTGGGCCAGTGAAATGAAGGTCTCCGTTCTGGAAACGCCTTCTATTTGTTGTATTTCTTTATTTAGAACATGCATTAAATGTTCGTTGTCCTTACATAAAATCTTGATCAAGATGCTCCAGTTTCCGGTGGTGTAGTGGCATTCCAATACTTCGGGAATTTTTTCCAGTTGCTTTACCGCTTTTGGATTGCTCATTGCCTTGTCTAGATAAATACCGATGTAGGCCATGGTCGTGTAGCCCATGGCCCGTGGGTTTATAATGAATTTAGAGCCTGCCAATAGGCCCGAAGCTTCTAGTTTTCGTAAACGTTGATGTATGGCAGCACCCGATATACCTATGCTTCTGGCAATTTCCAGTACTGGTTTTCGAGCATCTTCCATTAAGAATCTTAGAATTTTCTTATCAATGCCGTCAATTTTGATATTATTGTTATCCGATTTCATATTTAATGTTTCAATATGAAAGTAAAAATAACAATTTTGTTTGCAAATGGAGATTTAGCTTGTGGTGGAATTTTCATTGTAACCCACATATGGCACCTCATATTCCTTAAAATTAATGCGCAATGTTTGTAGTTCGGTCAAAATAGGTTCATAGACTTCTTTTGAAATCGGAATCTGTACGCCAGGTGTCGATATTTTGTTATTTAAAATTTGAAGGGCCGCTATGGCGACAGGTAGTCCAACGGTTTTAGACATTGCAGTATGTGTGCGGTTTTCACCGATTACCACCAGTTTAGAGTCTGTTTGCTTCTTTTGTCCGTTAAGTTCATAACCAAATTTATGGTACATGACTATCATGTCTTTTTCATTCGTCCCCAGGGTCCATTTGTCTTCCAATATTTTCTGCAATGCTTGGGCCGGAGTGGCGTTCGGGATACCGATGTATTTAGAATCGTCGAATAGGTTCAGTTCCAATAGTTTTTCCCATACGTTGTCGTCTTGGTCTATTTTTAGGTAATGGCGTAGTTTTAGTTCTACGGAATCGGTAGGTGAATAGGGGAGAAAAAGATTGATGAATTCTCTATAACTCATATCTTCGGAGTTTTCTATGGTATAGGTGTCATCGGTGGCCCCCAGTTGTACGAAAATGTTCCAAGCTTTTGAAAACCCGACACGTCTCATGGTTCCCCGGTATATGGTTAGGGCATCTTGTAGACCGTAAGCATCTCTATAATTTAACGAATCCCTATTGGCATATCCTTCAAATTTACCGTACCCTTCAACTTCGAAAAATTCGGTACGTCTAAATAGCCTATGGTATGGAATATATTTGTAGGTTCCTTCCTGTATAAATTTTGCGGTTCCTCCTTGTCCGGCAAGTACTACGTTTCTGGGGTTCCAGGTAAACTTGTAATTCCATAGATTGTTGTCGTGTTCTGGTGCTACCAAGCCTCCGCAAAACGACTCGAACAGCAATATTTTGCCTCCTTGGTCCCGTATTCTATCTATGACCTGCATGGCGCTCATATGGTCTATACCTGGGTCTAGACCGATCTCGTTCATGAATATGAGATTATTTTTCTTTACTTCATCGTTTAAAGCCTTAATTTCAGAACTGACATAGGAAGCCGTAACCAGATGTTTTTTATAGGCAAGGCAATCTTCTGCTATTTTTATGTGAAACCGTGCAGGTAACATAGAAATAACTAGGTCAGAGGCTTCAACGGCTTTTTTTCTTTGGTTGTCCTTAAAAATATCGAGTGTAACAACGGTGCAATTTTCGTGACTTTTAATGTGGTCGGCGACGGCGGCCGTATTTACATCTCCTATGGTGATATGTAGCCTTTCTTTTGAAGACTTTTCCAATAAATAATCCAATAAATATGCGGTAGATTTACCAGCGCCTACAACCAAAATTTTTCGCACCATGCTTATTACTTACTTTTGTTAGATAACGGAGTACTAAGGTATCAAATTGTTACATTTATAAAAATATAAGGTCATAAAGTTATGAAAAAAACAATTTTTGTCACGGCTAGTGTCTTTGGGCTGTTGGCGGTAATGCTGGGGGCGTTCGGCGCTCACGGATTGGAAAAAATGGTGAACACAGACGCTGTTGCTACCTTTGAAACGGGTGTACGTTACCAAATGTATCACGCGTTTTTTCTGTTTGTAGTTGGGTTATTGCCGGGTCTTTCTAAAAAAACGAGACAAATTGTATATACCTTGGTAGTTATAGGAATAGTCTTGTTCTCATTTTCTATTTATCTTTTGGCTCTAAACGATATTACTACATTCGATTTTAGGACCATTGGAATAATTACCCCTATAGGAGGTGTCTTTTTATTGATGTCTTGGGGGTATTTGGGCTATCGAGTGTTTAAGGAGATATAGACTATGAGCAAAACAAAGCGGTTGGGGTTGTTTTTAGGGCCTTTTTCATTTATTTTGATACTTCTTTTTTTTCACCCCGAAGGTTTGTCAAAAGAGGCGAACGCTGTATTGGCATCCACTGTTTGGATTGCCATTTGGTGGATTACAGAGGCTATACCCATTGCCGTTACCGCGCTTTTGCCATTGGTACTTTTTCCGTTATCTGGAGGATTGGATCTTTCGACGACCTCTAGCTCTTTTGGCCATAAATACGTCTTCTTGTATATGGGTGGTTTTATTATTGCCATCACTATAGAAAAATGGAATTTACACAAAAGGATCGCCTTGAATATTATTCACTTTATAGGGGCTGATATTCGCAAAATTATTTTGGGCTTTATGGTCGCTACCGCTTTCTTGTCTATGTGGATTTCAAATACCGCAACTTCTGTAATGATGTTGCCAATAGGTTTGGCGATTGTTAAACAGTTAAAGGACAACCCTGAAACCATAGCGGACGAGAATCTTCTTTTTGGAAAATCTTTAATGCTTTCAATTGCTTATAGTGCGTCTATCGGTGGTATGGCGACCCTTATAGGTACCCCTCCGAACTTGGTTTTGGCCGGGGTGATCTTAGATACCTATGGTTATGAGATCACCTTTATGCAATGGTTTATGTTCGGGTTGCCCATATCTATAATCCTTATTTTTATTTGTTGGAAATATTTGACCCGATATGCCTTCACTTTTAAGCAGGCGGAGTTTCCGGGAGGTAAAGCGGAAATATCAAGGTTAAAGAATCAATTGGGTAAAATTTCATATGAAGAAAAGTTAATAGGAGTGGTGTTCGGGGCTACTGCCTTTTGCTGGATTACTAGGTCTTTTTTGTTGCAAAAAATATTACCTGGTCTGGATGATACCATTATTGCCATATTTTTTGCCATTTTGATGTTTTTAATTCCCTCGAAAAATAAAAGAGAGCCATTATTGAAATGGAATGAGGCGGTAAAACTACCATGGGGCATTATTTTGCTTTTTGGTGGTGGTATGGCCCTGGCAAAAGGGTTTGATGTGAGCGGTCTTGCGGTTTGGGTCGGTAGTCAAATGACTTCCCTTTCCGGATTGCCAATTCTTTTTTTAGTGCTGATATTGATAGCTTCGGTAAATTTTTTAACCGAGATCACGTCAAACTTAGCGACTACTGCTATGCTATTGCCGGTATTGGCCCCAATGGCTTTGTCTATAGATGTGCATCCGTTCGTATTAATGGTCGGTGCAGCCGTGGCCGCATCTTGTGCATTTATGCTTCCGGTCGCGACCCCGCCCAATGCGGTGGTGTTCGGTTCTGGTTATCTTCGAATACCGGATATGGTAAAAAAAGGATTGTTAATGAATGTAGTATCTATTCTGGTGCTTACCTTATTTGTGTATTTTGTTCTGCCAGAATTATGGGGTATTGTAATTAATGGATTTCCCGAAAATCTAAAAAAGTAGGGCGTAACTATTTCTATAAGTTCTATAGAGCCGAAAGTGATTTAAAAAGAGGTAGATATGCTTTTTAACGAGTAGGTATATATGCCATCGGGTTGTATAAAAAATGCTTCGCTACATTATAACAAAGACTACAAAATTAGTGAATTTAATGTGTAAGCAGGTATGATTTTTGTCAATTTGATAAAAAAACGATATAAAATTATCAATAATTTATTTATATAGTTAATATAGTAAATATTGACTAATAAATAGACCTTGGTACGTTTCATATCTTCTGTAATATGGATATTATTTCGTCAATTTGATATTTCTGCAGGTAGAAAGCTTAATTAAGTGTTGATTTTCAGGGCTTGAGCCGTAATTTTTATAGCTTTGGAGTACAAATAATTAGTCTTATGAATAATTCATCTTCAAAAGAAAAAATGATTTCATTAAAAAATTACGGTATTGATCATGATAATTTTCATTATCAAGAGAGTCCGGAAGAACTTCAAAAGGCCACTCTAGATTTAGGGATGGGTGTAGAAACAAGTAATGGTACCATTGCGGTCAATACTGGAGAGTTTACCGGTAGATCACCTTTGGACCGGTTTATTGTAAAAGATGAAATAACCAAGGATAAAGTTTGGTGGGGTCCTGTTAATATTCCTTTTGAGCAGGATAAATTTAAGGCACTGTACGACAAGGTGATTGCCTATCTTAACAAAAAGGAAATTTATGTACGTGATAGTTATGCTTGTGCCGACCCGGAATATAAACTTAATTTAAGGGTTATTACAGAATATCCTTGGTCCAATATGTTTGCTTACAATATGTTCTTAAGACCTACGGAGGAAGAGTTGGCCGATTTTACTCCGGAATGGACGGTTGTCAATGCTCCTGGTTTTATGGCAGATGCCAAGGCAGATGGTACCAGACAGCATAATTTTGCCATTCTTAATTTTACCGAAAAAGTGGTCTTGATCGGCGGTACAGGTTATACCGGAGAGATAAAGAAAGGAATATTTTCTGCGTTGAACTTTATTTTACCCGTATATAAAGAAACTTTACCTATGCATTGTTCCGCCAATGTTGGTAAAGAAGGAGATACCGCTATTTTCTTTGGGCTTTCGGGAACCGGAAAAACAACCTTGTCAACAGACCCGAATAGAAAATTGATAGGAGATGATGAGCATGGATGGACGAGCCGAAACACCGTTTTTAATTTTGAAGGAGGATGTTATGCCAAGGTGATCAATCTTTCAGAGGAGCAGGAACCAGAAATTTATGGAGCTATAAAGCCAGGGGCGATATTAGAAAACGTGGTATTGGACAAAGATGGCAACGTAGATTATTCCGATACTTCCATAACGCAGAATACCAGGGTTAGTTATCCTATATACCACATAGAGAATATTCAGCAACCATCGATTGGTAAAAACGTAAAGAATATATTCTTTTTAACGGCGGATGCCTTTGGGGTGTTGCCTCCAATATCGAAATTAACACCTAGCCAAGCGGCATATCACTTTATATCGGGTTACACGGCAAAAGTCGCGGGTACCGAAGCAGGGGTTGTAGAGCCACAACCTTCTTTTTCTGCTTGTTTTGGGGCGCCTTTTATGCCGTTGCACCCTACTAAATATGCCGATATGTTAAGTAAGAAAATGAAGGAGGCCGGGGTAAATGTATGGTTGGTTAATACCGGTTGGACAGGAGGTCCTTACGGTGTTGGTACTAGAATGAAACTTAAGTATACCAGAGCTATGATCAATGCCGCATTAAGAGGGGATCTAGGGTTATATTCTTACGATAATTACCATATACACTCCGTTTTTGGAGTGGCGCAACCAAGGGAATGTCCTGGTGTGCCCACTAGTGTATTAAGTCCGAGAGCTACTTGGAACAATGATGAAAACTACTATACAACAGCCTTTAAATTGGCAAATGCCTTCCGTGAGAACTTTAAGCAGTTCGAAAGTTATGCAAATGAGGAGATAAGGCGTGGAGGACCACAGCGATATGGATTTTAGATAATAAAAAGGCCTTGCTGCAAGCAAGGCCTTTTTTTGTTTTACAACCAGATGTTATTGTTTGTTTACACTGGTAATATACTTTTGCAATGCCATTGTCATAGATGGCGTTTCTGGTGTTGGGGCCTTAATGTCTATTCTTAGGCCTGCTCCCGTAGCGGCTTTGACCGTTGAATTTCCGAAAACAGCTATCCTAGTGTCATTTTGTTCGAAATCAGGAAAATTGTGCAGTAGCGATTCTATGCCCGATGGACTAAAAAACACAAGTATGTCGTAATAAACATCGCGTAAATCCGACAGGTCGCTGATTACGGTTTTGTAGAAAATACCTCGTTTCCAGTTAATGTCCAATTCGTCCAAAGTTTTAGGAACTTCTGGTTTTAAAACATCTGAAGAAGGAAGTAGAAACTTTTCGTCCTTATATTTCTTGATCAACGGAACTAAATCAGAAAAGAGTCTTTTGCCAACGTAGATTTTACGTTTTCTATAAACTACATATTTCTGAAGATAGTATGCAACTGCCTCTGACTGGCAAAAATACTTCATGCTGTCCGGAACCTTAAATCGCATTTCTTCGGCCAGTCTGAAAAAATGGTCAACTGCATTACGACTTGTGAGGATAATTGCAGTGTGTTCTTTTAAATCGATCTTTTGTTGGCGAACACTTTTCGCATCAACGCCTTCAACATGAATAAAAGGTCTAAAATCAACCTTTACTTTTTCTTTGTCAATAAGCCTGGAATAGGGAGAATTTTCCATTTTTGGCTCAGGTTGAGAGACCAAAATAGTTTTTACTTTCATATGGTACTCTATTTTAGAAAGCTTCCCATTATAATAAGGGGTGCAATTTCGAGAGTGCAAAGGTACAAAATAAAATAGAAAAAGTAAGAGGCTATGAATTTTTGGTGAACTTTAATAACTGTGATCCAGCCAATAATGTTTATAATTAAAAATAGAGTTGCGGCTATATAGACCAATATGAGGGAATCTTTAAAAACAAAACTCAATAAAATATTGGCGATAAACAGTACTAGGCTACCGTAGTTTAGGTACGAAATTTTTTTAAAAACAAACTCGTTGGTCAGGTTATAGGCGTCAAAAATAAAGCCATTTATTAACTGTAGCGAAATCTTTAAAACCAAAAAAAGAAAAATTGCCGCCAGTATAATCAGAAATATAAATTCAGGGTCTTTCGTTTCTGGTTTTATGTATGCCTTCCACGAAAGAAAGATGAACATAGAAGTATTTATTATTTGAAATATCGTTAGAAGAATATGAAACCAGTTGAACAACTTTTCTTTTTTGTTGTACATGAGAATGTACTTGTTGTTGAAAGGTAAGATCATAAAGTTCAAAAAACGCGAATAGAATAGGGTTTTAGCGGCGATAAGTAGTAATAGGCTACCAAAAATTATCAGGGTAATCCAATCGGCGTTTTCCGTTATTCTGGTAATAGGTTCCATTATTCTACTGGTATGGGTTTTCCATTGAGTCCGGAATATAGATTATTTTCAGAGATTACAATCCTGATGTAGCCAACATTCTCATTTTTTGGCATAGGTACTTTTATGTTAAATTTCGTAGTGTCCTTTGCCTTGAGCACGGTTACATTTGGTTCAGAGGTGAGGGGTTGTACCGGTTTTAGATTCATGGTGTTCTTATAATGGTCCAAATAGGCAACAGAGAACTTTAGTCTAGATAGTTCAATATCAAAATCATATGGGTTTATGACCTTTAGCGAATAGTCTTCTTTGTTCGATGAAATTTTGTCTACATCAAGAACACACTCTAGTTTTCGATACGAATTAAAATTTGAAATATACTTGCCCTTATAGGCTTGGCCATTGGCTTTCGTAAAAGAAAAAGTTCCTTTATTAGTATATTTAGATATGTAAGCTACCTTTTTGCCTCTCATCCGTTCTTCTGAATCATCAATGGAATATTGATTTTTCCGGTACATTATGTTGTTCAAGGAAAATGTAGGGATGCCGTTGGAATAAAATGCGTACATGGGCGCGTTACGATATGAGTTTTCAAACACAACGGGAATGTCACCCACTTCTTCGCGAATTTTATTTACCCATTCTTTATTTCCATGACTTTCGTAATAAAAATTGAAAAGTAAAGGTTGGTACACGAGTCCGGCTCGTAAATAGAGTATTAAAACGGCATTTACAAGCCCAAGTCTTATAATCCATTTTAAGGTCTTTTTGTTCTGCAACATAAAGTTGTAGACGATTACTACCAACGGAATGCATATAATAATGATCCATTGAGTCTGTACCCTTCTGTTGAAACTAGAAATGAAAAAGAATATGATAACGCCGTACGTTAAGAACAAAAGAGCTCTTTTAAAAAGGTCGGTAGACCTGGTCTTAAACAGGGCATAGTATATAAACGGAAAGGTAAATCCGAAAATTGATATAAGGTTTACGAAGAACCCTAACGTATATTTTTCAAATTGATATGCATCGTTGGGGCGTTCGTACAGGTGGTATTTTATACTTACGTAATCGTTTGCGTACAACCAATAAAAATGAGGAGCGTAGCATAACAGTGCAATTAGTACCGATGCCCATGCATATTTGTTCTTAACTAGCTTTAAATTGGAGAGTAGAACAAATAAAATTACCAATACGGCATGGTATTTACTGTACATTAAACAGGCCATTAAAACTCCCAAGACAATAGTGGTACTCCAATCCGATTTTTTCAAAAAACGCTTGTAGGCCAACAAAAAACAAGAAGTGAAGAATAACAAAGGAGTGTCGGGCAAAGTAAAAAAACCATAGGCATTTAACAATGTCATGGAAAACACCAATAAGAAAAAATGAGGTATGTACTGGTTCTTTTTAGGGTTGTCTATTAGCGACCATAGTACAATTAGGTTGGCTGAAGAAAGTACACAGCTCATAAACCGTACGCCCAATTCCCCATTAAAAAATAAACTGCTGATCTTTATGAGCAATGCAACCATTGGGGGATGGTCAAAATAACCCCAAGCCATGTTCTGGCTATAGTACCAATAGTAGGCTTCGTCAAAAATTAGCTCCGTAAACGAAGACTGAATTAGGTTTAGAATAAAAAAAGCAGCAAGAAAATAATAAAATTGCTTGGGAAATTTTTTAAACATTCTTGTTATTTATTCGGGCAAAATTACGAATTATAGGCATTATCTATTTTTAAAAAAAATCATAAAGCCTGTAACGACAGTTTTTTCACCATTTTTAAAACATTACTTTTGTGGAAATTTAGCTTTCTTCTATGTCCAACAGTGTTGTGATTATTCCTACTTACAATGAAATTGAGAATATTGATTCGATTATTAGAGCAGTTTTTCAATTACCAAAGAGTTTTCACATATTGGTCGTAGATGACAATTCTCCGGATGGTACCGGTGACATTGTAAAGAAATTACAAGAAGAATTCCCCGGACAACTTTTTTTAGAAGTAAGGAAAGAGAAATCGGGACTGGGAACCGCTTATATTCATGGATTTAAATGGGCCATTGATAAAAAATATGATTATATTTTTGAAATGGATGCGGATTTTTCCCATAACCCAACCGACCTTCTGAGGTTGTTGAAAGCCTGTGAGAACGGAGCGGATGTTTCAGTAGGGTCCAGA
This sequence comes from Maribacter sp. MMG018, assembly GCF_018100785.1. Classification (GTDB taxonomy): domain Bacteria; phylum Bacteroidota; class Bacteroidia; order Flavobacteriales; family Flavobacteriaceae; genus Maribacter. The sequence goes on along the minus strand of NZ_JAGJEC010000001.1, from coordinate 290,912 downwards.
TATAAAAAGGGAGTGAATGTTGTAGACTGGCCATTGCATAGGGTGTTGTTGTCATACGGGGCGTCTTTTTACGTAAAAATGATTACCGGTATGCGTGTTCATGATCCTACGGCCGGTTTTGTGTGCTATAGAAGGCATGTTCTAGAGAATATAAATTTAGATTCGGTACGCTTTGTTGGTTATGCGTTTCAAATAGAAATGAAATTTAGGGCGTATTTAAAAAAATATAAAATAGAAGAAGTCTCCATTATATTTAGAGATAGGGTCAAGGGTAAATCAAAAATGAGTTCCAGCATTATCAGTGAGGCCATTTGGGGTGTCTTGGCAATGAAGCTGCGCAGTCTTTTTCAAAAAAACAAATTTTAGCCATGGGTAGAATTCTACTAAAAAACGGAAAAGCTGTCAACGAAGGAACTATTGTAGAGACCGATATTCTTTTAGAGGGCGATCATATTTTAAAGATCGATAAAGATATTTCCGATGCTTCGGCGACGGTCATAGATATCGAAGGAAAATATATTTTACCCGGTGTAATCGACGATCAGGTTCATTTTAGGGAACCAGGTTTAACACATAAGGGCAATATTGCATCTGAGAGTAGGGCGGCAGTGGCCGGTGGCATAACCACGTTTATGGAACAGCCCAATACCAATCCGCAAACTACGACCATCGAAAAATTGGAAGCGAAATTTTCAATTGCCAAAGAATCGTCTTTTGCCAATTATTCTTTCTTGTTTGGTGGTACCAATGATAATCTGGAAGAATTAAAGCGTTTGGACAAGAATGCTTGTTCGGGAATAAAACTCTTTTTAGGGTCGTCGACCGGAAATATGTTGGTGGACGACGAGGTCGTTATAGAAAATATTTTTAAGAGTACCGAAATGGTGATTTCGGCGCATTGTGAGGACGAGACCACGATTCGCGAGAACCTAGAAGAATATAGATCAAAATATGGCGAAGATATTCCTGTGGAGTATCACCCGTTGATCAGGAGCGAAGAAGCATGTTACCTGTCCTCGTCCAGGGCTATTGAGTTGGCTAAAAAGACAGGTGCCAGGTTACATGTGTTTCATCTTTCTACCGGAAAGGAAACCAGTTTGTTCAGGAACGATATTCCGTTGAAGGAAAAGAAAATAACGGCAGAGGCCTGTATTCATCATTTATGGTTTTCCGATGCCGATTATAAAGAGAAGGGTACTTTGATAAAATGGAACCCGGCGGTTAAAACATCTAATGACAGAGAAACTCTTTGGCAGGCGTTGTTAGATGATAGAATAGATGTAATAGCTACCGATCACGCCCCACATTTGCTATCAGAGAAAGAAAATGTATATACCAAGGCACCTAGTGGTGGGCCCTTGGTGCAACATGCCTTGCCCGCAATGTTGGAAAAACATTTGGAAGGTGTACTAAGTCTGGAGAAGATAGTTGAAAAGATGTGCCATAACCCGGCCATATTGTTTCAAATTGAAAAACGAGGCTATATAAGAGAGGGGTATTTTGCAGATTTGACGGTAGTGGACCTAGAGGCCTCTTGGAAAGTTTCTAAAGATAATATCGCATATAAATGTGGCTGGTCGCCGTTTGAGGGCACTCGTTTTAGGGCAGGCGTAAGCCATACTTTTGTAAATGGGCACTTGGCGTATGAAAATGGAACTTATTCAGAAAAGAAAAATGCAAAAAGACTAACTTTTAATAGATGAAAAAGTTCGTAACCTTGTTATCGGTACTATTGGTTGTCTTCTATTCTTGCGGAGAAAAATTGATGGACAAACCTGAAAATCTGATTCCTAAAAATGAAATGGTGCTTATTTTAAAGGATATGGCCATTCTAAATGCCGCAAAAAGCACCAATATGGGTATTTTAAAGGATCACGAAATAGAACCGACCGCCTATATTTTTGAAAAATACAAAATAGACAGTATCCAATTTGTAGAAAGTGACCGTTATTATGCTTCCTTGCCGGTGGAGTATGAGTCTATATACACTGAGGTCGAATCTCTTTTAGATGAGCAGAAAACCATAATGGAAGAAAAGAAAAAAATAAAGGATAGTTTGGATCTGGTAGGGAAAAAGAACAATCTTCCAAAGAACGATAGTATAAAATCTTCCCCTAATTTGAAGAAAGACACTCGTCAATAAATTTTTCAGAACTGAACTTTATTATATTTTGAAGTGGTTCAAACTCAAAATGTAAGGTGTTCTTTATTTTATCGCTATTATAAATTTCTGGGTGTTGAAGAGAGTAAATAGCGTTTTTTGTAATCGTTCGTGGATTGCCCGTAAATAAACTTTTAATAAAATCGAAGTACCTTCCTATGTGCAATTGCCATATTTTAAGTTCTTTGGTAGGAGGTTTTTTTCCTATATGGTGTGCTATTTTTTCTAAAATCTGTTGGTAGGTAAGATTTTCTGCCACTAAGATAAATCGTTCGTTGGTTACCGTAGATTCCATCAGTTTTATCATAATGTTCACCACATCCGCTACGGCCACAAAACCGGTACCGCCCGGAGGGTAAAAAGAGTAGCCTTTGTTTGCCGTACCAAAAAGTTTGCCGCTCCCAGAACTCCAAAAACCGGGGCCTATGATTACGCCCGGGTTAATGATTACAACGGGTAGGCTTTCTTGCGATCCCCTCCAAACTTCCATTTCTGCACCTCGTTTTGTAAGCGCATATACATTGCTGTGTTGCCCTGTCCATTCATTGTTCTCGGTAGCTTCCTTACCAAGTGTGCTTCGGCCTATGGTACCAATGCTGCTTACATGACATAATTTTCTGATATTATGCTGAAGGCATAGGTTTACAATATTGGCAGTGCCTTCCTCATTTATTTTTTTCAATTTTTTAAAATCACGGGGGTCAAAAGATATAAGTGCCGCGGCATGGTATACATAACGTACGTCTTTAAAGGCACTGTCCAATGCAGGAATATCGAGTATATCCGCTTTTATCCAATTAATTTGGTCAAAAAGGGCGTTGGAATCTTTGCTGTAATAAGAAAAAATTTTTTTTACTTCTTGTCGCTTGGCTTCACTTCTATAAATAGCCTTGACCCTGTTTTTGGCCATAACTAAGCTGAACAACAGATGTGCGCCTACCAACCCTGTACTACCGGTAACTAGAACCATAAATCAAATTTAGGAAATACAGATGGATAAATTCATGATTAATTCACGACCATGGGCGGCATTTTTCCTTTTATATTTGCACTTAAATTTAAAATACTCATACGAAATGGCTTCAAATTTTGTCAAAGAATTGGAATGGAGAGGAATGTTGCACGATGCAATGCCAGGTACCGAAGAATATCTTATGGAAGGAATGAAATCTGCTTATGTAGGGATCGATCCTACGGCAGACTCTCTACACATAGGTCATTTGGTGGGTGTAATGATGTTACGCCATTTTCAATTGGCGGGCCATAAGCCCTATGCACTGGTTGGTGGAGCAACGGGTATGATCGGGGATCCTTCGGGAAAGTCTGCCGAAAGAAACCTATTGGACGAAAAGACCTTGAGACATAACCAAGAGGCCTTAAAAAAACAATTGTCGAGGTTTCTTGATTTTGAAAGTGATGCCGATAATGCCGCAGTACTGGTAAATAATTATGATTGGATGAAAGATTTTACCTTTCTAGAGTTCATCAGAGATGTGGGCAAACATATTACGGTCAACTATATGATGGCAAAAGACTCTGTTAAAAAAAGACTTTCTTCAGAAGCAAAGGAAGGAATGTCTTTTACTGAGTTTACCTACCAGTTGGTACAGGGATACGATTTTCTTCACTTGTACAGAAAACATAACTGTACATTGCAGATGGGCGGTAGTGACCAATGGGGGAATATTACTACCGGTACAGAGTTGATAAGAAGAATAGAAGGAGGAAAGGGGTATGCCCTTACCTGCCCATTGATAACCAAGGCAGACGGCACCAAATTTGGAAAAACCGAAGGTGGTAACGTTTGGTTGGATGCCGAAAGAACATCGCCCTATAAATTTTATCAATATTGGTTGAACACTTCTGATCAAGATGCAGAAAAATACATTAAGATATTTACCTTTCTTTCAAAAGAAGAAATAGAGGCGTTGATAGCCCAGCATTCAGAAGCGCCACATATGCGGTTGCTACAGAAAAAGTTGGCCGAGGAAATCACCGTAATGGTGCATTCGCAAGAAGATTTGGACAATGCCGTTAAAGCCAGTGGTATCTTATTTGGAAAATCTACTTCAGAAGATTTAAAAGGATTGGACGAAAAAACCTTTTTGGATATTTTTGAGGGAGTTCCTCAGGCAGAGGTTCCTATGTCCGCTTTGGACGAAGGTATGGATATGATTGCCGCATTGGCCGCACAAACGGGCTTTTTAGGTTCTAATGGTGAAGCAAGAAGAGAATTGAAGCAGAATTCGATATCGGTGAACAAAGAAAAGGTAAAAGAAGATTATCTTATCAAAAAGGACGATTTGATCAATAATAAGTTCGTATTGCTACAACGTGGTAAAAAGAACTATTTTGTATTAAAGGTGAAAAGTTAGGCAACTATTTTTAGCATAAGCCATCTTACGTATAAAATCGTATGAAAAAAATACTACTGATTGTCTTAATGTGTCTTTTCGTGGCCTGTGTTGAGGATGATGACCCTGCCGTGGACGATGTTGCCCTAGAAGGAGAATGGGTTTTATCCGATATTAGGTGTTATTGTTCTTTTGACACGGAAATTGATTTTTCGCAGACCCATATTCTTTTCGATACGGAAGAAGGCTCGCTTACGGTCACTCATAATTCTGAACATAATTTTTTTAAAAAAGAAGGGGTATACTATTATGGTGGACAAGGTTTTATCATGGATTTTGCTGATGATACCGCTTATCAGTTCAATGTGCGGGGCAATCAATTGACACTTGTTTATCTAGATGACCCCGATATTGCCGATGATGAGGTAACTTATTATTTTATTAGACCATAGGTTCCGTATACCTTGTCCAATATAGTTACATTAAGTGCGTTGTGTAACTATAACTATCTACTATGTACAAGAATGTTCTTTTGTTATTGTTTTTTATTATTTGTATCACGGGTTGTGATAAGCTGGACGAACTCACAAAATTCGATATAAACTACAGTCAAAATGTAACCATACCTTCCTCAACGGGTATAGATTTACCTTTTGATGTATTTACCCCGGAGACGGAGACCAACTCAGAATCTAAATTTGAGGTAAATGACACTAGAAAGGATCTTATAGAAGAGATAAAACTTACCGAGTTAGAAATGATAATTATCTCCCCCGATGGTGCCGATTTTAGTTTTCTGAACTCTATAGAGGTTTTTATTTCTGCGGACGGCTTGGAAGAAATTAAAATTGCATCTTTAAACGAAGTTCCAGAAAATTCTGGCAACACCCTTAATCTAGATACGGTAGACACAGATTTAAAGGAGTATATTAAACAGGATGAGTTTATGTTGCGTTTAAATACTGTTACAGACGAACTGTTGAGCTCAGATCATGAATTGGAGGTAAATACCACCTTTTTTGTAGATGCCAAGATATTGGGGCTGTAAAACTTCACGTTTGCTTAACGCAACTATCAAATTATTTTGGTATCTTATAGTTGAATTATTGAAATTCGATTGTGAAAAATATACCATTGATACTATTGGCCGTTTTGGTCCTGTTTGGATGTACGAGCGATGATTTGGTCTTAAAAAAGACCAAATTAAGTTTTACAAGCCAAAAATGGGTGTTGCAACAAATGACGGGTAGTATGGCCGATTCCGTTATCATGGACGATGAAATGGAATGGCAAGAGTATTATATTTTTAATCCTGATGGTTCTTTTTATAAAAGTTCGGTGAGAGACAGTATAGCCATTGAAGCTAGCGGTACGTTTCAAATGGTGGAGTATGACAATGATGAGATAGATTATTTGGAACTTACCTATACCACGGGGCAAGAACTGGCAGGCAGCTGTACGGCTGACAATAAAGAAGAATTGATGTTCATTTCCGATACCTTGATATCAAATACCTGGATGGCCTGCGATGGCCCTGGTCTGTATTACGGTCTGGTAACGGACTAGAGCGCCATTAAATTACAACCTCTAATATCGGAATGGTCGTACCTTCCAAGAATTTCAAATTTTCCAGAATCGTATATTTTCCCCAGATCTTGAGTGGCTATAAAAGAACAAGAATTCTTGTTTGCCAGATCAATTACGTTGATTCCGCCAACTTTGCCGTTCGGTAAAATAGTTAAGGGGTCTTCGGTATCCCTGATCATAATTCTCATCCAAGGCGGGCATTCAAAAAGGCTGTTACCCTTTGAGTAAGCTTGTGAAAGAAGCTCTGTCATTCCGTATTCGGAGTGTATGCTGTCTACACCGAACCCTTGTTGTAGTATCTCGTGCAGTTCTTTTCGTATTAGTTCTTTTCTTCTGCCCTTCATACCACCGGTTTCCATAACAATGGTGTTGTTCAGCTTTAATCGATGTTGTTCACAAAAATCGAGAAGACCAAAAGACACACCGATCAACAAGGTTTTTTCTTGTTGGTCGTTCAAAGCTGTCAAATAATCTTTCAGCTTATCAAAATCGTTAAGAAAAAAGCCACTTTTAGGGTGTTCTGATCGCTTTATTAGATCGTTCACCATATATATTAACGATGATCCCGTACGTTCTAGATACGAAGGCAAAAGAGCTAGTATGCAATAGTCTTTTGGTGATCCGTAGAATTTGGTAAAAGCTTTTAGATAGCTTTCTTCGTATAAAGAAAGGTCCGTTACAAAATGTTTGCTGGTAGTACTTCCTGTGGTACCGCTGCTGGTAAAAGTGACTTCAGGAGTGTTAGTGTCGCTAACGATTTTGTGGTCTTTAAAGAACTGTATGGGTAGAAAGGGAATATCTTTTAAACCCTTGACTTTTTTGGGGTCTACCTTAAGAAGGTCGCAATATTTTCTGTAAACGGTATTATGGGAGTATTGATACAGAAAGGTGTCCAAGGTGATGGACAAGAAATCTTTATCCGAATCAATATTAAAAATATCTTTGTTGTTCATGTATGCTACAAGTTGCAGCAAAGGTACAGAACACTATAGAAATGTGCAGGTAATTATCGTGGTCTTGCAAAGATTTTGGTGCCTGCTAGATAATCCTATTTGACCACTAGTTTTCGGTTGATTGATTTTTGATTTTCGGTAACCTGTACAACATATACACCTGGCGAAAGACGTGAGATATCCAATAATTTGTTTGAAATTCTATCCGTAAGTACCAATTCTCCAAAAACATCATAAATACGGACGGTCTTGAGGCTGTTTTGTTCCGTAGTTATATGGACAATATCGGCTGTAGCTGGATTAGGGTATAGTTTGAAACCGGAAATTTCATCATTTTTCAGGTTTCGAAAATCGATAGAATCTTGTCCGTATACAGAAAGGGTAAGACCCATAAGTAGGATAAAGTAGAGTTTTTTCATTGGGTATTGATTTGGGATCAACACCATAAAAGTATCCATTTGTTATACCATGCACTTAAAAATGTTGTGAACGGCAAAATTTTGTATGTCAATAATTTACGATAGGCATTTCATCGGTTTTATTTACCGATAATCGATTTGGTGATAAAAGGAATAGGGGTGCTAACTATTTGATAATTAGTTTACGAGTAACCATTTTATCCTTTTCAAATACACGTAGTACATATACCCCGGCATCCAAATCTGAAAGACGTAATTCTTTACCCAGAATAGTGGTCTTTAGTACTAGGGTTCCCAAGACATCATAAATCAAGATTTCTTTGGGATTATTAGTGGCGGTAGAAATGTACACCTTACCGTTCGTAACAGGGTTCGGATACATGCTAAAACCTTCTATGTCCCCCTTGTTATGGGTACTTTGCCCATAGCTAAAAGAAAAAAAGAAAAAGAAAATAATCAGGTAAATGTGCTTCATATATAGCTGGTTACAAATGCTATGCCACAAATATAGGAATTATAGTGTCTGAAAGTCAATTGGATACAGTGCTTTCTTGCAATTTTTCGACAAAAGGTGAAAAAGCCCGCTTTGAGCGGGCTTTCTTGATAATAAAAGAAGGTATTTCTTAAAAAGATAGGCTGTAACCTAAAGAAAATGCCATTCCGGGATCTCTATAGGAAGAACGATTGGTGATTCCTCCAAAAGATTCGTACAAACTCTCTCTGGTATCGCCAAGTAGGTTGTTTGCTTTAAAGCTAACTTTAGAACGTTGTTCTTCTCCAAAAGTTTTTGAGATGTTAAAATTTAAGCTGTTGAAGGGTTGTATAAATACATCCGCATTTTGCCCAAAACCAATAATCTCCAATGTTTTTCCTTGAACATTGTAGAATAGTCCGGTTTCAAAACCGCTTTCCCTATTGCTGTAGTTAAGGCCTACGTTTATTAGATAAGGCGATTGCCCTTGTAACTGTCTTGTATCGTCGATAGTTTCACCGTCTCTGGCAAAAATCTGTCTTGTTTCATATTCTTGGTCTTCTCCTTTGGCCATTTCAATTTTAGACTCGATAATAGAAACGTTCAGGTTAAGGCTAAGGTCACTAAGGCCTTCGGAAATAAACCCGAAGTTTTTACGTGCCTCCAATTCAAATCCGAATACATCTGCCGAAGGGGAGTTGCGCGGTGTAATTTGATTTGGTGCTACATTGCTATATGCAACGATTTCGATCGGGTCTTTAAATTTTTTGTAAAAACTACTGAAAGCTACCATTTGTGCCCTGTCGCCAAAAACCTCGAATCTAAAGTCAAAATTATCGATGTAGGTAGGTGTCAGGTCTGTATTACCAATAAAGAGCCTACCTGTTAATAGATCGGTGATCTGTACTACAGAAAGTTCTTTGAAACTTGGTCTTGCCGTAGTTTTAGAATAGGAGACCCTAAAGTTTACGTTTTCTTTAAATCCATAAATTAAGTTAGCGGAAGGAAAGAAATCGAGTTTATCTATGGTTTTTACATTGTCATAAATTTCGGTACCGGTATTGTTCTGTCCTGTAAAGTGGGTAGTAAACTGTTCTGCCCTTACACCGAGGATGGCACGGAATTTCTCAGAAAATTTAAATTCGTTGGATAGATAGCCCGCTATGGTGGTCTGGTCAGAGTCATAACTGTTGGCCGGTTGAAAATTACCTCTAATGTATGCACCCGAATTGCTATCTAGCGTCCATATATTCTCATCGGCCAAAATTGCATTTGGATCACCATTTAGATCTGAGGTCGTAAAATTACGAAAGGCAATGTTGTAGTTCTGTATATCGTACTCTCTTTGTTTGTAACTATAGAGGCCTCCGAACTTGAGCATAGATTTGTTGCCGAACATCTCATAACTTTTCGAAAAATCGATTTTTCCAACGGCATTCACTTCTTCAAGGTCTCTCCAAAGACGTTGTGGAAACCCGGCATCTGAGCTTATAGAGAAACCGTCAGGGTCTATGATGAAAGTGGTTAACCTTACATCTTTGTCCTGTACCTTGGCCAAGGTAGGCGATAGGCTCCACTCGGTAATAAAAGAAGCATCTTCAGAAGTGTGTTTTCCCGAAAGCAGAATGTTTGATACCGAACGTTGGTAATACTCCAAATTATCTTTATTTACATTGATATTGTTGGAAAGTTGTGTTTCTTGATTAAAAAAAGCTGCTTTTGACTCTCCATTTTGAATATGTAACAGGTTTAATTTATATTTTGATTTTCCTGTTTTATAAGATAGTCCGGTCAGTATAGAGGCCAACACATTGTTAGAGCCTAGATCCCCTTGTTGTTTTCTGTCAAAACGTAGCTCATTGACATTGCTATCGGGACTTTTTTGGTAGATACCATTTTCAAAACCCTCATAAAAGGTAGTTGAATTCTTGTAATCTATAGAAGCAATAAAACCAAGTTTGTTGTCTTCGCCTACATTAAACTGATTGCCATAGCTGAAACCTAAACTAAAATCAGGTTTAGAGTTTTTACGTTCCGTAGCCAATGTTTTGTCAAAAGAACGGGTAATAGCTTCTAAACTGCCATTTTCTGCAGAATTGGACGGGTTTGGAATATCAGTATCCTTGGAAATGGGCAAATCTCTCATTCCATCGTCAAAACCTATAAAATCGGTCCCACTACCTTCATAGGAAACATAATTGTCATTAAAATGCATTTTGGGGCTATATCCAACAGATGCCGAAATTGACATTTGTTTCTGGGTAGGAAAATCTTTGGTAACGATATTTACTACACCACCTGTAAAATCGGCAGGTAATTCGGCCGCTGCAGATTTAAGTACTATTATATTTTCTAGAATATTGGTAGGAAAGATATCCATTTGAACGGTATTCTTATCCGGATCTAAACCAGGTATGTCCATTCCGTTCAAAATAGATTTGGTATAACGGTCTCCCAAACCTCTAACAAACACGTATTTTCCATCTTGTACAGATACGCCCGGAACACTTTTAATGGCCGAGGCAATGTTACTTGCACCCGCGGTTTTCATGGCCTCTAGTGATAATCCGTCCATTAAGGTAACCGAATTTTTTTGAAGGTTTAATACGGAAGCCTCCGTGTTTTTGCTTACCGTGGTCGTTACAACTACTTCATCTAACTGCGAAGATGCCGGTTCTAGTGTTACATTTACTTCGACCGTTTTATCGGCTTCGACCACAACACCTGTTATTTCTTTTGAGGTATAACCGAGATAAGAAAAGACAACCGTATAGGTGCCAGGTTCAACCTCTAGAGAGTAGATTCCGTCAAAGTCGGAAGATGCACCTATCGTTGTGCCTTGTATTAAGACATTGGCGAATGGGAGTACATCGTTAAATTCACCGTCCATCATTTTTCCCGATATGGTCCCAGTTTGAGCAAAACACCACTGTGTAAGAACAAAGGAGGTTGCAAAGAGAATTTTTTTCAGCATTTTGTTTAAGTTTATGAGGCTCAATTATTTAATAAAATAGTCCAAAGGCTTATTTCTAAGCCTTTGGACACTATTTTTCTTTGAGTAATTTTTACTGTATTACTATTCTAATTCACTAGAAGCCAAGGCCCATGAAAATACCGATAGATCGGCACCTACACCTTCACTTGCTTCTGTAGCACTTGTAATTGCGGTAGCGTTAGTTGTGAATTTGGTTTCATCTCCGGCGGTATAGTCACCAGCGAAAGTATCGGCTAGTGTAGTTCCTTCAGGAACAACTATTTCCCAGTTAGAGAAGGTGATACGGTCGGCGGCAAGTTCGGTAGCCGAATCCGCACCACTGATCTTTACTGTTGATTCTGCCGCGAAGCCATATGCCAAAACATTGTTTAGGTCGGCGATAAGGCCATCTCTTAGGTCAGCGTACTTACTAGAAGTTCCTGCACCGATAAGGGTAATGTTCTCCATGGTAAAACCGCCTTCTGTGGTGGCACTACCTTCAGGTCCGTCAAGTTCAAGACCTGTACCGGATTCACCGCCCATGACGACTACACCGTTAGAAAGGGTACCGCTCCAAGCCTGGTCGGCATCAAAACCGTCATCACCCTGTGACCATACGATAGCATTGGTAACATCTACGGTTCCACCGAACCATTCGATACCGTCATCTTGGTTGGCAACAACTTCTATGTTTTCTATAACCGTACCGGAACCTACACCGCCAAGGGTAAGACCGTTGATCTCGTTATCCTGCCCGATAGTGATACCACCATGACGGATAGATATGTATTTAAGAATACCGGAGTTGTCGGCAGGATCTGAACCACCGTACTGTCCGTATGCCTCATCGGCGGGCAACCCTTCTATCTGAGCGGTCTCAAGGTCTCCGTTTACTGAGATAGGGGCTTTCCCCAAAACAATGATTCCTCCCCAAAGACCGGTATCTGCAGTACCAAGAGTACCTGTAGTCTCACCTTGTGAGATACCGTCCAATACAGAAGTGAATATAATTGGTTTACTAGCGGTTCCTTCAGCTATTAGCTTAGCTCCTTGGTCGATTACAAGAGCAGAGGCAAGAGACTCAAGTCCTTCTTCACCTTTAACTATGGTACCGGCCTCGATGGTAAGAGTAACACCTTCGTTTACAACTACCCTACCGTCTAATATATATATATTTTCAGCTGTCCAGGTTTCATTTGAGTTGATAACGCCTGTTTTTGTAATACTGATTCCTGTAGGGGTAACGGCGATCGCTTGTTTACTAGCTGCCAAAGTCCATGAGAATACATCAATATCGGCTCCGGTAGTTCCTGTTCCTACGGCAGTGGCATTGTCTGTGAATTTAGTTTCGTCACCTTCGTTATAATCTCCAGCAAAAACGTCTCCGATAACCATTCCCTCAGGAAGAATCATTTCCCAGTTAGAGAAGGTGATACGGTCGGCGGCAAGTTCGGTAGCCGAATCTTCACCACTGATATTTACTGTTGATTCTGCTGCGAAACCATATGCCAAAACATTGTTTAGATTGGCGATAAGTCCATCTCTTAGGTCAGCGTACTTACTAGAAGTTCCTGCACCGATAAGGGTAATGTTCTCCATGGTAAAACCGCCTTCTGTGGTGGCACTACCTTCCGGACCGTCAAGTTCAAGACCTGTACCGGATTCACCGCCCATTACGACCACACCGTTCGATAGGGTACCGCTCCAAGCCTGGTCGGCATCGAAACCGTCATCGCCTTGAGACCAAACCAAAGCATTGGTAACATCTACGGTTCCACCGAACCATTCGATACCGTCATCTTGGTTGGCAACAACTTCTATGTTTTCTATAACCGTACCGGAACCTACACCACCAAGGGTAAGACCGTTGATCTCGTTATCCTGCCCGATAGTGATACCACCATGACGGATAGATATATATTTAAGGATACCAGAGTTGTCGGCAGGATCTGAACCACCGTACTGTCCATAAGACTCATCGGCTGGTAGTCCTTCTATCTGAGCGGTCTCAAGGTCTCCGTTTACAGAGATAGGGGCTTTCCCCAAAATAATGATACCTCCCCAAAGACCGGTGTCGCCGGCCCCAAGAGTACCTGTGGTCTCACCTTGTGAGATGCCGTCCAATACAGAAGTGAATATAATTGGTTTACTAGCGGTTCCTTCAGCTATCAGTTTACCACCTTGGTCAATTACGAGAGCAGAGGCAAGAGACTCAAGTCCTTCTTCACCTTTAACTATGGTACCGGCCTCGATGGTAAGAGTAACACCTTCATCTACAACTACCCTGCCGTCTAGTATATAAATGTTCTCGGCCTCCCATGTTTGGTCTTCTGTTAAAACACCAGTTAGGGTTATTACTTCTCCAGTAGATTCTCCTGGGTCGTCATCCGTTATAATAGGATCATTATCATCACTACTACATGAGACAAGAGCAAATGACGCAATTGTCAATAAAGAGAAAATTAATTTTTTCATTGTGTTACTACTTAGTTTCATTAATTGATTGTTTTGGGCGTTTGTGAAACACCCGTTTGTTGAACACCGCAAAGAAACTGGTAGAAGGTAAATGTGGGGTTATGCCCATATTAAACCTTTATTTTATTAATGTTACCTAAACGTTACTACATTAAATCAACGTTAAGCCACTTTATGGTAATTGGATTATCTGTACTTTTGGTAAAATAACCTCACACTTTAAACCATGAAAAAGAAGGATATTAAGATATTGTTGGTCGATGATGAACCGGATATTCTAGAGATTGTAAGTTATAATCTGTCCGCGGAGGGCTACGAAGTAATCACGGCCAAAAATGGTGCGGACGGTGTTGCAAAAGCCAAAAAAAAGCAGCCCCATCTTATTATATTGGATGTGATGATGCCCGAGATGGATGGTATAGAAGCTTGCGAGATTATGCGCAAAACGCCAGGTCTGGAGCATTCCATTATTACCTTTTTAACGGCTAGGGGAGAAGATTACTCACAGGTTGCCGGTTTTGATGCAGGGGCAGATGATTATATTACGAAACCTATTAAACCAAAAGTTTTGGTAAGTAAGGTAAATGCCTTACTCAGAAGAATGGTAAAAGGTGACGCTCCGCAAGAGGATATAACCAAAGTAGGTGATATTGTTATCAATAGAGAGGAGTACAAGATCGTTAATAAAGGAGAGGAAATAATTTTACCTCGAAAAGAATTTGAACTTTTGGCCTTACTGACGTCAAAACCCAGTAAAGTTTTTAAGCGAGAGGTAATCTTAGACAAAGTATGGGGCAATGAGGTAGTGGTTGGTGGTCGTACCATTGATGTACACATTCGAAAATTACGGGAGAAGATCGGGGAAGACCATTTTAAGACGGTTAAAGGTGTAGGGTATAAGTTTGTTCTTTAATGGCGGTACGTTCAAGAAAATCATACAGGTTTGCCTTTCGTTCGGCATTGTTCATCGGTTTCTTGACTTTTTTGGTTTTTGGAGTGTTACTTTGGCAATTTCAAATGCTAAATTGGCCGTTGTTGGTGTTGGCCACCGTAATTGTTTTTCTAGGGTCTTTTGTTTTCTTACAGTTTCGAATAGAACGTTTTATATACAAGCGTATTCGAAAAATTTACGATGATGTGGCCTTATTGGAGTCCAGTTCTCTTGCTCCCGACCCCATTACCACAGATATGCGTACCCTTACGGCAGAGATCGAAAAATTTGCCCATGACAAAAAAATAGAGATAGACACCTTAAAGATCAGAGAAGAGTATAGAAAAGATTTTTTGGGTAATGTATCCCACGAATTAAAAACACCTTTATTTACGGCACAAGGTTATCTAGAGACACTACTAGACGGTGCCATCGAGGACAAGAATATTAGAAAAAAATACATCTCAAGAGCCAATAAGGCAGTAGATAGACTTATCTATATTGTTAAGGATCTAGATCTGATAACCAAGTTAGAGGTAGGCGAACTTAGCTTACAAAAAAGTGATTTTAATATTATTGAACTGATTCAAAATGTTTTTGACCTTCTTGAAATGAAGGCTGCCAAGAAAAATATTGCATTAACGTTTGATCTTGCGTATGATGAGCCTATTATGGTCTATGCCGATAAAGAAAAAATTCAACAGGTATTGACCAACCTTTTGGTAAACTCCATTAAGTATGGCAATAATAACGGTACTACAGAAGTAAGCGTTGAAAATTTGATCAAGAACAAGGTGATCGTAAGGGTGACCGACAATGGGGAAGGCATTCCGGCACAGCATATTCACCGTTTGTTCGAACGTTTTTATAGGGTAGACCCAAGTGGAAACAGAAAAGAGGGGGGGTCCGGTTTGGGCCTGTCCATCGTTAAGCACGTAATAGAGGCGCACGGCGAAAAGATTTACGTAGAAAGTTCAAAAGACGTAGGTTCTGAATTCTCCTTTACCCTAGAAAAAAGCAAAAGCCAAAATACTGCTACATAACAATAAGTACACTCTGCAATTTTCTTAGATTTGCCATTTTAGAAAGGTACAATTGTGGGAAGTAAAAATAAACTTAAGAGATTTAAGGAAAACGAAACCTTTAAGAATGTCATTCAGCCGACCAGAGAAGAAATTCAAGAAGGTTTTTCGTTAAAAGGTCGTTGGCACGAACATTTTAAAAACGACCATCCAATTGTTTTGGAGTTGGGCTGTGGCAAAGGTGAATATACGGTTGGCCTGGCAAGAAAATACAAGGATAAGAATTTTATTGGTATAGATATTAAAGGCGCCAGGTTTTGGAGAGGAGCAAAAACGGCGTTGGAAGAAAATTTGCCCAACGTTGCTTTTTTAAGAACGCAAATAGAATTGGTAGACCTTTTGTTCGGTGAAAACGAGGTGTCCGAAATATGGATAACCTTTCCGGATCCTCAAATCAAATACAAACGTACCAAGCACAGAATGACCAATAAGGAGTTTTTAAATAAGTATAAAAAAATATTGAACCCTACGGGAACCGTCAATCTAAAAACGGACAGCGAGTTTATGCATGGTTATACCCTAGGTCTTCTGCACGGTCTTGGTCTTGAGGTTATTTATGCCAATCATGATGTATACAAGAACGAGGGGAGTCCTGAAGAAGTTCTTGAAATTCAAACTTTCTATGAAAATCAGTATCTTGAAAAAGGGAAGCCTATAACCTATGTGAAGTTTAGGGTAAACTGATTATATGCAACAGATAATAACTTTGCTCTTTTTTACTTTTGGTGCTGCTTTTTTGGCATCGTTACCACCTGGGCTGCTTAATTTGAATGCCGCTAAAGCCAGTGTGGAAAAAGGAAAAGCGAACGGGGTTATGTTCGGTCTTGGGGTCGCGGTCGCGGTAATGATGCAGACCTATGTGGCCGTTAGGATCGCAAAGTATATATTAAGAAACCAGCATGTTATAGAGGTGCTGTTGCAGATAGCCATCGTATTGTTTTTTGTATTGGCTATTTTCTTTTTTATAAAAGGAAGAAAGCAACGTCATAGAGAAATTGTTTTGGTAGAGGGAAAAAAACGGAACAGCTTTTCCAGGGGCGTTTTTTTGGCACTGATCAATTTATTGGCAATACCGTATTATAGTGGATTGAACACGGTGTTTCACGGGCAAGGTTTTATGACCTATGCCTTGGAGGATGAGATCGTGTTTATACTGGCCGCAGGGGGCGGCACTTTTTTGGCCATGTATCTTTATGTATTCTACTTTGATAAAATGGAACAAAAGACCAGTGCATTCTCAAAAAACAGTAATTATATTTTAAGTGCCTTGATGGTGTTGTTGTTTATAATTACCTGTATAAGATTTTTTAATCATTAGTAAAGAAGACCATGAAGCCTGAAAATGAAAATTTCTTCGAAAAAGTGTATCAGGTAACAAGGTTGATACCCGAAGGCCGCGTAACTTCATACGGGGCCATAGCAAAATATTTGGGGGCCGCCCGCAGTGCAAGAATGGTAGGGTGGGCATTGAACGGTTCTAAAAAAATGGAAGACGTACCTGCCCATAGGGTCGTGAACAAAGCGGGATTGCTAACCGGAAAACATCATTTTGACGGTACCAGTCTAATGCAACAACTATTAGAAAGTGAGGGCGTAGAAGTAATCGATAATCAGATACAGCACTTAGAAAAGTATTTCTGGGATCCCTTTATAGAGTTATAACAAATAGCACTCGCAAAAGTGTATAAACTATTCGAAAGTGAGGGTGAATTTGGTGTTTTCTTGCGATACTACATGAATATTTCCGCCGTGCAATCTCATAATTTGTTTAGATAGGCTCAGCCCAATTCCCGTACCCGTGTTTTTTGTGGTAAAGAAAGGTACAAAGATCTCATTTAACAATTCTGTAGGTATGCCCGGTCCATTATCGTATACTTGAATAAATTTTTTGTTCATCTCATTAATACCCGCAATAAGTCTGACGGTTCCGTTTTCTTGCCCTTCTAAAGATTGTTTGGCGTTCTTTCCGAGGTTCAGAAGCACTTGCGATATTTGTTTTTGGTCCACATAGAGTTCCAAATCCTCGGGAGTAACCAAAATTTCGATTTTTAGATTTTCAGGGTCGGTTTGTTCTAGAAGTAACAGTTTCACCCTTTCAAGTAGTTTGTGGGCAGGAATCAGTTCTTTGTCCGGTTCAGGAACACTTAAAAAGGTACGGTAAGATTCTACAAAACTCATAAGGTCGGATCCTTGGTCTTTTATGACTTCCAGCCCTTTTACGGTATTTTTTAGTTGGTCCTCGTCAAAATCGGAAGGCGCTATTATTACGTTTCCCTTTTTATAGAACCTAAGAATGGATTCTGAAATGGAAGTGATAGGGGTAATCGTATTCATGATCTCATGGGTCAATACCCGTATCAATTTTACCCACGAATCTGTTTCTTTCTGGTCTAGTTCTTTATGAATGTCATGAACCACCACCAACAGTAACTTATCGTTCTCAATAGTAATTGGGGTACATTTTAAACTTAGGTCCCTTTTTTCCCTTTCATTGCCCAATTGGTAAATAGTATTATCGAAAGGCTGTAGGTCTTTGAACAGGTTGTATAGTTCTTGGTCTACCTGAATTAATTGTTTTATATGGTTAAGGGGTCTATAGTTCAATAAATCCTGTACCGTCGGATTGGCAAAAAGAATATGTCCTTTAGCGTTTATAGTGAAAATACCTATATCTGCCTGTTTTAGTATTTCTTGGTAGTATTGTTCTTGTGCCTGTTTTTTAAGATGGATATCTTGGATCATGCTATTGAGCATATTTAGGCTATGATTTAATTCCTCCAAAGATTTTACACTTAATTTTTCTGGAAAGCGTAACGTAAAATCCTCATTTTTTATGGCATCGAAGAAATAGGCTATTTTTCTATTGGTCTGGTTTATATGACTGATCAGGGCAGAAGTTTGGGCGATTATGATCAGTATACCAATGGCACAGACAATGTATTGCCCCTTAAAGAAAAAGTAGGTGGAAGCCACAATGGTCAATACCATGAGCACAATGCGAAAAACCAACTGTAAATAAATGTTACGGCTTACCATTATTTTTCTAACTTTTTTAACTTGTTATATAAGGTTTGCCTAGAAACCCCCAATTGTTCCGCTGCCGCGCTATAATTACCGTTATGCTGGTTTAGGGCATTGGTGATCATCATTAGTTCCATCTCTTCCAATGTGCTTGGCCCATTTTCTATAGAAACGGTACTTTTTATTTCCAACAGGAAATCAGTGGGTTTTAAAACATTACCTTCACAAAGTATTACCGCACGCTCTATGGTGTGCAATAGTTCCCTTACATTTCCGGGCCAACTGTACGACATTAGTTTTTCTTGGGCCGCTTGGTTCATTTTTAAACCTTGTTTTCCATATTTACTGACAAACTTTTTTAAATAAAAATCTGCCAAGACCAGTATATCGTTATCCCTTTCCCTGAGTGGTGGCACTTCTACACGAATGGTATTGATGCGATATAATAGATCTTCCCTAAAAAGTCCGTCCGCCACCATTTTGTCCAAGTTACAATTCGTGGCGCATATTAATCTGATGTTTATGGGTATGGGTTTGTTGGAGCCCACCCGTACAATCACCCTGTTTTGTATGGCGGACAGCAGTTTTGCTTGCATCTGCAATGATAGATTTCCTATCTCATCCAAAAAAAGTGTTCCGCCATTGGCGGCCTCGAATTTTCCTGCGCGGTCTTCCTTCGCATCTGTAAAAGACCCTTTTACATGTCCGAAAAGTTCACTTTCGAACAGGTTTTCAGAAATAGAGCCCATATCTACCGATATAAAAACCTCGTTCTTTCGGATCGATAACTTATGAAGCTCCCTGGCTATCAATTCTTTTCCGGTGCCGTTTTCCCCTGTTACCAAAACATTTACATCTGTTTTAGCCACTTTTTGAACAAGGTTTAGTACCGAATTTAAAGCTTTGGAGTTACCTATGATGTAATTCTTGTTTTGGTTGATTACCTGTTTTAGGTTGTTTTGCTTTTCTTTTAGTTGGGAAACTTCTTTTTTGGTTTTTCTGAGCTCATAGGCAGCTTTTACGGTGGTTAGCAATCGTTCATTGTTCCATGGTTTTAAAATGAAATCGGAGGCTCCTTCCTTAAGGGCCTCTACGGCTAAATCTATAGCACCATAGGCCGTCATCATAATAACGGAGATATGGGGCGCTCTTTTTTTTATTTCCCGTAACCAATACAATCCTTCATTTCCTGTGTTTACCCCGGCCGAAAAATTCATATCCAACAGAATAATATCTATGTTCAAAAAATCGGGAAACGATGTTATCTGGTTCGGGTTAGAGATTGTTTGTACACTTTTATATTCGAACTGTAAAAGAATCTCTAAAGCGCTCAGTACACTTTTATTGTCATCTATAACTAAAATTTTCGCATCGTTCATGATATGAGGTAATTATCAAGTGTCGTAGATAAAGCTACAAATAGAAAGTAACATCAATTGATAGGTGTCAAATATTTTTACAATATCTGTACAAGTATTTTACAGTATACAAAAGAGTGTAAATAATATTATTTTATAAATCGCTGTAAATCAATTATATATATTTATGGCACATTAATAGTAAATAGTTTGGCATACCAATGTTTACGTATGAACCAAAAAATTAAAATATCGTTCTTTTTTCTTCTTGTTCTGGGGGCCAGTCTTAGCGCTCAAGAAAAATGGACACTGGATGCATGTGTTGCTTATGCGCTGCAAAACAATTTACAGCTCAACGATTATGAGTACACCAATCTATCCAATAAAGAAACCTACGCACAATCTATTCGTAACCTGTTGCCAACGATCAATGGGTCTTCTAATTACTATATCAATTTTGGGCGTAGTACCGATCCCTTTACCAATGATATCGTAACCACCGATTTTTTTACCAATAATTATTCGTTGGAATCATCGATAGACTTGTTTCAGGGCTTTCAAAAAATAAATTCGATAAAGGCATCGAAGTTTTTGTACAAGGCCACGCAAGAAGAGGTATTGCAGCAGAAGTTTCTTTTGGCCTTTAGGGTAATGCAGGCCTTTTACGACATTCAGTTTTTTGAAGGTTTGGTGGCTATTTCCCAAGAGCAGTTGGCCGTTTCGAAGTCGAATTATGAGTTGGTGAAAAAACAGATAGAGTTGGGGTTAAAAGCAGGGGCCGACCTTTATGAGGCGGAATCTTTATTGTTGACCGACGAGCTGAACCTTACCCAGAGCAAAAATAAGTTGGCTACAGCTAAACTTACATTGATTCAAGAAATGAACCTGGAAAACACTTCCGACATCGATATTCAAGAATCGTTGGAGGATGTTTCGTTTGATTTTGATAAGGAGGAAATTAAATCGGATTCGGTTTATAGTGAAGCCAGGGATTTTCTTCCGTTGATAAAGGCCCAGGAGCTAAGGACCAAAGCGGCCAAAAAACAACTGGCCGTGTCACGTGGTAAACTGTACCCGTCCCTATCCCTTTTTGCAGGTGTAGGTACTGGATACTTCGAGACCACACGCGATACCATGGGGAAAACATTGCCCTTTAGGGAGCAATTTAGGGACAACACTTCGCAATATATAGGTGTTAGCCTTAGTGTTCCCATAAGCAATGGTGGGTCGGCATGGTCTAACATAAAACAGGCCAAGATAGAAAAGCTGAGGGCGGAGAATAATTTAAAGACCCAAGAGCAAGTCCTTTTTCAGACCATCCGGCAATTGGTGCAAGATTACAATTCGCTATTGGTAGAATTGGCGCAGAGCGATAAAAAGGTAGAGGCACAAAACTTGGCCTTTACCATTGCGCAAAAACGATACGAAAAAGGTTTGGTCAGCGCCTTGGAACTCTTTACGGCGAAAAATTTGTTCGCCAGTGCCCAGAACGAGAATTTACAAGTACGACTTAAAGCGGAAATAAATAAAAGCACCTTGGACTTTTATAGAGGGCTTCCTGTGTTTAACATAAATTAGAGATAGATCAATACGTAAGATGGATATACAATTAGAAAAGAAAAAAGGGTTACGTCCCAAACATTATGGGTATATAGCAATAGGCTTGTTGGTGCTTTTTGTGGGCTATCAGCTGTTGTTCGCCAGTTCGGTGTCTACCTTTAGAACAGAGAAAGACAAACTTTCGATAGCCGAGGTGACCCACGGAAAATTTGACGACTACATAACCATCAACGGTAATGTAGCACCTATTACCACCATTTATATGGATGCTTACGAAGGGGGGCGTGTTACCGAGAAGTTGATAGAGGAAGGCGCTATGGTAAAGAAAGGGGACATTATTCTAAAGTTGGAGAATATGAACCTTTACGAGCAAATTTTGGCCAGTGAAAGTAACTTGGCATTAAAACAGAACGATCTTAGGTCCACAAAATTGACCTTCGATTCGCGCCAAGTAGAGGGGCGTCGTTCTTTGGCTACGGCCAGTACGGACCTTCAGCGATTAAAAAGGAATTTTGAGCAAAACCAGGCGCTTTATGATGACGAGCTTATATCTAGGGAAGTCTATTTAAAATCAAAGGAAGATTACGAGCTTTCGAAAAAGCAGTATGAAATCATAAAGAAGCAGACAGAAAACGATGATGAGCTGCGCGAAACATCCTTAAAAGGCTTGGATACCGATTTGGCGCGTATGCAAAAAACACTGGGGATGGTGTATCAACGTCTGGATCATTTAAATGTACGGGCACCTGCCGACGGTCAATTAGGGTATCTCGATGCCGAAATAGGCCAGAGTATATCGCAAGGCCAGCGAATAGGGCAGATTAATGTATTGACAGATTACAAAATTGAAGCCGATATAGACGAACATTATATAGATCGCGTAAAGCGAGACTTAAGTGCCGTTTTGGAACGTAACGGAAAAGAATATGCCTTGCGGGTCAGAAAGGTATACCCCGAAGTACGTAGCGGAAGGTTTCGTGTAGATCTTGTCTTTACCGAAAACAAACCCGAAACCATACGTACGGGGCAGAGTTACAATATAAAACTGCAGTTGGGCGAATCTAACGATGCCTTGCTAGTACCAAAGGGAAGTTTTTTCCAGAGTACGGGTGGCCAATGGATCTTTGTAGTAGGTGCCGATGGTGGAGAGGCCTTAAAAAGACCGATCCGAATCGGAAAACAGAACTCTAGGTACTATGAAGTACTCGAAGGCCTCGATGCCGGTGAAAAAGTGATTACGAGCAACTACGATAGCTTCGGCGAAGCGGAAAGAATCGTATTAAAATAAGAGAAAAGTGTCACATCTAGCATGTTTAGGTGTCTTTATATCAACCCATTAAAATCAAAAAGAACAAGATGATAACGATCCAAAATTTAAAAAAGAGCTTTCGAACGGAAGAGGTGGAGACCTTGGCCTTGAACAATGTGAACCTTACAGTAGAGGAGGGCGAATTCGTGGCCATCATGGGGCCGTCCGGTTGTGGAAAATCTACCTTACTGAATATTATTGGTATGCTGGACAATCCCACCGAAGGCAGTTACAACTTTGCCGGCCATGAGGTCGGGGGGCTAAAAGAGAGTCAACGTACGCAGTTGAGAAAGGGAAACCTGGGATTTGTTTTCCAAAGTTTTAACCTGATCGATGAGCTTACGGTCTATGAAAATGTGGAGCTACCGCTTATCTATTTAAAAATGGGTAAAGCAGAGCGAAAAGAAAAGGTAATGAAAGTGTTGGAGCGCATGAAGATCGCCCATAGAGAGAAGCATTTTCCACAGCAATTGTCGGGTGGGCAACAGCAACGTGTAGCCATTTCAAGGGCAGTGGTTACAAACCCAAAACTAATATTGGCCGATGAGCCAACGGGTAACCTGGATTCCAAGAACGGAATCGAGGTAATGAACCTGTTAACGGAACTGAACCAAGAAGGCACTACCATTGTTATGGTAACGCACTCCGATAGAGATTCGCACTATGCCCATAGAGTAGTAAACCTATTCGATGGCCAAATCGTTACCGAAAGTCAGAACAGGGCCATAGGGGCCATGATGTAGGGGGAGTTTATTCATCGATCAACAAATAACCGACCAAAACCAAACCAACCAAACTTATCCCTTAATCACGGATAAATTAGTATAAAAAATCAATCAAAAACCGGGAACATGTTCAGAAACTATATCAAAATCGCTTGGCGGAACCTTAGATTCAACAGATTGTTTTCTGCTATAAATATTGTTGGGCTTTCCTTTGGGCTCACTATTGTATTGTTGTTGTTTCTGTTTATTTCCCATGAAAGGAGCTTCGATTCGATGTTCCCAAAAAAAGATCGTATTCACAGGTCGATAATAAAAACCAATGGTGATTTTGGTTTTGATACATGGGCCACGGTTCCTCCGATTACCAGTTTGGCCATGAAGGAGGAAATGACCCATGTGGAAAGTGCCGCTAGGTTGTTAAAACATAATTTTGGTAGACCCGCCTCTTTACGGATCAACAATCAAAATTATACCGAAGACATGCTTTATTGGGCCGACAAGGAATTAGTGTCCATATTCGATATTGCATTGGTTCGCGGTGATGGGGCAACGGCTTTGGACAGACCGGGTACCGTTATCTTATCGGAAAAAGCGGCCCGGACCTATTTTAATGGTGAAAACCCTTTGGGCAAGACCATTTTGATAGATAGCGACAATGAGTTGGAAGTTACCGGGGTGTACAAGGATTTTCCGGAAAACAGCACCCTTGATGCCGATATGTTGGCATCTAGCAACGGGTCGTGGTTTTATGATCGCAGATCGTGGTCCAATGCGAGTTTCGAGACCTATTGTTTGTTAAAGGAAAATGTATCTACGGATGATGCCCAAGTTCAACTAAATCAACTATTTGAGGCAAATGTCGACGAAGATAACCGATGGTTTTCATTCGCTTTACAACCACTGGAAAAGGTGCATTTATATTCCGCTTCCTATGGAAATTCCTATACTTCGCGTATTGGGGATATCAACGAAGTGCGCAATATGACCTATTTGGCCATTTTGATTCTTTTGATCGCATGTGTCAACTATATGAATCTTACTACGGCCCGCTCGCAAAAACGATCGAAGGAGGTGGGTATTAGCAAAACACTTGGGGCGACCTCAAGATCTCTGGTTGGCAGATTTTATATGGAAACAGGCCTTATTGCCGCTATTTCCATTTTTTTGGGTATCGTTTTCGCCATATTGCTCCTTCCCGGGTTTAATAGGTTAACCAACCAAAATCTCGGCCTTGACCTTCTTTGGACCCCTACTTTTTTAACGGTCACCATTGCTGTGTGGTTAATTACCACATTGTTCTCTGGTCTGTACCCCTCGCTGTATCTTTCTAGGTTTTTGCCCAAAGAAATCCTATCCCCTTCACTTAAGCGAGGTATGGGCAATATTTTGATCAGAAAAGGATTGGTAGTGATGCAGTTTGCAGCGTCTACCGCTTTGATCGTCGGGGTAATGGTAATTTACCAACAAACGGATTACGTACAGAACAAAGACTTAGGTTTTGCTGCGGACAATGTAATGGCCATTTCAATAGGTGGATTAAGAGGTAATGAAAATAGGGACGCCTTAACACAAGAACTTGAAAATTTTACTGAAGTCACTGCAGTATCCATGGCACAGGGGTATCCAAGCATGGATGTCAGCGGCCGTTCCCTAAGAAAAAATAATTTGGAAGAACAGGGATTGAACATTCAGACCAACGTTGCCGATGGAGGTATAATTGATGCACTAAAACTGAAACTTTTGGCAGGTTCCGGTCTTCCCAAGAACAAGGCAAAAAACGATACATTGGTTGAGGTTGTCCTTAACAAAAAGGCCATAGATTATTTGGGGTATACCCCTGAGGAGGCTATTGGTAAAGAGGTCTACATGGGAAATCCGTATACCGTTGTAGGGGTTGTGGATAATTTTAATTACGAATCGCTGCACCAACCCATAGGGGCCTACGCTTTTCACAATGCACCAACGGAAGGAAAATCATTTATGCTGGTCCGTTTCAATTCTGCCAATCTTGCAAAGACTATAAATAGTTTAAAAACGGCATTTAATAAAGTGGCGCCGAATATTGATTTCAATTACACTTTTTTAGATCAAAGCTTGGAAACATTATATGCCCGAGAGAAAAGGGCAGGACAAATAAGTGTTGTGTTTTGCCTTTTGGCTGTCTTTATCGCAGCACTGGGGCTTTTTGGACTTGCCGCTTATACCGCGGAACAACGTAGAAAGGAAATCGGGATTAGAAAAGTTCTTGGTGCATCGGTGGCCAAGATCAGCCAAATGCTTTCCAAAGATTTTGCAAAACTGGTCTTGATCGCACTGATGATCGGTTTTCCGGTGGCCTACTTTTTTATGGAAAATTGGCTGCAAGGATTCGCTTATAGAATTGATATACAATGGTGGGTATTTGCCCTTGCAGGATCCATAGCTCTCGCGATTGCTTTGGTAACCGTAAGTTTTCAGGCAATACGGGCAGCGTTGACCAACCCTACCAAAAGCTTAAGAACGGAATAAAACATCAATCAAAAACCGAGAACATGTTCAAAAACAATCTAAAAATCGCTTGGCGGAACCTCTGGAAGAATAAAGGCTATAGCTTGCTGAATATTTTTGGTCTGGCCATCGGTATTACGTGTGCCGCCATAATCTTGCTATGGGTAGAAGATGAGGTAGGCTACGACAAAAATTTTGCCAAGCAAGATGTGGTGTACTATGTGCCTACCAATCAGCAGTATGATGGTGAGTGGAGAACATTTTTTCAAGCTACTCCCGGCCCTTTGGCCGAAGCTCTGAAAGAGGAGGTTCCAGGTATTGTAGGGGCTGCCAGAACCAAAGGGGAGACCTTGTTGTTTCAGGTAGATGATATAGCTGTCAACAGGAACGGACGATTTGCGGATCCCGATTTTTTAAGCATGTTCAGCTTGTCTTTTGTGGAAGGGAATATGGAAACCGTATTCAATGAGGTCGATGCCATTGTCGTTTCACAAGAAACCGCCCAACAATTATTTGGTGAAGATTCCTCTGCCATCGGAAAAGTGGTTAAAATAAATAATGAGGCTAGTTATACCATTTCTGGGGTATATGAAGATTTGCCGAACAACGTAACCTATGGTTTTGATTGGGTGGCGCCTTTTGAGCGTTTTGCAAAAGGTAAGGATTGGATGAAGGAGTATGGGGCCAATTTTTCCGATACTTTCGTGGAACTTTCCCCTGAAGCAAATTTCGATGTTGTCAATCAGAGAGTGAAGCAAATACTTCCCGAAAAAACCGAAGACGATGAAACCGTTGCCTTTTTGTTTCCCATGAAAGATTGGCATTTGCGGTCTAGTTTTGAAGGAGGAAAAAATATAGGGGGGCAAATTACATACGTTCGGTTATTTAGTCTAATTGCAATCATCATATTGTTGATCGCCTGTATCAACTTTATGAACTTGGCTACTGCCCGTAGCGAAAAACGGGCCAATGAAGTTGGCGTGCGAAAAGTATTGGGGTCGGGAAGAAAGGGCTTGATTTCCCAATTTATGGTAGAAGCCGTAATAACCGCAGTATTGTCGGCCTTTGTGAGCGTACTGCTGCTAAAATTATTGGTGCCCCAGTTCAATTTACTCATCGATAAAAATCTGGAATTAAGTTTGTCCGATCCTGTCCATCTGTTGACCTTGGTGGGCGTCACCTTGGTCTGTGGCATTGTCGCAGGGTGGTATCCCGCTTTTTATTTGTCCTCTTTTAAACCGGTAGAGGTGCTAAAAGGGGCACGTAGAACAAAAGGAAGTGCCGCGTTCATTAGAAAAGGCTTGGTAGCCGCGCAATTTGTGGTTTCCATCGTGTTTATCATCAGTACCATTATCGTCTATCAACAGGTACAGCATGTAAAGGGGCGCGATTTGGGTTATAACAAGGAAAACCTGGTCAAAATACCGGTAACCGGAGATATGATCAAAAATTACGTTCCGATCGAAGAGGATATGAAGGCATCGGGATTGATAGAGAGCATCGGGTTGAATAATTCGGACATCCTTTCCGGGGGTAACAATACATCGGGGTTGGAATGGCAAGGCGGTGTAGATACCGAGAACGTGCTGGTTTCGGTCAGGAATATTACATCGGGTTTTTTCAATACCGCAGGAATGGAAATTATTGAAGGAAGAGGTTTTAGTGAAAATCCCGCCAAGGATAGCACCAACATTATTGTAAGCGAATCTTTTGCCAAATTGATGGGAAGTGGCAGTGCCATTGGCAAAACGGTGGAAGAAGACTATCCCGTAATCGGGGTGGTGAAAGATTATTTATACGATGATATGTACGGATCTAGTGACCCTGTCATATTTTTTAACGACCCAAGCGAAGCCCGTTTTATGTATGTGAAGGCCAAATCGGGTAGCGCAACGGCATCTGCATTGGCCGCTATGGAGGCATCATTGAAAAAGTTCAATCCTGCATTTCCTTTTGAGTATGAATTTGTGGACGATGCGTACGATGCCAAGTTTAAGAGCGAGAAACTGATAGGAAGCCTTTCTCAAATTTTCGCCTTGTTGGCCATACTAATTTCCTGTTTGGGGTTGTTTGGGCTGTCGGCATTTACAGCAGACCAACGGAGAAAGGAGATCGGGGTACGTAAGGTACTGGGGTCTAGTATTACGGGCATTGTAGCCTTACTGTCCAAAGATTTTATGCGATTGGTGCTTCTGGCCATTCTCATTGCCATTCCTATTGCATGGTTGCTTATGCAAAATTGGTTGGAGGGCTATGCCTATCGCATTTCCATAAATGCCTGGGCATTTGTGATAGCTGGGGCCATTGCCATAATAATAGCTTTGTTGACCATTAGTTTCCAAGCTCTTAATGCAGCTAGGGTAAACCCTGTAAAAAGTTTGCGCTCAGAATAGAACATTAATCAAAAAACGAGGATCATGTTTAAAAATTATTTGAAAATAGCCTGGAGAAGCCTAAAGAAACAGGCTTTTTTTACCTTCTTAAATACTTTCGGACTTGCTATTGGTATGGCTGGGGCATTGATCATATCGTTGTATATCTACGACGAGTTTAGTTATGATAAAATGTTCGCGGATGCAGACCGTATTTACAGAATAGATACGGATATTAAGTTTGGGGGGGCAGAAACAAGAGCGGCAGAAACGGCACCGCCAATGGCGGCAACATTAAAAAGGGATTTTTCACAAGTAGAATCTACGGTTCGTTTTAGAACTATTGGGGGCATGTACGTGAAAAAAGTGGGTGGCGACAAAGCTGCTAAAGAAACATATGTAACCTATGCCGACTCTACATTTTTCGAATTTTTTGGAATCGACTTATTGGCAGGTAACCCAAAGACCGCATTAACGGGTACAAACTCATTGGTGTTGACCAAATCTGCCGCAGAGAAACATTTTGGTTCTATAGATATTGTCGGCGAAGATTTACTCTTGGACAATTCTGATGTTTATACGGTAACAGGGGTTGTGGATGATATGCCAAAAAACTCTTATTTTAATGATTACAGTGTCTTTTTGGCAATGGCGGGTAATGTTGCCTCAAGAGAGGAACTATGGGGTAGCAATAACTATTTTACGTTCATAAAATTAATTCCGGGAGTATCTGCAGAGGATTTTAAGGAACCCTTACAAGGTATGTTGGAAAGGTATATGTTGCCATGGGCCCAAAAGTATTTTCCGGGGATGACGGCAGAAACTTTTGAAGCTTCCGGTAATTATATTCGGTACCATACCATGGCATTGACCGATATTCATTTACATTCCGATAGAAATAATGAAATGAGTGCGACCAGCAGTATTCAGAACATCTATATTCTTTCTTTTATCGGGTTGTTTTTGATAATTCTGGCAAGCGTTAATTTTATGAACCTATCTACCGCCCACTCCCTTAAAAGAGCCAAAGAAGTTGGGGTGCGCAAAACCTTGGGGTCTAACAAAAGGAATTTGGTCTTTCAATTTTTGACCGAATCCGGATTAATAGCTTTTGTTTCTTTGGTCGCGGCACTGGTATTGACTTTGATCGCATTGCCGTTTTTTAACGATTTTACCGGAAAATCAATTTCGATTCCGTATTCACAACCATTGTTTTGGTTGGCCTTATTGGCAGCAACATTGGTGTTAGGACTGTTTTCTGGAAGCTATCCCGCCTTTTTTATGTCAAGATTTATGCCTGTAGAAACCCTAAAGGGTGCAGGAGCCGAGAGTGTAGGTAGTGGCCGGGTACGTAATGCCTTGGTAATTTTTCAATTTTCGATTTCGGTACTTCTCATCGTGAGTACTTTGGTGGTATTTCAACAACTTAATTATATACAGAGCAAAGATTTAGGTTTTACTAAAGATCAAGTATTATTGATCAATGAAATTGGTCCGTTGGGTACTAAATCCAACGCATTTAAAGAAGAGATTCTTAAAATGGGCAATGTGGAGAGCGTTACCTTAAGTAACTACTATCCAACCCCTTCTTGGCGTTCCGACAGTTCCTTTTTTCAAGAAGGGGCCAAAGGTCAGGAAAACGCCATACAAATGCAGGAGTGGGCGGTAGATACAGATTATTTAAAGACCCTACAGATGGATATTGTTGCCGGGCGAGATTTCAATAAACAATATGCTTCCGATTCAACCGCCATGATTATCAACGAGGCTACGTTGCCCATATTAAACCTAACGGCAGAGGAAGCTTTGGGCGTAAGGATCACCGAAGAAATAGAAATTGAAAACCCTAGGTATTATACCATTGTTGGTGTGGTAAAGAATTTTCATTTTAAATCGTTACGCGAAAATATTGGGGCATTGGGGATGTATCTGGACAATACCGCAGAAAATATGGCGGTAAGAATAAGTGGTGGAAATTATGCCAGTACCATTGCCAAGATAGAAAATAAGTGGAATGAGATGGCCCTTGGTCAACCATTTGATTATCGTTTTATGGACGATGCCTTTAATACAACCTACGAGGCTGAGCAGAAGCTGGGTCAGATATTTTTCATTTTTACTCTTCTTTCCATTTTCATTGCTTGTTTGGGATTATTTGGATTAGCTGCCTTTAATGCCGAGAAGCGTACCAAAGAAATCGGCGTTAGAAAAGTATTGGGAGCTACTGTAAGTCAAATTTCATACCGGCTTACAGTAGATTTTCTAAAATTGGTAGGAGTATCCATTTTGGTCTCATTGCCCATAGGTTGGTTTATCATGAACAAATGGCTCGAAGACTTCTCATATCGAATAGATATTGGCTGGGAAATTTTTGTGGTCGCGGCCTTGTTGGCGATTGTCGTGGCCATAGTAACGGTTAGTTATCAAAGTATAAAAGCGGCAACAGTGAATCCCGTAAAAAGTTTGCGGTCAGAATAAAATACATCAATCATCAAAAGCGAACATTATGTTTAAAAACTATTTAAAAATTGCTTGGCGAAACCTCTTGAAGAACAAGGGGTACTCCCTTATAAATGTTGGTGGGCTTGCTTTGGGTATGGCGGTAACATTGATTATTGGACTTTGGATCCAGGATGAACTGTCGTATAACAGTTATTTCAAGAACAAGGATAAAATTGCCCAAGTGTTTCAATCCCAGACCTTTAATGGTGAAACGGGAACGGGGCCGGCTATTCCCAGGCCTTTGGAGAAGGCTTTAAGAGATGGTTATGGCGATAACTTTAAGTATTTGATCATGTGTTCATGGACCAATGATCATTACTTAAAATATGGAGAAAAAAGTATTTCCAGACCAGGAAACTACATGCAAAGGGAAGGTCCTGAACTTTTTGGCCTAGAAGTTATAAAAGGGGAAAAAGACGGTTTAAGGGAGGTAAATTCCATCATGCTTTCGGAGTCTACTGCCGAAGCACTTTTTGGAAACGAAGACCCTATAGGCAAAACCGTCATCGTAAGCAACGAACATAAATTAAACGTAAGTGCTATTTATAAGGATATACCTTTTAATAGTTCTTTTAACGATACGGAATATATAATTCCGTGGGATATGTACGTAGCCAATAATGAATGGATACGCAATGCCGAAGATTCTTGGGGCAACAACTCTTTTCAAATGTTCGTACAGTTGGCGGACAATACCTCGTTCGAAAAGGTTACGAATACCATAAAAGATGTAAAGAAGACCCTGAACGAAGACTCCGCCGAATTTAATCCGCAGATTTTCTTGTTTCCAATGAAAGACTGGCATTTGCGAAGCAATTTTGAAAATGGCAAACAGGTAGGCGGGCGTATAAAATATGTATGGCTTTTTGGGATTATAGGGGCATTTGTGCTCTTATTGGCCTGTATCAACTTTATGAACTTGAGTACGGCCCGGTCAGAAAAACGAGCCAAGGAAGTGGGTATCAGAAAATCTATAGGTTCGCAAAGAGGACAGCTGATCTATCAATTTTTGAGCGAGTCTTTCTTGGTCGTTGTTTTTGCGTTTTTTATGGCCTTGCTGATCGTGTTGTTTTCTTTGAACGGCTTTAACGATTTGGCCAGAAAGGAAATAGGGTTTCCTTGGGGCGATACCAGCTTTTGGTTGTTGTCGTTCGCGTTCGTGATTTTCACTTCACTTTTGGCGGGTAGTTATCCTGCATTGTACTTGTCATCGTTTAGGCCGGTAGACGTGTTAAAAGGAACTTTTAAAACGGGTAGATATGCAGGGTTGCCACGAAAAATTTTGGTAGTGCTACAATTTACGGTTTCAGTAGCTTTCATTATTGGTACGGTTATCGTAATGCAGCAGATCAATTTTGCCAAAAACCGCCCGGTGGGGTATGATAAGGAGGGGCTTATTCAGATTCCTACGTTTAGCCAAGACTTTAATGGAAAATACGATCTAATGCGTACCGAGTTCATTGGATCCGGAGCAGTGGTAGAAATGTCGACTTCCAGTAGTCCCACAACACAAATATGGTCCAATAGAAGTGGTTTTGTTTGGGAAGGAAAACCAGAAGGTTTTCAAGAGGATCTGGCTTGGACCGAAGTATCACCCGAGTATGCAAAATCGTTGAACCTTAAAATAGTGGAGGGCAGGGATTTTTCAAGGGATTATGCGACCGATTCGCTGGCGGTACTGATCAACGAGACTGCAAAGAAGTATTTAGGAATGGAGAATCCGGTAGGGCAGCTTTTACGTGACGATGATGAGGAAGATCCCAATCCGCCTTTAAAAATAATCGGTGTAGTACAGGACATGATTACACAATCGCCCTACGAACCGGTTAAACAAGGGGTGTATGTGTACGATAGGTATAACAATGGCAGTTATTATAATCTACGCTTAAACCCGAATCAAAGTGCTACACAAAATTTAGAAATTGTTGAAAATGTTTTTAAAGAGCACTTTCCCGATATTCCCTTCGAATATGAATTTGTAGATGATCAGTATGGCGAAAAGTTTGCGGCCGAAGAAAGAATAGGAAGATTGTCGGGCATATTTACGGCCCTGGCCATTTTGATCAGTTGCCTTGGCCTCTTTGGCTTAACCTCCTTCGTGGCCGAACAGCGTACAAAGGAAATTGGTGTTAGAAAAGTCTTGGGAGCATCGGTATTCAACGTATGGAACATGCTTTCCAAAGATTTTTTGAAACTGGTGATCATCTCATGCTTTATTGCGGTTCCCATAGCCTATTATATAATGAACGGATGGTTGCAAGAGTATCCGTACCGCGTCATTTTAAAATGGTGGATCTTTGCTTTGGCAATGGCCGGGGCCATGTTGGTAACGGTTCTTACGGTCAGTTTTCAGGCTATAAAAGCAGCGAGGGCAAATCCGGTAAAGAGTTTACGAACAGAATAATATTTTAAAATTTTCTGACATGTTTAAAAATCATATAAAGGTGGCATGGCGTAATTTATGGGCTAACCCCCTGTTTTCTATCATCAATGTTTTGGGTCTTTCTTTAGGCATGGCCATTGCCTTGGTACTCTATTTGTTTATTGGCCATGAATTAAGTTTTGATAATTTATATAAGGGGGAGTCGAACGTATATAGAATTTTACTGAATACGGACGGAGATAGTTTTTCTCAGGAAACATGGGCAGGAGCTCCAAATGCATTGGCGCCTGCAATGAAGACGGATATTCCGAATATTAAATATACGGCCCGTATTTTAAAACATGGTTTTGGAACAAATGCCAATGTAAAGGTGGGTAACAACATTTTTTTGGAAAAAGAACTCTATTGGGCGGATGCCGATATTTTTGATCTTCTAAAGGTTGAAATTGTGCTGGGTAACCGTTCAGATATAAATGCCCCAAATAGTGTTGCCCTTTCCCAAAAAACGGCAAAACAATACTTCGGAAATACGGAGGCCATTGGAAAGACGATAGAGATAGACAACAGGCAAAAAATGGAAGTGGTGGCCATTTATAAGGATATGCCAAAAAATAGTAGTTATAAGTTTAATGTGATTGCATCCCCCAAAGCTACTTATGCAAAGAATTTGTATTGGAGCAATGCGAGCTACGAAACTTTGGTTCAGTTTAACACCAATATTTCGGTACCCGAAGTAGAAAGGCAAATACAACAATTGGTGGATAAAAATGTAGAAAAAGAAAATCAATGGTTTTCTTTCTCCTTACAACCTCTAGAACGCATTCATTTATATTCAGCCGAATATTCAGATTCGTATGCGGCTCGTTTGGGAGATATCCAAGAGATTAAAAACCTATCGTTATTAGCGATACTAATATTGGTTATTGCCTGCATTAATTATATGAACCTTACAACGGCACGTTCGCAAAAACGCTCAAAGGAAGTAGGGATCAACAAAACCTTGGGGGCGGTAAAGAGAACATTGGTCGTGCGTTTTTATATAGAAACAGCATTAATAACCCTGATTGCCATGATAATAGGCGTTGTGTTGGCAGTATTGGCACTCCCATGGTTCAATTATTTGTCAAATCAAGAGCTTGATCCCAGTTTGCTTTTAGAGCCTATGTCATTTTTAGCCTTTCTGGTGATTTGGGCGGTAACCACTTTGGTAGCAGGTTCTTATCCTGCGCTGTATCTTTCTGGATTTTCTCCAAAATCGGCATTTTCACCTTCTTATAAACAAGGCGGTACGGCTATATTGGTGCGCAAAGGCTTGGTAGTGGTACAGTTTGCCGCTTCGGCCATTCTTATTGTGGGAATTTTGATAATATATCAACAAATACGTTTTATAGGAAATCAAAATTTGGGGTTTGAACCGGATAATATTGTTGTTGTCTCCGTAGCGGGCATCAATAGTCAAACAGGGTTGGATGAAATTGCCCAAGAATTTAAGGGGTTGGGGCAAGTTACCGATGTTGCCCTGGCACAGGGTTTTCCAGGAACAGGGGTAAGTCTAAATACATTGTTTAAAGATAGGGAAGATAGAAAGGGGCTAGACATACAGACCAATGTATCCGATCCCGAGGTATTGGATGTTTTGGGACTTCGGCTTTTGGCCGGTACTACCTTGCCAAAAAACAAGCAGGAGAACGATACGTTGATAGAGGTAGTACTGAACAAAACGGCTGTTGACTATTTGGGCTATACACCAGAGGAAGCGATCAACAAAAAGGTTTTTATAAATAGAGAGGTCCGTATAGTTGGGGTAGTGGACGATTTTAACTTTACCTCTTTGCACACTCCAATAGGAGCCTATGCCTTTACTAACAATGATACCGAATATAAAGGATATGCACTGGTAAGGTTCGGTAATTATTCACCGGATTTTTTGAATCAGTTGGAACGTACTTTTAAAGCAGTGGACCCTGAAACTGTTTTTGATTATTCTTTTTTGGATAAGAACATAGAAAAGTTGTACGAAAGGGAACAGCGGACTATTCGTGTAGGGCTCATTTTCTGTGGTCTGGCCATATTGGTGGCCTGTTTGGGGCTTTTTGGTTTGGCCGCTTTCATGGCAGAACAACGAAAAAAAGAAATAGGAATTCGTAAGGTGTTGGGGGCCAGTATTTTTAATGTATTTAAAATGCTATCTACGGATTTTGTGAAATTGGTGGTTTTGGCCTTGGCCATTGCTTTTCCGATTGCATACTGGTTATCCAACCGATGGTTGCAAGAATTTGCCTATCATATTGAAATTTACTGGTGGGTATTTGCCTTGACCGGTTTGGTTGCCTTGGCCATTACCTTGTTCACAATTAGCTTTCAAGCTATAAAAGCAGCGAGGTCAAATCCTGTAAAGAGTTTACGAACAGAATAATCACATCAAATCATCAAAAAAGCGAGCATCATGTTTAAAAACTATTTAAAAATTGCCTGGCGGAATTTAGTAAAGGATAAAACGAACACTAGCTTAAACGTGATAGGCTTGTCGGTAGCTTTTGCCGTAGCCGTATTATTGGGAATGGCCGCATTGTTTCAGCTTTCGTTTGATGGTTTTCATGAAAATGGAGCGTCTATTTATAAAATCGTAAAAACCCAACAGACCCCTAGAGGACCGGAGGCAGGTACCGTTCAACCAGCACCTTTGGCTCCTTCGTTGGAAGCGGAAGTGCCCGGTGTAAAGCGTATAACCAGGTTCTTGCAAGATGGTGCATTGGCCATACAAGGGGATAAGGAAATAGATATAGATATCATTTGGGTAGATGAAGGTTTCTTTTCTATGTTCAGTTTTCCGATAATTAAAGGAGATGGGAATACACCTTTGGCGCAGTTGTCATCGGTTGTATTGACCAAAAAGGCGGCAAACAATCTATTCGGTTCTACCGATGTTGTCGGAAAAACGTTCCATCTGTTGGTAAAGGGAAAAGAAGTTCCCTTTACGGTAAGCGCCATAGCCGATGATATGGTTGCGGAAACCAATTTGGAATTTCAAATGGCCGGTCGTTTCGAGAGTCATGCCGATTACCTAGATAATAAAGAACAGTGGGATTCGCAATACCATGATGTATATGTAGAGCTCGAAGAAGGGGTGAGCTCCACTAGTTTTGAAAGCGGCAGCAGGGGTTTTGTAGACCTTCATTTTAAGGACGCTATAGAAATGCTGAAAAGGGATGGGGCTTCGGCCGATGAGAATGGACGTTATGTAAACTTGGAATTGGTGCCGTTGGCAGACGTTCATTTTACAAGTCTTAAAAATGGATACGTGTCGGTGAGTAGAAGCTTGCCTTATCTAATTCTGGGCGTCGCCTTTTTAATATTGTTCATAGCCTGTGTCAACTACATTAATATGAGCATTGCCAAATCTGCCAAAAGGCTTAAGGAAATAGGGATGCGTAAAACCTTGGGAGCCCAAAAGAAACAGTTGTTTTTCCAATTTTGGACCGAGAGTCTTTTCATCTTTTTAATATCGATGGGTATTGGGGTGATCTTAAGTTTTGTTTTTGTAAATGATTTTAAGACTATTTTTAATACACAGGTTTCTGTAGACATGTTGTTAAGACCGTCATTTCTAGTAGGCTTGCTGGCAATGGTGATGCTCATAACCGTTTTTGTTGGGGGCTACCCGGCGATATTAATGAGCCGTCTGGGTACCATTCAATCGTTAAAGGGTAAGCTGGAATCAACAGGAAACAATAAGGTAAGGGATGTATTGATGGTATTTCAATTTGGTATCGCCATAGCGTTGATTACAGGAACTTTGGTGTTGTGGGGGCAAATAGATTACATGCGTAACAAAGATCTGGGGTACGATAAAGAACAAGTGGTTTCTTTTCCTTTAAACGGTAAGCGCAATAGCAATGATGTTATAGAATTACTTCGGGAAGAGTTAAAGGGCAACCCGGATATCGTCTCTATTAGCGGTGCCGATATTAATTTAGGGCTGGGACGAGATGGCAGCAGGTCTTCAAGTAAAATAGGTTTTGAATATAAAGGCCGTTCCGTAACCACCAATTTTTTGGTGGTGGACCATGAGTTTGTACAAACTTTGGGCATAGATATGGTATTGGGCAGAAATTTTAAGAATGCCTCCGATAGTTTAGGAGTGGTCATCAACGAAGCCATGGCAAGGGAGCTAGGGGAAGAAGATCCATTGTCGGCACAACTGGAAATAAGTAACGGAGTTCATATTCCTGTTCTTGGGGTAGTGAAAGATTATAATTTTAAAGACCTGGATAGGGCCATTGAACCGATTACATTTTATATGAGTAAAGAATGGGGTCTTTCTTATGCCTTTGCCAAGGT
The DNA here is from genome assembly GCF_018100785.1 of Maribacter sp. MMG018. Classification (GTDB taxonomy): domain Bacteria; phylum Bacteroidota; class Bacteroidia; order Flavobacteriales; family Flavobacteriaceae; genus Maribacter. The sequence goes on along the minus strand of NZ_JAGJEC010000001.1, from coordinate 253,446 downwards.
TGCCCCCCATAATATGGCCAGTTCGTATGAGGCACTTGAGAATACTTGGAAAAAATTAGAGCCGAACGCCGCTTTTTTAGGTTCTTTTTTAGATGAGAATGTTGACAGGACCTTTAATAGGGAGAAGACCACCGCCAAAATGGTAGCCAGTGGTTCTGTTCTGTCAATTATTCTAAGTTGTATGGGGCTTTTTGCTATGTCGTTGCTGATCGTTTCACAACGTACCAAAGAAATCGGCATTCGAAAAGTGGTAGGGGCCAGTGTGGCTTCTATCACCTATATACTTACCAAAGATTTTTTAAAACTGGTACTGTTGGCATTTTTGATCGCATCGCCCGTTGCATGGTGGATTATGGGAGAATGGCTTCAGAACTATGCCTATAGGATAGAACTTAGTATTTGGTTTTTTGTTGCTGCTGGCGCTATAGCCGTACTAATAGCGCTGTTGACGATTGGAACGCGAACCATTAGGGCGGCAAGGGTGAATCCCGTAAAGAGTTTACGGACAGAATAAAATAGATTGCTATGCTACGTAATTATTTAAAGATCGCTTTTCGTAATGTTTGGAAGAACAAAGTGTTTTCCCTCATAAATATTTTAGGACTTTCGGTTGGTCTTAGTGCCGCTTTTGTTATCGGGGCCATGGTGTTTTATGACCTTTCTTTTGATAAGTTCCATCCCGATGGGGATAGAATTTATAGGGTAACTACGGCGTTTAAAAGTCCGGATGGCAATTTTTATAATGCAGGGGTAACCGTTCCCTTGGCACAAGCACTCAAAGATCTTAAGATGGAAGAATTGGAAACGGTGGCCCCTTTTTTTACCGCCTATCCCATTCATGTAGAAAACCCGGAGACCGAGAGCCGTTTTAAGGATCCGGAGTTTGTAATCTATACCGATGGGGCTTATTTCCGAGTATTTGATTACAACTGGCTCGTTGGAGATAAAAATACTGCTTTAGAAGAGCCGAATACCGTAGTACTGTCCGAAAACAGGGCCAAAAAATACTTCCCAGGTCAACAGATGTCGGAGGTATTAGGGAAATCGGTGGTGTACAATGATAGTATTCATGCGGTTATTTCTGGAGTAGTGGCCAATTTTAAGGATAGAACAGATATTGTGTTCGAAGAGTTTATTTCTTTAAAAACCGCTGCGACACAAGATATGACCAATGTAGTGAACGAAGCAAGTTGGAGCAATACCAGCTCGGCGTCGCAATTGTTTGTTAAACTGTCCGAAAAAGCAGGTCCCACCAAGGTACAGGAAACACTGACTCAGATAGCAAAAGAGCATGATGAACCGGAAATGGTGGCCATTGGCAGAAGCAATACGTATAATATTCAACCGTTGGCGGATATTCATTTGAACCAAGATTATGGCACTTTTGATTTTAACGATAGTCGTACCACTATGGCAACGTTGAATAGCCTACTTCTGTTGGCGGGTATTCTAGTGTTGTTGGGCTGTATAAACTTTATTAATCTAAATACGGCACAGGCCATACAAAGGGCCAAGGAAATCGGAATAAGAAAAACCTTGGGCAGTTCTAGAACACAGTTGATATTTCAGTTTTTGGGTGAGACGTTTTTACTGACCTTGGCAGCGGCCCTTCTTTCTATGTTATTGGCTAAGTGGTTGTTGCATTTGTTTGTAGACTTTATACCGGAAGGACTCAACTTTGAACTTTTTTATAATCCGTGGGTAATTGTGGGCATTGTACTATTATTATTGATGGTGACCCTGTTATCTGGGTTTTATCCGGCCTTGGTATTGTCCAAATACAAACCCGTATCCGTGTTTAAACAACAGGTTGTGCCCAATTCGGATAAAGGAACCTTAAGGAAGTATTTGACCGTTTTTCAATTTGTAATTGCGCAGGTTTTTATCATAGCCACCTTGTTGGTTGGTAAGCAGTTAAATTATATCATGAAAAAGGATATGGGCTTTAAGACAGAGGCAATCGCGTATTTTAGAACGCCTTGGCAAGATACATCGTCGGTTAAGAGAGCAAGGTTTGTTCGTGAAATGGAAAACATACCGGGCTTGTCCCAAACCGTTCTTTCGGGTAACCCACCTGCTTCGTTTACGACCATGTCTATGGGAGTTTTGTTTATGGATGGCGAAAAAGAAGTGAATTCGGACCTGCAATTGTTATATGGGAATGCCGATTTTTTTGATTTATATAATTTAAATCTGCTAGCTGGTAGGTTGCCCCTAAATGATAGTATTAGAGAGTTTGTAGTAAATAGATCTTATTTAAAGTTCTTGGGTATGGATGACCCCGAGAAAATAGTAGGAAAATCTATAAAGTCGGGTGGTGAAGAGATACCTATTGTTGGTGTAATGGACGATTTTAACCAACATTCCTTAAAATATGGGGTGTCGCCAATGGCTTTTACAGGAGGGTCATATAGTGGAAAGTATACCCAGTTTAAGACGATTCATTTTAAGTTTAAAAGTATGGATACGGGTAATTGGTCCAGTACACTGGCTAAAATTGAAGAGATATGGAAAAATACATACCCTGAGGCAGATTTTGAGTATCGGTTTATGGACGATACCATCAAAAGCTTTTATGAAAGTGAACAAAAAACAGCCATTCTTTTAAAGTGGGCCACCGGTCTGGCCATTTTTATTAGTTGTCTAGGGCTATTGGGCTTGGTAATATATACCACAGAAAGAAGAACAAAAGAAATAGGAGTAAGAAAAATTTTGGGAGCTACGGTATTTCAGTTGAACCTATTGTTGTCTAAAGAGTTTTTAAAATTGGTATTGATAGCCTTTTTGATAGCTGCCCCTGTCGCATGGTACGGCCTGAGCTATTGGCTCGAAGGCTTTGCCAATAAAACGGCTTTAAGCTGGTGGATTTTTGCTTTGAGCGGTGTAGCGATGATCCTTATTGCACTTTTGATAATTGCCATAAAGACAGTTGGATCGGCCAATGCCGATCCTGTAAAAAGTTTACGAACAGAATAACACAAAATATATGTTACTACAATTAAAGAATATTTTTAAGTGGGTAAACACAGGAGGTCAGCGAATCTTCTTGTTGAAGGATATTAATTTGGAAGTCGAGGAAGGAGAATTCATCTCTATTATGGGCCCATCGGGCTCCGGTAAATCCACTTTGCTGAACGTTATCGGAATGCTCGATACTTTTGACGAGGGAGAATATCACTTTTTAGACGAAAGCGTACATACCCTAAAAGAGAAGTATCGCTCTAATTTGTATAAAGAGTATATAGGATTTGTTTTTCAATCGTATCACTTGCTCGACGACCTTACCGTTGCCGAGAATTTAGAGATGCCCTTGTTGTACAAAAAGGTAAAGGGGTCTGAACGTAAGGCATTGGTCGCCGATATCTTGGATCGGTTTAACATTGTAGGCAAGAAAGATCTGTTCCCTTCTCAATTAAGTGGTGGTCAGCAACAATTGGTGGGTGTGGCGAGGGCCTTGATCGCCAGTCCCAAATTAATTTTGGCAGATGAGCCCACCGGAAATTTAAATTCTCAGCAAAGCGAAGAGATTATGGAGCTCTTTAAAAAACTGAATAAAGAGAACGGCGTTACCATTATTCAAGTAACACATTCAGAGAAGAACGCTGCCTACGGCTCTAGGATCATCAATCTTTTAGATGGTAGAAAGGTTTAATCTAAATACCCGTTAGGGTGCATTTCATCAAATTCTGTTTGTTCTTGAAAAGCCTTTGCCAATAACAGAATACTGGCCTCGTCGTATAGGTTGCCCACCAATGTTATACTGGTAGGATGCTTGTCTTTGTCCAATCCGGTCGGTATGGCAATTACAGGGTGTCCGGTTAGGTTGGTGATAATCAATTGTCGGTTACCGAAAGTAGGCGAAATTATTACGTCGTAATCTTTAATGAGTTCGTTCATTTTTTCAATAAGTATTGCCCTGTGCCTGTTTGCCTGTAAATATTCCACTGCGGGAATAAAACGCGCCTGCCGCAACGAGTTGGCTCTTGATCGCTGGTCTTGCTCCACCATTTTATCCACATCTCCAGAGCGTACCAAGTCATCGAAGAATGCACCGGCCTCTGCCCTTAAAATAATATCAAAACTATTGTAGGGGAGGTCTTCGGGCAGTTTTAATGCTTCAGGCTCAATCCCCATTTTTTTAAATGTCTCCAAAGCCTTTACCAAATTGTCCTTTGATTTTGAAGAATCTTTTTCAATATCTTCCTTCAAATACCCCACCCTAAGGGTTTTTATATCCCGATTGAGATCAATGCCAACAGAAAAATCTGTTGTAGTAGGGTCTTTGGGGTCTTTTCCTGAAATAACACTGTAAACAATAGCGCAATCTTGGGCCGAACGTGCCATAGGACCTACTTTGTCCATAGACCAACTAAGGCTCATTACCCCATAACGGCTGACCCTTCCATAAGTGGGGCGGAGTCCGGTGATGCCTGTTCGGTTACTTGGTGAGGTGATACTGCCCAATGTTTCGGTTCCTAATGCAAAAGGCACCAAGCCTGCAGACGTGGCCGCGCCCGAACCTGCGGACGAACCTGTGGCCCCTTGTGCTGTGTCCCATGGGTTTTTTGTTTTTCCACCAAACCAAACATCACCTCTTGCAAGAGATCCGGATACTAGTTTGGCGATGAGCACGCCTCCTGCGTTCTGTAGTTTCTCTACTGCGGTGGCCGTTATATCAAATTCTTGGTCTTTATAGGGAGCTGCGCCCCAAGTGGTTTTATATCCTTTTACGGCCATAAGGTCTTTAACGCCATAGGGTATACCGTGCAATATGCCTCGATAATTTCCATTAGCGAGTTCATCATCCATTTTTTGCGCTTGCTCCAATGCCATTTCCTCTGTAATGGTGATAGTGGATTGTAGAACGGCATCGTGCTTTTTTATCCTATCTATAAAGAATTTTGTTAGCTCAACACAACTTATTTTTTTGTTCTTGATCAAAGAAGCAAGTTCGGGTATGCTATAAAAGGCAAGTTCCGATCTATTGTTGGGTAGTTCTATATTGTTTGGAATTTCCCATTCCGGTATGTTTCCTTGTGGTTTTTGTGTAAAATTGAGCGGTAAGGGGTCGAACTTAACAGCGGGAAAAACATTGGGATCCAAAGAATAGGTTCTAAGCGAGTCGAAACCTTTTCTGTTTCTTAATAGATACGGGTAGATCGTATCAATCTGTTTTTCGGTAAAGGATAACCCTATAAGGTTCTGGGAGCTCTTTACATCTTTTTTTGAAAACTTCTTGTTGGTTCCTGCGCATGAACTCAATAAAAGCACAACAACGAAGAAAGTAAAGACAGGATATTTTGTCTTAAGTTTTGGGAACATCTGATTTGGTTTAGTTGGTATGCCCGAATTTACTATAAATACTGCTTTTTTTGTTAAGATTTATAGGAAAAAGTTAGTGTAGCCTTTGTAGAAAAAGTAGTTTATAAGTTAAGTTTATTCATTCATGTTCAATTTCAATGTTATAGCTTCATATTCTCGAGCCTAAGAACTATCTTTGTTGTTTAGAATGAGTATACATAATGAAGATAGATAGAAAACAAGTTTTAGAGGCGTTAAAGTATATTACGGTTCCTGGGGAAGGCCAAAACATGGTAGAGAGCGGAGCGGTGAAAAATGTTCAGATTTTCGGTGATGAGGTAGAGATAGACGTTACCATTGGCAATCCTAGTTTACAGGCCCGTAAAAAGACAGAAGTTGAAATTTTAAAGGTCATTCACAAAGAAGTCTATGAGAAGGCTAAAATAAAGGTGAACATCAAAGTAGATGCACCCGCCCCCAAGCCAAAGGTGAATGAGATAAAAGGAAAGCCGATTCCAGGAATTCAGAATATAATTGCAGTGGCTTCCGGTAAAGGAGGCGTGGGTAAATCAACGGTTACGGCAAATATTGCGGTTACCTTGGCCAAAATGGGTTTCAAGGTCGGTTTGTTGGATGCCGACATCTATGGTCCGTCCATGCCCATAATGTTCGATGTTGCCCAAGAAAAACCCTTGGCGGTCAATGTTGATGGTAAATCTAAGATGAAGCCCGTAGAAAGTTACGGTGTAAAATTATTGTCGATAGGCTTTTTTACCCAGCCCAACCAAGCGGTTATATGGAGAGGGCCTATGGCATCGAAGGCATTGAACCAGATGATTTTTGACGCACATTGGGAAGAGTTGGATTTTATGTTGATAGATCTACCACCGGGTACGGGAGATATTCATTTAAGTATTATGCAGGCAATGCCCGTAACGGGAGCGGTCGTGGTGAGTACGCCGCAAGAGGTTGCCTTGGCCGATGCCCGAAAGGGAGTTGCTATGTTCCAACAAGACTCCATCAATGTTCCAGTTCTAGGAATTGTGGAAAATATGGCCTATTTTACTCCTGCCGAGCTTCCGGACAACAAATATTATATTTTCGGAAAAGAAGGGGCCAAGCATTTGTCAGAAGATTTGAACGTTCCCTTTTTAGGCGAAATTCCTTTGGTACAGAGTATAAGGGAAGCTGGTGACGTAGGTAGGCCTGCAGCGCTGCAAACAGCGACACCTATTGAGGCGGCTTTTGAAGATCTTACCAAAAAAGTAGTGCAAGAGGTGGTAAACAGAAATAAGAACATACCCCCCACAGAGGCAATTAAAATAACAACAATGGCAGGCTGTGCCGCCGTTAAAAAGAAGTAACTATGACGACAATGACTTCAGGTGATCTAAGAGATAAAGTAGAAAAGGCGTTGGAAGAAATACGTCCTTTTTTACAGAGTGATGGCGGTGATATATCATTAATATCCATTGATAATGAAAACTCGGTCAAGGTAAAGCTTCATGGTGCATGTGTAGGTTGCAGTGTTAATCAGATGACATTGAAGAGTGGCGTGGAAATGACCATTAAAAAATATGCCCCACAAGTGGTAGAGGTAATTAACGTTCAAGGATAATAACTTGACAAAAATCATAAAATTATAATCTACCCGATAGTAATTTAGCCAGATTTAATAGCGCTTTTTGATGATTAAGACAGATATTCTAATTATTGGGGCTGGCCCCACAGGACTTTTCGCAGTTTTTGAAGCAGGATTATTAAAGTTAAAATGCCATCTTATAGATGCGTTGCCGCAACCGGGCGGGCAATGTTCAGAAATATACCCTAAAAAACCCATCTACGATATACCTGGTTTTCCTGAAGTATTGGCAGGAGACCTAGTAGATAATTTAATGGAGCAGATAAAACCTTTTCAACCAACCTTTACGCTTGGTGAAAGGGCGGAGACCATTGATAAGTTAGAAGATGGAACTTTTGTGGTGACTACCAACAAAGGAACAAAGCACAATGCCCCCGTTGTTGCCATCGCTGGCGGATTGGGTAGTTTTGAGCCGAGAAAACCATTGTTGGAGAATCTTGCCCAGTACGAGGATAACGGTATTGCCTACATGATAAAAGACCCTGAAATTTATAGGGACAAAAAGGTGGTCATTGCCGGTGGAGGTGATTCTGCCCTGGATTGGAGTATCTTTTTAACCGATGTTGCCAGTGAGGTCACCTTGGTACATAGAAGAAACGAGTTTAGGGGTGCCTTGGATTCCGTAGAAAAAGTACAGGAATTAAAGAACGAAGGTAAAATCAACCTGATTACCCCGGCAGAAATCGTTGGCCTACACGGTGAAGGTAAATTAGAGTCGGTAACGATCAAAAAATCGGCAGCAGAGGTAGAGCATATAACATTGGAGGTAGATAACTTTATCCCATTGTTCGGACTTTCCCCAAAATTGGGCCCGATTGCCAACTGGGGCTTGGAAATAGAGAAAAATGCCATTAAGGTAGATACCTTCGATTATCAGACCAATGTACCGGGCATCTATGCTATCGGTGACGTAAATACGTATCCAGGAAAATTAAAATTGATCTTATGTGGTTTTCATGAGGCTACCTTAATGTGCCAAAGTGCTTACCAACGAATATTCCCCGATAAAAAATATGTGATGAAATACACGACCGTAGGTGGGGTCAGTGGTTTCGACGGAACTAAGAAAGAGGCGCCAAAAGCCGTAATTAAAGCGATAGATTAAGATGACCGATATTAAATTAAAGATTACGGACCGTGATGGCGTAATGCATGAAATAGAGGCTCCGACCGATATGAACATGAACCTTATGGAGGTAGTACGGTCGTACGAACTGGCTCCTGAAGGTACTATAGGTATCTGTGGCGGTATGGCCATGTGTGCCTCTTGCCAATGCTATGTTTTATCGGATCATGAGCTTCCCGAAAAGTCGGATGATGAAGAAGCAATGCTTGCCGAGGCTTTTAATGTAAAAGAAAATAGCCGTTTGGGTTGTCAGTTACATATCTCGGAAGAAATGGACGGACTCGAAGTAGAGCTGGCTCCAGAAGAACTTTAAGGTCGGTATGTAAGGGTTTAGGTACGTAAGTTCTTTTTAGACCGTTCACCAATTATTATTGGCTACCTGTTATATTCTTGCTTGGTAGGTAAATAGATTGTAGTACCTGCCTTCTTTGGCGATCAGTTCTTCGTGGGTGCCTTGTTCGGCAATACGGCCATTCTCAATAACCAAAATCTGATTGGCTTTTCTAATGGTACTTAAGCGGTGTGCAATAACAAAGGTGGTTCTTCCCTTTGTGAGTTCGGCCAAACTTTTTTGAATTAGGGCTTCACTTTCTGTATCGAGATTGGAAGTGGCTTCGTCCAATATTAAAATTCTGGGATCCGCTAGTACGGCCCGGGCAATGGCGATACGTTGACGTTGCCCACCGGATAGTTTTACGCCCCGTTCTCCGATCAAGGTGTCCAGGCCATCATCGAAGCGATCGGTAAACTCATCTACATAGGCAGCTTTTACGGCAGCATCAAGTTCTGCTTCCGAAGCATTGGGCCTAGGGAAAAGGATGTTGTCGCGTATGGTGCCTTCGAATAAAAAATCATCTTGAAGAACCACCCCTAAAAACTGACGGAAACTGGTAAGGTCTACCTTTGTCAGGTCATGCCCGTCAATAGTGATGATGCCTGAATCCGGATTCAAAAAACTGGCGGCCAAACCGGCAATCGTAGATTTTCCAGAACCAGAACTTCCGACAAGTGCAATAACATCGCCAGATTTTGCCTCAAAGCTTATGTTGTGCAAAACGTCTTTGTCTTCCTCATAGGCAAAAGAAACGTCCTTAAAGACGACATCGCCTTTGATATTTTTAAGAACAATGGTGCGGTCTTTTTCATCGGCTTCCGTGATTTGGTTCATTAACTCTTCGGTACGGTCCAAACCTGCAAGGGCCTCTGTGAGCTGACTTCCGACATTGCTCATCTGCACGATCGGAGCGACCATTAGGGCCAATAAAAATGTAAATTCAAAATATTCGCCGGTCGTTAGCTCTCCCTGCATCATTTTGTATCCGCCATATCCCATCATTATGCCTGTAGTGGCAAGTCCCAACAAAAAGGTAGAGGAACTGGTCATAATCGCTGTTGCGGTCAGGCTCTTTTTTACGTTCCTGTATAATTTGTGTACCCCTTCTTCAAAAACCTTTGCTTCTTGTTCCTCTGCATTAAATCCCTTTATCACCCGAATGCCTCCCAGGGTTTCTGTTAAACGACCTTTTACCTCGGCATTGATCTTTCCACGTTCCCTAAATACGGGGCGTATGATCTTAAAGGCCTTTAGGGCTATAAAGGCAAACAAGAGTAAGGGAATAAAGGTCAATAAAGTCATGGTGGGGCTTATCCGCAATAATAATATTAAAGAGACGATGGCGGTAATGGAACCACCTACCAATTGTACCAGTCCTGTGCCGATGAGGTTTCGTACGCCTTCAACATCGCTCATAATACGAGATACCAGTCCGCCTGATTTGGTGTTGTCAAAAAAGCGAATGGGCAGTGCCAACACTTGTTTTTGTACTTGGGCCCTAAGTTCGGAAATCATAAATTGAGCCTGAATGCTAAGTACTTTCGTCAATAAAAAAGACATAATGCCTTGGACCAAAAAAGAAAATATAACAACGCCTACCAATACTTTTAGTAAATCGTAGTTTTTGTTGGGTACGATGTCGTCCAAAAAATAACGTAACGAAATGGGGGCCACAAAACTGGCCGCCTTGCTAATGACTATCAATAAAAGTCCAATAAAAACAAGCTTTCTTCTAGGCCAAATTATGGTTTTGAACGCGGTAAGGATGCTAACTTTTTTTTCTGACATATAGTACTGGATATTAAGGTGCAAGTTACTTTAAATCTAAGGAATCAAAAGTTTCTTCCTGTAGTTTTAAAATTGATTCTATGTTCTGATGAAGGGTTTTTTATATTTGAGGAACAGTATTATAACATACGACCATGTACAAAAAAACCTTTATCATTCTTTTTTTGCTGAGTTTCATGTGTGCCCGTGGACAACAACAGTATTACGAACTACGCGATTTTGTCACCGATAGTGCCCATATATTCTCTAGCGAAGAAGCACGAAGATTAAATCAAAAATTGCAGGATTTTGAAAAGGAAACCACAAATCAAGTGGTGGTCGTTACTATAGAGCAGTTGGGTTTTGAAACCATAGAGGGGTATGCCAATGGTCTTTTTAACCAAAATGGTGTAGGTGCTAGTGGAAAAGACAATGGGCTCTTAATCTTATTCGCGGAATCGGACAGGGAAGTGCGTATTGAAGTAGGCTACGGCTTAGAACCCTATATTACAGATGCCGTGGCCTCGAGGATTATTAGAAATACAATGATTCCGCTTTTTAAAAAGGAACGTTACTACGAGGGAATAGATGACGGTGTAGATCAAATAATTGAGTTTTTAAACAATCCGGAGGCTATAGAGGAATTTAAAAATGATATCGCGGCAAGCGAACGTAAGGGAGAAATTATTGGATTTATTTTCATGGGGGTATTTGTATTGGTGTTTGTAGGGGTAGGCGGGTTTCTTTTTTATAGTGGTTATAGGGTGCTGGTTGAGGTGTTCAGGGGTGTTTTTATGGGGAAGTTAGGGGTTATACCTGGTTTTTTTATGCTTATCTCCAGTTCTTTCTCATCCTTATTTGCACTGGCTTTTGTTGTTATTCCGTTAGGTGTTGGCTATAGTGTCTATACTTCTAGTAACCATATCGATACTATTATGGAAGGCGTCTTGGACAATCCGTATAATTTATGGTGGGGATTAGTACCCTTTTATGGAATAGCCGCATGTATTGCCCTTATAAAACTGAAATTGGAAGGCAAGAAAGATTTGAAGATATCGTGGATTAAAAATGATGAGGTCTATTATAGGAGAACATTCTCTTCTTCGGGAACCCATGCCCTAAGTTCGGGTAGTGGTTCTTCTGGCGGAAGTTCTAGCTCGTTCTCTGGTGGGGGTGGAAGTTCTGGTGGTGGTGGAGCTAGTGGCAGCTGGTAAAATTGATATCAAAAGTGTAACTTCATACCTTATAAAACCATTTCGATGAAACGCATTCTATATTTTGTTGCTTTTTTACTGATTTTCGCCTGTAAGTCTGAAACCAATGATACTTCAGAATTGGAAAAATGGAAGACACGGGCATCTAATGTTGAAATTATAAGGGATGATTTTGGGGTGCCCCATATATATGGTAAAACCGATGCCGATGCCGTTTTTGGCCTCTTGTACGCCCAATGCGAAGATGATTTTAATAGGGTAGAGCAAAATTATATATGGGCTACCGGAAGATTGGCAGAGATAGAAGGGGAAGAAGCAATTTACAGTGATCTAAGGGCCAAATTGTTTATGACCGAAGAAGAGGCGAAAGCCAATTATGAAAAAAGTCCCAAATGGTTGCAAGAGCTTTGTGATGCCTTTGCGGACGGCATAAATTATTATTTGTACACCCACCCAGAAGTAAAACCAAAATTGCTGGATCGTTTTGAGCCTTGGATGCCCATGTATTTTAGCGAAGGCAGTATTGGTGGGGACATTGAAAGAATAGCTACAAAAAAAATAAAGGCTTTTTACGAAAGTGGTATGGAGCTGCCGGAAATGGAGCTTTTGGAAATGAAGAAAAAAGAGGAAATGGAAGAGCCCCAGGGTTCTAACGGCATTGCCATTTCAGGAGAATTAACGCAGTCCGGTAATACCATGTTGCTCATAAATCCGCATACTTCATTTTATTTTAGGGGCGAGGTGCATGTGGTAAGCGAAGAAGGGCTAAATGCATATGGTGCGGTTACTTGGGGACAGTTTTTTGTGTATCAAGGGTTTAATGAAAAGACCGGCTGGATGCACACTTCTACCTATACCGATGTGATGGACGAGTTTAAGGAAACCATTGTAAAAAAGGAGGATAAGCTGTTATATCAATATGGGGAGGAATTACGCGAAGTAGAATCATATGAAATTGTTTTAAAGTATAAGGATGGGGATTCGCTAAAGGAAAAATCCTTTCCCGCCTACCGAACCCACCACGGCCCCATTACCCATTTGGAAGATGGCCAATGGACGGCTTCTGCCATGATGTGGGAACCGGTAAAGGCCTTGGAACAATCCTATATCAGAACCAAACAAGATGGGTATAAAGGTTTTAGGAAAATGATGGACATTAGAACAAATTCTTCCAATAATACGGTATATGCCGATGCCGAAGGCAATATTGCCTACTTTCATGGGAACTTTGTTCCTAAACGAGATGTACAGTTTAACTATTCTGAGCCAGTAGATGGCAGCGACCCCAGAACCGATTGGCAAGGGCTGCATACCGTGGATGAGAATATTTTGGTGTTAAATCCGGAAAACGGTTGGATCCAAAACTGTAATTCCACACCGTTTACCTCGGCAGCGGAGTTTAGCCCTAAAAAAGAGGACTACCCGTATTACATGTCTCGTGATCAAGAGAATTTTAGGGGAGTGCATGCCATAGCATTATTGACCGATAGAAAAGGCTACACTTTAGATAGTTTGATCCAATTGGCACATGACCCATATCTGCCTGCTTTTGAAGCCTTGGTCCCCGGGTTGGTAAAAGCGTGTGACGCTCATCCAAAACCAAACTTGAAAGGAGCTATTGATGTGTTGCGGAAATGGGATTATAAAACATCCAAAGAGTCCGTAGCCATGACCTTGGCCCATTTTTATGGCACTATTAGTTATAAAAAGGCAAAGAGGCCAGAGGGTCTTAATGGCATGGAGTTGATAGAGTTTTGGGGAAGCGATTCGCCCGATAGCGAAAAACTTGGTTTATTCGAAGAAGTAGTGGGCAATTTAGAAACTGATTTTGGTTCATGGGAAATTCCATGGGGAGAGGTCAATAGGTATCAAAGATTAAATGGCGATATAAAACAAGCCTTTAACGATAGTCTTCCCAGTGTAGGGGTAGGTTTTGCTTCAGGTACTTGGGGGGCTTTGGCGGCATATGGTGCAAGATATACGGCTCCGGGCGCCAAAAAGATATACGGCACAAGGGGCAATAGCTTTGTGGCGGCCGTTGAGTTTGGCGATAAGGTAAAGGCAAAAACTATTTTGGCAGGGGGACAAAGTGGAGATCCAAAATCGCCCCATTTTAATGACCAGACACAAAAATATATCAATATCGATTGGAAAGATGCGGCCTATTATCGTGAAGATGTTTTAAAACGTGCCGTAGAAACTTATAATCCGGGAGCTAGAAAATAGATGATTTTATTCTTTGGTAACTATCAATGTGGCCTTTGATCCAGAGGAAAGAAGCCATTTGTTGGAATATAACAACTGTCCTTTATCATCATAGACATCCACTTGCGCGGTATTAGGTGCCGAAGAACCGTGGTTGAGTGCTTCAAAATCTATTTTGTTGAAACCGGGTTGTAAATCTACATTAATACCCTTGAAGGCACCGGTAAGCAATACATTGGGTTCTACTACAGCATCGTTCACATAAATTTTGACCCGGTCACCGTCTACGAATTCATGGTCCCTACAAACAATACCTATAAATTTTCCGTTGCTTTTAATATCGCCTAAATATTGGTCCCCGAAAAATTGGCCCGAACCGCCGTATCTTTCACCAGGTCCAATACGAGGGTCTATCTTTAGCCCCGTTCCCGCTTGTACCAATTCTTCATCGGGTAGCATTTTTACGGGGTTGCCCTTGGTCATATCCAATTTTGGCTGCTCTTTGATTACCGATGGTATATTCAATACGGTACCTGAAGTCGATGTACCTTTACTGTCCAGTTTGTTGGCAGTTTCTATCTTTAAAGGATTTTGGGTAGGTAAATCGCCTTGGGCACTGACCCATCCAAAAAAAAGAAGACAAAAAACGACAAATAAAGAGTTGTGCTTATTCATTGGTATAATCGTACTAATAGAATAAAGATAACAAATACCCTGCCACTGCTACTTAACAGGTTGTTAAAATCGATTAATGTAGCCTCTTACGCTTAGTTGGCCAAGTTTTCCTCTAGAAAACGAATAAAGTTCTTGCTCATTATGTTTTCAATATCCTGCATGTGATACCCCCTATCTTTTAATAACCCGGGAATTTTTTGTAGATCGGCGATCGTATCCAGATCTTTTGGGGACTGTTCCAGGCCAAAGCCACCATCTAGATCGGTGCCAATGCCAACATGTAGCGAGTTTCCGGCCAATTGGCATATATGGTCTATGTTCTGTATCATATGGTTCAATGACACGCCGGTACTTTCTGGTGTAGATTTGCCGCGTACCCAGTTGGGTACCATCATCCAAGCATCCAAGGCCATACCTATGACCGCATTTCTATTAATAAGTTCTTTTAGTTGATCATCGGAAAACTGACGGTTGTGATCCACAAATTTTCTGCAATTATTATGGCTTGCCCAAATGGCACCTTCATATATATCCATTGTTTCCCAAAAACTTTGGTCACATAAATGGGTGGCATCTAAAATAAGTTGAAGACGCTGTATTTCTTTAAGTAGCTCTTTTCCTTTTTTACCGATACCGCCTATAGAGTCTGTTCCAAAGGCATATGTTCCCGGACCGTAATGTGCAGGGCCAATAGCTCGTAACCCTTGGTCGTACGACTTTTGTAGGTAAGATAGGTCTATAATGGAATCTGCACCTTCTAAACTTAAAATGTATCCTATAGGAGTATTTTCTTTATCGTTCTCCCATGCTTTCAAATGCGCGGTCAATGCTTTTTTATTGGTGATCTGAATCATTTCACCGGCATCTTCCATGGCTTTATACCATGCCAATTGGCCTTGGGTTTGGGCCCATGCCTGTTGTGGCGAATGCCAACCTGGTAATTTATTGTCGGGTTTTACATATCTCGCTATTTGTGTGGCGACGCAAAGACCTATATTTCCTTTTCTCATGGCATCTAAAGAAACGGTGTTCTTTCCTCGGTCAGGTTTGTCGACCATGCCTTTTTCTCTTTTTCTGATTTCGGATACCGGTAAGGTAAGGTCGCGGTTCCATTCCATGGCGTTCATGGATAGGTCTAGGTGGGCATCGAGAATAAACATCTTAAATAGTGATTTTGTTGCTACGGGCCACTACTTTCCAATGGTCTGTAATGTTTCCGTTTTCTACGACCAATAGTTCGTCATATTTGGCCACCGTAGGACAAATATGTTTAGGTATGGCATAGTGCTCGGCGCCTACCTTTTCTGCTTTTAGATCGTCATATTCTACGACCAAATGTTCTTCAGATTGGCTAAGCTGTTTACCATGCTCCAAACTCAGGAAATCTACGCGGGGAAAGGGCATTTCAGGGGCTATGGATTTATGTCCCAGGTCAAAGCATAGAATCCCCGCCTTTGGTTTGCTAATGACCCTGGTAAACAAAACTGCCGCAGGAAGAAAATCCATTTCGGGAAATAAATTACCATAACCGGTATCCCAAAGTAGGGTAGTGCCCGGACTGGCGATTACATTCTCGCGTTTGCAGTGATAGGGAAAAGTAGGTGATCCTCCCGCAATTATTTTAGGGGTCGGTAAACTTTCTTGTAGAATACGGTCCCTTAAACTCAATACCTTTTCAAAAGCCTCGTCACAATCTTTTTTTCTGGCTTCGGGATCTGGGTTTCTCAGGTGTCCGTCATAAGCGTGCAATCCTTCGATTTCTAGAGAAGGGTGGTCGGCAATGTGTTTGTATAAGTTTAGGGCTTCATCGTTTGCAGGTATTCCAGTTCTGTTCATACCCACGTTTAAATCGATGTACAAATGTAACTTTAGACGGTTCTGCGTGCCTAGGTCGCCCAGCAGATCAGCGGTTTCTATATTATCCGTTAAAGCCGAAAAGTGAACGTCTGGAAATTTTTTGATCAATGATACAAACCTGTTCATGTTAGCCCCTACGGGCTGCATGGCCAATAAAACATCGGGAGCTTTGCAAACGGCCAAAAGTTCGGCCTCGGCTATGGTGGCACATTTAAACTTGTCAATACCTTGGTCCATTTGTAGGCGTATGATCTCTGCGGTTTTATGGGTTTTAATATGCGGCCTTAAATTGTCGGGTCCGTTGGCCATACGCACCATGGTATCAATATTATGTATAACCCTGTCCTTATAGATCAATAGAGAGGGAGAGATTATTTCTTCGGTATTGTTTAATAGATACCAGTTCGTATGATTCATATCTTTTATTTGTGAAGTTCAAACATGGCCTCTATTTCTACGGCAATATTTCCAGGAAGCATCATACCCACTGCGCTTCTTACACCTACACCGTTTTCAGGTCCGAAGACATCGGACATTAATTCGCTAAAACCATTGATTACCAATGGGTGATCTTTAAAATCTGGTGTGCAATTTACCATGCCCAATGTTTTGACCAATCGCTTTATACGGTCCACATCCCCAAAATGGGTAGTAATGGTGGCCAACATGGTGAGTGCTACATGTCTTGCACCCGTTTTTCCTTGAGATAAATCCAAATCGTCCCCGACCCGGCCCGTATATAGAGATCCATCTTTTAGTACAG
This sequence comes from Maribacter sp. MMG018, assembly GCF_018100785.1. GTDB lineage: Bacteria > Bacteroidota > Bacteroidia > Flavobacteriales > Flavobacteriaceae > Maribacter. The sequence goes on along the minus strand of NZ_JAGJEC010000001.1, from coordinate 236,562 downwards.
GGCCTTGACCAGAAACATACAAAAAATTGTCTATGACTAGAATGGGCCGGTACAAACCAGCAGGAGGAGGGGCGGGAGGTAATTGTAGGCCCAGTTCCTTTATTTTTTCAGAAGCTTTCATGTAATGTTTTTATATAAATTGATTCAATACCAATACACCCAGTAAACCCATAATACCGACTGTAGTTTCCATAACGGTCCAAGATTTCAGCGTGTCTTTTATAGATAGGTTAAAGTACTCTTTAAATAACCAAAAACCACTATCGTTTACATGTGAGAGCATTAAACTGCCAGAACCAATGGCGAGTACCATTAATTCTGCACTGGCACCTGTACCCTCTATAAGGGGAAGCACAATACCGGCAGCGGTAAGGCCCGCAACTGTGGCAGATCCAACGCAAACCCTTATAATGGTAGCGATCAACCATGCCAATACAAGAGGTGAAATAGAGGAATCTTTTAAGGCTTCACCTATGTAGATGCTTACACCGCTGTCTATTAATACCTGTTTTAAGGCACCGGCACCGGCTATTATAAGAAGTACCATGGTGATACCGGTAACGGCACCGGCAACCGTATCCATAACTTCTTTCATTTTTTTTCCGCGTGCCAGCCCTAACGTATAAATGGCTACCAGTACAGATATGAGCATGGCCATAACAGGATTACCTGCAAAGACCAAAATTGTTTTTATCAAAGAACCTTCGGGTAGAAACAGCTCTGCTGCTGCGGCAATGGCCATAAGAATTACCGGTAACAGGGCGGTAAAAATGCTAATGCTCGTTCCTGGCATTTCCTCATCTTTTAAAATTTTAGGATTTAGAAATTCTTTTAAGGGGGATGCCTTTATGTTTTTCATGGTTCTGGACAATAACGGTCCGGCTACGATAATGGCAGGGATGGCTACGATGATTCCGTAGAGCAATGTTTTGCTGATGTCGGCATTAAAGGTAGAGGCAATTGCCGTGGGGGCCGGATGGGGAGGAAGGTAACCGTGGGTAACCGACAGTGAGGCCAGCATAGGAAGCCCAACATAGAGTAACGGTAGGCCGGTTGCTGCTGCAATGGTGAAGACCAAAGGTACCAAGATTACGAAACCGACCGAATAGAACATAGGGATGCCCACTATAAAGCCTGTTAAGACCACGGCCCACTGAATATTTTTTTTACCGAACTTCTCAACAAGTTTGGTCGTAATTCTTTGTGCGGCTCCACTCTCGGCAACCAATTTTCCTAACATGGCCCCAAGTCCTAAAATAAGTACAAGAAAACCCAAGATGTTCCCGATTCCTTTCTGTATGGATTCCACTACGGCTACGGGCTCCATTCCTTCCGCTATTCCAACAAAAAGGGAAACAAGAATAAAAGCGATAAAGCCATTGAGTTTGAACTTTGCGACTAAAAGGAACAAAAGGAGAATTCCTACGATTACGATAAAAAGTGGCATATGGTTTTGGTTGTATTAAAATAGAACTTTAAATATACCATAATTTACAGATTCGTAACGCCGTGAATTATTTTTTACGATTTTAATAATGTAGAAAAATAGGCTCTTTTGTAGGGCCATGGCTTTGGTAGCCATTGTTTAAAATACGAAGCCCTGCTATGGTTTTGGCTTATAATCGGATAGTTTTTCTGGGCCTTCCAATAATACCCTTACCACTTTTAAAGTGCCATCGGTAGTAGTATCTATATGCCATTTAATAAGGGAGATTTGACCGTTCTCAATTTCAATACCGGTAATGCTTCGAGGGTGTACACAGCTACCGTCGTTAAATAGGGGGATATCTCCAGGTTCTGGAAATCGAGGTCGGTGAGTATGCCCTACGATAGTGATCAACAGGTTGTTTTTTAGTATCCATTTTTTGATCCTACGTTCCATTTTTATAAGTTCCTTATAATTTTTGGCAGGACTCGTAGGGTCTGCAATGCCCCATACTTGTAGCGGTTTCCAAAGTACCCTGACCAGAAACCTTCCCAATCGCCAGAAGGTGTAGTTCCACCAATCGGCCTGGTGGCCATGGGTCAGAAAAATTTCTTGTTGGGTATGTGCATGCTTTAATATAATAGCTTCTGTGTAGGTGATGTCCTCAAAAAGTTCTTTATCGGTATTGTCTATAGGTTCGAAATAACTGGACAGGTTTTTTTCTACATATGCCTTGTCTTTATATACCATATCATGATTGCCCCAAATCATATGAAGTCGTTTCTCTAGATGAAACTTGCGCAACAATTGGTAAATGTTTTTGTGGGCCTCGAATATGGATTCAAAGTTCATGTTCTCCCATAATTCATCACCGTCACCTAGTTCACAATAATCAAAACCTTCGTTGTAGTAATAGTTCAGGGCATGAAAATAGATGTTTCTGTTGTTGGCGAATTCATCGGCAAAACTATTATCGCCCCTATGACAATCACTGAATAGTATAAACTTTGAGTGGTCGTCGAACATAACTTTTTTGGCATTTTTGTATGCTCTAGATAACCTTTGGGACGATGACATATTTTTGATTGAAACGTGTACGCTAATTTAAACAGTTATTCGCAACCCTGAAAGAAATACGTTCTGATGGGTTTTGCAATACGATATTAAAAGAGTCTCAGTATGAAACAATTCGGTAAGAGGAGCATTAACTAGGGTGTATAAAGAGGTGTTATACTACCCGTAGCGTATTTATTTTGTAATTTTACCCCCAAGAACGCGACCAAGATTGGGTATGATAGTAGAGAAAGGTAAAGAGCTTCCATTGATGCAACTTATTAGCTTTAACAAGTTGTTGCAGAAGTATGAGGTTATGGCCAAAAGTGACGATGAGTTCTTGGCCCGTAAAGCCCGTCGTATTTTGGCTGCACAAGCACCATATCCAGAACTTCGTGAGGGGTTTACCGACACTTCTTTATTAGAGAAGCACAAGGATGTAATTCAGATTATTTTACAGGATGTTTTCTCGGAAGTACTTACGGATAATGAAATTAAGGCGGCTTCGCTTCCTTACAACGACGTTATCTTTAACTCATCGAGACGGTTTAAAAAAATTTTAGAGCAGGCCGGAGGTAAAGATTTTATTCCTGAAATGCGAAGTATGCCGCATGATGAGATGTATGTAATGGCCTGTGCCGTGATACTCAATTTCTATTATGGCTTTCCTTTAGATTTTAAACGGCCCATTTTTTACGATATACCTGACGCCAATGGTGTAATAAGACATTATCGCATTTTATATAACGCCGATTTTATAGAGCTTGTACCTACCGATAAGGCAAAAGAACTGACCTCCGATGATTTGGACGAACTGTTGGCCAATTTCGATAATATCGATTTGTGGAAAGAGAAGATTCCGCCAAATAGTTTTATCTCAAAAGGTTTTGTGATTTCTAATATGTTCGATGTTTCTACAGAACATTCGATTTCCGAAATAAAATCAAGCCTGATCGCCAGTAACAAAAGGGCCGATGAAGGGTTTATGGAAGGTCTTCAAGATACTTTTAGGTCTTTTTTCAACCAAGCCAATCTTAGAGCTGGTTTTATGACCTATAATGAAAAGAACGATAGTTTTGAGCCTGTTTATGGTGAAGGTATGGACAGTTTTATCCTTAAGGATAAGGAAACAGCAAGCTGTAAAAAGATTCTTTGTGGATATTCTTACGAGAAATTGCTCAAGAATAATAATTACTTTACCATATCTGATGTAGAACATTACACAAAAAAATGTGATACCGTTTTATACAAGAGGTTGAAAGAACAGGGTATCAAAAGCGCTATTTTTGCCCCCATTGCCCAGAACGATGAGTTGCTGGGTATATTAGAACTGGTGTCCACTGAAAAGAATGCACTTAACAGTGTCAATGCCAATAAGCTAGAAGATATAATGCCTTATATCGTATCTGCCGTTCTGCGTTCAAAAACAGAGGAAGAAAATCTTATTGATGCCATAATACAAAACGAATGTACTTCGGTACATGAATCGGTATACTGGCGTTTTCAAGAAGAGGCAAAACGTTTTATAAAGGATGAACTTGAGGGGGTACAACCAACTTTTAGGGAAATTGTTTTTGAAGATGTGTATCCTTTATATGGTCAGATAGATATAAAAAATTCTTCCAATGCCCGAAACGCTGCCATTCAACGAGATTTGATGATTCAGCTTTCTGCGGCCAACAAGGTGCTGGACCATGCATGGCAAAAGAGGAAGTTGCCCATTTACGAAGAGTTGATGTTCAGGGTCAATAACCATATAGAAGATATTAAAGACATTCTTCACGCAAATAGCGAGCAATCCATTTTTGATTTTATAGCCGATGAGATCCATCCGATATTTTCACATTTGAAAAAGATGGATCCTGATTTGAGAAATCTGGTAATGGAGTATGAATCTTCTATAGATAAGGGTACGGATTCATATTACGATCACCGAAGAAATTATGATGAGAGTGTAATGAGGATCAATAAACGGTTGGCAGCACTTATAGATAGAAAGCAGCGAGATGCGCAAGCCATGTTTCCACATTATTTTGAGCGATATAAGACCGATGGCGTAGAACATAATATGTATATAGGAAACTCAATAGCGGGTGACCTGGGGTTTGACCCTATTTACTTGAACAATCTGCGTTTATGGCAATTACAGGTAATGTGCGAAATGGAAAATGCACATTATAAACTGAAACCTGAACTGCTGGTGCCTCTAGATGTGGCCTCATTGATACTGGTCTATAATACTTCGCTATCGATTCGTTTTCGAATGGATGAGAAACGGTTCGATGTGGACGGCACCTATAATGCCCGTTACGAGGTTATCAAAAAAAGAATCGATAAATCATATATCAAAGGTACAAACGAACGGCTAACCCAACCAGGTAAAATGGCCATTGTATATTCTCAGAAAAAGGATGAGTTAGAGTATCTGCGTTATATCAAGTTCTTAAAATCAAAAGGATATTTTACTGGCAAGGTAGAAATTGTTGAGCTCGAGGGCTTACAGGGTGTGTCTGGTCTTAAGGCTATACGTGCCGATATTCTGTATAAAAAGGTTGATCGGGCAGAGGAAAAGACCTATACCTTTGAAGACCTTATGGAAACCTTAAAAGAATAATAGCTGAGATATTAGCGATTCCACTTGTCTGTCGGCACCGTACAGTTTAAAGGATACGGCGAAAGCGATTACCGAAATCACCATTCCGATCATGAATATGGTGTAAGTCCATCGTAACAATCTATATTTTCTGTTCAGTACAAGTCCTAGATAATATAGGTCTTTGGTTAACGAGGTATATATATAATCTTTATCGGAAATTAACTCGTCTATCGCCCATTGGTAATCCGATAAGCTCATTTTATGAAAATTGCCAAAAAAGAGCAGGTTGACCTTTTTCTGTTTTACATCCTCTTTTGTAAACTCTCCACTAGTTACATTGGGTCTGGTCGCTAGTACGGCCAAGACCATTGATATTACACTGAACATTACAAAAATTACCGTAGGGTAGATCAGATAGTCGTTTGATGGGTTGTCCAATTTTGGAATAAGGTTGGACAGTGCCAAAGAGATGATAATGGCATTAACGGATAAAAGAATGTTCGCCTTGGTATCGGCAATATCACTTAAGGTAATATGGTTTTTAAGGGTGACCCTGAACAAGGTCTGAATGCCCCGGTCCGGACTTTCACTTTTATATTTAGCCTTTAAGGCCTCCTTTTTTTCTATTTGTTTAATGTTCTTTTTCTCTTTGATCAGTCTTTTTATATTCTTTTCCTTCTCCTTTTGCCAATTTTCTTTCGCATAATCCGTATAATATCTATGTTGGGTTCCCAACACTTTAATATTAATGTTGATCCATTCTTTTTGGCTGTAATCGGCTATATTTAATAAACGCAGTTCTTCGCGTAAGAAATCGGAGGTTTCTAAATAACTTTTTTGGGCAAAGTGCGAGGCGTCCGCATCTCTAAGTATTTTTTCATGTAGTGTATCTGGTTGGGCATCTTTGGCCGTTGCCATAATACATTCGTTTACCTTGGCGATCAACTTAGGGTCGTATTCCTGTTCCGTTAAAAACGAAGTGGCAATTTCACAACTGTTTTTTTCATGGTTTTTAGGTCCCTTGATATAACCGGTATCGTGCAGCCAAGCGGCCAATTGTAAGGCTTCCGATTCCTGTTCCGACAACTCGTATGCATTAGATAATTCTTTAGTACTTTTGACGACTCGCTGAGTATGCCTCAGATTGTGGTATAAATAGTCGGGACTAAGTCTTTCCGATAGAAGTTCTACTACATAGTTTTCGGTATTCTGAAGAATATCAGGCATGGGAAAATGGGTTAGAAAGACCAAATTACGAAATTTTGAATACTAGGACATTTACATGAAAAAATATTATGCCTATATTTTGTTAATCTTGTTTTTTACTGGATGTGCGACGTACAAAAGTAAATACGCGGATATGAACGATGCCAGTGACGTCGTTAGTGAAAAAGAAGTGTCGCATACCTTTTATCTTATCGGGGATGCAGGACTTTCCCCTATGGGCGATATGAACCCCGTTTTAAAGAGTTTTAAGAAAAGACTTGATAGGGCGGCCAAAAACAGTACGGTTATATTTCTTGGGGATAATATTTACCCGGCCGGTTTTCCAGACCCCAAAGATTCTACGGTGGCCTATCTGACCGCCAAGAACCATTTAGATGCGCAATTGAATACATTGACCGATTTTAAGGGGGCAAAATTGTTTATTCCTGGTAATCACGATTGGTATACCGATGGTTTGGAAGGCCTTAAGAGAGAACAAAAGTATGTGCAAAAAATACTGGACGATAAAGATGCCTTTTTGCCCAAAAACGGTTGTCCCATTGATGTGGTGGAGGTTAATGACGATGTAGCTATTATTGTGTTGGATACAGAATGGTATTTGACCAATTGGAACAAAAAACCGGGTATAAACGATAAATGTGATATTAAGAGTAGGGAAAGATTTTTTTTGGAACTGGAAGATGCCATAAAGGACCATCGCGAAAAAACCACCATTATAGCAATGCATCACCCTATGAGCAGCTATGGTATTCATGGGGGGCAATATTCATTAAGAAAACAATTTTATCCGAAAGAGTTGCCGGTGCCGGTGCCGGTGTTGGGAACGTTTATAAATATTCTTAGAAAAACTTCGGGGGCATCGACCGAAGATTTACAGAATAAAAGATATTTAGAACTGATAAAGAGGGTGACCACCTTGGCTCAATCTTCTGAAAAGATTGTTTTTGCTTCGGGTCATGAACATACGTTGCAGTATATAGTAGAGAACAACATACCTCAAATTGTCAGTGGGGCCGGATCAAAAGAAGGTAGTACTAGGTTATTGAACGGTTCCCGTTTTTCTACAGGCAAAAGGGGATACGCCATTTTAGAAGTATACAAAGACGGGTCATCAAGAGTACGGTTCTATGGCATAAACGAAAAAGGGGAAGAGGTTTTTCTTTTTACGTCCGAAGTTTTGCCGCCAGATACACAAGAAAGCGATAGGGTTTACCCCGACCATTTTCCTGATAAAGTAAAGGCATCGGTTTACTCTAAGGAAGAAGTGGATAAAACAGGTTTTTTTAAGGCTGTTTGGGGAGACCGTTATAGAAAATATTATGGAACGGAGGTAATGGCACCAGTAGTATTGTTAGATACGTTGTACGGAGGCCTTAAACCGGTAAAGAAAGGGGGAGGGCATCAATCAAAATCGTTAAGGTTGCGAGATGCCAGTGGTAAGGAGTATGTGATGAGGGCGCTAAAAAAGAGTGCAGAACTCTATTTACAGTCAATGGCCTTTAAGGATCAGTATGTTCTAGAGGACCTTAAGGAGACCTATACGCAAGAGTTGTTGGAGGATTTTTATACAGGGTCTCATCCGTATGCCCCGTTTACCGTGGGCAAGCTTTCCGATGCTGTCGGAATATACCATACCAACCCTATTCTTTATTATGTTCCTAAACAAAAAGCCTTGGGCAATTATAACGATGTTTTTGGAGATGAGTTATATATGATAGAGGAACATGCCGGTGATGGCCATGGAGATCTAGAGAGTTTTGGCTATTCCAATGAATTGAAGAGTTCCAATGCCATGCTAGAAAATTTAAGGGACGATGAAAAATATGGTGTAGACGCCCAAGCCTATATAAGAGCCAGGTTGTTCGATATGATAATTGGTGATTGGGATCGCCATGTGGATCAATGGCGTTGGGCGGAGTTTAAAGAAAATAAAAAAGTTATATATAGACCGGTACCAAGAGATCGCGATCAGGTGTTTTCTAAAATGGGAGATGGCCTACTCATGGGGGTAGCTACTAGAATAATTCCCGGCCTGCGTTTAATGGAAGGTTTTAAAGAGGAGATAAGAAGTGTAAAGGGGTTTAATTCTTCGCCAAAGACATATGCATTAGATTTGGCATTGCTTTCACAGACTACAAAAGAAGAATGGATGGAACAAGCTTCTTTCTTAAGGGAAAATTTGAACGAACAGGCCATAGATGAGGCCTTAAAAATGTTTCCGGAGGAAGTAAGGGACGAAAGTGTAGGGGAAATAAAAAGAATTTTACTTGCCAGGGCCAGCCATATAGAGGAGACCGCAAACGAGTACTTTGATATTCTGAACAAATTTGCCACGGTAATCGGTACCGATAAAGATGATTGGTTCGAGGTTACCAGGTTAGATAATCAAAGGACAGAGGTAAAGGCTTATAGGATTATAAAAGGAGAAAAGAAGAGACAGTTTTTCAATAAGGTCTTTTATACATCGAACACAAAAGAAATCTGGATCTACGGTTTGGACGATGATGATGTTTTCGAAGTTAATAATGATGAAGGCTATAAGGGGATGAAAGTGCGGATCATAGGAGGGCAAAACAACGATGTGTATACCATTGAAAATGGTAAGGGAGTGGTTGTATATGATTATAAGAGCAAGAAGAACACTTTTAACAAAGTTGATCGTGCCAAGGTTCGGTTAACAGATGACTATAGTGTAAACACGTACGATCCGCTAAATGTTAGAAGTAGTGTGAACCAGGCCTTGCCCACCATAGGGTTTAACCCCGATGATGGTATTAAGATAGGTTTTTTGAATACCTACACGTACAATGGTTTTAGACAAAACCCCTTTACCCAACAACATACATTGAAGGCAGCTTATTATTTTGCCACCAGTGGTGTAGAACTTGAGTATAAAGGGGAGTTTGCCAATCTGTTCGAAAATTGGAACCTAGAATTTAAAAGTAGGTTTACCACGCCTAACTTTGCGATCAATTTTTTCGGATACGGAAATAGTACCGAAAACAATGATGATGAATTGGGTATGGATTACAATAGGGTTCGTATTCAAAATTTTGAAGTATCCCCTTCATTGGTTTGGAGAAGTCCAATGGGGGCGAAATTCAGGACAGGAATTTCGTATGAGACCATAGAGGTGGAAGAAACGGACAATAGGTTCGTAAATATTTTTTATCAAGAAAATGGGGCGGAAACGGTAAATAGTTTTGTCGGTGTACATGGTGGATATACCTATAAGAACTACGATAATACCGGCTTTCCGACCTTGGGGATGGCAACGTCCATAGAAGTTGGTTATAAAAGTAATACCAATGGTGAGGGTAATAGTTTCGGTTACTTTGTTCCCAGTATTTCTTTTGATTATAAGTTGGTACCTAACGGACGTTTGGTGTTGGCTACCAAATGGAAAGGGCATTTGAACATTGGAAATGGGTATGAATTTTATCAGGCTGCAAGTATAGGGGGCATAGATGGATTACGAGGATATAGAAACCAAAGGTTTACCGGTAAATCTGCTTACTATCAGAACACTGATATAAGATATAGCCTACGAAGAATGAAAACTAGGATCCTGCCAACATCAATGGGGCTTTTTGCCGGCTTCGATTATGGTAAGGTGTGGTCGCCGGCTATCGAATCTAATCAATGGCATACCTCCTATGGGGGAGGATTTTTTGTAAATGGTTCCGATATTATATCCGTTAACCTCGCCTTGTTCAACAGTGTAGATGGGGCAAGATTTACTTTTGGCCTGGGCTTTGCCTTTTAATTTTATTGCGGCAGGTGAAAATAATATAGGTTGCCGCCTGTGCCATGCGAGCGTTCATCGGACAATAACAGGGTGTTTTCGTCCATAAAGAATATCGATTCTAGCTGTGTTCTGGTACCTAGATCAATTTCCTCAATTTTTCCTTTGGTGAAATCGTCCCATGAAAAGTCTGAAAAAATAAAGATTTTTCCGTAGCTGAGAGCTGCAATTTTATCTCCTTTTGGCGAAATGTCCATACCCGTAATCTGGCATGTTTTCCATGTGGTACATAGTTTTAGGCGAGATACCAATTTAGCTTCATATGATCCTTTCGAATCAGGTACGGTGTATACCAATGCTTCGCCCGTAAAGGGATTCGAACGGTTTTTTGTGATTATATAAAGCTGTTTACCATGATGAAAAAGAGCTTCTGCGTCATAAAATCTTTTAGATTTATGTGGAGGAAACTTTTTTTGTTCCGGATAGTTGAAGGTTATCTTCTCTGCATCTATTTTATCTCCGGGTTCAATTTCTGGGTCGGGAATCTTATAAATGGTTAGATGCTTCCGTTCATTATCATTGTTTCCTATATCACCTATATAAACATTGCCTTCATCGTCTTTCGCTAAATCTTCCCAATCTTCATTTTTTGCATGTTTGACCTCCAAGGTCTTAATGATTTTTCCGTGGAAATCAACATTGTAGATTTCTTCTTTGTTTCCGCTATCTTCAATAAGCCAAACGGTAGAGTCCCTTAGGCTAACCATACCAGAATTCTCCTTTAAGCTCTTTGGTAGGTCTGTAATTACGTTAAGTTGCCCGTAGTTGTTACAGGATGTTGTAATCGTAATAAATAGGGCCAAATATGCTTTGATCCATAATTTGGTTTTTAAGATCATACAAATACAAAGTACGTAGTGATACCGCTCAAGAAAGTAACCTCTATTTGGCCGAAACTACTTGGTCATCGTTCAACATTTTAATTTTTTGGTTTAGGTAGTTCCCAACATTTTTTCCTTGGTCAACACCTACTTCTACTGCTGATCGGTAATGGATTCCTCCATACATTCTACTAAAGGCGGCTTCTTTGGCAGCTTCATTAAAAGAAGGGAACGATCTTACCGGAAGACCATATGGTAATTCGGTGTCGTCATCAAAGGCAAACCCATCACCAAAAATATCGGTCAATGCGGTACTGGCGGCACCGGATACAACACTATGGCCACTTGTATATTCTGGAAATGGAGGGGTTTGCAAGATAGGTACCCAGTCTTCATCAATATGTAAATTGATCAAGGTTTCGGGTCTAATAAGGTTGCTTCTATATTTTTCGTCCCAACAGCTGATAAAAGCATCTGCGATGGCCATCGATGTTTTTGTGTAGGCAAATATGGTCTTCGCAAAATCGCTATTCGTTTTTTTGCACGCTATTTTTGTAATACCGATCCAATGGGCACCCGGTGTAATTTTTTTGGTAGCGAACATTAAATGTCCCCTTGTAACGGATACGTAGGGGTTACAGTCCCAGAATTTGGCCATTGCCACTTCTTCCGATTCGTCGCCGTTCTCTGTAATTTTGTTGCTGATGTCATAGATTTCTTTAACCTCTTTGTAAAAATCGGAACCTTCTTCCATAGAAAAGGGAGGAGGAGGAACAGGTTTAAATTGAGATGCGGAATCCAAGAAAAAAGGCCTGATCTTGTCCCAATGAGGTTCTATACCATCCATGTAGGCCGGTGGCGTGGGTTGCCATCTAGCTGGGTCGTTGGTGTCCACCGTAAACTTGGGCATTGTACGGGTCTCGTTATATTTATCATTGTTCATCCATTTTTTTATATGTTCGGCCACCTTTGTGCCGTAAGCCATAGATGCTTCAAATTCTTTTTCGTTGGTAGATTTCCACTTATTGAACAAGCTGTCTTGAAATACATCAAACTTATCCTCTGAGAAAATAAGTTGTTTGCTAATGTTCATGTGGGCTATAATAGCCGCCAAATTTGGATTTACATCAGGAATCGAATCTAGTTTGGGGATCGGCGTAAGCTCATTCACTTGTCCGGCCAAAGATTTGTATTCAGGATTCACCTGTGCCACAATTTCGTAAGCCGCAATATTCGGATAGGCAAATATTCTACTTGCCACAGGCGGAGAGAATATATCGTGGATCATAATATCCACAACCTTATCAATGGAGGTATGAAGGTCATCGGGCGTTACAACTATAGGTTCTTCGTTTTTTGGAGTTTCTGAACAAGAAAACGCAATAAATAGAAGTGATAAAACTGAAATTCGTTTGAACATATTTGGTGGTTTTATTTCCATCTTAGCTAATAAGAACTATAACAGAAGAAACAAAATTACATTATTTTAACTGCGATTCAAGCCTTTACCGTTAAATATGGAAGTAACTTAAGTATATTAAACTTTCGTTAAGCTTTATTAATGTTTTCTTGAGTGATTTTGGGCGTTTGGTGAGCTGGGAACAGAAAAGAACGTTGAGGTAGAAGGTATTCTAAGTATTTCAGCTATTAGGGTTACGTATGGATCCATGATCAATTAGTACTTTTGTTGGTATGGGTAAGAAAGGGTTTATTTTTGATTTAGATGGGGTAATAGTAGATACCGCCAAGTACCATTATCTGGCTTGGAAAAAATTGGCGGGCGAATTGGGGTTTGAGTTTACCAAAGCGCAAAATGAGTTGTTCAAGGGCGTAAGTAGAAAGAGATGTCTTGAAATTTTGTTGAAGATCGGTAATATAGAAGCTACCCAAGAACAATTTAATAAGTGGATGGTAGAGAAAAATGAAGATTATTTGGCCTATATAGAAAAGATGGATGCATCGGAAATTTTGCCCGATGTGCCTAGGGTACTTGGGTTTCTAAAGCAAAAGAATGTTCCGATCGCTTTAGGTTCTGCCAGTAAAAATGCCCGGGCAATCCTAAAAAAAGTAGAGTTGCTCCCTTATTTTGACAGCATTGTTGATGGCAACGATGTTTCAAAGGCAAAGCCCGACCCCCAAGTATTTTTGATAGCGGCCAAGAACTTACATGTGGATCCGGTGAATTGTGTGGTTTTTGAGGATGCTGTGGCCGGTATTCAAGCGGCCAATAATGCCGGAATGATAAGTATAGGGATCGGAGATGCCAATATTCTTAACGAAGCCAACTATAATTTCAATGGTTTTACCGAAATTGGAGATGATTTTTTAGAATCACTTCTTTAGTAATGCCAAAGAAAGACGTTACTTTAATGGGCCGATTAAATTTGAATATCAAATAATAAATGAATCAAGACTACATAAAAGCGAACAAATGGTCCATAATAGAAGAGGGTTTTGATGCCGATAGGGTAAAATCGTCCGAAAGTCTCTTTAGTCTTGGTAACGGTGCAATGGGGCAGCGTGCCAATTTTGAGGAAACGTATACGGGGCCGTCGTTTCAAGGTAGTTATATCGCAGGGGTCTACTATCCCGATAAAACCCGGGTAGGGTGGTGGAAAAACGGATACCCCGAGTACTTTGCCAAAGTCTTGAATGCACCTAATTGGATAGGTATAAAGCTTTTTGTGAACGATACCGAGTTAGACTTAGCTACTTGTAAAAAGGTATCTGATTTTAGGCGTGAACTCGATATGAAAGAAGGCTGGTATAAACGTAGTTTTAATGCCATACTTCAAAATAATGTCGAAATATCTGTAGAAGTAGTAAGGTTCTTGAGCTTATATTTAGACGAGGTTGGGGCCATTTCTTATAAAGTAGATGTATTAAATACGGATGCTACGGTGGTTTTTGAGCCTTATCTGGATAGTGGTATTACCAATGAGGATAGTAATTGGGACGATAAATTTTGGAATACGACCCATATGGCTACGGCAGAAAACCGTGCTTTTATAGAGGCCCATACCATGAAGACCAATTTTAGCACATGTACCTTCATGCAGGCTTCGTTAGATTATAAAGGACAAGATATAAAAGGTACTTTCGGTACAGGTTCTGAAACATATGTCTCAATGAGCTTTTCTCAAAAGGTCAAGGCCGGAGAACAGCTTACATTGACGAAATTTGGCGGTTATACAGTATCTAGAAACCATGCCGACAACCAGTTGATAGATGCGGCACATAGAGCATTGGACAAAGCTTCCACATTAGGCTTTTCCCAATTACTACAGAAGCAAATAGAAGCATGGGCGGCTATATGGAAAATGAGCGATATTGTAATTGAAGGCGATATAAAGGCCCAGCAAGGTATCCGATTTAATATTTTTCAACTTAATCAGACCTATTTGGGTACCGATTCTCGATTAAATATTGGTCCCAAAGGTTTTACGGGAGAAAAATATGGCGGTAGTACCTATTGGGATACAGAGGCCTATTGTATTCCTTTTTACATGGCGACCAAAGACGAAAAAGTTGCCAGAAATCTGTTAAAGTATAGGTATAACCATTTGGAAAAGGCTATTGAAAATGCTGAAAAATTAGGATTTTCAAATGGTGCGGCATTATATCCTATGGTAACCATGAACGGGGAGGAGTGCCATAATGAGTGGGAAATTACCTTTGAGGAAATTCATAGAAACGGGGCCATTGCTTTTGCTATCTATAATTATTACAGATATACAGGTGATTATAGCTATATACCCGAGATGGGATTGGAAGTACTGATCGGTATAGCAAGATTTTGGCACCAACGAGCCAATTTCTCTACCAGTAAATGTAAATATGTAATATTGGGCGTTACCGGCCCCAATGAATACGAGAACAATGTAAACAATAATTGGTACACTAATTATTTGGCCCAATGGTGTATTCATTTTACGATAGAACAGATTAAAAAAGTTAAAGAAGGGTATCCAAAAGATTATAACAGGGTATTGGGGAAAACAAATCTTACCCCTAATGAATGTGAAGAATGGGAAAAAGTAGCGGACAATATGTATTTCCCTTATTCAAAGGAACACGGCGTCTTTTTGCAACAAGACGGATTCTTGGATAAGGAGCTGGTTCGTGTCAGTGACCTGAAAAAAGACCAACGTCCCATAAACCAAAAATGGAGCTGGGACCGCATATTACGATCGCCCTACATTAAACAGGCCGATGTTCTGCAAGGGTTTTATTTCTTCGAAGAAAATTTTTCTTCTGAAGATTTAGAAAAACACTTTGATTTTTATGAGCCTTTTACGGTGCACGAATCTTCATTGTCACCCTGTGTGCATAGTATTTTGGCGGCAAAATTGGGTAGGATGGAACAAGCTTACCAGTTCTATTTAAGAACATCAAGATTGGATCTCGACGACTACAATAAAGAAGTGGAAGAAGGGTTGCATATTACTTCTATGGCCGGCACTTGGATGAGCATTGTCGAAGGTTTTGGAGGTATGCGGGTCATTGGGGGTACATTGTCATTTGATCCGCGTATCCCTAAACAATGGGAGCTATATTCATTTAAGGTAAACTTCAGAAACAGGATAATTAAGGTTACGGTGTCATCCAATAAACTAATGTTCGAGTTGACCGGAAAAGAGAAAATCGATATTAAGGTAGTAGGCAAAGAGGTAAAATTGATACCGAATAGGCCGGTGAGTATAGAGGTAAAACATTAAAATAACAAAAGATAATCGTGTTTTTCACGAATTAGGATTAATGGAATATGAACAGTAAAATAGTTGTTTACCATGTCTTTACAAGACTTTTTGGTAACACGAATACCACCAATAGACCTTGGGGAACCATTGAGGAAAACGGAGTAGGTAAATTTGCCGATTTTTCTGAAAGGGCTTTGTCGGAAATTAAGGATTTGGGAGTAACCCATATTTGGTATACAGGGGTACTCCATCATGCGGTAATAAGGGATTATACGGCATATGGTATTTCTAATGACGATCCAAATATAGTGAAGGGCAGGGCGGGTTCTCCCTATGCCGTTAAAGATTATTACAACGTAAATCCTGATTTGGCCATCGATCCGGCCAACAGGTTGGAAGAGTTCAAGGCCTTGATAGATAGAACTCATGAACAAGGCATGAAAGTTATTATAGATATTGTTCCCAATCATGTGTCAAGGGCCTATGAGGGCATTACAAACCCAAAAGGTGTCAAAAGTTTCGGGGTCGATGATGATGTTACCCTTACCTATAAAAAAAACAATAACTTTTATTATATACCTGGATCCACTTTTGAAGTGCCGGACTGGAAAGATGGGTATAGGCCTTTAGGGGGAGAAGAGAATAGTAATATTGGCACTTTTGTGGAAAAACCAGCAAAGTGGACCGGTAATGGGGTTAGAAGCCCTAAGCCGGACATGAACGATTGGTACGAGACCGTACGTGTAAATTATGGGGTAAGACCCGATGGTAGTCTTGATTTTGACTTGCTTCCGCATGATTTTGGAGAAAGGGATTACGAAGAACATTTTAAATTTTGGAAACATAAAGATGTGCCGGATTCTTGGGTCAAGTTTAAGAACATTGCCCTGTACTGGTTAGATTTTGGAGTTGATGGATTTAGGTATGATATGGCGGAGATGGTGCCTGTAGAGTTTTGGAGTTTTATGAACTCGTCCATCAAAATGAAAAATAAGGATGCCTTTCTAATGGCCGAGGTGTATAACCCGGATTTATACCGGACCTATATTCACAAGGGTAAGATGGATTATCTTTATGATAAAGTGGATTTTTACGATGGGTTAAAGCACATAATGAAGGGTTATGGGTGGTCCGATCATATCCCGGTAGTACAAAAAGGGGTACGTGATATAGAGCATCATATGCTCCATTTTTTAGAAAATCATGACGAGCAACGTATTGCGAGTCCTGAGTTTGTCGGCAATGCCGAAATCGGAAAACCCGCAATGGTAGTGTCGGCGACCATAAGTACGTCTCCAACCATGATCTATTTTGGTCAGGAAGTAGGGGAGCCCGCGGCCGAAAATGCAGGATTCGGAAGTGCTTCAAGAACCTCTATTTTTGATTATATAGGTGTGCCCCATTTTCAAAGATGGGTAAATGATAAAAAATATGACGGGGGGCAATTAAGTAAAGAAGAGACTGCCTTAAGGGATTTTTACAAAAGATTGTTGAACTTTACCATTAGCAGTAAAGCTTTGATCGGCCATTATAGAGAAATTCATTTTTATAATAAAGAGCTCACTGAGAACTATAACCATAGGGTACTGTCGTTCGTACGTTGGTCTAAAGATCAAAAACTAATAATTGTCGTTAATTTTGATGTTAATGAATCTTTCTCTTTTGATCTAAAATTACCTATAGACCTAATAGAAGAATGGGGAATGAAGGAAGAACAGTATAAATTGATGGATGCTCTTTATGGTAAAGAAAACGAGTTGAAAATAATAAATAGGGAAGGGCATGTGGCTATTGATCTCGTCCCGTTACAATCGTATATTTTTGAAATTTATTGAATATGAAAAAAACTTTATTAGTATTGGGTATCACCGTATTGTTAATATCATGTAATATGAACAGACCACTAGTTATAGGGCACCGGGGTGCGATGGGGCACGAAACAGAAAATACATTGGCATCAATCCAAAAAGCCATGGATTTAGGTGTGGATATGATAGAAATTGATGTTTTTAGGGTGAAAAGTGGAGAAATAGTCGTGTTTCATGATGAAACCGTTGATCGATTGACCAATGGCCCAGGAAAGGTCGAAGAGTACAATTATATAGACTTGTTAAATTTGACTCTTGACGGAGGGCATAAAATACCTATGCTCCAAGAAGTCTTAAAGCTTATAGATAACAAGGTGGCCCTAAATATAGAATTAAAGGGTGCCGGTACGGCCGACAAGGTGAACCATGCCATGAATTATTATATAGAAAAGAAGGGATGGTCAAAAGATAATTTTGTGATATCGAGCTTTGACTGGGATGAGCTCAAAGAAATGAGAAAAATCAACCCCGATGTTAAAATAGCCATTCTTACAGAAGACGACCCAATAGAAGCTATACCTATAGCAAAAGAATTGAACGCCGTGGCCATTAACCCTTATTTTAAAAAACTTGATTTGGAAACGGCCGATCAAATAAGAAAAGAAGGCTTAAAAATTTACGTTTGGACGGTAAATGACCCTGAAGACATTAAAGCGATGAAAGATATTGGGGTAGATGGTATTATTACCAATTATCCTGAAAGAGTAAATTAATGTACGATGTTATCGTTGTTGGTGGGGGTGCTGCAGGTTTTTTCTCGGCCATTCAAATTGCGGCCCAAAGACCATCGTCAAAAATTGCAATTCTAGAAAGGGGCAAAGAAGTTCTTACGAAAGTAAAGGTCTCCGGAGGCGGAAGATGTAATGTGACCCATGCCGAATTCGATCCAAAGGAATTGGTGTCCAATTATCCCCGTGGAGAAAAGGAGCTCTTGGGGCCGTTTCATCAGTTTTGTAGTGGCGATACGGTTGATTTCTTTGAAAAAAAGGGAGTGACCCTTAAAATTGAAGAAGATGGTAGAATGTTTCCGGTTACCGATTCTTCACAAACGATTATTGATTGTTTTACTGGTGAGGCCGAGCGTTTGGGGGTGCAGGTTTTTAAGTTGTGTTCGGTCACCGGAATAGCACTTTCAAACAATAATGGCAACAATGTTTGGCAGATAAAGACAACGAAAAGTGTTTTTAAAGCCAAGAAAATATTGATAGCAACCGGCAGTAACCCTAAAATATGGGAAATGTTGGGCCAATTGGGGCACACGATCGTACCTCCGGTGCCATCGTTGTTTACTTTTAATATAAAAGACCAAAGAATCGATAAGATTCCAGGGGTAAGTACCTACGCCGAAGTTTCTATCCTTGACAAGAACAAGTCCCGAAGAAATTTTAAGAACGGGCCAAATGGACAAGGAGTTCTTTTTTCCGATGGGCCACTTTTAATAACCCATTGGGGTATGAGCGGACCCGCCATATTAAAGTTGTCGGCATGGGGGGCCAGGTTGTTGGAGTCTTATAATTATCAGTTTAAAATTAAAGTGAATTGGGTGCCGGAGTATCATCAAGATGGACTTTTACAATTGTTATTAAAAATAAAACAAGAGGAGAAAAAAACCATTTTAAGAACAAAGGTGGTAGATATTCCTAAAAGGTTGTGGAGCAATTTAGTAAGGGCGGCGGATATAGACGATGCCCTTACCTGGCCAGAAGCAAACAAAGATCAGCTGTTAAGGTTGGCGGGCCAGTTGACCAATTGTGTTTTTCAAGTAAACGGAAAAAGCACCTTTAAAGAAGAATTTGTTACTGCAGGCGGTGTTGATCTAAAGGAAATCAATTTTAAGACCTTTGAAAGCAAAATTTTGGACGGACTCTATTTAGCGGGTGAAATCATGAATGTGGATGCCGTAACCGGGGGGTTCAATTTTCAAAATGCATGGACCAGTGGCTACCTGTCGGCTAGGGGTATTGTAGATAGTTTGAACAATACTCCGTCTTAGATGAAAAGATATATCGGTTTTTTGAGGGGAATAAATGTCGGAGGGCAGAAAAAAGTTCCAATGTCCGAGTTGCGATCACTGCTAATGGATATTGGGCTGCTTAATGTAAAAACGTACATTCAGAGCGGTAATATTATTTTTGATAGTAATGTTGGCTCTGTTGAGGATCTGAATGTTTTAATTGGCAAATCTATATTTGGCAGGTTCGGGTTTAAGGTTCCGGTACTCTTAAAATCGGTTATAGAGGTTGTGGATATCTTGGATAAGAACCCTTATGGCGATCAAGAGGATTTAGACGCCAATAAGGTCTATTTTGTGCTTCTTTTTACGAAGCCTACAAAAGAATCCGTAATCGTCTTAGAACAAGAAGAGTACGTCAACGAAAAATTTAAGATAGCAAAAGACTGTGTTTATCTGTGTTGTGGGCAGGGATATGGAAAAGCAAAATTAAATAACAACCTAGTGGAAAGAAAGCTACAGGTAGAGGCTACTACAAGAAATTATAGGACCATGAAAAAAATGGTGGACCTAGCTGTATAGTATTAATTTAATTCCCAAATTTTATAGTTGAGCAGTGTGGCAAAGCAGACCCAAATTAAATAAGGAATTAAAAGAACGGCTGCTGGTTTGCTTACTACTTTAAACCATTTTATGGTCAATAAAAGCATGGTCAACAGCCCAAGTATGACCAATAATGCCCAGAAAGGAGATTTAAGACCAAAGAAAACAATGCTCCAAAGAGCATTTAGAAGAAGTTGAAATCCAAAATGGTAGAGAGCGGTTTTTACCCATTTATGGTGAAATCCTTTTGCCCATACCAAACCTGCAGAAATACCCATAAGAATATATAGTGCGGTCCATACCGGGGCAAAAAGCCAGTTTGGAGGGTTAAAGCTGGGTTTGTTCAAGGTTAGGAACCAATCGTTGACAGAGCTTTGGGTAACGATACTGGAGAGAAAGCCAATAATTAGGCAGATAATAACACATACGGCAACATAGGTTATTTTCTTTTTCAAAGCTTTGTTGTTTATCCCCTAAAATAACGATTTATTTTAATTGGTGTTGCTAAAAACTATCTTTGTGTCAAACAATGTATTAATGACCGAGAAAGATTTTATCCTTTCAGGATATCAAAATTTAAAGAAAGAAGGAAAGGTAGGTTATAAATCCCCTAGTAACATTGCTTTGATAAAATATTGGGGAAAACGCGCAAATCAGATTCCGGCCAATCCCTCGCTCAGTTTTACATTGGATGCGTGTGCCACAAAAACGACCATGTCGTTTGAACGGCTTGCAAAACCGGCCGAAAATTTCTCGTTCGAACTATATTTTGAAGGTGAACCTAAACCGGACTTTAAACCGAAAATCGAAACTTTTTTTAAAAGAATATCCCCGTATATACCTTTTCTAAAAGAATATCATTTTGTAATCAATACCGGTAATTCATTTCCCCATAGCAGCGGTATAGCATCTTCCGCTAGTGGAATGTCTGCTTTGGCTTTATGTTTAATGGAAATAGAAAGAGGGCATCAACCAACAATGGACGATGATTTTTTCTTGAAAAAAGCCTCCTTTTTGGCCCGTTTAGGATCTGGTAGTGCTTGCAGAAGTATAGAAGGCAGTATAGTGCAATGGGGAAAACACGATGCTATTTCAGATAGCACCGATTTGTATGGTGTAAAATATTCAGATGAGGTACATTCTGTTTTCGATAACTATCACGACACTATTTTACTGGTAGATAAAGGGGAAAAACAGGTGAGTAGTACGGTAGGGCATAATTTAATGCACGACCATCCATTTGCGACACAGCGTTTTGAGCAGGCGCATCGTAATTTAAGTCAATTAATGACGGTCTTTAAAAAAGGGGACTTAGATGGGTTTGTCAAGATCGTAGAAAGTGAAGCGTTGACCTTACATGCCATGATGATGACGAGCATGCCCTATTTTATATTGATGAAGCCGAATACCCTAGAGATTATCAACAAAATATGGGCTTTTAGGGAAGCGTCCAAGACCCATGTGTGCTTTACATTGGATGCAGGGGCCAACGTGCACGTTCTATATCCGGAAAATGAAAAGGAAATAATTCATCAATTTATTAAGGATGAGTTGGTTGCATACTGTCAAAACCAGCAGTATATTTGTGACCGAATTGGATTTGGAGCAAGAAAGTTAACGGTATAATTATATACTTAAGGCTTGTATATTACGTTTTTGAAGTAATCTTTTAGTCAAAAAGCGCAACTATTTAGGGTAAAAATTATAAAATTTGCACTTTTGTTGATTATCTTTAAAACACTAAACACCATTATCCATTGATATTTGCAGATGAAAGGACCATTATTTTACTCTAAAATTCTTCTATTTGGAGAATATGGTATCATTAAAGATTCCAAAGGGCTTTCTATACCTTATAATTTTTTTAAGGGTGCGCTGAAGCGCAATAAAAACAACTCTTCGGTAGCAAAAGAGTCTAATAGTGCATTGGCGGGCTTTGCAGAATATTTAGAAGAATTAACAGAGAAGGAACCTACTTTGGTTTCTTTTGATTTAGAACGTTTAAAGAAAGATGTTGCCGATGGTATGTATTTTGACAGTTCTATACCACAAGGCTATGGCGTAGGTAGTAGTGGTGCCTTGGTAGCTGCCATATACGATAAGTACGCCGAAGATAAGATTACGGTTTTAGAGAACCTTACCCGAGAAAAGTTATTGAAGCTTAAGGCTATTTTTGGTAAGATGGAATCCTTTTTTCATGGCAAATCTTCCGGTTTGGATCCCTTGAACAGTTATTTGAGCCTGCCCATTCTGATCAATTCAAAAGATAATATAGAGTCTACCAGTATCCCTTCTCAAAATACGGAAGGAAAAGGTGCCGTGTTTTTATTGGATAGTGGTTCTACAGGAGAAACTGCACCTATGGTACAGATTTTTATGGATCAAATGAAGAATGAAGGGTTCAGAAAAATGATAAAAGACCAGTTTGTTAAACATACAGATGCTTGTGTAGAAGATTTTGTCAATGGTAATGTAAAATCATTGTTCGGTAATCTGAAACAATTATCGCATGTGGTACTGGATAATTTTAAGCCTATGATACCCGTAAAGTTCCATGATCTATGGAAAAAAGGTATTGAGACCAACGACTATTACCTTAAATTATGTGGTTCTGGTGGTGGTGGCTATTTTTTAGGGTTTACCGAAGATTTTGAAAAAGCAAAAGAAGCGCTTAAAGATTATAAATTAGAGGTGGTGTATAACTTCTAGTAGATTTCAACAATGCTTAATAGAAAAAACAAACTCTTACTATTAAAGGTATTGAGTCTGTTTTCTGTAGTAAGAGGTTACAATCTTTTAATTATCGTTTTGGCGCAATATTTGGCGTCCATTTATATTCTTGCACCCCATTTACCGTTAAGAAAGGTTATTTTCGATATAGACCTTTTTGTTATTGTGTTGGCCTCTATATTGGTCATTGCCGGGGGTTATATAATAAATAACTTCTACGATGCCGAAAAAGACCTGATCAATAAACCTACAAAAAGTATGTTGGATCGGTTGGTAAGCCAACGCTTTAAGTTGACCACCTATTTTGTGTTGAACTTTTTTGCCGTTTTTGCCGCCAGTTATGTGTCCTTTAAGGCGGTATTGTTTTTTTCGGCCTATATATTCGGTATTTGGTTTTATTCCCATAAACTAAAGAAAATACCCTTTGTTGGTAATTTTGTCTCCGCAACTTTGGCCATTACCCCCTTTTTTGCTGTTTTCGTTTATTATAAAAATTTTGAGACCGTAATATTTGTTCATGCTATATTTCTCTTCCTGCTTATTTTATCTAGGGAAATAATAAAGGATTTGGAAAATATGTCCGGTGATATGGCACAGAATTATAGAACAATTCCCATTATATATGGAGTTGGGGTGTCAAAAATGCTTATAACTATTTTGATATTATTGACGCTAATACCTTCTTTGTTGTTGATTTTTAAGTTCGATGTGGGGTATATGCACTACTATTTTGCAGGTTGCATTGTTTTGCTGATTTTGTTCTTGTTTATATTGTTTAGGTCCAATACCAAGAAGCAATATGTTTGGTTACACAATATTATAAAATTGATTATTGTAGTAGGTGTCTTTAGTATTTTACTGATTAATGTAAATTTAGTGTTGAATAGAATTTTATAATGGAGAATATACTGAAAGTGGCCTTGGCCCAAATTTCACCGGTATGGTTGAACAAAGAGGCTACGTTAAAAAAGATAGAGTCAAGTATTCAAGAAGCGGGTCAAGAAAATGCGGAGCTTTTAGTTTTTGGCGAGGCCCTGTTGCCGGGTTATCCATTTTGGTTGGCATTGACAGATGGCGCTGCTTGGAACACCAAGGTAAATAAAGAATTACACGCCCACTACGCCCGCAATGCCGTACAGATAGAAATGGGCGAGCTAGATGCGGTATGTAAGCTTGCAAAAGAGAACAAAATTGCTATTTATTTAGGAGTTATAGAAAGGGCCCAAAACAGGGGAGGTCACAGTTTGTACTGTTCTTTGGTTTACATCGATGCTGATGGGGAAATAAAGTCGGTACACCGTAAATTACAGCCCACTTACGATGAACGTTTAACATGGGCGCCTGGTGACGGGAACGGACTTCAAGTGCATAGCCTTAAAAAATTTACCGTTGGCGGACTCAATTGTTGGGAAAACTGGATGCCTTTGCCTAGAACAGCCCTTTACGGACAAGGAGAGAATTTACATATTGCCGTTTGGCCTGGAAGCGATTTCAACACAAAAGATATTACACGTTTTATAGCACGCGAGTCTAGGAGTTTTGTTATCTCGGTTTCTTCTTTGATGAAGAGGGGTGATTTTCCGGAAACGACTCCCCATTTGGCCGAAATATTAAAAAAAGCACCAGAAGTACTGGCTAATGGCGGATCCTGTATAGCGGGTCCGGACGGGGAGTGGTTGGTTGAGCCTGTGATAGATAAGGAAGGCTTGCTCTACCATAGCCTTGATTTTAACAGGGTGTATGAAGAACGTCAAAACTTTGACCCAGTAGGCCACTATTCAAGACCTGATGTTACCAAGTTAACCATAAATCGAGAGCGGCAATCTACCGTAGAGTTCAAAGATTAAAGCTACCTTTGCATAAATTAGAGATATGGGCAAATCAGATTCCAAAAATGATAAGAGAGCCTCAGGGAGGCAGGGAGGTAATTTTAAAAAGAAAAGTTATGCACGGGGCAATGCTCCCATAAAGAAGAATACTGCTCCAAAGCAACCTAGCGACCCCAACTCAATTCGCTTGAACAAATATGTGGCAAACTCAGGGGTATGCTCTAGGCGAGATGCAGATATATATATTGCAGCAGGTAGTGTTACCGTAAACGGCAAACCTGTTACCGAAATGGGGTACAAGGTAAAATTGACCGATGAGGTTAAGTTTGATGGACAATTACTGAATCCTGTCAAGAAGGAATATGTAGTACTTAATAAACCAAAAGATTTTACGACCACCATTAGGGATGAAAAGGGAAAACGCCATGTTTCTGGGTTAATTTCCAATGCATCCAAGTCAAAACTGTTACCGGTAGATAAGCTTGATAAGGAAGATACCGGATTGCTTGTTTTTACCAATGATGGTGATTTGACCAAGCGTCTTAAAAGTCCTATAAACGGATTGCGAAAGATATATCATCTGGTATTGGACCAAGATTTGAGCAGTGCCGACCTTAAAAAAATACAAGAAGGGGTCATCGTTGATGAAAAGGTGGTAAGGGTACACGATATCAGTTATATAGATAATGCACCGAAAAGGGAAGTAGGCATTGAGATCTATAGTTCAAGAAATAAAATTGTACAACGGTTGTTTGAGCATTTGGGCTATAAAGTCGTAAAGTTAGACCGTGTTGTGTACGGTGGACTCACAAAAAAAGATTTACCCAGAGGTCATTGGCGTTATTTAACGGAGCAAGAAATCATCAATTTTAAAATGATCAAGTAAATAAGGGCGGGCATTGCGGAATGGCACATAAATTTTATATGCCAAATGTGAACTTAGCATCTTATTTTTCTTCGAACAATAACCAAGATTCAGGATCTAGTATCACATCATCGGGTTTATCGTTTAGCTTGATCGTAAAGTTTTTTAAGGCAGAATCCATTTCTGTTTTGTAGATGGTGACCTTTCCGTCTTTTTTAACTCCTATTTCCATGGGAAATTTAAAAATGTGGTGTTTTTGAAGCTGCTCTAGGTTGATCTGTAGTTTCTTTTTATTGTAGCTCCAGTTCCATTTAATTTCCGGATGCCCTTTGGTAAATATCCATTGTTCGAAGAAGCTCTCTAAGTCTTTACCGGAAACTTCCTCCATAATTTTTTGAAAATCGGATGTAAGGGCATTTGAGTTTCTAAAAGCCTTGTAGTAGGCCCTTATGCCCTCCCAAAATTTTTCATCACCTATTTTATGGCGCAGCATATTTAAGACCCACCCGCCTTTTTGGTAGGTATTGATACTTAAGACATTCATCGGGTCGGTAATGGTCGGGTCTACGATCGGAGCCGGATGTTGTAGATAATAATCGATAATCTGCTTGCGGTCCAGTTCCAGTTCTTCTTTTCGCTTGTCATTGCCGTAAACGCTTTCTTGGTACAAGATGGCAAAATAAGTGGCAAAGCCCTCACTGAGCCAAACGTGGTTCCAGTCTTTTTCACTGGCCGAGTTTCCAAACCATTGGTGGGCGATTTCGTGGGCGATCAGACCTTCTACCTCGTTTTTTCCGTTGACGGAATTTTCAAAATAGGCAATGGTTCCTGCATTTTCTAGGCCACCCCATTGGGTCTTGGCCTGCATATTGGCCAGTTTGGCGTACGAATACGGACCAATATTATCGATAAAATATTTTAATACTTTGGTAGCCACTCCGTAATCGGAAAAGCCCTCGAGGCGATTTTCGGGGTATACCCAGGCCGAAACGGGAATATCGTAGACATCTTCCAGAAGTTTACTTGCGAATTTGGTAACACCGATGGTCACCACCTTCATGGCTACGGGGGCCGGCTCTTTATACGAGGTCAGCTTTAAACCATCGTCCAAATAACTTTCCTCTATTTTTTCGCCCGTGGCCACTACATCGTAATGGGCGGGTGCGGTAATTCGGAATTCTATAGATGCCTTGTCGTATGGGTGGTCTACAGACGGAAGCCAATGTCTTGCCAGGTTGGGCCAGTTGTCGCCAAAGAAAGACCGTTGCCCAAATTTGGTAGTGTCGATAACAAGTCCCCTTTCGGGAATACCTTCATAGATCACTTTATAGGTTCTTGTCTTTTCTTTCGATGGCGTAGGTACAATTTTTATTTTGTTGTCCTTGTAGCTATAGTTGGCAGGTTGGTTCCCTTCAAAAACACCAGAAACACTCATGCCGTAAGCTCCCGACTTGGCAATGAGGTCCAGAGCAAATGGGGTTACCTCCTTTTTAAAGTCGACCGTAATTTCTGCCTCGCCCTTAATTGTGTTTGATTCATCGTTTAGTGTTAGACCAAAGACATAGCCTTGTACATCGGCGGACGTATTTCGTTGATAGGTGTCTTGGGCCTTTGCGCACAACCCTATTGTTAAAAAAATAAAAAAAATGAAACTTTGGTAATGCGCTTGTTTTTTCATGAATCGTTTTTTGGGTGGTATGCGTGCTAATTTATGAAATCTTCTCCATCTTGGCCCTTATTTCCTCCAAACACAAATTACCTAAACTGCCTTCGTGTGTATGATTGATATCGCGTTTAGGGGTAAAGGTGCCTGCTTGAATTTCCATTCCCATTTTTTTATAGGCATCCCTAAAGGGCATACCACTTTGTACCAGTTCGTTCAGCGTATCTACACTAAAGAGGTAGTCGTATTTGGGATCTTCAAGAATATCTTTGTTTACCTGCATTTCTTTTAAGCTAAAGGTAAGTATCTCTATACAGGCCTTCATGTCTTGAATGGCCGGAACGATAATTTCCTTTACCAATTGTAGGTCGCGGTGGTAGCCACTGGGCAGGTTGTTGATGACCAAGGTCAACTGATTGGGGATACTCTGTAGCTTATTGCATTTGCCCCGTACTAGTTCAAACACATCCGGGTTCTTTTTGTGGGGCATAATGCTGCTACCGGTGGTCAGCTCGTCGGGAAATGATACAAAGTTGAAATTCTGGCTCATGTACAGGCAGATATCCATGGCTAGTTTGGATAAGGTCGCAGCTATGTTCGCCATACCAAATGCAGTGGCTTTTTCTACCTTGCCCCGGCCCATTTGTGCGGCTACAACATTGTATTTTAAGGTCTCAAAGCCCATTTTTTTGGTCGTAAAACTACGGTCTATGGGAAAAGAACTTCCGTAACCCGCGGCACTCCCCAACGGATTCTGGTCGGCCACTTTAAAGGCGGCATCGACAAAGTATAGGTCGTCTATCAAACTTTCGGCATAGGCCGATAACCAGAGGCCGAATGATGACGGCATGGCAATTTGCAGGTGCGTATAACCTGGTAACAAAACGTCTTTGTATTTTTCGGCCAGCTGCAATAACAAATCAAAAAGCTCTTTTGTGCCCGATTTTATTTCCGAAAGCTCGTGTTTTAGGTAAAGGTGCATGGCCACCAAAACCTGGTCGTTTCTTGACCGTGCGGTGTGTATTTTTTTACCGGTATCGCCTAATTTTTCGGTGAGAACATACTCGATCTTCGAGTGCATGTCCTCAAAGGAATCCTCGATAGTAAATTCCCCTTTTTCAATGGTTTCGGCAATAGTGTCCAATTCTTTGACCAAGTCCGAGGTTTCCTCATCGGTCAACAATCCTATTTTGCCCAGCATTTTGGCATGCGCCTGCGAGGCGATTACGTCGTACTTGGCCAAGTGTAGGTCGAGTTCGCGGTCGTTACCTACGGTAAAATGATCTATTTTTTTATCGGTGCTAAAGCCTTTGTCCCAGAGTTTCATAATTGTCAGTTTGCATTGACCGGTAAACAATTATCAATTGATTATTGTTTACCGGTCATTGTTTATTGTAAAAATCCTTTTAATAATTTAATATACAAATCTATACCGTCTTCAATTTCCTTTACATAGATAAATTCATCCGCAGAATGCGAACGGGTACTATCGCCAGGGCCCAACTTCAACGATTGGCAGCTTAAGGCCGCTTGGTCCGAAAGTGTAGGCGAGCCGTATGTTTTTCTTCCCAATGCGATTCCCGATTGCACGAGGGGGTGGTCTTTGGATATGGCCGAGGAGTTTAACCGTAGGGAGCGTTCCTTGAGTTCGCAGGGTGCTTCTTTCTTGAGTAACTCGGCTATTTCGGTATTGGTGTATTTGTCGTTTACCCGTACGTCGATGACCAGATCTACTTTTGCAGGTACTACATTGTGCTGTGTGCCGGCATTGATTTGGGTAACGGTCATTTTTACGGGGCCCAAAGCTTCCGATGTTTTTGGAAACTTATAGTTTTTGAACCACTCCAGTACCTCAATACTGTTGTAAATGGAATTGTCGTCGTTCGGGTGTGCGGCGTGTGAAGGAGTACCTTTTACTACCGCATCAAAAACAATGAGACCTTTTTCGGCAATGGCCAAATCCAGTAAGGTCGGTTCTCCAACAATGGCAACATCAATTTTAGGTAGGTTGGGTAATAATCCCCTTAGGCTATTTTCGCCAGCGTTTTCCTCTTCAGCGGAAGCAACCATTAAAATATTATGATTAAGGTCTTTTTGATTGTAGAAGTAGGTAAATGTTGCTAGTAAAGAAACCAAACATCCCCCTGCATCATTACTACCTAGGCCATATAATTTTCCATCTTCGATATGTGGATGAAAAGGGTCTTTTGTATATGCCTGATTGGGTTTTACGGTGTCGTGGTGCGAATTCAATAATAGGGTAGGTTTACTATCGTCCCAAAATTTGTTCTTGGCAAATACATTGTTATGGTCTCTTTGAAAAGGAATGTCGAATTCTTGAAACCAATTTTCAATAGCTTCGGCCGTTTCATCTTCCTCCCTTGAAAATGAGGGTATGGAAATCAATTTTTTTAATAATTCTATCGCTTTATGTGTCAATGCTGTTTGTTCCATTTTTAGAGGGTAAGAGTCGTGAATAAAGTAGTTTTAGGGTCTAACATGCCAATATCTCCAATACGTACTTGGTGTACCTTTTTATGTAAGGCATGAAAGCAATTTTCCATTTTGGGAAGCATGCCATCGGCGATGATTTTTTGCTGCAATAATTTTTGGTACGACGTGCTGTCGATATGTTTTACTACCGATTCATCATCGTTTATATCCATCAAGACTCCTTTTTTTTCAAAGCAATAGTATAGGGTGGTCTCGTACTTTTCGCTCATGCCAATGGCGATTTCCGAAGCAATGGTGTCGGCATTTGTATTTAATAATTGTCCCTTTCCATCATGAGTCATGGCACAGAAAACGGGAGTAAGACCCGCTTTTAAAAGTCGGGTTATGGTAGTGGCGTCAACACCGTCGACATCCCCGGCAAAGCCGTAATCGATATCTTTTACCGGCCGCTTATGGGCCTGAATGGTATTGCCGTCAGCACCGCTGAGTCCGAGGGCATTACAGTTCTGCGATTGTAGCTGGGCCACGATATTCTTGTTTACGAGTCCGCCATAGACCATGGTAATAAGTTCAAGACTTTGGGCATCGGTAATTCTCCGTCCCCCGACAAGTTTTGATTCTATTCCAAGTTTTTTACCTAATTGGGTGGCCAGTTTTCCGCCTCCGTGGACCAATATTTTTGGGCCATCCAATTCAGAAAAAGCCTTTAAGAACTTAGAAAGTTCCTCCTTATTTTCGATGACGTTACCACCGATTTTTATGATGGATAATTTTTGTTTCATGTTACGAATTTATAATTCCCCCGTCAATGGTCATAGCCGTTCCGGTAATCCATGACGAGTCATCGGACACAAGAAAAAGAGCCAGCTTTGCAATGTCTTCGGGCGTGCCCAACCGATTTAACAAGGTGGCTTTGGCCGCATTTTCAACCGCACTTTCGGGATTTTTGAATGCTTGGGCCGAATTATACAGCAAAGGGGTATCCACGGGGCCAGGACATATAGCATTCACCCTTATGTCGGGCGCGTACTCTACGGCCATTTGTTTCATTAAGGCTACAGCACCTGCTTTGGAGGCACAGTAGGCCGGATGGTTGGGAAAGCTCTTAAAGGCCGCTATGGAGGCGTTGATCAATATATTTCCTTTTTCTTTTTGTAAATGGGGAATGGCAAACTTTGAGAGCGAAAAAATACTCGTCAAATTGGTGGCCAGGGTTTCGTTCCAAAGTACATCCGACAGGTCAACTACATTCCCTAATCCGAGCATGCCTGCATTAAGGCATATCACATCGATTTTGCCAAAA
Organism: Maribacter sp. MMG018; assembly: GCF_018100785.1. Taxonomy (GTDB): domain Bacteria; phylum Bacteroidota; class Bacteroidia; order Flavobacteriales; family Flavobacteriaceae; genus Maribacter. Next base: position 205,668 of record NZ_JAGJEC010000001.1, on the reverse strand, counting down.
TTTTCTATTGCGGCCGACACCAAGGCTTTGTTGTAATCTGTGTCCTTAACATCGCCGGCCACGAATATGGAGTGGGGCAATTGATCGGACAGTTTGGTACCCCGTTCTTGATTTCGACCCGAAAGCACCAGTTTGGCCCCTTCGGCAGAAAAAAGTTCGGCTGTCGCCTTGCCCATTCCGCTAGTGGCTCCTGTGATAATGCATACTTTGTTTTCTAATTTTTTGATGGCAATAATTTTAATTGTTCTCCAAAATTTTCTTCAGTACCACCTGGGCCGCATAGGTTCGGTTGTTGGCCTGCTCTATGACCAGAGATTGGTCGCTGTCTAAAACATCATCGGAAACCACAACGTTTCTTCGTACGGGAAGGCAGTGCATAAATTTGGCCTTGCCGACTTTCTCTGGCGTCATGGTCCAACTTTTATCTTGATTCAGTACTTTACCGTAATCGTTATAACTGCTCCAGTTTTTTACATAGATGAAATCTGCATTTTCGCAGGCCTTTTTTTGGTCGTATTCTATGGTTGTTCCTTTGGTAATCTCGGCATTTAGTTCATAGCCTTGGGGATGGGTGATCACAAAATCTGCGTCTTGTAAATGCATCATTTCAACAAATGAATTTGCTACTGCGTGGGGAAGGGCCTTCGGGTGCGGGGCCCAAGAAAGCACCACTTTAGGTCTTTTTTTAGTGTTCTGTTCGGCCAAGGTAATGGCATCTGCAAGGGCCTGCAAAGGATGGCCTACAGAACTCTCCATGTTTACGATAGGTACGGACGCATATTTTTTAAAGCCGTTGAGTACTTTTTCCGCCTCGTCCTCCTTTTTGTCCTTCAATCCGGCGAAAGCCCTAATGGCGATAATATCACAGTATTGAGAAATGACCTGTGCTGCCTCTTTAATATGTTCCGAGGTGCCTTGATCCATAACGGTTCCGTCCGCGTACTCCAAGGCCCATCCTTCACTGCCAAAATTCATGACGATAACTTCCAGGCCAAGGTTCATAGCTGCTTTTTGGGTACTTAATCGGGTACGGAGACTGTTGTTGAAGAACAATAGCCCGATGGTTTTGTCGGTGCCAAGGGTTTTGTATTTTTTTGGGTCCTTTTTCAGGTTTCTGGCTTCGTCTACCCAGTCGGGTAACGAATCTATGTCTTGTACGGAAAGGTAATGTTTCATTGGTGTTCTATTTCTCTGGCTGTTTTTATTTTTTTATAGGTCTTCTAGAAAGTGACCGTCTTTTGTTTTGATCTTAGTGTGTTCTCCCAATCCTTTAAAAGCATCGGTGATAAAGTTATCGTTAAGACCGTTTACGATCCATGTTTCGATATCCGCATGCTGGGCAATGGTCGCCGCTTCAACTTTTGATCGCATGCCCCCGGTACCGTGCGAAGATTTTTGTGTGCTGATCTGGTGCTGAAGGTCTTTTACCCCCAGTACTTCAAAAATAGTTTCCGGTTGACCCTTTTCAATGGAAATCTTCGTGTAGATACCATTGGTATTGGTGGCGATCATTAATAAATCGGCGTTGAGCAATGAAGCAGTTAATGCAGCCAATTTATCATTGTCCCCAAATTGGATCTCATCGGCTGCAACGGTATCATTTTCGTTGATGACAGGAATAAAGTTATTGCTGATCAGAATATCTATCGTGTTTTTTATGTTCGCTTTTGATTTTTGATTTTCAAAATCGGAGTATGACAAAAGGCATTGGGCGGCAAAAAGGCCAAGTTCTCTAAAACTCTCTTGAAACATTCGCATCAAATGCGGCTGCCCAATGGCGGCCAATGCCTGTTTTACATTAATATCTTCTCCGTTGTGTTCTAATTTTACAAACTGTTTGGCTGCTGCGATGGCACCAGAGCTTACAATGATAAACTCATAGTCGTTCTTAAGGGCGGCAATCTGCCTTCCGATATCCTCTATCTTTCCCCGAGAAATCTGATCGGTTTCCTTGGTAAGGGTATTTGAGCCAATTTTTAATAATATTCTTTTTTTAGACATAGTATTTTGATCTAGGTAAAAGAAGGGTTTAGTTTCTTACTTGCCCTTTTCCTTTTACGTACCATTTATTGGATACTAAATGTTGTAAGCCTATAGGGCCTCGTTGGTGCAATTTATCGGTACTTATGGCCAATTCTCCGCCTAGACCAAATTGGCCTCCATCGGTAAAACGTGTTGAGGCATTATGATATACGGCCGCCGCGTCTACAGAGGTCATAAATTCGTCAGCTTTTTCATTATTGTTGGTAATGATAGCCGCAGAATGCCCTCCTCCATAGGTGTTTATCAGTTGTATGGCCTCGCTTAAACCTGACACTTGTCCTAATAGTATTTTATAATCTAAGAATTCTTCGAACCAAACAGCATTGCTGTCCATAGGTGAGGTGCCTTCTAGCCCTTCCAATTTTGCATCTGTTAAAATTTCAACATTATGCTTTTTCAATGCTTTTACAAGATGTTGCAAAAACTCTTGTTTTCGAGGCAGATTTTTTGAAACAAGTACTTTGTCCAAGGCATTACACGCCGATATTTTTGAGGTTTTGCCATTAATAATGATATCTGTGGCCATTTCTAGATCGGCCTCTTCGTCTATATATAAAAAATTGTTTCCCCGGCCACTAACAATTACAGGGCAGGTGGCATGTTGTTTTACAAAGGCGATCAGTTTTTCGCCTCCCCTAGGTACGATTAGATCTATTTTCTGGGTGGGCTTTTCAAGAAAGGCCTGTGTTTCTGTTCTATTAAATTGTAAGTAGGTGACCCAATCGGTATCGGCTTGGTTGGCCTCCAGGGCCTTATGCCATAAATTGACCAAGAATAAGTTACTGTTCAATGATTCCTTGCCTCCTTTTAAAAGTATTCTGTTACCGGATTTAAAGGCAATTCCGGCCGCTTCGATGGTAACATCGGGTCTAGATTCGTATATGATTAGGATGGTTCCGAACGGTGCCGTCTTATTACTTACCTGTATGCCATTATCGTGTGTAAAGCTAAAACGTTCCACTCCCAACGGGTCTTCTTGTGCCGCAAGTTGTTGTAGGCTCAAGATCATACCGTTTATTTTTGCTTGGTCAATTTTTAAGCGGTCTTTCATGGCCAAGTCATCCCCGTCGTACTTTTCAAGGTCTGTATTGTTTGCCGCTAGTAATGCCTGTTTTTCATCGGCAATCAGTTCGGCCATGGTCATTAAAACAGCATTTCGCACTTTTATGTTGAGTTGTTTGTTCAAGGTAGTTGTGCTTTTAGTGCATTAAAAAAAATATCGATGTCCTTTTCGGTAATAGTAAGGGCGGGTAGTATTCTTAATAACTGTTTGTTTTTTGCCCCACCAGTAAACAAGTGCTGGTCGTATATTAGTTTTTTTCTAAGTTCACCTACTTCAAAATCAAATTCTAGACCAAGCATTAACCCTTGGCCTTTTACTTTTTTTACCTGTGGAATTTCTTTGGCTTTTTCTTTAAAATAGGCTCCTATTTTTGCAGCGTTCTCGATAAGATTTTCTTTTTCCAGTACTTCTAAGACGGCCAATGAGGCTGCGCAAGCTAAGTGGTTTCCTCCAAAGGTAGTTCCTAAGAGACCGTAACTTGCTTTTATATCTTCATGAATTAAAATGCCACCAATGGGAAAACCATTTCCCATTCCTTTAGCGACACTTATAATATCTGGTTGAATGTTATGGTGTTGAAAAGCAAAGAACTTGCCACTTCTTCCAAAACCGGATTGTACTTCGTCGGCTATAAGAAGTGCATTATTTTGTTTGCAAAGAGCTTCTGTTTCTTTAAAGAAGTCCATCGTCGGTTCATCCAAGCCTCCTACACCTTGTATAGCCTCTAAAATTACTGCGCAAACATCGCCTTTTTCCAGTTCTTCTTGAAGACTTTTGGCGTCGTTGAACTCTAAGAAAGTAACTGCTTGTTGTTTGTTTATTGGGGCAACAATGGCGGCATTGTCCGTTGCGGCCACAGCGGCCGAAGTTCTCCCGTGAAAGCTGTTCTTAAAAGCGATCACCCTAGATTTACCCGTTACAAATGAAGCCATTTTTAAGGCGTTTTCATTGGCCTCGGCACCTGAGTTACACAGAAAAAGATTGTAATTGTCACACCCAGAAAGAGTACCTAATTTTGTGGCCAGTTCTTTTTGTAAGGGGTTTTGAACCGCATTACTATAAAAACCTATTTTGTTCAACTGATCCGAGATCCGTTTAATATAATGTGGATGGGAGTGACCAATGGATATAACGGCATGGCCTCCATAAAAATCAAGATACTCTTGGCCTTTATCGTCGATTACCTTTATTCCTTTGGCGGAAACGGGTGTTACATTATATAAGGGGTATACGTCAAATAATTTCATTTCTTCTTAAATTCTGTTATTTTATCGAACGAAGCCACTATACCTTGAATAAGGGAAGAACTTAGTCCTTGGTGTTCCATTTCATTTAAACCCTGTATAGTGCAACCCATGGGAGTAGTAACCCTATCAATTTCCTCTTCAGGGTGATTGCCGGATTGAATCAATAGTTTAGCGGCACCATTACAGGTGTGCATGGCCAATTCTTGGGCTTCTTTGGCATCAAAACCTAACTGTATGGCCCCTTGTGTGGTAGCTCTTATAAGTCGCATCCAAAAAGCAATACCACTTGCGCAGATTACTGTTGCGGCCTGCATTTGAGTTTCGGGTATTTCCATGGAATGCCCCATTCTGTTAAAAATGGATTTGGCCAATTCGATTCTTTTTTTTCCTTTTTCGTTACTGCATAAACAGGTCATAGATGCTTCTACCGATATAGCGGTATTGGGCATACTTCTAATAATATAGTTGTTGGCCCCTATGATGTCTTCGATTTTATAAATCTCAAATCCTGTAATGGTCGAAATAATCACATGGTTGTCAGTCAGCAAGTCTTTAACATCCTCTAAAATTTTCGCAAAATGGCCTGGTTGTACCGCAAAGATTAGAATGTCTGAGTTGGAGACTGCTTCACGATTGTCGGAAGTAATGGTAACATTGCCATATTTTCCGAACTCGGAGATAGCTTCTGTATTTCTTTTGGTAAGGTACATGTTTTTGGCCCCATCGGTATTTAAAATACCTTTGGCAATGGAAAGCCCTAAATTACCAGCTCCTATTATTGCGATTTTCATTTTTTATATTATTGGTTAATAATGGTCATTTATTAAAATACACTTGCCTTTAGATTTAACCCAAGATCTTCTTCGAAACCAAAAATCAAATTCATGTTTTGTACTGCTTGTCCAGACGCACCCTTTAATAAATTATCGATCACGGATGTTATTAAAAGAGTATCCTCGTGTTTGTGTAAATGAACATGACACTGGTTGGTGTTTACCACTTGTTTTAAATTAATAGGGTCTTGGGTAATATGTGTAAAAAGGGCGTCGGCATAAAAATCGTTGTACAATTTTTGTGCATTTTCTAAACTGCCTTCAAAATTGGTATAGGCCGTGGCTAAAATACCTCTAGTAAAATTTCCCCTGTTAGGAAGAAAAAAGAGTTCTCCCGTATCTGGTTGTAATGTGTGTAAGCTCTCGTTTATCTCCCATAAATGTTGATGGGTAAATGGTTTATACCAGCTTACATTGTTGTTTCTCCAACTAAAATGAGAGGTAGCGGACGGACTGACACCGGCCCCGGTACTTCCGGTGACAGCGTTGATATGTACGGCCGAATTAAGTTGACCCGCTTTGGCCAATGGTAACAGTGCCAATTGTATGGCAGTGGCAAAACAACCCGGGTTAGCTATAAATTCGGCATTTTCAATTTGTGGTCTATTAAGTTCGGGCAATCCATAAACAAATTCTTTACCGTTGAAATTAGCATCGGCCTGTAGTCTAAAATCATTGCTGAGGTCTATAATTTTAGTGTTCGATGAAAAATCATGTTCTTTTAAGAATTTAGAGGAGTTGCCATGTCCCAGACATAAAAAAACAATGTCCACATTTAAATGTACCTCGCCCGTAAACTGTAGGTCGGTAATGCCCAATAGGTCAGGGTGTGCAGAGGACAAGGGCTTGCCGGCCCTAGTGGTGGAATACACAAAATCGATTTCCATACCAGGGTGGTTCAAAAGAATTCTGATAAGTTCTCCCCCGGTATATCCAGAACCTCCGATAATTCCTGCTTTAATCATCACTATTGTTTACGTGGTTATATATTTTACCCGCATTGGACTGTATTTTTATAAAACCTTTAGCTTCATCGGCCGTCCAGCCTTTGTTCATTTCGCCGTAACTTCCGAAGGCTGCGTTCATTAAATCATGTGGAGACGATATGCCGTTCAACCTAAACTGGAATGGGTACAGGGTAACGAATACATCACCGGAAACAGTTTTTTGGGTATCGGTCAAAAATGCTTCTATATTTCTCATCACGGCATCTAGATAATTGCCTTCGTGTAAAAGCATACCATAGAAATTTGCCTGTTGTTCTTTTTGGAACTGTTGCCATTTGGTCAAAGTGTGTTTTTCTAACAAATGGTGCGCTTTTATAATGATGAGTGCTGCAGAGGCTTCAAAACCGACCCGGCCCTTTATTCCGATAATGGTGTCGCCTACGTGAATATCTCTACCTATGGCATATTTAGAAGCGATGGCTTCCAATTTTTCAATATTGTTCACCGGCGTATCTTTTATACCGTCTATGGCAATCAACTCTCCTTTGTTAAAAGTAAGCTTTACATCTGTTGGATTTTTTTCTTCTAACTGGCTCGGGTAGGCACTGTCCGGTAACGCTTTGTCGGAAGTCAGTGTTTCATCACCACCAACGGATGTTCCCCAAAGTCCCCTGTTAATGGAGTATTTTGCTTTTTCCCAAGAGTATTCTATACCGTTCTGTTTTAGGTATTCTATTTCTGTTTCCCTTGCGAGTTTGTTGTCCCTTATGGGAGTTATTATTTCTATTTCTGGAGCTATGATTTGAAAGATCATATCGAACCGCACTTGGTCGTTTCCTGCTCCGGTACTACCATGAGCAATGTATTTAGCGCCAATCTTTTTCGCGTAGTTTACGATTTCAATGGCCTGTACGATTCTTTCGGCACTCACCGAAAGGGGGTAGGTGTTGTTTTTTAGTACATTTCCAAAAATCAGGTATTTTACCACCTTGTCGTAAAAAGTCTGTACAGCATCTATAGACGTGTATGAGGAAGCTCCTAATTCTAGTGCTTTTTCTTCGATGGTCTTAATTTCTTCTGGAGAAAAACCACCTGTATTTACACTTACCGCATGTACTTCAAATCCTTTTTCTTTTGATAAATATTTGGCGCAATATGAGGTGTCCAATCCTCCACTGTATGCTAATACTAATTTCATGATGTTGTTATTTTGTTTTCCTTATCGGAATATTGTTTATAGGGCGAGTTGTTCTACCCTTTAGAATGATGATTTTTCTATTTTTTCTTTTTTAAAAACAAAGATTCTTTAATGCTTTTCAATCTTCTAAACGACTTCTTGTCAATACTCTTTTTTTCCTTTTTCTCTCTCTCGGGGTCATGTAACATACCGGTACAAAGGCACATTTTACGTTCCGTTCTAGTTAGGATATCGAAATTTTTACAGGTTTGGCAGCCTTTCCAAAACTCTGGGTCATCTGTAAGTTCAGAAAAAGTAACGGGTTGGTAACCTAGTTCGTAATTAATTTTCATTACGGGCAGACCGGTGGTAATACCGAATATTTTGGCGCCTGGAAATTTTTCTTTACTAAGTTCAAAAATTCTTTTTTTGATTTTTTTTGCCAAGCCCTGTCCTCTATAATTTGGATGTACTATTAAGCCCGAATTGGCTACGAATTTTTCATGTCCCCAAACTTCTATGTAGCAAAAGCCGGCAAAGGTGTCCCCGTCCAAGGCAATGATTGCATTACCGTTAGATAGTTTTTTCTGAATATATTCAGGGGTACGCTTGGCAATGCCTGTTCCACGAACTTTTGCAGACTCCCCAATGGTATCACAAATAATTTGTGCGTATTTATAATGTGATTCGTTAGCAACAACTAGCTTCATTGCTATTTAGATTTTAAGAAAATAAAGAAATAATTGATTTTGCTTGTGCGGAAATGGACTCACCTAATTCCATAAAATATACCCTACCCTTACGGGCGACGGCGGCGAAGTGCGAACGGACGACGTACGGGAGCAGAAATGCCCATAGTAGTTGATATGTAGTTTTGTTCGTTCATTATGGAGTAAAAGTACAAATTATATTGAGCCCACCTAATGGATGGAATTTTTTTTACAAAAACTTCATTTTTTGTTAGGATGTGCAAAAAATTCGTAACAGATAAAACCTAATACTGAAATATATTCAATTGCTAGTAGTAAGAGATTCTCTTTAAAATCTACTTGAGAATAAGCAAAGTAACTTAAAATAATGGCCGCCGACCATATGAGTGCGTATCTATACGAGGTAAAAGAAGCTAGCAAAACCAAGAAAACTATATACCATGGGTGAACCGTAGTGGAAATCAGGTAATAGATGGTTAGGGCCCACATCATAGAGGTCATTAATCCTAAAAGGTTCCTGTTTTTGCCAAAAAAGGTTAGTAATAATACCACAGAAACGGTAATGAGGGGTGTTATTTTACCATAGGTTTTAATGAATTCCCAAGGTTTTTGGTCAAAATGAACCGCTATTTGCTTTATGAGGTTGTAGATGCCTGCGTTGAATTCAAAATTAGAAAACCATAAACTGAGGGTCTGTGAATAGTTTGAAACAAATTCGAAAGTATAAAATGGGGCAAAAGATAATATAAGGGTGCTTAATACTATTATATAAAAAAGAATACTTCTTTTAACTCCCAAGTAGTTTAGAAAGAGGGGTAAAAACAACAAAGGCACCAACTTGATAGAAATGGAGCAGCCAAATACTACGGCGGCCCATTGCCATTTTTTTATGGATAATAAATACATGGACCACACAAAAAAGAACAACATGGCCCCTTCAAAATGAAGGTTGCCTGTTAGCTCTACTATAACCAAGGGGTTAAGAAAGTACCAGAAAATAAGATGGGGTGAGCAGTTTAGTTTTTTTAAGAGCTTTCTTCCAAAATAGAAAATCCCGATATCTGCGAGTATTATAATACTTCTCATGGCAATAATGGAACCTAAAACCGTTTTACCTCCCAACAGGGCGGCAAGCGCAAAAAGTAATTGATTCAAGGGCGGGTAGTTGCTATAATGTCTGGCACTTAGATCGCCCATGCCCATATATAGCTCTTGGGCATTGGCTATTATAAGGTCAGGTTGTTTGATCAATATATTAGGGACTTCTACATAAGGGTTCATGAAATTACTTACCAGCTCACCGTCCCAAATAAAACGATAAAAATCTTGTGACAGGTGAGGTTCCATAGGCAAGAAAACCACTCTGGCTAAAATGCCCGCAGCCAAGAGAAACCTATAATTCCATTTTTCGAACTGAATCAATTTTAGGTAAAAGAAGAAAAGGGCAAGAAATAGGGTCAGTAGTTTTATAAAATCTATACGCTCCAGTTGGTATGCCAGCGTGTAATAGAACACTAGCGAGAAGAATACAAACAGTATGGAAAACTTATGTAGTTTAAAGTACGTTGTTAGTCTTGTCGACATTTTTTGATTTACATATAAGAACGTACGAATTTAAGCGATTTTTTACGGTATTGATTTGAAGGTGTGTTTTTATTGGTCTTAAAGAGGGTACACTTTTCCTTAGGCTCGCCCGAGGTTATTGAAAGTTAAGCGGGCCATATAGATTAAAAGAAAAACGGATGACATCATTGCCATCCGTTTTTTTTATCTTTTGTAAAGATCGTTTATGCCCTAGAGGTTAACGATTTAAAGAAAACGAAACTAAAGCCCAAGAACAACATAAAGTGAAATGGGAACAATCCAAAATCGTTTAAGGGTACGGCACTGTACATACCAAATAAGAAATACAGCATTAATGCAAATTCAAGTATCATGTTCGGTGACAGTTTCTTTGCTAGGTATTTGTTTCCTTTCCAACTTTCGGTCAAATTGTTGATGTTGAATTTTGGGGTACGCACAAACTCACTTCTTTTTCCCATATGTCCTTCCAGTACGGCAATAGAATTATGTAATGAAAATCCTAGGGCCACTGAGAAGAAGGTAAAAAAGAGTTTTATGTAGTCTACAAAATTATCAAAGCTACTGCCTTGAATGCTCTTATAGGTAAACCAGTAACAAATGAAAAGAATAACAGTACTGATCGTAAAGAGGCTCAGTAAAGAAAAGACCCAGTCTAAGTGGCCATATGTATTCTTTATGTATAACGATGGGATACTTAGTAGTGCAACCAAGAACACACATAGGAACATAGAACTGTTCAACAAGTGCATTACGCCATGAAATTTTGTTCTAAACGGAATGTTCTTTGCGGTAATAACGCTCCAAACGGTTTTTCTAAAGTTTTCGGCCCCTCCTTTGTTCCATCTAAATTGTTGTGAGCGAGCAGCACTAATTACAACAGGTAGTTCTGCAGGCGTTTCTACATCTTCTAGGTACTTAAACTTCCAATTTTTTAATTGGGCCCTGTAGCTAAGGTCCAAATCTTCGGTCAATGTATCGCCTTCCCAGTTACCTGCGTCTATAATACATTCTTTACGCCAGATACCTGCTGTACCGTTAAAGTTGATAAAATGTCCTTTACTGTTTCTACCCACCTGTTCTAGGGTAAAGTGGGCATCCAAGGCAAAGGCCTGTATTTTGGTAAGGGTAGAATAATCACGGTTTAGGTGTCCCCAACGGGTTTGGACCACACCGATCTCTTCGTCTTTAAAATAGATAACCGTTTTTTTCAACCAGTCCGATGCAGGCATAAAATCCGCATCAAAAATAGCGATAAACTCCCCTTTGGCTATTTTGAGGCCTTCTTTTAAAGCTCCTGCCTTAAAGCCGGTTCTGTCCGTTCTTCTAATATGTTGTATGTCTAAACCGGTTTTCTGAAGTTCGGCGATACGTTTTGCCGTCAATGCTACTGAATCATCCGTAGAATCGTCCAAAACTTGGATTTCCAGTTTACTTTTAGGGTATTCTATTTTGGCAATATTGTCCAAAAGACGTTCCATTACATATTCTTCGTTGTATACAGGTAGCTGAATGGTAACGAACGGAATCTCCTTTGGGTCCAATAAATTGAATTTTGGAGCAGTTTGGTTTTTTCTCTTTTGGCTTAGGTAATTGATCAATAGATTCAATTGGGCCAAACTGTAAAAGAAAATCAACAATAGGGAAATACTGTAAATGGCAATAATGATGTAAGATATTATTAATGTCATATTATTTTATACTGTATTTAAAGATCCAACCCAATATTTTGATGCCAGCAAAGATACTACCTTTTACTGTACCAGACACTTTAGAGACTCCAATTCTTTTTTTGTAACGTACTGGTACTTCGGTATATGTCATTTTTTTTCGTAAAATTTTCAATTGCATTTCTACTGTCCACCCATAAGTTTTGTCTTCCATTTCCAATTCTTTGAGCTTTTCATATTTTATGGCTCTAAAAGGTCCTAAATCCGTAAATTTTGCCCTAAAAAACAATTGCATTAGAAAAGTGGCCAACCAGTTGCCAAAAACTTGTTGTGGGGTCATGGATCCTTCTTCTCTCAAACTTTTTTTTCTGGCCCCAACCACAAAATCAAGGTCATTTTCTATAATGGGGGCCACTATTTTGTCTAATTCTTCCGGATAATCGGAATAGTCACCGTCGATAAATACGATAATATCTGGTTTTTTAGACTGTTTGGCAACATAATCCATTCCGCAAAGGCAGGCATAGCCATACCCTTTTCTTTTCTCTGTCAATACGGTTGCACCTGCCGATTCGGCATTTTTTACCGTTTCATCAGAAGAATTATTGTTTACGACAATGGTCTCCGAAACCGTTTTAGGAAGTTCGTTTATGACGCTGGCAATAGAATCTGCCTCGTTAAAAGCGGGAATAATAACTTTAATATTTACCATAATACTACTAAGGGTAATATCTTTTTACCATGAGGGTACCCATAGTAAAATCGTGGACAAAGTTTATGAATTTAAATGAGAACCTGTCTCTGTTTGTAAAACAATCTATTTTTTGTTCACCAATTGCATAAGGTCCACATCGTTTCCTAGTAATACCTCGGTGGGGTTTATTCTTCCTTTCTCAGGGCCGTTCTCTAGTTTAAGAACTCCTCTTGGGCATACCGCTGAACAAATGCCGCAACCCACACAACTAGATCGTATTATGTTCTCTCCTTTTTGTGCATACGCACGTACATCAATACCTTGCTCGCAATAGGTAGAACAGTTGCCGCAAGAAATACATTGTCCACCATTGGTGGTTATTCTAAAGCGCGATTTAAAACGTTGTACAAAGCCCAGATATGCAGCTAGCGGACACCCGAACCTACACCACACGCGATTACCGAAAATAGGGTAGAACCCGGTTCCGATAACCCCGGCAAAGATGGCGCCGATCAATAAACTATACGCATTTTGAACACTTTGGGTCTTAATGCCCAATACAGTGCCAGATTCGGCGAAGAAACTATATAGGGTCATACCTGTCATGATCAGGGCAAAAAGCAAGACCCCGTGTATTAACCAACGTTCTACTTTCCAAGAAAATAATGATTTGCTTGAATGTTGGCGGTAGGGGTCACCCAATGTTTCTGCCAGTCCTCCACAACCACAGACCCAAGAGCAATACCATCTTTTTCCAAAGAAGTAGACCATGACCGGTACAATAACCAAGGTCAGTACAATACCCCATACTAGAATAAATAATCCTATTCCACCACTATTGAGCAATGATTTTAAATTCCATTGAAAAAAGAAATCGTAGTCTAAGGGAAATGCGTTCTTAAAATCGTAGTATGGCATCTGTAAGCGCACCATGATTTCTGGTATCAAGAAAGCAAAAACGATTTGAAAGAACAGTACAGATGTGGTACGTACCATTTGGTAAACGTTATGACGGTATTTAATATACATGCGTACGGCCATAACGGTCATCACTACACAATACATGAAGCCATATACAAACCAATGGCCGGCAGGGTTGCCGCTGAGACTTTCACTAATTGGGTCAACTAAAAATGTCCAGTTTACGGCATATTCCGGACGAAAATACAGTACCAAATAAAACGAAACCAGAAATATGAATACCATCCAAGCGATCCATCCTCTGTTTGTGGCACTCTGGTGGTAGATGCCATCATTCTTGATTCCTTTTTTGCCCAAGAGTATAATATTGGGCAGAATAAACATTAATGCTCCAATAATACCTAGGCCAAAGGTAAAAAACCACATAAGACCTTTGTTTTCGGTTATAAAGCCTGTTCCTGATTTCTTTCCTACCAAGGCGGCCATATCATGACCACTGGTATAGATTACTTTTTTATATTCCTTGTTCTTTCGATGCTGTGTATTGGCATCTTCCAAGGCAGTGGTAATAGCTGGAGATAAATTCAACATGCCATTGAATTCTTTACCTATCACATTTTGGTTTATAGACTGGATAAAAACATCGCTTTTAATGTTTTTGTCCTTAATGATTTCTTCAAAGGTGTTTTGGTCTAACCTGTAAGTACCTATAATCGGTAGTACCGTAAAAGTGGCCAGTCCTACTAAAAAGATAACCAGTCCTATATTCTTAATTGCTTTCATTTCGTGTTTGGTTAAGCTTTGCTAAAAATTCGTTTCCAACTTTTTTTCTTTACGGATAAGCTGGTGTGCATAACCGAGTTGTATTTTAAAATGATCTGTTCTTCGTAATGTGAATAAAATTCTGGGTCAAAATTGGCATCTTTTAGATGTTGCATTACATAATCTATGTCTCGTTCTTCCGTTAGCCAACGATCAAACATGATATGTCGCATGCGAATACCGAAGGTATTGATGCCAAGAAACTTTTTGGTGTCTTTGTGATAGGCTACGGTAATGCAGATATTTTCTTTTGGGTGACGCCAATGAAAATGTTCTTCATGGTCTTTTTTGTTACGTTCACTAAAGACCCAGCCATAGGTTTGATATTCAATATCGAGAAACTTTGCAGAGTTGAACCAATGGCCTGGTCTATACTCCATTGGGTTTCCGCAAATGGTCTGTGCCAAGGTCTCTCCCATCATTCTGCCGGTATACCATACTGCTTCTATGGGTCTACGATTGCCTATTGCCTCGTGTTGTTCCGCACAATCGCCAATGGCGTATACATCGGAGATATTGGTTTCTAAAAATCTATTGACCTTGACGCCTCTGCCTATCTCAATTTTCGAATCTTTTAGAAAGTCAATATTTGGGGTTACACCCGCGGTCAACCCTACTAAACTACATGGTATAGTATCTCCCTTATCGGTAACAACGGCTTTGGCCTGCCCATTTTCATCTGCTAATATTTCTTTTAAATTGGTGTTTAGGCGAAGGTCTATATGGTGTTCGGCGATATGTTCGTTGATCATTTGTGATTCACCAGCGGGTAAAACACCGTTCCAAAAACTTGTTTCCCGTACTAAAAAAGTAACAGGAATTTCTCGGCTTCTCAACATTTCGGCCATTTCTATGCCGATGAGGCCCCCGCCAACGATAACCGCTCTTTTGCATTGTTTTTTGTTAGGGGCGTATTTCTCTAAATTATCGAGGTCTTGTTTGGAATATAGACCTTGCACCCCTTTTAGGTCTTGACCGGGCCAACCAAATTTATTGGGTTTAGATCCTGTTGCGATCACTAATTTATCATAGGTAATGAACGCTCCGTTGGATAGCTCCACCTTTTTATCCGAAGTATGTACCTTTTGCACATACCCCTTTACTAGATCGATCCTGTTTTTTTTCCAAAACCAGTTTTCGTAAGGTTGGGTATGTTCAAATTTCATGTGGCCCATGTAGACATACATGAGGGCCGTACGTGAGAAAAAATAATCGGTTTCCGAGGATACTACCGTAATTTGTTTATCGGATAATTTTCTGATGTGTCTAGCCAAAGTGATACCAGATATACCATTTCCGATTATGAGAACATGCTCCATAGGTTAGTTTTATTACATGATGTGTCGATGATAAAGGTAATTACTTAACAATGAAGGGTTATTTAGAATGAATTTAAATATAGAGGGGTTAAATTTTTATTCATAGCGTAGGTTTGCAAGGTTATTTGCGACTCAGAATTAAAATGGTTGTTTCTTAACTTGATATGATGAAGAAATTTTTATGGGGCAGTGTTTGTGCGTTTATGATCGGTTTTGTTGTCAGTGGACAAGAACTATCGAACTATATAGACCATACGGATAAATTCTTGAATACCCATGTGGAGAATGGTAGGGTCAAATATGCCGACATTAAAAAAGACCCAAAGGGGTTATGGGATGCATTGCAAATGGCCCGGACAATTTCTGTCTCTAAATCGGATAGCTCAAATTATCAGGCTTTTTGGATCAATACTTATAATCTCTTGGTCATTAAGGGTGTTATAGAAAATTACCCCATAGGCTCCCCATTGGACGTTCCAGACTTTTTTGATAAGAAAACATTTAGGGCAGAAGGTATAGACCTTACCTTAAACGATATTGAAAACAAGCTGCTTAGGGCAAATTTTCCGAACGAACCAAGGTTTCATTTTGTACTCGTATGTGCCGGGTTAGGTTGCCCGTCGATAAAGGATGGGGCATACAGGCCATTATTGTTAAAAGAACAACTGCAAGAGCAAACGGTAAAGGCGCTTAACGATCCTAATTTTATAAAAGTAGATAAGAATAAAGTAGAAGTGTCGCAGATTTTTGAATGGTACCATGGTGATTTTGTTAAAAACGACCTTTCTTTAAAAGATTTTATAAATCGGTATAGGAAAGAAAAGCTGCCAGAAAAAGCAATATTGTCTTATTACCCATACGATTGGAGCCTTAACGATAAACATTGACCCTTTTTGTTTTGTGGTAAGTTTAACATAGTATTCGCTACAATGGGGTGAAAAGCCATTCTAAAAAAAACTATTTTAGAAGTCATAATGTTCAACTATGAAAAGATTAGGACTTCTTTTTTTGTGCTGCATGCAATTTTGTTGCTCGGGAAAGGCCCAGAAAAAAATAAACGGAGTAAGTTTTGTGGCATCTAGGGAAGAAGTGGCGCAGTCGCATGTGGATGAGCTTTTAAAAATAAATGCCAATAGTGCTGCGGTCATGCCCTTTGGTTTTATCAGGGATGTCAATTCTCCAAAAATTATTTTCGATACAGAGCGCCAGTGGTTTGGTGAGACTAGAAAAGGAGCCAAACAGTATATAGAAATGCTTCGTAAAAATGGCATAAAGGTGATGGTAAAACCCCAAATATGGATCGGTCACGGTCAATTTACAGGAGCCATAAAAATAGAATCAGAAGAAAGTTGGAAGCTATTGGAATCTTCGTATGAAAAATTCATAATAAGCTATGCTGAACTTGCGGAAGAAACAGAAGCGCCAATTTTTTGTATTGGCACCGAGTTGGAAACCTTTATTGCCAACAGACCTGAATATTGGCAATCTTTAATTAAGAAGATTCGAAAAATATATAACGGAAAATTGACCTATGCCTCTAACTGGGACGAGTTTGGCAAAACACCGTTTTGGAAAGAATTGGACTATATAGGTATCGATGCCTATTTTCCTTTATCAGAATCTAAAACACCTTCTGTTAACGAGCTAAAAGAAGGTTGGCAACCATGGAAGAATAAGATAGCGGAAATTTCGAAAGCGAATGAAAGGCCTATTTTGTTTACCGAATATGGATACCGTAGTATGGATTATACGGCAAAAAAACCTTGGCTTGTAGATCGCACCGAGGAGGGGGTTAACCTAGAGGGGCAGACCAATGCTAAAAGAGCGATTTTTGAAGAGTTTTGGGGAGAAGATTGGTTTGCTGGCGGTTATGTATGGAAATGGTTCATAAAACACGAAAAATCTGGGGGAGCTTCCGATAATAGGTTTACACCGCAGAACAAACCGGCCCAACAAGTAATACAGGAGCATTACGGTTCTTACATGAACTAAAGGGTCTCTTTGCGTCGTATCTGCTCGGTGTCATTTATGTAAAGTGCGATTTCTTTTTTGTCGCCGATATAATTTTTGGTAATATTTGTATAAGGAACACTATACTATGTACATTAACGTAATTCGCTACCCTTTTTTGGTTTTTTTCTTTGTTTTAAGCTCCATTTCTGCCCAATATTCAAACGACACTATTGTTGCGGAAAAGGGAGACGGTATTTTTTCGATACTGAGAAAATCGGGCATGGATCCCGTAAAATATTACGAAAAGTTCTTGTTGCTGAACGAAGGCAATATTAAAAACGGTAGTGAATTGATTATCGGAAAAAAATACATTTTGCCCTTGGCCCCCGACTCGTTCAAAAATATGGGCATAAAAATATCGGTAGGTACTTTGCAAGAAGAGCCAATATTCGATAAAAACAGATTGATGTTGATGAAAGCTAAGGATAGTAGCTTAAAAAACACCGTGTATTATCTGGTAAACTCAGGTTATGGAAAGGATAAGAATAACTTTGGCGATATGGTGCAGCATCTCTCTAAGGATCTGTTAGAGAGAGGGGCAAGAGTGTATGTGTTACAGAGCGATTCTTTGGAAGAGAATATTGAAAGAGATAGTAATGGTCTGACGGGAAAAAAAACCATTTATGGGGAGTATTCCAGCATTGTAAATAAAAAGTATATAAAACATAATGGTAGTTACCAACGGCTATTGTTGTTCGAGGACCAGCTTGAAAATGAAAAGAACATGACCGTTTCGGTCCACTATTTTAATGAAAGCCAACAAGGCGAGAAACTCGCAAAGAACCTTCAAAAGGTGATAAGAAAGAATGCTCTAAAAAGTACGGCCGCTAAAGACGGTATTTCTTCATTTGATGATGGGGTGCGTGTTTTCTTTGCGAAGAATGTACTGCCCCCGGTCATAACCTTGGACTTTAAGGAAACATCTGATCCGTCTGAAAAAGGAATCAAGGTAAAGACAGATAAGAAGTTGTTGGTAAATATTTTAAAGGATGGTATTCTGCAAGACCATGCGAATTTGACTTTTGAAAAATAATATATTTTTAGCTTTTTTGTTCGGCATGAACTTTGTTTTCAATTTTTTGTGATGTATAAACTTATAATTACTTGTTTTTTATGTTTAGGGCAGATCCATGTGGTGTGCTCTCAAGATACTTTGGCAACGATAACCGCAGAAAAGGGCGACGGTATTTTATCGTTGTTAAGAAAGCATGGGGTGGACCCTTACGAATATTATGATGAGTTTGTAAGTGTTAATATAGATAATCTTAGAGATAGCGTTCATCTTTATGAAGGGCAAACCTATGCGATTCCGAAAGTGGCATTGGCTAACGTGCCTATTGAAAGTTCGTTGCAAGAACAATCCAAGAAAGTAAAGAAAATAGAAGGTAAGGCCTATGATATTTTTGGTGAGGACCACAAGATAGTCTTGCCAAAAAGCGAACGATTAAAAGGAGCCGTTTATTATCTGGTTTCGGGTCATGGAGGTCCCGATCCCGGTGCTATGGCGGTATATAAAGGTAAACCCATTGCAGAAGATGAGTACGCCTATGATATAACATTGCGTTTGGCAAAAGAATTGTTGGCCCATGGAGCTAAGGTGTACATCATTATAAGGGATGAAGATGATGGTATTCGTGAAGAAAGAATCTTGGAGATAGATAACGATGAGGTCGCTTACCCCGACAAGACCATTCCGTTAAACCAACTGGCCAGACTTAGGCAAAGGGTCGATATTGTAAATAATCTCTATAAAAAGAACAAGGGAGCCTACCAGCGGTTGATCGTAACCCATGTAGATAGTAGAAGCAAGGGGCAAAATATAGATGTGTTTTTCTACCATCATGAAAAAAGTAAAAATGGAAAACGATTGGCCGAGAATATTCACAAGACCTTTCAGACCAAATATAAAAAGTATCAGCCCAACCGTACTTATTCGGGTACTTTTGAAGATCGCACATCTTTATACTTGGTTAAAAAAACGCACCCTGCCATGGCCTTTATAGAAATAGGAAACATACAGAACAAGAAAGATCAACGTAGAATTTTGGAGCCGGACAATAGGCAGGCTTTGGCAAAATGGATTTCTGAAGGTTTAATCCTGGATTATGAGGAGCGGTAGCTTAAAGTGCAATGTGCTTTTTGTAATAATTGAGCAAGGTTTGTGGTCCACTGCCCAAATAATGCTTTAGGTGTATCATTGCAAAATGATACTGTAACCGTACGTTTCCGTGTTTTTTATATCTTCTAGTGGAAGTTTCGATGAAATCGTCTATAACCTTAAAAGAGGTTGCCTTATAAATACGTCGAATAAACTCATTGTCCTCATAAATTATATAGTCCTCATTAAATCCCTTTAGTTGTATAAAGAGTTCTTTTGATATGAATAATGATTGGTCTCCGCCACGGCATATAGGTTGGTTGATCTTTGTAAACCAGGCAAAGAATCCCAAAAAATAGCTTTGGGTATCAAATTTTAGTCGGAAGCATCCTGTTTTATACCCTTCATTGTATGATTGAACGATCTTTTGGTCAAAACCCATAGGGGGAAGACTGTCAACATGTAAAAAATAAAGAATTTCACCCGTAGCTTTTTGGGCTCCCATATTCATTTGTTTGGCCCTACCTGACCCGCAGGATATTGTTTCGACACCAAACTTTTGGGCAATGTACAAGGTGTTGTCGGTACTACCGCCATCCACTACCAATATTTCTTTTATTTGGTTTGATGTTGAATGTTCAGAGATGGTTGTAAGTAGCTTTTCAATGTAAGCTTCTTCATTTAATACGGGGATAATAATGCTAATGCCGGCCATTGAAAAACTACTTGGTCAAACGCTTGTAAAGAATGATGTTTTTAGATTTGTTTTATCAATTCTTTGAACAATTTTACCATTTTTGGTTCTGTTTTCTCTGCAATTGAGATAATTTCGTTAATATCTACCGGTTTAAGATTGGCCGGGTCACATTCGTCAGTTAAAACGGATACCGCTATCATGGGAAGGTTCAGGTGGTTTGCCACAATCACTTCGGGTACAGTGCTCATGCCTACTGCATCTGCGCCTAATATCTTTAACATACGATATTCTGCCTTTGTTTCTAGCTGTGGCCCTACTACAGAAGCATAGATTCCCGATTTCAATGAAATACCGTTGTCTTTAGCTATCTCGATGAGTTTGTTCCTCATGTT
Organism: Maribacter sp. MMG018; assembly: GCF_018100785.1. Classification (GTDB taxonomy): domain Bacteria; phylum Bacteroidota; class Bacteroidia; order Flavobacteriales; family Flavobacteriaceae; genus Maribacter. The sequence goes on along the minus strand of NZ_JAGJEC010000001.1, from coordinate 185,441 downwards.
TTGGTCATAAGGTTCTGACATATCCACAAACCGTTCGCCGAATTCGGAGACGTTTTTAAATGCCAATGGTGACCCCCCTTGAAGGTTAATATGGTCCTCTATCAACATCATATCGCCTTTTTTAAAATTGGTATTGATTGCTCCTGCGGCGTTGGATATGAATAATTTGGTGATGCCCAGCATGTGCATTACCCTAATGGGGTAGGTGATATCAAGAAAATCGTATCCTTCGTACAAATGAAAACGCCCCTGCATTACCACCACCTTTTTGTCCTCTATGGTACCAAAGACCAATTTGCCGGTGTGAAATTCTACCGTGGCCAATGGAAAGAAAGGAATATGGTTGTAATGTGCATCTATGGGGTTTTTAATTTCGTCTACCAATCTACCAAGGCCGGTACCAAGTACAATGCCTATTTCAGGTTTGTCAAATCCTTTCGATACTAAATATGCTACTGATTCTTCAAGTTGTTCTTTTATCATTTTGTTATATGTTTTAAAAAAGGAGCAAAAACGGGTACGTCTTTGATATCCTCATAATGATCTATATCGTTTCTAATTTCCAATAACTTTGTTTTTTCGTCTTTTAGGTCGGCAAGGGTATCTTTTAAAACACTGGCGGTGCCCCAATTTTTGTTTTCAAAAAGTTCGGGCATTAATTTTTTCATTCCAAGTAAATAATAACCGCCGTCTTCTGCCGGGCCTATTACAAAATCGTTTTGTGCAAGATGCTTAAAAGCATTTTCTAGATCTTCTTGATCTAGGTCGTACATGTCACTGCCAATAATAATAATTTTTTCAAATCCTCTTTCAAAACCATCTTTAAAAGCATTGGCCATTCGTTGGCCCAGGTCTTTGCCCTGTTGTACCTTTTTGTCGTATATGGTGTTTTTCCATATATCGTCTTTCCAAATCTCTTCTGAGTAATAGACTGTTTTCTCGGCATAGAGTTTTGATGTAATATCGACCGTATGTTCTAACAGAAATTTATAGATGTTTAGGGCACATTCATCACCGACTGTTGCCGCCAAACGTCTTTTTCCCTTGCCCAATTCGGGGTTACGGGTAAAGATGAGCAATAGGTTTTTAGAGCTTGCCAAGGTAAAATCAATTGTTTTTTCGTCTTTTTCAGTCTTATTGGTCTGTAATATTCCCAAGGTAAAAGAAGTTTATTTTGTTGTTTGTTCTGAAAGATTCAATACTCTTGTTGGTCGTATATAATTAGTGGTCCTTATATACTTTGATCCCTTTTTTTAAAAATTTTCCCCAATGCTTATTAAAGGCATGTACACTATCGGTGGCAACACCTTTTGGGTTGTACACCTTGTGGTCTTGATTTTTACATTCAAAAATACCACCAAAAAGGTTTTTTACATTGGTATAACCAAGTTTTAAAAGTTTTTCTCCAATATTCTCTGAACGCACACCTATAGAGCAGTAAACAACGATCGGTGTTGTTTTGTTCTTAATGGTGTCGAGAATCGTTTGTTCGTCAAATTTTTTATATCCTACCCATATGGCTCCTTTTAAATGGCTTATTTCAAATTCTTCCTTTTTTCGGGTGTCCAATAATATTAAATCATCGTTCATTTCCAAATTTTGTGGATAGATATAAGGTACCGATTCTTTGTTCCATTTTTTCAGGCTTTTTTCTATACTGCGTTGTGCTTCTGTGGGTTGTATAAATAGTATTGCGATAGCAATAAAGCAGATAATGGGTGAAGAAAAACGAAACATAAGTGTAAATGTAGTATTTTTAAAGAGGAAGCTCTTTATGTAAAACCTTGATAAAAGTTATAAAATGTTAAAATATATAGTGAGAAGCATAATTGTTTTTGTTGTGTTGGCCAGTGCGGGGTGCAAGCAAAGGACTCCAGAAAAAACATCGGATATAACGAAAAATGATATGGTCTATTATACAGAAGAATATAGGCCCCAGTTTCATTTTTCGCCCAAAGAGAAATGGATGAACGACCCTAATGGGTTGGTATACCATGAAGGAAAGTATCATTTGTTTTATCAACACTACCCCGAGGACATTGTTTGGGGGCCAATGCATTGGGGGCATGCGGTAAGTGAAGATATGATACATTGGCAACATAAGCCTATAGCACTTTATCCGGACCGGCACGGGTATATTTTTTCTGGAAGTGCGGTTGTGGATGTTGAAAACACTTCTGGTTTCGGAACAAAAGAAAATCCGCCTTTGGTGGCCATTTTTACGTATCATGACGATACCCTTCTCAAGAAGGGTGAAGATAATTTTCAGACACAGGGTATTGCGTATAGTTTGGATAATGGCGATAATTGGACGGTATACGAGGGGAACCCGGTAGTGGGAAACACGGGGATTAAGGACTTTAGGGATCCAAAAGTTTTTTGGAACGATATCAAAAAGAATTGGACCATGCTATTAGTGGCCGGAGACCACTTGCAGATATGGGAATCAGAGGATTTGAAGAAGTGGGAAAAAGTAAGCGAATTTGGCCATGATAAAGGAGCCCATGGGGGTGTTTGGGAATGCCCAGATCTATTTAAACTAAAAGTAGAAGGAAGTGACGAGGAGAAATGGGTATTGCTTATCAGTATAAATCCAGGTGCACCAAATGGGGGTAGTGGCACTCAATATTTTATTGGAGAGTTTGATGGAACTACTTTTACCACAGACCAAGAGGAGACAAAATGGATAGATATGGGTAGGGACAATTATGCCGGGGTAACCTATAACAATGTGCCGAACAATGATAGAATTTTTATTGGTTGGATGAGCAACTGGGATTATGCTGCCGATACGCCCACAAAAGTTTGGAGAAGTGCAATGACCCTGCCCAGAAAATTATCTTTACATAGAAATAATGGACAATTGGAGCTGTACAATTATCCATTGGAAAACTTTGATAAGATTGTTGGTAAGCCTTATGAACAGCCTCTCGTAGTACTAAAGAAAAATGAACTAAAACAGCTAGACCTGCAATTTGGAAATAGGTCGGAAATAAAATTCAATATGGGAGCGCAAAATGCCAATTGGATTTTTAGTAATGAACAGGGTGATAGCTTAAAGGTCGCAGTGGATATTAAAAATAAAAAGGTGTTATTGGATCGTTCTAAGTCGGGTCTTACGGATTTTAGTCAGAAATTTAGCGACGGCCTGCAAGAGATGAATGTTCCAAACCTTAAAGATGGTAATATAGAAGTGCGCATGATACTGGATCACTCGTCTTTAGAGCTGTTTTTTAATAAAGGACAATATGTAATGACCAATCAAATTTTTCCTAATGGTCCATATACCCAATTGACCATAGAGAATTTGTCGGACGAGGTACTGGAAGTAAAAGGTTTTACCGAAAGTGAAATAGAACGAATCTGGGATTGATGTCCTTTTTAAACACGTAATAAGTTAAACAATAGTGTTTGCGAATACTGTAAAACAAAAAAATCCTTACCGTGAAGTAAGGATTTTTTGTGGTACCTCCAGGAATCGAACCAGGGACACACGGATTTTCAGTCCGTTGCTCTACCAACTGAGCTAAGGTACCAGATACGCTGTAAGCGGCTGCAAATATAATTTCAAATTTGAGATATACCAACTAAAATTTAAAAAAAGCATATTTTTTTGTTTCCTATAGATGTGTTTAGGCTAAAGTGTATGGCTCTATTGGTTTAAAAAATAGAAGGTTATATCTTCTTATCAAGAAGTTATTTAGTTTTTACGAATTAAAATTGTTTCTAAATTATCAATATCATAAAATCTTCTTAATAAAATCTAAATACCGATATGATGTATGTATATAATTCTGTATTTTTAAAAGCATTAGAAGTAAAATGTGACAAGCATATTTTTTTGTTTGATACAGGTGATTTAATAAATTTTAAAGTCTAGTGTATCACCTTGGTATAGGTGTTTAATGCTAGATAATACTGACCAAAATATAAATACTAATACATGAAAAGAAGAGACTTTGTACAATTATCCGGAATGGGTGCGGCATCGTTGTTGGTGCCTGCCAGCATGATGGGGAATACAATTGCGACAGAAGCCCTGTTAGCTCCAGGAATGGATGTTGTTGTAAAAAAACGAATGGCCGATGTAGCCTTGAATACGGCCAAATCTTTAGGGGCCACCTACGCGGATGCCCGTATTGGAAGGTATTTGAACCAGTATGTCTTTACAAGGGAAGACAAAGTGCAAAATGTGGTCAATACCGAATCTTTTGGTATAGGTATACGGGTTATAGCCAATGGCACTTGGGGCTTTGCTTCTACCAATAGTGTTACCGAAGACGGAATTAAGAAAGCTACGCAACAAGCAGTGGCAATAGCCAAAGCGAACTCTAAAATTCAGAAAGAGCCGGTGAAACTCGCGCCTGTTCCGGCATACGGTGAAGTGTCTTGGAAGACCCCCATTAAAAAAGACTTTAAAGAAGTGCCGGTTTCAGAGAAGGTAGATTTGTTGTTGAGTGCCAATGCAGCTGCAATGGAAAATGGTGCCAATTTTGTGAATTCTGCCCTGTTTATGGTAAACGAGCAAAAATATTTTGCCTCTACCGACGGCTCCTATATAGATCAGGACGTGCATCGTATCTGGCCAACATTTAGTGTTACGGCCGTAGATAGGGGTGCCGGTAAGTTTAAGACACGACAGGCCATGAGTGCTCCTATGGGAATGGGGTATGAGTATATGGACGGTCTTGCTTCTGAGAAAAAAGAAGGTCCGGCCGGAATTACCCTTTACAGCAAAAGTTATGATATAGTCGAAGATGCCGTGCAAGCGGCCAAACAGGCAAAAGAGATGTTAACCGCAAAATCTGTGGATCCAGGTAAATATGACTTGGTGCTAGAACCTAATCATTTAGGGCTTACCATTCACGAATCGGTCGGTCACCCATTAGAACTGGATCGTGTATTAGGCTATGAAGCTAATTATGCAGGAACAAGTTTTGCAACCCTTGATAAATGGAAATCGGGTAACTTTAACTACGGTAGTGAGATCGTTAACTTAGTGGCCGATAAGACCCAAGTGGGTAGTTTAGGTGCGGTAGGTTATGACGATGAAGGGGTTAAATGTAAGAAATGGGACTTGGTAAGGAACGGAACCTTGGTAAATTATCAAGCAATTAGAGATCAAGTGAATATTCTTGGGCAAAATGAATCACACGGCTGTTGTTACGCACAAAGTTGGAACGACGTTCAGTTTCAGCGTATGCCTAACGTATCGTTAGAAGCGGGTAAAGAGAAATACTCCATAGCCGAGATGATCAAAGATGTTGAAAAAGGCATATATATTGCAGGTCGCGGATCATACTCCATAGATCAGCAGCGTTATAACTTCCAATTCGGTGGAACTATTTTTTATGAGATAAAGAATGGTGAGATCGTAGGTATGTTGAATGATGTGGCATACCAGTCCAATACCCAAGAGTTTTGGAATTCTTGTGTAAAAATATGTGATGAGAGCGACTATCGTTTGTTTGGTTCCTTCTTTGATGGAAAGGGACAACCTTCTCAGGTAAGTGCGGTATCACACGGTAGTGCTACTTCAAGATTCAATGATATTAACGTAATTAATACTGGTCGTTCCATTTAAAGGATACGCAATTCAAAAAATTCGAAAATGGCAATATATACAGAAGAAGAAGCTAGAAAAATAATGGAAAAAGCGCTGAGCTTTTCCACAGCCGACATCTGCGAAATAAATCTGAGCGGTAGTGAAAGTGGTAATATCCGTTATGCGAGAAACTCCGTTTCCACATCGGGTCATAGATCAAACCAAACATTGGCGGTACAGTCCAGTTTTGGAAAAAAATCTGGAACAGCAACAATTGACGAGTTTGACGATGCCTCTTTAGAAAAAGTGGTAAAAAGGGCAGAGGAGCTGGCAAAGCTATCGCCCGAAAACCCGGAATTTATGGATCCCTTAGGTCCACAAACCTATGACAAGGCAATAAATTACGTGGAGGCGACGGCCAACATTACACCTGAATACAGAGCGTCTGTGGCCAATGACAGTATTGTGCCGGCTACAAAACAAGATGTGACCGCAGCAGGGTTTTTAGATGATTCGTATGGTTTTAGTGCCATGCTTAACTCTAAAGGCTTGTTTGCATATAACAAGTCTTCAAATGTTGATTTTACGGTGACCATGAGAACCAATGATGGTACCGGATCTGGTTGGGTGTCCCGCGATTATAACGACGTTACCAAATTTAATGCGGCCGAAGCTTCTAAAATAGCAATAGATAAAGCGGTAATGTCTAGAGAGGCAAAAGCGATAGAGCCGGGTAAGTATACGGTTATTTTAGAGCCTGCCGCCGCGGAAAACCTTATTAGAAACATGGGTAGGTCTTTGAACGCACGTACAGCGGATGAGGGTCGTAGCTTTATGTCCAAAGAAGGCGGTGGCACAAAAATGGGAGAGAAAATTTTGGATGAGAGAGTAAATATTTGGTCTGATCCATTGCATCCCGAAGTGCCGACAGCAACATGGAACGGGGCAGGGCAACCTCTTAAAAAAACTACATGGATAGAGAACGGGGTGGTCAAAAATTTGGCATACAGTAGATATTGGGCAGAACAAAAAGGAGTAGAGCCAGTTCCTTTTCCAAGTAACTTGATCATGGGCGGTGGAGATGCTTCATTGGAAGATTTGATCAAGGGTACCAAAAAGGGAATTTTGGTGACCAGATTATGGTATATACGCTCGGTAGACCCCCAAACATTGCTCTATACAGGTTTAACAAGAGATGGAACTTTCTATATTGAAAACGGAAAAATTAAACATCCGGTTAAAAATTTCCGCTTTAACGAAAGTCCTATTATCATGTTGAATAATTTGGAAACCCTTGGTAAGCAAGTAAGGATCAATGGTAACCTAATACCGTACATGAAAATCAGGGACTTTACATTCACTAGTTTGTCCGATGCCGTATAAGGAAGAATAGTTGTGTAAACTGGTTGCAATTGAAATGGTTGTAACCAGTTTTTTCTTTTAATATAATTAGAATAGTATACTGTTGAGCAATGCCTTTTTTTTTACCCGTCTTCAATACGAATCCGGCGATTGGGATGTAGATCAGCGAATGCCCTCCAATCTGCTGAACTCTTTGGTAGAGTATACCACGTTGCAAGTGAACACTGTAGAGAATATAGTGCCGTTGGCCAGTGATGATATTTTTAAATGTCCCTTTTGTTATTTGTCGGGCCATAAGCTGGTGCAGTTTTCCAAAAAGGAAAAAGAGAATTTTAAAAAATATGTGGATAACGGTGGATTTGTTTTTGTAGATGATTGCAACCACGATATAGACGGTCTTTTTGCCAAGTCGTTTGAAAGGCAAATGGAAGAGTTGTTCGGTGGTGAAGCCCTTAAAAAAATACCCAACGATCACGAATTGTATTCTGTTTTCTTCGATTTTGAAGATGGCCCCCCCACTACCTCACAAGAACTTAATGGTTGGGGCGATGATTTGGTACATGAATACCTGAAAGCTATTGAGGTAAATGGTAGAATCGGTGTTTTGTACAGTAATAAGGATTACGGTTGCGAATGGGATTACGATTTCAGGAACAAAAGATGGTATAAGATAGATAATACAAGATTTGGGGTAAATATTGTGATGTACGCATTAACTTCTTAAATACACAAAATGGATAATAATTTGGCAACGGCCGAAAAGGAAATAAAAGCATTAACGGATAAACTACCGTTATTAAAAAAGGAAATAGCAAAAGTGATCATAGGGCAAGAAGAGACCATTGAGCATTTGTTGATTACTTTCTTGGCCGGTGGCCATGCACTTTTAGAAGGTGTACCTGGTTTGGCCAAAACCTTATTGATAAAAACAATTTCTCAGGCTATTGACTTAAAGTTTAATAGAATTCAATTTACGCCCGATCTAATGCCTTCAGACATTGTGGGTACAGAGATATTGGAAGAAGACCATACTACGGGCAATAAGTATTTTAAATTTAATAAAGGGCCAATATTTGCCAACATAGTGTTGGCCGATGAGATAAATAGAACGCCACCTAAGACACAGGCGGCACTTTTAGAGGCGATGCAAGAGTTTGAGGTTACCTACTCGGGTAAAACGTATAAGATGGACAGGCCATTTTTTATTTTGGCGACACAAAACCCCATTGAGCAATCCGGTACTTTTCCTTTGCCGGAAGCACAACAAGACCGTTTTCTTTTTTATATTAAAATAGCTTACCCTTCCGCAACCGAAGAAGTTAACATATTAAAAAGTACGACCGGTTCTAATAAGCCAAAAATTGAAAAGATAATTGGCGGCCAAGAGATCATCAAATTGCAATCGTTGGTGCGAGATGTGCCCATTAGCGATGACCTTATCGCGTATGTCAGTAATATAGTAAGGGCCACCAGACCGGAAACTTCAACAAATGAATTTGTGAAAGATTGGGTAAGTTGGGGTGCAGGGCCACGGGCCGGACAGGCGATGATACTAACGGCAAAGGCCAGGGCTTTGCAAGAAGGGCGTTTTTCCGTTACCCTAGAGGATATAAAAAAAGTGGCTTATCCCGTGTTGCGACATCGAATTATAGTCAATTTTAGGGCAGAGGCAGAGGGTATAACCTCAGATAAGGTAACTGAAAACTTACTTGAAAATATAAAAGTGAACATTAAGCGCTGATCCATTGAAAAACGACTATAGGCAATTACTGCAACCACAAATAATTAACAGCGTGTCTGGTTTGGCATTGATTGCGCGTGTGGTCGTAGATACCTTTTTGGCAGGGGCACACCAAAGTAGAAGAGTAGGGTCCGGATTGGAATTTAGCCAATACAGAGGGTATCAGCCGGGGGATGATATGAGGCTGTTGGATTGGAAAATGTTGGCACGCTCCGGTAGGTACTATATTAAAGAGTCCGATATAGACACCCATGTCACCGTTAAGTTTATTATAGATACCAGTGCTTCAATGTTACATGAGGAAGATGGGGTGAGCAAAATCGATTATGTACGTGTATTGGTAGCGTCGCTCGCTTATTTATCGCAAAATCAGGGAGATTCGGTAGGGCTTTTTGCATTGAACAATGTCAATTTGCAAAGTCTTTTTCCTTCTTCGAACAAAAAGCATTACAATCGTTTATTACATGAACTTGTTCATATGAAGATAGGGGGCGTATGGCCTTCCGATCAGAACGATTTGGACAAAATTCATCAAAGAACCCAAAAAGAGCTATTGTTTCTTGTGACCGATATGCACGAGAACAATGCTGAGTTGACCAATTGGGTACAAAGCTTAAAGACTTCAAAAAACGAAGTTTGTGTGCTACATGTTTTAGGCAAAAACGAAATAATGTTCGATTATAAGGGGGCAATCGTTTTTGAGGATTTGGAAACCGGGAAGAAAGTGAAAGTGAATGCAAAAAATGCCAAGGGAGCATACCTCGCGGCTATGCAAAGAAATCTAAAAGAGATTAAAGAGGCCTTTTTATCGAAAGATATCGGGTATGAACTCTTTAGGCTCGACCGGCCCATAGAAGAGGCGTTACAGTTTTTTTTAAAGAAAAGAGCAAGTTTAAGTTGATATGACATTTGCACATCCAACATATCTCTGGGGTTTATTTTCGTTATTGTTGCCGATAATAATTCACTTTTTAAACCAAGGCGATGTAAAAACGGTCAAGGTAGGTAGTGTCAAATATCTTTCTGAACACGCTACCAAGCAATCTAGAAAAATAAGGATCAATGAGATTTTGTTGTTGGCGCTTCGTTTGCTTTTGTTTGCTCTTTTGGTATTGACTATGGCTGGGCCAAAATGGAAGATGCCATCCGAAAATACACCTATAACTTACTTAATAGAGCCTTCTTTACTTCAAAATGCACAAATAAAGTCTTTATTGGATTCTTTGCCATCTTCCCATGTAAAATTATTGGCCAATGGTTTTCCTGATATTTATGATTATGAGGGTGGTAATGAGGAATCGAATTATTGGAAGTTGGCACAAGAAATGCCCGTTTTGGGGTCAGATAGTATTGTGGTATTCTCAAAAGGGTTGATTAAAGGGGTTAAAGGAAAAAGGCCTACGGTTTCAGAGCATATTAATTGGATGGTCTTGAATGATGGGCAAGCCATAGAAGAATATGTAGGAGCATGGGTAGGTAGTGATTCTGTGGAATTGCTTAAGGTCAATAGCGATCATAGGCTAATGGATATCCGTAAACAGGAGATTTCTAAAAGTGATGAAGAAATTAAAAGACTGGATAGTGATAGTCTATTTTTTTCTTCGAAAAAAGGAAGCATTAATGTTCCTGTTTGGAAGAAAGACACTATTAAGGTAGGAATCTTTTTCGATGCTGATTATGAGAGAGAAAAACACTTTATGGAAGCGGCTTTTAAAGCGGTAGGTACATATGGTGGTCATCCAGTAAAAATCGTTAGTTTCAGAAAAGGGGAAAGTGCGGACGTTCTTGATTCTAAAATGGACCTTTCGGTTTGGTTGGGGGTGGATCCATATTTGCAAACCTCTACAACAATACTTTTTCGTCCCGATTCTTTAGCTAGTAAATTAATAGTACCGGCGGAAAGAAACAACTCGTATTCGCTTACACAAAGGCTGAATATAGAATCGGCTATAGATAGGGGGTTGGTAAAGGATTTGGCTCGTATCTTGTTGAAAAATGATAGTATCCAAAATTTGGTGGATTCCTACGATATTAGGGTTTTGGCAGAAGAAGAGATTGCTCCTGTTTTTAATAATTTGAAAAAATCATCGGTTCGTGTGGGTACTATGGATGTTTCTCCGTGGCTGTGGTTGTTTATGGCACTGCTTTTATTGTCCGAAAGAATTTTGTCAAAAATCAAAAAACAATGACAGAGGCAAAAAAAATACTATATCGACTTTTGGCAAAGTGGAGGGTTATAAAAATCTCTGAAATACTCTTGTTTGGTGTCGGAGTATCGGTGTTGTCCTATTTTATCTTTTTTGACCTTTGGATGGCTTTTGTGGTCTTGCTAGGCTTGTTTGTTATTGGTTTTATATATGTGAAACCTTGGCGTATGTCTTTAGAAGATGTGTGTAGTTATGTAGATGCACATATCATACAGATGCAAAATAGTACGGGACTCGTACTTAAAGACGAGAAAGACCTGAGTGTGCTAGCCAAAATTCAACAGTCTAAAATAAGTAAAGAACTGGGGGCGCATAAAGGGGAGGTGCGTTTTAAGAATAATTTGGTTCTGTGGCTTCTTTTTGCATTGGGGTGTTCAGTAGCGGGGGTGTTTTTGTACTCCTTAGGGTTTGTGGGGCCAAATTCTTCAAACAATACTGTTCCAGAAGATGAGGTGATCAATTTTCAATTGATAGATTCGGTTGCTTCGACCATTGCAGCTCCTAAAATTATAGAACAAAAGGTAAGTGTACAATATCCCGATTACACCAATAAATCAACTTTGGTGACTTCTAAAATGAACATAGAGGTTTTAGAGGGGTCTAGGGTTAATTGGAAAATTCGGTTTGATCAAGCGGTAAAAGAAGTGTTGCTTCAGAAGGGGGATGATTCTTTGTCCATGGTTTTAAATGGAGATACTTATTCGGCCTCGGTCAAGGCCGACTACTCCGATTTTTACACCTTCGTATTTTCTGATTCGGTTCAGAACAAACATTTATCCGATTTGTATGTTATGGAGGTTTATAAAGACGAACCACCGATTATTCGGGTAGAGGGGCTGCCGCAGTTTAGTTCTTTTGATTATGATGGTCCGCAAGTGTTGGAGTTTTCTGCTGGGTTAAATGATGATTTTGGGGTTTCTGCGGTTGCCATTGTAGCTACGGTCAGTAAGGGTACGGGAGAATCGGTAAAATTCAGGGAAGAAAGACTGGGTTTTGATACATCCTTTAAAAAGAATTCTAAAAACCAAAACCTTCGTAAGAAGATAGACTTGCGCGATTTAAAGATGGAGCCTGGCGATGAGCTTTATTTTTATATCGAAGCGACCGATACCAAACGGCCCAGACCAAATATTGCCAGGACCGAAACCTATTTCTCGGTGGTTAAGGATACGGTAACAGATCTCTTTGCCGTAGAAGGAACATTGGGTGCGGATCTGATGCCCGATTATTTTCGGAGCCAGCGACAGTTGATCATAGATACCGAAAAACTAATTTCCGAAAAATCTAAAATAGAGGAGAAAGAATTTAATTATAGAAGTAACGAGCTAGGTTTTGACCAAAAATCCCTACGGCTAAAATATGGTGAGTTTATGGGCGATGAGACCGAGTCGGCCCCAGCACCGGCCGAAATAAACGAAACATCTGAAGAAGGGAATCTTTTGGCTGGGTATACGCATGATCATGATGGGGCCAATGAACACAATCTGGTCGAAGACGAGGGTCATGGTCATGAGCATGAGCATGAACATGAAAGCGATGGTGATTCGGAAGAACAAGAAGATCCTCTGGAGGCGTATGTACATAATCATGAAGATCCTGAAGCATCTACACTCTTTGCTAATTCTTTAAAAAGTAAATTGAAACAGGCAATGGCAGAAATGTGGGATGCTGAATTGTATCTAAGGCTTTTTCAGCCAGAAAAATCACTTCCCTATCAATACAAAGCACTTAAACTGATTCAGGAAATAAAGAATAGTGCCCGTATATATGTACATCGCATCGGGTTCGACCCTCCGCCTATTAAGGAAGATAAGCGTTTAACCGGAGATTTAAAAGAGATAGGCAACTTTACAAAAGAAGAAAACTTGACAGGTGATGTGGCGTATCCGTATATAAAGAAAGCGGTAGCTAGATTGGAAATGCTGCGTCTTTCCCCCGACGTACTAATGAACGGCGATAGGGAACTGTTTGGAAAAGCGGGGTCTGAATTGGCCGCAAGGGCCATTGCCGAGCCCGGAAAATACCTTAATACATTACAAGAACTTAAATGGCTTTCGGAATCGGCTAAGGTTTCCGTAAAACAAATAGACCTAGTGTTAAGAGGTTTGTATGATGTTTTACCAGATCAAAAGCCGTTGCCGAGTACAAAAAAGGGTGGTAACGATAAGATCAATGAACTTTTTATAGAAGCTTTGAATGTTGAATAGCGGTTTGGATTTTGTGCATATTGATTGGCTTATACCTTTGTTAATAGGAGCTATATTGCTTTTTAGTGTTTTTGTCTGGAAAGAATGGTCAGGTAATTTCGGCAAAAGATTTATAGTGAACGTTATAGTTGGTTTTGTCTCCATTGTTTCCCTGTTGTGTATTTTTTTGAGGCCTACAATACAGAAAAAAATAAAGGGGGAAGCTGTTTTGGTTACCGATGGTTTTGAAAAAGAACAGCTCGATAGTTTGAAAAAAGCAAAGAAGCGAACAAAATATATAAAATACCTTCCGGGTATGGATTTGTCCGCTCAATTGGATTCCGTATCAAATGTGGTTGTATTGGGTTATGGTATTAGGGATTATGACCTTTGGCAATTAAAAAACAAAGAAGTTGAGTTCTTGGGGACAAAGACACTCAAAGGAATTACGGAGTTGAACTACGGGAAAGAAAACACGGTGGGTAATGAATTAGTGGTACAAGGGCGTTATGATCGTCCCTTGGTCAATAACAGATTGGTGTTACAGAATTCGGGCGGATCGGGGTTGGATTCCATTGTTTTTGAGAACAATACATTTGAGAATTTTGAGCTTAAGACCAACCTAAAAGCTGAGGGGAAATATATTTATAAACTGACCGAAAAAGATAGCACCGGAAAAATACTTAATATAGAACCTTTGCCGGTCATAGTTAGGGGCGTTGAGGTAATGAAAATACTAATGGTTAATGAGTTTCCTTCTTTTGAGACCAAGTATTTAAAGAATTTTTTGGCGGAGAACGGACATGAAGTTGTGGTCAGGAGCAAACTTACCAAGCAAAAGTACAAGTTCGAATATTTTAATACCGACCGCTTACCGGTAGCCCCTATTAACCAAGAAAATTTAAAGAAGTTCGATGTGCTTATTATGGATGACCTTACATTGCTTAGTTTATCTAGGATAGAAAAAAAGGCAATATCAGAAGGTGTAAAGGAAGATGGCTTAGGAGTTTTTGTACAACCGGGCGAAAGATTGTTTTCCTCGTCAAATTCGATGGTAGATTTCGATGTGAAAAAAGAAAATAAAGAGGAGTTGTCTATAGATTGGTCTGATCGTAATCTTGAAAAATACCCCTACTATTTTAATGATACTAGGTTAAAAGGCGTGCCTATTGAAAATTATGCGTATACTTTGTTAAGTGGAAGCGGTAGGTTCGGTACCAGCTTGTTAAAGAATACATATCAATTGGTTTTAGAGGGAAACAACGATGTTTTTGAAAGGGTGTGGTCTACTATAATAGATAGAGTAGGAAAAAAATCGAAAGAGTCGTGGTCGTTCAGTTCTCTAGATGACCTAGTGTATTTGAACGAACCCTATAAATTTATTTTGAATACGTATGAGGAAAATCCTGGGGCGATTCATTCTAAAGGGTTTCAAATTCCTTTAAAAAGAAGTTTGATTATTAAAGAGGAGTGGGAGGGTATCACGTATCCTGAAAAAAAGGGGTGGCAATATCTTTATTCGAGCAAAGATAGTACGGTGATGTTGAATTATTTTGTATTGGATACTACAGAGTGGAAATCTCTGTCCTACAGTAAGATGCTAAAGCATAATAAATTGTTTTTTAATGATATTACGGGGCAGGCACCCATAAAAAAGTTTTCCCAAGAATTAAATATCCTGTGGTTTTTCATTGTTTTTATTTTGGGTATGGGGTATTTGTGGCTGGAGCCTAAGTTAACAAGTTTAAACTAAGCCTAGTAAATAGATGTGAAAACTAGTTTGGTTTTATAACTTTACAGTATGAATCTCGTAATAGATATTGGGAATACGCTGGTAAAGACGGCAGTTTTTGAAAAAAACAAGATTATTTTTGATGATAGTTTCAAAAAAGACTTGTTTGTTGTCAAAATAAAGGAACTTTTTGGTCTATACCCAAAAATAGAGGGAGCCATTGTGTCATCTGTTGGGGAAGTAAAAAGAACGGAATTGGCGGTACTTTCGCTATTTTGTAAAGTTCATTTATTGTCCGCCGATTCTAAAGTGCCCTTTAAGAATAGTTATGCAACTCCCCATACCTTGGGAAAGGATAGGATTGCCTTGGCAACCGCTGCTTTTTATTATAGGCCACATAAGAATACCTTGGTCATAGATGCTGGTACCTGTATCACATATGATATACTCAATGATTTTGATGAATATTTGGGAGGAGCCATTTCGCCTGGTATACAGATGAGGTACAATGCCATGCATGATCAAACTGCTCGGTTACCGCTGTTACAAAAACAAGAGCCATTGGATCTTATTGGTAACTCCACAGAAAACTGTATGCACAGTGGTGTAATCAATGGTGTGTGCAGTGAAATAAACGGAGTTATAGAACAATATGCTAGCAGATTTAAAGATTTAACAGTTATTTTAACAGGGGGTGATACACAATTTTTGTCTAAACGGCTAAAAAATACCATCTTTGCGGATTCCAAATTCCTTCTAAAAGGACTTAATTATTTGCTGGAATACAACAAGCACTAAATGATCAAAAAAATTGTAATTGCACTAGTGTTCATGGCCTCTATAGGTTTGAGCGCTCAAAATGGCACCGTTTCTCCCTATTCTTTTTTCGGTATCGGTGACATAAGGGCCTCGGGCACGATTGAAAATCAAATGATGGGGGGTATTGGTATATATGCCGATAGTATCCATGTGAATTTGCAAAACCCGGCCGCCTATGGGGAACTGGGTATGGATGTTTTGAATAAAGTGGGTACGGTGGTATATACTGCAGGTATGTCCCGTAATAATTACAGGTTAAAAAGTTATACCGAAGAAGAAAGTCCTTCCGTTACTACACTAGATTATTTGTCACTGGGCTTTAGTTTGGGAAAAGGACTGGGAATGGGTTTTGGCCTCATGCCCTATTCTTCTGTGGGCTATAATTTTTTAAGTGAAAGGGAAGTCGACGGTCAGACGGTTACAAATAATTTTAACGGTGATGGAGGATTAAATAGGGTTTATTACTCTATAGGGTATGAGATTATCAAAAATTTGAGTGTCGGGGCAACCATCAATTTTAATTATGGTACCATGAACAGCGAAAGATTGCAACAAATGGAAGATGTGCAGTTTGGTGCTTTTGATAGAAGAACTTCTAAAATTCATGGTTTCGATTTTAACTATGCCCTTAATTATACCCCCAAAATAAAAGAGGGTTATACATTGCGTGCCTCGGTTAGGGTAAATACACAAGGGAACCTTGTTTCTAGAAATGAAAGAAAAATAGGTTCTTTTTCTAACGCCAATGGCGTCAATATTGAAGAGGTAGAAGTAAATTTATACGCTCAAAACCTCGCAAATACCGAACTTAAGATACCTACGACTACCACAATAGGTCTTGGGTATGGTAAAGATTTAAAGTGGTTTTTAGGTGCCGAATATAGTTTTCAGGGTCTAAGTTCTTTTGAGAACTCTTTTATGGGGGTGGATAATGTAGTATACGAAGATGCAAGTTCAATTGCTGTAGGAGGTTTTTATACACCAAATTACAACTCCTTTAATAGTTATTTAAGTAGGGTTACCTATAGGGCTGGGCTTCGTTTGGACAAGACTGGGATGGTCGTTAACGATGTTGATATAAATAACTTTGGCATAACTTTTGGACTTGGGTTACCACTGGGGCGTAGTTTCTCAAATCTTAATGTTGGTTTTGAATTGGGAAGGCGAGGTACTACCCGGGCCGATTTGATAGAGGAGAGCTACTACAAGATCAATCTTGGTTTGTCATTGAACGACAGATGGTTCCGAAAACGAAAAGTAGATTAATAAAATTTTAGTACTTTAACCACTTTAAAAATAGCAAAATGAAAACGAAACTTTACTTCACGGCAATAATGTTCCTTGGAATGATGGGGGTAAGTAATGCTCAGGCACAGAACCCTGAATGTATGACTAATCTGTCCATATTCTCGGAACATGCAAAAGTTAAAAACTATGATGCGGCCTATGAGCCATGGAAAAAGACTTATGAGACTTGTCCTCAACTTAATAATGCCATTTATGTATATGGTGAAAGAATTTTGAAGGATAAGATCGAAAAAGCAGCTGCAGGCGAAAAGGAAGGTTATGCTAATGAATTGATGGGGCTGTACGATAATAAATTAAAGTACTTTTCTTCAAAAACAAGTCTTGGTGAAACTTTGGTGGACAAGGCTATGGTAAAGTATGACAATAAAATGGCCGATGATGCGGAAATGTATGAAATGTTATCAGAGGCTTTTGCCAAGGACAAAGAAAACTTTACGAATCCTAAAGCACTATACATCTATTTTTCAAGTTTGGTAGACTTGCACAATGCAGGAAAAAAAGATTTGCAAGAGGTGTTTGACGTATATGATGACGTAACCGGTAAAATTGAGGAGGAAAATGATAAGTTGACGGATAAAATCGCCAAGCTACTTCCAAAAGAAGAAGCGGGTACTTTGACCTCTAAAGAGAAAAGGTCATTAAAGGTTTATAACTCTTACTCTGTAAACTACGGTAAAATATCTAGTAGTATAGACTCTAAGTTAGGGGCCTTGGCAGATTGTGGTAACCTTATTCCTTTATATGAAAAGAATTTTGAGGAAAAAAAGAACGATGTTAATTGGGTAAAAAGAGCAGTAGGAAGAATGTTCAGTAAAGAATGTACAGATGATCCTATGTTCAAAAAATTATTCGAAGCGCAGTTAGCTTTAGATCCATCCGCAGATGCATATGTTTATGGTGGTACCTTAAAGAAAAAAGCCGGTGATACCAAAGGGGCCGTTGCAGATTTCAACAAAGCTTTAGAGTTGGAGACCGACCCTAAAAAGAAATCTAACATTGCTTATAAGATTGCGACCAGTTATGCAAAAACAAGTAAGTCAAGTGCTAGAAGTTTTGCTCAAAAGGCAATAGATGCCAACCCTGCAAACGGAAAAGCTTATTTGTTGATAGCTAGTCTATATGCAAGTAGCGCCAACGCTTGTGGTAGTACGCCTTTTGAAAAAAGAGCTATTTACTGGAAAGCTGAAAACTTGGCAAGACAGGCCGGTAGAGTGGATCCTGCATTAAGTGGTAGAGCCAGACAGGCCGCTGCAAGTTATGCGGCTAAAGCACCTACAAAAGAGATGATCTTTAGTTCCGGTATGGCAGGTAAAACTGTATCCTTTTCTTGCTGGGTAGGTGGTAGCGTAAAGGTTCCTAGTTTATAAGATGAACAAACGTTTTTTAGAAATATTAAAAGGCATTGCCATGGTTTTTTCCATCGCAATGCTTTTTTTTTCATGTAAGGACAATTACAAAAGAGTCGGGGAAGAGGCAAAAAGAGAGGTTTTTCCTCAAGGAGTGGCCGAAAATTTTGTGCTTACCTATACCGAAACACCAGAGAAAGTGGTTACAGATGGTGAGGCCGCCTCTAATGTGTTGGCCATTCTTTCCGGTCCATTACGTAAAGATTTTGAAAATCTCGATTTTCCGTATCAAACTTTTCCAGAGGGATTGTTAGTAGAGGTTTTTGATGAAAAAAAACAAAAAACGACCATTGAGGCTGACTATGGTATTTATTATGCCTCGACAGCACTGATCGATCTGCAGGGCAATGTTATAATTAAAGGGCATGATGGAAAAAAATTAGAGGCCCCGCAGTTATATTATGATAGGGAAAATGAATGGGCATTTACTGAAGAAAAGTTTAAGTTTACAAATCCTGAGGACGGTACGGTGATGGATGGCGAAGGAATGGATATAAAAAAGGACCTTAGCTTTTTAAATGCACGTAAAACTTATGGTTTAATGCTAATTAAAGAAGATAAAGATGATTAAAATTTTAAAATATACAGAGTATCTATACCTAATCGTAGCTGTTTTTTCTATTTATAGGATCTTTACGGATTGGAATACGGATAGGAACATGGCCTATCTTTTTGTGTTTTTTGCGGTTATTTCGGTAGGTATGTTTTTCTTCCGAAGAAAGTATCGTAAGAAGTTTGAGCAACGGGCTAAGGATAATCAAAATTAGTTGTGGACCATAGTATATTAATTATTGTTCTGTCCCTTATATTTTCAGCCTTTTTCTCTGGGATGGAAATAGCCTTTGTTTCCGCGAACAAGATCCATATCGAAATAGAAAAAAAACAAATAGGGTTTTTGGCTAAAGTATTGACAAGACTTACCAAAAAACCATCGAAGTTTATTGCAACCATGCTAATAGGCAATAATATTGCTTTGGTAGTATATGGTCTTTTTATGGGAGAATTGTTAATGAACTGGTTTTCTGGTCTATCTCCCGATAACAATGTACTTAGAATGTTGCTGACAGACTTTAGTCTGCTTACGCAAACCATGATATCTACGTTGGTTATTTTAATTACGGCTGAATTTTTGCCCAAGGTGCTTTTTCAGATTTATGCCAATAGTTTATTGAAGCTGTTTGCCATACCGGCCTATTTCTTTTATTTGGTTTTTTCCTTGATTTCAGACTTTGTGATCTCTGTGTCCGATTTTATACTAAAATATATATTCAGAACCTCTGGAGACGAGGTTCAGTTGGCCTTTTCTAAAATTGAATTGGGCGATTATATTAGTGAGCAGATGGAAACCGTAGAGGAAGAAGATGAAGTGGATTCTGAAATTCAGATTTTTCAAAACGCCCTAGAGTTTGCCGAGGTCAAGGCAAGAGAGGTTATGGTGCCCAGAACCGAGATCATGGCGGTAGAAATGCACGAGACGCCCAAAAACCTTGCAAAACTTTTTACAGAGACCGGGTATTCTAAGATATTGGTGTATAAAGAAACGGTAGACAACATAATTGGGTATGTGCACTCTTACGAGCTTTTTAAAAAACCTAAAACGATCAAAAGCATTCTGTTGCCTGTAGAATTTGTTCCAGAGACTATGTTGATACAGGATATACTCAATGTACTTATCAAGAAAAGAAAAAGTATGGCTGTGGTGTTAGATGAGTACGGGGGTACTTCGGGCCTTATGACGGTCGAGGATATCGTAGAGGAGTTGTTCGGAGAGATAGAGGATGAACACGACACCACTGATCTTAAAGAAGAACAAATAGATGAAACCCACTTTTTGTTCTCTGCCCGGTTAGAGGTAGATTATTTAAACGAAAACTATAAATTGAACCTGCCTAGTGGCGATGAATACGAAACGTTGGGCGGTTTGTTGGTACAGAGTGTAGGGGAGATACCCGAACGTGATTCGGAGATTGTTATAGATCGTTTTAAGTTTATGGTTTTAGAAGTGTCCAATACCAAAATAGATTTGGTTTCATTAGAGCTTTTAGAAGAAGACTAACTACATTGTTATCTATTATTTACAAGTGTTTTTAGTTTTTATTATTTCAATTAAAAATGGTAATTTCGCCAACTGATTTTAATTTTTTGATAGAATGGCAGTTTTAGAAAATATAAGAAAACGTACTACAGTTTTAATACTGATAATAGGCCTTGCCCTTTTTGCGTTCGTAATCTCTGGTGTGTTTACCAGTAGTAATTTTGGAGCAGGAGGTAAAGTGGGTACTACTGTTGCAGAAATTAATGGGCATGAAATTTCCATTGATGAGTTTAGACAAAAGGTAGAAACTGCCTCAAGAAGAGTGGGCCCTACGGTGTCTTCTATGCAAGTAATGAATCAGGTGTGGGAAAATGAAGTTAGAAATACCATCTTAGGGGAACAGTTCGAAGATTTGGGGATAGGTATAGAGCAGGATCAAATAGTCGATTTTCTAAGAACTACCGGATATGCTCAAAGTCCTGAGTTTCAAAACGAGAATGGGGTTTTTGATGCTAATAAGTTTAGACAGACCGTTTTAGATTGGAAAACCAATAATCCTTTGCAATACGAAGCTTGGTTAGAAACTGAAAAAGAGATAATTCAGTTGGCCAAAGAGCAAACTTATTTTGACCTTGTTAAGGCAGGTGTAGGTGCTACCTTAAAAGAGGGTGAGTTGGATTATAAGCTTGCCAACGAAAAAATGGATATCAAATACGTTCGCGTGCCTTATACATCTATACCTGACAGCACGATTACAGTAACAAAAAGTGAAATAGCCGATTATATCAGTAAGCACAAAGAAGATTATAAGCAAGATCCTGCCAGGGATATTAGATTTGTTTATTTTGATGAAAAACCTTCTGAGGCAGATGAGTTGGCAATTAAAACAGCGATTACCGATTTGTTGGACGATACTGTAGAGTACAATGCGCAAACAGATCAGAACGACACTATACTTGGATTCAGGAACACAAAGGACGTAGCTGCATTTTTAGATAGACATTCAGATGTAAAATTTGATACTATCTATAAGGCGAAAAAGAACTTGCCATCCAGCGTTGCGGATTCATTAATGAATTTGAAAGTCGGGGAATTCTATGGTCCATACAAAGATGCCGGTTCATATAAGATTTCTAAAATGATGGGAAGAAAACCGAACGGATCGGTTAAGGCCAGTCATATTCTTATTTCTTACGAAGGTGCTACAAGAGCCAGTGCAGACGTTAAAAGAACAAAAGAAGAAGCTAGGGAAGAGGCGAACAGGTTGTTAAGGGAAGCAAAAAAATCAGGTGTTGTTTTTGCAGAACTTGCAAGAGATAATTCTGATGGGCCATCTGCTCCTAACGGTGGTGATCTTGGGTATTTTCAAGAGGGTACAATGGTGCCTAAATTCAACGATTTTGCTTTTGGAAATCCGGTAGGAACCATTGGTTTGGTAGAAACTGATTTTGGGTTTCATGTAATTAAAATAGATGATAAAGAGGATATAGTTCAAATTGCTACATTATCAAGAGAGATCGTTGCTTCGGAAGAAACTACGAACAAGTTGTTTACCGATGCCACTAAATTTGAAATGGAAACCCTAGAGGATGAAAGTGCGTTTTCGGAAATTGCTAAAAAGAGCGATTACTTGGTAAGACCGGTGAATAAGATCAAGGCGTTGGACGAAAATCTTCCTGGTCTTGGTGCACAACGTAGTATTGTACAGTGGGCTTTTAATGAAGATACCGAAGTAGGTGATATTAAAAGGTTCAATGTAAATAACGGTTATGCTGTAGTTCAGGTAACGGGAAGCTATGAAGAAGGTTTAATGAGCCCCGAAGATGCGTCCGCAACTGTACTTCCTATTATTAGAAAAGAACGTAAGGCTGCGCAGATCATAGCTGCCAATAAGGGAAAGGCAATGGATGCCATAGCTTCAAGCAACAATGTTTCCGTTTCTACTGCCAGTGCGCTAACGGTGAAATCACCGACCATTCCTGGTGCGGGTAGTGAGCCTGTAGTGGTAGGTACTGCTTATGGTATGAAAGAAGGAGAAACTTCAGATTTAATAGAAGGAAATACTGGTGTGTTCATGATCGAACTTACAAAAAGAACAGAGGCGCCAAAACTACAGAACTATAGTACCTACGCCAATGCTATAAAGAACAATGCGGCTAACAGGGTAAATATAGAGGTTTACAATGCATTAAAAGAATCTTCTGAAATTGAGGATAAAAGAGCTGTATTTTATTAAAATATATAAGATAGATATATAAAAAAAGCCTCCCTTTTGGGAGGCTTTTTTTTATAATATCATTTCGTGGAAGGGCAATATAGTGGTGTATCCTTTGTCTCTGAAATAAGACATTGTATCCATAGTACCGGTTGTCATTACAAAATCTCCGCCCCAAGCTCCCAAGCTTTTTATACTTTTGGGGTAATCGTCGAATAGTTTTTCTTTGATAGTGGTAATACCCAAGGTTTTTGAAATTAATGATTCGTGGGTGTCCATGAGCTTCTCAAATTCAGGAAGATTGTTGCAGTTGAGTATGGAGGTAGTAATCTGGTTTATTTGTGGAATTAAATCTACTTTATCTATGGCACGCTTTCGATAGGAATCAATGGCCTCTCTACTGTTTTTTTTCTGGTTTAGATAAATAAAGAAAATGCTATCCTTGAATTTAGGATTGAAGGTTACTTCCTTTATGTACGGATGGTTTTGTTTTTTGCTATAAACTATCGCAGAATTATGTTGCGCACAGGCAATGTCGTAGCCACTGCCTCCAAAGGTGGCTTCCAGTAACCGATAAGGGTCAATGTTCGCCCATTTAGAGATATTGTTGATCAAGGTAGAAGAAGACCCTAGTCCCCAGTTTTTTGGAAATGTTAATATACTGTCGGCGTACACGCCTTTTAGGTTTTCTAAAAATTTTGGATTGGCTGTTTTCGCTTCATTTAAAATTTCACTCAACCTATGGGCAATGACAGGGTCAGAGGTTTCAATAACTTTCAAACTTTCTAGGTCAAGGTGGGCAGTAAACCAAACATTATTCGTTTCGTCCAAACTCCTCCAGTTAATAATCCCTGTATCTGAATCTTTAATAGAAAGATGTTGACCGAATTTTGTTGGCAATGCCAAGCCTTCTGCGCCATCTAAAATGGCATATTCGCCAGATAGTAATAGTTTGCCATTGCTATAGAATTTTTTCATGGCTGTCTTCTTAAATCCTCCAGAGCGTTAAGAACACCTCTATGGGTGACCGTTTGTGTTTTAAAAAATGAAATTATCTTTTCTTTTTCTTCTTCAGTGGCTCCATTCTGGTTCAAGATGTTCATCAGGTGCATTTTCATGTGGCCTTTTTGAATACCGGTGGTCACCAAAGAACTAACTGCGGCAAAGTTCTGGGCGAGTCCGGCAACGGCCATAATTCTCATTAACTCTTTGGCAGATGGGTTTTGGAGTATTTCTAGATTCATTTTCACCAAAGGGTGTAGTTTGGTGAGTCCCCCGACGGTGCCTAGGGCCAGAGGAATTTCTATCCAAAATTTGAAAATACCGTTCGCTATCTCGGCATGGGTAAGGCTGCTGTAGCGGCCGTTTTTGGCCGCAAATGCATGTACACCTGCTTCTACGGCCCTAAAGTCGTTACCAGTGGCCAAAACAACCGCGTCTATGCCGTTCATAATACCTTTGTTATGGGTTACGGCCCGGTAGGGTTCTACTTTTGCTATGTCAATGGCTCTTACCATTTTTTCCGCAAAGATTTCCGGTGAAACCTCGTTAGATATATTCAGTTCTTTTACAGGGCAACTTACTTCGGCACGAACTAGGCAATTGGGGACATAATTTGATAATATGCTCATTATCAGTTCTATGTTCCGTTCCTCTTCTGTGAAAGAAGTGTATTTAAGAGCCTCATTTTTAAGGGTGGTCGCAAACTGTTCTAGACAGCTATTTATAAAATTCGCTCCCATCGCATCTTGCGTGTCAAAAGTACAGTGTAGTTGAAAATAGTTTTCCAACTCGGCCGTTTTGTCCCTTAATTCTATGTTTAGAATGCCTCCTCCACGTTCAGACATGCTTTTTGTTAAGCTTTCTGTCTCCTGTAATAACTTAGGTTTTACAAAGTCGAAAAATTGAGAGAGACTTGTGTATGAACCTTTAAAGATAAAGTGTACTTGCCCTACTTTTTCAGTGCCCAGTACCGTAGTTTTAAATCCACCTTTGTCCAACCAAAACTTAGCCGCTTTACTTGCTGCGGCCACCACAGAACTTTCTTCTATGGCCATAGGTATGGCATAGAGTTTTTTGTCTATCAAGAAATTTGGGGCAATGCCTAAAGGCATATAAAGGTTTGATATCGTATTTTCTATAAACTCGTCATGCAGTTTTTGTAATTGTGAATCGGAGTTCCAATAGGCTTCGATAACGTGTTTCGATTGTTCGGGATTATGGGTGTAGTTGTTAACTATCCAATCTATTTTCTCTTCTTTGGAAAGTTTTGAAAAACCACTGATCGGCTTTGTCATTTATATTAGGTTTCCGAATTAAGTTGGTATGTTTTTGTACTTGTAAAATTTAACTGTACAAGTATCAAGTGGTAAAGATAATGGATATTGAGCAGAATCTAAATCAACGTGAAAGCATCGTTAAAATTGGCTTCTTTTTTGGGGTAAATTGAGGTTTTTTACAGAAATAGTAGTAAACTTGACAGGTTTAACAAATTTTATTCATTTATGCGAAAATTATACATTTTAGCAGTTTTTTTCTTGAGTATTCAACCTGTGGTATTTGCACAACAAAAACAGGTTACCGTTGAAGAGATTTATGCAGGGGAATTTAGGACAGAAGGGATGGAAGCCCTACGTTCTATGAACAATGGAAAGCAGTATACGGTGTTAAATTTTGATAGGGCGACCAGAGCTACCTCTATTGACAAGTACGATTATCGCACCTTAAAAAAGGTGGAGACCATTGTTTCTTCCGAAGATCTGGATGCCATAGATAATTTTATGTCGTACCAGTTTAGTGACGATGAATCACAGATAATTTTATCTACTGAAATAGAACCAATCTTTAGAAGGTCTACCTTGGGTATTTTCTATGTGTATGATATTGCGTCTAAAAAATTGACCAAGATCAGTGATGAGAAGATCCAAGAGCCTACATTGTCTCCCAATGGTGAAAAAGTGGCGTATGTAAAGGAGAACAACCTTTATGTGATGGACTTAAAAAGTAATACCACCAAACAAATAACCACCGATGGTGAAAAAAATAAGATAATCAACGGTATTACCGATTGGGTGTACGAAGAAGAGTTTGCTTTTGTGAGGGCTTTTCAATGGAACTCCAACGGCACAAAAATTGCTTTTTTAAGGTTCGATGAAACAGATGTGCCCGAGTTTTCGATGGATGTTTATGGTACTGAACTGTACCCTCAACAACATGTTTTTAAATACCCAAAAGCCGGAGAGAACAATGCGGTGGTAACATTGCATATGTGGGATGTAGCGACCGGTAATATTTCGAACATAGATTTGGGAGATGCTTATTATGTGCCAAGGATCAAATGGATGAACGATCCAAATTCTTTAAGTGTACAGACGATCAATAGGCATCAAAACCATTTAAAGCTTCATATGGTGAACGCGAAAACAAACGCTGTAAAGCTTTTGTTGGAAGAGAATGATGCGGCCTATGTAGATGTAACCGACAACCTTACCTTTTTGGCAGATGACAGTTTTATCTGGACGAGTGAAAAGGATGGTTGGAACCATATATACCTGTACGGTTCGGACGGTAAATTAATGAACCAGATCACAAAAGGTGATTGGGAGGTGACCAAGTACTACGGCTATGATCAGAATGATGATAAGATATACTATCAATCTACCGAAAACGGGTCTATCAACCGTGGTATCTACAGTATAGAGAGCAACGGGAAGAACAAAAAGGCCCTAGCGGTGTCCGCGGGAACCAATTCGGCTTCTTTCAGTACAGATTTCACCTATTTTATAAATACTTTTTCCAGTGCCGATACGCCACCTGTTTTTACTTTGCACAAAGCCTTGAACGGTAAAAAAGTGAAGGATATTAAAGATAATTCTGCTCTGCTGAATAAGTTGAAGGGCTATGCTGTAGCTCCTAAGGAGTTCTCTACGATTTCCGTTAACGGTAACGATCTAAACATGTATATGATCAAACCGGTAGATTTTGACCCCTCAAAAAAATATCCCTTGTTTATGTACCAGTACAGTGGTCCCGGTTCTCAAAATGTATCGAATAGTTGGATGGGCGCTAATGATTACTGGCACCAAAGTTTAGTGGCGCAAGGGTATATTGTTGCGTGCGTAGATGGTCGTGGAACCGGATTCAAAGGAAGGGATTTTAAGAAAGTGACTCAAAAAGAGTTGGGTAAATTTGAAGTGGAAGACCAGATTGCCGCTGCCCAAAAATTAAGTGAGTTGCCCTATATAGACGAAGAAAGAACCGGTATATGGGGGTGGAGCTATGGAGGCTTTATGTCTACCAACTGTATATTAAAAGGGAACGATACCTTTGAAATGGCCATTGCGGTAGCACCGGTAACATCATGGGCTTTTTATGATACGATCTATACAGAACGCTATATGCAGACACCACAAGAAAACCCAAGTGGTTACGATGACAATTCGCCCTTTAATTACCCTGAAATGTTAAAAGGAAAGTATTTGTTGATACATGGTTCTGGAGACGATAACGTGCATGTACAAAATACTATGAGAATGGTAGAAGCCTTGATACAGGCGAACAAGCAATTTGAATGGGCCATTTATCCAGATAATAACCATGGTATTTATGGAGGTAATACCAGAGTACACCTCTTTAATAAAATGACAAACTTTGTAAAGGATAATCTGTAACAAAAATCTTTAGATAATCAAACTAAATATATAATGACAAATTCAATACCAGCTAATCAAAAACAACTTTTTGGACATCCTGTAGGGCTTTATATACTATTTTTTACCGAAATGTGGGAGCGCTTTTCTTACTATGGAATGCGTGCATTGTTTACCTTGTTTTTGGTTGCTGAAACTACTTCGAGTAACGCCGGTTTTGGGTGGTCAAACGATGAAGCCTTGGCATTGTACGGCTGGTACACCATGTTGGTTTATGTGTCTTCTATCCCTGGCGGATGGGTGGCGGATAAATTATTGGGACAAAAGAAAACCGTAATGCTTGGAGGGGCGCTCTTATGTATAGGGCACGCAGTATTGGCCTTAAATTCTGAGACTTCTTTTTATATTGGTTGTCTCTTTATCATTTTAGGTGTAGGGTGCCTAAAGCCCAATATTTCGTCTATGGTCGGGGGACTTTACCAACCTAAGGATGAAAGACGTGATTTAGGGTTTTATATTTTTTATATGGGTATTAATATTGGTGGTTTTTTAGCCCCTATCTTATGTGGTTATGTAGGTGAGAATATTAGTTGGCACTATGGATTTGGACTTGCCGCCATTGGAATGTTTATAGGCCAGGCAGTGTATATGTGGGGGCAAAAATATTTGGTTCACGTAGGAAACTTGATTAGCCGTAAAAATGAAAAAGATAGGGAGTTGTTGGATAGACCATTATCAAAAATAGAAAAAGACCGTATAAAAGTTCTGCTGATCTCCTTTTTATTGATAATTCTTTTTTGGGCCGCTTTTGAACAGGCCGGTGGTTTAATGAATCTGTATGCTTCTCAAAAAACAGATCGTAATTTCTTCGGGCTGTTTGAAATTCCTGCTTCGGTATTTCAATCTGTCAACTCATTTTTTATTATAACCCTTGCAACAGCTGTTGGCGCGTTTTGGTTAAAATGGCGTAAAAAAGGGAAAGAATCGTCCTCGATGTTTAAAATTGCGGTAGGTATGATCATTATGGCATTAGGTTTTGGGTTTATGAGTGCGGCGTCATTACAATATGAGGCAAACGGCTCATCGGCCATGTATTGGCTAATTTTGGCATATTTGCTCCATACTATTGGTGAACTGTGCGCCTCTCCCGTTTCATTGTCCTACATAACCAAGTTGGCGCCGTTGAAATACGCTTCAATTATTATGGGACTTTATTGGGCGGCAACAGGTTTAGGTAATAAGGTGGCCGGTCTAATTGGGCAAGCTTCCCAAGAGATGGGAGAATTCGAAATATTCACAGGTATTGCCGTAATATGGTCCTTGATAGGTATTTTGGTTATTTTATTGCTAAAACCTTTAAAACGTTTGTCGCACGGGGCGGAAGATGGTGAGACTAAGATTGCCTAATAGAGCATAGGTCCTTAAAGTAACAGGATTCTATTTTTTAAAATCAATATAAAGTATAAACTCCCTTTTCGCCCGTGTGGTGAAAAGGGATGTTGTTTTTTTGGCAGGTTGCTTTCCAGCTTTGAACATAACTGTGGTAATTACTGCCATCCGCAATTATTATTTGTGGCATGGTGTCCGTTATTAAACGATCAAGGTTTATTTTAGGAGAATCTGTTAGCAGCACAATGTGCCCTTTGTTTTCTTTTAGGTATAACCCAGAGCTGTCTATTCTAGAAAATAATATATCGTTGATATGATAGCTGTTTTGAAGTGTGTCGTATTTTATAATATCTATTCTTTCCTTAACAGCGTAGTTTTCTATTAATTTGGCAGAACGCTCAGGTGTAGAAGTATATACATACAGTTGTTTACCTGCTTTATGTGCGACTATAGAATTTTTGGTCTGATGAAAAATCAATAGACCATTGGTGGTGCTTGCCTTGTAGTTTGAATAAATGGTCCATGACTGAAAACAAAGTATAGCTATTAAAAAGATCATTGTTCTTTTAAAACGTATGTTGGTCAGCATAACTATCATTGCCCCTATAGCGATATAGCTCAATACAAGTTGTACGCCGTCAAAAGAGATAGATGTAAAAAGGAAGGCTTCTTGTTCGGCTACCCAAGCCACTAAGCTGTTCATGATTCCTATCATTTCATTATATATCCATACAAGTGGTTTTGGCAATATATCTATGAGTGATAATGAGACCACCAGTATACCTGTACCTAAAACCAAACCTAAGAAGGGTACAATAAGTAGGTTAGATATAAAGAACAACCCTGGAAATTGATGAAAGTAGAATAAGCTAATGGGCAATACACCCAATTGCGCCGCAATGCTTACCGATAAAAGTTGCCATATATAACGAACAATCTTGTTCTTTGGGATCCAAAGTTTTTGTAATAAGGGGTAACACCAAACAATGGCAAAAACTGCCGCATAGCTCATTTGAAAGCCTATTTGAAATAGTAGATTGGGGTCAACAAAAAGCAATAAAAAGAACATGGATAGTGCCAATATGTTAAAAGTGTTGCTAGGTCTATTTAGGTATAGGGCGTAGGCGACGAACGTGAACATGGCACAAGCGCGAATAATGGAGGGGGATAAACCTGCCAAAAAGGCAAATCCCCAAAGCAAGAGAACCGTAGTGCAAAGAATAATGGTACGGCCATTTGGGATATTTCTTAATGGACGTAACAAAAACTGGATCAATAATAACAGTATGCCCACATGTAGCCCAGAGACAGCTAGTATATGTACCGCACCGGCATTTTTATAATCGGAATAGGTACCCTCTGAAATATCGGATCTTTGCCCTAGTATTAATGCTTGAATGACCGATAATTGTTCTTTTTCAAAATCTGCAGATTTTAGCTTTTCAATAATATGATTTCTTGCTTTTTGGGCATACCCAAAAATTGTTCTAGTCCTATTCTTGGATTTAAAATGGTTTTGGTCGTTAAGTTTTATTTGGTCGTAAACCCCTAATTTTTTCATGTAATCTTTAAAATTGAACTGGTGTGGGTTCAATGCTGGTTTTATGGGGATGTATTTAGAACGGACCAAGAGCTCGTCATCGATCTGCAATTTTGTAGAATCTGGAGCAGGGTTTCCACTAAGAAGAATTTTGCCTGTAACATGGTGGTCGCCTACACTTATAAGAGAGGCAATATAATTTTGTGAAAATTGATTGGGTTTAAGAATGTCGGTTATTTTTAATTTCCAGGTGGCTTCTTGTTCAATGTTTAAATGGCTGTAGTGGGAGGCATGGTTTACAGGTTGTGCATGAGTGCCGATAAAAGCACCTAAAGAAATGGTGGTGCATGCGGCTATAACGCCAAACAATATAGATTTGTCGTGGTCGTAAAATTTAAATAATATACCAAGAAAACAAAGGAAAACCAGTGTTGCGGCTAACAATAGGTTTAAGGGTACTGAAAAAAAGTTTCCTATTAAGATTCCAGAAATGAGTAATAGCGTTAGTTTGATCGGAACGAACGCCAGTAGTTTCATTTTATAGTATTCTGGTTGCCTTTACAAAAGCTCGGTTCCAAAAACCTTCTCTTAGAGAAGAAATGGTTACACCTCTTGAAGTGGATGCGTGAATAAATTTGATTTCGTTCTTTTCTACTTTTACGACCATACCTACATGGTTAATGCGTTTAGCGCCCTTACTTGTCTTAAAAAAAAGCAAATCGCCTTTTTCTACATCTTTGACCCTTATTTTTTTGCCTTGTTGTGCCATACTGGCCGAAGTTCTGGGTAATTGTATATCATGTTCCCCGAATGAAACATAAAGTAGTCCAGAGCAGTCCATTCCCTTTTTAGAGGTACCTCCAAACTTATAACGGACACCAGAGAATGTAAGGGCTGTATTGATAACTTCATCGGCCTTTGTGGTTTTCGAGGACCTTGATTTTGTTCGGGTCCTATGCTCTTTAGGTGCCGTATCTACGCCTCTACGTTCTTTGTCGGCCGCAGCCACGGAAACCGTGCGGTCTTTTATTGAAGCACTTTTTTTAGAAGTTCCACAGCTGGTAACTAATGTAATAAGAATAATAACTATTAAGGTACGCATGTATATCAAGTAGTATCTTATACTTGAACATCAAAATTATAGAATTATTTTATAATCTGCTCATTTCGTTTGTGATTTGGCATTTTCTATAATGTGTGCCGCTGCTTTTTCACTTGCGCCTTCTCCTCCCAATTTTGTTTTTAAAAGTTTGTAATCTTGTAGTATCTCCTCTCTTTTAGGGCCATTTAAAATGGAGGAAAGTTCTTTTTTAAGCATGTTGTGGTTTAGGTCCGATTGTATCAATTCCTTAACCACTTCTTTCTTCATTATTAAATTCACCAAAGAAATGTATTCTAGTGTAATAATGCGTTTTGCAATTTGATACGAAATCCAGTTGGCTTTGTAGCATACCACTTGTGGTACTTCGAACAAGGCGGTTTCAAGAGTAGCGGTGCCACTTGTTACCAAGGCTGCTTGTGCTATAGAGAGAAGGTCGTAGGTGCAATTGTATACAATTTTTACGTTCTGGTCCTTTAAAAACGGAGTGTAAAAATCAAGATCTAAACTAGGTGCGCCTGCAATTACAAATTCATACTCGGCAAAATCAGAGGTAACGGAAAGCATAATGGACAACATTTTCTGTACCTCTTGTTTTCTGCTTCCCGGTAAAAGTGCGATTATGGGTTTGTTCGGGTCGATCTTATGCGAAGCCCTGAATTTGGTATTGTCCAATGTTGGTCTGTTGGAAATCGCATCTATTAGCGGGTGACCAACAAAATTGACGGGAAAACCATGCTTTTCTTCATAGAACTCTTTTTCGAAGGGGAGAATTACGTGCATGGCATCGATGTCTCTCTTTATTTTTTCGATTCTGCCCTCACGAGAGGCCCATATTTGGGGAGAGATGTAGTAATTTGTCTTATAACCATTTTCTTTGACCCATTTGGCAATTCGTAAATTAAAGCCCGAATAGTCTATAAAAACAATAATATCTGGCTTAAAGTTGGTGATGTCCGTTTTGCAAAAACTAATATTCTTAAAAATGGCATTAAGGTTCATCAATACCTCTATGAATCCCATAAAGGCCATTTCTTTATAGTGTTTTGCCAAGTCTCCACCTGCTTGTTGCATCAAATCACCTCCCCAACATCTAATGTCCGCTTCGGGGTCTTGCAGTTTTAATGCTTTAATAAGGTTAGAGCCATGGAGGTCTCCTGAAGCTTCGCCTGCGATGATATAATATTTCATCCTAAAAAACCTTGTAGTAAAGAATTATAAAAGCGGTTAAAATAGTGGCAATAAGAACCCCTTTGGCTCTTTGGTCTCTTTTTATTCTTAAAAAGCCAAAAAATGCCAACAGGTTTAAGATGGCTCCCAATGCCAAAAGACTTCCAACATGGCCTTGGGCGATAGCGGCACTAAAAGTTTCTGAAATGCTCATGTCGGAGAACAATAATATATATGCCAATGTGCCGATGGTATTGGCAATGATACCTACTATGAAGCCGATGGCCAGTTCTTTTTTAGTGTTCATTTAATTTCCAATTATTAATATCAGGTATAACATGGTGTGCCGTAAGGTCGAATTGGGTAGGGACCACCGAAACATAACCGTTGGCCAGCGCCCATTCGTCAGTATCTTCACCTTTATCTAGTAGTTCGAACTCTCCTGTGAGCCAATAGTAATCTTTGCCCATTGGATTGGTTCGTTTGTCGAATTTCTCTTTCCAATTCGCCTTTGCCTGCCTACAGATTTTAATTCCCTTGATTTGTGATTTATCCAAGTTGGGAATGTTTACGTTCAGGACCACGCCTTTTGGCATGCCGTTGTTCAAAGCTTCCCTAACGATACTTTTAATGTGCTGTTCGGCTTGTGAAAAATCTGCATCCCAATTATAGTCACATAAAGAAAAACCAATGGCGGGTACACCTTCTATTCCTGCCTCTATCGCAGCACTCATGGTGCCGGAGTAAATAACGTTAATAGATGAGTTGGATCCGTGATTTATACCGCTGACACATATATCGGGTTTTCTGTCCAATAGTTCCTGTAGGGCTAGTTTTACACAATCGGCAGGTGTGCCGCTACAGCTGTATTCTTCTGTTCCTGTGTGACTTAGGTCGACAAGCATTTTTTTTGAATAAATGGTGCTGTCCAAGGTAATGGCGTGTCCCATACCAGATTGCGGGCTGTCAGGGGCGACGACAACTACATCTCCCAGCTCTTTCATATATGATACCAATGCCCGAACTCCCGGAGCGGTAATTCCGTCATCATTAGTGACCAATATCAAAGGTTTTTTCATGAGATATACTTTCTAGGGTAAAAATACGTTTTTAAATAGGATTGAACGATTTCGGCGTTTAACAAAAAATTAATCTCCTGTGTCCCTATTGGCATGGTTTTTTCTTTATCTTAGAGGATTATGGCTTGTAGAATAGGCCTAAAAATTTCAAATTCCAAGATTTTGAAAAATAGATTTAAAATGATTTTTATGAAAAGAAATTTAGCCTACGTTTTAACGGTGATGCTTGTAGCGGTCGCCTCATGTAGCTTCACCAATAAAACTTTTGAAAATGACGACAAGGACAAATTACTCCTAGATCTGATTACCTATGTTTTAGAAAAGGGACATTATGAGCCTAAAGACATAGATGACGATTTTTCGGTAAGTGTTTTTGAGGATTTTATAGATGTTATAGATCCTACGAAACGTTATTTTTTGGCCTCTGATATAGAAGAATTTGAGCAGTACAAGTTTCAAATAGATGATCAGATCAAGAACACCGATATTACTTTTTTCAATATTGTCTATGAAAGATTGATGCAAAGAATGGACGAGGTCAAGTCTATCTATAAAGAAATATTGGAAAGGCCCTTTGACTACAATAAAAAAGAAAGTATCGATATAAAATATGACGAGCAGCCTTTTGCTTCCGATAAAGAAGAGTTGAAAGAACGATGGAGAAAGCAATTGAAATATGCGACTTTGGGTACGTACGACTCTAAATTGTCACATATGAAAAAGTCGGCATCGGACTTTTCAGATGATCATGACCATGAGGCCCACACTCCTGAAGAGGTAGAAAAGGAAGCCAGGGAATCTACAGAGACTACCTTGGATGAATTTTTTGATTTTATAGCGGATCTGGAGCGTAAAGATTGGTTTGTACAGTACATCAATACTATAGTTGATGAGTTTGATCCACATACATTTTATTTTGCCCCAGAAGACAAAGAAAGATTCGATGTTAGTATGTCCGGTAAGTTCGAGGGTATTGGCGCAAGGCTTCAAAAGAAACCTGAAGGAGCCAAGATAGTAGAAATTATATCTGGAGGACCCGTATGGAGAGATGGTAGGTTGGAAGTAGGGGATGAAATCGTAAAAGTAGGTCAAAACGGACAAGAACCTATTGATATTGTTGGTATGCGTTTAGACGAT
Organism: Maribacter sp. MMG018; assembly: GCF_018100785.1. Lineage (GTDB taxonomy): Bacteria > Bacteroidota > Bacteroidia > Flavobacteriales > Flavobacteriaceae > Maribacter. The sequence goes on along the minus strand of NZ_JAGJEC010000001.1, from coordinate 150,822 downwards.
GCCATTAAATTGATAAAGGGCGCACAAGGTACTGTTGTGGATTTAACAGTACGAAAAGTAGATGGTTCCTTTGAAGAAATTTCTTTGGTAAGGGATGTGGTAGAACTTGAGGAATCTTACGCGAAATCTGCCTATATTCTTAAAGGCGATGAAAAATTCGGGTTGATCAACCTTCCTAAGTTTTATGTCGATTTTGAAGATTACAGTGAAAGAAATGCAGCTACCGATGTTGCTAAAGAAGTGGAACGTTTAAAACAAGAAGGGGCGGAAGGCCTAATCTTGGATTTAAGGGACAATGGAGGCGGATCATTGAAAACGGTCGTAGAAATGGCAGGCCTGTTCATAAAAGAAGGACCTATTGTACAGGTGAGATCTGGTAACAAAGAAAAAGAAATCTATGATGATAAGGATGAAAGAATACAATGGGACGGACCTTTAGTGATATTGGTGAACGAGCTTTCTGCTTCGGCATCGGAAATTTTGGCCGCTGCCATGCAAGATTATAAGAGAGCTATTGTTATTGGTAGTAAGCAGACCTTTGGTAAGGGTACCGTGCAAAATGTAATACCCTTGGCCAATATGCTAAGAAGTAACGAGCATGGGGATTTAGGTGCTATTAAATTGACTACACAGAAATTTTACAGGATCAACGGTGGTTCTACACAATTAGAAGGTGTAAAAAGTGATGTTGTGGTGCCAGATAAGTATAGCTATATCGACCTAGGGGAAAAAGATCAATCCAATCCTTTAAAATGGGATAAGATCACCCCAGCCGAATATGAAGCTTGGGACGGTTATATAGATTATGAGAAAACTATAGAGAACAGTAAGAAGAGAATGGCGAACAATCCACAGATAAAACTCATTGAGGAGAATGCCAAATGGATAAAATCTGAACAAGATGAAACCGAAATTCCTTTGAACTATACCGCTTATAAAGAAGAAAAAGAAAAGGATAAAAAACAATCTGAGTATTATAAGAGCTTATCTGAATATGATTCTAAATTAACTTTTGGTTCATTAAAGTACGAGCAAGAATTATTTACCAAAGATTCTGTGCTTAGAGAGAAAAGAGATCGTTGGCATAAGGATTTGGCGAAGGATATTTATGTGGAGGAAGCTGTGAACGTATTGGAAGATTTAAAAATGAACAACATTAAAAACATTAAGTTGGCCAGTAGGGCAAAAAATTAAAAAAGTGTTGTTGTATATCATATAAAAAAAACCACTCGAAAGAGTGGTTTTTTTGTTTTATGGTCTAATTGTATAGGCCAATGAATTTATATCAGTTGATTTGCACGTAGTAATTATAATAGCTGTTTGCCCAGGGTAATCAATAATGCTTGGCTTATGCCAATTTATCGCTATGAAGTTTTCTTAATTTGGCTAATTTAGGATTGATGACTACTTGGCAATAACCCTGTTCAGAGTTATTCTTGTAATAATCTTGGTGGTAATCTTCAGCTTCATAAAAGGGTCCTAAAGGGCTAATTTCGGTAACAATGGGGTCTGTGTAGAAAGAGGACATTTTGTCGATGACCTTTTTTGCGACTTTCCTTTGTTTTTCATTATTGTAATAAATAACAGAACGGTATTGCGTACCAACATCTGCCCCTTGTCTATTAAGTGTGGTTGGGTCGTGTGTGGTCATAAATATTTCCAATATATCGTTTAAGGAGATTATGTCTGGGTCGAAAGTAATTTGTACGACTTCGGCATGTCCTGTTAGACCCGAACATATTTCCCTATAGGTAGGTTTGCCGGGTGCGGTGCCTCCGGTATAGCCCGATATTACAGAGGAGACTCCCTTAACTTTCTGGAATACTGCTTCGGTACACCAGAAACACCCGCCGCCTAATGTGATGGTTGTCGAGTTGTTAGTGCTCATTGGTGGCCTCTTTTTGTATTTTCATTGATTCTGAGTTGATACAGTAGCGTAATCCACTTGGGGGCGGTCCGTCGGGGAACACATGTCCCAAATGGGCGTCACAAGTATTGCATAGCACTTCTACCCTGATCATTCCAAAAGAAGAATCTTTGATGTATTTAATGGCGTTGTCTTTAATAGGTTGTGTAAAGCTGGGCCAACCGGTGCCCGATTCAAATTTTATGGTCGAATCGAACAAAGGAGTTCCGCAACAAACACATTCGTATTTTCCTGCATCGTGCGTGCTACATAGTGCGCCTGAATGTGGAGCTTCGGTTCCCTTTTTTCGGGTAATTCTATATTGCTCTGGAGTTAGTATCTCTTGCCATTCAGCTTCACTTTTTTCAACTCTTTTATCGGGAACGGGATTGCCGTTCACCGTATAATGAATAATATCTTTCCAAGTTATAGCCATGTTTTTATCTTTCTTAAAGTGTTTTCAGAATTAGTCGTTAGTCGATATAAGCGTCTAAATCTTACAAATTTGAACTAAATTTGAACAATGCGCATACCTAGTAAAAATAGAACAATTTATTCCATTTTAATACTGTTTTGTATTGTTGGATTTTGGTTGGTCGAAAATTTTTATACCCCTAGTACTTATTCTGAATCTGATAAGAAAAGTACCAATAACGAGTTCCCGGTAGATCTCTTGCCAAATACCACGACCGGAGAAGTTGTAAACCATTCTTACTATACACTTTCCTATAACGAAGATTATGAGCAGGCAGAATGGGTTGCATATATACTTAAAAAAGAACATTTGACTTATGATGATAGAAAAAGACCTTATTTTATTGAAGACCCTTGGGTAAGGACGAAATCTGCGGATTGGAGAAATTATAAAGGTTCTGGTTATGATCGTGGGCATTTGGTGCCGGCGGGCGACCGCAGATTTTCTGAACAGGCATATAACGAGACCTTTTATACCAGTAATGTTAGTCCTCAAAACAGAGAGTTTAATGCGGGTCTTTGGAACAGGCTGGAGAAGAAGACCCGGCAATGGGCAAAAAAATATGGTGTTTTATATGTGTTTACTGGCGGTGTGCTTAAGCCTGGCCTAAAAGAAATAGGAAGTGAGGATGTAGCTGTTCCCGATTATTTTTACAAGATAGTGGCCCGTAAAAATAATGGGGATGTTAAAGCAATAGCCTTTTTAATGCCGAATAAAGAGCAAAGTGCCCCCATACAAAAATTTGCCGTGTCGATAGATCGTGTGGAACAATTGACGGGAATCGATTTTTTTCAAAAGTTGGACAAAGAGAAACAGGTGGTTCTAGAATCAAGTATAACGCTTAATAATTGGAAATTCTAAAAACTTTCTTTAAGTCTATTGGTATCAAGTTTTAGAAAGATAAACAATAGGATGGTAAAGAAAAGAAGCCCAGATCCCCCATAGCTAAAAAAGGGTAAGGGAATGCCGATAGTAGGCAGCACCCCTATAACCATTCCGATATTAATAAAGTAATGAATCAATAAAATAGAAATTACACCATAACCGTACATTCTAGAGAATGCATTTTTTTGTCGTTCGGCAAGATATATCAACCTTAAAAAGAGTATCGAAAAAAGGAAAATAACGGTAGCCGTGCCAATAAAGCCCCATTCCTCTCCTACAGAACTAAATATGTAGTCTGTGTGCTGTTCGGGCACAAAATTTCCTTTTGTTCTTGTTCCTTCCAAAAATCCCTTTCCAAAAAATCCGCCGGATTCAATGGCCTTTTCCGATTGGTAGGTGTTGTAACCGATGGTTTTGCGAATCTCTTCTAACTTTTGGGGGTCTTTCTCTAAACGTAACCACAAACTAAAACGATCTCTATGTCTTTGTTCAAAAACATTGTTGAAGACAAAATCAACGGATAAAGAAAATAATATAATAGCGATAGCTCCTAAAACAACAGGTAGAACAGGTATTTTAAAAGATTTTCTTTTTAATAGATAGAATAGTGCTATGAGAAGGGCAAGGCCAATGACTAGCCAGGTGGTGCCGAACATAAGGGTGATGATAAAAATCAGGATCAAGGAAAAACCTATACCTAGATAAAACAAGGGCAAGCCTTCCCTGAAAATTACAAATACCAAGGCAAAAAACACCAAGGCGCTTCCTGGGTCGGGCTGTGGTATTATCAGTATTGCCGGTATTAGAATTATCAACAGGGCATATAACTGGTCTTTTCTTCTACGTAAATCTGTTTGTATATCACTGAGGTATTTTGCCAATGCCAATGCTGTGGTCACTTTGGCAAGTTCAGAAGGTTGTAGGTTAAAAAAACCTAGATCATACCATGAGGTGGCTCCTGCTATTGTTTTTCCAAAAGCAAAAAGTCCTAGGAGCAGCACCATCGAAATAAGGTAAAATAGACTCGCAAACCGTTCGTAAAAGTTAGCTTCCAGTCCTAAAACCACAAAAATGGAGATTAGACTTACAATGATAAAAAAGAGTTGTTTGCCATGAAGTGAGCTAAAATCGAAAATGGAGGCGTTGTCTTCGGTAAAAGTGGTGGAATAGATACTGACCCATCCTATAATAACAAGGGACAAATAGATAAATATCGTAAGCCAATCTATTCTTTTTAGAATTTTACCAAGCACGCTCGTTTATTTTAAATTCTTTACCACTGTAGGGTTTGGCATATTCTTCTTCTAAGGTCTTTTCTAACATTCTTTTTTCAAGGTCTGTTCTGGTAATTTCACCTTTTAAGTATTTTTCTATCATTAAAGATGCAATATGGCCTGCATATCTTGATCCAAAATAACCATTCTCGATATAGACGGCAATGGCAATTTTAGGGTCGTTTACGGGGGCAAAGGCGACAAAAACGGAATGATCGGTAAGTTGGGTTCGTACACCGTTTATTCTTGTGAAATTTTCGGCAGTACCAGTTTTTCCCGCAACGTCTATACCGGGGATCTGTAACCATCTTGCGGTTCCTTTTGTGTAGACATTGGCCATACCTTCAATTACTGGGTCAAAATACTTAGGGTCGATCGTGGTGTGTTTTGGCTCTGTATATTTTGGATTTGTAATATCTTTTCCTTCAACCTTTTTTAAGACATGTGGGGTGTAGTAATATCCTCTGTTGGCAATAGCGGCCGTCATGTTGGCCAATTGTACAGGAGTGGCCAATATTTCTCCTTGTCCTATAGAATTGGAAATAATAAAACTGGAGCTCCATCTATTGTCACCATACCATTTGTCGTAATATTCTTTACTGGGGATTCTTCCCTTTTGCCCAAATGGTAGGTCGTAGCCCAGGTAATCTCCCAAGCCAAAACTTTTTATATGTTTTTCCCATACATCCATACCTTCGTCGGTAGTGTCGAACTTTTCGAATATTTTTCGAAAGGCACCGGCAAAATAGGCGTTGCAAGACTTATAGATACCGTCGTTCAATTTACGCAGACCGCCACCACAATGGCAGCCTCTTTTCGTTTTTCCGACATAGAAGCCATTGTAGCACCTTATTGTCGTATTTTCATCTATAACCCCTTCTTGTAATGCTACAAGGGCATTTAAGGTTTTAAAAGGGGAGCCGGGCGGCTGTTGAGCATGTATAGAGCGATCCCATGTCGGGTTGGCTATTGTATCGTTATAAAGAGCAGTATAGTTTTTTGATCTTTGTCTTCCTACTAACAATGAAGGGTCGTAGGTGGGGCCCGATATCATGGTTAATATTTCTCCGGTTTTTGGCTCTATGGCTACAATACCACCTCGTTTTCCTACCATTAGCCGCTCTCCGTACTCTTGCAGGGTTTTATCTAAGGTGATGCTTATTTGTTTTCCTGGCTCGGGCAAGGTGTCCAAGGCGCCATTTTTATAAGGGCCGATATCTCTGTTGAAACGGTCTTTTTGAATGTATTTTACTCCTTTTCTTCCTCTTAACAAATCTTCGTAATAACGCTCTACCCCTGTTCGTCCTTTTAATTCTCCTTGAACATAGTACTTGTTTTTGGCCAAGTCTCCTTCGTTTACTTCGCTAATGTATCCTAAAACGTTTGCGGCACTCTTGGTGTCGTAATATCGTAAAGAGCGCTTTTGAATGTAAAATCCTTTATACTTTCGCATTTTCTCCTGTAACCGTGCATAATCGGCCTTGGATAGCTGTGGTACAAGAACGGAAGGTAACCTTGGTGAATATACCTTGGCCTTTCTTAACTTCTCTATAAATTTTTCTTTGTCTATACCTAACAACGTACAAAACTCGAGAGTATCAAGGGGTTTTACCTCTCTTGGTATTACCATGACATCATAGGCGGGGTCATTACCTACAAGTAGTTTTCCGTTTCTATCATAAATATAGCCTCTTTCTGGGTAGCTATATACCCTTTTGATACTTGGGTCCTCTAAAACTTGATCAGGTGAAAAACTGAATATCTGTAGGTAAGACAACCTACTCAAAAAAGTAATGCCTATGATTATAATAATAGATGATAGAAGAATTTTTCTCATTCTTTCTTAGTACTGAATAAAGAACTAAACAATAAGCACAAAATTATAGATGCGAGTCCAATAGTTAAAGTTTTTTGAACAATTAACAGGATGTTCGCAATACTAAAAATTTCTAGCGTAAAATAAATAACATGATGGATTACAATTAATAACGCTAAAAAGGTGAATTGTTGTGCCTTTGTGGTACTATTTAGTTTAAAACTCTGGAATTCGTAGTTTACCCCGAAAACGAATCTCATGATCGTTGGCCTTAAGTAGGCGATCGACACCGTTGAGGCCGCATTTAATGCAAGGGTGTCGGAGAATATATCGATAAAAAAACCCAGTAAAAAACTTATAATAATAAAGGAAGTCCTGTTTTCTTTAATGGGATACCAATAAATAAAAAGTACATAGACCATTGGGTTTATGTAACCAAAGAAATTTAGTCTATTGAATACAAGAACCTGAACCAGGATCAGCAAGGTAAATCTTAGAATATTTATAAAAAAAGAACTATTGATCATTGGACAGGGTTTCTTCTTGTAGTTCTAAAATTTCTTGACGCTTAAGGTTTTTTATGATATAGACATTGTTAAGGTTCGTCATATCGTTAAAAAGGGAGACATCTATATAATAAAAGCTTTTTGATTTGTCCAGATCGAACTTTTTAATGGTTCCGATAGGAATGTTTTCTGGAAAGATACTACTCATGGCCCCTGTAACTATGGTGTCGCCAATGGTAAGAGGCACTAGTCTGGGGATGTCTACAAGTTGTACCGTATTGTAATTTTTTGTGTCCCAGACCAAAGAGCCAAAATGGTTCGAGTTTTTTATTTTGGCGTTGATGTTGGATTTTTCATTGAGGATACTTTGGACAGTGGCAAAACCTTCGGAGGTGTTTTCTATGATACCAAGAATACCTTTGGCCGTTATGACTCCCATGTCCTGTTCAATACTATCTTTACGGCCTTTGTTAATGGTGATATAGTTGCGTAGATCCGAAAAGCTGTTCTTTATAACCCTTCCCCTGACCAAAGTGTAGTTTTTTTCCAAAGAATCTATAGGGGCGGGGGTGTTCGTTAAATTCGTTTTTCTGTTATATAATTGGTGTCTTAACCGTTCATTCTCCTCTAATAAACTTTCGTTTTCTTCCCTAAGCCCAAAATAGGAAGTGGTATTGTCAAAAAATTCATAAATATTACCGGTGAAATAGTTGGCGGAGTTCAAGAATTTTGACTGGTGGTAAGAGTGCGATTGAAAAGTGAATATTAATGAAATGAAAAGCAAAAAGAGATAGAGCAAAAAGATTTTGTACCTAATTAGGAAATTAATAATCTGTTGCATTCACTTTTAAATTTTCATTTTAGGCAATTACTTAATCAAGATACTCTTATACCTTTCCAAGTTTTTTAACGCTATTCCAGTACCACGAACAACCGCTCTAAGTGGGTCTTCGGCAATATAAACGGGTAAATCCGTTTTTTGCGAAAGTCTTCTGTCCAGTCCACGAAGCATAGAGCCTCCGCCTGCCAGATAGATTCCGGTATTGTAAATGTCCGCTGCCAATTCTGGAGGGGTTTGCGATAGGGTTTCCATTACCGCATCCTCTACGCGAAGAATGGATTTGTCCAAAGCCTTGGCGATTTCTCTATATGAAATCTGTACCTGTTTTGGCTTTCCTGTCAGAAGATCTCGCCCTTGAACGGATTTCTCGTCCGGTGGAGATTGTAAATCTTCGGTAGCAGACCCTATTTCTATCTTAATCGCTTCTGCTGTACTTTCCCCTACATACAGGTTGTGTTGGGTACGCATGTAGTAGATAATGTCGTTCGTAAATACGTCTCCCGCAATTTTTACGGATTTGTCACAAACGATACCGCCTAAGGCGATTACTGCTATTTCGGTAGTACCACCGCCTATATCCACGATCATGTTGCCCTTTGGCTGCATAATATCCAAACCAATACCTATGGCCGCGGCCATAGGCTCGTGGATCAAGTATACTTCTTTGCCGTTTACACGTTCTGCAGATTCTTTAACCGCACGCATTTCCACTTCGGTAATGCCGCTAGGTATACATATTACCAAGCGCAAGGCTGGTGGGAACCATTTTTTCTTCAGTGCAGGAATGTTTTTGATGAACATCATCAACATCTTTTCAGATGCGTCAAAATCAGCAATTACACCATCCTTTAACGGTCTAATCGTTTTTATGTTCTCGTGGGTCTTTCCTTGCATCATGTTGGCCTCTTTACCAACTGCAATAATTTTTCCGCTAATTCTATCTCTGGCAACAATGGAAGGGCTATCGACGACCACTTTGTCCATATGGATGATTAACGTGTTTGCGGTACCTAAATCAATGGCTATCTCCTCGGTTAAGAAATCAAAAAATCCCATATAATAATTTTGGTTATGGATTAGGGGGTGTATTTCATCGACAAAAGTAGTAAAATTAATGCTTAAAATGACGTGTGCCCGTCATCACCATAGAAATTTCGTTTTCGTTGCAATAATCTATACTCAATTGGTCTTTTATGGATCCACCTGGTTGTATAATGCTAGTAATGCCTGCTTTATGCGCTATTTCTACACAATCTGGAAAAGGGAAAAACGCATCACTGGCCATTACGGCGCCTTTTAGGTCAAAATTAAAGGATTGTGCCTTGTGAATTGCTTGGTTTAGGGCATCTACCCTAGAGGTTTGTCCGGTACCACTTGCGCAAAGTTGCTTGTTCTTTGTCAATACGATCGTATTTGATTTTGTGTGCTTGCAAAGTTTAGATGCAAATAACAAATCTTCTATTTCTTGTTCTGATGGTGTAAGCTTGGTCGCAGTTTTTAAATCTTCGCGAACATCTGTTTTTGCGTCTTTTTCTTGTAGCAATATACCGTTCAGGCAAGTACGAACTTGGTTGTGTGGCAGTTCGATATCGTTCTGTGTTAAGATGATCCTGTTCTTTTTGCCTTTTAATATCTCAAGTGCCTCTTCTGAATAGCTAGGGGCGATCACTACCTCGCAAAATAATTTATGGATTTCCTCGGCCGTGGCTTTGTCAATTTCTTTGTTGCTGATGAGTACTCCACCAAAAGCGGATACCGGGTCACCGGCAAGAGCATCTACATAAGCTTGGTGTAGCGTATCGCGTTGTGCCAATCCACAAGCGTTGTTGTGTTTTAGTATGGCGAAAGTAGGGGCGTCATTTTTAAATTCTCCCATCAGGTTCACGGCAGCATCAACATCCAACAAATTGTTATAAGAGAGTTCTTTGCCGTGTAATTTTGAGAACATGGCGTCAAAATCTCCAAAGAAAAATCCTTTTTGGTGGGGGTTTTCCCCATATCGTAATACCTTGCCGTTGGTCTCACTTATTTTTAGTGCGGCCAAATCATGGTCTTGGTTAAAATAATTGAAAATAGCCGTGTCGTAGTGAGAAGAAACATTAAAAGACTTTGCTGCAAAACGCTTGCGTTCTTCTAAGGTGGTGGCACCGTTTCCGTTAGAGATGATCTCTAAAACTTCGGCGTAATCTTCCATAGAGGAGACACATAGTACGTCTTTGAAGTTTTTGGCCGCGGCACGGATCAAAGAGATTCCTCCTATATCGATTTTTTCTATGATATCTTGTTCAGAAGCTCCGCTTGCAACTGTTTTTTCGAAAGGATAAAGGTCTACAATGACTATGTCTATTTGTGGAATTTCAAACTCGGCCAACTGTGCCATATCGCTTTCGTTGTCCTGTCTGTTCAAAATACCTCCAAACACCTTTGGGTGTAATGTTTTAACTCTTCCGCCTAATATAGAAGGGTAACTGGTCACCTCTTCAACCGGTACCACATCTATCCCCAGATCTTTAATGAATTTTTCTGTACCACCCGTAGAATATATGGTGATGCCAAGTTCTTGAAACTTCTTTACAATGGGTTCTAGGCCATCTTTATGGAATACGGAAATAAGAGCCGAAGTGGCTTTTTTTGAGCTGCTCATTTTAAAGGTGCTTAAAGTTTACTATTAAGCCAACAAAAGTAATTTTTTTAAAAGTAGTAAAGCACTGAGTTTATTAACAAAAACAACAAAGTTTTAAAGAATTTTGGCAACCTCTTCGTTTACGAATTCCAAAAAGCGCTCATCTTCTTGGGTGAAAGGGTCGGGAGTGTTGGAATCAATGTCTATTTGGCCTATGTTTTCGCCATTTACGAATAAAGGCACTACAATTTCTGCTTTTACCGTAATACTGCAGGCAATGTAGTTGTCTTGTGCCTTAACATCGGGCACAACGAAGTTTTCGTTACTTTCCGCCACTTGTCCGCAAATTCCTTTACCGAATGGAATAGTGGTGTGGTCTGTAGGTGCGCCTGCATATGGCCCTAGGTTCAATTCTTGCTTATCCCCGTTTTTAAAGTAGAAACCTACCCAATCGTAATGTGGGACTTCGGATTTTAATAGGTCGCAGATTTTCTGCATTATAGTTTCTGGGGAGTTATTGGTTTCTATAATAGAACTTACACGAGGGCGTAAAGCATTAAACATGGCGATAGATTTATATTTGATACAAAAATGGTGCTTAAAACCAATATCTACAATAAGTGACGCATAAATATTCGTTAAGAAGTATTGGTCTTTAAAAAATTCAATTTTTATATTTTGTAACTTTGCAGAGATGAAAAATTTGCTTCATAAATTGTTTTCTGTTTCAATGGCGTTGCTGTTGTTGTTGTCCACCATTTCTTGGACGGTAGAAAAACATATGTGCATGGGGCGGGTTATGGATATAGCTTTATTTGACCAAGCGGATGATTGTGGTATGGAAGCTGGTTTGGCTTTGCTGGACGATACATCTATAGGGGAAGAGCATTGCTGCGATAATGAAGCTTTCACTATGCAAGGTCAAGATACTTTAAATCTTGATATTTTTCATTTCGATTTCTCTCAACAAGTATTTATAATTTCCTATGCCACTTCCTATTTAGGCTTGTTTCAAGAGTCTGTAGATAGGGGTATTGCTTTTGATTTCTATCCTCCACCTAATGTAGCTGAGGATTTAAATATACTTCACCAAGTTTTCTTGATTTGATTTAAAACGTGTTTTACGTCGCTTTTTCGTTTACACAGTTTTAATCAAATTTAATTTTCAATGAAAAATATTACTTGGCTTTTAGCCTTTGTCCTATTCGGGATACAATTTTCCGGGGCCCAAGGTCCTCCGATTACCGCCGATAAACCTATTATGCTGGGTGGGGGTAGTTTTACTGTAAAAACCTTAACGGAGATAAGGCATACGGAAAGAGGGAATTTTACTTACGTTCCAGTTATGCTTCATTATTTGCCCACTTCGAATTCTTTGGTGGCAATTCATTTACCCTATATAAATTATGAGATCGAAGGCGGACCTAGCGGTAGCAGTTTAGCGGATATTAAATTGATGGGTAAGTATCAGTTCTTTAGAAAAGATGGTACGGGGAAAACCTTTAGAATGGTTGCTAAAACATTACAGACGCTGCCAACAGGGAAGGAGTTGGACGTAATGGATTTAAGTACGGGGAAATATGCAGGGTATTATGGTATTGTAGCAGGTTACGAATCGTTGAAATATGGTATTTCTAATGAGTTTGGGTACAATTGGGTGCCTGATGGTAGCTTAGATGTATTTACCCATAAAATCGGTTTTGGTCTTCCGCTCTTAAAACCTCAGTATCCTAATAAACAGGTCAATCTGTATTTTGAGTATACGAATTCTTGGTTGGTCGAGCGTGATTGGTATCAATTATTATATGCCCAAGGTATACAGTATGCAAGAAAGAATGTCACGTTCGATCTTGCGGTTCAGGTGCCTTTGGTGAACGATATTGAAGCAGACCGTAGATTAAAATACAGCCTGTTTTTAGGCTCTAGATATTCTTTTTAATAAAAATTTTTAAAATATATAATGATGAAAAAATCAATAATAGTATCGGCGTTTTTAACGCTAATGGTCGTTTTTAGTGCGGTCGCACAAGAGGGTAAAGATAAGTTTATGGTACAGGTCGACGGGCTAGGTTGTCCGTTTTGTGCCTACGGTCTTGAGAAAAAATTCAAGGAATTTAAAGGTATAAAGGATGTCAAAATAGACATAGAAACAGGAGACTTTAGTTTTAGTTATCCTTCTGATAAGGCTTTATCGATTGCTGATGTAGAAAAACAAGTTGAAAAAGCAGGTTATACACCGATAACAACTAAAGTAGAACGCGCCAATGGTAAGGTTGAAGAATCTTCAGGAAATGAAATGGCTAAAAAGTCTGAGGGTACGGTAAGCAAAAATGTAATGGTGGCAGGTAATTGTGCTATGTGCGAAGCTAGAATTACCAAAGCTGCAAAATCGGTCAAAGGTGTTTCTGCCGTTTCTTGGGATAAGAATACAAAAATCATGAACGTTTCTTTTGACATGGGATTAACTTCTCTTGAAAAAATAGAAAAGGAAGTTGCGGTCGCGGGTCATGACACTAAAAATCATCAAGCACATACCGATGATTACGGAAATTTACTGGCATGTTGTAAGTACGAACGTTTAAGTTACTAATGATGAGGAAAAGTATTCTTGTAATCATTGTGTTGGTTTTTGCATCGGCTTGTAAAGAAAAAGTTGAAGTTCCTAAAGAATGGAAGTTGTCTAAAACTATTCAGTTAAGTGGAGTGAATCCTATTGGTTTAACCCAGGTACATGGGGAAATTTGGATTTCTGATGGAGACCACAACCGTTTGGTGAAAATTGACAAGGAGGGTAGAATCACCGAAACTATTGATTCTCTAGACAGGCCAATGCATATCGATGCAATAAAGGAAACTATTTTTATTCCTGAGTATGGAAAAGATGTTATAGAAACTGTTGATAAAAAGGGAAGGTTCGTAATGCAGATCTCTGATTCTTTAGATGCTCCTGCGGGAGTTTCTGTTTTTGAAAATGAAAGGGCAATTGCAGATTTCTACAATAACCGTATTCTTTATTTTGATGGCATTAGTTGGATTTCCTTCGGTAAGGAGGGTAAGGCCGAAGGGGAGTTTTATTACCCGACCGATGTTCAAATTACAAAGGATAGGATATGGGTTGCAGATGCCTATAACAATCGAGTTCAGGTATTTGATAAAAAAGGAGCTTTCCTTGCAATGATGGGGCAAGATCAAAAGATGAATGCTGCAACGGGTATTTTTGTTGCCGAGAATGAGGTGTTCGTTACTGATTTTGAAAACAATCGTGTGTTGGTTTTTGATATAAAGGGCAATTTTTTACAAGCCTTAAAGGATCAGATTGAAAAACCAACGGACATGTTGGTAATCGATGAGGTGCTATATGTAATTAATTACAGAAATGGCAAACTCAATCTCTTTAACAAACAGCCAATGGTGGCGAAGAAATGATTGATTCATATGGATATCCTATTGGGTGTCCAGATGTTTATGATAATTAAAACATTAATAATATGAAACATACATATACTATAATTGGTATGACCTGTAATGGGTGTAGGTCTCATGTGGAACAGACTTTGTCCAATATCGAAGGGGTTGAGGATGTGTCCGTTGATTTAGAAAAGGCCGAGGCAGTTTTAGAGATGGATGAACGGTTGTCTTTGGGCGATTTGCAAGAAGCTATGAAAGCGGATGGCGGACATTATTCTATTCATGAATTGGGCGAACATAACCATGAGGTTGCCAAGCCAAAAAAGGTAGAAAATGGTAACGGTATTTTTTATTGCCCGATGCATTGTGAGGGAGAGAAAACCTATTCCAAACCGGGGGATTGCCCTGTTTGCGGTATGGATCTAGTGGAAGAGGTAAGTGCGGTGGTCGGTAGAGCCCAAGAATATACCTGTCCCATGCATCCGGAAGTGGTGCGAGACGAACCTGGTGATTGCCCAATTTGTGGGATGGATTTAGTGTCAAAACAGGCAGATGTTTCCGCAGAGGAGAAAAGTTATAGAAGGTTACTGGGCAAGTTTAAGATAGCTGTTGCTTTTACCTTGCCGATTTTCATCATTGCAATGTCCGAGATGATACCGGGTAAGCCACTTCAAAGTATTTTAAGTTTAAAATATTGGAACTGGGTGCAGTTCGCATTGTCCATTCCTGTGGTGTTTTATGCGGCTTGGATGTTCTTTGAGAGAGCTTACCGTTCGGTAAAAACATGGAATTTGAACATGTTCACCTTGATCGGTATTGGGGCAGGGGTGGCATGGTTGTTCAGTGTATTCGCCATTTTGGTTCCCGATTTTTTTCCTTCTCAATTTAAAACAGATCAGGGTACGGTACATGTGTATTTTGAGGCTGCGACCGTGATTCTTACATTGGTGCTTTTTGGGCAGTTGTTAGAGGCTCGTGCCCATAGCAAAACAAATACCGCTGTAAAGGAGCTTCTAAAGCTTGCGCCTAACAAAGCTGTACGGATTATAGACGGAAGAGAAGAGACCATCGCGATCGATAAAATTTCGAAAGGGGATTTACTTCGTGTAAAACCTGGAGATAAAATTCCGGTAGATGGGGTTATTGAGGAAGGTGAAAGTACGGTGGACGAATCTATGATTACCGGGGAGCCTGTTCCGGTTTATAAAGTAGTTGGAGACCATGTAAGTTCGGGAACCATAAACGGAAAGCGTTCATTTGTAATGAAAGCTGAAAAAGTGGGGGCCGATACATTGTTGTCACAGATTGTGGATATGGTGAACAAGGCAAGCCGAAGCCAAGCGCCTATTCAAAAATTGGCAGATAAAATCTCTAGTTATTTTGTGCCCACCGTTGTTTTTGTAGCTATAATTACGTTCGTTGTTTGGGTCGTTTTTGGGCCAGAACCGGCTTATGTGTACGCCTTGGTGAATGCGATTGCCGTGTTGATCATTGCTTGCCCGTGTGCTTTAGGTCTTGCCACTCCTATGTCCGTAATGGTGGGTGTCGGTAAAGGGGCGCAATCAGGAGTTTTGATAAAGAACGCCGAAGCTTTGGAGCGTATGGACAAGATAGATACCTTAATTGTAGATAAAACAGGAACCATAACCGAAGGTAGGCCATCTGTAGAAACGGTAGGTAGTGTACGTGATGTTGATTCTGAAAAGGTGTTGCAATACATAGTCTCTTTAAATCAGCATAGCGAACATCCGTTGGCCGATGCTACCGTGAAATATGGAAAAGGGAAGAACGTAACTTTTTTAAAGGTGGATGATTTCGATTCTGTTACCGGGATGGGAGTTAGGGGAACGGTTAATGATGAGTCCGTTGCCCTTGGTAACGAGAACATGATGTCTCAGATGAAAGTTACGGTTCCTGACGCGTTAAAATCTGAAGTTGTTTTTTATCAAAAACAAGGAAAAACAGTGTCTTATTTGGCGGTGGATAATAAGGTGGTAGGCTATGTTGCCATAGGGGACAAGATTAAAGGCACCAGTAAAAATGCTATTGCCGATCTTCAGAAATATGGTATATCTGTAATGATGCTCACAGGTGATAATTATGATACGGCAAAGGCGGTGGCCGAGCAACTGAACCTGTCCGATTTTAAGGCAGAAATGCTTCCGCAAGACAAGTTGAAAGTAGTGGAACGTTTACAAGAAGAGGGTAAAAAAGTGGCTGTTGCCGGTGACGGAATTAACGATGCTCCAGCATTGGCAAAAAGTGATGTGGGCATTGCAATGGGTACGGGTACCGATGTGGCTATAGAAAGTGCTGCCGTCACTTTGGTAAAAGGTGATTTGCACGGTGTCGTAAAGGCCTATCGTCTAAGTAATGCCGTTATGAAGAACATCAAACAGAATTTGTTTTTTGCGCTGATTTACAATACGGTCGGTATTCCGGTTGCGGCAGGGGCGTTGTTTCCGTTGTTCGGGTTGTTGTTGTCGCCAATGATCGCTGCATTGGCCATGAGTTTTAGCTCTGTTTCTGTAATTGCGAATGCGTTACGGTTACGGGCAGTAAAAATTGATTAATAAAATTGAATCATAGTTAAAATGAATAAATATATAATAGTAGTAATAATGTCGGCGTTGCCTTGGTTTGCTTCTTCTCAAGAAAAAGTAGAGGGAGTGGTGCTGGATTCTGATGGGGATAACGCTTTGTCTCTGTCGGGGGCAAATGTTTATTGGCAAGATTCCCAGATGGGTGTGGTGACCGATTTTGACGGTAAATTCTCTATCCCGTATTTAAAGGAATTCAATAAACTGATAATTAGTTATGTTGGTTTTGAATCCGACACGCTTGTTGTAAATAGCCCCAAGAAGTTACGTATCAGTCTAAGGCCGTCAAATGAGTTGGATGAGGTAGTGGTGCAACAAGAACGTGACGCCATTCAGAAAACATATTTTAGTCCACAGAACGTGGTCTCGGTAAATAGTGATGAATTATTGAAAGCCGCCTGTTGCAATTTAGCCGAGAGTTTTGAGACCAACCCGGCGATAGATGTAAATCTGTCCGATGGGTTAACTGGTACCAAACAAATTCAGATGTTGGGGCTCACGAGTCCGTATTTGTTAATCACCCAAGAGAATATACCAATGGTTCGTGGAGCTTCTCAAGCCTATGGATTAACTTTTACTCCTGGCACATGGATAGAGAGTATACAGATCACCAAAGGTACGGGCAGTGTAGTAAACGGGTACGAAAGTATATCCGGGCAAATAAACACCGAACTTGTAAAACCGTTGACGGATAAGGCGGTTTTTATAAACGGATATGCAAATCAAAATGGGCGCTATGAGCTGAATATGCATTTGAACAAGAAACTTACCGAAAAGTGGAGTACAGGTTTGTATGTTCATGGAAACAAGAGAACCCAGAAAGAGGATGATAACAAAGATGGGTTTCTAGATGCACCGTTGGCGGATCAAATCAATGTTATGAATCGCTGGCAGTACCAAGACCCTGAAAAAGGATGGGTAAGTTTTTTCAATGTACGTTTTTTAAATGACGAGAAGCAGGTGGGGCAGGTAGGTTTTAATCCTGATACCGATAAGTTTACCACCAATGCGTGGGGCAGCGAGATCAATACCCGCCGTTTTGATACTTCTTTAAAATTAGGGTATGTTTTTCCGGAACTTCCGTTTCAAAGTGTCGGATTTCAGACTTCTTATAGTATACATAAACAAGACTCGTATTTTGGTTTTAGAACCTATGATATTGATCATGAGAGTTTGTACAGTAACCTTATTTTTAATTCTATCATTGGTGATACCAGAAACAAGTTTAAGACCGGTGTTACATTTGCCTATGATGGTTATGATGAAATGGTGACCGCAGTCGACTATTCTAGGGAAGACACCTCGGTCGGTGCCTTTTTTGAGTACAGTTATGAAAATCTAGAGAAGGTAAGTTTAACGGCAGGTCTTCGTGTGGATAACCATAACAGGTTGGGGACCTTTGTTACCCCAAGGTTTCATATTCGATATACACCCTGGGAAAGGGGAAGTTTGCGAGGTTCTTTTGGAAGGGGAAAAAGGGCTGCCAATATTTTTGCTGAGAACCAGCAGTTGTTTGCATCGGCCAGGGTAATCAATATTGCCGATACCGGTGGAAATGTATATGGATTGGAACCAGAGGATGCGTGGAATTATGGGGTGAGTTTCTTGCAAGGGTTTACCTTTCTGAACAAAAAGGGAGATATTTCCTTAGATTATTATATTACCGATTTTAGAAATCAGGTAGTGGTAGATTGGGAAAATCCGCAAGAAGTATCATTTTATAATTTAGAGGGTGATAGTAGCGCCAAGAGTTTTCAAGTAGAACTGAACTATGAACTGTTGCCACGTTTAAACTTTAGAACCGCCTATAAGTTTTATGATGTCACTACCGATTATAAAAGCGGAAACTTGCAAAAGCCTTTACTGGCGCAAGATCGTTTTTTTGTTAACTTAGGGTATGAGACCAAGGTCAAGGATAACGGGGCGCAATGGAAGTTTGATTATACCTTGCACAGTATGGGTAAAAAGAGATTGCCCGATACCAGCTCTAATCCGGTGCAATATCAGTTTGGGGAATACTCATCACCTTACAACCATATGAATGCCCAAATAACAAAGGTGTTTTCTAATACTTTTGAAATATATATAGGAGGGGAGAACCTTAGCGAGGTACAACAAAATACCCCTGTATTAGGTGCCGACAATCCTTTTGGTCCTAATTTTGATACAACTATAGTGTATGCCCCGATTATGGGAAGAATGTTCTATGGTGGATTTAGATTTAAAATATAACGAACAATAAATAATACAATAACTATGAAAACTACGATTTTATCAATTGCTATGATGTTGATTGCGGTATTGACGTATGCCCAAGACAAGAATAAAAAACTGACATTCGATGTAAATGGCAAGTGCGCCATGTGTAAAGAGCGTATAGAGAAGGCGGCATTGAACGTAAAAGGGGTAAAATATGCCAATTGGGATATTCCCAGTCATCAACTATCTGTGATTATGGATGAACGCAAGACAGATGCCATGAAGATCAAAACGGCGATTGTTGCCGTTGGACATGATACCAAAGAATTAAAAGCGACGGAAGAAGCTTATAACAGTGTGCACCCTTGCTGCAAATATAGAGAGGACAATTCTGATGATGGTGCAACCCATAAAATGTAAAATTTTTTGGTAAAGAAAACTACCATAGATCTATAAGGTAGATTGCCTATTTTTAATCGATAAAACCATCTTCTGTAAGTAAAGAAGGTGGTTTTTTTATTGGTAAAAGGATATAAAAAAAACCGCTCTTGAAGTCTCAAGAGCGGTTTTGGTTTTAGTAGACCGGACACGCTGATAATAGCCTGTTGGTACTGCCGACTTACATCATGCCTGGCATTCCGCCACCACCCATTGGAGGGGCAGCCGGAGCATCTTCTTTAATATCGGTTAAAGCACATTCTGTAGTCAATATCATTCCAGAAACAGAGGCTGCGTTTTCTAGTGCTACCCTTGTTACTTTCTTAGGATCGATGATACCTGCTTTCATCATTTCAACGTACTGGTCAGATTTTGCATCGAATCCATAATCGCCCTTACCTTCAAGTATCTTAGCGATTACAACAGAACCTTCACCACCAGCGTTGGAAACGATGGTTCTTAATGGAGCTTCTATGGCACGTGCTACAATCTGTAGGCCTGTAGCCTCATCCTCATTTTCG
This sequence comes from Maribacter sp. MMG018, assembly GCF_018100785.1. Classification (GTDB taxonomy): domain Bacteria; phylum Bacteroidota; class Bacteroidia; order Flavobacteriales; family Flavobacteriaceae; genus Maribacter. Next base: position 131,330 of record NZ_JAGJEC010000001.1, on the reverse strand, counting down.
GTAGAAACTTTGGATAGAACAGATTTTGCCCTTACCAAGGCAACACCACCACCAGCTACGATACCTTCTTCAACTGCGGCTCTTGTCGCATGTAGGGCATCGTCAACACGGTCTTTTTTCTCTTTCATTTCAACTTCAGAGGCGGCACCTACGTAAAGTACGGCAACACCACCGGCCAATTTGGCCAAACGTTCTTGAAGTTTTTCTTTGTCATAGTCAGATGTAGTGGTCTCAATTTGAGATTTGATCTGATTAACCCTTGTTTTTATGTCTTTTGCAACACCACCACCGTTTACGATAGTTGTATTGTCTTTGTCTATCTGTACTTTTTCACAAGTACCTAACATATCTATAGTGGTATTGTCTAAAGAGAAACCTCTTTCTTCTGAAATAACCGTACCACCAGTTAAGATAGCGATGTCTTCCAACATTGCTTTTCTGCGATCACCGAAACCTGGAGCTTTGACCGCGGCAATTTTTAAAGAACCTCTTAGTTTGTTTACAACAAGGGTTGCCAATGCTTCACCGTCAACATCTTCGGCGATGATCAAAAGAGGTTTTCCTGATTGTGCTACCGGTTCCAATACAGGAAGCAAATCTTTCATAGAAGATATTTTCTTGTCGAACAACAAGATGTATGGGGTATCCAATTCGGTAACCATTTTTTCCGAATCGGTAACAAAATAAGGAGAAAGGTAACCTCTGTCGAATTGCATACCTTCTACAACGTCTACATAGGTATCGGTACCTTTTGCTTCCTCAACGGTAATAACACCTTCTTTGCCTACTTTGTCAAATGCCTGTGCGATCAAATCACCGATGGTGTCATCGTTGTTTGCAGATATAGAAGCAACTTGTTTAATTTTTTCAGAAGAATCACCAACTTTTTTAGATTGTTTGGCAAGGTTTTCAACGATAGCGTCAACAGCTTTGTCTATACCTCTTTTAAGATCCATAGGGTTGGCGCCTGCGGCAACGTTCTTTAGACCTTCTTTTACGATAGCTTGTGCAAGAACTGTAGCGGTAGTGGTACCGTCACCTGCCAAGTCATTGGTTTTAGAGGCTACTTCTTTAACCATTTGGGCACCCATGTTTTCAAGGGCGTTTTCCAATTCTATCTCTTTTGCAACGGTAACACCATCTTTAGTTACTTGTGGTGCGCCGAACGATTTGCTGATGATAACGTTTCTTCCCTTAGGTCCTAAAGTTACTTTTACGGCGTTTGCCAATGCATCGACACCTCTTTTTAGGCCGTCTCTTGCATCAATATCAAATTTTATATCTTTTGCCATTTCTATTATTTTTTGTTTTTTGAATGTTGTTGTTTTGTGCTAATGACTATAGGTTTACTTAGATAATTGCTAAAATGTCACTTTCGCGCATCATCAAATAATCAGTGCCTTCTAACTTCAATTCCGTACCGGCATATTTTCCATAAAGAACGGTATCGCCAACTTTAACAGTTACCTTTTCGTCTTTTGTTCCAGGACCTACGGCAACAACTTTTCCTTTTTGTGGTTTTTCTTTTGCCGTATCTGGAATGTAAATTCCTGACGCAGTTTTTGTTTCAGCTGCCATGGGCTCGATAAGAACTCGGTCAGCCAATGGTTTGATGTTAACTTTAGCCATAATATTAAAATTTTAAATTGATTTTTAAGTTTCGCTTTTTATGGGCAGAAATTATGCCATTGCCTAAAAACTGACACATTGTAAAACAAAAATGCCAGCTTGTCACTAAGCTGGCATTTCCTATATTGTTTTGAACTTCCAATTATAAACTGTCGGAAGGTGTAGCTTCGTTTGTGACAGGTGGAGTAGTTTCTTCTGGAAGTGTTTCCGGAACGGTCGTTTCTATATCGTCTCCTTGTAATAATTTTGAATCGACATCACCAAAATTTCCTTTTAGCGCAATGTTCGATGCTAAAATTAGAATAACCAATAATCCTGCTAAGGTCCAAGTACTCTTATCTAAAAAGTCACCTGTCTTCTTAACACCGCCTACTACTTGGTTGCCCCCTCCACCGAATGAAGAAGAAAGTCCGCCACCTTTTGGGTTTTGTACCATAATTACCAATACCAATAAAAAACAAACGATGATGATCAGTATCAGGAATATTGAAAATGTACTCATTTTACTTACTTGTTTTCTTGTTGAATTTTTTGTACCGCTTTAATTCGGTCTGCAAAGAAACCACTTTTTTCCGGATATTTCAAACTTAAAATTTTGTAGGCCTGTATGGCCTTTTTGTACTTTTTCTGTTCTAAATAAACTTTGGCCAAAGTCTCTGTCATCAACTCTTTTTTATCGATCTTGATAGAGTCTTTGATGTTGACCGGTGTTACTGTGTTTTCTTTGGGGACTATTTTAGGGTTTTTGGCTATAAACTCATCAATTCTGTCAAATTTCTTTTTCTTGAGTAGGTTTTTATCTGCCGAAGTATTTTTAGGAGCTTTTTCCTTCGCTGGTTCTTTTTCTCTATTAATGGGTTTTTTAGAGGTTAGTTGAAGCCATTCGGAAAAAGAATATTTCTCTTTTTTGTCAAAGATAAGTGGTTTGCCCAGTTCCAGTTCGTCCGTTTCATCCTTCTTTGGTTCTTTTGAGATAAAGAGTTTAGGGTCCAGAATATTCTCGGCATCCTTGGTGTCTTGCGGCAAAGGTTCGTCTTCCGATTCCTCTATTAACGGCTTCTCCGCTTTGGTCTCTTGCGCTATGGGCGGGGCGGGGTCGTTGATCTCTTTAGACGGGTGGGGAGGATTGTACTGAAGAAAGTCTTTCGATGTTATAAAATCAAAAAGTACGTCCCTATCCGTTGTATAGGCGGCCGTGGTTTTTAAGGCCTTATTGTATTTGTAACTATTAAGGTTTTTTAAACCTTTTAAATGAAGGGCCCTTGCAGCCTGAAAATATGGATATTCCTCTAAAATATCCTCTAACTGCTTGGTCTGTAACGGGTCTACCACTTTGGTAGGATGTTCTAGAAAATATGTAAAATCCGTTACTGTCATATTATTTTACCAATCTGCCAATGATGCGTTAAAAATATCTTGTGTAATTCGTTCAAAAATAACCTCGTGCGCTTCGCTCTTTATAGATGAGAATGCGGTGTTCGCATCATAATCATAAAAGAAAGAAAAGCTTTGGTCAAAGTCCGAGTCGGGGTCTGTTTTATTGTAGAACCTTACTTTTACCCGTACCGAAAGCCTGTTCTGTGCAGCGGTCTGATTGGCCGTAGCCGACATCGGGGATATTTTGTATTCTGTAATTTCGCCTTCGTACAATAGGTCGGCATTATTGTTGTTTACCAGATCTAAACTAGTTTGGTCACGTATTCTTTCTTGCAGGGCAATAGTGAAGTCGCGATCCATACCAGGTTCAAAAGTAGATCCGGGACTTTGGGTGGCGTAGTTTTGAAAATAATTGACTTGAAACGTTTTTGCATCCCCGACATTACCGCCCGTAAAGTTGTAAATGCCGCAACCGTTTATTGAAAATGTTAACGCCAAAAAGACAAAACCTATAAGAACTTTCCTTGTTTTCAATTTACTATTTTATTTGGGTCTATAAATCGTATTGTTTTATTTTTCTGTAAAGGGTTCGTTCCGATATTCCTAGTTCCGAAGCTGCGGCCTTTCTCTTTCCTTTATTTCTTTCCAGTGATTTTTTGATCAGTTCAATTTCTTTTTCCTGTAAAGATAGTGTTTCCTCTTCTTCGATTTCTTCGGCGAAATGATATTTGTCTTCCGTTGGTGCGGGAGTAAAGGTTCTTTCTACCGTCGGTTCCGGTAGGTGCAAGACTTCTAAAGGGGAGCTGTCCTGATCTTCGATTTCCTCTTCTTTATCGCCATAGATTTTGCGGATCAGGTTTTTGTTTTCTTCCTGCACCTTTTGTGAGTCGTTGTTCTTTAAAAGTTCCATCGTTAACTTTTTAAGGTCGTTCAGGTCTCCCTTCATGTCAAAAAGAACTTTATAAAGAATTTCACGTTCGTTACTGAAATCACTTTCAGATTTCTTTGAGTTAACGACTGCCGGAAGATTGTTTCCTACATTATGGGGCAGGTAGCTGTTTAGCGTACTGGCGGAAATAGACCTGTTCTCTTCCAGTACCGAGATTTGTTCGGCAATGTTGCGCAGCTGTCTGATGTTTCCGGGCCAACGATATTTTACAAGTAGATCTACGGCGTCCTCATCTAAACGTATTGTGGGCATCTTATATTTTTGTCCAAAGTCTGATGCAAATTTTCGAAACAACAAATGAATATCTTCACGTCTTTCCCGTAAAGGTGGAATGTTTATTTCTACCGTGCTTAAACGGTAGTATAGGTCTTCCCTGAATTTTTCTTTCTTAATGGCCTCGAACATGTTTACGTTTGTTGCCGCCACGATCCGCACGTTGGTCTTTTGAACTTGCGAAGAACCTACTTTAAGAAATTCGCCGTTTTCCAAAACTCTTAAAAGTCTTACTTGGGTCGTAAGTGGCAGCTCGCCAACTTCGTCTAAAAAAATAGTGCCTCCGTCCGCTACTTCAAAATAACCACTTCTGGTCTGGGTAGCTCCTGTAAAGGCGCCTTTTTCATGACCAAAAAGTTCACTGTCTATGGTTCCTTCAGGAATTGCACCACAGTTTACGGCGATATATTTTGAATGTTTTCGATGAGATAGCGAATGTATTATTTTAGGAATGGATTCTTTACCTACACCACTTTCTCCGGTAACCAATACAGATATGTCGGTGGGCGCAACTTGCATCGCTTTTTCTATAGCCCTATTGAGCTTTGGGTCTTGACCAATAATCTCAAACCGTTGTTTTATACTTTGTATACTTTCCATCTGTAATTTATACTTTAGGCCTTAATTGTTTTCGGAGTATCCTATTGCTTTTCCTATCAAGGTGGCAGAGGTGCAATCGTTTATTTGTACGTTTACGAAATCTCCGATCTTATAATGTTCTTTAGGGAAAACGACCACTGAACTTTGTGAGTTTCTTCCCATCCATTCATTTTCAGATTTTTTAGAGGTTCCTTCTATCAATACTTCCTGAACTTTTCCTAAATGTTGTTCGGTTCGGTATTGGCAATGTTCTCTTTGCAAGGCTATAATTTCCGATAGCCTTCTTTTTTTAACAGGTTCTGGTATATCATCCTCCATTTTTCTTCCTGCCAAGGTTCCGGGCCTCTCCGAATAAGCGTACATATACCCAAAATCGTATTTTACATATTCTAGGGCTTTTAGAGTGTCCTTATGGTCCTCTTCGGTTTCTGAAGGAAATCCAGCTATAATATCTTGCGAAATGGCACATTCCGGAAGAATATTTCTAATATCATCGATCAATTTAAAATATTCTTCAATGGTATGTAACCTGTTCATTTTTTTAAGAATACGGTTGCTGCCACTTTGTAGGGGGAGATGAATGTGGTTACATATATTATCATATTTGGCCATTGTTCTGATAACATCCAAAGTCATGTCCTGGGGGTTCGATGTAGAGAAACGTATACGCATTTTTGGTTGTGCCAAGGCAACCATCTCCAATAGGTTCGCAAAATTAACGGCAGTGGCCTTTTGCATGTCGGACGCTTTTTCAAAATCTTTTTTGAGGCCTCCCCCGTACCATAGGTAGCTATCCACGTTTTGTCCGAGAAGTGTAATCTCCTTGAACCCATTGTTCCATAGTTCGTTCACTTCTTCAAGTATAGATTGCGGGTCTCTACTCCGTTCTCTTCCTCTAGTAAAAGGTACCACGCAAAAAGTACACATATTGTCGCATCCCCTGGTAATGGAAACAAAGGCGGTAACGCCATTGGTATTTAATCTAACTGGTGAAATATCACCATAGGTTTCGTCTTTGGACAAGATTACGTTAACGGCATCTCTACCCGAGTCCACTTCTTTGATTAGATTCGGAAGGTCTTTATAGGCATCGGGGCCAACGACCATATCCACGATCTTTTCCTCATCCAGCAATTTGTCTTTTAGGCGTTCGGCCATACACCCTAAAACACCTACTTTTAAATGTGGTCTTGTTTTTTTTACCTTATTGTATTCGTTCAGGCGTTTTCGGATAGTCTGCTCTGCCTTGTCCCTTATAGAACAGGTGTTGACCAATACTAAATCTGCATCGGCAAGTTGTTGGGTAGTGTTAAACCCTTCCGTTGCCAAGATGGATGCCACGATTTCACTGTCGGAAAAATTCATGGCGCAGCCGTAACTTTCTATGTATAAGTTTCGTTTATTTTGAGTCTTGCTCTCGGTTTTCAAGGTAGATCCCTGTATGCTCTCATCGATAGTTTTCTCCATGTTCATCCCATTTAGCCTTTAAATATCGGGTTTGCAAAGATAGGATTATATTCAAAAATATGACAAGTTGACAGTTTAATTTAGCGTAATTTTAGGCATTCAAATAAATTATCTTTACTGCCAAAAATTAAAAATCGACCATGAGCTTAGAGAGCATGCATAGAAAAATAGCAGATAGGCCTCCTTTGAATTTCGGAACAATATTCTCGGAGACGATAGAACTGTTTAAAAAAGTTTGGTTGCAGGGGTTTGTAATATTGTTGCTGGGCTTTGCGACCATCTTGCCTTTTTATATTATGATCTATATTCCAATGATAGCAATGGGGATAACAGATCCAGATATGTTGCGGAATGAAGATCCGTCTATTATGGTCATTATAAGTATGTCTATCATTATGCCGATAGTGTATATAGGGGTGCTGACTTTTGCAATGGCCTTAAATGCCGCTTTTTTAAGAATATGTAGGCTGAAGGATTTGAATGAAACGGGAGATGGTGATTATTTTTACTTTTTTAAACAGGGTAGGCTCGGAAAAATATTGATGGTGTCGTTGATTATGCTTGGCCTTTCCCTTGTGGGGATGATGACATGTGGAATAGCCCTTATTTATTTTGTGGTGCCGATGTCACTGTTTCCTGCTTTTTTAGCGTTTGAAGAAGAATTGTCCGCTATGGAGGTCGTAAAGGCGAGTTTTGTATTGGGCAATAAAAATTGGTTGGTCATTTTCGGTCTGATAATTATAGTGTCGTTAATAGCTGAATTAGGTGTTCTGCTATGTTGTGTGGGAATACTTTTTACGGCCATGTTGTCTAAGATACCAATGTACTTTATGTTTAAACATGGGGTAGGTTTTGAAGAGGACGCTTCACAGTTCTAATTTATAGGAGACAACGTACGTGCTATTGTTTTAAGATATTAAGTTACAGCGATAGTTGCCGATAGTGTCGGTTTATAATAAAGTGTTGTGTACGGTAACGGGGAATATGATGGACGTATATGTCAGAGATGTTGGTGGATTACATAGATTTTGAATCGGAAAATATCTTTTTTATAATGAAAATATCGTTGTTTAAAGGGGTGTTTTTTTGTGGTATATACCGTTTAGTAAAGGCAAATTAAAAAAATCGACTACTTTTGTTGCTCATAAAAACCAATGCATGGCCAAAAATTTAGTAATAGTTGAGTCCCCGGCAAAAGCTAAGACCATTGAAAAATTTCTAGGAAAAGATTTCAAGGTGGAGTCCAGTTTTGGACATATCGCAGATTTGCCATCAAAAGAATTAGGGGTAGATGTAGAGAATGGTTTTGAGCCTAAGTATATCGTTGACAAGGAAAAGAAAGCCTTGGTGAAAAAACTGAAGGACCTTGCCAAAAAAGCGGAAACTATTTGGTTGGCAAGTGATGAGGACCGAGAAGGAGAGGCTATTTCTTGGCATTTGGCGGAAGAATTAGGTTTAGATAAAAATAAGACCAAAAGAATCGTTTTTAACTCTGTAACCAAAGGGGCGATACAAAAGGCTATAGAGAACCCAAGAGAAATAAATTATAATCTGGTAAATGCCCAACAGGCTAGAAGGATCTTAGATCGTTTGGTAGGGTATCAACTCTCTCCGGTATTATGGAAAAAGATAAAACCGGGTCTTTCTGCAGGTCGTGTTCAGTCTGTAGCGGTGCGATTGATCGTAGAGAGAGAAAGAGAGATAGAAGCATTTACACCAGAAGCCTCCTTTAAGATAAGTGCTGAATTCAAAACAGCCTCGGGTAGTGTTTTTACGGCCAAACTAAATAAGGCTTTTGCTTCTAAGAAAGAGGCGAACGATTTCTTGGAAAAGAATATTGAAGCAGATTTTTCTGTTGCTAAACTGGATAAAAAACCAGCTAAAAAATCGCCTTCTGCACCATTTACCACTTCTACCTTGCAACAAGAGGCATCAAGAAAGTTATATTTTTCTGTAGGCAGAACAATGCAGGTAGCACAACGCTTGTACGAAGCCGGTCTTATAACATATATGAGAACGGATAGTGTAAACCTTTCGGGTGAGGCAATTAATGCCGCGAAAGAGGCCATTGTAAAAAACTACGGAGAAAAATATAGTAAGGTACGTAACTTTACAGGAAAATCTAAAGGAGCGCAAGAGGCACATGAGGCCATAAGGCCTACCGATATGGGCAACCAGTCTCCTTCATTGGAAAGAGATCAGGCCAAACTGTACGATTTAATATGGAAACGTACGGTGGCGTCTCAAATGAGTGATGCCCAATTAGAGCGTACCAATGTTAGGATAAAATCGAATAAACATAATGAGGAGTTCACCGCAAACGGAGAGGTGATCACTTTTGATGGCTTCTTAAAAGTGTACATGGAAGGTGTGGACGATGAGGACCTAGCAGAGGAACAAGAAGGAATGTTGCCGGCGATGAAGGTTGGCGAAACATTATATAATAACTATATAACCGCAACAGAACGCTTTACTAGGCCTCCATATCGTTTTACGGAAGCCTCGTTGGTAAAAAAACTGGAAGAGTTGGGTATTGGAAGACCTTCTACCTATGCGCCTACAATTTCTACGATATTGAATAGGGGTTATGTAGAGAAGGGTACGATAGAAGGTACTGAAAGAAAGTATGCCCAATTGGTATTGGAAGCCGATGCCGTCAAAGAAAAGAGCCTAACCGAAAATGTTGGTTCCGATAAAGGTAAAATGGTTCCAACGGATATAGGTACGATCGTAACCGATTTCTTGGTAGCCAATTTCGGAAACATTCTAGACTATAACTTTACTGCACAGGTGGAGGAAGATTTTGATGAGATCGCTGCAGGTGAAGAAGATTGGAAGAAAATGATGAAGAACTTTTATAAAGATTTTCATCCTACCGTGTTAGATGTACAAGAAAATGCCGATCGTGCAAGTGGTGAACGTGTTCTTGGTACAGATCCAAAAACAGGAAGACAGGTATCTGTTCGCTTGGGCAGGTTCGGGCCTATGGTACAAATAGGTACTGTAGACGATGAAGATAAGCCTTTGTTCGCAAGTCTGTTGCCCGATCAGTCTTTAAATACGATTACTTATGAGGATGCGATGGAGCTGTTTAAGTTGCCTCGTAAACTTGGGGTATATGAAGGGGAAGAAGTAGAGGCCAATGTAGGTCGTTTTGGACCCTATGTGCGTTTTGGTAAAAAGTTTATCTCGTTGCCAAAAGGGGAGAGTGCCATGGATGTGGAGATGGAACGTGCCATTGAACTTATTAAGGAAAAGCAAAAAGCGGATGCGCCTATAACCACTTATGAAGATAAAGATGTTACCAAGGGCGTAGGTAGGTTCGGCCCCTTTATCAAATGGAACGGTATGTTCATAAACGTGAACAAAAAGTACGATTTTGATAATCTTTCGCAAGAGGATATTGTTGAGTTGATCGAGGCCAAGAAACAAAAAGAGATAGAGAAGGTGGTTCAGAATTGGCCAGAAGAAGGTATTCGTATAGAAAAGGCCCGTTGGGGAAGACACAACATTATTAAGGGTAAGATAAAGGTGGAGTTGGCCAAAACGGTAGATGCGGCAAAAATGACGCTTGAAGAGGCCTCGGCATTAATAGAAAAAAAGACACCCAAAAAAAAGACAAAAGCAAAAGCAAAATCAAAAAAGTAGTATAATTTTGAAATAAGGATATTTTAGTAGTAATTTTCGCTGAAGATTTTCAAAATTAACACCACCAGACCAATATGGCATTTGACTTTTTAGTTCCTGTAGAAGATAAAGTCCTTGCACATTGCGAATTATTGCCGGCCCAGGCAATAGGCAGAAACACTCATATACATACGGCCAATGATGGCCTGCCCGTTTTGGCGAACGCAACTGTGGCCATTTTTGGGGTTCGGGAATCTAGAAATGCTTTCGAGAAAAAGAACGAAAAACTAGATGTTTCCGCTATAAGGTTGCAGTTGTATAAATTAATGTTGGGCAACTGGAACGTTACCTTGGTGGATCTGGGAGATTTAGAAGAAGGCGAAACGGTAGAGGATACTTACTTTGTGGTAAAGGAAGTGGCGGCCGGTCTTCTTGAAGAAAATATAATTCCTATTATCTTGGGCGCTACCCAAGACATTACGTACCCCGCATATAGAGCTTTTGATGGTATAAAGGATATGATCAACCTGGTTGCCGTAGATAGCCGATTTGATTTTGGTATACACGACGAGCTCATTTCTTCTCATTCATATATGAGCAAGATTATTACCGACAAACCCAATAATCTTTTTAATTTTTCGAATATAGGTTATCAAAGTTATTTTAATGCCCAAGAAGAAATGGACCTTATGGAGCGTTTGTTCTTCGATGCCTATCGGCTAGGTGAAATAGCAAATGACCTTACTTTGGCAGAACCCGTGCTTAGAAACGCCCATATGGTAAGTTTGGATACCAGGGCGGTAAAAGCAAGTGAGATGGGGTTTTCTCCGAATTTTTCTCCGAACGGATTTGATGGTAGAGAGATTTGTGCCATTGCCAGATATGCCGGGATAAGCGAAAAAGTAGCTGCCTTCGGAATATTTGAGATGGAAAATAATGTGCAGTCACAGCAGCTGGTTGCTCAAATAATATGGTATTTTATTGAGGGAATAAACTATCGTATAAAAGAAGATCCCTATAATAAAACAGAAGACTTCACCAAATATAATGTTCCCAATGAAGAAGGGGAACTTGTTTTCTACAAGAGTCTTTTGACAGAAAGATGGTGGGTTGAGGTACCATCTATTTTCACTTCACATACTAAAGACGAAACACCTGCGTTATTACCTTGCACCGAGAAGGATTATTTGGATGCTTGTAATCAAAACATTCCCGAAAGGTGGTTTAAAGCCTACAAGAAAGGTTTTAATTAATTGAAAAAATAATTAAATCATAAAACACTTCAATACAATATTTTAATCAAAACTTAGTTTTAGAAGTTAGAATATTAGATTGTATTGCATTTATAACCATAATCGAAATTTAACCTAAAGTATGAAGAAGCTATTGTTATCATCTATAGCGTTTGTTTTTTTACTCACAAGTTGTGGGTCAAAGACTAAAGGAGAGCTAGTCGGAGTCCAGGGCAAGAAATGGTATCCGGAAAAACCATATGGAATGGAACTTATACCCAGGGGTTCTTTCATTATGGGTAAAAGTGAAGAGGATCAAGCCAAAATATCCAACGCTCCAACGAAAACAGTAACCGTTCGTTCTTTCTATATGGACGACACGGAAATTACGAACAGCGAATATCGCCAATTTGTCGAATGGGTAAAGGATTCTATAGTTAGAACCAGGTTGGCCATTTTGGCTGACGAGTTGGGTATAGGACCTGAAGATGGTGGTATTGGAGATTATGCATTTAAAGATGCGGATACCACAAGAGCTTCGGTATACGACAAATACATGTTGGATAATTATTCAGGTATGGGAGAGACCGGTTATGAAGGCAGGGCTCTTAACAAAGATGAAGACCTTATATGGGATACTTCTGAATATCCAGATGAATATTATGCAGAGGTTATGGATTCCCTATACATTCCAGAGGAAGAGTCTTATAACGGTCAGCGTAGTATAGATGTTACAAAACTAAAATATAAATATAGCTGGATGGATATCGAGGCAGCTGCTCGTGCCGCTAAAAAAGGCAAGGGAAGTAGAAAAGACTTTATCCGTCACGAAGAATTGGAGATTTATCCAGATACCACGGTATGGATCAGAGATTTTGAGTATTCGTACAACGAGCCAATGCACAACGATTATTTCTGGCATGATGCTTATAGCGATTATCCGGTAGTTGGTATTACTTGGCAACAAGCAAAGGCTTTTTGTAACTGGAGAACCAAGTTCAAGAACGATGATCAAAAAAGTCGTGGCAAACAATTTGTGAACCAGTTTAGGTTACCTACCGAAGCAGAATGGGAATATGCTGCAAGAGGTGGTATCGAAGGAGGAACATACCCATGGGGTGGCCCATATGTTATAAGCGATACAGGTTGTTTTATGGCCAACTTTAAGCCACAACGTGGAGATTACGCAGCAGATGCGGCACTCTATACGGTAGAGGCCAAATCTTACGAACCAAACGACTTTAACCTGTATAACATGGCGGGTAACGTATCTGAATGGACGAACTCCAGTTATGATCCTAGCGCCTATGAATATGTATCAACAATGAACCCTAACGGTGGTGACCAGTCTAATAACAGAAAAGTTATCAGAGGAGGTTCTTGGAAAGACGTTGCTTATTTCTTACAAGTAAGTACAAGGGATTATGAGTATGCAGATTCTGCTAGAAGTTATATAGGATTCAGAACAGTACAGGATTATATGGGTGAGGAAGATTCAACACAGTAATAATTACATCAAACTATTAAATATCATTAACAAATTAATTATTAACCAAATCTTTAGTATTAAACCTTAAATTAAAATTAAATCATGGCACAGTCAAAATCAACAAAGAAATTATTTAACATGGCCTATGGGCTGGGAGCATCAGTAGTAATCATAGGTGCTCTATTTAAGATCCTTCACTGGGAAATCGGCCCTTTAACAGGTGGTCTATTATTATCTATCGGTCTTATTACAGAGGCACTTATCTTCGCAATTAGTGCATTCGAACCGGTAGACGATGAATACGATTGGGCCTTGGTATACCCAGAATTAGCAGGTGGAGAAGCTAGTGCTTCTAGAAAAACCCAGGCTGCCGAAGTTGCAGAAGCTGAAACTTCTTTGTCTAAAAAATTAGACGATTTATTAAAAGAAGCTGGAGTAGATGCAAATCTTATGGAGAGCTTAGGTACAAGTATCAAAAACTTCGAAGGTGCGGCCAAAGGTATTGCCCCTACAGTTGACGCAATGGAATCTACCAGAAAATATTCTGAGGAAATGGTTCAGGCAGCAGCTCAGATGGAGTCTTTGAACAGTCTTTATAAAGTACAATTGGAAAGTGCTAGTAGACAAGCTTCTGTTAACGAAGAAGTAGTACAAAATGCTAGTGCACTTAAAGAGCAAATGGCCTCTCTTTCTACCAACCTTTCTTCTTTGAATGGTGTATATGGTGGAATGTTATCTGCAATGACAAGAAATTAATTGGATTTTAATCAAATCGAATTTAAGTATTAATTAAAATCTAATTTAAAGAAAAACCCATGGCAGGAGGAAAAGCAACACCACGTCAGAAGATGATCAACCTTATGTATTTGATCTTCATCGCAATGCTGGCGTTAAACATGAGTAAAGAGGTGCTAGCGGCATTCGGTATAATGAATGAAAAGCTAGAGACTTCTAACGCAAAGACGACCGCAAGTAACGAAGCGTTCTTGAGTAGTCTAGAAACTAAGGCATCTGAAGATGCAGCTAAATATGAAAAGCTGTACCAGAATGCACAGAAAATTAAATCAATGTCTCAAGAGTATTATGATTATCTAGAAACTCTTAAGACCGGTATGATGGAAGGTATAGAAGATCCAAAGGATTATGCACGTATGGATAATTCGGATTTCTTGGATCAAAAGTTCTTTCAAGGCGACAAACTGTCGGAAGGCGGTGAAGAGTTTATGAAAAGACTTACCGAGTATAGAGACCAAGTAGCTGCAATTGTACCTGCTTCTTTAAAACAATCTGTTATCGATAGATTTGAAACAGGTAACGAAGAAGGTAAGGTAAAGGCGAAAGATGGTATGCAAAATTGGATAAACTACCACTATGAAGGGTATCCTTTAGTAGCGTCATTAGCTAAATTGACTTCTTTGCAAGCCGATGTTAAGGCTACTGAAGAAGCTGCTTTAAAATCTATGTTGGAAGGTGAGTTGACAAGCCAAGTATCTTTAAAGAACTTTGCAACGTCATTGTCCGCTACAAAATCTGCGTACTATGCAGGTGAAAAGTATGATGGTAAGATCATTATCAGTAAAACGGATAATTCTTCTACTCCTGTAAGGGCAGAATTGACCCTTGACGGAAGAAAACTTACAGAAGGCAAAGATTATAAATTGGAAGCTGGTGGAGTTAAAATGCTTATTGGAGCAGGTGGGGCAGGTGACCATGAAGTTGCCGGTACTATCTACTTTAAGCAAGATGGCGAAGAAATCGAAGTTCCTGTAAAGAACTCTTTCGCTACCATTTCTAAACCAAACTCGGCATTGATCGCTGCAGATAAGATGAACGTTGTTTATCGTGGGGTACCGAACCCAATGTCTATCTCTATTCCTGGTATACCAAACAATAAGGTACGTGCATCTGCACCAGGTCTTAAGCAGGTTAGTGGTAGTAAATATGTTATGAACCCTGGAAAAGGTAGAACTGTTACTATTACAGCTTCTGGAACCTTGCCAGATGGTCAACCAATATCTTCTAAATCTGAATTCAGAATTAAAGATATTCCAAGGCCTGAAGGTACTATAAGCAAGCAAGCGGGTAGTGTTAAATTACCAAGAAGAAATGTTGAGATCGGTACTATTAGTGCTCAATTGGATGATTTTGATTTTGACTTGAACCTTGCGGTTAGCGGTTTCAAATTCAAAGTACCTGGTCAACCAACGGTTAGTGTAAGAGGTAGTAAACTAGATGCAAAAGCTAAGTCTGCTCTTAAACGTGCCAAAAGAGGCGATGTGGTTCAGATCTTCGATATCGAAGCTTACATCACCAATAACAAAAGTTACAAGTTGAAAAAAGTATCTCCGGTAGTTGTGGAGTTAACAAATTAATACAAATAGAATGATACCGGGTAACCGTACAGCGTTGCCCGGTTAATTTTAAAGTTAATAAGAATGAATTGGAAAAATGTTTTAGTAATGGGAGCGGTAACTTTGTTGCCAGTATCCATGATGGCGCAGGCCAATATCTTGAACGCTAAGAAACCTGATGAAATTGGTGTTCGTACAGAAGCCCAAAAAAAGGCGGACAACGATGCGCCTTTAGAATATGGTTATGTAGACGATAGGGATATTCTTTGGTCCAAGACCCTTTGGGAGACCATAGATCTGGATGAAAGGGTAAACTTTCCTCTTTATTATCCAACGGATACAATGGATATAGGTCATGACAGAAGATCTTTGTACCATGTATTGATAAAAAACCTTAAAAATGGGAATTTAGAGGCTTATGCCGATTCTTATTTCACGGAAAAAAGAACGTACGATGATCTTTCAGATGCTTTACAAACTGTAGATACCTTAGACTACGGATACGAACAAATGAATGCCGGTGAGCAAGTTTCTGAAGAGTATATTACTCGTAGAAATATAACCGCCGCAGAAATAGAAGAGTATCATATTAAAGGTATGTGGTATTTTGATAAAAGACAGGGAGAGTTGAAATATCGTTTATTGGGTATTGCCCCAGTTGCTCCGGACGTAAACTTTATCGATGACGAAAATCCCGATAAAGTAGAATTGTTCTGGATCTGGTATCCTGATGCACGAGAAATTTTACATGAGGCAAAAGTCTTTAATCAGCGTAATTCCGCACAACCTATCTCTTTTGACATGCTGTTGAATGCAAGAAGGTTTAATGCTGTTATCTATAAAGAAGATAATGTACATGGAGATAGGAAGGTTAGCGATTACATTGCCGACAATGCCTTGTTTCAATTGTTAGAAGCTCAACGTATCAAAGAAACTATTCGAGACAGAGAGCAAGATATGTGGGCTTACTAGGGCCTTAGAAAATTCCAATTCAAAAGTATTAAAGCTCCGATATTTTATATCGGAGCTTTTGTTTATGGTTATTTTTGCAACATGTTAGATTATATTGTTGTAGGCCTAGGCCTTGCTGGAACCGCTTTTTGTGAAAAACTAAGAAAAAACAATAAGACATTTGTCGTTTTTAACGATGCCTCCCAAAAGTCTTCTTTAGTTGCGGGCGGTTTATCCAACCCTGTTATACTAAAGAGGTTTACCATGGCTTGGAAGGCCAATGAGTTGATGCCATTAGCAAAGAAGTTTTATACTGGTTTAGGTGAAGAATTGCAGGTAGACTTGATCCGCGATCAATCCGTTTTACGAATACTAAGTTCTATAGAAGAACAAAACCGTTGGTTCGAGGCATCCGACAAGAATCTGTTACAAGACTATCTGTCACCCAAATTGGTTCGCAATAGCAACGACCGTATTAAAGCCCCCTATGATTTTGGGGAGGTTTTAAGAGCTTTTAGGTTAGATACCGGGCTAATGATCAACTCGTATGCAGAATTTTTATCGGCCCAGAATAAGTTAAGAACCGAAACTTTTGAGTATTCGGATCTAGAGGAACACTCCGATTATGTTTCCTATAAGAACATAAAGGCCAAACACATTGTTTTTGCAGAAGGTTATGGACTCGTTAAAAATCCGTTTTTTAATTATTTACCCATGCAAGGTTCAAAGGGTGAGTATCTGATTATCAGATCTACGGGCTTAAAGGAATCTAGGGCCGTAAAGTCTTCTATATTTATTATACCGCTTGGTAACGACCTATATAAAGTGGGGGCAACGTACAGTAATAAAGATAAGAACAACGAACCTTCGGTGTCCGCGAAGGACGAGCTTTTGAGAAAACTAGATGCTATATTGTCAGAGGAGTATCAAGTAGAAGGCCATGTGGCCGGTGTAAGGCCTACCGTTAGGGATAGAAGACCGTTGGTAGGCACACATCCAAACTATGTAAGAATAAACCTTTTAAATGGTTTTGGCTCCCACGGCATAATGGTAGCTCCATGGGCTGCCGAGGAATTATATAGACACATAGAGGAAAGAAAACCACTAGATCCAGAATTGGATATCAATAGGTTTTCTGCAATGCTACAAGAAGTCTAAGAAGCTTTGTCCTTATCGTAGTGTATAAAGAAGTTGATCCAAATATTTCTTGACAAGCGAATAATTATTGGCATGAATACCACTAGGGTAACCACGATAGAAATAAAGGTGTTGATTAGGCTAGCTCCTATAAATAATTTACTGATCACGAACGCCGCAACAGCAAAAGCTACACCTACGGCATAACTTACATACATGGCCCCGTAAAAGAAAGAAGGTTCAATTTTATATTTTGTGTGACAATGGCTGCACCGCTCGTGCATATCAAAAATTTTTGAAATATGGTAAGGGTTTTTGTCCAGGTACATATTCTCTTGATGGCATTTAGGACAACTTCCTGTTAAAATGCTGTAGAGTTTGTTTCCTTTTTTTAACATTTGCAAAACTTTGTGCAAAAGTAATTAATGTAGGTGATTTTGCCTGTAAATTTAGTTAGGATTAATGGTGTTTCCGTATTATTTTTTACCGTTGGTTCTTAAATTTGGATTATAACAATGCTGAACATTCATAATCTTTCCGTCTCTTTTGGCGGCGAATATTTATTTGAGGAAATATCATTTAGGTTAAATGCCGGAAACAGGGTGGGCCTTGTAGGTAAAAATGGTGCCGGTAAGTCTACCTTACTAAAACTATTGGCAAAGGATATGCCTATAGATTCTGGTACTATTGCTATAGAAAAGGATATAAAGATCGGTTTCTTGCGCCAAGATATAGATTTTGAACTTGGCAGAACCGTTTTAGAGGAAGCATACCAAGCTTTTGAGGAAATAAAGACTCTAGAG
This sequence comes from Maribacter sp. MMG018, assembly GCF_018100785.1. Classification (GTDB taxonomy): domain Bacteria; phylum Bacteroidota; class Bacteroidia; order Flavobacteriales; family Flavobacteriaceae; genus Maribacter. Next base: position 113,445 of record NZ_JAGJEC010000001.1, on the reverse strand, counting down.
GCAAAAATAGATGCTATAAATAAACAATTGGCAGAACGTACAGATTATGAAAGTGAATCTTACCATCAGTTGATCGTTGATTTGAGCGACCTTTCTAGTCATTACGAAATATTGGGCGGATACAACTATCAAGGTGAAACAGAAAAAATTCTTCAGGGCCTTGGGTTTACCAGAGAAGATTTTAATAGAAAGACCGAAACCTTTTCAGGGGGGTGGCGTATGCGTATAGAATTGGCAAAATTGCTCTTGCAGAGCAACGACGTGCTGCTGTTAGATGAGCCAACCAACCACTTGGATATAGAATCCATTATTTGGTTTGAGCAGTTTCTGAACAATTATACCGGTGCGGTAGTAATCGTTTCGCACGATAAAATGTTCTTGGACAATGTAACCAATAGAACCATAGAAATTTCTTTGGGGCGAATTTATGATTATAACAAACCATACTCGCAATATTTGGTTCTGAGGGACGAGATACGACAACAACAATTAAATGCCCAGAAAAACCAAGAAAAAGAAATTCAACAAGCAGAGCGTTTAATAGAAAAGTTCAGGGCCAAATCTACCAAGGCATCCATGGCCCAATCGCTTATCAAGAAATTGGATAAAATAGAGCGCATAGAGGTAGATGAAGACGACAATAGTGTTATGAACCTCAAATTTCCCGTCTCCATAACGCCCGGTAAGGTTGTGGTAGAGATAGAGAACCTTTCTAAATCCTATGGAGAAAAACAGGTACTGAAAGATATAAATCTGTTGGTTGAAAGAAACAGTAAAACTGCCTTTGTGGGGCAAAATGGACAAGGAAAATCTACTTTGGCCAAGATTATTGTGGGAGAATTGGAACACGAGGGTCATTTAAAATTGGGACATAATGTACAAATAGGATATTTTGCCCAAAACCAGGCCGAGTATTTAGATGGTGACAAAACCATTTTGGACACTATGATAGATGCGGCCAATGAATCTAACAGGAGTAAGGTTCGTGATATTCTGGGGTCTTTCTTGTTTAGGGGAGATGATGTAGAAAAGTACGTGAAAGTTCTGTCCGGTGGGGAACGTAACCGCTTGGCCTTGGCCAAGATGTTGCTTCAGCCTTTCAATGTGCTTGTAATGGATGAGCCAACCAACCATTTGGACATAAAATCGAAGAATGTTTTAAAACAAGCTTGCCTTAATTTTGAAGGTACGTTGATATTGGTGTCACACGATAGGGATTTCTTACAAGGCTTAACCAATAAAGTATATGAATTCAAGGATCATAAAATAAAGGAATATTTAGGGGACATTGATTTCTATTTAGAGCAAAGAAAGGTAGAAAACTTTAGGAGTATAGAGAAAAAACAGGAGGTAGTTGTAGAAAAACCGACAGAGAAAGCCAATAATACTTTTGAAGAACAAAAAAGACTCAAAAGCCTTAAGAATCAGTTGAGCAATTTAGAAAGTAAGATATCGTCTCTAGAGAAAGAGATAAAGGAAATAGACCATGATTTGTTGATGGATTATGATGCCACTATTGCTAAACCTAATTTCTTCGATGATTACCAAGCAAAAAAATCTCAACTAGAAAAATATATGGAAAAATGGGAGACCCTTACCATTGAAATTGAGGGTTTAAAGTAGAAAAACATACTTTTCCTCTATTTTCACCACAATTATTCAGGTTTTTACAACAAAATACGTCACTTCAACGATAAATTTTGACATTGTGGCGTTATTAATGCAAATTTGTAGGAGAATTCTTAAAAACACCAAGCCGCAATTTAAACTAACATAGTTATGAAAAAGCTTTACACTCTTTTATTCGTTGCCCTGCTAACATCAAGTTTTGGTATGGCCGAGGTTTCTAAAAAGGAAAAGAAGGCACTTTTGTCCCTATATACAAGTACCAACGGTGCACATTGGATAAAAAAGTGGAATTTAAAACAGCCAGTTTCAGAGTGGTATGGTGTAAAGGTAGAAGACGATAAGGTTGTAGAGATAAACTTGTTCAGAAATAACTTAATGGGGCCTTTGCCCTCAGACCTTTCCAAATTGGAGCATTTAAAGGTCTTAAACTTGGCTTTTAATTCTATTACCGGGCAGTTACCTGAAGAGATAGCTTATATACCTAACCTTAAGGTGTTAAAGTTGGAAATGAACAGAATAAAGGGGGGGTTACCTTCTAATATAGGTAGTCTTGCCAATTTAGAGGAACTTACTGCTTTTAATAATTTTATTTCAGGTAGTATACCTGAGAGTATTGGTGAAATAAAAAAACTTAAGGTATTAAACTTATCCAGTAATGCCCTTAGGGGAACTATACCTGAATCTTTGGGCGAGTTAACCGAATTGGAAACATTGGGCTTGTTCGAAAATGCATTGGAAGGTGTTATACCGGGTGAAATGGGTAACTTAAAAAAACTTAAAGAGCTGGTTTTGGCAAATAATAGTTTTAAAGGCGAGATACCAAAAGAATTTGGTCAATTGGCCAATCTAGAAATATTTCAAATACAGAATAATAAGTTCGAATCTTTCAAGAATTTGGAAGTGTTCGAAAATAGAGAGTTTTTGGTTTTTGATTTTGACGGTGATAAAAGAGATTTCGAATACAAAGATCTTAAGTTTAGTAAGACTAGAATGGCCGATACAAAATTTGAGGATATTGAAGAGTAAGAGTAGTAGTTTACACTTTTAGTTAGTTTGGTGAAAAAAGAGGTGTTGTTAGGCGCCTCTTTTTTGTTTTTAAAGAGTGGGTGTAATTGGATCTAAAGGCTTTTTGTGAAGTGAAAAATTATAAAGCATATTACCGTATTGTTTTCTTTTTTTATTAAAATTTTCAAGTTTTTTTATGATATTTTTAACCTTGGATGCGTATTTGACAGACCTTGTTTTTTTGTAGATTCGCCCAAATTATAATAGTGGGTTCGATGTATCTAATTGGTAGATAATTAGTTGTATTGGTCTATTTTTATACGGTTTTTTTTCTCGTTTGTGTGCAAATTAAACCATGATAAAAAATTACTGTTACATAAAAGTTAAAGTAAAATGAAAGACGTTTCACTGATTAAATTAGACGTTTCACTTTATAAAAAAATATCCTAAACAACCATTCGAATATATTTGTTCACTTTAGGCAAAAACAAAGTTTAAAAACCAAAACTAAAATGCGAAAAATCATCTTTACCGGACTAGGTATTGTATTAATAATAGTTTCCTTCTTTCTTGCCCAAATCATTATCGATAGCAAAAAAACTTTTAAACCAAAGGTTGAGAAGGTAGTAAAGACTGTCTTTACCGAAGTAGTTAAGAACCAAAATGTACCTATAGTGGTTACGGCTAACGGTAATTTGTCAGCCAAACAAAGAGTTGAGTTATATGCCGAGGTACAAGGCGTATTTAAAAAAGGGAGTAAATTGTTCAAAGAAGGGCAGACCTACCGTAAAGGAGAAACGATAATAAGTATCGATGCGGAGGAATATGCTGCTAGTGTGCAATCTGCCAAAAGTAGTTTGTACAACGAGTTAACCTCAATAATGCCGGATCTACGTTTAGATTATCCAGATTTCTATCCTAAGTGGCAGGCATATCTGAACAATTTTGATATGACAAAAAGCGTACCTCCATTACCAGAGATGTCCTCGGAAAGTGAACGGTTTTTTATCACCGGAAGGGGAATATTGACCAGTTACTACAGCGTAAAAAATCTAGAACAGCGTCTATCAAAGTATCGCATAGTGGCACCGTTCACAGGCGTACTTACAGAAGCCTTGGTAACAGAGGGTACGTTGGTAAGATCTGGTCAAAAATTGGGGGAGTACATCAATCCCGATGTGTACGAACTTGAGGTGTCCATTAGTAAATCTTATTCCGATTTGTTAAAGTTGGGAGAGTCCGTAGCATTGACCAATTTAGACGACAACACTGTTTATAAAGGTAAAGTTGCAAGAGTCAACGGTAGGGTAGACCAAGCTTCCCAAACGATCAAGGCCTATATTGAGGTGAAAGATAAAAATCTTAAGGAAGGTATGTACCTAGAGGCTGATCTAGACGCCAGAAAAGAGGAAAATGCTATTGAGATAGATAGAAGTTTGTTGCTTGAGGGCAATAAGATATTTGTTGTAAGAGATTCTGTATTAGATCTTATAGATGTTAGGCCTGTGTACTTTTCAGAGAAAAGTGTGGTGCTAAAGAATGTTCCCGACGGAGAGGTTATATTGTCCAAACCTTTGGTAGGGGCATATACGGGAATGGCCGTTAAAGTGTATAAGGACCAACCAGATAACTCAGAAGAATAATGCGTAAGATCATAGAATATTTTATTAGGTACCATGTTGCGGTAAATGTGGTAGTAATTTCTTTTGCACTTTTTGGTATAGTCGGTGCAAAATCGCTTAAATCATCTTTCTTTCCCTTAACGGATTCTAAAAATATTTCGATTGCCATTACCTATCCCGGAGCTTCTCCGTTAGAGGTAGAAGAAGGTATAGTGCTTAAAATAGAGGACAACCTAAAAGGTTTGGAAGGTGTAGATAGGGTTACCTCTACTTCAAGGGAAAACAGCGGAACCATTAATGTAGAGATAGAAAAGGGCAGAGATATTGATTTTATGCTCTTAGAGGTTAAAAATGCTGTAGACCGAGTGCCTAGTTTTCCTACGGGTATGGAACCCTTGATAGTGTCAAAATTGGAAGCGGTTCGCCAAACCATCTCCTTTGCCATTAGCGGTGATCATATACCATTGGCAACTTTAAAAAGCGTAGGTAGGGAAATTGAAAATGACCTAAGGGCGATCGAAGGTATTTCACAAATAGAGATTTCAGGTTTTCCGGACGAGGAAATCGAAATTGCCGTAAACGAAAATAGTCTACTGGCCTACGGAATTTCTTTTACAGAGGTGGCCGCGGCGGTTGGCAATGCCAATATTTTGGTTACGGGGGGTAATATTAAGACCGATGCTGAAGAATATTTGATCAGGGCCAACAACCGTTCTTATTACGGTGATGAACTTTCTAACTTGATCGTAAGGGCCGATGCCTCAGGTAGTACCGTTCGTTTAAAAGACGTGGCTGTGGTCAGGGATCGTTTTTCGGAAACTCCCAATGCCACTTATTTTGATGGAAACCTATCCGTAAATACATCGATTACAAGTACGAATACCGAAGACTTGATACAGTCTGCCGAAAATGTAAAGGAATATATAGAAGAATTCAACCAAAAACATAACAACGTTAAGTTGGATATCGTTTCTGACCAATCAAAGACATTGGTTCAAAGAACGCAATTGCTGACAGAGAATGCCATCATGGGTATGATCTTGGTTTTGGTATTTCTTTCCCTGTTCTTAAACACAAGATTGGCATTTTGGGTTGCTTTTGGTCTGCCAGTGGCATTTTTGGGGATGTTTGTATTTGCCGGCTTTTTTAATGTGACCATCAATGTGCTCTCTTTGTTCGGAATGATTATCGTTATCGGTATTTTGGTAGATGACGGTATTGTGATCGCTGAAAATATTTATCAGCATTATGAGAAAGGGAAATCTCCCGTGCAGGCAGCCGTAGATGGTACTATGGAAGTATTGCCCCCGATAATATCGGCCATTATAACGACCCTTCTTGCTTTTTCTATATTCCTTTTTCTAGATAGTAGGATCGGGGAGTTCTTTGGTGAGGTTTCTGTAATCGTTATTTTAACATTGGTAGTTTCGCTCGTAGAGGCCCTGATAATTCTTCCAGCCCACTTGGCGCATTCAAAAGCATTGCAGCCTATGGATAATAAACCTAAAGAAGGGTTGGCAAATGCTTTTGCCAAACTAAGGGTGATCAATGAAACGGGAGACAAGTTTATGTCTTGGATGAGAGATAAACTATATGCACCCGCACTGCATTTTGCTATGAAATATAAGGTGCTGACCTTTAGTTTTTTTGCTGTAGCCTTGGTGTTAACGTTCGCTTCTGTTGGAGGAGGAATTATAAGAACGGCCTTTTTTCCTAGGGTAGCCAGTGATCAGGTAAGTATAGAATTGGAAATGCCTAACGGTACAAATGAGAAAATTACCGATTCCATTATTACATTCATAGAAGAAAAGGCAGAAATAGTAAATCAGGAGCTTACAGAGAAGTATTTAAAAGGTACCGATAAGGTGCTTTTTGAAAATATGATCAGACGTATAGGTCCTGGTTCTTCTACGGCAAAACTTTCGATTAACCTGTTGCCCGGTGAGGAAAGGCCCAATGAGATCGTTGCGGATATGATTACCAGTAGATTGGAAGAGTTGGTAGGGCCTGTAGTTGGGGTAGAAAGTCTGATCTATGGATCTGGAGGTAATTTTGGTGGGTCCCCGGTCTCCGTATCGCTATTGGGAAATAATATAGAAGAACTTAAGGCGGCCAAGGAAGAACTTAAATCTGTATTGAAAAACAATAGCAGATTAAAGGATATTTCCGATAACGACCCTGCCGGTATTAAAGAAATAAGACTTCAGCTTAAAGAAAATGCCTATTTGTTGGGCTTGGACCTTAGCACGGTAATGAGTCAGGTAAGGGCCGGTTTCTTTGGGGTACAGGCGCAACGTTTTCAAAGATCGCAAGATGAGATCAGGGTTTGGGTGCGTTACGATCGAGAAAATCGTTCTTCGATAACCAATCTGGACGATATGCGGATTATTACTCCTACAGGAGAAAGGGTTCCTTTAAAAGAAATTGCGGAATATACCATAGAACGTGGTGATGTGGCCATAAATAGATTGGAAGGGCGTAGAGAGATTCAGGTATCGGCAGATTTGAAGGACGCGAAAGATAGTCCTACCGAAATAATGACCGAGATTCAAAATGTAATAATGCCCGACATACAATCTAGATACCCAACGGTATCACCATCTTACGAAGGACAGAATAGGGAACTTGATAAATTAACAGGATCTTTAAAATTGGTGGGGCTATCTATTTTAATGCTTATATACATTACCATAGCATTTACCTTTAGAAGCTTTAGCCAACCGTTAATGTTGCTGCTTTTGGTGCCATTTAGTTTTACGGCCGTAGCTTGGGGGCATTGGATACATGATTTTCCTATAAATGTAATTTCCCTTTTGGGTATAATAGCTTTGATAGGTATTATGGTGAACGATGGTCTGGTTCTTATAGGCAAGTTCAATACCAATCTTAGGGAGGGTATGACCTTTGATAGTGCTATTCTTGAAGCCGGAAAATCTAGGTTCAGGGCAATTTTTCTGACTTCTATTACTACCATAGCCGGTTTGGCGCCCCTAATGGCAGAAACCAGTAGGCAGGCACAATTCTTAAAACCAATGGCAATTTCTATTGCCTATGGTATCGCAATTGCAACCGTACTTACATTACTAATGTTGCCTTTGTTTTTATCTTTTAGCAATAAACTAAAATCGAAAAACAGAATGTTGGCATCAGGGCATAAGATAACCAAAGAAGAAGTGGAACGTGCCATTATAGAGAAAAAGGAATCGGCTCATTTAGAAGGGGAAAAACACCACTAACATAATGGTACAGCCACAGACAGTGATGAATTATAAAGAATTAGAAGAAAAAATATAATGGTAAAGTTTAGATTAACCTGTTTCCTTTTATCGTTTTCCGCTCTAGTCGTTGCCCAAGAAAACGTGCTTTCAAAAGAGGAAGCGGTCGCTAAGGCCTTAGAGAGTAATTTTGGAATAGAAATAGCCAAAAACCAGGTAGACATAGCAGAAAACAATGCTGGTATTTTAAATTCGGGGTATTTGCCAACACTTACCGGTACGGCCGGGGCAAATTATAATAATTTGGACAGTACTACAGAATATCCAGGTCAGTTCGAAGACAGTGGGGAACCCAGGGCAGATATTGTTATAGATGATGCGGAATCACAAACATATAGCTCTACTTTGCAGTTAAACTATACACTGTTCGATGGTTTGGGAAGACTGTACAATTACAAAAAATTGAAGGAGCAATATCGTTTGAGTGAGCTGCAGGCCAGAGAGACGATAGAGAATACGATGCTTCAGATGTTTAGTGTTTACTTTGAAGTTGCCCGCCTAACGGAGAATAAAAATGTACAAGAGAAAGCTTTGGAAATATCGAAACAGCGAATTACCAGGGCAGAGTATTCTTTTGAATACGGACAGAATACGAAGTTGGATATTTTAAATGCACAGGTAGATGTTACCAATGATAGCATCAATTTATTGAATATAGAGCAGCAATTGGCAAATGCCAAAAGAGACCTGAATGTAATATTGAACCAAGATCTTAATGAAAAATTTTTGGTAGATACACTGATAAATTTCATTCCAAGAATAAAACTGGTAGAATATATGGAGAAAGCCATGTCCAATAATGTGGCAATTTTACAGACCGAAAAGAACCTTCAGATAAACGAGTACGATATCAAGGTCAGCAAATCAGGGTATTTGCCAACTATTGGTCTAAGTGGCTCTTATGGGTGGAACCTAAACCAGAGTGCGCCATCCTCTTTTATTCCGGGACAAATATTTCCAGGTACCAACCGTACTAACTATAACCTGGCATTGGGTGCCAGCTTAACATGGAATTTGTTCGATGGTGGTAGTACCACGGTACGGGTAAAAAATGCTAAAATTGCTTATGAAAATCAAGAATTGTTAAAAAAACAGGTGGAACTCGAGGTAAATAGGGATATGCAGAATGCTATGGCCATTTATGAGAACATGTTGAAGATATACAGAATTCAAGAGCAAAATGTAATTACCAATCAGAACAACTTTGAAAGGTCGAAAGAACAGTTCGAATTGGGTAGAATAACCTCAATAGAGTTTAGGCAGGCGCAGATCAATTTATTAAATGCCCAAACAAATAAGAATTTAGCGAAATACGATGCTAAATTGGCCGAGCTACAGTTGCTACAACTTACGGGCCAGTTGTTAAATGTTGAATTATAACCTAGAGGTCAACTTAAAAGTAATGGATATGTACAGTAGTAAAACGGATAAAGAGCTTTTAGAGTTGTTGCAGCAGTATTCTATGCTAACTTTTGAATCGCAGTTAATCTTAAAAAATGAAATAGAAAAAAGAAACCTGTCGCAAGCCGATGTATCCGGATTGGAAAAGGCCATATCTGAAAAGCTCGAAAAAATCAAGAACTTAGAATACCTTAAAGATTTTGGTTTTAAGGCGGCATCTGACGGTGAGGGCGTTGTGGTAACAAGAACTACGAATGCGGTATTGACCGATGTATTTGCAGTGATTTTGGGTTTGGTGGTGTTCTTTATCGGAATTAACGGAATCATAGACCTGGTGTTCACTTTTATGAATGGAGATGAGCTAGATGTATTTACCTTGGCTATGAAACTTGCAATGGCCTCGCTAATATTTATTGCAATACGTTTTTTTAGTGGTATTGGGCGTTTGTTCGATTATTGGGGCTTTGAGTTGTCTAACCTAGAAGGGGTGATTACCTTAAAGAAACGATTTGATGTAAAATTGGAGGAAATGAAGGCCAGTGCCTCTGAGTTGTTATTGGAAACGCAAGATGATAATTTGGGGTTAAAACTTAAGGATAGAACAATATTTACTTCAAATGCCGACAACCTTATCCAAAGAATGACCTTGGAAGAACTTGTCAAAAAATTAGGGACACACTAAATAGACACCGTTTTATGTATGAGCATTTTTTTCAATGTCCTTACTGTTGGGAAGATATCTCTATGCTCATGGATCCATCGGTACCCCAACAAAGCTATGTAGAGGATTGCGAAGTATGTTGTAATCCTATAGAGGTTGTTTCGAGCTTTCTGAACAATGAACTGATTTCTTTTGAAGCTCGGGAAATAGGACAGTAGCTAATCCATTTCCTTGATTTTTCCACCAAATACCTTATCGCGTTTAATGCTCTTCGGATTACCGTATATATAAATGGAGCCTCCTGCTTTTACCTTTGCGTTTACCTCTTCGGAAGCCTTTACATCCGCTCTTCCGCCTGCCATCACCGTTACCATGGTATCTAAGGTGTCTAGGTCTTTGTTATAGGCCTTGCCGCCGGTATTTAATGATATTTCTTGTTTTTTGCTTGATCCTGTAAGGGTAATTTCACTACCAGATACGGCCTTTACGAAAACCTCGTCCAGGTCAACTGTCAAGTTAATGACCCCTCCTTCTTGGCCCCTTATATCCACTTTATCCGCTTTAAAGGTTTCATCGGAAATTATTTTGGCATTTTCGTTTACATCTAAAAGGGTTAAGTCGCCATTGTAATATAAGGTGGCATGTGCTTCGTCACCGTCCATAAAATTGTCGAATTCCATTCTAATTTTAAGGAGTCCGTTCTTATTGGAAATACTTACCTCATCTTTATCGTCCCCTGTAATTACAAGCTTGTTTTCATTACTTTTTTTAAGGGATACGGTTATACGGTCGTACACTTTAAGTTCAGAAAACTCTTCTAATATTTTGGTGTTCACTTTTTGTGCAAAACAGGTCGTACTCATAAATATTAGAACAATGACAGAGAGGATATTTTTCATTTTAAAGTATTCTTTAATGCGGATTAAAAGGGAAAATTAATACAAATCATTCAATTTTTAGGCCATTTGCGAAACATTTGGAAGAATTTGGCATATTTAGCATATGTTCACTGAAGATGCAAATGTCATGTGATTTTATAGAGATCTATATGTTGGCATAGCTTATAAAGGTTTTAAGAATCTTGCATTGAGCATAATTTATAGGTGCTGTGGGGTTAGTGGGGCTTGGTGTAACCTTCCGTGGTTACACTCTCTTTAGCTTATAATAATGGATAATTGCCGTTTAGGGTGCCTTAGAGGGCAATATAGTATAGGTAAATGATAAAATATCATTACCAAGGTATTCTATCTTCTGTATAATTTTATCAAAACAAAATATATAAAATATGGCAGTTTCATGGAGCGGGGTTATGCCTGCGGTTACTACAAAATTTACCAAAGAAGGTAAATTAGATTTAGAAATGTTTCAGGTTAATATTGAGGCCCAAGTTTCAGCAGGGGTAAATGGAATTATTCTGGGGGGAACTTTGGGAGAGGCAAGTACCCTTACCGCTGAGGAAAAAGAAACACTACTTAAAAAGACTTTAGAGATCGTAGAGGGTAAAATACCCGTAATATTGAACATAGCGGAGCAGACCACCCAAGATGCCATTAAAGTGGCACAGGCGGCCGAGGCAAATGGCGCAAATGGTTTAATGGTATTGCCCCCGATGAGGTATAAGGCAAATGATTACGAAACGGTAACGTATTTTCAAGAAATCGCCCGAAGCACCAAATTACCGATCATGATCTATAATAACCCCGTAGATTACGGTATTGAGGTTACGTTGGATATGTTCGAGACCTTGATCAAAGAAGAGAACATACAGGCGGTAAAAGAGAGCACTAGGGATATTTCCAATGTTACAAGAATAAGAAATAGGTTCGGTGATCGTCTTAAGGTCTTGACCGGGGTAGATACCTTAGGTCTAGAGAGTATCCTAATGGGTGCGGATGGTTGGGTAGCAGGCCTTGTATGCGCTTTTCCTGCCGAGACCGTTGCAATCTATAAACTTGCCAAAGCAGGCAGGATCAAAGAGGCATTGGATATTTACAGATGGTTCTTGCCGTTGCTAGAACTTGATATAAACCCTCAGTTGGTACAAAATATTAAGTTGGCCGAAGTCGCTACGGGAATAGGAACGGAAACCGTACGTGCACCAAGGTTGCCATTGCAGGGAGCGGAACGAGAAAGAGTGTTGAAAATAATCAAAGAAGGTGTAGCATCAAGACCGGTTTTGCCAGCGTATCTTGATTTAACCGAAGTGATGGCGTAATAAAAAACCTGAATAGATAAATTATGATAATTAAAAAGCTTCTTGTCTTGCTATGGCTGTTGCCTATAACGGTACACATGTCCGCGCAAGACGGTAAAAACAGTGCAGCACTTTTAAATGGGATTATTGAACAGGTAGAAGAATTTGAATTGTACGATTCAAATAAATACCCGTTGGGTAGGTATCTACCTGAAATTTATCGGAAAGATGCTGCATTTGCTGAAAAGAAGCTGAGGGAGCTAGAAGAAATTTCGGTAAATGACCTTGACGAAACGGATGGTATATCTTTAGAACTGCTTCGTTTTACTCTTAAAAACAGAGTGGACAGGTATACGCATGGGCTATATTTAAATCCGATACAGGCCGACCAGGGATTTCATTTAAACCTCAATTACCGTATAAGACCTATAAGAAGTTATAAGGATGCTAAAAGGTACCTTGACCTTCTTAACGATATACCCCGTTTTGCAGATGAACATTTTGTTGTTTTAAGAAGTTCTTTGCAAAAAGGGGTATCTCAACCCAAGGTTATTTTCGATGGTTACGAGTCTACCTATAACCAACATATTACCGATAGGGTAGAAGAAAATCAATTTTACGGACCATTTGAAAATTTACCCAATACACTTACCATTACACAGAAAGACTCTATTCTTGAGGCGGCAAAGGTGGCTATTGAAAAATCGGTAGTGCCTACTTTTAAAAAGATCAAAACTTTTTTTGAGACGGAATATTTGCCAAAAACAAGAAGCTCTTTGGGTATTTCCGATACACCGGGCGGTAAAGAGGCATATCAGAACAGAATAGATTATTTTACTACGACCAACTCGTATACGGCAGATGATATTCATGAAATAGGATTAAATGAAGTAGCCCGGATCAAAAAAGAGATGCAAGAGATTATAGCCTCCGTTGGGTTTAAAGGAGAGTTTGTTGATTTTCTGGAGTTTTTAAGGACCGACTCTCAATTTTATGTAACAGAGGGAGAAGACCTTTTAAAGGAAGCTAGAAATATCGCCAAGCAAATAGACGCGAAATTGCCCGCTTATTTTTTAACCTTGCCCAGAAAACCTTATGGTGTAAAGAAGGTTCCCGATGCGCTTGCCCCAAAATATACAGGTGGCAGGTATTCCGGTTCCCGGAGTGCTACAGAACCCGGTTATTATTTGGTGAACACCTATAAGCTAGAAAGTAGACCCTTGTACGTGTTGCCGTCGCTGACCCTGCATGAAGCCGTACCTGGCCATCACCTACAAATGAGCCTAAACCAAGAAATGTCCGATGATATTCCTAGGTTCAGAAGAAATATGTATTTGTCGGCGTTCGGTGAAGGCTGGGCATTGTACACCGAATTTTTGGGTGATGAAATGGGCATGTACAAAACGCCTTATGAAAAGTTCGGTAAATTGACCTACGAGATGTGGCGAGCGGCCAGATTGGTCGTGGATACCGGTATTCATGCAAAAGGATGGACAAAACAACAAGTGTTGGATTTTATGAAAAATAACACGGCTTTGTCCCTACATGAAATTAATACCGAAACAGATAGATATATTGCATGGCCGGGCCAGGCATTGTCTTATAAGATGGGTGAATTAAAGATCAGGGAGTTAAGAAAAAAAGCCGAGAAGGCATTGGGTCCCGATTTTGATATTCGTAAATTTCATGAAGTTATTTTAGGACAGGGAACAGTTACTTTGCCTATACTTGAAAGACGGGTCGATAACTATATTGAAAATACTAAAAAGAGCTGATTTGAATGAAGAAACATGTCTTTAAATGTATTGATGGCCATACCTGTGGAAACCCTGTAAGGTTGGTGGTAGAAGGTGCTCCTAAACTTGAAGGGGCCAATATGAGCGAAAAAAGACTCCATTTTCTTAAGGAGTATGACTGGATCCGTAAAGGACTGATGTTCGAACCTCGTGGGCATGATATGATGAGCGGATCTTTTATATATCCGCCTTCCGATCCCAATAATGATTTTGGTATTCTTTTTATCGAGACCAGTGGGTGCCTGCCCATGTGTGGGCATGGTAGTATAGGCACCATTACCATGGCTATCGAAGAAGGCGTGGTTACCCCTAAAGTACCTGGAAAAATTAGGATGGAAACACCGGCAGGGCTGGTAGAGGTAACCTACCATCAAAACGGTGATAAGGTAGAATGGGTAAAGTTGGTGAACGTAGGCTCTTATCTGGCGGCTTCCGATATAAAGGTGACGTCTAAATTTCTAGGGGAACTGACCATTGATGTTTCTTATGGAGGTAACTATTATGCCATAGTCGATCCCCAAGAAAATTTTTCTGGCTTACAAGATTATACCGCTTCGCAATTAATTGAAATGGCAAGGGAGCTTCGACAAAAAATAAACGAAACCTACCCTGATAAGTTTATACATCCAGAAAACCCTTCGATCAAGAATGTTAGCCATATTTTATGGACAGGTAAAACAATTTCTTCCGATGCCATGGCGAGAAATGCCGTTTTTTATGGTGATAAGGCCATTGACCGCTCACCATGCGGTACGGGAACCTCGGCCAGAATGGCGCAATGGTTTGCCAAAGGAAAATTAAAGTTGGGAGAAGAGTTTGTACATGAGAGTTTTATAGGCTCCAAATTTATTGGCGTGCCCGAAGCAACATGTAAGATTGGCGATTTTAACGGTGTTATACCAAGTATCAAGGGGTGGGCAAGACAATATGGTTATAATGAAATTTCAATAAATGAGGACGATCCCTATGCTTTTGGTTTTCAAGTGATATAGTTGTTATGGGAAAAAAAATAGTTGTTGTCGGTGGTGGTGTAATTGGGCTTTGCTCAGCTTATTATCTTCATAAGAACGGTCATGAAGTTACCGTTCTTGAAAAGACAAAAGGGGAAATGGGAGCTTCCTTTGTCAATGCGGGCTATCTTACCCCTAGCCATATAATTCCGTTGGCAGCTCCGGGTGTTATTACCAAAGGGCTATCCATGATGATGGATAGTAAGAGTCCTTTTTATATAAAGCCTAGGTGGGATGTCGATTTTTTTAAATGGGCGTGGTCCTTTTATAAATCCTCGACCAAAGAAAAAGTCATCAAGGCAGGTCCTGTCATTAAAGATATCAACCTTTTGAGCAGTGGTCTGTACGACGAGATAAAAGATTCTGGCGATTTGGGAGAATTTCATTTAGAGAAAAAGGGCTTGTTAATGGTGTATCAAACAAAGGCTTCCGAAGAAGAGGAGAAGGTTGTAGCCAATAAGGCCAAACAAATGGGTTTAGAGGTAGAGGAACTGAACAAGAAAGAATTAAAGGCAATGCACGGAAACACCGAAGTTGTTGCTAACGGGGCTGTCCATTATCATTGCGACGCCCATAGTACCCCTAATGATTTTATGGGAAAGATGTACGGGTATCTCAAGAAATCTGGGGTCAATATTAGGTATGGCGAAGAGGTGAATGGTTTTGATGTTACAGATGGAAAAATAAATGCCGTACAAACAAAAAATAGCACCTATGAGGCAGATGATGTAATACTGGCTTCTGGTAGCTGGAGTGGCAACATTGCCAAAAAATTAGGAATAAATTTACAGGTACAAGGGGGAAAAGGGTATTGTATCAATGTATATAGACCTACGGGAATCGAGTATCCGGTTATCTTAATGGAGGCCAAAGTGGCCATAACACCGATGGACGGGTTTACCCGGTTTGCGGGTACGATGGAATTTTCAGGGGTAGACTATAAAATCGATAGGGGCAGGGTTCAGGCCATAGCCGATGCTGTCCATAAATATTACCCCCAAATAAAAATAACCGAAGAGGAAATAAACAATGCCAAATGTGGTCTGCGCCCTGTATCGCCAGATGGGCTGCCTTATATAGGTAGAAGCAATGTTTTGGATAATCTTTTTGTTGCCACGGGGCACGCAATGATGGGGTGGAGTTTGGGCCCGGCAACAGGAAAATTGATTTCAGAGATTGTTGACGGTAAAGAGACATCTATGAATATTGATGCCTTTGATCCCCAACGATCATTTGATTAATGTGATAATTCCCATAATATTATAAACGATAGGTCGAATAGTTATGGCCAATTGTACATACTAAAATGGCGACCCATTGGTCGCCATTTTGTTAGTACGCAATAGTCCTGAGTGCGCTGTCTTAAATAAAAAGTGTGTTCTGTCTGTCAATATGTTCCTATTTCGCATAGGCTCCCGATGAATAAGTGAGTTCGTAACTATGCGTGTAGATTCCAAAAACGATTCCGAAAGGATCTTCCACGTAGCACATTTTAAAAGGTTTGTCCGGTTTCGGTGGTTTTACCGGTTTTTGTTCCTCTTTATAAGATCGATCGTAAAATCCATTTGAGTATCCCTGTTTTGCAGAAAGTCATTATACGATTGCGGTACATCATAATCAGGAATAATGCCCCTGTCATACCGCTGGTTCGACTTCTGGGGTACATCCTGCTCCAAATTTACGACCGAAAAGAAAACGGCCATTCCTGATTTTGGCAAAATGTATCCCATCGGGGTATGTCCGTTGTGCCCATAGTAACCGCCCATGGTTTCCTCCCCTATTACGGTCGTGTTGTTGTTTCCGGCTACCATTGCGGCAAAAAGGCTTCCTGCCGATGCCACCCTCGGACCTATTAATAAATAGATATTTCCGGTAAAGGCTTGTGGCCTTGGTTTTCTAATCTGATGGTCTTCGTTGTTTTCGTCTTGATAGAACTTTCCATCTATCTCTTCCGGAAAATTATTTTCAAACATTTTATTGTACTTGCCTGCGCCCAGTGGCCTTAAAAAACGGGGAATTTTGGTAAAGGCATATTTAAGATAAGGGAGCTTTTTAAAGCTGATCCAGGCTTGTTTGTTTTCCTTAAAATTCCTTTGGGTAAGGTAAGAATAGGTTACTAGGTCGTTGGGGTCGGTACCACCGCCATTGTAACGAACATCAACAATGAGGTTTTTAATCCCCTTTGTTTTTATATGGGTAAACACACTGTCTAAAAAGGTAAGGTACTTGCCATGAGACGAAGATTGTTTGTTTCCTAAAGAGAAACTGTTTACCGTTAGTATGCCGGTATCCCCATCTATGTCCTTGTAACTGTAGGTTTCCTCTTCTTCCCAATCTTTGTAATCGACCTCATCAAAGGGTTCTGAGTGCCTTTGCCTTACATTTTTGTAATAATCCGTATAGGCGATTCCCTGTAGGGTAACGTTTTGGACCTCATTTGAATTATGGGGCCTGTACGCAACCTCAAATACAGGAGATAGGCCATAATGCAATCGGTAGTATTTGCTAAAATTGTATGTTATTCCTATGCGTTTTCCAGTGGTATTTACACCATCGGTAGTGTAATACTTGTATAGGTTTTTTATGATATCGGACATTTTTATAGTGTTGATCGATACAATTTCGGCCCCAAGCGGTATTTCTCCCTTGGCAAAATTTAAGATCCACTTACCCTCTATCCATTTGACGGGATAGGGGAAATAACCGTTTTGTTCCTTTTTCATAGATTGGTTATATCTCTCCGGTAACCTTGTATCGTTGTGCAAACTGCCCTCAAAATCGGTCAGTTGGCAAATGATATTATAAAAATCGCCATAAGTATTCGCTCGGTCTATCGCCCGGTCCGCCCAGGTGTAGATGCTGTCGATTTGTTCTTTGGTGCGGTATTTATATAGTCCCGAATTTGCTTTCAAACGGATGTTTTTAAATACTTCAAGGTCTTTGCGCATCCTTTTTTGAGAAAAAGGGTCGTCAACGGACTGAGCAAAGCCGATACATGAAACAATAAAAAAAAGAAGCGGGAAAAAGACGGTTTTGTTCATTCGGAAATTATTTTTTTTCCAAAAGTAAATTTCTGTCCGTCCAGACACTTGTAAGATATTGGCAATTATAAAATTTCGATAAGATGTGTTTGGTATTTTTTTGGGGAAACACCGACAAAGCGTTTAAAGGTTTTTGAAAAATGGGCCATATCGGTAAAATTGTATCGATAGGCAACATCCGTAAGTTCGGTATGTGCGTCTATGAGCTCTTTGCACGAAAAAACCTTTTTCATCAAAATATAGTTCATTGGGGTCATGCCAGTTGTGGCCTTGAATTTTTTGACAAAACCATATTTGTTGATGTTTGCCATTCTTGATAGGTCGTCCAAATTGAATTTTTCATGGATGTTGTTTTCGATATAGAGATCGATCTCATTGAAATCACTAAAATGAGGCTTCCCGTGGGTCCCAATATTTTCTTGTGAATGATATTTTATGGCATTTGCAAACCGATGCAACGCAAGTTCGATTGTTTTTGCATTGCCGGTATCCATGGCTTTGGTCAGTTGTACGAATAATAAGTTGGCCTTTTCGCTATTGATCTTTCTGTTTTCGAATGTGATGTTTTTTCCTTCGAACAGGTATTTCATCAGGTCGCCTGACAGATAGATGGTGTCGAATTTTAAGGCAACCTTTGATTCGCTTAAGGGATTGGCGTGTATCTCATATGGGTTGGTAATGGATATGCTGCCCTTTTCGCTAAAAAAACTTTGATTTTCAAACTCGATCTGTTCAATACCTTGATGAATCAACGAAATACAAAAAGTTTCATGAAAATGCTTGGGGAAATTGGCCGTTTGCCCATCGATGTTGATATACTCTAAATTATCAAAAAACATGGTCGTTTTTTTGGTTTTTCGGCCCAAAATAGGCTCCATCTAAGTAAGACGAAGATAGCGAATTTTAAAAATCAACGATTTCCTATTCGCAATAGGCGCTTCTCGGGTTGCTTGCCGCCCCGCACTTGAACAAGTAATTTGATTGTGCATACAAGGGGGTGGGGTCGTCCGTGACCACTAAAGGCTCTAAGGCCTGTCCATCATAGCTCGGCATGGTGATCTGTTCTGGGGAGCCATTGCCCAGAGCCACCTTTTTTGCGGTGGAATTTCCGTTAAAGCTATAATCGATCAGAGCGTCCAAAAGACGGTAAATACCATAATAATCGTAGGCATCGTAGGCCGCCTGTGTATTGGGTAGGTTATGCTCTGCCGAATACGTATAGCCATCCACGGTGCTGCTTTTGATCAAGATAAAGTCCTTTTCCGCATCAGATATGTTGATATGCTTAAAAATATCGATCGCCATACGGTGGTCGTTGGTCACATCATCGTCATAGACCTGGGTAATGAGTTTTGTGTTGGAGGGGAAATTTTGCAATTGCGTATCGGACAAGTCGTATGAAAACCACTGTGCCATGGTAAAAATAAATCGACCGTTTTCGCCCCAGCCTTCTTCCACAAATCCTTTATAGGCTAGGGAAAAGGAGGCGCCGCCCCCGAAAGAGTGCCCCATAAAACCCACTTTTTCCGTTTCGATAATATCCGGATAATCGCTTACCGCCTTTTCAAAACTTTCCCATAAGGTTTCGTATCGCTCCTCTACCGAAGCACCTGTAGTTGGATAGGGAGCAAAGACCACGGCGTATCCCTTTTTAGCGATAAACTCGTAAAGTCCAAGGTTGTATTCACTTTCCTCGCCACCATAAGGATGTGAATAGAAAATGGTAGGTACCGGTCCCGTTGCTTCCTCGGGGTAAAACACCTCCACATTTTTTCCTTCGTAGGTGGGACTTTCAAATGCGATCTTCGCCACCGTATAGGTGCCGTCGCTCCCATAGCCTTCGGTGGGCTTGTTAATGGGACCCTCAAGGTCATCTATGGTAGAAGGTAAGGTTGGGTCGGGTTCTTCGTTGGCATCGTCGGAACAAGCGCTTAAGGTCAGCAAAGCCAAAATAATCCGTGTCAGGGCTTTCATATCTAATTTTATTAAATGGGGTTGGATTACGCGAACGTTTTAACAAGGTATTTTATTATGTCATATCGGTTATACTACGTAAGGTGTTTAAGGTATGGGCGTATGTTTCTACGTTAAGGTGCTGTTTGTTTTGGTATTGTGATGAGGGTTTGTTTTCTCTTGTATTCGATATAAAAGGGGAGCGGGTTCTTAAAGCATGTATTGTGTATATCTATTGGTTTGAATAGTTTTAGTGATGCTAGATCTTTGTATAAAAAAGGCCCAGTTTTATACTGGGCTCTTTCTTACGGTTAGTGGTAGTCTTTATAAATAATAAGCTTCATGGCCTTTTCCATTTTTCCAGGGTTAAAATGGTGGCTAACTTCATTTACTTGTCCTAATTGTTTTCGCCGCATTTTGATTTGTCTTTGTTAAGGATATCCGTTTTTACAAAATCGTTCCTTAAAACGGGCTTCCACTTAAAATTGACGGTTTCCGTTACGGTAAAATTTTTTCCTGGGTCTGTGGACAATAGGGTTTCGGTAAAATCGTCCTCCATTTTTTTGAGCTTGTCCAAGTCGCAGGCCGGCAGTTCCCCTTTTACGGCAAGGGCACCCAGCTTGTCTATTTTTTCGGGTTTCACCCCTTTGTTCATTCGTACGGTTACGGCCTTTTTCGTATCCATACGCTGAAGGGTAAACAGGCCGTCAATATCCTTGGAAACGTAAAAGGTGTTGAATTGATACCGTCCCCCTGTGATATATATGGCCGCATCGGTTAGGCAGGGCGAGGGTTGACTTACGATACGGGTATTGGTACGGTCTATGCGTCCGTCGGGATACAGTTCGTTCAGGGCCTCTTGCAGGGCAAGATGACCCACTACAAGTCCGTCGCAAAGGTGGCCGTGAAATTTTACGAGGTCGTCGAGGTCTATGTTTTGGATATGGCCCATACGTCCTTTGGAGAAATCGGTGTCATTGACACGCAATCCCGTTTTTACGCGGTTATTTTTTTGGGGCAAATAGATTTTGAACGATCGGTCGCCCGAGGTGATTTTATCCAAATGGCCCATAAAGGTTTGGTCGTTCCTTAAAAAATGGACATGCACAAAGCTTTTGGAACCTGTAAAAATCCCCTGGTGTTGTTCCGAATAAAATCCGATCAGTTGTCCTTTTTCTTTTTCAGAAATGAATTTTTGTGATTTTACATCAGGTCTATATCCTTCCACTTCCGGATTTCTCGGCGTAACGATATGTACGGTAAGCTCGTCAAATTCACCCGCAAGCCTAAATGCAAAAGGTTCTTTGAGGTCATAGCCCTTTTCTTTGGCAAGGGCCGCTACTTTTTGTTGAATTTCCTGAACGCTGTTCAACGGGCCTTTTATATCAAAGGCTTCCCATTCGGGTACCTGACTATAGACGAAAAAAGGGGAACGGATGTCCCAGCTCTGGGCCACAACGGCCTTTCCTTCCTCAAAGGCCGAGGCGTGGAAGGGTATGCCGTCCACAACGGTTATTTCGCCCTTCATACGGTCATAGGGACCCATGCCGTATACGTGCGATTTCTGGGGAAGGGTATCCAACCAGACCTTAAGGTCGTAGGTGTTGCCCATATCCTTCATCGCCCCAACGGAATGTACGGTGGGTACGCTCTGCCCTAAGAGGAACTGCGATGTAAAAACGATGATGGAGAGAATAAAAATGATTTTTTTCATGAATGATAAGAATTACAAGATGAGGTTAAAGAGATATCCCGAGATGATGATGCACAGCGTTACGACCCCAAAGAAAATAGCGATCAATTTTAGTGACATCACTTTTTTAAGCAAGGTAGCTTCTGGAATGGAGAGGCCTACCGTTGCCATCATAAAGGCAATGGCAGTACCTAGGGGAACCCCTTTTGCCACAAATACTTGAATGACGGGAACAATACCGGCGGCATTGGCGTACATGGGTACGGCTACCAGTACGGCCAGGGGCACGGTCCACCATTGGCCACCGCCCAAATACTGGTTAAAAAAGTTCTCGGGTACATACCCGTGCATGGCGGCGCCAATGGCAATACCTATAATTACATACAACAGCACTCCCTTTACAATATCCCAGGCCCCACGGCTAATCTCCGGTAGTCGATCGCGAAAGCTTCGTTTCTCGTCTTGGTAGGCGGCCTGTTGCATTTTGTTTTCAAGAATCTCCTTTACCCAATCCGACAGCAAATGTTCCAATTTCAGTTTCCCCAAAAGCCAACCCCCAACGGAGCCCAAGAGAATTCCCGAAAAGGCATAGATCAACGTCGCCTTTATTCCGAACATCCCCAAAAACATGGCCACCGCCACTTCGTTTACCAACGGTGAGGTAATTAAAAAGGCAAAGGTGACCCCCAAGGGAATGCCGCCTTGTACAAAGCCGATAAAAAGAGGCACGGACGAACAGGAACAAAAAGGAGTGATGGCTCCGAAGACGGAAGCAAAAAAGTACTCCAGCCCGTAGAGTTTTTTCTTGTTCAGATAGTCTTTAAGTCGTTCGATAGGGAAGTAGGCGTTTACTATCCCCATGATAAAAACGATAAAGAATAGGAGAATAAGAATTTTTAGGGTGTCGAAGACAAAGAAATTCAAAGCGGTGCCCAAATGGGTTTCCGCCCCTATTCCAAACACCGAATAGATCAACCAATCGGCAAAATGTTGCAGCCAATCAAACATTAGGAACGGTTTTTATGGTCCCCGATATGGAACATGATAGTTTTACGGTATTGTAAATAGTACCGAACTTTTCAATGTTCTTTTTCAATAGGGCCGTGTTCAACTTATCATCATCGCTGTAGATCGTTAAGCTGTATTCTATATTGTCCATTCGAGGGGGATTCTCTAGGCGAGTGGCCTTTACCTCCAGCATGGTCTTGGAATAGGAGAATCGCATCATGGCCGAAAAACGCTCCACGTTTTTTAGCATACAGGCAGCGAAAGACCCTAGAAACAACTCGGCCGGATTGGGCAGACTGTCAGCGGTTTTTGAAGTCGTGCCAAAATCGATGTTCGATTCCTTTATATGAATCTTGGCATCGTCTTTGGCCATCGAGGAAGCTTTGATCTGGTAGTCCATAGTATCAAGATTAGTTCAACAATGCCAATACTTCCTCTTTTGAGGGAACTCTTCCTTTTATGGTAATCACATCGTCAATGACCAATGCCGGCGTGGTCATAACATTGTACTTCATGATTTCCATGATATCCTCTACTTTTTCGATAGTGGCGTCTATGTTGTTTTCGGATACAACATCTTTTACAACTCCCGTTAATGATTGACATTTTGGACAACCGGTTCCTAAAATTTTAATTGTTTTACTCATGGCAACTTCTTTGTTTATCGCCAATAGACGATTTGATTATTAAAAAAATTATTTAAAAAAATCCTGAAACAATGATTTTGCAATGTTCCAGTTTTCTTGGTTGATACAGTATTTTATTTTGGGCGGTTTTAATTCTCCCTGAATAAGCCCTGCGTTTTTCAGTTCTTTAAGATGTTGGGAAATGGTCGATTGCGCCAAGGGAAACACGTCCACCAAATCGCCTGTAAAACAGCAGGACTGACTTTCAAGATGTTTTAAAATGGCAATGCGTGTCGGATGCCCCAAGGCTTTGGCAAATTTCGCCAAGGTTTCGGTATCATCTTTATATTCGATATGTCCCAAACTTCTTTTCATATTTATTATCGTAAAATTACGATGGGCTTGTGACCTATAATGTGACCAAAGTCACATAAGGCCAAATTTTTTAGGAAAGGGATAAGATGATGGTTGGAATGGGTACAAACAAAAAGCGGTCCGAGCCGAGACTCGAACCGCTTTTATATACCGGTTACGATTTTTTGTAATTACGTGGCTCTTTTTTAAGTATGCGCTATTCCTATCTTTTTAAAGTAAAGTGACCGGACAATGTTTTTCCTGTTCCTTGATCTACATATTTAAACCAATAGTCGCTGGGGGGCATTGGTCGACCATTATAGGTGCCGTCCCAAGTAGCATTGTTGTTCGGGTCTAATTGCACCAACAATTTACCATAGCGATCGAACACATAAATATTGGCCCTGTTTTCCCCCGCAAGAATGGAAGTATCCCAATAATCGTTGGTTCCGTCATTGTTGGGTGTGAAGAATTTTGGAAGCCCCAAAGATTCGGAATCGTTACAGGCGACAGTGTCAATGGTCACGGTAAAACTAGTTTCTTGGGCACATCCATTGGATTCCGCACGAACGTAGATCAATTGGGTTTCAACGATCTCATCTCCAGGGTATAGTTGCAGGCCTTCGCCATTGCTCTCCGTAAAATAGCCTTCGCCTGTAGGTAGGATCGGTAGAATATAGCCCTTGCATTCGGTTACATCTTCCAGCAGGGTAACTTCGTTCACCCTATCGATGGTAACCGTAAAGCTACTTTCGTCCGTACAGGTATCCGGTCCCGAACCGTTTTCGGCATATATGTACACGGTGATCGTTTCCGATATGATATCCCCTGGATCTAGTTGCGTTCCCGTTTTGTTCGGCCCCGTATAATAGTAGTTGTTTTCGCTCAACGATGGCAACTCAAAATTATAGCACCGTTCTACATCTCCGAAGATGTCGGCCACCGGTGCCTCTTGTACAAAAAGGCTGAAAACGGTCTCGCCGTAACAACCTTCGGAACCGGCGATCCTTACGGTAATGTCTTGCCGTTCGGGAGTCGTATTGGTGTACGATGCTGATAGGGACAGAGGGTTTCCCATGTCGTCGAAATAGGAAACGGTGACCCCTGTCTGTGAGCCGATCACTTGCGATTCCATCTGGTCCAGGTCCAAGGTAAAGGTTGCAATACCGTCCCCGTCCGTATCACATGCATATAAATTCTCAATGGGGTTGGCGGTTGGGCCTTCGTCACTTACAGTAAGTGTTATCGGGTTTCTTTCCAATATCAGATCTGTGACGATACCACTGGTTATCACACAGGTATAGACCCCGGAATCGGAAGGTTGGAGGTCGTCCAGTTCCAAATTGGCATTGTTAGAACTAGGGATGGCAACGCCGTCCTTAAACCATTCATAGGTGTTGGCGGAACCGCTTACGGTGGTTTCGAGGGTAACTGTGTTTCCGGGACAGGTGGTAATGTTCTCTACCTCATCGACCTTTGCCTGGGGGTGGTCCACAAAATTTAAAATATTGGAGCTATAGCTATCGAACTGATCCTCAAAGTCCCCAAATTCAAAACGATTATTTGCTATATCTAAACCCCATAATGTTGATATACCGCTAAAATCAGGTATGGACCCCTCTAGTTCATTGCCATGTAAAATAAGCCACTCTAAGTTATTAAAGTTTGCAAACTGTGGCGGAACCTGACCTGTTAAATTATTACGGTCAAGTACAATTAATATGGGATCCGACCAATTTTCGTAACTAAGAGGTATGGACCCTTCTATAAGGGTATTGTTGATATTAAAAGTATGAATATTTTCAAAATTACCTAAAGATGCAGGCAGCGTTCCCGTTAGTTCTTGACGGCCAATTCTAAAGTCCACCATGTTCACCAGATTCCCTAATTCTTCCGGAATATCTCCTGTTAACTCATTATTTTCAAGCTCAAAGTATGTCAAATTAATAAGATTGCCATATTCCGGATAGATAGAACCTGTAAAATTGTTTGTACCTAAATAGAGAATACTAAGATTTATTAAGTTGGTTATACCAATGGGTATCTCGCCTGTAAGTTCATTGAAACGCAATGAGAGGCTGGTTAAATTGTTCAATAGAAGTAATGATAGCGGTATCTCGCCCGTTAATTGGTTTTGACCTAGGTCTAGCCTTATAAGATTTGACAAATCTCCAATATTGGCAGGTATGCCTCCGGTAAATTTATTTCCTCGTAGGTTAAGCGATACCAAATTCGTTAATGTGGTTATACTGGCGGGTATGGGCCCTGACAGCTCTCCAAGCTCTACATTTAAGAAATTTAGAAAAGGTAAATTCCCAATCTCTTCCGGTAATACCCCTATCAAGTTGTTCTTCCCGGCTATATCACCGGTAAGGTTCATGTTAATTCCGGTAACGTTATTTGGTGATAAGGTCAGTCCATACCAATCATTGGTTACCATTGTATTTTCTATGGGAACCACAAAATTCCAATCGTTTGTCGGGTCACCATCCGTTTCGCTGACCCAACCAGGTCCCCCGGTCGCATCATAAAAAGCCTTTAGAGCTTGTATTTCGGATACGGGAATTTGAGCCAATGAAACGAAACTGCCTAAAAAAAGTAATATTATGAGAAATAGGGGGTTTTTCATGAACGAAAATTAACAAGAATTACAAAGTAATGTAAAATCGCTTGAAAATCATTTTAGCCCGTATGAATTCGTTATAATGAAAAAAACGACGAAGAACATAACCCCCTTCTTCCTTTTCGGTATCCAGATCTTCGATTTTTCTAGATAGGGTCGCATACGCTATATGTTCCGCGTTTATTTTCATCTTTTAGTACTTCCTTTTTATAGAAAGTTGTACATAGGTTCACCTTACATTGTTTTTCTTTTTGTAAGATTACGATGGGTCTATGACTTATAATGTGACCAAAGTCACATAAGGCAAAATTTTTTAGGAAAGGGATAAGATGATGGTTGGAATGGGTACAAACAAAAAGCGGTCCGGGCCGAGACTCGAACCGCTTTTATATATAGGTTTCGATTTTTGTAATTACCGGGCCCTTACCGGACAACCTATTGCTTTGGTGAAGTTAGGTTCTATGTTTTTACCGTTTTCTAAGGCCGCAATGGCATTCTCAACGTATTTTACCTTTACGTTTTCCGGCGATCGGGCATTGTCGTCAATGGTGCCGATATATTGTACCTTTTTTTCTTGGTCCAATAAAAAGACATGGGGCGTTCTTACGGCCCCGTACTTGGGAAATATGTTGTGTTCCTCATCGGCCAAGTACACAAAGGGGAAATCTTTCTCCTTTGCTCTTTTCTGCATGGCTGCGAAACTTTCCTTCTCATTGTCTTCACTAACATTGGGGTTAATGGCCACTACCGGATACCCCTGTGGGGCATAGGTATTGTGAAGGGCTATTAAACGGTCTTCGTACATTTTTGCAAACGGACATTCGTTGCAGGTGAAGACCACAATGTATCCTTTGGCATCCTTGATATCGGATAGAGAGAAGGTACTTCCGTCTACATTTTTTAGTTCAAAATCCGTAGCTACGTCCCCTATTTTATAGCCTTCTATCTCTTCCAGTGTTTTTGTCTGTACGGGGCTGTGTCCCCCACCTGGAGGTCCCTTGCGTTCACCGTTTGGTGGTGGTCCCTTTCGGTCTTGTGCATTAATATGGGCAGTGGTGAGAACACTGCTTAAAATTAGAATAGCAATAAATGTCAAATTACATTTTTTCATTACTGTTAGTTGTTTATTGTTTTTGTTACTTCATTTTGTAGCTCTTGAATATTTTCAAAAGTGTGCTCGTAAAACGAACGGTTCTTATGGTTAAAGATAATCGTAAAAGGTATGGCGCCCGACCAATTGGGATTGATCTTATCTATCCAACTATTGGAGTCGGGATCATCCAACAGCACTACTTTTGATGTGATTCCCTTCTTCTTTAAAAAGGGTTTTAGTTTTGTTTCGATGTCTTCGGGAAAATCGAGACTTACAAAAACCATTTCAACATCCGGATGATTTTTGGCGTACTCCTTAAACACCGGAAGCTCTTTTACGCAAGGGGCACACCACATGGCCCAAAAGTTGACGATATGGGTTTTTTCCGAATCGGTGTAGAGCAAGGGTTCCAAGGCCCCAAAATCGTAAACGGGAATGTCGTCAATACAATTGACCTCCCCGGGGACCGCCTTCGAATTATGCCCTTTGGTAAAAGCAAGGAACAAAAGGGACGTAAGTAGTGTTAGAACGGTCTTTTTCAATGTGCTGTTTATTTTTTTCTTTTATAGGTCGATACGGTACTTTTTCCATCGGGATCTACGAACTCAAAGGTATATTCATCTTCCTCGTTCCATCCGTACTTAATGGTGTACTCTTTAGGCCCGATGGTATAGGTCAATGAGTACGAATGGGGACCGAGGGTTTTAAAGCCGGTAATTACAGCGTCTTTTAAAGGCCGTAGATCAGGGCGCACCCCTTTCGTCTTGGCCTGTGGCATTATTTCGTTTTCCGGGGCTTTTGTTCTTGGGTTGAGCTTTACCTTTCCCCGCATCGATGCGATCAAGTACGGATATTCCTTTACGGCATGGTACTCGTAGGAGCCTTCTTCGTTGAACCTGCCCAAACTCTCATCGAGTTTTTCATCGGTTTCCCCATATACGGGAAAGCCGTCCAGTGCATAGGCAATGGGTTTTCCTTCGCCCACTTGTTCTTGCAAGTGCGTGGGGGGCAAATGGTAGTGATAGTCATCGGCCCTTCCACAGTGTCCGCCCCATTTATCGAGCTCTCCAATGGCATTGGCGTCTTCACCGCGGTTGTTCAAAGGGTTGAAAATGGGAAGTCCGTTTGCCGCAATGGCGATGGCCCCTTTCATAAAGTTCGTTTTGGTGGAAAGGGGTGTCTCCGCCAGTTCCGGTTGCAAGGGAATCGCCCAAGCGTTGTTACCCGAATAGTCATGGTCTATAGGTACTTGTTGCTGCCAATTGGTAATGCCCGTCATCATCCCATGTTCGGGGATACCATCGGATTCCACATAAAAATAATGATCGTCGTAACGTGTGGTCACTTTATCGAAGGCCCCGAAAACGGACTCTAAAAATGAAACATCATTGGCGGGAAGCTTTATATCGGTTATGGCGGACTTTTCTTTGCCCGACGTATTCTTACAACCAACAACGATCAACGCCAGCCCTATGATCCCGTAGGCCAATTGAAACCTTTTATAGCGTTTTCCCCATTTAAAAACGGAGACCAAGAGCAATACCGCCCCAAAAAATATCAATAGATAACCATAGCCTTTATAATGGTGATGGCTTGCCGTGTTGGCCTTCAATATCCATTGGGCCTTTTCTTCAATAAATTGCCGGTCCTCTTTTGTAAACTCGTTAATGTCGAAGGTAAGGGTGTTATTGTGACTATCACTTAAATAGACCATATTGCCCTCTTGTTTTACGAAATTGGCCTCGATGTTACCTTGGGACAACCTCCATGTTTTGGTCGGTGTTCCATGTCCGCCCACATGGGCAAAAGTGTTAAATGCCGCTACTTGGAGCAGCAAGATGAATATCCATTTTTTCAAAATGCGCTATTTTACAGTGTATCTTACTAAAACCTCATTGTCCAAAACTACATTGGTCGACCAGATGAATTGGGCGTCATTGCCCTTATCATCAAAAATATCGGTAAAGTTGGTATATGCAGGTTTGTTGTCAACGCCAATGGCCTTGTTGGTAAAGGTAGTGGCCTTGGGCCAATTGCCATCATCAAAACCGGCTTTCATCCAATCGTTGGGAAGTTCCCAATGCAAGG
The DNA here is from genome assembly GCF_018100785.1 of Maribacter sp. MMG018. Taxonomy (GTDB): domain Bacteria; phylum Bacteroidota; class Bacteroidia; order Flavobacteriales; family Flavobacteriaceae; genus Maribacter. The sequence goes on along the minus strand of NZ_JAGJEC010000001.1, from coordinate 84,373 downwards.
CGTAAAATTGGCTACCGTCTTGTCCGCCATTGGTGTCGCAATTTTTGGAATAGCGATAGGCACCCTCTTCCGAAACACAGGCAAGATCGGTAATAGGGGCCGTGTAGAAGGTCTGGGCCTTCCAGTTTTCGTCGGTAACGGCCACCGTTTCGTTCTTTTCGTTTTTGATAACGGCTACCATTCCGCCGTCACCGGCATGAAAAGACTTGCCCCTGTTGGCCTCACAACCTACCCCGAGGTGTTCTTCCCAATCGACCAACTTCATGGCGACGGTAAATGGTTTTTGGACCTTGAATTTTACAATACTGGAATTAAACTGGGTAAAGGGTACCTTGTCTTTTCCGACAGGAACGCCGTTTACGTACATTTCAAAATAATTATCGGCAAAGATATAGGCCGTATAAAGTTCCCCGTCCGTATCGATTTCGACGGTGTTGGAAGCGTCAAAATGAGAGAGGGCTTCTTCGGTTGTCGCATAGTTTTTTCCTTCACATTCATTGTTCAGATCCGTTGCAAACGGAAAACTATCGTCGGTGTAATGGGTTACGGCCGGAACGGTCCATTTTTTTCCGTCCGTGGAAACGATTTCGCCCACATCGGTCTTTCTTCCCCGTTCACAGCTGTAGATGTCTTCGACGATCGTTTTGGCTATCCCTTGGGTTATGCTGGCCGTACCCTTGTAGGCGATGTTTTCCGAAGCATTGGCGCTTAGCTCCGATTTGCTTTTCGATTTGTTCTCGGCGCACCCCACCATAAATAGAAGCGATACAAGCAGGGTGTTCGTTAGTATTTTCATATTTATAGATATTGTTTTCGGGAACGAAATTATAAATCCCCATAGGTCATACAACCATGGGGATTTAAATTAACATTTATTTATTAGGGAGATGGCTATCCGCAGGCCAATTGGCCTAGAATTTACGGCCACGCTTCTTTTTTCTATTCGGTATCCAAGTCTTCGATTTTTCTGAATAGGGCGATGATATCCTTTGCGTTTACGGCATCGGTAGCTTCTATGTCAATGCGGTATTGGTAGTTTTGTACTTGTCCGTTTTCGTACAACTTCACCAATTTTTGCTTGTTCTTGGTAAATAGTTCCACCCAAATGCGATTTCCGGAAACCCCTATGTTCATCTGGTTCCGGTTCAGGTCCCTCGTACTGAATTCGTACACGAGCTCCCTTGTTCTTTTAGGCTCGGCAATCCCCTTTGTAAAGGTAATGCCACTCATTTCCCTATTGAACAATTTTACTTCTTGATGATACGAAATATCGTCCTTATCTACTTTGCCTATGGTATTGCCCAATGCTTCCAGGCCTTGATAAAAAGGTATCCGGTCGATGTTCTGTTTCACCTGTAGCTTGTTCTCGTTCTTGTCCAAGATCGTTTGCAGGGCCTCTTTAGAGAACAGGGCATCGTCTATGGTGTTAAAGAACAGGCGCACGTATTTTCTGAAATTCAGGGCCCTTCCATTTTCTATATGTCGGATAAAGGGTTGCCCGTTTTTTACATGTAATTCTAGAATAAAACGGGTTTTGTCGTTGTCGAGAATTAGTTTTCTAGGGTCAATATCATTGATGTCAAAAATATACTCATTGTTTATGGCCTCCTTTACACGGGTCTCGTTTCGCTCAAGAATGGCCCGGTTGTCTTCCAATACCAATTTTTGACGGGTGTTGCCCTCGGGCATCACCACGTTTCCAATTCTAGGGTTTATATAGTCCACCGCCTTTGGTATGGTGCCGATATCGGGGCTGTAGCGCCCAAAGTGTACTTCGGCCAAGGGAACCACTCCCTCTAGTACTTGGTGTATTTTTTTGGCATGGGGCATGTTCTTGGCATAAATGACCAGTTTGTCGCCAAAGCCTTTTGGACTGTCGCCCTCGAAATATTTTATGGCGTTTACATTGTTTTTGGTCCAAATTTCCAAAAACAGCTCACTGCCCGACATTTCATAGCGTAACGAAGCGGGGTTGAGGAGCGAGAGGTTAAAAACCGCGCTTTCTTCTCGGGTACCGCGCATACGTTCAAAACGCACATAGGCCGGCCGGTCTTTATCGGCCATGAGTTCTTGTCCGATTCTTTCCTTGGGCAGGGATACACTTTCGATGTTGTTTTCCAACCAATCCAAATGATCGGTGTAGGTATGTAGGTTTAGGGCATTCTTATCGTATTCCTCGGCCACGGGAATAGCCTCTTCCAAAGCTTCCTTTAAACTGCGTCCATTGGCCGCATTACGGGCCAATAGGGTAAGGTCGCCCACATAATCTACCTTATTGCCCCCGTCCAAGGAGCGTTGGATCAATTTTTGCCTTCCCTTGGTACGTATTTCCACCAAGATCCGGTCTTTATAGGTAAAGGAGCGGACACTGCGTTGGTCTATATCGGAAAGTCCAAAGGCGTACTCCCTTTTTTCGGCACGCCCCTTATCGTCGGTCTCCGTAACCGAAAACTGTAAATAACTAGGGGAGATTACCTTCATGTCTTGTTGAAAGGTCAGTTTACTGGAGGCCACGGTAGCCGGGGTCGAAAGTTGTATTTCACGTACTTTGGACTTTAGGCTTTCCTGACCGCTTACAATGGCGGTGCATAAAACTAGTACACCTAAGAAAATACGGTTTGTAACTACGGGGCTCCAATTCATCTTTTTATCGTTTTACGGAAAATACAGGCTGTATTTTTTCTACGGATAAATGTATCGAATAGAACCTCGTGAGTAAATACCGGAAAACCAGTATAAAAGGCTTTCTGGATTCGTAACGGGTGTTGAAATTTACGATTGTACAGATAGGTGTTTTACCCTTGGTTTTTAACGCCCATTTTTGAAGCAAGTACACTTATGATCAGTAATTGTAAGGCGTGGAACAACATAAGGGGTAAAAGAATAATACCTATGGAGGACATGTTTCCAAAGATGATCTTTGCGAACACCGTACCGTGCACCAATGATTTTTTGGTTCCACAAAACTGGGCGGTAATCCGGTCTTCGGTATTGAACTTTAGTTTCTTGGCCAAGAAACCTGTTAAGAGATATAAGGCCGAGAACAGGGCTAAAACAGCTACAAAGAGTAGCAAAAGGTCTGTAATAGAGATGGTTTCAAATATGTTTCCTTCAAAAGACCTGGCAAAACTTTTATAGATGATGAGCAGAATTACCGACTTGTCGAACAAGGTCAGTTGCTTGCTGTATTTTTGAGCATATACACCCCAAAACCGTTGCAGTGTCACCCCGATCAATACAGGTAAAATAATCTGTACGATGAGTTTTACATATATATTGGTAAAGTTAAAATCGGTTTGGCCGTTTTTAACGAACAGCCCCATCCATAAAGGGGTGAGTACTACACCGATTATACCCGAAATACTAGCGTTGAAAATAGCTGCAGGGATGTTTCCCTTGGCAATGGAGACCATGACCACCGAGGAGGATACGGTAGAGGGAAGCGCGGCCAAGAAAAAAAAGGCCAGCCAAATGATTTCTTGTTCCCCGTTCTGGATGAGAGGGCGAAAGAGCAAGACCAACAAAGGAAATATAAAAAATGTGGAGGTCTGTACCAGCAGGTGCAATTTCCAGTTTTTAAGTCCGTCCTTTAGTTTAGAGGGACTCAATTTGAGTCCGTAGAAAAAGAATATAAGTGAAATGCCTATCGCACTAATGGTATCGATGGGAATATTGCTGTCCGGTAATCCCCATTGGGGAAATAGATAGGCCAGGCCAATGACCCCTATCACCGATAGTACAAACCGATCTATCTTTAGTTTCATATTCTTTAGATATGTCACATCAAAGGCCGAAACCTCTATGATATTTTTGCAAGTGGCAAAGATACTATATCACGGGTACGGGCATTCGATCATTGGGCCGTAATTTTATGTTGATGGTGCAGTTTGATACTATCAGCCTACATGATTTCTTAATTAATTGTGTTCAAGGAGTCTACAGGTTGGGTCTTTAACGAATCCAATTTCATATTTTGGATCTGTGACTGTAGTTTGTTAATGTCGTCTACGGACATTCCCTCGCGAATGGAATCTTTGAGCATGGACATTCGTTGTATATCTTCTTCAGATAAACCGCTTTCGGTATCCTCTAGGGAGTCAAGGTCCGGTGACTTGGTACCCAGTTTTACATCAAAATCGTCACTGTTTCCCTTTATGACCACCGGAATGCCCAAGAGTCCGAACGGAGGTAGGCCTATCCGCATTTTAAGACTTAGCTCACCGTCCAAGGTGGTTTGGCCTTCGGCCCTTAACTTAAAGGGAGATACCTTAAACTTAAAGCGTTCCATTTCCAAGACATTGTTGTTTAAGGTAGAGTTAATGGTGATTTCCGATACCTTGGGATCGTTCAGTGCCTCAAATCCCGATTTTTCGGACACTTTGCCCATCAATTTATAGCCATTAAACTGAACACTGTGCACTTTTAGGGTTCCCTTGCCCGACAACTCTGGAAGTACCGGTAGCATTTGGTCGTCTAGGGTACCCGCCAAATTATAATCTACCGACATTATACCGGCCGCTTGCGCCGCCGCAGGCGCCAATTCCTTAAAAAGGTCGATACTGTTGTATCCTTTTGCTATGTTCAGGTTTTCGGCATCTATATCCATAGTGAACAAGGCCTTCTCTGAAGATACGGGCTTGTAGACCCCAGATAGGGAGGCGGTGCCGTCTACCATTTTCATATGGCCTTTTTTTAAGAAAAGTCCTTGCGGATTTAGACCTAGGTTTCCTGAAAGGTCCGTAATGTCAAGTTTGTTATAGGTGAGGGTGTCTATGTCCAAAGTAATGGCGAGGTCTATATTTTCGGGTACCTGCATTACCCCGCTTACCACTTCTTCGGCGGTAACGGTACCTATACTATCCAATGGTTGTTGTATTTCTTCGGTTGGAAAAAATTCAGTAATGTCAATATTGGGCGAGTGTAGATTTACATCTCCCCGCAAGGTACCTTCGGAAGAAAGGGCATAATCTAAATAATTGGTAAAGTAACCGTCCATGTTTATCTGTGATGAACGGTGCTCAATATCCAATTTGGAAAAAGCCATTCTTTCGTTCAAGAATAAAAATTGTCCTTCTTTGACCCGAACCTCGTAAGGTAGCAAGTCGGTCTTTACCTTGATGTTCTTAATACCCAGGGTACCGCTGTTCTCGTTTTCTTCTAGGTCATTGTCCAAACGACCTTTTAGGTTGGCATCGGCAATGAGTTGCCCGTCCTTGATCAAAAAAGGAAGGTCCACCACTTGGTTAAGGGCGGTAAAGTCTATACTTCCCTTGGCCTGTATATCGTATTCCGGACTATCAAAATTTTTAAAGTACGCCTTGCTGGTAAATTGGTTTTCCAAAAAGGTGAAATTAAGGGCGTTGATGGTAATTGAAGATGCTTCGTAGGTCTGTCCCTCGTTTTTCAATACCGCATTAAGTTCTATGTTTTTAATGGGTTCTGGATAGCCGGAGGTTTTCAAATATCCATTTGTGAGTTTAAAAATACCCTTGGTTTTTGGCAGTTTGGATGTTTCCGGTCTGTAGACACCGTCAATGTTAAAATCCGTCTCCAATAGGCCGTTAAAGGCCAGGTCGGGCAAACTTAGGGTCTGGTTGAGCAGGTCGAGGTCGATGTTCGATTTGATGTTCGACTGCACGTAAAGTGAATCCATAGTGCCTGAAGCGAACAAGTGCCCTCGGGTAACTTTATTGTTATGTGTAAAGTTGAGGCTGTCCAAGTTAAAACTTATTTCATTATCGGTTAAGCTTCCCTTTAGCTTAACATATAGGTTCTTAATAGGTTGTTCGGCATTTATGTGCTTAATAGATCCGTCACGGATATCTACGTCGAGATCCGTTTGGTCTATTTTTTTGTCTGCAGGTACGGTTCCGGCGTAACCGGCCAAACGTAGGGTGGCATCCATATCACCGTTGAGGGTCATTTCTTTGGACCATTCGACATACTTAGGGGGCAGGGCGCTAACCACTTCTTCCAAGGTTCCGTCTTCGGTATTGACGATCAGGTTATAGGCGACGCCTTCATCAAAAATATCTAGATTGCCGTGGAAGTTGACCTCAAGGTCGTTTAATGAAATGGTGTTCTTGTCGAGTTCTATAGATAAGTTTTCCGTGTCGTAGATGGTAAAGGACCGAGCCTTTAGTTTTTTTCCGTTCAGGTAATCTATATTATCAAACACGACATTTACATTATCGATATCCAATCGAGAGCCCAATTCCAATTTACCGTCTACCAATCCACCGCGACCATTGTAATCTAGACCGTTGGAACTTACGGTAATGCCCATATCCTCGTCTTTATATAGAACGGTCGCATTTTCTATTTTTAATCTCCTTAGGTTTAGGTTCAGCCCTTGGGCACTGGTATCCTTTTCCGAAGCGGCCAAAGTATCGGTGGCCTTGTACACATCGTAGTTGTTTCTGCCGAACTTATCTTTGATAAGCTTTATGTTACAATCTGTCAAATAGGTTCCTTCGATCACTACTTTATCAGAAAAAATAAGCTTAAAGACATTGATGCCGAAGCCCAATTCTTGGGCGGTGACAAGAGTTTCTTCCTCAAAGGGTTCGGTACTGGTCAAATTTACCTCTTCGAAAGAAAAGGTCAGAGAAGGAAAATGCCTAAAGAAAGAGATGGAGGAATTCTTGAATTGCAGTTCTGTCTTCAGATTTGCATTTATTCCCTTTTTGATTTCGTTGGCAATGGTGTCGCCAAAAATGGAGGGGATGCTGAACAGGCAAACAAGTAGAATGCCTACGGTGAGCAAACACCATTTTAGTATTTTGACAATCTTATTTTTTCGGGTATTTTCTTTTTTCATTAATAGGGTCGGTCCTTTTAAGATTTAGGGGTGCAAAATTAAGACTATTTAGGGTTGCATTTTTGGGGTCAAAAGGGTTTACTGAACCATGGTACATCTTTTGTTTTTAAAAGGCCAGATAAAGTGTAACGGAAGTTCGGTCTTCATATTACGGGTAAAAAGTAACGGGGGAAATTACTGTAATCTGCGAAGTAGAACATTCCGTTGAGCACTTTATTTGATCATTGTAGTTAGTAATATTGTCTGTAACGGTATTGATCCATAGCTGCATAGGTATTAAAAAATAGAATCTGTATAAAATGAAATCAACCGTCATGGCAATTGTATCGACAAAGACCAAAGTTTTATCTAACAAAATATTTGGGCGGGTACAAAAAGTATCGCCTCAATTGCAAATGAACATTATGCAGGTTCAGATAAAATGAAGGAAAGGGTATTTAAAATGAGCAAAGATTATTGCAACAGGTATTTTAAGGGGAAAAATCTTTTTCCCCTCATTTTATAAACTATCCGCTATAGAAAACATTCTTCTTGGCCGTTTTTTATGCGTTATTACTTAAGTAAGTTGCCATGAAAAGGACAGTACGTCCAGTTTCCTTTCATTTCGGCATTGTCCACAGGGCATTTTTTGCTCGGCATCAGGGTTACCAATGGCAACGTATATGTAAATTCTTTGTTGGAATGTTTTACGGTAAAACTACCCTCTTTGTATTCATCTATAGTATTGTTGCCGTTTTCGTCCTGTACCTTAAAAAGATAAAAATGCATGCCATCGCCCATTTGGCCCAACATTTGGCGGAACATGGGTTTTATAGATTCCATGAGGGCTACGGCATCGGGTGCGATCTGATCGTTCTCTAACGGCAGGTAGGTCTCGCTTTTGTCGTCTACCAGCGAAAGCGATTCCCTTAAAACGGCCTCATCGGTAAAAGATGCTGTACCGTTGTTGTGGATCGTTACATCTAAACCACATACAAAAATGTAATCTTCGAAAGTAGCCACTATTTGGTCTACGGTTTCTGCGGGTATTTGTGGATTGTCTTGCAACGAAATTTTCCAATAACTTTTTGGGATCCAGAAAGCAAGGGTCATTTGACTATTATCTTTTTCCCAGATTTGAATTTCCCTGATGTATTCGGTGAGGTTTACCTTTTGCGGCGCTTGCCCAAAAGAGGCTACAGTGGATAATACGGCAACCAATAAGAATAGGTATTTCATAAAGTATAGTTGGTTAGTGTTTTTTGCCAAGGTAAATAAAATTGAGAAAGTGCTTGCAGAAAAATAGTTACAAGGTTGGGTTTTTGGTTTGTATTGGAAATGTTTTGTGGGGTTTGGGGAGTTAGCGGACAAGTGGTTCATGATAGCTATTAATCACTTTGCTAAATTGGCCTGCTGTGCTATGTTTGCAACTTCGTGCCATAACCGGGCTAGGTTATTTCACTCTTGTCACTTACCCATGTACTTACGCCATACGCTACGAAGTCACAGACTTCGCAGAGCGGATTACCGATATTGGTGCTTGTTATTACCATTTCCAGTCTAAATTCTTAGAATGAACGATTCCATATTTTTTACAAAGTATATCTAACCTAGTTGCCACAGAATTATCATTTTTCAATGTTGCTTTAGGAATGATAATATGGATTCCGGATTTTAAGTTCAGGAAATAATGACTTGCTATTTCCTGTATGCTTTCAATAGCGGAATAATCTAACTTAGACCTTTCCAATTCTGAGGAAATTTCTAAAAAATCATCATCGAACAAAAGTTCCTTAGGTTTATCGAAACTATGTTTATAATTTTTTTTAATTGCGCCTATATGCAACTTTTTTAACCTGCTTTTATGGTAAAAAGGAAAAGCCACAGCGACCAAGGTGGCGGTTATTGCGTAAACATATATTACAAAACCGTCTGCATAATTATAGAGTAGAACGCCAAAAATAATGAACGCCAGTATTACACTTGCCCACGCCTTCCATCTTAATTTTTTCGATTGCTCATCTATGGAATCATAAAATAGGGCATATTGTAGATAATCCTCTTGTTTTAATTTATATACTACTTTCATCTCTTTCTGGGTATTGCGTTGGGTTCAACTATAAAACGTAACGAATTGATGGTGTACAGGTTTATGGTTCTTTGTAATGACCGTTTTTAATAGTGGCACGAATAAGCCGGTCACTCCTGTATTATGACGTTTGCGATTTATGACTTCGGCATTTCTAAAAATCTTACGTATTCTCCTATGGATTTTTCATATGCTTTGTCATGTATTATTTTTTTGCCTTTTACGTTATCATGAAATCGCGCTAGGGCCAGGTTTGAAAATACGGTGGCTTTCTCGATCTGATCGACGGACAGATGTACCTCTTTTAAGAAATTCATATAGATTACTTGATTGAACACATCGTATTTGTTGAACAATTTTACTTCTTTGGTATCGAAATCCCCTGGTTCTATGTTTAAGAACGGTTCCGGAAAATTAGTGAAACCATTGAAAAAATCGGTACCGTGGGTGCTTATGGCCTCTCCTAATAATTGTATTTGCCTTATGTTGAAGTCCTTATCGTCCTTTAAGGTCCAATGGTAATACGAGCTGCTCACCTTATCGGGGGTCAATGCGACTTGGAATATTTGCTTATAGGTGTGCAACCTCTTGGTTTTTATGGCTTTTGGGGTATTGGGAAACTTAAAATCGGAATAAACGGCCAGGGAACAAGAAAAGTGGTTTTCCTTCAACGACCGTCTTATTTCAATGCATTTGGTAAGGTTGGGAACATCATTTTTATAAAAAACGGGACTTACGCCGGACCATTTGTCTTTTTTAAGCCTATCTCTTAGATGCTTGTTCACCTCGTTTTTAAAAAGGATCAATTCATTCATGTCTTACGGTATAAATTAAAAAACGGGCCATTTGAAATACTTGTTCTTAGAATTGGATTCTTCTAGACTGCCTACATCGATACCGCTTGCCCCTGCTATTTCATCCAAGGTGTCCCACAGGTACTCGCGTTCACCCGTTGCAAAAAGATTCAATTCCTCATCTATTTTATCTAGGTTATCAGCTGTGGCTTCAAAGTATTTGAGTTTCTCTTCCGTGGTTGCCTCGGCATTCTTTATTAACCGATCGATCAAGTTTCTTATTTCTTCATCCACTTTGTTACAATTTTCTTTGGTATACGGTTCAGAGAAGTCTTCATAACAATGAAACGTGAATTCTTTTTTAATAAATTCCAGAGGAGAATCACCAAAATGTTTTTTGTACTGTTGTTTCCCTTCTTCGTCTAAATGATCAAGTATTTCATCCCATTCAAACAGACTTTCCAATTTATTGAGCGCCCTAAACTTTTGGATCAAAGGCAAATACCCGTCTTTAACTTTAATGAACCATGGTAATACATTCAACGCTTCAAGATTGGGCAGATCGGTAAGAAAGTTGAGGCTGTCTATATAATCTATTTGCATTAACCGCAATGAATTTAGGTTGACCAATTTACTTAAACCTTGTTCATTGGTCATTTTTTTGATTCTTTTTAAACTTAATTGGGTAAGGTTGGTGTTATTTTCAAACGCAGAACAATCTATACTTTGTATGCCTTCCAATGACAGGGACCGTAATTTGTTCAGCTTGCCTATATGCTCTAATGCCGTAATGTTATTTTTAGAGGTTATTTCAAGACGTTCCAGACCCGTACTGCTTACTTCAGCTAAACTTTCAAAGGACTTGATATTGGATGAGCCGGTTATCTTCAATTCCCTTAAATTAACGATACCTTGCAAACCTTCCAAAGATTCCACTGTTGAGCGCGCTAATTCCAAAACTTTTAAATTCTCCAAACCATGGAAAATCTTTAGATCGGTTAGGCTAGCATCAGCTATAAAAATTGATTGCACATTTTTAAGTTCAGCAAGGTTCTTTGATCCGTTCAACCAACTACAATGTAAAGTTTCCAGCTTTGGGAAATGGCTAAAATCCAAACTGCCTTTTGGCCCATACCCTGCGTAAAAGGTCACCCAGATCGACTTTAGATGATGTAAGGAATGTAAAGGACTTATATCCACGCCTTCAGCGGCAGATACGTGTATCTCTTCCAACTCTGAGAATTGGGGATCCTTTAAAAAATCAAAAGGGACATCGTTGATATAAATGCACTTGGGTTTTAAAATCCCATAGGCTTTAATACATAGGTCAACACTGTGTTCTTCAAAAAAAATAACGGGATTCTTCTTGATATCATCGATCCTTACGTATTCATATTCTTTCCCTAAGAGTTTAATTTTTTCCTGTTTGTTTTTTTTTGACATGCTACACCAATTTTACAATGTTCTTAAAAGTTTTTGGTCACCAGCTCCAATGCTTCTGAGTCAAATAAATAATTGAAGCTTCCGTCTATTAATTCCATCTCGTTCATTTGAAAATCCGGTGATTTTACACGAAAAATCGCGATTTTCTTATCGATCCCTTGGGCCGACCAAGATCTTAGCGGTTGTTTTAAGGTATTTCTAAGATCCCAAACGAAAAGTCCGAATGTGTTTTTTTGAATAGTTCCGTATTCATTGAACAACACTTCACCATTCTTTTTCTTTGTACTTCTGAATACAATATCGCCTGTTTTTATTTTTTGTTCTGACAGGGTCACCTTTTTTGGTTTTACTATGATCAGTTCGTTCAACCCAAGGGTTTTGAATGCTTTGGTTGTTGAATTGGGATCCTGATAACTCCCCATGACCAACTCATATGTCATACCGTCTACCGTGAATTCCGTATTACGGATAACCCCCGTGCTCCACGAAATTTCCTGGTGATCACGTTCTCCTGTCACAGTAAAGTAGAAGGTTTGTCTTTCCCATTTTGCATTGTTCGGTCCCTGAACTTTTTTATGTTGGGTGTGTTCAATGGTAAAATTGGGAAAGCTTAGTTCTTTATTCAATTCAAAAGCGGTAATCGTATTGTATTCATGTATTTTTTGATTGCTCATAACATTGTTCTTGTCTTTTGTTTTACAAGCCACATTCAATAAGGAACAGAAAATGACCATTCCTATTATAACTGGTGATTTTATATACATTTCGCTTTTATTCGTACGATTGTCCCAAATTTTTAACCTCCTGGGTCGTTGGAAGGAAATCACTGGACCAAAAAAAGTTTTCTACTGATCTCTTTGTTTTTTTACAACCTTGCATTCCATTGTCCAAAGCTTACTTAATGAGTGTCCAAACACAATCGTAATCATTAACAGGGGTGGACATAGTAATATTTCCATCGGCATCAATTTGCCCACTTCCTGAAAAATCCGAACAATTCTCCAAATTCAGACAAGGATTCTGGGTAGGAACGGTAAAAGTTGTTTCACCGGTCATTGTCAATTTAAACTGATATAATGCATCCTCTTCGCTATCGGCATTGGAAATTGCAATATCCAACAATAGGTTTAAATCATCGGATGGATCACTTGATACTACTGCGCTTCCCGTATATGTGGGACTGCAACTTACAGAAGTAACGGTATAACTTCCGATTGCCTTAGATCTCCATAACGTAGAACAATCGGAACCGGAATAACCTTCAGCACATTCACAAGTACCATCATTACAAGTGCCGCCATTGAGACATACCGTATCGGAGCAAATGTCATCTTTACAAGACTGGGTCACCATGAACATGGTAAATAATACGACTATTACTATTGGGAGCTTTACGTTTTTCATGTTTTTTGCTTAAGAAGGTTAATAGATGGGTATGCCATTTAATTTCAACGGAGGCTTCCTTTTTTATGGACTAAAATCCGTATCAATTGTCTACATAATTTTGATTGATGGCCTCTTCGCACTTATAGTTTTCAACTATAGATCATAACGTGCCTGTATACAGTTTGTTGCATGGTTAATTGTACAATTGGACGGAAAGCGGCCATAACATATAATTATGTAGGCTAGGGACAATAATGATAATTACCTAAAACAAATAAGATTTCGTTTGCCTTAACCTTAGTTGCTGGCAGTGCTTATGTCCTTTAGGTTTTTCTTTTTCCTTAGGTGTCCAATTAGATGGGTGATAAGTGCTGCTATAGTTCCGAAAAACCAAAAAGTAACCTATTAGAAAGACCAAGGGAATTACAAAAATCGGAAGTTTGATTTTGTATTTATTATTCAAAATAATACAATCCATAATTCCCGACAACTTTCAAAACGCTCGGTGACCCACTTATAACATCCTCTTTCGCATTTCGGACAACGGTGCCTTCAACTTATTTATATATTGAAAATTAAATTTTTTCTATCCACCTAAGATGGAGCCTAAAGGCCATTTACGGGTAGAAGTCACAGACTTCGCAGAGCGGAGTTCTTTTATTTTCTTTTCAATTCATCAAGAGTTTTTCCTTCTTTATTTTTCCATTTGGTCCAGCCGTTTGTTTATCGTCAAAAATCTTATGCTTATTGATGATTTTTTCTACTTCAGATTCCGAGCCTGAATTGTAGAGTTCCCAAAATATTCTTTCCATATTTAAAAGTTGAATTATTGTTTTCTTTTTTTGTTCTCAATTTTAATCACATGAATCGCGGTAAACATTATTGAGTAACTATATAGATATCAAGCTCCAATAATCGGGGGGAAAGCGGACCAAGGTCCGTATTTGCAATATAAAAATTCTTACACTTTTTTCTTACGAAAAAGCGTAACCGAGCACTAATCAGGGTGTTATTGTAGGAAGGTGTATAGGGGCACTACTTTATGACAACTATAAATCGGCTTCTATTTTTACGGAGGTCATAGAAAGGGAACCGGCCACGGGCTTATCGTTAAAGAGGCTTATTTTTTCGTTCTCTTCTTTTAAGGCCAGTGCATATAACAAGGGCATGTAGTGCTCGGGTGTGGGGATGGCAAGGTCAAAGGCCGTACCCTGGGATTTAAAATCGATTAGTTTTTGGTGTTCCCCGTTAAGAATAAAACGTTTCATTTTCTCATTGGCCTCCGTGGCCCAATCAAAGGCATAGGTTTCGTTCAGTTTGTTCCAGGCCACCATACGAAGGTTATGCACCATGTTACCGCTTCCGATAATAAGAACACCCTTTTTTCGTAGACTGTTTATTTCCTTGGCCAGTTCGTAATGGTGTTTTGGTGGTTTAGAGTAGTCTATACTCATTTGTATTACCGGAATATCGGCATTGGGGTATAGGTGTTTTATAACACTCCATGCGCCGTGGTCGAGTCCCCATTTATGGTCTAGTTCCACTTGGGTGCGTGTAACTAGGTTTTTTGTTCGTAGGGCCAATTCTGGACTTCCAGGTGCTGGGTATTGCACATTGTACAAGGCTTGGGGAAAACCGCCAAAATCGTGAATGGTTGGGGGTTGCTGCATGGCCGTTACATAGGTGCCCTTGGTTTCCCAATGTGCCGATATGCATAAGATGGCGTTGGGCCGTACCAGTTCTTTTCCCAATTTACGGAAAGAGGCAACAAATTCGTTTTCCTCTATGGCGTTCATGGGGCTTCCATGACCAAGGAACAATACGGGCATTGGAGCCGTGTTACCCATTTCGGCGGTCATTTTATTTAAATTATGTAGGCTCATAGCGGTATTTTTAAATCGTTGTGCGGAGGTTAATGTCTCTTGACTATTTTTTCCAATTGGTTTATAGAGGCATATCTGATTTTCTCTTTGTGTAGCACCCAGCCCCCAAGTGCACCCAAAATACTACCCATAACTATTTCCCAGAAACGTAGCGCGATCAAGGTGTCGGGAGTGCTAAAAATGGGGTTGGCGGCTTCGTTCAATAATACGGTGAAAGGGGTAATGAATACCACGGCAAACGCATACTGTTTTACAACAAGCATTTCTATAATAAGTTGCAGTACTATAATTGAGATACAAATGGATAGCGGTGTGTAATTGATAAAGTTGAACAGGCACCAAGTAAGGCCCAGGCCTACAAAAGTGCCCAATATTCTTTGAAACGTGCGTTGTCTGATATGATATAACGATGCCCCTTGCATAACCGCCGCACAAGATATCGGAATCCAATAGGGGTTGTCCAATTTAAGCAAGTTTCCTATAGCTAGAGAGGATAACATAAATATTCCGACAATGAGGGCTTCCCAGATATCGGCATAGGTATTGCGTTCAAAAATGGGCTTTATGGTTTTGGTATTCGATTGTTTTTCTTTTTGTGAAAGTATCAATAGGTAAACCAATGCAAAAATGCAGGCAAGCATGGTGCCCAAGCCCATTAATCCGATTTTTATGGGTATGGAGCCAAGGTCAAATGGTTGGCAAATGGTCATTGCAGCTATCAATATAAAAAAGAAACTTCCGGGCGGTGATGTTTTATAGAACAAAACAATCCAGTGTACGGTCATTGAAAAGAGGCCAAAGGCGATGACGGATACCCAGGGGTCAAAGCTGAACAACAGACCAAATGCCGTAGATACCATAAAACCAAAAGAACACACCAAGAGCGTTAATATTCTATTGGTGAAGGAACCCGTCTCCGGTAGATAAATAATGATTAATCCGCCTAAGCATGCGGTGAGCCCGTACTTTAAATTGTCAAAATATAAGCCTATCAATAGTGGTAGACCTATGCTAATAGCGGTAAGTATGGGTTTTTGCCATTTGTTTTCCGACGACTTTAAAGCAAAAAGAAGTCGAATTTCTTTGGTTATGCTACTATTCATGTTCCTCTTCATGTAAAATTACCATCGTGGAACGGCCCAACGGTAGTTTCCGTCATGGTATCTATTTTCCACGTCAACTATTAAATTTCTTTTCGGGTTTACCGGTACCGATGCCGTTTTTAGCTATAATTGGCAAGGTTTTAAAGTCGATGACAGTATGGTTGGTCGTAACGCTAAAATTGAATGTACACCGGTATGTAATACCCCATTTTAGAAGCTACAAAGATACGTAGACCTTGGCTCAAGACCCAATGTTACAAGAATTATTGAGCGTGAAGTTTTTATGGATGCCTTGGATCGGCACTGGCTATTTATCTTTTTGCCGACTGTTTTCTTTTTTAATTTCTGGTTGATGGACCACGTTAAAGTCAAAAATGTCGTTTCTGGAATAATGGCCTATGACATCAAAATCCAATTTGCTAAGGTTGATCTCTTCCAAATCCAATTCCGCTATCAAGGCACCGGCTTCACCAAATAAGGGGCCTGCGATTATCTTGCCCATGGGCGAAACGATTACACTGCCTCCGGGGCATATATTTTCTGGCTGGTCCGCTACCAAAGAACGGTATTTTTCTGGGTACATAGATTTTGTAAAGAACTGGTTGCAGCCCATTACAAAACATCGGCCTTCTAAAGCAATATGCTGCATGGTGGCGGTCCACTCCGGCCTAGAATCGGCCGTGGGGGCGATGTAGATCTCCACACCTTTTTTATACATGGCCATTCTTGCCAGGGGCATTAAGTTTTCCCAACATATAAGTCCGCCCAATTTGCCTATTTCGGTGTGGAAGGTGACCAGAGATTCACCGTCGGCCTCGCCCCAAACGATCCTTTCAGTGCCCGTAGGTTTTATTTTTCTATGTACGCCCAGTAGACCATTGGTGGGTGAAATGTAGAGCATAGAGCAGTATAGGCTTCCGTTCACCTGCTGTTTTTCGGTGACGCCGATAACCAAATATGCCTGTTCTGACCTCGAGAGCTTTTCCAGTCTTTTTATATCGTCACTTTCTATGTCTATGCTGTTTTTGTAAAACTCCGAATACAGTTTTCTGCCTTCGTCGGTTCTGCTTCCAATGGTTGCACCAAACGAGAACCCTCTGGGATAGCCCGGGATAAAAGACTCCGGAAAAACAATGAGTTCGCAACCTTGTTGTGCGTACTTTTTGGTCAGCATTTCTACTTTATCCAATGTTTTGTCCTTGTCAAAGAAAACGGGGCTGTCTTGGATCAGGCATGTTTTTATTTTCATCTGTTTCGGTTTTGAAATTCTTTGTCCGGTGGTTCGGAGATAAGCAACTAATGTAGTAAATACGTACCGATTAAGAAACAGTAAGAATTTTTCTGTTCGAACAAATGATCAGATAGTTCTTTTAGAGGCTATTTTAACGCTTTCGGGCTTTTTTTTGTAGGTTCTGCCATACCACAGCAACATACCGGTAACCGGTAACGATGCGGTCAAAAGGCTTACCAAAAAGGCAATGATCTTACCGGCGATACCACCAATGGCACCAATATGGATATCGTAGTTCATACGAATGATCTTATCGGCCACTTTACCATCTTTGTATTTGCCGTACACACTTGGGGTTTCTATTTCTTCTAAGGTGTTTTGGTCAAAAAACCGATAATCGGCATCGTAAAATAGACTTTTGCTATTAGAGACTTCTACGTAGATACTTTCGTTTTCGTAAGTAGGGTAGTGCAGTTCGTAGGCTTCGGCGTTCGGGGATTCTTGCATCAACTTGGAAAGTAATTTATCCATAGGTCGTGCGTTTGGGTCGGCCAAGGGGCCGTTTATGTTTTGCGGAATGGTAAATACAACTTCCTTTTCGCCGCCTATAGATTTGTATACCCCGTTCATGAGCCAATTGTATGACATTAAAGAGCCGGTAAAAGCCAATATTAATGCGAGGAAGCAGATATAAAAACCAATAACCGTGTGTAGGTCAAAGTTCTTGCGTTTCCATCGGGTGGTCTTTTTCCAGTCAAATTTTAGGCGCTGTTTTAGGTTCTTCCGTTTTTTTGGCAGCCAGATGATAAATCCGGAAATAATAATAACGATAAAAATCAGGATGGAGACGCCCACCACCTGTTCGCCGATACCTGCGGGCAACCACAATCGCATATGCCCCTTTAGAACAAAAGCAAAAAACCCACTAAGGTGGTCGTCTACCTGTATCACCTCGCCGGAATATGGATTTAAGAATACACTACGGTAAAATTCGGGCTCCGGGTCGTAGAAGATAACTTCTACGGCATCGTCCGCTTTTTTATAGAGCGTACCGTGAATATGATGCTCGGGGAATATATCCTTGGCAATTTCCTTTGCTTGCGAAGGCATTAAAATAGGGCTGTTCTGGGGCTCCACTTTTTTATAGTGATCGTACGTACTTTCAATCTCTTCCTTAAAAGACCAGCAACAGCCGGTAATGGCCACAATAAAGACTACAAGGCCCGTGCTAAGGCCTAGTGTTTTATGTAATTGAAATACGAATTTTTTAAAAGTCATGCCTATAATTTTAAAGGCAACCCACATGGGGCTGCCTTTGTAAAATGCATTTTAGAACTTAAAGGTAAAAGTACCTAATATAGTTCTTCTCTGTTGTGGCGTAACCGTGCTCCAGCCCGAATAATAAGCTTTGTCGGCCAGGTTATTGCCTTTGACGCTAATTCTAAATTTATTGGTTTCGTAATAAAGTGACGCATTAAAAATGGTGTAACCGGGAATCATAAAACTGCCGGTGGTAGCCTTGTAATCTACCATGGTATCATATTCCGTTTGGCCATTAAAGCCGGCCCCGGCCCCAAAGTTTTTCAAAAACCTGTAGTCCGTCCAAAAATTATAGGTAATCTCAGGTCCCGATTCGCCGTATCTATTGCCCTCCAATTGTCTTGCGGAAGGGGAGTCGGTAATTTCAGAATCGTTATAGCTAAAGCCAGAGTGGATGTTCAGGCCTTCTATAGGGTTGGCATTTACTTCCAGTTCTATACCCTGACTGTTAATTTCCAAGTCTTGGGTCTGTGTGGCCCAGTAATATTTGTTGTCCACATTAATGTTGTAGTAGCTTAAAGTAGCCTCCAGTTTACTGTTGAACAAGTTCGATTTTGCCCCTATTTCCAACTGATTGGCTTTTTCTACATCATACGCCTGTAGGGTAACCTCGCCAGAATCGTAGTCTGTGATATATTGTGGATTTACATAAGAAAATCCGTTTTGATAGTTGGCGAAGATCGATAGTTGATTAAGGATAGGTTGAAAAACGATTCCGAATTTTGGGGATAGGGTAGATTCTGTGTATTCTGTATCGTCGTCGGTATCCGTTTTTCTGTCACCTTGGTAATCGAAACGGTCGTAACGAACACTCCCCATTACCGATAAAGAAGGCAATATATTGATGACATCCGACACGTAGGCCCCAAAAATATTCTGACGTATATCGCTATCTAAATATCCAAGCCCCGATAAGGCAGCGCTTAAGTTTTCTGCATTGATTTCAGGTTCGCCGTAGATGCGGTCACCGGTAATATCTATCGTATGCAAATACCCCCAATTAGAGCTATTGTCGATGATGTTGTAGTCTAGGTAATCGGCACCTACCAACAATTTGTTCTGTACGTTGCCTATTTTAAAGGTTCCCGTAAAGTTTTGCTGTAAATTAAGGGTCTTGGTCTTAGAATCGGTGTCTTGAGCATATAGACTAAAAGTATCTTCGGCACCGTTCCATAAATAGGTGTAGTATCCTAAAGATTTTGCGATACCGCCAGAGACCAACGTTTGTGAAGACCATTGGTCCGCAATTTTCCAGGCAACTTCACCACGGTAATTCTGGGTAATGTTCTCTATCGTAACATCGTTGCTGGTGAAAGACAGGTCGGTGTTATAACCCAACTCGTCTATAGAGCTGAAGGTAAGAGGGGCATATCGGTTTAAGAACAAGAAGGTCTCGTTGGTCTGTTCGTTCTCGGAAGCCTCGTACGAAAAGTTAAGGGTTAGGTCGTTATTGACCTTGTACGAAATGGAGGGCGCTACAAAGACCGATTTTTTTAGACCGGCATCCTGAAAGCTATGTTCTTGTTGGAATCCTGTGTTAAAACGTAACGACAATTGGTCGTTAGGACTTATGTTTACATCGGCGTTCAGCTTTGCAAAATCGTAAGATCCGCCCGAAAGGGTAATTTCTCCACCGGTACCGCTATGGGGTTTTTTGGTAACAATGTTTATTAGGCCGCCATAGGAGGTCACCGCACTACCGAACAAAGTTCCGGAAGGGCCTTTGATCACCTCTACACGTTCTACGTTAGAAGGGTTTATAAAACCGTTGGTAATACCGGCTACACCGTTTACCAATTGTGGTTGTACCGCAAAACCACGGCTAGAGTAGTAACCGGCACCATCGCCACTTCTACCGGTAGAAGACCATAATTGGGTAATACCAGCGGCGTTGGACAAGGCATCCTTAAAGGTGTTTACCGATTGCGAAACCAACAACTGATTGGTAATGGTGTTGTACACCTGAGAGTTCTCTATGTTCTTTAATGGCATTTTAGAGACATAGGCCGTTTCTTTTCTAGAGAACTTGTTGCGGCGTTCCGCTTCTACGATCACTTCGCTCAATATTTCATTGCCTTCGTATAAGATGATCTCGGCAAGATTTACATTTTGGTCGTTGATAATTGAAAAAGGAACTTCGCGAGTCTTAAAACCGAGATACGAGAGCGAAAGCACATAGTCTCCGTTGGATAGACCGTTGATGTCAAAGACCCCTTGGTCGTCGGTCTGTGTTCCTTTGATCGTGTTTTTTACGAGGATGTTAACGCCCATTAAGGGGTTTCCGTAGTTATCGGTGACGTTTCCGCTTACTTTGGCATCTTGGGAAAAACCGAAATACGACAGCAGTAGTAAGGTGAAACTAGATATAAAATATTTCATTAGGCTTATTTAGACTTAATATGAATAGGTAAAATTTCGGGCAAATGTATTTCCCAATTACAAGTAATCCAAATTATTTGTATTAAATCTAAATAAGAAATTTTAGGAAAGGGGAAAGAGGTATCGCAGGGGATGTTCTTTTTTATGTAAATGTAACGGTAGTATTGACTTTTAAAGGAGGTGTAATGGTTTGATGGGTAAGTATTTATCTGTAATTAGGGGGGCTGGTATAAACTTGCCCATTGTTCATGTTACAACAAAAGGCAAAAGCATTAGCGCCGAAACGCTTGGGCCCGGTGCAGGGAATTCTATATTGTCATATTCAATTTCCTGACTTGGGCAATGCTTTTGCCTGTTTAATAAGGTGTATTATCTATAAAAAACTTTCTTTTATTTGAGTCACCAATTTTGTGCCATCCGGGTCGGCTTTTGTCTTTAGTTCACAAAAATCCTCGGCCCATTTTGAAGTCCGTATTCTTAACGGAGGGTTGTCGTTCTGTGCTACTTGTAGTACTACTTGTGCTACCTCGGCGCCGGTTTGATATACCTGTTCGGTACTTTCGCTGGCCCTTTTTTGGTTTCCGGCCATATAGTTTTCGAAGATCGGGGCGTATTCCCCTGTGGCAAATGTTCCGTTTACGGCGGTCTTACCAATGGCAGATGCCGTAAACTCGGTACTTATTCCGCCAGGTTCAATATTACTGATCTTAATGTTGAAGGCATCACTTACATAAGTTGCCAAAGATTCCATATAACCTTCTACGGCAAACTTGGCACCGCAATACAACTCGTTAAAGGGTTGTCCGACAAGGCCTCCTACCGAGGTAATACTGATTATTTGTCCCGATTTTTGTTTCCTCATATGTGGTAGCACGGCCTGCGTACAAAATACCACACCATGATAGTTGACTTCCGTTACCCAGCGTATTTCTTCTTCGCTTGCTTGTTCGGTGGTTTTTGCAAAACCGGCACCGGCATTATTGACAAGTATATCTATTTTTCCGTCTTTTTTAATAATATGATCTACGGCAGATGTAATGGATTCTTTTTTGGTGACGTCAAGAGGAAGAATCTCAATGTCTAAATTTTCCTCTTCTATTCGCTGTTTTAATGCATCTGCTTTTTTAAGGTTACGCATAGTAGCGTACACTTTGTAATTGTTTCTGGCCAATAGTAAGGCGCTTTCAAATCCAACGCCGGTGGATGTTCCGGTAATTAATACATTCTTTTTCATTTTGATTTCAGTTTATGGAGTGAATGTTCATTCCAAATTATTGATAAATTTTTTTATTCCTTGATCGCATCCCATACCAATTGTAATTGATTTGAAATGGAAATGCGTTTTTCGTTTTGGTCAAAATACCATCTTAAATAAGACAATACGGCTCCGCCAATAAATATGATAAGCTCATCGGCCGGAATGTTTTTGATAATCCTGTTTTTTTGTCCGTGTAGAAGTAGCTCTATAAATGGTTGTGCCGATTTATTACCTTCTTCCTTACTCTTTTTAGTTATAATGGGTGATGCCTGTAATTGCACGATAAGCCCGTAATATGTAGGATTTTGTATAAAAAAGTCCAAAAAATTGGTATAATATTGTTCAAACTGCGTTTTTACCGGT
The DNA here is from genome assembly GCF_018100785.1 of Maribacter sp. MMG018. Classification (GTDB taxonomy): domain Bacteria; phylum Bacteroidota; class Bacteroidia; order Flavobacteriales; family Flavobacteriaceae; genus Maribacter. The sequence goes on along the minus strand of NZ_JAGJEC010000001.1, from coordinate 62,325 downwards.
TCGTTTTCATCAAACGGCACAAACACGGTTTTCTCTTTTTCTTTTATATACAAGTACAATTCATTGATCAGTTCATCCTTGTTTTTAAAATAATTGTAAATGGTCCCCATACCGGTACCGGCCTCTTTGGCAATTGCCGACATAGGAGTGTTGTGCACCCCGTTGTTCACAAGAAGCTGTAAAGCTGATAGTAATATGGATTCTTTTTTATTCACACTGCAAATATAGAATCTTTGGAATGAATATTCCAAACTTTGTTCAGATTATTTTACGGGGGATTTTATTTTTTACGTATCGATTCCTAAAAATAAAGGTCTTGACACTAAATCATGTTTAACAAAAGACTATATGGGTCTTTTGTTATTCATTTTCTTTGATGGATGTAATGCACATAACGGTGTCATCGATGTTTATGGGCGGTGTTGCCAATTTGTACAGAATAGTTCCGTCTTTGGGCGATTTGTACTCCTCCAACACCTTGCCGAACTCATCGGTGGTGTAACCGACAATGGCATCTTTTTTAACCTTGTCACCAGCTTTGTAGTCACTATAAAAAATACCTTGTACACCGGCATTGATATATACTTGGTCGGTACCATAGATTATATTTTCATGTGGTCCGCTACCATTATTGTACATATTCATTTCCGCAAGCATATTATGTATCGCTTTTAGTATCAAGTCTACATTTTCTTCCTGTACATTGCCCAGTTTGCCACATTCGATGCTCAGGGCCGTTTTACCATCCTGCACAGCTTGTTTAAAGGTGTACTTTGCGGGTTCTGTATCAGATAGCGAGTATCCGTAGGAAACCACAAGTTCAAAACCACTATTTTCCGAAAGTTTTTTTGCCAATGCCGTTTGATCGGGTTTTTGTTTGTTGTCGTAATAGCAAACAAACGGAATCAGGTCCTCGCAGGCATCGCCTCCATGTACATCTAAAAGAACATCGCTTACAGGTATAATATTGGTGGTTATGTAATGTGCTATTTGTTCTGTAATGGTACCATCGACCTTTCCGGGGAAAGCATTGTTCAAGTTCTTTTGGTCCTGCGGGTTTATAAAGGGGGTTCGGGTAAAAAAGGAAGCCGTGTTGGCTACCGGAATAATGATCAGGGTACCCGTAAGCGCTTTTATATCAATCTCGGCCATTAGTTTTTGTGTAGCCACGATCGGTGGGTATTCAAAACCGTGAACCCCGGCAATAATCGTGAATACGGGACCTTCGTTTGCACCTTTTACGATGGATATTGGCAAATAGCCCGAATTGCCCTCGCTATCGTTGAAATAAATCTGAATGTTCTCTTTATGAGGCCTTGCGCTGGCCGTATAGATGCTTTCAAAACTATTTTGCGATACAATTATGTTCGCTGTGAAAAAGAACAACAGCGATAACAGAGCTTTTGACATGGTGATGTTGGTTTTGCAATGGGTTTGTAAATAAAACATAGACGCTAACTAATACGGTTAATGATCTTGGCTCACGAACGTTCTGAGATAAAGAACAAATTTATTTGTTTTTACGTTTTTGCTTATAAAATTCTTTATCGGCTACGTAAATGGTTTTTCTCACTTCGCAAAAAACTTTGCTTTTCTCCTTATTGGTGAGTTGTGTTGTTTTTATTATTTCTATTTCTTTCTTTTCGGAAACTTGTTTCTTGATGTCTTCAAGTTCTTTTTCTGAGTAATCGAAATCCGCATATAGGTTTTCTTTTGCCGGCCTTTTGAAAAATATTTGGGCCGATTTGTCCCAAACTACATAGTCATCCCCGATCAAATTCATTAACTGAACCATCGGAAAAGGATCTACGGCCGAAAACATACTGCCTCCGAATATAGTGTTTACATAATTTCTGTTTTTATAGCTTATGGGAAGCTTAATTCTTATGTGTAATAGATCGGATGATACCTTAATGACTTTGGCAGTACTTCTTTTGTACATGGGAGACAAATTGAATCCGTGTTTAAAAAGCTTGTGCTCTGAAAATAGTTTTGAACCTATTTTTGCAATTTTTTTATAGATAGACATTTTGTATTTGGGTTTCGATGTTTGCAGGTAACGGGGGCAAAGGTAGAAAGTATTGTTTTCGGTATTTAATCTTTAGGGGAAGAACGGGGCAATATGATAGAGATTTTCGTTCCTTTTCCCGGTGTGCTTTCTATAGCCAATCTTCCGTTGTTTTTCTTTAAGTAGTCGATACAGGCCTTTAGTCCAAAACCTGTGCCTTTTTCATCTGACGTACCCAATTGGGTAAACAGTTTTTCGCCTTCGAATATGGTATCTATTTCTTCTTTGGAAAGTCCAACACCAGAATCTTTGATTATGGTGTGCACTTCATCACCACGTACCTTTAGGCAAATATGTATTTTACCGTTTTTAGGAGTGAACTTGATAGCGTTGTGCAAAACGTTTCTAACGATAAAAGCATAGTTCTGTTGGTCGGCATATATGGTGCTGTCCAAATCGCCAATGGTAAAATCTATTTGTTTTTCCAGTAACAGACCTTCGAACAAACCACCAATTTGCGTTAAGATATCGTTGCATTTGAACAGGGTAAAATTGACCGGTTTATTTTGAATTTGGTCTTGGGACCATTGTAATAAATCGGTTAAAAATATGTCGAGGTTCGCAATATGTTTAGACAACTTACCTAAATACTCTTTCTCCGTTTTTTTGTCAAAATCATTAAAGGCCATCGAATAAACCAAACTCTGTAGGGTGGCGATGGGGCTTCTTATATCGTGCGATATTAATGTAAATAGTTTTTTGTTGATGTTATCCAACTTGGCAAGTTCCTGCTTCTGTTTTTTTATTTTTTGGGTATACCCATAAACAATTTTAGATATCGGGTACGATATAATTATGGGCATTACCAAGGCAAGTGTAAAACCATAGGTAAAATTGGCCACCTCTATAAAACAGGCGGACAATAGAAATAAAAAGAGGGAAAAAAGTACAGAGACAAAGACAATTCTATACGGCTTACTTAGTAGGTTTTCTACTTTTTCTATGAATTTGGGCATGTTATCTAAAATTCTTCAGGGGACTACAATGCATGATGATTGTGTAATTTAATGTTCTTTTTTGCGCATCAAGAATAAATTTAACTTAAATGGTCACTAAAGGTCTATCTAGTGCAAAACACTACAAAATAGAAAATATTGATCAAAAGAAATAGGCTGTTGTCGCCTTTTTCCTTTTAAGATACCATTCTTTGTTATAAAAACACGTTTTTGTTGTTGGTAATTTTTATGGTCGTTAAAAATCTTTGGGCGCATAAAATAGGGCAATATGATTCTTTTGGTCGTATTGTTTAAAAAGTACAAAATAGTGGAAGCAAGAAATTTGTAGTGTAACTATACGGTTCTTGTAAAATCGATTGATTTTTGTTTGAAAAACTAATGTATCAAGTTGCCGATAAACAATTGTTTGTGTGTTGGGTGTGCGTTTTTTAACCCTATTGTTATTTTAAATTGGTCTTATAAAAATACTTTTTGCGAAAACCCAAAGGTGTCATTCCTGTTTTTGATTTAAAAAACTTTGAAAAATAGGCGTAATCCGAGAATTCTAAAGTATCCGCAATTGTGGCTAAATTATCGTGGGAATGTACGATCATTCTTTTTGCTTCCAGAATTACTCTTTCGAAAATTAATTGGTTCGTTGTTTTGTTTATAGTTTGCTTTACTACCCTGTTTAGATGCTTGGTGCTTATATTAAGTTTATCGGCATAGAATTTTGGAAATTTTTCTTTATAAAAATGGATGTTTATTAAGTTTTCCAAGTTTTCAAGTATGTTGGAATAATTAGGGGAAGTAAGTTTTTCCAAATTAATATCGGCTGTATAGACCCTTGTTAATTCTATATAGATATTGTTTAGCGTGTTTATAATTTTTAATTCCCTTAAAAGATGGGTTTGCAGGTATTCTGTATAGACGTCACGAAACTTGCTCTTTAGGTCGTTCAATTTTTGGGAGTCTAACTGTAATACGGGAGGGTTTTGATACGAACCAAAAAAAGGAAACGAGTTAATTGTGTGCCCTAAGAACTTTAGGTCGTAAAATTCTTGGGAATGAAAAAAGATAAATCCTTCGGGTGGTGTCTCAAATTTCCAAAAATGGGTCTGTCCAGGTTTTAGAAAGAACACCTTACCAGGATTTATACTATAAGAATTAAAATCTATTTCATGTGTGCCTGTACCTTCGGTAAAAAGCACACATAGATAGAAATTGTGGGTGTGGGGTCTGTTGATTAAATGCTTGTTTAACTGTATGTGATTTGAAAAAGAATTTACGTACACATCGTTTAAAGGTGCCGATTCTCTGAACTGACCAATATTTAGAACGGGTATTTTCATTTAAAATGTCTTAAAAGTACAAAAAATAGCGAACATAATATATGGGTGAAAGTAGGTTGGCAGCCTAACTTTGTGGTAGAATAAATTCTATACTATGAGCAAAGTTATAGATGCTTTAAATTGTAAGTGTCCAAATTGCAAGAAAGGAAACATGTTTCCTGATAAGGGAAAAAGAATATTGTTGAACATTCCTAAAATGAGCGATACGTGCCCGGTGTGCAATTATAAATTTGAACGGGAGCCAGGTTTCTTTTTCGGGGCCATGTTCGTGAGTTACGCCCTTGCCGCAGCACAAATGATAACCAGTCTTATTGTATTTTGGTATTTTATAGATTTGTCTCCTTTAAAGGTCTTTTCCATTATTGCGGTAATTGCATTTTTGTTAAGTACTTTCAATTATAAATTGTCGAGGTCTATTTGGATATATTTGTTCTATAAGTGAAATGGACTTTTATTGCATGTCACATTACAATATTTTAAAGTGTAATGTTTGAGTAATTTAAGGCTAATGTGACCAGAGCGCCAAAGGGAGTTAATAATCTAAGGAAACATGGTTTTATGGACCAAAACAGATAGTTTTTCTTTGGATGTAATAATACCCTGATCCATTATTTTCTTGATGATATTTTCTAAACTTAAATTTCTTGGCAACGTATATAAATAGGCCGTACGTAACCCTGTTGCCCCTTGTGGACATAATGGCCATATAGGTCTTATTAATAAGAATAGATATTAAAGAACTCTTCGGTATCCTTTATTTGTTTTAGCCCCAGGATCCAACAAACCTCGGAAAGGTCAGAGAAGTCCAATCCTCCGGCGGCAACGGCCTCGTTATTATAACGCCCGTCTTTTCCATTGTATGTGTTTGCGATGTCTGTTGCGAGTTGCCATACTTCCATCAATGTAGGGTCTACGATCTTTTCTTCCCAGTAGGAGAAATTTGGGGTACGAAAACCGGGTGTTCCGTTTCCTATAGCGTTTCCATCGGCAATTTTATGGTAATCGGCGTGTTCTTTGGTAAATTGAAGCGCTTCGGGCGAAGTCACTTTTTCGTTCCAATCGCTATGTTGAACAACATGAATACGTTCTGAAACATTTAATTCTGGCAGATCTAATTGAATTGCTTTTATCAATTTGGCGGTAAAATCGGATTGCCCCGCTTCGGCAATCCAAACATCACCTTTATCGGTAAGAGTTCTTAAGGCAATGGTTTTGACCTTTTCAACCGCATTGGACAAATTTTTGTTTGCATCTGTCCAGTTGTCTCCAAAGGTAAGTTGAAATAGGTCGTTGGGCGGAACATATAAGCCTTCTTGAATACCGTATGTGCCGGCAACTGCATGATATTGTATTTCAGAAAAATCGGGATGGGACATTAAAGTTGCCAATGCAGCGACCGAATGAAGGTCGTCCACATCTGTTTTACAATCAAAATGTACCAGCAACAAGTCTTTTTCTTTGTTGAATTCCCTTTCTGTTATGGTGCTAAAGTTTATGGCACTACTTTTTAAAGGTATTAATATGGCCGATACTACCAGTAGCACGAGTGTTCTGTATTTCATTGGTTTTGTAATTTGATTACTCTAAATGTATAATAAATCCGCATAGGCCGGCTATAAAACCCAGTAAATAAATCAACCCCTTCGTTGATCTAAAAATAGTATGCCCGAAAATTTCATAATTAAACTTTTGAGTACTGTTTGCGGGGTCTATTGCCCAATCTTTATTAAGAAAATTACCGATAGCGAAAATGAAGAAGATAATGGACAATACTAAATAAGCGTATTTCGGATTTAGCTCAAAAAAAACTTTTACCTGATCGAATATTTCTTCCACGTTGGGTATTTAGATTGTAGAGAATGTCGTTTTTTATCATTTAAAGCACCTTTGTAATAAGCTAAAGGTGTTGTTGTAAGTTGATCTTTCTTTTTCTCTCTCTGTACAATCCTATTATTAATCCGAATAAGCTTATTAATACACAAGTTAGCATCCAAAATACAAGATCATACTTATTGATCAATAATCTATAAGTAAATGTAAAAAGGAATAAAACCAATCCGATGATCTGCCAAAATAGATCTTTTTCCAATCTAATGTTTTGGTCAAAGGTCGGGGTTAAATTAAATAGGATTTTGATTTCGTTCCATTCCCAAAAAATCAACAATAAATTCGCGAATAGCATAAGTCCGGTAACTACGGGAGTATAAGCAAAATAATAGGATAAGGTGATAATGAAGATGTTCAGAATAATCGGAAGGTTAATTAAGGCGCCCAGTTTAGAATAGCGCTGTGTCATTAATAAAAAACCGGCTATCAATTGTGCTATTCCAATAAATTTCCAATATAGACCGGATTGGTACATGGTCTCGAAAAAATGCCAAGCGCTATTTATGGGGTTTAATTCACCACTTTCAGAGGTAAAGCGGTGTCCTTTTATTTTTATCAGGCTGGCAAAAACAAAAGCTCCACCAATTAAATATCTCGTATAAATGATTAAAATTTGAGGTACTATTTTTTCTTTAATACTATTCATGGTAAACGGTGTCTTTTATTTAGACGGATAGAATTAAAGTTCGTTACTCAAAATTGCCCAAAGACCTGTCAAAGACGGTTCTACGGATTTTTGTTTAGTGGCAGAACCGATGCCAATATTTCGATAAATGCACAAAAATAATTAGTATGTTAAAGTGTTATAACCGTTTGCCTGTAATTGGAGCATACGTACCGAGGCGGTCGGGGTAACGCTAAGGCCATCAAAAAGCTCTTCTTTCGATACACCCAATTTTTCCATGGCAACACTGCACACGCTTACCTTTACCTTTCCTTTATATTTTTGAAAAAATGTTTCCAGTTCAGAATTTTTGACCAATTGTGTCACCACCTTGCCCTTGACCACAATTTCATAATCCTCTATGGTAACACCGTTTTCAATAAGTAGGTCGTACATGCCCAACACTCCTTTAAAATGCCTTTCTGTGGTGAGTATAAAGCCATATTTAGGTGTCTTTTGTAAATCTGTAACGACTTGTTGGTCCAATTTCTTTTGACTGTGGACGCCTGTAGCACTGCCCACCATTACCATAATAATAAATAAGGTTCTAAAAATGGTATTCATATATTCTATTTTAAATGGATATAGTTTCTTTAAAAATACGGAAATTAATCCCTATTCGGTGTTGTTTAAGGCCCGTTCAATAAATCTTTGGTCTCAACTTATGCCCGTATAATGTATATGAGGTCGTTTTTTAGGTACCGGATTGGGTGATTGTAATTCCGTCAAAGTAATCACCTGATTGGAGGCTTATGGTCAAAACCCGTTCCGATGCTGTTTGGTTCTGTTCCATTGAGATAGATATCTCTGTTTCGTTTTTTCTTTCAATGGAGAATTCGATTTCTTCAATAACAAAGTTTTCCTCCCCGGTATCAACCTCGTTTAGGTCCACCGATTCTCCGTTCCATACAATCTCGTTGATCCACCAATCTGTCTCTTCCGTATAAATCTGTATAGTTTGGGCTTCTGATGAAAACCGGACTTCTTTTTGTGATAGTTTTATGTTGTCGTCCCAATCCCCATCTTTTGAATCGGAGCAAGATAAAGCTATTAGAAAGAGGGCAATTGGAATAATAACATTTTTCATGGAGATGTAATGTTTTGTTTAGATGTTCTCTTACAGAGAACATTGCACTAATTCATAGAAATTGCCTCGTACCTACTATGGTGTCGGAGTATCAATTATATTGCTATGTGGTTAAATATATACGTTCAATTTAATTGTATCAGAGGCTTAAACCCTCCGTAAACCATTCTACTACTGTCAAAGACTATTTTTTTTGGGTCTGTTAAGGGTGCGAGCAGCGCTGTTACTCTTGGGTCGGTAAAAACCTTTTCGTTGGCAGAATCACGTATCTCTTTTGAAGGAAAAACAACCCATCCAAATATAATTTCCTCGTCTTCTTTTACTTCTACGGTAGCAATAAACGATTTTACACCTTCTAAGTATAAATCATCGCCGACAAATTCGAAGTAGGCCATTGCACCATGTTCTTTCCATATTTTAGCTACTTTTTCTGCCACTTTTTTGTATTCGTCCAAATAAATACTTCGTATCGGAAAAACAAAGCCATCAATGTAGTTGGTCATATTTTTTGTGTTTAGAATGTTAACGATTATTATTTTCTAGAATTTCGTTTGTTTTTAATTTTAAGTCAGGAAGTACATTTTCTTTAAACCATTCGTTTTTAGCTTGCCATATGTTGTTTCTTGGTGATGGATGGGGAAGAACGAAATATTGAGGCAGGTATGTTTTGTAGTTTCGAACGGTTTCTGTCAGTGTTTTTTTAGAGAGGTCCTTTAAATAGTAATCTTGAGCGTATTTACCTATTAAGATAATTAGCTCTGGGCTTTCGATTTTGGCTAATAAATCGTTATGCCATTTAGGGGCGCATTCTTTGGTTGGAGGGTTGTCACCGGATTTTCCTCTTCCTGGATAACAAAATCCCATTGGAATCAACGCAATTTTTTCTACATCATAGAAAACGGAATTATCAATACCCATCCATTGTCTTAGGTTTTCGCCACTTTGGTCATCCCAAGGCACACCCGTATTGTGAACTTTGGAACCCGGCGCCTGTCCGATTACGACAATTTTGCTTTTACGATGCGCATTAACAATCGGTTTTGGACCAAGAGGAAGCTTGTTTTTGCAAATATCACAACTATATATTTTTGATAATAACCGGTCCAATTATTTGTTTTTTTGAATTTATACTTACTTCTTGTAAATGTACTCCAATATTCATTTTTACAAGTATTTATTGGTATCTATCCATTTCACGGAAAGGTTGACCATATCATCTAGAACATGTTTTTAAATTAATCTTTCCTTCGATGGCCAATGGCTGTACCGATTGCCACTGGACATTTCGAAATATAAGGAGATGAAGCAATCGCTTATGCCGATAGGCTAAAGGTATGTTTAATTGATTTTAATATTGGAATTCATGTTTCTAAGTATACTTACCACACTCTTAACGGCCAAAAAGCTTGTTTTAGGGTTGCTCGGACTCGGTTTGTTCTCTGTACGGGTGTATATTTTTCCAAAACCACCTTCACAAGTTATCTCATGCATATTGCTAGAAGCGTTGGGATCGGCAACGATTTTAATTGTTAGGTCTTCGCATTTAGATGCAAAATAGATGCTTGCGGCAACATTTATATTCTTGGGAAATTGGCTTACCGCCTCGTTTACGTCACCTTCCCAAATAGTTTGGGCTGTGTTAATTGATGATAGGTCGATTTTTGCATGTTCAAAAAAAGGTGCCCCTTCTAAGCTTTTAGGATGTTTGGTGGTTTTTAGATTGATGGAGGTAATTTCGTCGTTCACGGCTTTTATGGCATCTAACCCTGCGATTGCCCCTACCGGTATAACGATTTCGCAGTTTTTTAATTTTTTTATAACCTCTTTATTTTGGTACAGACCGCCGGTACTAATAACGATTAGTTTCATGCCTATACGGTCTATTTCCTCAAATGTCAATAGCTGTGTTACGACATCCTTATTGGCACATTCGATAATAATGTCTACATCATTGATCAAGTCAGGGGTGATTTCTTTTCTAAATTCTATAGATTCATTTTTAAAACCAATACTGTCTTTATCAATGTCTCTTCTTGCTACTACATATTTTAAATCGAAAAAAGGGTCGTTATCTATCCATTCCGCAAGATATCTACCAATATTTCCAAAACCTATTATCGCTATTTTCACAGGGGGCTGTTTTTATTGTTTGGGTAAATTTTCAGTTAAAATTAGAATAAAAAATTTGAATTGAATAAGAGGGTTATTAATGGTATGAAAATGAGGTAATAGCGTTGTAACGGTTTTGTCGATTGCTCTGCAACGGTATTTTTTATTCGTATTGTAACTACATTTGAAAGTTCTATAAACTGCGGTCTATACGGTGCTTTTTTGAGGGAAGGCCATGGGTTTTACGGGGCCTAAAAATGAATCGTTATAATACGGGACGTGGTCGTAAAAATTATAGTTTTGGTCATCTTGGGGTTGTGCGATGGCTGCCATTGTCAGGTGCAGTTATTTTTCCGCTTGCTTTTTATAAGGCCAGCCCCAGAGATTTTACGATTATATAAATATACACAGACCTTTTGGTCTGGCCCTATAGTCGGTGTTACTTATTGGTCGTTGGTTTCTTGTTGTTTGTATAAAGAAAAATAATGCTCCGCAATTTTGCCCTTATCTTCTTCAGAAATGGGAGGTACTTGAACTCTTTGGGATTTTAAATGTAGGGAGGTGTCCGATTGTTGTACAATTTGATATTCTGTATCCCCTCCAAGTATGGTGGTGGTCACTTTACCGCTATTTTCTTTGAATTTACCAATGAATTTTTGGGAAGGAGTTTCTGCCGTCAATGAAGTTTTTTGTTTGGTGCCGTCTTCCACTGAAGAAACATCGTATTGGTTTTGTAAAATTTCAACCACATAATCCCCCTCTGCAGAGAAAGACCAAATGGTAGTGCTAAAAGGTATTTGTTGCTTGCCCCTAATGGAGTCGTCGGTCCATACGATAGAATCCAATTTCCACTCTCCCGATATGGAAGGAAGGTTCGTGGAGGCCTTTTCAGGTTCTATTTGGATAAAATCAGTTGTTGGTTGAATTGCTTTTTTGTTGTTGCAACTGACAAAAGAGGTAATGAAAAATAAACAGACTATAGTTTTAAAAATAAAATTTATAGACGTATGCATGTAATAGGGTAAAATAGGTTGATAAAGCAACAAAAATAAAAAACCTATCTAAATAGATCTTTTATTTCTGGGTCTTTTGTTAGATCGTATGCTGTTTTCCCGTTCCTGTTTTTTAAACTAGGGTCGGCACCGTTCGCAAGTAATTTTTCAACAATATCTTTATGGCCGCCAGATGCTGCCCTATGCAGTGGAGAGGCTCTGTGGTTATCCGTACTATTGATATTCGCACCGGCGTTGATCAGCATGGTTGCAATTTTAAGATGCCCTTCTTGGCAAGCTGCTAAAAGAGGGGTGGTGCCATCGGTTTTCTTAATATTTACATCGGCTCCTTTTTCTGTTAAAAACGCAACCACTTTAGGATCCCCCTTGTAAGCGGCTACATAAAGGGGCGATTCATTGTTAAAACCGTTTTTGTTGATCTTAGCTCCGTTTTCAAAAAGGTATTTTACAATTTGTTCATGACCGTAGTATGAGGCTACGTGCAAGGGTTTAAGAATCTTGTTATCAATGTAAAATGTTCCAAACGGAATAATACAGGCTAATAGAACTTTCCAAGTTGTCTGTTTGAATTTCCAATTTTGCTCTGTTCCTACACTTATCGTGTTCATAACGAACAAGAGGAAAAGTATTCCGTGAACTGGTCCTAAAATTGAGGATAGTGTTGTAACTCCGTAAATCTGTTTTAGTGGAACAGAAACAAAGACTAAAATGAGTAGCGAAAATCCTTCTATAATTGCCAGCAAACGCAATCTACCGATATTTGAACTAAGAAATGTCTTCATCTAAAATGTTCTTATGTATGGTCTATTTGCCAAAGGTGAAAATGGCCAAGGAATGGCTATGAATATGATCGTAAGTGCAATTGAAAACCACAAAAGGATTGTCTTAAACTTTTCTAAATCAGTGGCTTTTCGTTTTGCTTTTGCAGAACCAATTGTGATAAGCACAATAGCAACAACCATTAAGGTAAAGTGAAAAAGCCCAAAAAAGGTCAAATCCCAATTCGAAATGGAAGTTTTAAAGTTGGCAAAGTAGTATTGAACAAGAGGACTTTTCATATAAACGAGCATGCCCAAAATAAGTTGGACGTGTGCAATTGTTGCTGTCCAATGACGAACCTTGTTATCCCAAAATGAAAAACTGCTTTTTGTAAAATAACCTCTACCTGCCCGAAATATGGCATAAACCAATGAGAGTAGAACAAGCCATCTGAAAATGGAATGAAGAATTAGTACAGTTGAATACATATGCCTTGATTTTGTTAAGGCAAAGGTCTATATTCAGTTCATCTTCGATTAGAAACTTTCATGCTTTGATTAGGACTTTTCAATCAATTCTCGAAATTTCGTTGGTGATACATTTTCTCTTTTTTTGAAAAACCTTGCGAAATATGAAGGGTCTAAATAACCCATTTCATAGGAAATCTCACTTATTGATAAAGTTGATTGATAAAGTAAATACTTGATCTCAATTAATTTAATTTCATCAAGAATTTCAGATGCTGATTTTAAAGTGGATATTTTAATGGATTTGTTCAAATGATTTGGACTAATATTCATCATTTTTGCAAAGTCGGCTACCTTTAAGTTTTCTTTTACTTTTTCGTTTGCTAACATTCTAAATTGAGATGTTATATTAAAAGAAGCATTTTGACGTTGAAAATTATTTAATCCATAAATTATTTTTAATTCCGTCAATAACGTATAAATGTAGGAATGAATGATATCTGAATTTGGTTTTATGGCACTTTTAAATTCTGTTACCAATCTTTCAAATAAGTTTAAAATTGGAATTTTCGATTCTTTATTAATATTTAAAATGGGATAATTTCCATTGTTTAAAAATTGAAAATCTGACACTAAATATCGATTGCCGAATTTGCCAACAAGTATGTTTGGGTGAAAATGGCAAGTAAACCCTTTCATATTTTTTGAAATCTGTTCCGCTGAAAATACAGCCCCTGCCTGAAGGACTACAATTTGATTTGGTGAAATTGTAAATTCTTGGAAGCCTATATTTGTTTTGTACGAGCCTTCTGTAACATAAATCAATGTGTGGCTTTCTTCTCTTGAAGGATGGATTGGTTTGAGTACTCCTTCACTTAGATCTTCAATTCGCAAGCAGAAAAAGTCCTCAACACTTTTTTTAAACAGTTTATCTAATTTAGGATTTGCGTTGAAGTACTCCTTTCTGAAATCTTCAGAATTGTATGTTTTTATTTTTGACTGCACTTTGTCTATTGTCGAGGTGTTTTTTTAGCTTGTGGGTAACGTTTAGGTATAAGGATAGTGCGTTTTTGTATGCGTAGATTTTCCACAGGAAAATCAGCTGTAACAAAAAAGCATGTACACTTGATTAAACACTAAACCGCAATTTTGTACGGTGTTGGCATTGGTTTTTTTATTCAATTAATATAAAATTCAATCATTCTGTTGCTCTGATGTATTCACAATAGTCATTCCAAACGGGTGAATAGTTATCTTCGAGAAACCAATTTAATCTCAATTTAGTTATAGTCTGATTATTAAATTTCTCTCCATATAATGACATACTTTGGTCATTTTCTTTAGACAACCAATTAATAAATTCAGTATCAGAATTAAATTCAGCAATAACTTTATCAATGCCATGACCATCATAGACTGTGCTCAAAATAAAACTTCCTTTTTGGAAAAATATTCCTATTCCGCAATAGTCTCGATGAGAAAAATATAACCCATCTGATTCATTAACGGACTGTTTTAATTTCTCAGATACTTTATGCGCTATTTTTTCACCATAGTTTTCATTGTTCAAATTATGAAATACTTGCAATTCTTTTTTAGTCAGTTTTTCAAAAGATATTTTTGAGATATTTATTTTCAACTTTTTTCTGTTATGATTAGTGAATCAAGGCAGTTTTTTATCAACTTGTTGCCAACGGTTTAGCTATGTACAGTACGGGGCACGCCATCTGCGATAGCAGCGGGCGAGTTGGCCCGCTGGCCAGTTTCCGTCTGGTCTACCAGCCGGATCTTTTTGTTTTGTATTTATTTTTTTCAATTTAGCGACATTATAAATATACACAGACCTTTTGGTTTTGCGCTTAAGTCCGCATTACGTTCAGGTTTTGTCGGCAGTAGTTAATTTTTATTCAATTTATTTTTTTTCTTCTCCCTTTTTCATATCTGTATTTAGAGTCTCTTCCATATCCAATTTCATCTATCACTTCAAACCTGAAATTTTCCAAATCTCTAGTTTTAATTACCTTGATACCAAAAGGCTCGTTTACAAAATAGGCATATTGGTCATCCTTGGCATAGTAATGAATATCACATTCTAAATAATATGGGGCATCCTCTCCTATGCATTCTTCCAAAAATTGAAAAGTTGCAGGATTTGCTCCTTCTACTATTTCACTTTTAAAATATAGATGGTCTTTGTCTTTAAAAAGTGTATCCACTTTTGGGTGAACTTGTTCAAAAGTTTCCACATCACAAGTCATTCTTACGGTATGGCCATAATATACGGTATCTCCAACTCTTTGGTAACATTCATTAATTGGTGTCATTTCAGAAAGGGAATAAGGTAGTTTAGATTCATACCAATAATCGATTTCCCCCGAAGTGGAGTAGCCGTTATCAATATCTAAAATTCTAAAATTGTTTGGACTCGCATCAGGTAAGATTGTAGATCCACACATATAACTTTCTAGATAGACAGCGTTTTTATCTTTAAAATAAATGGTGTTTTCAGCTTTATTAGCTTCAATTACACTAAAGCTGTCAATATCAATCTTGTTTAGATATTTCTCAAAACAAGTGTTGAGGTAATAATAAATACAATCTTTATTTTTTGAATATCCGTGTCCTAAATTTACCCAGTCGTGATCGTAATCTTTTCCTCTAAAAATTTCAAACTCTTTGCCTGATTTATCTTTTACCAATTGTCGGTCCCAAAATATATCTAAGATTATTAAATCGTCCATTTTAAATTTTATTGATAGGGTTTTAAAAGCTTATGGTGTTTAGATTCTGTTTCGAAATTATAAGAAGTAATAACGGGTGTTTTTAATTTCAGTAAAAAAATAATCTGGAAAATATAATGAGCCAATGGCTAAAAAAGTAGAAATTAAAAGCAGGATTATACTAATTTTGGCATCTCTAACTTCAACTTTTTTCTTAATTCTTATTCCCTGTTTTATTAAAGTGCAAATAAACACTATGATACCACTGACCAAAAAGATAGTATACTTCACAAAGTCATGATATCCTCTAAAACCAGTACTTAATTCCGATTGGAATATAAGCTAGTAATATTGTTTTGTAGTTTGTTTTTTTTCAAATTATTGTTAACGGTTTTGTGTATGATTTCGTTATGTGGTTCAGTAACTAATTTAGCAAATACAAACGGAATAGAAAATCCGTGAGGACATTTGTAAATAGACTAAAACCAGCAATTAATTTTACACGTTGCTGTCAACTGGCTTTATTTATAATATTCATTTCCATTCGAATCAACATAACCAATTCTATTGTCAGTCGTTTTAAATTTAGCTAATCCAAATGTAAATTCTTCAAGTTCTTTATATTTCACTTCTGTTATGCCGTAGTATCCATACTCGTTATTTATTCGAACTTTTAATAAACCAGAATCATAGGTTACTTCGTCAAAGTATTTTAAGTCATTGCCATATAAAACTCCCTGTTTTTTTCCTTTCTTAATTATAATTGCGTTTGGGAATACTTTTGTATGATTAAAAATAAATGTGTTTTCGTCAAATTCGATTTTCCTTTGGTTGTTTGGAAAGTTAATTTTTTCAATTCCCTTTATTCCGATTGAATCAATAATTTTTGGCGGAATTTTATCTTCATAATCATAGAAGTTTTCGTTCTCGGTCAAATAATATTTTCCTTTTTTTTCTATGATTTGATAGATATAATTAGGGACAGTTCCACATAGTTCAAGGTTTATGTTTACTTTTTCTTTCTTATTTCCTTTGCTGTCAATGTAGAAAGCAATATTGTTTTTATCTAAAACTTGTAAATATTCTCCTAAAGGTTCGATGAATTTTAGGTTTTTGAAAATTACTTTTTTGTCATTTTTTTTGATTTTAAAAGTTTTTGATTCCTGAGTTTTATATACTTTGAGGTTTTCTCCGAACCCATAGACCAATGAATCATTTTTTTGAGCAAAAGAACTAACAATGCTTAAAATCATAAAGGATGTTATAAGTATTCTCATAGTTTGTTTTTAGCTTGTTGGTAACGTCTCGGCTATGATTAGTACGGGAATAAAAAATCACTTTTGTTTCCGTTTAAACGATTAGCCGAATCTTTTTATTTTTTAATTGCCGATTTTGAATATTCCGCTGACGTGTAATTTTCAATTTGGCGACATCATAAATATACACAGACCTTTCGGTTTTGCCCTTAAGTCCGCATTACGTTTAGGTTTTGTTGGTATACGTACTTTTTCTTGTGCAGACTAGTTTTTGTTTACGTCAAATATGATTTTTAAAGTCCGTATCGTATAGTTTATTTTTAAAATTCCATAAAAACCGACAAGTAAAAGCAAGCTGATCCTGAGGATTTCTTTTACATCTAATGGATTAATAGAATATATAAGGAATATATAAATAGGGAACGCAGTTATGGCCAGTCCAACTAAAAAGTTCCCGATTCCGGTCACTTTATCAAATTTAAAGCCAGCCAGGTCTGCTTTGTTTAAAATCTCATTCGGTTTTAGAAGAAAAATATTCTTTGTTTTCAAGAGATAGTAACCCACAATTATAAAAAGGCAAATGATAATAATGTTTATCGAAAGTCCGTCAAATCCGACGTCGCGTTTTTCAGTGAAATATTCGTATGCGCTTAGAAAAAGTCCGACTATTAGTAATATTAAAAATATGTATGTCAGAATCCTATAAATTTTTAGTAAAATCTTCAATTGAATATTTTTTTAAATGACTGTCAACGGCTCGGCTATGGCAAGTAGGGCAGATGGTAAGCGTTTACCTTTCCGTTTAGCCACAAGCCGAATCTTTTGTATTTTGTTTTTATCTTATTTTTTTAAAAGCCAAATCAAAAGATTTGGCGACATTGAAAATATGCTCAAGCCTTTATTTAAGCACCTTTCCGCCTTATTTTTTTGTACATTGTTAGCAACTGCCCTTTTCACTCGAATATTGGTTTGGTTGAATTAGTTTCTTTAATGAAAATCATCGTGTCAAAATTCTTGATTAATGGAAGATAATAAATATCCTCTTCCGACTCTTTTGAATATCCAATTAGCCTTGTAGGACCCATTATTTTGTCTGTGGTTAATTCATTTTTTAAATCGGACATATTTATAATAAACGAGTTGCCAATTTCAGATAATCTATTTTCCCAAAACAAGCTATCAATTGGTTTAAATGATTCGATTTTAAGTTTCTCCTTATAACTGTGATCTCCGTTTATAAATTTTTCATCTATATATGAATAATTGCCTTTTAAGGTCGTAAGTCCAATTGTGTAATAATCTTTATTGAAATCATTTTTTAAATCTCTGCCCATAATCCCTATTTCATTATCTATGATAATTTCGTTTGAAATATGTGCATTGTGAGCCCAAACAATAATCTTATTGTCCGAATTTTTAGCCAAAAATGATATTCTGTCTGCCATTATTTCATCTCGACTTTGATATGGTTTTTGGTTTTTAATGTTTGCATAGTTGATATATGTGTTTTTCCCATTGAATAGAATTTCTCTGATTGATTTAGTTAGTTTTTTAGTTGATTCTAAATAATTTTCAATTTCTAAGATGTTATTGTAAATTGAATTATTGACTTTGTATTCTTTTTTTAAATTATCAGTTGAACTTTTTGCAATATTGGATTCTAATTCCTTCAAAAGCTTATTCAATATTTTATCATTTATTGGATTAATGTTGTCTTTTAGTAGTTCATAGAAAACCCAATATGAATCGTCACAACCTTTAAACTTAATGTTATATCGGGTTTTGTTGTCCTTATACCATTGTAAGAAAGATTTTATTTCTTGGGTTTGATAAATTGAAAATAGGTGTTTTCGCATTAAGCTATCTAATGGCATTTTATCCAAATCTTTGTTCAAGATTTCAATATCATCGTATGGGTTTTCCAAAACAACGAGACTAAACCCTTTTTCTTTAATTAGTCTTTTTGTTATGATTTCTCTAAGTCGATAAAATTCAGATGTTCCGTGTGTGCTTTCGCCTATTGCAACTATCTTTTTGTCTCCGATTTTTTCTATCAAAGGGTCTAAACTATTGCGCAGACTTTCTTCGTTGGAAAAGTCCAATTTTTTAGAGGATTTTGATAAAGCCGATTCTAGTTCGTTAGAATTGTAGTTTTCTAAAGTTAACTTTTTTGTTTCTTTTAATTCCTGAATGTCTTTGCCGTCAATACTCACTTTAAAGTCATCAAACCAAGCGACACCTTTTTTGCCTAAAATTCCGCCTACAAAGATTGTTTTTGCATTAGATGGAAAAGGTAGTTTTATAGAATATTCTTTCCAATCACTTGTTCCTCTTATTTTTTGATTTTGCATTGATTTAAACGCTAAAAACCTTTTTTTTGAATTTCCGTCAATCCGCATCAAAAGCCCTACAAATCCTTTTACATTCTCGTATTTGATTTTACCAGAAAGTACAATGGTGTCTCCAACGTAATTTGCTGGTATTCTATAAGTAATGCAGCCAAATTCCCCATCTTTATCGGAAACAACTTTCCCCACAGAATTACCCTCGCTAATAATTTCTCCCGTTAAATTTTCGAAATCCCCCCACTTAAACCATCCTGTGGGCATTTTTTGTTCTTCTTGGTTAAAATCGTTAAAGTCTAAATTGTATTTATTTTGACTATTAACAGCTAAAGGTATTAGCATCAGAAGAACTAAAAAGTAAAATGTTTGTTTTATAACTTTCATATCTTACTTGATTTTTTTAGGGTTGTTGCTAACGGTCTAGTGTATGAAAAGTAGCGGATTTTTATACACTAATTTTTCGGTTTATAACTGACCTTTATTTTATTATTTATCTTCTGTTCAAGCACTAAAGCCGCTATTTTTTATATACGTTGTTGTTAGTGGTTTTTTATTCAATAGACATTATTTCGTTATTTTTTAAATTGATTTTTAGTCCGTGTTCTTCATTCCAACTACAATTAAAAAGTAATTCTAATTCATCATTTTTGTCTCCAAATGAAATAGTATCAATACATAGATTTTTTTTGATAAACTCTTCGTTAGAGAATTCAGTTTTATGCAAAATCTCCATTGTTCTTTTTGCGTATTCATAATGTTTGGCAGATGCATAAGCTCCGCCATTTCCAAAAGTATAATTTACAATCGCAGTCAATAGCTTTTTTTCAATTTCAGCTGATTTTTCTATTAATTCCTTTATAGTTTGAAAATCATCGACTCTTTTTGATGAATAGAAAGAAATCTTGTCAGATGTTGAAAAAGGGGTTTCATAATATTCGTAAACTTCAGATACATCGTACCATTCAGGGCTATTTTCAGGGTCTTCGAAATTTTCAGGATTATACAAATTGTAATAAACATTCCAGTCTTTGCAGATGAAATTGTCAACTTGTATATCTATTTCTCCAAATTTTTCATTTTCTGCTTTTATTTGCTCTAAAATTGAATTCATTTTTTTGTCAATAGATTGGTTTAATTGTTGCCAACAGTTCAGCTATGGCAGGTAGGGTAGACTCGAAACACATTACTTTTGTTTTGACGTTGCCTGCTCAAAGAACAGGACTTTCAATTTATCTCTAAATGCCCTATTGGCTATACATCTTATTGAGCAACGTTTTTTATTTCTTTTTCAGTTTACTCACTATTTCAAATATTTCATTTGCTATGCTTTCACCTTCTTTTCCAACAAAATCGTCCCATTGACAGGTCGGAGCAAACCAAATATATAACTGGTCAAGTCTTGAATCGTCCCCATTCTTATAGTCTACAATAGCAGTTTTTAAGTCTTTATGGAATTCTTGGGCCGATAAGTATTCTCCCGAGTAGCCACCCTCGTATTTCGACACCATTTTTTCAGCCTTCTCTAAAAGTCTAACGAGTCTTTTCTTAGTTGGAAAAAGTGATTTTGTTGTCAACCGTTTCCAAGCAAGCAGCATTGATCCGAATGCGATTAATATTAATAATAAATTGTTCCAAGTCATCTAACACTTGATTTAAGGCCTTCAAATTCTTCCTTTAATTCTGGAGCATTTTGGTCCGACAATTCTAAATTTTGTTGAATCAGTTCATTAAGTATGTTCTCTTTCAATTCTTCAATAGCAACTGAAACTAAAAACTTCGGTCCGATATTTTGACCGATCATTATTCTAAGGTCTTCTATCTCGAATTCCTTTAATGGCTTTTTTCTGAGTTGGTGACAAGTCTTGACCAAATGGCTTTCATAATCTGGTTTGCTCCAATAGGCCTTTTTTAAATTATCCAAAGACTTCTCTCGCCAATTATTTTCATATTTCGTTTCTGTCGATTTCAATGATAATTTCGGTTCTTTTCAATGTTGCACAACGGTCTGGTATATAAAAAACAGCGAATTTTTATACACTAACTTTTCAGGTTATAGCTGACCTTTAATTTATTCGTTTTGTTTCATTTAAGCGACTAAACCGCTATTTTTTATATAGGTTGTTGGCATGTAGTTGTTATTTTACGGATAAACTTTCCCTAACTACTACTTCACCTCCTAGAATTATATTTTCAATAGTATTGTAGGCCTCTATTTCTTCAAGAGGATTCTTTGTCATCAATATTAAATTTGCTTTTTTTCCAACTTTTATTGAACCAACATCTGAGTCCAATTTAAAAGCCTTTGCGTTGTTAATTGTCGCTGAAGCTAAAATTTGATTTAGCGGAACCCCAGCTTCATTCATTAATTTTAATTCCCAAAATCCATTATGACCGGGTTGATTTCCATATGTTGGTGCCGAAGGAGTGTCAGTACCGAATAACACTAACCCTCCATTATTCGACAGGTATTTTAAGACGAGTTTCGCATGTTCTTGAATGTTGCCATATATGCTATGGACTTCCTCGGCAGTATAGTCCGTAAAAAGCTCATTGGCGAACCATTGTCCTTCCTCTGTCGCATACCACTCCAGCAATTTTTTTGGGACAACTTTGCTTAATTCAGGATTGCCTAGAAAACTATCGTCTGCTAAAGCTTCTTCTCCAGCTATAACCGTCAAAGTAGGTGTATAACCAATCTGTTTTTGAATTTGCAAGTCTAGTACCCTCCTTATCTCTTTTGGCAAAGAGTCTTTTGGTACATCTTTGTATTTTCCCCAGTTCCATAAACCATGGGCGATAATATCCACTCCAATATCGGCCAGAAATGAATGTGCTTCCAGTGAATTGCCATGAACAGTAAGAACAAGTCCGTTTGATCGGGCTTCATTTAGCAGGTCGGTCATAATACTTTTTGTGGGCACGGGCAATTTTGGCATCCCTCTAAAACCAGATTCATAATATGATTTGACAGCAATGCCTCCAGAATTTTTTATCCGACTTACAACAGCTTTTGGGGTGTGATCTACTGGGTCGAATCGATCAGGAATATTGTCGGCCTCACTTTCCAGATATATGAAATTCGGAGTGCTCTCGAATCGGAGTTGTTCAGGAGCAAAATTCATAGGATAGCCATTTGCAACTGATGCACCTGATCTGCCAGTATGAAATAAATCTGGTTTAATGGGGTGTGCGTTAAAAGAAGCAATCTGTTCTTCTGATATGCCTCCCAGGTTGATCAAAGTTGTAAAGCCATAGTACAAATAGCTTCGGGGCATCTGATTATTAAATTCTTCTGTCAATTCAGGGTGTTTTTCCATATGGTAAGGAAGCATTCCTTGTACTTCTGTGATATGAACATGGCTATCGATTAATCCCGGAATTAAAAATTTCCCTGTTCCGTCAATTTCTTCAAATTTGCCGTTAACACTTGGCTCGTTTATATCAAAGTAAACGATTTTATCTTTTTCTATTACCAGATGACCTATATATGGGCTGTAGTTTCCATCTTCAGAAGATATAATGGTTATGTTCGATATATAAACACCTTGAGTAAGGTTCAATCGATCCTGTTTGTCTTTACAAGAAAATAATTGTAATATAAGTGTTAGTAAAATGATTTTTTTCATTCTTAAAGTTTTAATGCATGCCAACAGCCTCGGCTATGAGTAGTTGCTTGGTTTAGCATTTAACTTTGCAAGCACGCACCAAACTGAAAATCCGTGAGGATTTTCAGAAGTAGGCGAGGAGAATCAATTACCTATGGCCATTGTTGTACGCCGTTTTTATTTCGTTTTCAATATTCTCTAAATATACTTTGTCCATTGGGTTTGAATAAAAATCGAACATTCTGCTCTGTCCGATATAAAGTTCTTTTGCTTTTTCTAAACAGGATTTATATTCAGTCTTTTTATTTAAATTCTTGTATGCCAAGGCTAAATAATATTGGTTTTCGGCCAATTCATTGTCTTTTGATTGTTTCTTAAATAATTCAATTGCTTTTTCAAAATTTCCTAACTCCAAATAGAGAACTCCCAAATGTAAATAATCGTAGGAGCCAATAAAGTTCTCTTTTTCGTTTAGTTTAATTTGTTTTTCTATAATTTGAACAGCTTTTTCTTTTTCTCCAATTGCTTTATAACACAAACCTTTGGCAATGTTCAAATGATATGTTCCGTTTTGAGATTGTCCAATATCATAACCTACCAAACTATCTAGTTTTTCGAAGTCTTTTATTGCTCCTTTGTAGTCTCTGAAGAATTGATAGCGACACCAACCTCTATATCCTAAATGATTTTTTGGCTTTAACTCAACTGCCTTGTCGATCAGTTTTTTCCAACTAACAAAGTCTCCACTTTTCAAATAGGCAATAGATTTTGCCCAATATGCATAATCGAATGTTGGGTCAATCTCTATTGATTCGTCTAAAATGGTTTGGTACTTTTTACTGAATTGGTAATGACCACTAATTTCCATTGCTTTTTTACAAGCTTCGTATTTTAAAGTATCTCCATAATATTTGTAGGCTTCGCAATTTGGTTGGGCAAATACATTTGAAAATGCAAACAGTAATATTAAAAAGTTTAAGTATTTCATTAAGGCAAAATTTCTGTTAGTTGTCCGTCGGTAATTTTAAATATTAGATACATGTAATAATCGATCGGCACTTCGTTTTGTTTTAAAACTTCCCAATTTTCAATTCCTTTGGTTATGTTTAAAAGTTGAGAAACAATTTCATCATCAAACTCTTTTTCTTGATAATCGTAATCTGATTGAACAACTCTAAACCTTCCTGCTTTTCCTTCACAATTTACAATAAACCGTATTCTGATTAGTCCATTTTCTTTTTTGCCTGATATTGGTTTGTATTTTGATTTGAACGTGTTTAAGACTTTAGATTTTTCTCCGGCATAAATAGGTCCATTACCTAAATTGAAATATTGAAGAATTTTATCGTCTCCGTTGCAAACTTTAAATGCTGTTTCATCTATTTGGTCATTTTGCTCAATGTCTCCAACCCAACGTAAATATTTTTCTTTCTCGCTGGTTTTTATTTCTGATTGACAGCTACAAAGAATTGAAAAGAGTAGTGTTACTTTTAAAATTGATTTCTTCATTCGTTTTGTTCAAATGGCTTGCAACGGTCTCGTATATGAAACGTAGTGTGTAAAAAGATACTACATTTTGGGTTTAGCACAGAGCCAATTTTTTATATTTTATCTTAATTTCTCAAAAAGCCAAATTTAAAAATTTGGCGGTCTTTGCAAGTAGACACAAACCTTACGGTTTAGCACTTATTAGCTATGTTTTATACACGTTGTTAGCCTTTCGTTATTCTTTCACTTCATTTTCTAATATCTCAATCATACGTGCTGCTCTTCCATTATTTGGGTTAAGTTTCAATGACATTTTAAAATTCACAAGAGCTTCTTTTTTCTTGCCAATTTTCATTAAGCCTTCTGCATAACTGTGATAAGGGTTATATTTATCGGGGAAAGTTTCGATAGCTAATTTGAAAATTTTTAGCGCCTTATTAAAATTGTCTTGTTTAAGAAAATAATAACCAGATAGAATGAGTTCATCTTCAGAAATAGAGTAGGCTGGGTTTTTACTGTTGGCTTTATAAAATTCAATCCCTTTGTCTATTCCTTCTTTCTCAATGATTCTATCCATAAATAGTGTAATAGGTTTCAAAGGGAAATCATAGCTTTGGTCATTTAGAATGGCTAAAATAGCGGTGTTAATCCTATGTAAAAGTGAGTTACTGGTATTACTAAAAAGTACTATGCACGAATTAGTTTTAGGAATTTGTGTAAAGATGGTTCGGTATCCATCAACTCTGCCGCTATGACTAATTGTTTCTATATTTTTTTTTCCGACATTCACTTTTCTTAATTCCCAACCGTATCCATAATGATGATTTCCATCTGGACTGTGTTTGGTAAAAATCATATCCATATACTTTTTTGGCAGTAATTCTTCATTGACTAAAGCTTTGTCCCATAATAACATATCATCTACTGTAGAATACAATCCGCCCGCAGCGTATGCTGAAGACTCATCGGATTTGTCAACATCAAAATATTCTGGATACCACGTATCGTAACCTGACGACATTTTTTTAATGATTGGTCTGTGTTTGTAAAATCCGCTATTTTCCATTTTTAGCGGATTAAAAATCTTTTCTCTTAAAACCTTTTGATAGGGTTTACCCGTCACTTTTTCAATGATATAACCCAATAATGTATACCCTGAATTACTGTAATCGAAGTTTGAACCAGGAACAAAATTCAGCGGTTCATTAGCAAATTGATTTACCATATCTTCTGGGCGATTTGCTTTTATATCGCTTTTCACATTTGGGATACCAGAAGTGTGCGTAAGAAGATGATGAATATTGATTTTGTTGGCGTTTTCTTTAGGATAATCTGGTAAATATGCAGCGATTGGCTTTTTTAAATCTAATTCACCTTCGTTTACTAATTGCATAATTAGCATCGCTGTGAATGATTTTGTTATTGACGCTATTTGGAATTTTGTGTCTGTTTCGTTAGGTATATCCCATTCCATATTAGCGAAACCGAACCCTTTTTTGTATAGGATAGCGCCTTGATGCGACACAGCAACAGCTCCATTGAAACTTTCGTAATCAGAGTATAAACTGATGATTTCATTAATTTTATCAGCCTTTGTAGTAAAATTTTTATCAGTATCTGAATTGGATTCACCTGAACACGAACTTACCAATAACAGTAAACAGAATTTGGATATTAATTTCATATTTTTTTTTGTTAAGCCTACTGCTATAAATTTGGTTTACTACTTTTCAATTGTAAAAAAGTGTCAATAAAGTGTAAAATGTTAGTTTATTGGTCATAATGAAGGCCAACGGTCTTGTGTATGAAACGTAGCGTATAAATAGACGCTAATTTTTCGGATTATCACTTAGCCAAATAGCAGATTTGGCGGTGCTTGCAAAAATGCACAAGCCTTTCGGTTTAGCCCTTACTAGCTATGTTTTTTATACACGGTGTTGTGTGGCGTTATTTATTCAGCCATTTTATTTCAGTTATCAGGTATTTTCCGTTTTCATTCTCTATTATAACAATAGCTTCTTCTGTTCTATTTATGGATATATTTACTTCCCAAAGATTGTTCTTTTGATTTAGTTTTACCACTTCAACACTTTCGGAAATATCTTGTCTTCTTGTCCAATACAAATAATCATCACAATTTTCAGGTATTACTCCGATATAATCGCTCCATTTCATTTTTGATATTGTTTCTACACAAAGTTTTGTACGTTCTTTTTCCTTTTTTAAAAATGTTTCTGAAATTGTTCCAAGTTTTCGTAATTCATTAAAATATGGTTCGTAATTAATAATGCAATTATCGTTATCACCTTCAGTAACTTCAAAGCCTGTCGGAACTTTAGATTTAAATTCGTTTGTGTTCTTTATATACCATTTATGAAATGATAAAGCAATATCTTTAATTTCTTTTTTACTAGGACTTTTAGGCTCTCTTAAAGTGCTTTTGTAATTAATTATAGCCCATTCATTATTTTTCATTGAATTTATTGGAACAGAATCTCCTTGTTCAGAGATTAATATTTTGTCAATAACTTTAAATCTTGAGTGAGGTTTTCGACTTTTAATTAATTCAATATTTTCATCGATTAAATCACATCTTGGACATCCAACTATTGTTCCGTCATCAAAATAGCCAATTAGACCACCATTCGCAAAGTATAAAAATTGTAATTGTCTGCTTTCTTTAATCTCAATTTTCTCTTCGATAGTTTTTTTTTCCTCAACTTTTTTTGAGTTCTTATTGTCTTTACAACTTAATGTTAATATCAATAAGATTAATAAGACTACTTTAATAATTCTCATTTAGTCTGTTGTTTTTAATGACACACAACAATTGTGTAAAGCAACTAGTTGCTATACATCTTTTTCAGTCACACTAATCTAAAAAACGGTTTTACCAATAAATTCCCATAGTATCAGATGAATACACAATCTATAATTTTAATTCTTCGGAAATCTCCAAGGCAGTTTCAATGTCATTGGCCAATTCTTCCACTAGCTTAATACTGTCCAGCTTTCCTGATGGAAATGAAAACAGCCCATTCGCATTTTTTACGGCCATATACATTTGTCTATTTTGAAAAGACATCGATATGGGTCGGTCAAATTCTTCTTTTAAAGCAACAATTTTTTCCATGATTGAAGCAGATAGAACATAACGGGCCTCCACTTGGTCGGTACCGTACACCATAAACTTGCTGGTAAACCTTGGATCTTCCAAATGTATTTCCTGCTCTTCCTTAAAATTAAAACTGGCCAATCGGTCCAATTTTGTCATTTGGTTTTTGGACAATACCACCGTATGGCCGTTCAATTTCTTTTTAAACCGCAACCAACAGAACATACCCCGGAAAGAATAGTTGGTGTTGTCAGCTAATTTTTTGGTTACCATATTCTTGAATACGGTCTGGTACATAACGCCTAACATATTTAGAACGGGAATACGCATTAATATACCCAAAAACTTGTTGGCTACATTGTTTTCCACAATGCCCAAGTCCGTTATGTTTATTTCTGTATCATTGGTTCTTCCTCTAATCTGCCCGTAACTATAAACTGGTGCTTCTTCCTTTATCCAAGGGAATAATTTGCTTTTTGCCACTTCATTGGTTGGGGCCATTGCACCTTGGGTAAACTCAACCTGTGGAAACAGCATTTTGACCATTTTAGCAATGGTTTTCTGTTCCGTGGTTTTAAATTTTTGAAATGCCCTGGTAAAAAAGATGGTGGTCGGATATAAAAGGACCATCAGCCCCATTATTGGATAGAGGGATGCGTAGGGATTGGTGGGTGTAGGCTTAAATACATCCAAAAAAGCCAAAGAAGTATTTTCGAGCATTGGTATGTATTGTATGCCCAACAATGCAAGCATAAATATGAGGTACATACCGGTAATGCCCCACATGACTCTTTGCAAAAAAAGGGTGCGCTTCTTTTTTTTATAAAGCGTATCCAACACTTTGCTGGTTTCGGAATAGGCCGCTACTATGCGCTCTTGCATTATCTTAATATTATGGCCATTTTATGGTGTTCCACGGACTGTCTGGGCTTTCCAAAACCTGTTTGTAAAGGTGGAATACTTCTTCTTTGTACGTACTGGAATCGGCACTTATATCTATGGCAAAACCAAGGGCAAAGCTTTTTCCAAAATCTTCCCAAGAAGAAAAATGTTGCAAGGCCAATGCTTTGGCAAAATTGATGACCTTCCAGGCTTCTTCCTCAGAAATAAGATTGCCGGTATAGGCTTTACGTGCCTGCCCGACCAATACTGCCGCATCATAACCTGCCACACCAAGCTTTAATTCGGAATCAAAAAGGATGATGCCTTTTTGCTTTAAACTGTTTAGGGCTTCTCCAGAACTTAACGTTTTCAAATAACGATGGGCCCGCTCATTACTGCCGAATTTTTGATCCATTAGTTCGCCCCATTTTTCTTGAGGTTCGTTTTCAATCATTCCTTGGATAAAATCAAAGTACCATCGGCGACCATCTTTCATAAAATACTCGGTCAAACCCCAATACCCTTCCACGGTATCAATGCCCCAACCTTCCAGATAGGGCTTAACATCTTTGGCAGTGAGAAATGATAGGGTGTTGGTGTTGGCTTTCCACCATTCGGCTATGGGCGTATACAAGGCTAAGCCAAATAATTGTTCTTGATTGAGATTACTGTTTGGCGACTTTCTAAATTTCGCCTTCGTCTTGGCCGGGGCATCGTATTCTTTCTTTCCAATTTTAAAATAACGAATGGCATAAGAAGCAATAGCGATGGCCAGTATCACATAACCGTACCAGGGTAAGTTTTCGAACATTTGCATGATTTATGGTTTTAAAAATTGATTAACGTTGATTTCTTTTTGTTCCGCTTTTGGAATTTCCAATAGCGTACCGGGTTGGTCTTTTCGAATACCCGCGATAATACTTGCGGGAAACATTTCTATGGTATTGTTATAGCTGGTGACCGCCGCATTATAGGCACGTCGTGCCGCGGATATCTGGTCTTCAATATCAGAAAGTTCATACTGGATGTTCGTGAATTGCTTGTCGGCCTTTAAATCGGGGTAGTTTTCCACGTTGATGTTCAACCCGCCAATAATATGCGTTAGCTCGTTTGAGGCCTTTATTTTTTCGTTCGCCCCAGAGGCTTTTTCAACAGTACTGCGTAGTTCTGTGATCTTTAGCAAGGTTTCCTTTTCATGCGCCAGATATTTGTTGAGCATGGCGATAAGGTTCGGAATCAAATCAAACCTTTTTTTAAGATAAATCTCAATGCTGCCAAAGGCTTGTTTGATTTGATTTTTTTTACCAATTATCCGGTTGTTGACAATAATGCCAGTTAGCCCGATAAGTGCTAGAATTGCAATGGCGATAATGATTTTCATATTACTTTTTTTAAATGGTTATATGCGTAACTGTTGAAATTCCCACTCAAAGGGTTTACCCAAAGACTGGATTGTTTTTAAGTGATCTAACTCAAATTTTTGTAAGGTCTCCTTATATTCACGCTCATCGTCCTCATTGCGGGTTTCGGTTATCATTTTCAGTGTTTTATTTTGAAAATCGATGCTATAATTCATTTCTTCACCCGATACCCTTTGGGCAGCACTTTCCTTATATTCGACCAATTCAAAAGCTCTATTTTGAAACCTGAAAATGTATTCGTGGGAAGACCATGTTGTACATTCGCGACATGGCCATATATAGAAATCTATCTGTAATTCACCATTTGGAAGAATTTGAAGCCCTTTAAAAGGTTCTTCCATCGTGGGTGTATTTTGGTTAATGATAAACGCGTTGGATTGAAGCACTTTCTTGAATTTTCCATTGCGTTTGCCAAAGTAGATACCCAATATCCTCGGGTTAATGTGTAGCGTATCGCTATCTGAACTGTCCTTGTAGACATATTTTTTCTCTATGGGACTTTCGATCGCAAACACGATGTCTTTATAACCGTCTCCGTTTAGATCTCCTGAAGCTTTAGATAAAATTTTCCAATTGGTCGGGATTATATTTTGCATTGACCTTCCCTTGGCGGGCAGCTCCGGCAGCATAGGTCCACTTTGGGCGTAAAACACCTGAACCAAAAAGAATGCCATCAAAAATGCTATGTTCCTAAAATTCATTTCTAATTTGTTTCAACGCCAATTCGTTGTTTTGATACACGTAAATGACATTTTTGTTGGTCTTAAGCGTGTCTTCTGAACCAGGCTTTAGAATCACTTCTTCAGATTTGAGGGCGAAAACAAGGCTACCTTCTATTTCATTTATCTCTAAAACATCTGTCAAATAATTATCCAAATTTTCATCATAGGGTTCAATGTCAAGGGTTCCTATAGACTTCAGGGTTCCGTTTTCAAGAATAAAAGCCTCACCTCCAAATGGATATTCAAATGCCATTTGACAAATAATAATGACTTTGTCCGATGCGTTGCTTTTATAAAAATGGGGCTCAAATAGATAGGCATCACCTATACCTTTCGATCGGTATACTATTTTGTTGGATGCATCCAACATTAAAAGTCTATCGCCCCAATCCGTTTCAGTATCTGGGGCTACGGTTCGTCCGTTTTCTGGTTTATAGTTTCCTGCTGCTATTTTGAATGCCTCCAACTGATAGGCGTGATCTACATCAAACCTATCTATGTGAATGCCCTCCAATTTTTCTGGATCGTACTCGGAAAATAAAATGGCCCCAGAATCATGTTCGGTATACGTACTTCCATTGAATTTCAAGACATTGTTTTTAACATGAAAGAATTTTTCTGTTTGGCATTCCCCATCATTATCTTTAAACATCTTGGTTTCGGTTATCTTGTTGTTTATCAGAATATCAAAATGGTCATTGGTCTTCTTAGTGCTCATCACCACCGCTTTTTCTTCATCTTTAAATCTTCCGTCACAATCCTCATCCCATTCTCCACGATTCATGGCAACGGTATAATTGGCAAGCACCTTGATCAAACTATCTTTTGATTTCATGAAAAGGGACAGTGTTTTATTTTGGTATGGATTGACCCTTGAGTGTCCGAAGTAGGAAACGTACAAGCCGAAAGCCACTTTGTTTTCAGTAATCTCAAGTAAATTTGGGGCAATCTGAATTTCATTTAACTCAATGGCATCAGAAATCCATTGGTTGGTCTGGTGACTTTCAAAGTACTTGTTCATTATTTTTCCAGAACGGTTGTCCGCAATAACAATGTGGCTGTTGAGGTCAAAATACTGTTCGCCTTCATC
The DNA here is from genome assembly GCF_018100785.1 of Maribacter sp. MMG018. Taxonomy (GTDB): domain Bacteria; phylum Bacteroidota; class Bacteroidia; order Flavobacteriales; family Flavobacteriaceae; genus Maribacter. The sequence continues at coordinate 31,340 of NZ_JAGJEC010000001.1, read as the reverse complement.
CACGACTTCTGGGATGACCACAATGCTTTCGTTGGGATTGTCTGGGGTTTCCAGAGTAGTGATCAAATCGGTCTTTGTTTGCACCCAATCCAAATTTAGGTCCGTTAAAACGCCATCGATCAGTGCAAAATTTTTAAAGGAATCGTTCAATCTTTTGACACTTACTTTTTCAATGGTGCCATTCCCCCTAATTTCATATTCAATTTCTTCTACTTCTTTGGTGTTGCCCCAAAATATTTTGTTTACCGTTAGTTTGCTTTCGCTAATTCGGGAGACAGTCCTGGACATGCCTTCGGCTATTTCATCGAAAGCTACTTGTTTGTGGTCTATGATGTTCCCCTCCGTATCATAATTGATTATAATCGTCTCCATTTCATGGTCTCCGTGTTGAATGGTTGTTACAATGGTGTGAAAATTTGTATTCACAGGTATCTTATAGATGGTGATCGCCCTGTAATTATGACCTTCCGAATTAAAATCAGGATAGATTTGGTCCAGTTTCAAAGCTTTGGCATCTACCTCATCATAATCGTCTTCATCGATAAAACTGTCAAAATTCGTGTCTTCGATGTGTGGCAATTTTTTAGTTTGGCTGTTGGCAATTACTTCGGCAAAATCTAAATGCACGCTCTTAGGTAAGGTGTCCAAAGCCGTTTCAATGATTTCAACGGCGCCTTGGGTTTCGATCTCCGGTTTTTTTTTCGTTTTGGAGCCATGGCCACAGGAGATTGTAAGTACTAGTATGGCTATGTGATATTGAATTTTCATTTAATGCCGATTATGGTTTATATAAATCCACTGTTTTTAGTTTCTTATACTATATTACGTCAATCACTTTTTCGAGTAAATAATGCACTATGGAAACGAGTACAGTAATCATTAGCAATACCGCCAAACGGATAACCGTCCTTTTCGGGTTGTTTTTCAGTTTCTTTCGTAGGTAAAAAATATCTAACAACACGAAGCATAATGCAATGGCGCTCCCAACCCACAGACCAACTTGAATCATCCCTATATCATAAAATAGATGTAGCAAATAGCCCAATCCTTCTTCGTTTACCGTATTGGCTCCTAAGACCAAACGCATATAGCCAATGCCTATGAACAGGCACAACAGCGTCCAAAATAGATAGGCCAATATGTATTTTAAAATTCGCATCTATAACATTTCTTTCGTGCAAACAGTGTCTTTTTCAACTTCATCGGGCATCCCCTTTAGTTTCTCAAAAAAATGGGTGTCGGCCATATCTAGTCCTTGCGCTACATCGCATACATAGATAAAAGCATCTTTTTGATTGCCGTTTCGGGTTCTGTAGACCGAATTGGTCAGTATCCAACTATTCTTGTTAAAGGCTATGTGATGGTAGGCCTCGTTTAGTCCGCCATCAGGAAAGGCAGTTTTAATGAAAAAACCATCGGGTTCTGCGACCACATCAACAATTTGATTGCCTCCATCTTCAGAAAAATTGGTGGTTTTTAAAGCGAATTGGTATGCTTCCCCTTCATTTTTAAAGAGCAATAGTTCGTCTCCTTGATAAGGCCCTGCACTTACTATTTTATCGACTATGCCATCGTTGTTGATGTCAATATCCCTGATAAAAAAGTGCTCGTTTTCCATGTAATCCGATAAGGTGTAGGTGCCATTGGTTCGGTCATCTGGAAATGGGTCCGGATTTTCATTGTCATCAAAAAACGCTGTTTCAAATAAATCTTCTAAAATCTGTTTTTTCGAAGTAGTTAAATGGGATGCAAAATCAGCATCAAATTTTGGATGTGGCCCGTCAAAGAGAAAGAATAGCACCGATTTTGCCTTTTCGTTACTTAGCTCGTTTATCAGGTAATATTTTTTGTATTCCCTTAAATAGTTTAGCACATGGTGTTGAAAGTAGTTGACCCCATCTGCTTCCCATTGTCCGTTCTCACAAATACGGATAATGTTTTTTTCATAACTAGGGTATTTGTTGGTTCGCAGCAGATAAAACAAGTATTCGATATAATGTACACTGTGTTCGTAAAGTTCATGGGGAGCGTCATTTGGTGTATCCCAGCCAAAATAGCTTTGAAACTGTTCAAAATCTTGAGGAAACTGCCGTAGAAATTCTTCTTCATCCTTATCTTCCATGGATTTATACAGGTTTAGGATGCTGATTTCCATTGGACTTTTTTCTTGAGCCCCAGCTGGAGCTTCCCATTCGTCCGCGTTTAAGTTTTCTGAAGCTTCCATAAAGAGGGCATTCACCGAATCTTTAGCTTTTTGCTCTTTTTCAGCGCGCTTGTTCTCCTGACCACAAGACAGTAATAAGATTGCTAGAAATACAACTTGAAACTTCATTTTACACGTTTTGTTTTAGGATAAATACCATTTGAAAAAATATTCTTTAGGCTATCGGCTTTGAAGAATTCACCTTCTTTGAAGTAATTGATTTCGCCACAGTATAGGGTTGAATCATTTAGGCATGGGTCATAATAAAACTCAGCCAAGCGGTAATCCCGGTACATACCCAGTTCTTCGCTTACAAAGCCCCCAAAATCTTCTTCATGGTCAATAAAATAGCCTGTGCCAGCTTCCCCAATAAAACCAAATGTCGTTCCCCCGTATTCATAAAAATAAATCCCATTTTCGCCGGTATACGAAAGTGGTTTTCCGGTTTTATGCTCTGTCCGTAGGTGCACCTTTATTTTTTCTTGTATGGCATTCTGTACTACGGAATAATCTTTATCCGGATATTTTACCAAATACAAATTGGGATATACGTTTGACTGAATAAACCGCATATCCTTAAAAAAGAAGTGGTGGATTACCAGTCCCGTCGCACCAAATACCAACACGGCCAAAACTGCCTGAACCCGTCTTTTGCTTTTTAAGGTCCACTTGAAAAACCTAAAGGCAAGGATCAATAGCAGAATTGCTACAATAATCAGTATGGCAATGACTAGTATGAACACAACGTTGGCTTATTTTTAATATTAAAATAACTCAATGGCTTTTTGGATTATTAGGAAAATGAACATTTACTTTATCTATCTCAACGGTATACAATGGGTTTTGCATGAAATCAGCACTCTCATGTGCAACCCGGATCAAGTACCCTCCCTTCTTTAATTTTTCTCGATATTGACCATGTAATTTTCCCTTTTTGTTGAGGTATTCTTCCATGGTGAAAAAACCATTGTTTTCTAGCACGGAGAAACGGAAATCCATACCCTTTATCTTTGACTTCATACGGATTGAAACTTCGGCATCTTCCTCCAAAAAGAACAAGAAAAAGGTGGCATTGGCATAAAAGGCATCGGTAAGGGAAGAATAGGATTGAGGCTCATCAATAGTTACAGCATTTGCGTAAAAAGAGGGCTCCACAAAGTTGATGATTTGATTTTGCCCATTTTTATTAGGTTTTTGATACGAGTACAATCCACCTTTGAACATAAATCTTAAAACGGGATTTTTTTGCTTTAAGTCTATAGCATAGCTGATTTTTGTTGGATATATGGTTTTGTACCATTGCTTATCAGCTTCTAAACCATGAGCATATGATACATGTTCTAGGTAAGCATTTTTAGTATTGATTTCGATTGGATAAACACTTTCCAACACATAATCTATATTTCGAAAGTCTTTTAGTTCTTCGTTGATTTTTTCTTGTGTTTCGCCTTGAAACATGTAAAAACGGGTCATAAATCGTCCGTTTTTCTTAAAAACCCAATTTTCAACACCCATCTCGTTTTGAATTCCAAAATGGATAAACTTTCCTTTTTCTGCTTTATAAAGGGGTTTTAGGTCTGCTGTTCGGTTGGAGCAGCCCGCGCACTCCGCTTGAATAAAATTTGCTAAAATTGATGTTGACTTTCTCCAATCGTCTAAAAGCACGATTTCTTTTTCTTCAAGCAAATCAGAAACTGATTTTGAACCATTCTCATTCGTTATTTCTTGAAATGGATACATTACGGAATCCAATTTCTTAAAAACTACTTTTTCTCCAGAAGTTGGCACTAATGCTTTACATGAAACAAATAATAGGGCAATGAACAGCATAGCACTAAACTTTATTAAGAATGTGCCATGCTGTGAAATATTATATTGTGGAACCATTGATCCTTTCAAGTTTACCTGTTTCAAGTAATAATTTTTGGCTTTCGTAGCACTATTTGCTGTAATGTGTCATTTCCGCTCCAAAATCGTTTACAAATGTATTGTCCAGTTCATCGGCTTTGGTGGCAAGCTGGGCCAGACATTCCAGAATTTCATTTTTATGGTCGGAATACAAATCACTGATATGGATGCGATACGATAAGTAGATCTGATTATCGGAAATGGACAATCGATGCGGACCCATATCCGCGGTTAGGATGTACTCATAAATCTCAGCCAGATTTTTACGGGGCAAGTCGTTTAGGGGAGAGGTAGCGAATAGATAATTGTTGTCATAAACGAATATGCGTATCTCTGCACTGCCTTGGTGAAAATACCAACGCTCTCTGCCCGACCTTGCCAAAATGGGATTGATATCGAGTTTGGATATGGCTTCCTCCACCTTTAGACTGAAATCGGAAAGTTCCATTTCTTCGAATAATTTTTCGTCTACAAGTGTGCCACAATTGGGGCAGTAATCGGTCTTTTCTTCAATAAGTCCCCCACAGTTGGAACAACCAAGGGTAAAGGCATCCGACATATCATTGACTATCGTTAATTCTTCCCGAAGGGTTTCCATGGGAATGGCAAAACCCATGTTGTCGGCATCGGAAAATTTTGAGGTCACAATCCCCATTAACTCCCCTTTTTCATTGATTACCGGCCCACCGCTATTTCCTGGATTGATGGCGGCGTCCGTTTGAATATAATAGTTGCCTCCTATACTTTGGCGTGGATTTGAAACAATACCTTCGGTAACTGTAAATGGCATACCGTAAGGATAGCCCAAGACAATCACCTTGTCTCTTGATTTTGATTCTGTCCGATGTTCAATTACCACCGTTTCAATAGGTTTTGGAAGGTCGTTAGCTCGCAAAAACGCAATGTCCTTTCCCGGATTTACATAAAGCACTTGGGTCAAGTACCTGTTTTTATCTTTCCCTTCCAGGCTAACGGTATGACAACCCGCCACCACGTGGTAGTTTGTGATGATAATATCATTTTCTTTATTGTAAAAACCTGTGCCCGTGCCGTTTGCAGTATTTATCTTAAATACCGAACTTTCTATATTCTTCATGATTCCTTGCTTAATTGGTTTTAAAGTTTGCCATGATCTTTTGCATGGCCGCCATAGATTGTTGCATTTGTTCGCCCATCAGTTTTGTAAGGTCCATACCGTAATCGGCATCCATAAAGGTATCTTCCATGATGTCTTGCATACCCTTTAAAAGGATGGGGGCCGCTTGGCTCCATGGCAAATCACTAGCTTGTGATAGGGCGTCGGTGATGGGTTTGCTGATTTCTTCGTTTACCAAATTGTAAAAGAACATATTGTAAAAACAGGACTGTATAAGATTGGAAGCATCCTCGAATCTGGAGTTGGCGATCATTTCCTGCGCTTCTTCATAATTTTCTTGCCAATTTTCTCTGATGTTTTCCTTTTTTCCGCTGTATTTATAGGGAATAAAGGTTTCTGTCTGATAGAGGTCGGCCATGAATTGCTCCTTAGGGAGTTCTTTCAATTTTTCCAAGGCCGATTTTCCATTCAGCAATCGGTCATGAAATGGTAGCCTACCATCAAAAAGTCCGTCTATCGCCTTTTCCAATAGGGTACGTACATACCCTTGGGGCTCTGCATGAAACTCTATCTTTTTTAAGGTGATGTTCAACATGTACCATGCATTGTTTCCATGCCGTTTTTCCATGTACCGGTCAAATCGTTGTAGGCCATCGTCCAAAATTTTTAGATAATTATCGTAAGCTTCCTGTTTACTGTTTTCTGGAAAAGGGGTTGTTTTTGGCTCTTGTATGTGGGCTGCACCAAATTTTTCTATAAACTCGTCGTCATAGCTATCTGCGTAATAGCATATTTCCCGAAGCACCCCATAGATTTTGTACGGTTCACAAAGACTTATTGGACATGAAAAAGAAAAATACACCAAATGATTGTCCAAGACTATATTGGTCAAATTGAGCGGATACATTCTGAGTTCTGCCAATTTTCGCATCATGGGTACTTTTTTGGCATTTTTTATGTTCAAAAAAGGACATTTGATCAACAGTTCATCAGTTGTTTGGGTAATGGATACCACTACCGACCCATGGGGTATTTCGTAGGTGTCACCTTTTTTTTTGCCGGAAAGATGATTCCCGACATAATCCAATAGGGTAGGCACTACCTCGTTATATTGTTTACTGTTAAAAAGAGCTACTGCCTCGTCCCATTTTTCATCCTGCCTTGTCGATGATTTTTTAGGATGTATTGGTGGAAAATACTTGTTGCTTTTATCCATTATTGTTATGTGATTAATTGGATTACATTATTAATTTTAGGCCGCTAAACTTTTAATTTTGCCCTCCAATTCCTCAAAGGCTTGCTGCTGCGATTTTACCAAGACGGCCTGTTTTATGGCTCCGGTAATCACTTCTAAGATGCTTCTGCGAGCCTTTACACTTTTTCCGAAATAGGCGTGCATTAGTTTATTGGGAATGATATGGTTTACTTTCACCGTGTTTTCATTCACAAAAAGTAACTTAACAGCGTGCATGCCACTTTTTTTAAGTACAATACATTGTGCCATTTGTCCGCTGGTGTCCGTACGATGTTCCCAAACATCATATTCTTTTGAACACTCAAAACCGGATTCTTTTTTTAAGACTTCATAGAGTTCCTCTAAAGAATTGTATGGTTGTTTTATTTGAATTAAGTTCTCCATTGGTTGTATGATTTTGGTTATAAATAAAAAGCCACAGATGGTTTTGACCATCTGTGGCGGTGCTTTGTTTTTAAAAGTCGGTAAAAGACCGGATTGGCAATACGGTGAAATTTGCAGTATTTTTAGGAAGGGCTATGGGAGCACTACCCCCTAAAAAAGCTATATAAGCATCATTTGCATTAACTTCTGTAGAAGTCCATACTGTACTAAAAAGGGCGCTTCCTCCATTGGCGAGTATCGTCGGTGCAATGTAATCGTCGTAGTTTATCGCTATTTCATTGAATTCATCCACACTTGGTAAAAACCAATCATCATAACCATTCCAATCCAAATTGGAAATAGTTAATGCGGCAGATGGAATACAACCTGCGGCAATAATTGCCTCAGAATTGGTTTCTCCTGTTCCGATACCACTTCCAGAAGCCCCTGTTAGTATACCTGAACAACCCCAGGCGTTAACGGTTAGACCTGAAATTGCACAAACCAAGCCTTCACTATTGTTACTTGCAGGGTCTATCCAAAAAATAACACCACCATACTTGAATTCCCCAATCTCGTTCAAGTCATTAAGTTCTACGAACGCATTGGCGGAAACTGTTTCGGTACCATTGCTTACCGAAATGGTGGCCAACATATTGGGGTTGGTTTCAAAATCGAAAAGGGTTTCATCCGCTACGGACAATTCACCTGTATTCTGATCTATCGTAAATGCACCAGCTGGATTCTGGAACGTAATGGTATATATTAAATTGGAACCACTGGCCTGTATGGTTCCCACAACATCGCCATTGGAAGGGTTTTCATCTATGGTCAAATCCGTATTTGTGGCAGATACTTCGTCTACATCGTTTAGATTGATGGTGGCCGTGGCCGTAGCTGTTTCTGCACCATCTGTCACTGAAATCTCAGCTGTAATCACGGGGTTGGTCTCAAAATCGAATAGGTTGGGGTCAATTACCGTTAATTCTCCCGAAGCGGCATCAATGGTCATGGCGCCCATGGGTGATTGCGAGGTAAATGAAAACGCTAAAGTACTATTGCTGTTGGCCTGTACCGTTCCTAAAACCTGTCCGTCCGTTGGATTTTCATCAATGGAGACCGTAAGGTCTTGGGCCGTTACTTCAATTACATTCTCAAGGTTCACCGTAACGGTTACCGGATTATCTGCATCTTCAATAGAAACGGTCGCTGTCAGTACAGGATTGGTTTCAAAGTCGAATAGCGAAGCATCCAATACGGTAAGTTCGCCCGAATTGAAATCAATATCCATAGCACCGCTCGGTGTCTGGGACGTAATGGCAAAGCCCGAAGCATTGCCAATGGTCTGAAGACTGCCTATAACTTGCCCTTCGGCAGGATTTTCATCTATGGTCACCTCTAAATTCTGAGCGGAAACCTCATTCACATTATTCAAGTTTATGGTAATGCTTGCTGAATTTTCAGCATTGTCCGCGGTAACGGTTGCCGTAATCGTAGGATGAGTCTCGAAATCGAATAAGGTCGCATTGGCTACAGTAAGTTCACCAGTAGAACCGTCAATATTCAAAGCTCCCGCAGGTGCTTGTGAGACGATATTAAAATTTGTGGTGGAAACATCGGTTTGTACGGTGCCCACGGGATCACCTTCTTGGGGATTTTCATCTAGGGTTACCTCTAAATCCGACAGTGTTACGGTTACAGCTCCATCATCATCATTGTTGCAGGCAACACATAGAAAAAGTACACTTACGGCCAAGTAAATAGTTTTAAGTTTATTGTTCATGATTGTTTTGGTTAAATTAATTTAATTGAGGAATAGGTTCGGAATTTTAGTAGTCCATTTCAATTAATGAACCGTCCATTTTGTATGAAAAAGTAAAAGAAGTCCCCCCATTTTCAGGCTGCAGTTTTACGATGTATTGGGCATCACTCACATCACCGTTCTTTGGGTATTTGACAAAAGCCATTTCAAGTCGGGGGTTCTCGATGTCTTTCTCCGCCTTTAATTGCTCACTCGATTTTTCAACGAGTTCTCCTAATTTCCCAAGACTGATTTTTTCACCCAATTGAAACATAAAATCTGCCGCCTTGGTACCCTCTGGTATTTCCAAGGTTACTTCGGAAGTTTGGTTCCAGTTGCCCAATGAGTAGGTCCATTGCCCCATTTTTAACGATTCAGGGGCATCGGTTACCGTGGTCGAAATGCTATTACCGATGGTTTCATTGTAAATGATAGTCAAATCCGTATAGTAGGCACTATCCCCAAATTCACTTTTCAGTTCTTTCTCAATGCCCGCAAAGCCATCGGCGTTGGCAGGTAGTTTTGTCGTGTCTCCTCCACAGGAAACCAGTGTTATCGCTATCATTAAAATTATCAACTGTATTTTCATTTTTATACTTTTTTTATGTTGATTGACTCTTACTCTTCTGCTTTTCCAAATAGAAAAAACAGCGCGCCACCTGCTAGAATCAATACTATCCTGAGCACCCATCCCGTGGTACTGCCCCAGCTATCTATCCAAGCAAGTAATCTGATGTTGTAATTAAAAATTGACAAAAGGGCAGAAATTAGGCCCATAGCTGCAAGTACAAGGCCTCCTTGGCCTAGTTTGGATTTGATGTTTTCCATTAAGATTTGATTTTAATATTTCTTGATAAGCACCATTGGAAAAGTGTGATTTTCGAAGCGGGCTTAAGTAAGAAATGGTTTGGTCAGGGTAAAGATGGGTCAATGGCATTTCCTATGAAATAGCCAATCTATTTTCGTGAGCCGGGAATCATTATTCGTGCGAAGTAAGGAAATATGCGTTTTTGAAGAGATAGCTATTTCCGGTAATCTTGATCATTGGGGCAATAGTTCTCAATGACTATTGTATTTCAAAAAAGTGGTTACAAAAGCTTCCTTTTTTCGGGAGGAGACAGGAATTTTTTGACCATTCTTTAAATAGATGACGCCCGACTTATCGTATTTGTCTATGAATTTCAAGTTTACCATGAAAGACTGGTGGGGCCGGGTGAAATTGACTTTTTCAAGTTTCTCCTCGTATTCCTTTAATGGTTTGGAAGCCACGTATTTTTTATTATTGGCCAAGTAGAATGTCGTATACCCCTTGTCGGATTCGCAGTACAATAATTCTTGCAGGTTTATGACCTGAAAACTGTCGCTGAGCGAAAGAACCAAAGTAGCATCATCTTGATACCAAACTTTTTTTGCCGTATTTATTTGCTCTTTTTGTTCGGTAATAGGTAAGGTCTTTATCTTTTTTAAGGCCAAATCCAATTCTTCAACGTCAACAGGTTTTAAAAGATAATCTACGGCACCAGCCTTAAGTGCCTTCAAAGCATATTCTTCATAGGCGGTAATGAATATGGTTTTGAAGCTAAGGTGCTCGGTTTGGTCGAGAAAGTCGAATCCAGTACCGTCTGTGAGATTTATGTCCAGAAATATCAATTCTGGTTTACAGGCATTAGAGACCACAACGGCCTCCTTGACCGTAGCACATTCACCTATGATTTCTATATTGGTTTCAACCGTTTCCAAAAGATTTATCAAGCCTTTTCTAATATAGGCTTTGTCCTCAACGATAAGTGCTTTCATGAATTCTTTATTATTTTATAGGGAATGATCAAAGTAACTTTGGTTCCTTGCTCATTATATTTTTTTCTATCCTCGACAAATACGGATCCTGGCATGTTGAAATCTTTGGCCAAAAGGTTTAGCCGCTCACTGGTAATGGTGGTGGCCAACGATTTCTTTTTGGTATTGGTTTTATTTGAAATGGCATCGATTCCAATACCATTGTCCGTTATGGCACAGCTTAGTTTTTTGTCCTTAAAAGAGAGGTGAACCTCTATTTCCCGATGTTCTTGATTAGTAGAAAAAGCATGTTCTATAGCATTTTCAATAAAGGGCTGAATGAGCATGGGAGGAACCAAAAAGAGATTGATATTTATGTTTTCATCCACCACTAAACTATAGTCATAAGGTGAATTGGCATCCATATTTTGTAAGATCATATAATTGTCTATGGCATCCAATTCTTGAATGAGGGGAACTATTTTGTCCCTTGAATTTTCTAGAACAAGTCGTAGTAGTTTCGAGAACTTTGATAGATAGGTAATTGATTTTTTCTCTTCTTTGTTCAAGATCATGCCCTGCAAGACTGAAAGTGAATTAAATATAAAATGTGGAGTCATTTGCGAGCGCAATAACCTTTGTTCGGTAATAATATTTTGGTTTTTTACTTTAACGTTCTTGTATTTTTGATAGAATACCAAAGAACCTGACAGGATAGAGATAACCAAAATGCCGATAACGGCCCAAAGGTAATTTTGTTTGGTCTTTGCAAGGTCTTGTGAAGTGCTCATTACCGTTTTGGTAAGTTTTAATTCGCGAATACTAGCAGAATCCAATGCCTGCTTGTATTTGTATTCGTATTCCAACTGGGCAATTTTTTCGATATTTTCTTTGTTAAAAAGGCTGTCGTTCAATAATTTGAATTGCTGATGACTTTCAAGGGCTTTTTTATAGTTCCCCTTTGCTTTATATATGGTTGCCATTGTTTTGTATACCAATATTTGCTGAGGCAGAAGTTCTAGTTCATTTGCTATTTTTTTTCCGTTCTCGGCGTGTATTAGAGCATTGGAATAATCTTTGAGCGAAACATAAGTTTTTGCCAATCCAATATGGGCATGGCAGCTATAGATCTTATCCTCAATCGATTCACTTATCTCTAAACAAGCTTTATAATGTTTTAAGGCATTTTTAGGTTGATCCATTAAAAAGTACAAATCCCCAAGTTGAAAATAACCCCCACTTAATTCTGTTTTATCATTGATTTCTTTGCTAAGGTTTATAGATTTTGTCATATACAACAGGGCGTTTTCAAAATCTTTTAAATCTGCATAAACCGCACCCTTGTTGATCAATGTTCTGGAAATCTGTTTCTTATCATCTAATTCCCTATAAATATTTAGTGCAATATCTAGATAATCTAGTGTTTTGTCGTACTGTTTCAATTCATAATAAACCGCACTTATGTTATAAGAAGAAACGGCAATATCTTCCTTTTCATCATTTGCAATATGTATGCTCAAACACTTATTAAAATAAGTTAGGGCTTCTGTATATCTACCTTGATTAAGGCAAATAGCACCAATGTTGTTTAAAATGTCCAAGTTTAATTTTTCCTCACCTAATTGTTCACTTATATCAGCTGCCTTTTTAAACAGGTCGATAGCTTCATCAAAATTTCCTTTTCTGTACCTGGAGGTTCCAATTTGATTATACATATTTGCCTGAACTAATGAGTCACCATTTTTAATGCTTAGTTCAAGTACTGTATTATAAAAGTCGGCAGCCTTATCAAATTTACCGTTTAAGTATGCTATTTTTCCCAAAGATGTATAGGAAGCATAAATACAATCCGGGTCCTTCAGTTCCTTACATATTTCGAAGGCTTTAAGCGTATAGTTTTCGGCATTGTCTCGTTCACCGTTTTTTAAGGCATTGTTGCTTAATCTTAGTAGACTGTTTGCAGCTCCCTTTTTGTAATTAAGCTCTTTGGCCAAATCATAGGCTTCTTGAGCTTTTTCGTTGGATCGGTTTATATCTGATGTAGAATAACTTTTAGAAAGCTCTATTAACAAATTAACTTTTGCAGTGTCTTTTTTGGTATGAAATGCCAATTCTTTCTGTAAGCTGTCTATTTTAATGTCCTGTGCCCTTACTGTGCTTGTGATTAGCAAAAAAATGAGAATAAAAGTTTGGATAGGAGAATTTTGATTCCAAAAAATCGACGTAATTCTATTGATCCCTATGTTGGCTATTTTACATAAGAGATGCATAATCAAAATAATAAAAAATTTAATACGTATGGTTTGCTCATTTTCTTATTGGCTGAAAGGTTTGACTTAAAACAAAATACGGGTTTTTAATCTCCTTCAGAAAATATAAGCGTAATTTTCTTGGTGGTGGACTACGATCAATTTATATACGTAATGCTTGAATAAATATTTGCAAGGGCAGGATGTTTATTTGTTTCGTAACATGAAATCAATAAATTCTGGAACTTAACCAAATCTCATCTATAACTTTTGAACATGGATCCTATAGGTTCTTGTAGCGTTCCGGCAGATAAGCGTAAAGCAAGAACATGATAGGGCGCAACCTACTCCATTGATTTCAGTAGCCAATGTCTTTAGTAATTTAAAGGCCATGTCCTTTTCTTTGGCATGGGCCTTTATCCAAGATAGGATTCCACATAGTTCCCCACACTGCAGTTGTAGGTACTGCCCATTTTCTGCACTGAGATGGTAAGGTACATTGGCGTTATCTTAATTGGTATTTGTGGCTTTCAAAATCCCCAATGCCCCTAGTCCATTGTTTTTTTTCCAAAACCTCAAACTTTCGTTTTGGTTTTTTGCAAAAACAAAAAATCATGTTTCTGCGTTCATTATTAGTGTAGTACGAACGTAAAATGGAGGTCTACGTAACTGTTTAGGTGTCATATCCCTTTTGTAGTCACCGTTTTCATCACTGAAACAGAAATACGTGTCACTCATTCGGTAATCTGGTTTTTCTTATTGCGGCTTATATATAATGTTGTAAGCAGTTATTTTTTTATTTTTCTTTCCTCTATGACCTCTTTCAATGCCAAAGTTCCGTTCAGAGCAGAAGGAAATCCTGCATAAACCGACATTAAAATCATAATTTCGGACAATTCTTCTTCGGTCACTCCTACATTCAAAGCGGCGTTGATGTGTACTTTTAATTGAGGTCTTGCATTTCCCATTGCAGCTAAAGCTGCAACAACGGCAATTTCCTTTGTTCGGTTGTTCAAAGTGGTTTCTCGGCTGTAAACATCTCCAAAAGGATATTCAATTGTGTATTTTGCTAAATCTGGCGAAACGCCTTTTAAGCTTTCAATTACTTTTTTTCCTGCCTCTCCGTCAATCTCTTTTAGTTTTTTCCAACCCCTTTCAAATCGTTCCGTTTTTGTACTGTCCATTTTTGTTTGATTTTTTGTTTGCCCATATGCACTTACGGCAATGAATAAAGTGAATATTAAAATTGATAGATATTTCATTCTGTTTTTAGGCAAAAATAGGGGGTGAAAGAAGTTTGCTTACAGGACTTTTTCCAGATTTTCAGGCACTTTTAAATTCGGTGGGCGAAAGGTTTGCTTTCTGTTTGAATATTCTTGAAAAATATGAACTATCCTCAAATCCTAATCGAAATGCGATTTCCTTTACCGATAGATCAGTGAAATAAAGCAATCGTTTGGCTTCCGTTATTTTCTTTTCCAAAATGATTGTTTTAGGACTTTGTCCATAATTTTCTTTGCAGATTTCGTTGAGTTTATCAACGCTCAAATTTAATTTTGACGCATATTCGTTTACAGAAATATTTTCGCAAATATTGTCTGATACTAACTTTGAAAACTCTAAAATAGTTTTTGGTTTGATTTCCTTGTTTTTAGGATTTTCATTTGATAACCTTTTTAGTTGAAGTAACAAGTACTGAATTCCTTGCACGATTGTTTTTTCGCTCAATTTGTCATTTATATTGAACTCTTCGATAAGATTTTCAAATAAAGGTTTTAGAAATTGTGTGTTTTTGTCGGATAAATCAAAAAAAGGGTCGTCTACAAAATCTGTTGTTTCTTTTAAAAAATGCTTGTCAAAAACGATAATATAACCATTCGAGTTTTTGGAATAGGACCAATTATGAACCTGTTTGGGTCGCATCAAGAAAAGCCTGTTGTGTTTGATTTCATATTCCGAAAAGTCAATTACATTGATTCCTGTACTTTTTTTGAACCAAACAAGTGAATAAAAATCGTGCCTATGTGGCCATTCTACATTTGGGTCTTCTGTTCCCTCAAAAGTTCCAACGTAGAAAAATTTTTCTTTTGGATTGGATATTATAATGTCTGATATGGAATATTCTTTAAGCAGGACGTTTGTTTTAATTGCTTACAATGGTTTGGCTATGCTTAGTTGCATGGGTTTGCTGTTAACTTTGCAAGTACACGCCAAACTGATAATCCGCTAGGATTTTCAGAAGTTGGCGATAAAAAGCAATTACTTATAGTCATTGTTGGCATTAGTTATTTTTTTCGATTCAATTCTTTTTCTTTACTCACGCATCCACATTGCTGGCCAATTATATTCTCTTGAAATGGCTCTTATTATTTCGTGAATCAAAGGAAAACCGTTATCCGAGTTTGTCATAATGACCGCTCCACGTCCCGTGTCGGCAAAAGAGACTGCATAACAAACAAATCCTGCGTTTCCTCCCGTGTGTCTAAAACGAAAGGCTTTTCCTTCTCCGTCTATACCTATTCCAATTCCGCCTGCATTTGGTACTCTAGTCATCATTGTCTTCGCCGATTCTTGACTTAATAAGCGATTGTCTTCTCCTCGATATGATTTCCCCAACGCTATCATAAAATGGGCTAAATCCGTTGGATTGGTCCAAAGTCCTGCCGCTGCTTTTTCGGGATAGATACGATAGCCTCCATTTATAACGTTCCCGTTTTCATCATAACCATTAGCTGTTAAACTGCCCAACTTTTCAGGAAGCGGGTAAGCAAAGGAACTGTTAATCATTTCAGTTGGTTTAAGAACTAAAATGTTTAGTAGTTGGGCAAATTCTTCTCCAGTTACATCCTCCATTAACATTTGCAACACTTCCATTCCACCACCTGAATATAATTCAGATTCTCCGGGCTTTTGAATAACACGTACAGGCTCAGAATTTGTCATTTCACTTCCTTGTAATATTTCTATTAATGTTGGGATTGAATCTTTTTTATTATAGCCTTGAAAGCCAGATGTGCCTAAACCAGAAGTATGACTCATTATTCTACTTGGTGTCACTTTTTCTATTTTGGTAAATTCATTATTTGGAACTTGCCACCTTTTTAATTTTGAGTTAACATCTTCATTAAGAGAAATTTTGTTTTCTTCTATCAATTTAAATGCGGCAACACTTGCGATTGGTTTAGAAATTGATGCTGCTTGGAAGAGAGTGTTCTCGTTTACGTCTTCTCCTGTTTCTTTATTTTTTTTACCATAACCTTTTGACCATAGGATTTTATTGTTGTCGAAAACAGTTATACTAACTCCTGGAATTTTTAGAGCTTCCATTCTTGATTCAATGGTCGTGGCTGTCGAATCATTTTTGTTATTTTCGTCTATTTTATAAATGTTACTTTCGACCCTTTGTTGAATAGAGGTTTCTTTCTCTTTTAAGTCGTTTGTAATTTCTTTTTTCTTATTTGATTGGCAAGATGATAATGCAACAATTGTAATAGCAATTAAACTAAATTTCATTTTATTCATAATGTGATTGTTCTTTAGTTTTGGAAAGACGACAATCTTTTTTGAATGTTGCAATTTCATAATTAATGCCAACGTCTATGTATATGAGTAGTAGCTGACGTCTGGAAGCTATTACTTATATACTCTGTTGTGCAACGTATTTAAATTCATAATATCCTTTTGGTGCAGTTATAGGTCTTGTTTGAGTTTCTCCAGTATTCGCTTTTACTTCTATATAGTACTCTATTTCCATTCCTTCACTTCCCTCTATAAATTTAGCCTTCCAATGATTGGGGTTGTTATCCATGTCCATTGTTATTCTGTTCCAATTAGTTTGACCTTTTATCCTCCAGTTAAGAAATACTTCTTTTGTGGACAAGCCTTCTTTTCCATAGTCAATAATAGTTGCATAAAGAATAGCTTCTTGGTTTACGTTAATTTCGGGTAAGACTTTTTTAACGGATATAAGTATTTTGTTTTCATCCCATATCGCTTTTGTTCGGCAATGGATGGCATCCTCATACAGCCATCCAGTTTTTACACCTAATTCATCAAAACCCTCAAAATGATATTTAGATTTAATCGGTTGGTCTTCCAATACATAATCAAATCCTTTGATAGTATAGCCAGGCATTATAGACTTCCACGTTTTTAACGCTAAAGAATCTTCTTTAATACCGAACAATGGAACATATACATTCTTGTTAAGAATAATCGAATTGGTATATGCTGATAGATAAGCAGCTTCTTCATCTTCATAATAAACTCCGGTTTTGATCCTATGAATTGTATATGGACGATTATATACTGTTTTCAAATTCGATAATTCATTCTTAACAATGTTATCATATATTTTATATAATTTATGGTCTACCGGTGGTTCAGCAACTAAAATGGTTTCTTCATCAATAAGCTTCAGAAGACAATCAATATGTTGGATGCCCATTTCATCAAAATTTGAAATGATATGATAAGTTGAGAGTCCAAGGATTGAATCGTTTAACCTAAAAAACTCATTATTGCTTACACCATTATATCTATTTTCTGTCAGTAAAGCACACGTGGAAAACGCGGTGCCTAAACCATCAGTTAGTACATTGCCTCCAGTATTTGCAAAGGGAACATCAATTACTTCAAGTCCAATTTTATTTCCAATAGTTACTATGGCCGTATCTACATGAATACTTTTGTAAATTTTTCCAGTACTGCTATTTATGTGAAATTCAAGTGAATCATTGCAAACCATATCTGTAGATGGGCTTCCATATTTATACTGACCATCGGTAATTTTAACTTCTCCTTTATTTGTAAAAACAGCACTTGGTCCCCAATCTCTAGGGGTGACTTCCCAATTCGTTTTTAGATTAATAAAAGTTATATTTTGATGGTCTAATTCCCATTTTTTAAACCATTCTTTGGCTTCAATTTCCCCTTCTTGTCCATCTACATAAAGATAAATGTGCGTGTCCTTTGCAAATTCAATAATGAGTTCTTTAGAAATTACTGGAGGCCATACGAACATTACTCCTTTAACCGGTTCCCACTCAGCTGCTATTCTATTATTATCAATTTGTAGGTAATTCTTGCCTTTGAATTTGTTTTCCACTTTCTCATTTTGACAGGAAACGAGAAAAGAATATAATACTATTAAAAGGCTAAATCTTATCATGATTTTTTTATGTTGCACAACGGTGTGGCTATGAACAGTACGGGGGGCAAACTAATGTTTGTTTTCTGCCACACACAGCGAAATCTTTTAGTTTTGATTTACTTTTTCCTGTCCAAAGCAAATTTTGAATATTTCGCTGGTGCGTAATTTTCAATTTTGCGGTCATTATAAAAATACGCAAACCTTCTGATTATGCCAGAAGCCCATATTCTTTATAGTTTGTGTTAGCAATACTTATGTTAACATGTAGAGAAGATTTAGACACTAGATTACTTGAATAAATCTTATTTACTGTCGCTTGATAGATGTTGTATGCTATTTCTGCAAAATTATATAATCGGACATTTACGTTTTAAGATTAAATCTCTTCTTTTAAATACTTATTGAAATATATCGGTTGGTCCTTCACAACTGGAAAGAATTTCAGCGTCAGGTTCTAAACCTTCATAAGAGTAATAAATAAAGGTTCCCGTAAAATTCTGATTGTTTTCAGAGTAGGTATAAGTTCCAACAAATTTATATCTTCGAACTTGTGTTGTATATATCATTTCAAGAGTTAAATTATTTTCAGTTATAGTGTATGAAGATGAAGTTAGACTACCCGGTTCTGTAAAATCAACTGTATTGTCTTCTAAAAAACTGAATTCATAAGGTGCACCTCCACCAAGAGACCCTCCGTTCGAACAACTTGTTGATTCATGTCTTTGAAAAAACCATTTCTTGCCTAGAATGTCTAGTTCATCAACATCACCATTACAATTATTATCAACTCCGTCAGAGATGTTTTCAACTGCATCAGGGTTAATAGATGCATCTTGATCATTACAATCGGTATTATCAATAACGTAGTTCAAAGGGGCGGTAGTACCAGCTACAATTGAATCATTTGGATTACCAAACGAATCTCCGTCACTATCTTTATAATAGGTAATAGCCGTTACACATGAACCATTTTCACAAACTTGTCCAGAGCCACAATCGGTTGGGTTTTCGTCAATTGTTCCGTCTCCATTATCATCTATCCCGTTACATACTTCAATAGCGTCTGGGTAGGCGGAAGAGTTGTTGTCATCAAAGTCATTATCATTATCCACATAACCAATTGGCATTGTACAAGATTGTATGGCATTATTTGAATCTCCAAATCCATCTCCATCAGCATCTCGATACCAAGTTTGTTCTGTACAATTATCATCTTCACTACACGAGTGAATAAAAAATAAACCAATAATTAATAATGTTGCCGAATAAATTGTTTTCATTTTGTGCATAATTCGTATTTACTTTTTTTTATTGCTAACGTTACGTGTATGATTAGTTGCGTAGTCTAAATACCTAATTCAGTAAATAAAAACCGAATAGAAAGTCCGCAAGGACTTTCGTAAATAAGCCAAAACCAGCAATTAATTTTATAGGGTATTAGCCATTGTTTTTTTATAAATATTTTTGCCGTTTCTCATAAATTTTTTCAAATTCCAATTTTTGTCATTACTACCATAACTTATGATTCCATATTGTTTATTTATAATTTCATAAGTTGTATAATATTTATTTTTTTCTTTAAGTACGATTTCTCTGTTTTTTTCTGAAAGTGCATTTAGGTCTTTTATTTTTTGTTTAGAAACTCCAAGAGGCACCCAATATTCTAAACTTTTTTCATATTTCTTTCCGCCAAAATAATCATTAGCATCTAATGTCAATAAGATAGTTGATGTATTATGAATCCCTTTTTCATTGTAATCATATTTATTGTATGAATCATCTTTATTTTTAGGTAGCTTAATAAGTTTTCTTTGAATTCTAACCTCAATAACTTCTTTTGGAATAATTGAAAAAGGAATAGCTGGCAGCTCTGATTTATAAATTTCTGTAACTATAATTTTATCTATTTGTCCAAAGTTTGATTCAAAGACTAATTCATCTCCAACCATATAAGGTTGCCATCCTAAATCTTTTTTATTTAAAATATCTCCTCTAATAGAATTGAAAATAAAATATCCACCTATAATAATGACCAACAATAAAATGCTAAAAACTATTTTAAATTTCATTTAGTTTGTTTAATAATGGCTAACGGATCGGTGATATGGTTTGTTGCGTGGTTAAACAACTAAGTTGACAAATAAAAACCGAATAGAATATCCGAGAGGATTTTTGTAAGTGGGCTAGAACTAGCAATAAATTATATACGGTGTTAGCCATAGTTATTTTTCCATAACTTGCTTTAATTCTTTGACTTTCCAATTGTCATTTTCTCTTACAAATAATTCAAACATTGCGACGTGGCTCAAACCAGCCAAAACCATAATTCTTTCGTCAGATTCTTCTGTGTTTTTTTGAATTAACGACCACATATATAGATTTCTTTTAAACCATTCCGATGTTAATAAAGGCCCGGAAAAATCTTTTGTTCCACCTGCTAAAAGCATTAAATTATTATGAAAGTCATTTGAAAATTTTCGCATTTCTTGACTATTTACAAAATAAGTAAGTTCAGTAAGTGAAAGTCCTGATTCAATTTTATTGTCAAAATCAGTGGTAAATTTGGAAATTCCATTTTCAATCCTTGTCTTTAATTCAGATTGGTTGTTATTTTCAATTTCTTTCATAACATCTTCAAATGGAAATGAGGTGGAATAGTCTATTGCGTATATTTTTTTTAAGTCATTTTCTTTTGCGATTCTGAATGCTAATTGAAAAATTTCATTTTTTAAATAAAAGTTCGAAAGACTATCGTTTTTGAAATAATTACCTTTTGTATAAATTTGATAAAGAGAATCTAATTCCTTTTGTTCGTCATAAGGCCATTCTACAAATATTTTAGTGGGGTTATATGCTTTAATATTTTTCGATATTTTTTTCAATTCATTTTGTGATTCTTTTTTTAGAATATCAAAAGATTTGGTTTTGGCAACATCTGCACCAGGATTATTGTAATGAAATGTCCCAACAAGTAAGACTTCTTTAATATTTGACTTTTCTTGTGCTTTAATACAATTTAAAAACAGAAATGCCATTGATAAAATTACATAGTTTTTCATATAAAGATGTTTTATTAATTGTTTAGGCTTAATAATTCAAACCTCTACTTATATAGACGTTTAAAGTTTTAAAATCGTTGCCTGAATGCTTGGATTCAATGTTTTTTTATAATTATGGCTAACGGCTCGGCTAAGCGTAGTGCGGAGGCACGCCGTCTGCGACAGCAGTGGGCGAGTTGGCGCGCTGGCCAGTTTCCGTCTGGTGACGAAGCTAAAGGGTATTGTTTAGTTTTTATCTTGTTTTTCTAAAAGCCAAATCAAAAGATTTGGGGACCTAACAAATATACACAAGCCTTTAAATTAAGCACTTATTACCCTATTTGCTATAGCCGTTGTTATGCTACGTTATTTTTCGGTCTCTTTTTCCGCTATCAATTCTTTAAAGAAATCAGCCACTCCTGAAGCACCCGTTTTCCCATTGTCGTCAATATTTGATAAAATAACTACGGTATAGTTATCTTTCATAAAATCCATAAGTTCCCCTCGTACACCATACCAACCTCCGCTATGCCCTTGAATTGTTTGGTTATAACGCAAGTCGATATCTATACCATATCCCAAATTTGTGTTATAGCCTTTTACTTTTGGCTCGAACATTAATTCGGCAGTTGATTTTTTCAATAATTTACCGTTTCTCAAGGCTTTCGAGAATTTAAACAAATCTTCAACGGTTGAATAATGGAATCCTGCGGGCGATGCTTTTGAAAGGTAATATTCGTTTCTTTTTGGAATCTCGCTTTCGCCAAAAAAAGTAGTGTATCCACTAGCTTTGTTTTGTACGACTGAATCGATTTCCAACTCCCCCGTATTTTCCATTTCTGCTGGTTTGAAAATGTTTTCCTTTACATAGTCATAGTAATTCTGGCCGCTTACTTTTTCAATTATCAAACCTAGGAGAACAAAGCCGGAAGCACTATAATCATATTTTGTGCCCGGTTTGGAAAGTAACGTATCATTGGCGAACAGCGGAACGAAATCGGATATGGTCTTGTATTTCATTTTATCTGATTGCAAATAGTTGCCCACATAAAAATTGTTGTTTCCCGATGTGTGCGTCAGTAGCTGATGGATTGTTACCGAATCCCTCACGAGTTTATTTGGATAATTGGGCAAATATTCTCCAATAGGAACGTTTAGTCCAACTTTTTCATTTTCATAAAGTTGCAAGGTTGCTACTGCC
Source organism: Maribacter sp. MMG018 (assembly GCF_018100785.1). Taxonomy (GTDB): domain Bacteria; phylum Bacteroidota; class Bacteroidia; order Flavobacteriales; family Flavobacteriaceae; genus Maribacter. The sequence continues at coordinate 9,298 of NZ_JAGJEC010000001.1, read as the reverse complement.
GTAATCATCTTGGTAATCGAGGCAATGTTGAACTTGGTATCCAATTTATTTTCGATACCGTATTCAATGCTTGCAAGTCCAAAAGCCTTTTTCTCTATTATTTTATCGTTGTGTGCTACCAAAATTGCACCTGAAAAATTGCTTGGCTTTAAGTTTTCCAAAAAAAGTTTGATTTCGATTTCTTTTGTTTGTCCATAAGAATTAGTTAGAAATAGTAGAAGCGCTATCGCTGTATGAATTGATATTTTGGATTTCATCGTTTTTATATTATTGTCTATGGCTTTTTCCATTCTTCCTTAAGAATGCTATATATAAAAGTTCCTTTACTTTCTCCATATGATTGGATGTTGTAATTTCTTAAGAGACCCTCTTTGACAGCTCCTATCTTTTCGATTGCCTTTTGAGATTTTATGTTATTTATATCAATCTTAAACTCAACCCTTCTAAGTTTTAAAATGTCAAAGCAATAATCTAATAAAAGTTCTTTACAAACCGCATTAATGCCTGTTCCTTGAAATTTATGACCAATCCATGTCCATCCTATTTCTAATCTTTTACTGGGAAAACTAATATTTCCAAACATTGTGATTCCGATTGGATTATTATTTTCTTTACTTGTAATTAATAGCGGATATATTTCTTTGTCTTTTTTTGAGTTTAAACAAAAGTCAAAGTAATCCAATAAATCATTTCTGCTTTTTACCCTGGCACCAAACTCTCCTAGTTCCTTGTTATAGCTTATAGATTCTATTTTGTCAATATCATTAATGGATAAAGGGCGTATTAAAATTGACTCGTTTTCAAGAATCAATTCAGATGAGAAAAATGTTTCTAAGTTCATATTGTTTTGTGAAGGCTAGATGTTTTTCATAATGTGTCATAACGGTTGGGCTAAGCGTAGTGCGGAGGTACGCCGTCTGCGACAGCAGCGGGCGAGTTGGTGCGTTGGCGAGTTTCCGTCTGCCGACGTAGCTAAAGCTTATTGTTTTGTTTTTTCTTTTTTTGTTCCAAAGCTAATTTTGAACATTTCGCTGGCGCATAATTTTCAATTTAGCGACATTATAAATATACGCAGACCATTCGGTTAAGCCAGAAGCCCGTATTGTTTATAGGTTTTGTTAGCCAACGTTATTTCTTTTTTCAATCCAATTGGCAATCCGTTTGTAATTGACCAATAGTATAATTCCTAATATTAAATTCAATGTTGATATTGTCCACTGGAAATAGTCCACTCGTCCCTCGTTTCCATAACTTTCGAGCATATTAAGTCCATTAGGCGAAACTTCACTTTTAAATGCTAAATATGTGTAATGTAGAAAGTTGGGCAAATAATCGATGATCAAAAATCCAGAAATTAAAATGAGAGCAAATTTCACTATTCCGATAGCGTTAAAATTTCCGATTTCCATTCTGTCATCGTCGAATCCCTTATCAATTTTCAGCCAGTCGATAATCTTATCTGTTTTTCTTATTAATAATACATACAGTCCAACTGCCAAAATAGTAGCTCCAAAAATCCAGAGTATTGCTATTGGTTCAAATTGATAAGTGACATATCCAATATTCGATGGGATGTAATTAAATACTGTTAGAATAACAGAATAAAGTCCAAATAGTTTGAGGATGATTCTAAAAAAATCTCGTTTGGTCATTTATTGGTTTTAATGTTGGCTAACGGTTCGGCTATGATTAGTTGCGGCGTTAGAAATCCGCAGGATTTCCCGCCGTACACTAAACATAGTAATTATGCGTGGATTTTTCGTAGGAAAATCCCCAGCAATTACTTATAGCCATTGTTGTGCGTAGTTTTTTATTCTTGCGTTAATATCAATTCTTTTAATTTTTCAAGTTGCGTGTCCGATAGCCAAAGAACCTGATTGAGGTCTCTTTCAATTTTTATGTCGGGTTCTGTTCCGTAACCGTCCAAAATTTCTCCATTCTTTTGAAAAGAAACCATTGTACTTATTTTTCCAAATAGTTTTGAGTTTGGCAAGTCAACCCATTCGCTGTTTCCACTTGAGCCGTCTGTTGTTATTCCTGCAATCTTGATGTTTGGTAAGTCCTTGAAAGCAGAAACGAAAACAGATGCTGCACTAAATGTTTTTTCATTGGCTAAAATATAGACAGGTTTGTTATAGTGAAAAGTTGTTTTACCTAACTTCTTTCCATTCAACAATCCAAAATAATATTCGCTGTATTTGTTTTCATCCAATTCATAGATTGGCTTAAAATTTTTTAAAAATTCTGTTGCCTTTTTTTGTTCTTCATCGTCTAATTCGGATAAGGTATATAAAAAACGATTGTTTAAACTTTTTTTATAATCTTCTGGTAATGGAAGCGGACCTCTTTGTTTAGTAGCATTTACAACATATATAGAATCTGGATGTATTAAGTATTTTGAGAATTCATACAATAAATCACGGGTTCCGCCACTGTTGGCTCTTACATCAATAATCAAGGCTTCGCTATCATTTTGGATTGATTGCATAAATGAATTGACTTTATCAAAAAGAAGAGGTGCTTCATCTTTATTAACCATTTCGGGAATTTTGATATATGCGATTTTTTCTTTTATGTTAAAGAGCTTTTCGATTATTACAGGTTTATTATAATCTTCATCTTTTACTCTAAAAAAATCTACCTCAAATCTTTCATCCCAAGGTCTTTGCCTTTGTGACTTATTAATTGTTGTAACAGTCAAAATAGTGTCATTGTTGAAAGTAGAATCTGAAAGTGTCAATTCTATTTCTTTAGAAAGTGTTTTATTGAGAAGTATATAATTTTTTTCAATGTCTCGAATATCTCTTACAGCATATGTAAAATAGGTTTCTTGCGGTGCTTTTATGTCTTCTGGTCGTGTTTTTTGTAGGAAATCATTAATATCAATTCCGTCAATTTTTTTGAGATAAGGAAATTTAGGATTGAGTATTTCTAACTCTTTATTTTGATTTTTATTTAAAACAACAACTCTATCATATAAAGGAGCGTAAATAAATGGTAAAAACAGCGATTCCTTTAAATCATAACCTCTTATTCCACTTAGGGAAGAATGTCTGTCTCCAATTTTTGCTAAAGTATTGGTAATAAACATTCCAAAGTTCTCAAGTCGGGTGGAATCGCTTAAAGTTTTTAAATAGTTTTCAAAATCGGTATTGAAATCATACTCATTTAGGTAAACATAGGAAGACTTTTCATTTAAAGTCTTTGTCAGAAATTCAATGTCTTCAGTTATCTGTTTTTTACTGAGTAAATCCTGCGCTTGTGAAATGGCTACATTGAGAGTTAATATAATTGTAAAAAGGATTTTTAATTTCATTTATGATGTTTTCTCAAATTACGCCCAACGTTTAATGTAAAATGCGTTTTAATGCATTTTTACATAGTGTTGTGCGTTCGTTATTTATATTCAATTGTTTTCAAAAGCAAAACTAATTTTCCAATTCACACCAAATTTATCCATACAGATTCCATAGTATGAACCCCAAAACTGGTCAGAAATAGGAAGCTTTATTTCTCCTTCTTTTGATAGTGAATTAAATAACCTATCAGCTTCTTCCTTACTTTCGGTACTGATATAAAGCGAGAAAAATTTAGAAGCATTTTTTTCTTTCCTACTATCATCAATAATATCGGCTCCCATTAAAATTGTTTCATCACTAATCGGTAATCCAATGTGCATAATATGTTCATCTTCACAATTTGGAAAATTCTGTCTCGCAACTTCAGGAACATCTTTGTAACGTCCCATAAATTTGTAATCCTTTTTAAAAACAGATTTATAAAATTCAAATGCTTTTTCACAATTTCCGTTAAAATATAAATAGGTGTTAACTATTGCCATAATTTTATTTTCTCTTAGTAGCTATTCAAAGTAACGCTATTCCTAATGACGCACAACGGTTAGGCTATGCGTAGTGGGGGAGCGGAAACACAATTCCCGATGCGCCACAATGCGTAGCCAAATCTTTTGGTTTTGTTTTATTTTTTTTGTCCAAAGCAAAATCCCAAAGATTTTGCGACCTCATAAAAATACGCAAACGTAGCGAATAAACACCTTAGCCCACATTGCGTATAGGCATTGTTACCTGTAGTTTTTATTCCGGCTGAGAGATAACCTCAATCGTTTGTTTTAGGTCCTCAGGTTTTTTTATGCGGATATTAATAGTTTTGTAAATCCATACAGAATCTACTTTGTCCGCAAAAATGTCCATTTTACTCTTTATTTTTCCATCCCCTTTTGATCCAGTAACCGTTACGGATAGTTCAATTGTTTTATAATCATTTGAGTATTTATGCGAACCTTCGATTACTGCTAACTTACCGAGAGGTTGTAATTCTCCTAATACTGCAATAACCTTTTCGTCTTTTTTTGCTAATTCCAATGCGTCATCATAAAGGGACGATTCCGCATGTATTTTTGCCATTCCTGCTATTTTTTCTCCAACTATTGAATTTGACGTTAATCCGATGATGGAGATAAGAATTACAATTATAGGCACGAACCATTTCCAATTCCGTTTAAACCAACTCTTATGTTCAATTAATTCATTCATTTTGTGAAATTACAGGTAACGGTGCGTATATGAAACGTAGCGTGCAAATACACACGGAACTTCGTATTGTACACAAGCCGAATTTTTAAATTTTCTTTTTATTTTATTTCTCTCAAAAAGCCAAATTTAAAAATTTGGCGGTCTTAGCAAATAAACACAAACCTCTCGGAAAGCCTTTATTAGCTATGTTTTATACACGTTGTTGCCCACAGTATTTTTAATCCGTTACTTTTCCTTGTAACTTGATTGGCTGTATTCCAACAACTTTATCTTTGTCATCAAATATTATTTTAATTAATTCATTCGGTGGATTTGAAATATCATCTTTATATTTAAATTGAAGCATAGTAAAAACACTTCCATCAAGTCCAGCTTGGATTCCGCTATAAATTAATTCCGTTTCTCTATTAAAGTCCAAATTGTCAATCAATATGTTTAATTGCTCTTCAGTTACAGTTTTTAGTATTAATTCCGATAAATATTCTTTTGACTTTACTAAATCTTTATTTCCTAAAGTTTGAATAAATTCTTGCGATATTGCTTTTAAGTTGTCAAGCTTTTTCTCGCTTAATTTAGGTTCAATTTTCTCTTCTTTTTTATTGTTTCTAATATAAAGTCTAATTCTATGAGTTGGTGCAGTAGTTGCCATTCCTCTTTTTTCGTAAAAATTAGAAACAACTGTGTACATCTCAATTTCTGTACTGTCATTTGGAAACCATTTATCATTCTTTTTCAAACCACCTTTTTCATTAGCTCGCTTTAAGTCAGATAAGTCTCCTTTGGATTGAGGTTTGCCATAAAGTTCAGTTAACTTTTGTTCTAATTCATTAAATTTTCGAATGAGAGTTTTCTGGAATTTCTTCGATTGCTTTACATTCAGTTCGTTAGTTTTTTTAAAATGCCTAACATCCCATTCGTAAAGTACTTTGGTCATTGAAGAGTCTTTGTCTTTGAAATAGAAATAGGATATTAAGTCAGGAATTATTTTTTCTTTCCGTTGAAATTTAATCGGTTGAGCTTCTCCGCTAAAAGAGACGTGGTTTGAAGTTGTTGGTATTCTTTCGCTACCTAATTTTTCTTCCATTTGGATATATTCTTTCAACGAAGTATTATGAATATCAAATCCAAAATCTTGTCCAAAAACGGTAATTCCGATTAATAAAAATCCAAGTGTTAGTTTATTTCTCAAAGGTTTGTTCATATTGTGGGCAACGGTTCGTGTATGATTAGTTGCGGACTTTTCCAACGGAAAATGTCCGCCTGACTATAAAGATAATTGATTGCAAGGATTTCCAATTGGGAAATCCGACCGCAATTAATTATATACCGTGTTGTGGGTAGTTTTTATTTGAGTCCAAGTTGAGTGTCCAAATAGTTGGCCCACTTTTTATTTCCAATAGGATTTATTCCATGTTCTGTTTCCAAGTCAAACACATCATTAATCGAATCGGAAATCTTGTAATAATATTCGATTACTTTGTATTTTTCTTCTATCGAAGGAAATCTTAGGTTTTCAATACTGTCCATAGCTTTTCTTCTATAAACCTCTGTCAAGTCCAAATGTCTTTTTTCATGCCTGAGAAGCTTTTTTAAAGTATTGCTATCCTTTTCCTTAAACAATTCCTTTTTAATCCATGAATTTTTACTGTTGTCAGCGGTGAAAATAATTGATGAAGGAAAATTATATACTTTGCTGAATTTTCCAATAATCGATGGATAAACAGCTGCAGTAGCATTCAAATCTTCCATAGGTTCGCCCTTAAAATGCTCTATACTCAATTCCTTTTCAGACCAGTAATGCCAATTGCTAAATAATGTTTTGTAAATCAATGCATCTGGTAAAACAGTAACTATTATATTAAGAGATACAAATATTATGGAAATTGATTTTAGTAATCCATTTTGTTCATTTCTTATTTCGTAGACATAAAACAGGGCTACTAAAATCAGAGGATATATAAAATGATAGTAGTAATAATGCAGTTTTAGGATTATAACGATTATAGAAGCGATTATTAAAATTGCATTTCTAAATTCTTTCAAAAGAGTCAATTTAAATTACCCACAACGTTTAGTATAAGAATAGTAGCCGATTGCGGGCTTTATTCCTGTCAAGTTACACAAAGGTTGAAGCGGGCTACAACCTTTGAATTTACTGATGAAACGGCTATTATTTTTATACATTGTTACCAGCTGTATTTTTACTTATCTATATTGAAATATTTTTTAACGACAAATCCAGATTTCGGTTCTGATGTCTCCATATCAATATATGAAATGAGAAGATATTTATGTCTTATCTCAATGACTGTTACTTGTTGTCCAGATTTTACAAGTCCAATTATTTTTGAGTTTTTCTTATCTGCATAACGTAAATTTACGTTTGTCCTTGCTGTTCTTGTTTTATTAAGTTTATTAAGTTCTAATTCTATTTTTTTCGATAAATCTTGGTTTAACTTTTCAATATCTAGTTTAATTTCTTTAGTTATTTCTGTGTTAGTTTTATCGGTTGGAATAACAAAAGGATTGTAGAATATTAAAAGAAAGCTAATAATTGCTATTATTTCAAAAATCAACTGTCGAGCCTTGTCAGTTTTTGTTTTTCCTAGTAATCCGAATAGTTCAGAAACTATTGAATTTTTAAAATTCTCAAGGTCTTGAGCTGTAATTTGTTCTATATTATCTAATAAACCGTCTGCAATATTTGCAATAGTCTCATTTGCTTCTTCTGCAATAGAAATATCATCCCAATCTCTTGTTAAAGCTATATTTCTCAAATAAGTTTTAGAGATACCTTGTAAAGCAATATCTAAACTATTAAAACTATTTAAATGAGATTGACTCAATGTTTTAGCAATTGCTGATAAATTATTAGAAAGGAGTAGTTGACTTGTGGCAAAACCTGAAAGACTATCCGAAACTAATTGATTTTTTTTTGCAATTTCAGCAAGTGTAGAAGTCAATCCAAATAGTGCCGAATGATTTTTAGGATATTTAGTTGCATCCAAATGTGCTTGAATACTATTTCCTGCATTTATTGACGATGTATTGATTTGTTTCATTTGTTGGGATATTGTCTTCGCAATATCTGTCAGTCCAGTTAATGATGAGAAATTGAACTGTGCTTTATTTTGTTTTTCTATTGCAGAAGCTATCCCCTGAAGTGAAGACAATCCAAATGCACCTTGCATCGTTTGATTTTGCTTTTGAATTGTTTTAATTATGTCATTTAAGTTTGTCATCATTTCAATATTGCTGGTAACGGTCTTGGGTATGAAACGTAGGGCATTTCGAAGCACTTAACTGTCCACCCGAAACCGAGTTTGCTAAGTGCCGAAAACTTGCGAAAACCACAGTCCGCCCTATGTTTTTATACCCATTGTTGGCAATAGTTATTTTAGATTTAGATAATAATTAAATTCTTCTAATTCTTTTAAGAAATCAGGTTTCACCTCATTATTATTCTCTTGGTCAATTATTTTTTCTTCAATTAATGTGTTTAGAATTGCATGAATAGAACCAAGATATTGTATTCGTGTAATTTCAATATCATCTTGATGTCTTGGTCTGGAACTCAAATAATCATTCATAAGAGAATTTTCTTTTTTCTTATTCTCCATATAAATAAGGTATTCCTCTAATATTTTCTGGTCATTTAATGTTTTTAACAACCAACTAATTTGAGATTCTCCAAATCTTTTATAAAAGTTGAAGATAGTTTCTGAATATTGACTTAATTTAAGTTTCACCCCTTTTTTGTACTTCGCAATTGCTTTCTCTTTCTTTTTGTTTTCAATATAATCGGAAATCTTAGAAGTAGGGATACCAATGCATATACTTACAAGAGCTATGCAGAATAAATAGTAGAAAAATCGAGCAACGTGTATCCCAAATGTTCCGAAAGTTAACTTATTCCAAAAGCTTAATTCTTCTTTCTTTTCGGACTCATATGATCTAACAGTGTAAATCTCACCTCTCAAACCTGAAATTTCTCCAAAAGGTGTAATATCCGGTAACTCTCCATTATTGCAAATAGTGAGAATTTTCACAGTGAAATATTCATCATAGTCAATTGGTACTTTATCTATGAAAATATTATTAAGTGAATCAATGCTAAACTTCACATTGTTCTCAAAGAACTTTCGGGAGGAGTTTATCAAAGATGGTGGTTCAGCAATATTTCCTCTTGTTATTTTAAAGCCAAAAGGAGTTTTACTGTAATAATCATTTTCAGTGATAGGCGCGTTACCTTTATTACTTACCCTAACAGTAATAAGAACTAATGACTTTTTGGACTTTTTTAAATCCTGATGTTTGTAATGAATTTGTAATTCAGATACATCTTCTTTTAAATCTAAAACTTGTGTATTTGACAGTATATCAAAAACTAGTTCAGGTTTTTCTTCTTTAAAAAAGTCGGCATAAATACCATATCCGATTCCAATTATGCCAATCAACGTCCCTAGAAATGACCAGGAAAATCGCTTGTCCATTGTTTTTATACTATTCCAAATACTCATTTCTTCTAATTATTGCCAACGGCTCGGCTAAGCGTAGTGCGGAGGCAAGGAAACTTTTCGTTTCCGGCTACCGACGTAGCTAAAGCTTATTGTTTTGCTTTTTCTTTTTTTTGTTCCAAAGCTAAATCCATAAGATTTAGCGACTTCATAAATATACAGAGACCATTCGATTTAGCCCAAAAGTCAGCATTACGTTTAGGCATTGTTAGCTATAGTTATTTCCGC